>NZ_JAKZGO010000022.1 GCF_022549785.1 Belliella alkalica
TGGAAAGAAATCAACAATCATTGTCAGTCAGTTGCCCGTATCAAGCTGGTATGATATCATCGGGGAAGAAACTATAGCAGATGCTATTCTTGACAGATTAGTCCATTCTTCCTACAGAATAGAGTTAAAAGGAGAAAGTCTCAGAAAAAAAATGTAAAATTGTCAGCCTAACAGATTATAGAACCAAACCCATTTTTAGAGGGGTCAATATGTCCAGAACAGGGGTCAGTATTGTCCGGAATATCCAATTGATAACTTCCGATTTAAAAAATATAAATTTGTAGTCAAATTAAACTCGATAATGGATAAACGATTTGCTGATATAATTCGATTGATTAAAAAATCCAGAGCTAACGCTATAAAATCAGTAAATGCTGAGCTGATTAACCTTTATTGGAACATTGGAGAATATATAAGCCAAAAAATTGAAAAATCAGAATGGGGTGACTCCGTAGTGACTGAACTTGCCAAACACATACAGCAAACGGAACCCGAAATTAAAGGCTTCTCCGATAAAAACATTTGGAGGATGAAGCAATTTTATGAGACTTACAAAGACTTTCCAAAACTCTCAACACTGTTGAGAGAAATAAGTTGGTCTCATAATCTTGCCATTTTTTCGAGATGTAAGATAATCGAAGAAAGAGAATTTTACTTAAAACAGGCTAAACAGGAAAATTACAGTTTCCGTGAACTTGACCGCCAAATATCAGCCAGTCTTTTCGAAAGGACAATGATTGGAAACTCAAAACTCTCGACAGCGTTGAGAGAAAGCAAACAAGACCTTATAGACACATTCAAAGATAGTTATGTGTTTGAATTTTTAAACTTGCCAGAGCCACACAGCGAAAACGACTTGCAACGTGGACTTGTAACGCAAATGAAAAAATTCATACTCGAACTTGGAAAAGACTTTTTGTTCATAGGAGAAGAATACAGACTACAAGTTGGCAACAACGACTTTTTCATTGACTTGCTCTTCTACCATCGTGGACTGCAATGCTTAGTTGCTTTTGAACTCAAGGCGGATAAATTTAGGCCCGACCATTTAGGACAACTGAATTTTTATTTGGAAGCCTTAGATCGAGACATAAAGAAACCGAATGAAAACCCGAGTATCGGAATATTGTTGTGTAAAGATAAAGACAGCGAAGTAGTTGAGTACGCTTTGAGTAGAAGCCTATCACCAACAATGGTTTCGGAATACAAAACACAACTTCCGGATAAGAAGCTTTTACAACAAAAATTACACGAACTATTTGATAACAAGAATGAAGAAAAATAGAACCACTTCTGCTAAAATTTAGCCCACTAGCCAAAAACCCTTGTAAAAAAGCCCTGATTGATGCATTCATCTATCAGGGCTTTTTAGATAATATGTTTGTTTTTTTAATGGAATCCATGAATGCATAGCATTTGGTTAGAGGCTTCCGTGTGCGCCTATGGCGTATTGACTGATATCCGCAGTTTAACAGTTTGCGAGGACTAACAGTTTGCTGATTTGTGGATTTTGGGAAATGGTTGTTTTAGTCTTTGATTGTAATTAGGGGTTTTTGCTTTGATTCGGACATAGCTTCCCCACCCAATATCTAGGGATTTGAATTTTCGGTATGTCTTTATTCACCAAAATTCTAGCCAATGCTCAAAAAAAAAATCTTGTAAGTCTTTTTATATCCGTTCACGATATTCTTTCGGAGTAACTCCCAGTAGTTTCTTTACATAGCGGGTGAAGAACGAACGGCTCGAAAAATCCATTTCATCGGCAATTTCAGATATATTCAGGCTCTTGTTTTGCAACAAAATCATGATTCGCTCTTTGGTATATCGCTGTATCCATTCCGAAGCGGTAATTGGCGTATTGACTTTACAAATATAATTAAGATACTTTGGTGTAATGTTCAGCTTATCGCTGTAAAACCGTACTTCACGCTCTTTCATACAATACTCCTGTACTAACTGCATAAACTGCTCGTAAAGTGTTCCGCTTTGCAAACTACGTTTACGTCTGTCAAGCTCATCTTCAAAAATATGCCACATTTCCAAAAGGAAAAGTTGCATTTGGAGTTTCAACATTTCTTCGTAAAAGCGATGGTTTGTTTCCTGTGATTTATCGTACAGCAACTGGAAATTTTTTAAGATTTTCTCTTTGTCTTTTTTTTCAGGGTGTAAAATCGGATTTTCTTTGGAATGTATATAGCTATCAATACTCACATTCGCACTTGGCAAATTCGATGTCAATAAATCACTGTCCACAAATAACATTGTTGCCTTAAAATTGGCTGAAAAAGACAAAGCCGAAACACGAAGACCTGCGAGCCAAAAAATAAATTCTCCTTTTTTACCCTGGTATTGCTTGTCGTTGAACACAAACTTTACAGTTCCACTTTGGCAGTAAATATGCGTGTGGAAGCGGGTTTGAAATTCATCGGGAAACTGAGCCTTTGAAGCTGTTTTGTGAAGTATAACTTTTTGATTTACTGACATATTCATACAAATAAGAAGCAACTATCAAATATAAGTGATATTTGACATTTATTGCGACATTAATGTAACATAATGCTTCTGTTTTGCAGCTACCTTTGCATTAAATAATAATGCAATGCAAACAACAGATATTTTTGAACGATTGAAAAAGGGAGAAACCATTCTGCCTAGCGATCCTCAGGCCTACAGAATGCTTGAGGAGTCATATGTCACGAGAAAATTGCTGGTGCAGATGAACCATGCTACAGATCCTAAAGAAATCAGGGATTTACTGAGCCAAATCACAGGTTCAGAAATTGATGAAAGCGTTGACGTGTTTACCCCCTTGTACATCAATTACGGCAAGCATACCAAAATTGGTAAAAACGTTTTTATCAATTTCGGTTGCACTTTTCTGGACTTGGGGGGTATCACCATAGATGAAGGTGTACTTCTAGCTCCCAACGTAAGCCTGCTATCCGAAAGTCATCCGATAGATCCTGAAAACCGACACGCATTGGTTACCAAAGCAATACACATAAAGAAGAATGCGTGGATTGGTGCAGGAGCAACTATTTTACAAGGGGTAACCGTTGGCGAAAACTCAGTGGTTGCAGCGGGTTCTGTTGTTTCTAAAGACGTTCCCGACAATGTTATCGTGGGAGGTACTCCTGCAAAAATCATCAAGGAAATTTAAAACATACACAATGAAAACCACAAAGATACTCGCAGCTGTCCTCCTTTTATTTATATGGCAGGGCTGTAATTCCAAGAATAAAAAACAAGACAATATGGAACCGGACGAAACTGCATTGAATAACATTTTTCCAATAGGTGAAAAAGGTTCAGCGGAATGGTTTACCGGGAATGCCTATCCTACAAGTCTGCTGGAAGCAGATTCCATTTATACAACACTTGCCGGCAATGTGTACTTTGAACCCGGTGCGAGGAGCAATTGGCATACCCACCCATCCGGACAGATTTTGATTATTACTGATGGTATTGGCTATTATCAGATTGAAGGACAATCCATTGAAGTCATGAAAAAGGGAGATGTGGTAAAGTTCCCCCCTAATATCCGGCATTGGCACGGGGCAAGTCCTGATGTAGGAGTACAGCAACTTTATATTATTCCCAATACGGAACAGGGGATTGTAGAATGGATGGAAGCCGTAGCGGAAGAGGAATACAACAACAAGAAGTAGTTTCCTTGGAAAACTAGTGTAAAGAAAATCTACAAAAAAAATGACCATGCAAAACCAGCTAGAAAATATGAAAACAGCCCCTCTCATGCGAAGAGGCTTTTTAAAAGCAGCCACTTTGTTGGGGTTAGGTACAATAGCTTCCGGGACTGTTAAGGGATATGCATCTTCTTCTCAGAGTCCTGTTGGAAAAAATGCCATAGGTACCATATTGACCAAGAAGAGGACTTTGGGTTCCAAAAAGAATCCACTTGAAGTTTCAGCCATTCAGTTGGGTTGTATGGGAATGCACACGGGTCGTGGTTTCCACCCCGATCATAAAAGTATGGTAAAACTGATCCGGGATGCTGCGGAACGTGGTTGCGACTTTTTTGATACTGCGGAAGTTTATGGTCCGTATGTTAACGAAGAATTGGTTGGAGAAGCACTTGCTCCCATCCGAAACCAAGTTGCTATTTCTACCAAGTTTGGTTTTGATATTGGGGGTACAAATGTTTTTAATAGTAGGCCAGAACAAATCCGGAACGTTGCGGAACAATCTCTCAAACGCCTCAAAACCGACCGTATTGACCTTTTCTTTCAGCATCGCGTTGATCCAAACGTGCCCATTGAAGAGGTTGCAGGCACTGTAAATGATCTTATTAAAGAAGGAAAGGTGCTACACTTTGGACTTTCTGAAGCAGGCGCTGAAACCATCAGAAGGGCACACGCTATTTGCCCTCTTACGGCAGTTCAAAGTGAGTATTCCTTTATGTTTAGGCTGCCCGAAGAGGTCATCTTTTCCACCTTGCAGGAACTGGAGATAGGTTTTGTTGCTTATAGTCCGCTTTGTCGTGGCTTATTGGGTGGGAATTTAACCGAATATTCTGATTTGAATACGAATGACATCCGTGGTTCATGGCCAAGATTTCAGCCCGAGGCATTAAAATCAAACATCCGGATTTTCGAGGCGCTGAATGAATTTGGGAAGCCAAGAGGTATGACTTCATCTCAGATTTGCCTGAGCTGGATGCTTTCAAAATACCCTTTTATTGTTCCCCTGCCTGGCACCACCAAACTTTCACATCTTGAGGAAGATCTAAGGGCCGCAGACTTCACATTAACGTCAGCCGAAATCAACGAGATTGAAAGCAAAATTGAAGAAATAGGTGTTGTGGGTGATCGCTATGACGCACTGCAACAGTCTAGGGTAGAATACTAGTCTCCTATAACGAAGCAGGAAGAATAAATCCGACATTTAGTTTATGGTGGAAGGATGGATTCAGTAAAGACGATTTAGAATTAATCAAAAAATGACATTATTATTCAACAAAAAAAATAACCATGGATACCACTGAAAGAAAAATTTCCAGAGACAAGCGCATGAAGTATAGTGCAGGAGTTCTATTAACTTTCCTATGTTTTGTATCCTTTTACTCATGTACAACTGATATGAAAACAGACGAAGAAAAACAAAATGTTTTGGCAGCTCATGAACAAAGGAGGTCAGCAACGCTCAATGGAGATGCAAATACTGTAGCTTCCATGATGACCGATGACCTTACCTTCACACATGCGAACGCAGTATTGGAGTCGAAAGAGCAATTTGTTGAAGCCTTGGAAACCCAAAGGTTACAATACAGGGCACTCACTGATGAAGATGTGCAAGTACGTGTAAATGGCAGTACAGGCGTTGTTTCAGGAACAGTCCACATTGTGGTGGAAGCTGCAGGAACCGAATACGACCTACGAGTTCTCTTTACAGAGCTTTGGGTAAAAGAAGGTAATTCCTGGAAGATGATGCTATGGCATGCAACGGAGGTGCAATAGGCATTTATCAAACTTAAACAAATTCCAAATATGGAAAATAATATTAAAAATAAGGTAGTAGTCATTACAGGTGCAAGCAGTGGTTTGGGTGAAGCCACGGCAAAACATTTATCAAACCTCGGTGTAACCGTAGTACTGGGTGCGAGAAGAACCAATAGAATTGAAAAGCTGGCAAAAGAAATACAGGCAAGTGGTGGAAAAGCGCTTGCCATTGCCACAGACGTAACCCAGCGGGATCAGGTCAAGAACCTGGTAGATACAGCAGTTGAAAAATTTGGACGAGTTGATGTACTGCTCAATAATGCGGGCATCATGCCACTATCGCCTATTGATCGCCTGAATGTGGATGAATGGGATAAGATGATTGATGTAAACATCAAAGGAGTACTAAATGGAATAGCGGCTGTCCTTCCTCATATGAAAAGTCAGAAGTCTGGACATATCATAAACACTGCTTCTGTAGCCGGGCATAAGATTTTCAGTGGCTCCACAGTTTACTCAGCAACAAAATTTGCCGTAAGGGCTTTGTCTGAAGGCTTACGGATGGAAGTAAAGCCCTATAATATCCGCACAACGATAGTTTCTCCCGGAGCTGTCAAAACAGAATTGCTGGAACATATTAGCGAGTCGGATGTCCAGCAGGCAAACAAAGATTATGTGGAAGAAGTCGGAATAAGCCCTGACAGTTTTGCACGTGTGATTGCGTTTGCCATAAGCCAGCCAGAGGATATGGATATCAATGAAATTATCTTCCGCCCTACTGCTCAAGAGCTTTAATCTCAAAAATAGAATAGCTATGAAAAATTTAATAGTAATCCTGGCACTCGCGACATTAGGGATGTCGTATGGTCAGGAAAAGTCAAGTCAAATAATCTTAGAAACAACAATGGAACCAGCTACATCAGCAGTTGCAGAGCCATCAGCAAAATACACTTTCCAATTAAGTGATAAAGTAGCACGTAAAAAAGTAACCTTCAAAAACCGATACGGAATTGAACTTACTGGCGATTTATACCTTCCAAAAGATGGTGGCAATAATTTGTCGGCAATAGCCATTAGCGGGCCTTTCGGTGCGGTAAAAGAACAATCCTCAGGTTTGTATGCCAACCAAATGGCAGAACGTGGTTTTGCAGTCCTTGCGTTTGACCCGTCCTATACAGGCGAGAGCGGTGGAGAACCCCGAAACGTTGCATCGCCCGATATAAACACAGAAGATTTCAGTGCGGCAGTAGATTTTCTCGGAATTCAAGAAAATATTGACAGGAATAGAATAGGCATCATTGGTATCTGCGGATTTGCAGGTTTTGCCCTAAACGCTACAGCCGTGGACAAACGTGTAAAAGCGGTGGCCACCACAAGTATGTACGATATGAGCCGGGTAAATGCAAATGGTTATTTTGATGCCACCACACCTGAGCAACGCACTCAATTGTTAGAGCAAATGGGTGAACAACGCTGGAAGGATGCGGAGAATGGAACGTTTGCTCCATCCTCAAACAACCTTCCTGAGAAATTGCAGGGAAATGAACCTCAATTTGTAAAAGAGTACTTCGATTATTACAAAACCCCTCGTGGTTTTCATCCGAATTCATTAAACTCAAATGGTGCCTGGACAGCGACAACTCCCTTACCGTTTATGAATATGCCATTGCTGACCTACATAAATGAAATTTCACCAAGACCGGTGTTTTTAATTGCAGGAGAAAATGCACACTCCCGTTATTTCAGCGAAGATGCCTTCAAAGCAGCAGCCGAGCCAAAGGAATTGATGATTATCCCTGACGCTGTTCACGTGGATCTATATGATAAAATAGAAGTCATTCCTTTTGATAAATTAGAAAAGTTTTTCAAAGAACATTTAAAATAACAACAGGGTTATGAAACGTTCATTTTCAATGATATTGATATTTATTTCATTTCTTGTCAGTGGTGCGTCCTCTTGCAACCAAGATGATGACAATATCAACATGGAGAATAAAACACCAATGGCTAACGGAAAAATCAAAATAACGGTCAATTCACAAACCTTTACGGCTACCCTTTTGGACAATAATTCCGCAATGGCATTCAAGGAGATGCTGCCAATGACGGTAGAAATGATTGAACTGAACAGAAATGAAAAGTATGTCCGCCTTCCGGAAAACCTTCCTATGAACGCATCAAATCCCGGAACTATTCGTCCCGGTGATTTGATGCTTTACGGTTCCAATACGGTTGTGCTCTTTTACGAGGGCTTGAATACTTCATACAGCTATACCCGAATGGGGAATATAGATGATCCTACAGGGTTAAGAAATGCATTGGGAACAGGTAATGTGACGGTTACTTTTGAAATGGATAAGAATTCAGCATTGTTAGAACTTAATAAATAAATTGGTTTCTAAATGCCTGAAAACATTCTATTTCTCAGGAGCTGGGAGTTTGAGTAAGTTCTGTCCAATCATAAGTAGAGGAATTTCAATTGATAGTAATGGGATTTTTTAGGTTAGGTTATATAAAAAAGATGGATAAGCTTTTTTATCTCGTGTGGGGAGTCGGTTTTGGTTTCTTCCAATTAGTGAATTGCCCATCAATTACACTGCTATAGTCATCACTTCTCAAACTCTACTAACTCAAATCTACTGACATATAAATACATTATCATGAGTCTTAGCAACCTAAAATATAGAACTTGTTTAGTCCTTCTTTTTTCTTTGTATTTCATTGATTGCAAAGCACAAGACGAAAGCAACAAATCGACTTATTTCGGGGGTTCATTTGGTCTAACCAATAACGGCATAGCACTTTTGCCGACATTTTCTCTCAATAAACCTGCAGGCTTTTTGATGTTGAATGTTGGCAGTCGGTTTACATTTGAACCCGAATTTCATTTCTCATTGGAAGGAAAGCCATGGACGATATTGCTTTGGGGAAGATACAAGCTACTTCAAGGAGAAAAGTTTAAGTTGAATGTTGGAGCTCACCCCGGACTTTTGTTTCAACCGCAAATGCTATCTATCAATGGAGCACCGCCCTCTGAAGTCATTACAACTGAACGTTATCTTGCCGGAGAATTGGTTCCCAATTATTTTTTCACTCCAAATACCAGCATAGGCCTATATTATCTTAATGGGAATGGTTTTGCGGAAAGTTCATCCAAAAGAATGCACTTCCTAACCCTGAATGCAAATTTCAGAAAAATCAATTTGTCAGAAAATTATTATCTCCGATTCAATCCCCAAATATACTACCTCAACATGGACAAAACTGAAGGCCTTTTCACTTCATCGATAATTGCATTGGCAAGAAATGATTTTCCTGTTGCCATTCAGATGTTGTCCAATAAATCTTTTAAAACTGATTTTCCCGACACTTCGGACTGGATGTTTAGCTTTAGTTTGATCTATTCCTTTGGGAAAAATTACAACCCGGCTTCCAATGTAATCTCCCAACTTGGCCCTATTCCCTCTCTAAATATCCAATGATTCAAAATCCTATCATATTATAATTTCAACAAAAAAATATCTTAAGACTATAGGTACTCTTTTCTTAATGGCGCTTGTATTTTCAGCTTGTAGGTAAGAACCAGTATTGGAGCCTGTGGAATCGGATCCAAAAGAAAAAATAGGTCTAGATGAAGAAGAAACAAAGGGAATCATTTCTCAACTTCTTTCGGAGCATGGGATAGAATGAGAAGAAAACAAAGCTTGCAACTATAGCGTATTGAAATATCCGAACAAAAAAACGGCAGGTAACATTTGGCCCTCTAGAGAAAACCCTTTGATATCAATTCCTATCTGTAAGCCCTGATTGATGAGAAATCTGGGATTTTAATGGATATTGAGAAAGTTGTTTATTGGAATTCATGAATGCTTCGTATTTGCCCAGTGGCTGTTGAATGATATCCGTAGAGTGAAATGTTTGATAAGGTGGGATAGTTGGCTGATTTGTAGGTTTTTGAAAGTTGTTGTTTTAGTTTTTGGTTGTATATAAAAAATTTTGCTTTGATTTGGGAATGACATCCACCACCCATTGCTTTGGGATTTAATTTTTCAGCGTGTCTTGAATCTAACCCTTGATTTATTAAATTCTTAACAAAGATCAAGAAGATTCTGGACTTGGGTTTGAAAGGTTTTTGAATTGAAAGTAGTGTTTAGTTAAGAGGGTAAAAAACAAATCGATAAATTGGAATTGACCTATCTAGACTGGAAATCAGCTCAATTTGAAGGATTTTGTTTGCATTGTTCAATAATTATTTCCAACCCATATTCATCAACAGCTTCAGCGCTGGAAGCTGAGAAATATGATCTTCTTTAAATGATGATACTGCCTTTTGTTTTTATTTTTTACTAGTTTATTCCCTAGTCAACTCCTTAATTTTCCAGAAACTTGCATACTTAGAATTTTCTGGTCAATGCTATCAGTTTGTACATCATTTTCAGTTTTTGTATATATTAAAGTATTCATTGTTTCTTTCTGATAATGTTTTCAGAAGATCATCTCTGTCAACAATACTGATACTACCTTGTACATAATCTCTAATTCTTGTACATCTTAATACACTAGTTCTAATTTAACTCCTAGTATTTAAGATATAGGTACAGCATTCGATCCTTTTTATGTATTTCTAAATTACTTTCCAACTTCCTCCTCTATCTGATCCAATTCTTTTTATTTTACCTTCTTCTTTTAACTTATTTAAATTATACTCTACTCCCCGTCTTGTTAAACCAGTAGTTTTGCTTAATTCTTTAATGGTTATTTTTGGGTTACTTGACATTTCTGTTAAAATCAATTCTATTGTTTTCTCCACAGTCTTCTCCACAGTCTTCTCCACAGTCTTCTCCACAGCTCTGTGTAGAATTACTGTAAACATCCCATCTGTTTTAAATAGAGGTTCGGGAAGTTTTGCCTCCTTCATTCGATCTTTAATTCTACCTATTCCTGAACCAACTTGCTCTACCATTCGGATGCGTACAAACAGACCAAATATCAAGGGGTTCCGACTGTGACTTTTGGTTCCAAAGTCAGCCAATGAAATTGCACTGGTCAAGCCTCCAGGATTACTGATTTCCACTCGGTCTTGAAATAGTTCAATAGTGATTTTGGCACCTTTATCATAATAGTCTCTGTGGGAAAGTGCGTTGATAATGGCTTCTTTTAAAGCTGTTTCGGGAATTTCCCAAATCTCTTTTCTAGGACCGCTACCTTCTATTTCATATCGAACATTGAGTTTGCCTTTAAGCCATTGAATAGCAAGTTGATACTGATTTATTAATGGCCCGCCAAAAGTCTTGTCGTCAATAATTTGAGTTTTGTTATCTTTCTCAAAGGCAATGCAACGTAGCACGGCAGTTTCAATAAAATCCTCAGGGGCAGAACCAAAAAACAAAACACCTCCATTTTTAAAATTTCCATCTGCTAAAACCAGCCTTAAGTTTTGTATAATTTGTTCCTGAGTGATAGTTTTTGACAATCCACTTTGTAGCCTAAATTCTTCAAACCATTTATGATCTATATCACTTTGAAGATTAAAACCAGAACAAGGAGCTTCATCAAAATAGATGCGATCCGATTGCTGAAAGAAATCGCGCATTTGTTCTACAGAGGTGAGCTTTTGTGTATTAGGACCTTGTCTTACATATATTGCTCCGGATAGCACATAAGGTTTTTGTGAACCACTGTTTACTTCAATGACCCAAACTGTTTTTCCTTCTATAATAACAGGATAGAAGTCTGTAGTTAGATGGGGATTGATCTCATTGATCGAATTTTGGATAGAAGATCGTTTTGCGTTATCAATGTCAACTCCATGAATGACATTATCATCTCCAACGCCTATCAACAAAACACCTCCAGCTGCATTGGCAAATGCACAAATCTCCTCAGTTATTTCTTTCAATTTGTTAGGTACGCGTATTTTAAACTCTGCGTTGTAACCTTCACCAGATTGGATGATACTTTGAATAGAGGAAGATGTAAGTTTGGTTTTCATTTAAAATAAATAAATCTTTTATGGATACAATTTACTTTTGTCCGAGATCAAAATTATTCAGAATAATTTAATCTGAGAAAAATACAAAATGAAAGATGGGAAGCTTTTGGGGCTATCCCATATTTTTTTATTGTTGTTTCCACCAAGAAAAAACAATATGAAGTAAGTTAAGAATAATTTTTTATCCTGACACCCTATCATTGCCTAGCTTTTAAAAATGATTCCCAAAATGCTATTTCCGAAACATCGTTTCGGAATTTTGATTTGAGTTGGTCACACTACTTGAAACTCATTCAAATTGATGATGAAAACCAGCTTAAATTCTATGATATTGAATCGTACAATTACAATTGGAGCGTAAGAAAATTGCAACATCATGACAAGGACAATCAGACCATATTCAAGCTTATCGACAAGATGCTCACCAACAAAAAAATCAAAGACTTCTTCTAGAAAAATGTAGCTGAACTGTAAGCAAAAAACCCGGACTTGGCGGTCTTTTTAATAACTAGCTGTAATTTTTAGGATGTTAACCATATAATCAGCTCCCTTATGAACGTTATAAATCCTACTGTGATTAACGAATAGATAAACAGGTTTCTTCCAATCTTATATTCAGAATTAAACTTATGAATACCTACTTTATCTCTCCTGATGATCCGAAAGTAGAGATATACACCCAAAATGAAAATTAATAACCCTATAAAAATCATCATTCTTTATCCCCAGCTTATTTTTTGTTCGTCCTATTATTCTAAATTCATCATATATAATAGGGTTCCTATCTATATCCCTCGCATTCATAATCTTCAGAACATCCAATTTACTTATTAGTCTGTATATCTGAATCTTAAAGATTTACCAAGAAGCCCCAACTAATCCACAGATCGCAGTTATGAAATTCTTTATTACTAACTCCTCTTTTTCAAAAATTAATCATGCAGATTAAATAATCTTTCTTCTAAAATTTCATCATTAATGTTGAATAAAGTTTTGTTTTCAATTTTAAAGTTGGTAATGATTTTTTGAAATATAGTGGTATAGTATTCTTCTTTACTTCTAGGGACTTTTAAAGCAATTTCATATAAATGTTTATTGTACTCTATAACCATAGAGTATGTAAAATACTGGTGACCATTTATTTGCGTGTAATATTCCCCGTAAAAGGAAGTTTTGTCAATAAACTTTAACTCATTCAATGTGTATCCCTCAAAAAGCTCTTCATCATCACTATTAACTAGCAGATCTACCATTTCATTTAAATAAGCTTTTGCATTCACATTGTCTTTGAGCACATCATATTTTAAAATGGCAAAGTATGTCTGTTTGTCATTGTTGTCTAAATATGCAAAAAAGTAAGCATTATCTTGCTCAATTGGAATCCAATCTTTAGGTAAACATATTTCATCTTTTGTTATCTCTTTACATACCCAATTGCTTTTATCCAGTGTATTGATACTATCCTCTTCTTTTTGTCGTAAATTACAACCAAATAGAAGGCATAGGGAAAATGCTAATAACCAATAGTGTTTTTTTATCATCTTTTTATTTTTCTGAAATAGTTATATCTAGCTTTATTCCAAACGAGAAACTTGAACTATTAGAGTTTTTCGTGAATCCAGTTTTCAAACCTGCATCTGTCTTACTTACAGATGTATTACTCGTTTTAGAAATGGATATGCCTAAGCCTGCTTTTTCAACCGAAAGTTTAATCCTTTGGATACTACTACCATATTTCAAATTCAAGCTTTTTGAGGCTGAAGATTTAAAAACAGCATATTAAATAGGGACACAACCTTCTACTTTCAAATTTTAGATATTTAATAGAAAATTCTTGAGAAACGTGAAAGTAATCCGAAGACTAAACTCTACCTTTTCTTGTGTGTCAGGCATGGAAATGCTTCATTTCAAAAATATCACCTCTATCGCAGGATGGAATGACTCCGAATGAAAAACCCCAATAGCACCTCCTTTATCATAAAACCCTATATCAATATCCTTACTTGTTCGCTGATTAACAATAGCAAATTTTGACTTTGGTTGCTCTTCAAGCAAATCAAAGACAATAAACAAATCGGATGCCCTAGATGGAACTTGCACAGGTTCACTGAATTTGATTTGCTGCCATCCTGGTTTAGCCACAGCAACTATTTTTGAACTTGGAAGCAAATCTGTAAAATCATCAATGGAATTTCGCTTGCCTGAAATAATGCGTTGTGGAGCTTTCGGAACTAGTATTCTCAGAGATATCTCAACTTGTTTTTCTAGAATTTTCGAGACATAAAATTTGATTTCATCCAAAACCAGTGATTTTCTCTTTGGAACCTTGACCCGAATTGTGTACCTATAATACACTCCTTCAAGTCCATCATGAGATTCAATTGGTTTATCTACCTCAAATTCCTGAGCAGATGAATCACCGATTTTTAATTCGCTCAAATGGGAAGAATTGATAATCACTTCAGGAAGTTCATACTCCTTTGCCTTTAAAAAGAGCGTATCCTTAGACATCACTTGCTGAATGGAAATCAGGGTGTCATTAATCCCATATCCCGATATATTAAAGGATGTTTTTTCTGCAGTTTGTGCTTGCGGGAATTCAAATTTCCCTTTGATATCAGTAAAAAAAGCTTGTTTACCATCATCAGATAGTACACGAAGATAGGACAAGGGAACTTTATCATCAATTGAATAGATAAATCTCACCGTTCGGTCTTGCGCACTTATCTTAAAAGAAAACAGAAGAAGTGGAACAAACAGCCACTTACTAATCGATAAAATATGAGACGATAATTCGCTTTTCATTATTGATTTCAGTTAATTGAAGTATGGATGGATTTAACTTCATTATCAAATTCACATAGAAGTATTACATATGGATTTTTTCAGGTTTCAAGCCCCAAAGAAAGAAAACATCTTAATGGCTTAGAAAATTGTTTAGAGCAGGAAACGCTGTTTCTATCCTTCTGCTAGTTAAATTTGGAACGCTTCCATATTCCAAACCAACACCCAAATAAGCCTTAAGCTGACTTTTTTGTGCTTTGTCAATTCCCGATATTGATTGTATATATTTCGTTTCACCAACCTTTGTAATCAACTCGACCAAGACAGCTCCATGGTCATAGCCAGAAGCATCACCGAAATTCAATTCAGACAATTCTTTGATTGATTTTTCATCTAAATTTATAGCTTTCGCTAACATCCCACAATAATCTATTGACCTTTCCTTTGCTGAAACTTGTAATGTTTCACTCATATAAATGCCAGAGTTTTTACACATATTATTACAAGAAAACACCAAACAAGCGACCGTAAAAACGCATATCTTGCTTATGTAAATCCTACAGGTATTTATTGTTTTAGAAATCACTTTGAAAATTTTAAAGGGACAATATTCAGCGATAATTTACAATGATTTTCACAACAAATTACCTTTGAAAAAAAGTGTAAGCCAAATCCATGGAATATTTATTTTTACCAACCTATTTCCCGAAATTTATCCATCAATTTTTGATATTTTTCTCCTTCATGATTTAAATTGTAAGACAGATCAAATCCTTCCAAAACATACTTTTCTTGGATTGTTTGCGACATAACCTCAGCATCCTCATCACTAATTGACGAAAGAAAGCTACCATCACTGACCTTTTGCCATTGCACTTTATTATTAAAGCTTTGAAGTATGGAATTAACAATATCAAATTCCTTTTTTTCTAAAATGATTCTGTTTGTTTCCAAAGTGTATAGCTGTTTTGAGAGTTAAGGCATTTATAAAAATAGGGAATTTCGAGTATAAAAACTTTATCTTCCCATAAAGCACAATAAAAAAATGACCAAAAAGAGAGGTCATATCAACCCCTCGTCTGCAAATGAATAGTAGCTTTCTGCTGTCAGGATTATATGATCTAAGACAGTTATGTCAAAGAGTTTGCAGGCCTCTTTTACCTTTCCTGTCAACCTTCTATCTTGTTCTGAACTTTTCAAGTTCCCAGAAGGATGGTTATGTGAAAGTATCAAGCCAGCACAGTTCCCTTTGATCGCAGCTGCCATCAACAGTTTGATATCCACGGTTACACAGCTTGTGCCTCCTTTTGCAATGTTGCAGATTCCAATCACCTTGTTGCACCTGCTTACCAGCATCACCTTGAATTCCTCTATAAACCCAAGGTTATCTTCATCCCAGTTTTCACGAAGCAACCGACTTGCATCCTGTGAACTGTTGATTTTAGGCATTAATGAAGGTTTTACCTTGTGGCTGTAGGACAGTTTGATTTCTGCCACTTGATTGTCCTGAAAATTTCTGATTACCCTTTCCATAACATGTTCATTTAAGTTTTGAATTTGATTATGGTGCGGCATCAGCCTTTTTGCCAATCAAGACCAAGAGGCAAAGGAATAAATGAAGGGATGGTGGGAAGCCAGGTGTTTATGCCGGAAGCTCTTGGGCGCTACAGCAGGCAAAAGGCTAAATTTGTACTGTAATGGAATTTCAAAAAATCATGATTTTGATTTTTGTTTAATTGTCGGTATTTAAGGGGATTTCAAATACTTTGGGAAAATTGGATTAGAGCGAAAAATATAGGGGTAGAAGGCCTTGAAAATCAACTTTCTAGTATCAACCTCGATCCCTGTTCATTTAAAACCATACAAAAAGTGAAACATTTACAAACATCAGATTTTACTATAGGTGCAATCTTTATTGTTTTTTTCCTTGATTTGGGTGTTTGCTTACAAAATGTTTTAAACTTGGATACGCCATTTTAAAGTCGTCAGCCTATCATGGATCGTTTTTATTATCAGTAGAATTTAGTTTTTATCTGAGTTATCCCAAGTTGGAAAGTTAAATACTTTTTTAAATGTCAGGTTTTTGAACTGTAAAACTTGACATTTTGATAGTTATCAACTATCTACTTTGCTCCGTTTTTCCAAACTCCAAAATCATTTTTGAAAAAGGCTTTTTCCCCCCACCTTCAGTTGCAATACTGAAATAATTCATTTTCTGTTTCCAAAATTTATATCCAACCAAACTAAACAATCACCATGGAAACGGTAAGAATAAATCCACATACTGAAAACATCGTCAATTTTTATCCAACGATTGGACAGGTAAGGTCATTCTTTTGTGAAAGAAATGTCCCCTTAGAAGAAGCAGAACTGTTTTTTTACTTCCACGAATCAATAGGGTGGAGGACAGACAGAGGAACACCAATTTTAGATTGGAAACCTTTAGCCAAAAAGTGGATAGGAAACCTTGGATACTGATGTTTTAAAGAGGGTTCTAGTTAAAGCAAAATCTTAGAATCCTGTATGGCCAAAACCCAACTCAGTTCGAGATGACAGTTAGAAAGACCTTAAATCACAAACACAAATACATAATGCCTGAAAACAAAATCAACAACCTGACCAGAAGGGTAGAAAGCAGAATCTCAGAACGCAAGTTTCAAGAATTGCTGACTATACTTTCCCAGTCCCAGAACCAGACGATGAGCAGCCTTATAAGAGATATATTATGCAAACAGAAACTGGTGGTTACCACCTACGACAAAAGCTTGGATGTGTTTCTTGAAAAACTTTCCCTGATCCACCAGGAAATCAATGCCATCGGTGTCAACGCCAATCAGGTAGTAAGGGTATTTCACAAAACAGGAGACCTTTCAAAAAAATTGGCTTTGGCTAAGAAGTTAGCAAATAACCTCATCGAGGTGTTAAAGAAGCAGGAACAGCTCAAAAATACAGTTAGCCCACTTCTGGACAAATGGTTGCAAAAATAACCACAGGCAAAGAAATCAGGGGCTTGATTCTCTACAATGAATCAAAGGTACAAAACAGGAATGCTGCCCTTATCCATGGACAGGGGTTTCTGGGAAGTATCCATAAATTGTCTGCCAATGAAAAACTGGCAAGATTCCAAAAGCGTTTTGCACTCAACAAAAGGGTGAAAACAAATACGCTGCATATTTCCCTTAATTTTTCAAAAAAAGATCAGCTTGATGATGAATTGTTGAGCTTCATCGCAAAAGACTATATGGATAGGATCGGCTTTGGAAAACAGCCGTTTCTGGTTTATAGGCACGATGATACAGACCATCCCCATATCCATATTGTTTCCACCAATATTGATCAAAATGGGAAAAGACTGGAAACCCATAACCTTGGAAAGGGAGCCTCAGAAAATGCCCGAAGGGAAATTGAGGAAAGCCTAGGACTCGTAAGGGCAGAAAGCCAACAAAAAGATTACTTGATTTACAGACCACTGGAGAAAGCCCAATATGGCAAGGCTGAAACAAAAGCTTTGGTAGGAAATATTGTAACGGAGGTCTTGCGCAGTTACCATTTTGATTCCTTTCCAGAGTTCAAGGCGGCATTGGCACAGTTCAATATATCTGCTTCCAAAGTAAATGCTTCAGGAAAGGAATTTCATGGAAATGGATTGGTGTATTCCATAACAGACAAACAAGGCAAGCCTGTGAGTGTCCCAATCAAATCCAGCAGTCTTTACAGCAAACCAACCTATTCTAAAATATTGAAAAAAGCATCCTTCAATAAGGACAAGGTTGACAGAGCCAAAGTAAAAGCCAAACAAGATTTGATTTATAGGATCATTGAAGTACAAAAATCGATGGGCTTAGAATTTGGTGAAAAAGGCAAACTTGATTTGTTTTTGGAAAACCTGAAAAGAAGTGGGATATACCTTCATTTGGTTTTCAACAAAAATGGAAGGCTCTATGGCTGCACTTATGTGGACAATATTGAAAGAAGGGTCTATAAAGGATCTGTCTTGGGGAAAGCTTTTGGTGCAAATGGATTGGCAAAAACTTTTGCTCTGATTGACAATGATAACCCAAAAAATCAATTGCTTATCCAAAAGACCAAATGTGAAGAAACCGTAAGCAAAACAGAGAAGGCTAATTCTGAAGAGGATCTTGGAGCTAAAGCTGACACCAACCTAAAACCTTTTGGCCTATCGGAGATGGTTGGCTTTTTCATGGATATTTTAACTCCCGATTATGGCACCACACATGGCAATGACCCAGGGGATTTGAAAAAGAAAAGGAAGAAAAAAAGAAAAGACGGACAGTAGCGGATATGGCCACAGGTGAAAATCAAGAAGCATTGAGAAAAATACTTGACCTTACAAGAAAGATAGGTTTCGGGATTTTGTTGTTCCACTTCTTTTGGGAGTGTAAAATAGTAGTCAAAAACTGGAAACTGGATATCAATCTGATGGATCAATTTGTCAATGAATTGGCTAAGACTGGTCTGTTTGCCGAGTTTTGGCTTTCAAAGGCATTGGCATTGCTTTTATTGCTTATTTCAATCTTGGGGATAAGGGGTAAGAAATCCTTGAAAATTGATTTATTACCTGTTTTGGCCATAGGTATTTTTGGTTTGACATGCTATTGGTTTTCGAGTTTGCTTTTTAATAATAGGGGAGAGCTATTGTTCTTGGAGTATGGTTATATAGGCCTTACTCTCTTTGGTTATTTATTGGTTTTGAGTTCTGGGACGCTCTTGACTAGGATCGTTTGGAATAGGGACCAAACGGATATTTTCAACAAACTCAATGAAACATTTCCCCAAGAGGAAAGAAAGCTTGAAAATGAATATGCAGTCAACCTTCCCGCAGTCTATAAGCTTGGAAATAAAGTCCGCAAAAGTTGGATTAACTTTGTTAATCCATTTAGAGCTATTTTGGTAGTAGGGACTCCTGGATCAGGAAAAAGTTATTTTGTGATCAGACACATCATTACCCAGCATATAGCCAAAGGTTTTTCGATGTTTATCTATGACTTCAAATATGATGACCTCTCCAAAATAGCCTATAATGCATTGCTCAATAATAAGTCAGCTTACAAGACTGTTCCGAAGTTCTATGCCATCAACTTTGACAATCTAGAACATAGCCACAGGTGCAATCCCCTAGAGCCAAGCACCATGCTCGACATTACGGATGCATCTGAATCTTCAAGGACAATCATGATGGGACTGAATAGGGAATGGATCAAAAAACAGGGGGATTTTTTTGTGGAATCACCCATCAACTTTTTGACTGCAGTGATCTGGTTTTTGAAAAAATACAGAGATGGAAAATTCTGTACTCTTCCCCATGTGATTGAACTGATGCAGGTGGAATACGACAAGTTATTTTCCGTGCTCAGGACAGAACCGGAAATAGAAGTTTTGATCAACCCCTTTGTATCGGCATATCTGCAAGGGGCAGCCGAACAGTTGGAAGGACAGATTGCAAGTGCCAAGATAACCATGGCAAGGTTGGCTTCCCCGCAACTCTATTATGTTCTTTCAAAATCTGAATTTACCCTTGATATCAACAATCCCGATGAGCCAAAGATAGTCTGCATGGGAAACAATCCGCAGAAACAACAAGTCTATGGGGCGGTATTGTCTCTTTACATTTCTAGGATTACAAAAATTGTAAACAGGAAAAACCAATTGAAATCAAGCTTGATATTTGATGAATTTCCCACCATCTATTTCAATGGTATTGACAGCCTGATAGCCACAGCAAGGGGGAATAAGGTGGCGACCACCTTGGGGGTGCAAGACTACAGCCAACTGAAAAAGGATTATGGAAGGGAACAGGCCGAAGTGATCATGAATACGGTTGGCAATATCATCTCGGGGCAGGTGTTGGGAGATACTGCCAAGCAGCTTTCCGACAGATTTGGAAAGATCATGCAGGCAAGACAAAGCCATTCGATCAACAGCAATGATACTTCGGTCAGCCATTCTCACCAAATGGATTTGGCTGTGCCACCTTCAACGATATCAACCCTTTCATCTGGGGAGTTCGTTGGAATAGTGGCCGATAACCCAGATCAGGAAATCACCCTGAAACGATTTCATGCAAAGATAATCAATGACCATGAAGGTATTGCCAATGAAGAAAAACAATATACGGATATCAAAAAAGTACGGGATTTGGCAGTAACGGAAGTATTGGAAAACTACCAAAGAGTAAAATCTGAAATATCCCAACTCATAGATTTGGAACTTGAAAGGATGATGGACAGTCCAGGGTTGGCAGGATTGATTATTCGGGGGAGGGCATGATTACAATTTGGTTAGTTAATTTGGGCGTTTTTTGTCTTCGGACATAGTATTTCAAATATCATATGAAAAAGATTAGTTTTACTTTCTATTCAATTCCTCAGCAATTTAGGATATCATCCCCCACACATGGCAAGAGGCTACGGCATAAAACCGTGTCGCTCTGCTTACTTTTTATTCCGTTTCCTCTTGCATTTAGTGGCCGCTGAATCCTTGAGAACTGCCATCCAAACACACGGAAGTATAGACAGCATGCTTGAAAATGAATTGGGGATAGGGGAAAAAGAAAAAAACAAACTCAGAAAGAAATTTTTGGTAAAAAAATAATTCCCTTGTAAATCCAAAGCTAGATTTATTAGGAAGGTTTCTAGTATTTAACCTGTTGATTATTAGTAAGTAAAAAAGAAGTTTTGTTCTAACAACGTCTTTTTTACTTATGTTCACAGTATCCTGAAGATACAATTTGCCAATAAGCTATTTTATGCCTAACGTTTTCCAATCAGGAGGTGTAGTGTTCAATAGGTTTTTGACAAAGAAGTCTCTTCTCAAGCGCTCTCCATATTCACCCCCAGAACTGTGGCCCATGCCTGGAAACATCATAAATTCAAATTCCTTATTGTGCTTCACAAGTTGATCAACCAGCTGATAGGTGGATGCAGGATCAACATTGTCATCGATTTCCCCAACCATCAAGAGAAGCTTTCCTTCTAGGTTTTTGGCATTGCTGACATTGGAGCATGCTTGGTAATGGTCACCTGTTGGAAGTCCCATCCATTGTTCATTCCACCAAATCTTATCCATTCTGTTGTCATGACAGCCGCAGGAAGATACAGCGACTTTATAAAACTCTGGAAAAAACAGCAAAGCTCCTGTAGAATTCTGACCACCTGCTGAGGTTCCAAAGATTCCAACACGCTCCAAATCCATGTATGATCTGTCCTTTTGTGCTGCTTGCATCCAAAGGATTCTGTCGGGAAAGCCAGCATCTTTCAGGTTTTTCCAAGCTACATCGTGAAAACCCTTAGACCTGTTGGAAGTTCCCATACCATCGATCTGAACTACTATAAACCCAAGTTCAGCAAGCTCATTGAGACCATAGTAATTTGGATTGAATGACTTGGGAACATGCGAACTGTGAGGTCCAGCATATATGTATTCTATTACAGGGTATTTTCTGGAAGGATCAAAATTGCTGGGTTTGATGATCAAGCCCCAAATATCTGTCTCGCCGTCACGCCCTTTGGCAGCAAATATCTCTGGTGCTTTCCAGCCAGCTTTCTCCAATTGTTCTACATTTGCCTCTTCCAAATTGGATATTATTTTCCCATTTCTTGTATCCTTGATTACTGTGATAGGGGCAAGGTCTTGTCTTGAGTATTTATCTACAAAATATTTTTTATCCTCCGAAAGTGTAATTTCATGGTTGGCGTCCTCCTTGGTTAGCGCGACAAGACCTTTTCCGTCCAAACCTATACTATAAAGATGGGTATGATAAGGGTCTTCTCCTTTATTTTTCCCACTGGCAGTAAAGTAGATCAAGCTCTTTACTTCATCTACATGTAATACATCCCTTACTACCCACTCGCCTTTTGTGATTTGGTTAATTACTTTGCCATTTTTGGAGTCTATAAGGTATAGGTGTCTCCAACCGTCTCTTTCAGAAGCCCAGATTATCTGATTTTTTTCGTCTAAATCTTTTCTGAAATTTTTCCCACTGTAATCAATAAACGTTTCGCTTAGCTCTTCAATCAATGCTCTCACTTTTCCATTCTTGGCATCCATCTCAAAAATAGTGTATCGTTGATGTCCTCTTTCGTTGTATTCCCAAGTAATTGCATTACTTTCTTTATTCCATTTCAATCTTGAAAGTGCATATTGCTTGTTCATTTGACTGATGTCAGCCAAGAATGAATTGCCCGTTTCCACATCAATTACTACAGGCGTACGGATGGGCAATGCATCCCCAGGTTTCAAATAATCCCTTTCGAAAACCTTTGGTTGAAATTGATCTTCAGGTGCTGATGCTATCAAGGTCAATTTTCGCACTTCGCTGGGACGAAATTTAAACAATGCTATTTTCTTGCTGTCTGAAGACCAGTGGATCGTTGAGGAATAATATTCTCCGGGCATTCCATCGAAAGTCAATTGTTTGACTTTTCCAGTTGATATATCTTTTACAAATACATTGTAATCTCTAATAAATGCCTCTTGGGTCTTGTCTTCGGATTTTGTAGCTCTTTCGCCCAATTCATTGTCCCTGCTCCCCCAATAGCTGTTATTGCCACTTATAGTCCTGATTTTTTCCAGTTTTTCAGAGTTTTCATTCCATTTCCAAATAATATTGTTGTGTCGAAACTCAAAGTTTCCATCTTTGATAATGATGTCAGAAATCTGCAAGTTTCCCTTATTGAATTCGGTCTTAACGGAATCTGAAAGTGATTTCAAAAAAGTAGTTGATGTAAATAAAGGTTTCTTCTCTTTCTTGTCGATGTCAAACGTAAAATATTTTTTTCCATCTTCAGATTGTATTGAATAGGTCAAAAGATTTTTGTTTTGCCATACAATCTGTGTAGGTGAAAAATATACTTTATCCTTGATATTCTCTTTAAGTTCTTTGGCTCTTTGATAATCTGCTAGTTCCCCTTGCGCTGAACTGATACTTGGAAATAGTAATTGGATGATAAAAAGGCAAATAATTAAAGAGGAGTTTTTCATTACAGAAATGTTTGTTGGGGTTTAATTTTCACATGCCATATGCAATAGACGTAAAATTACATGATTTTTAACTTGTACATTTCTCCAATCATAGCCAAAGTTGATACTATATTATCCATATTTTCATTCAAAATAGATGCTAAATGCGTCTTGTTTTAGACTTTACTTAATTTGACTAATGTACACCAATGATGTTTTTACTTTTTGGGAATCTGGTGTTATTCATGGATAGTTTTGTGCTAAATTTTCAATGAAATACTTTTTAATTTTAATGAACACTAGATAGAGCTTGATAACCCACAAAAATCACAAAAAAATGAGAAGAAAATCAGACAAATTATTTAGACTGTTTATGGTAATATCGGTAATCAGCATGCTTTCTTGTCAGCATTCACCCAAGGATTCGGGAATCATTGATTTATCCCCAGGCTTAGGGTCGGCCAAAGACAGTGTGAATGGATGGGAAAGAGAGTATTGGAGTCCAAAGGAAAATTACAAAATCATAGATTTGGAGGATGCTAAACTTGCTGTTTTGGCTATTGAGGCTGATTCTTTTTCGATATCTAGGTGGTATAGAAAAGTCCAGCTGAAACCCTATGGTACATACAAAGTAACAGGATTGATAAAGGCTGAAAATGTAGTAAATCAAGGAGAAAAAGGAGGAGCAGGTATCAGGCTGGGGCATATAACTTTAGACAATGATACCGTTTTGGTCGGTACTACCGATTGGATTTCCTTTGAGCATGAGTTCAATACCGAAGGCTTTGACAGTTTTTTGGTAGAAAGCATCTTGGGAAAAGAAGGGCCTGCAAAAGGAGCCTTGTACCTTAAGAATGTAGAAGTTCTAGAAATTGAGGTTGCCGAATTGAACCCAGCAGTCAAGATTGACCTGTCAGAACAGAGAGAACCTATGGAAGACTATATTTATGGTCAGTTTATTGAGCACATGGGTAAATGTATCTATGGTGGGATTTGGTCGGAATTGTTGGAGGATAGAAAGTTTTTCTACGCACCAGGATCGGAAAATAGTCCATGGAAAGTAACAGGGTCGCAAGTTAGCCATGACAGTTCATTTAAGTATTCAGGTAATCCAACACCTTTGATTGATCTTAATTCCACTGAATTGCAGGGATTGGAGCAAAGGAATCTAAAGTTTAAGGATAAAGCTTATGAAGGTTACTTTTTGTTGGATATTCCGGGAAATGTAAAACCTGAAATTTTCTGGTTGTCGGGAGACCAAAAACAGGCAGTAGAAATTTCATCCACTGAAAAGTCTGGTAGCTATACCAAAGTAGCTTTCTCCTTCCAACCTTCAAGAGAGGTGGAAGATGGTGGTTTGGGGGTGACAGCCAAAGGTTCGGGAAAGATGCGTTTGTTGGCAGCCACATTGATGCCTTCAGACAATGTGAAAGGTTTCCGGCCTGATGTGTTGGCATTGATGAAAGAACTGGACGCGCCCATCTACCGTTGGCCAGGGGGGAATTTTGTAAGTGGCTATGATTGGAAAGATGGTTTGGGAGACCGAGATGCCAGACCTACCCGTTACGAGCGTGCTTGGAATGGTTTGGAAACCAATGATGTGGGGATCCATGAATTTATGGAGTTATGCAAGCTTTTGGAAACCGATGCAAACATCGCTGTCAATACTGGTTTGGGGACAAAAAAAATGGCTGCAGAGGAAGTGGAGTATGTCAATGGTGATGTCTCAACAAAAATGGGTAAATGGAGAGCGCAAAACGGCCATCCAGAACCATATAATGTAAAACTCTGGGCGGTAGGAAATGAAATGTTTGGCGATTGGCAACTTGGAAACATACCTATTGGGGAATATGTAATTAAGCACAATGAAGTGGCAGAAGCAATGAAGGAAGCCGATCCAAATATAGAACTGATTGGGGTAGGTTTTCCAGGACGTTGGAATGACATGATGTATGGGCATTGTCTGGAAAATATGGATTACATCAGTGAGCATATTTATAAGCAAGATTGGCATTCCGGGGGATTGCTGACACATGCCCGGCAGCTTTCCGATCTTATCAGGGAGGTGGCAGAAGAACACAGAAAGAGGAGCGAAGATCCTGAAAAACCAATATTGAGGATTGCCATGGATGAGTGGAATTACTGGTATGGTGACCATGTGCATGGTCTCTTGGGAACTCGATATTTTCTAAGGGATGCACTTGGTATTGCAGCAGGCTTGAATGAGTTTTCCAGACAATCAGATATTTACTATATGGCAAATTATGCCCAGACGGTCAATGTGATTGGTGCCATCAAAGCAACAAAGACAGGTAGCTGGATGGAAAGCACAGGTTTGGTGTTGAAGATGTACAGGCATCATTTTGGATCGATCCCTCTAAACCTGGAAGGGGGCCACAGTCCCTTGGATGTGGCAGCTGCATTGACGAAAGATAAGAAATTCCTCACTTTGGCTGTGGTGAATGCCAATTTTAAAGATTATGAGCTGGGAATTGGTTTGGCTGGAAATGTTGATTTGACAGAAGGGGAGATGTTTATTGTTACAGCTCCTGATGACATGGATTTCAATGATGAATCAGAGGAGAAAATCACGCTTGTATCAAATTCAATTTCTTTAGTGAATGGCAAAATTAAAGTGCCTAAAACAAGTTCTGTTATTTATAGATTCCCTCTTGAATAAAGAGCAAAAATGGAAGGGTTCAGTTAAAATAAATGAGGTTTTTGACCTAGAAAACAACAGGGTAAATTGTAAGTTTATTTATCATATTTAAATCAAATAAAGGCCAAATTGAAAATTCAATTTGGCCTTTATATTTATTCTATTCTTAAACTATATTATCTGAATACGCGCTTCTTTGCCAGAAGCATTATTGTTCTCGCCCAACCTTTAATTTCAATATAAATACCCAATTATTTATGAGAATCTAAATGAGGGGGAAATTATATAAATTTAAGTTATTGGCAGAATAGCGGATAATCTTATTCAATTGATTAGGGTCTTCCATGAAAATTCCCCAATCACTTTAAGTTGAAGTCCAAATAAACTGAATGACGCTCATAAGAATCGTAAAACGGCTTGAACACAACTCCATCTATAATAAATTCTAAAGGCTTGTCAGTCTTATTTATTGTATTTCCAATGTCATTTACATCTAAAGTTATTTTTCTCCAATCTTTTCTAGCCTCAGGTTCTTGGGCTGCTAGTAAAACTGGACCATAAAACAAACTTGCGATGTTCTGTTGATCCATTATCGGGTCTAGGTAAAAATGAAATGGCATCTTTAAATCTATAACATCACCTTTTTTCCATTTCCTATTGATAGTCAGGTAAGTACCTGGGTTTGCATCAAGTTTTTGATCTTTTCCATTTATTTTTACTGAAAAGCCATTTGTAGCCCAACCTGGTACTCGCACTTTGATGTCAAATTTGCCGCTGCCATTGATTGTTAGGCGTGTCTCATCTTCTTTTGGAAAGCTTGTAGATTGCTCCACTATCACATTACGCTCTTCCCAATTTAGGGTCGAAGGAATATACAAATTGACATAGAGGCTTTTATTGTCCTTACTTTTGTAGTAAATGGCACTTTGCAGTTTGGTACTACTTTCTATCGCTGTTCCATTGCAGCAGGTGAAACCTGTCATCTTTGAATTCCCAAAATGCTTGATCGACCCAGGTCTTAGTGGAACATGATAGGTGTTTCCTGGATTGTCTTGCGCTACGGATGCCAGAATGTGGTTGTATAATCCACGCTCATAGTAATCCATGAACTCCCCACGCTGATCGAAAAGGAAGAGGTCATTTGTCAACTTCAGCATATTGTAAGTGGCACAAGTTTCATTTTGTCCCCCTGAAGAAAAGCCATTTTCATACAATGTCGCAGGCTGTGCAATAAAACATTCTGCATTTGCCGGATTTCGTGCTCCAGCCACTCCTCCAATGCTATACATGTAATCATTCACCGTTTTGTGCCAGAAGTTGTCAGCGATCTTGTAATACTCAGGTTTAAGGGAAGCGCGGTAAGTTTCTATACTTCCCACTACTTGTGGAATATGCTGATTGGCATGAAGTCCACGAAAGACATCAACATTTTTAGCGAGTCCATGTGTTTTGGAGGTGTCCCCAAAGAACATTCTGATGTTATCAAATAACTGTGCAGTTTCCAGATATTCAGTTTTATCCGTTATTCGATAAAGTCGAGCCATTGATTCATTCATTCCACCGAATTCACCGGCAATGTAGCTGTTCCACATTTTTACAAGTTGCTCGGTTGGTAATTGACTCAGTCGGGCATGTACCCAATCGCCCATCCCTGTGGCTACATCAAGTGCTTTTTTGTTGCCACTGACTGTATAGATATCGATCAATCCCGCCAATATTTTGTGGAGTGTGTAATATGGCGCCCAAACCTGAGAATTCTGCCCTCCATATGTGGCTCCCTGCTCAAGCATGATAAATTGATCTGGTGGATAGGCACTGATATAGCCTTTTCCCCAATTCCAATAATCAGTTCGGATGCCTGATTCACTGAGGTCGGAATCATAGGAGTTTTTCCCAGGACCAGCGGGCACAGCCCTTGGATCTAAGACAAATGGAATCCCAGGTGCTTTCTCATTTCCTGATAACCTTGACAATTCATACAGGGTATTGACCATATATTCCATTTTTCCCAGGAAGTTTTCCTGCAATTTCTTGTCATATCCAGTTCCCTCATATGCTTGTGCAATAGCTGTGAGATAATGACCTGTAGCATGACCTCTCAATTTTGTCTCTTGACTGTCCCAAACACCAAGTGGAGTGGCACCTTCAGGTTGCTTTTGACCATAAGTATTACGGAACATATATAAGAAAGAGTCTGGATTTGTTTCTGCCAATGTTGTGATAAACTTGTCACGGTTTTCAATGAATTTTGTGTCATGTCCATGTGTATCCGAATTCAAAGAAACCTGACCTAAGTTAAAAGTTTCCAATTGTAAAGTTGGAGTAGCAGATTTGGCTTGGTTGTTTACTTGAACTATTGCCTTTGGCTGAAAATTTGTACCCGAAACACGGCCTGTTAACGTGTAGTTTCCTGACTTGAGAACTGCATTATTGTCCGTTTCAGCTGGCCAAAGTACACGTACCTTAGGGCCTTTTATCCCATCTTTATAGATACCATCAACATAGCTTGGCAATCTTGGTAACTCACCGATTTCTGTTTCAACATTCACATCAGAAACACCTATCAAATAACTGTTGAACAATTGTTGCTGTGACTCAGGGAATTTCTGGAGATCATCTTCTTTCTTATCCTCGTTTACTATTCCTTCGTTCAGGTTTTGGGTGGTTTTGCTGTATATTCTGCCAACTTGCTTAGTGCTTAACGGGATTCTGTAAATTCGAAAGTCATGAATTAATGCATTCAATGTACGTCCTTCCGACAGATTTGATTTTCCGATATAGAGTTGTTTTTTAGCGTCAGGTTGTTTTTGGAAGATCTTGCTAAGATTGAATCCAGTATCATTGATTTGTCCTACAGGTTTCCCGTTGACATAAGTTACCAAAGATTTTCCGGGTACATCTACGACGATTGCAATGTGAACCCATTTGTTGATGTCGATTTCATGTGATACAAGTTCTTTTTTGTTTGCATCTGTGGTACTTATTGTAGTGCAAAGGCCTTTTTGGCTTTTTGTACCCGTAAGTGTAGTGACAAAGTGTTTGTCATCACCATTTCCAAAATCAAAGAAAAATTGGCCAGATTCCGCAGAACGTAAATTGACCCAACCAGATATACTGATAGATTCTATATCTGCCAATCCGTCAGAAGGGATAGTGATGTAGGCGTCTTTATTGCCATTGAGAGAAATGACTTTTCCAAACCTGTTGTCATTTATGAATACTGGTTCATTTCCATGAAATTTTCCATGGAGGTTATTCCTAGACCAATCTTTGACATCACCATCAAATAGGTATCTTGCAACCATCCCCGTTTCCCCAATTCCATCCAAGATCTGATCCCCACTTTGCGCAGCCAATGGACTTATAGATATGGCTAGAAAGATTGAAAACAATAGGGATTGTATATTTATAAAATGTTTTTTCATTATTCTGTTTTTATATTTTCGAGGATTGATAATGTAAAAATATCAAAAATAAGCCTTTGCCTATAAGGCTATCTTAGCCAACAATCATACTATTTTACCTTATATACTTTCTTGAATTCGAATGCTATTTTCTCATTCTTTTCCAATTTGAGTTTAGGCCAAATTGGTGAATATTGTATTGGTAATAGATGATTTTGTGAAAGTCTGCATGAATTAGATTTTATACCTTGTGGATAGATTTATTTGATTGAAATTTTGATGGGATTCTAGAGCAGATTTCATTTTGATCACTCTTTCAAATTGCAAGATCTAATAAAATTTAGGGTTTAAATTACAATAAAGGAGGGGAGAGGTTTTTCCCTCCTTTTTCTATTGTTTGGGTATTTATAGGTTTTTCAAAAACTTCCAATTTGTCTTATAATTCTTTTTCACTTCCTCTCCACTCAAAACTATTCTGAGGATTTCTATCGGGATGCTGTTGTTGTGAAGGATAGCGTCATGGAACTCCTTTTCAGGCATTTTACCACTATTTACCAATTCATCTTTGAGGGCATAGATCTGAAGTCCTCCGACCATATAGGCAATTTGGTACAAAGGGCCATAGCTTCCTTCAAAAGATCTTCTTACTTCCGCTTCTGCATTGGCACGCTCGTGCCCAACCTTATCTACCAAGAAGTCAATGGCTTCTTGTGGAGTCATTTTTTCCAAATGATAGTTTAGGCTGAATATAATCCTTGCACACCGGTGCATTCTCCAGAAAAGCATACCGATTCTGTCCTCGGCAGATTTTGGGAAAGACTTCTCCCAAAGTGCTATCTCCCAATATAAAGCCCATCCTTCAATCCAAAATGGCGTAGAGAAAAGTGTTCTGTATTGTTTGTGCCGCTGCATCATATATCCTTGGAGATGGTGTCCAGGGATCAATTCATGTTGTACCGTAGCCCTTGAAAAATGTGGGTTGTTACCACGCATACTCATCATCTTTTCCTCATGACTCATGGACGAAGTAGGATATGATATCTGGATCACTTCACCACCCAAAAAGAAGGGGTTGATCCGCTGAGCCTCCGGGGACATCATTCGCATCCGCCAAGTTTCTTTTGCCAAATCAGGAATGGTGATCAGGTCTCGATCCTCTAAGAAATCGATGGCTTCTTCTGCCAAAAAATGGATGTCTTCAGGCCAAGTTCCGGGAGAAACATAAGTGTTTTTGACATGCTCTATTGCAGCTTTCCAGTCATTCCCATAACCCAATTCCCTTGAAGCTTTGAGCATTTCTTCTTCACACCAAGCAAACTGTTTCTCCGCTTCTGCAATTAAGGCTTCGGGTGAATAGGGGATATATTCAAATTCCAATTCCTTTTCCAATGCGGTTTTTCCAATTGGTTTTCCAATAATTCCACTACCATCATCTTTGACAAGTGTATTTTCATAATGACCTTTGAGGAAAGTTTTGTAAACAGTAAGGCTTTCATTCAGCGCTTCAAAAGGCTTTTCCATCCACCACGAAAATTCAGGGTCATAACCATTATAAAATCCATAAGCTTCTTCGACTGACCTTTGTAAGCTTTGGATAGCATCACTTGCCAATTCGGCTTTCTGCCAACTTTCAAATGGTTTATGGTCTTCCATATTTCTTTGTATAGATTTAATTTTGGCTGTAATTTCATTAAAAATCCCCGCCAGTTTTTGTGCATCTGGCTTTATTCCTTTTCTCCTCTGAATATAAAAATCAATCAAAGGTTGGGAGAATGTAGAAACATGCATGATCTCTTTATAGGATTCGTAGGTTCGTTGATGAAAGTATCTGTCTTTTGTAAGTTTGTTTTTAAAAACGAGATAGTCGATTTGAGAATCCCGATCAAGGCCTTCAAATCTGAGATCTTCAAGTAAGTTCAACCAGTCTGCAAAATGCTTTTCTATTCGCTCAAAGTACTCTTCGGAATAACTGTTGGTATATTTTCTATTGAGAGAAGAAAGGTCAGCCTTGTACGACTCTAATTCAGTATATAGTCCCTGACAGTAAGAGGAAAATGGAAGCATCATAAAAATGCACAGGAACAAATACATTCCAATTTGGATTTTTTGCTTGGTCGGTATTAGCAAGTTTGCTATTGGAGATTTCCTCATGTTTCTCAGGAGTATGATCTTTTGGTAATGGTCTTTCATTGGTGTGATTTTTTCGGTCAAAATGAACTAGGTACATTGTTTGTATGTGGAAATTAACAAATAATATCATCCAAAATCTGTAATGCCAATATTGTATAAGTCTTGACTAATCTTGTGCAATTTTCTTGGGTATTCATGTCGTAATTTTGAAAAGGAACAAATATTTACAAGAAATGAATTGGAATGGAGTTTTACCTGCCGTGACAACAAAGTTTACCGCAGATGGCAGTATTGACTATATGCTGTTTTTTGAGAATGTTGAAGAACAGATTAATGCAGGGGTCATTGGGATTATTCTTGGGGGAACCCTAGGGGAATCCAGTGTATTGGAAGACGAGGAAAAGATGGAACTTACAAGTAAGACCATTGCCTATGTCAAGGGCAGGGTGCCTGTTGTTTTGAATATTGCCGAAGGATCGACCAGAAAGGCAATTGCCTGTGCCCAAGCGGCAGAAAGCATGGGTGTAGATGCCCTTATGCTTTTACCTCCCATGCGGTATACGCCAGATCACAGAGAACTGGTGACATATTTTGCTGAAATAGCAAAAAGCACAAAATTGCCGATTATGATTTATAACAATCCGGTAGATTATAAAACCTATGTTACGTTGGATGTTTTTGAAGAACTTTTGCCCTATGAAAATATTCAAGCGGTCAAGGAATCTACAAGGGATGTATCCAATGTTACCAGAATGATCAACAGGTTTGGAGATCGTTATAAGATTCTTTGTGGAGTAGATACATTGACAATGGAATGCTTGACTATGGGTGCCCACGGACTTGTGGCAGGATTGGTATGTGCATTTCCGAAAGAGACTGTGGTTTTGTTCAACTTGATCAAAGAGGGAAAAACCGCAGAGGCATTGGAGATTTACAGATGGTTTTTACCATTGTTGGAGCTTGATATCCATTCCAAATTAGTGCAATATATCAAACTTGCAGAGGAGATGACCGGAATAGGGTCAGCAAAAGTAAGGGCACCAAGGTTGGAACTGGTAGGTGAAGAAAAGGCTAAGATTGTAAAATTGATACAAGAGGGGATAGACAGCAGGCCTGTTTTGGAAAACTACAGTGTTGTTGTAGGTTAAAGCTTTGTTAAATCCTTAAAATAAATCCCGATGAAAATTGTTCTTTCATCGGGATTTATTTTAGTTCACGTGTTTAATATTTATATTTCTACAATAGGAAGAAGGGGTGCATCCTGTAATCGTCTTAAACTGTCTATTGAAATAAGAAATATTGTAATACCCTGATTTGAAAGCAGCTTCTTTTACACTGAGATCTTCTTCTACAAGCTGCCTGCATGCATTGCCGATTCTGATTTCATTCAGAAATTGTGAAAATGTCTTTCTTGTATGTCTTTTGAAATACCTACAGAATGCATTTACACTCAAATTGGCAACGTCTGCTGCGTCAGCCAAAGAAATATCCCTTGTGAAATTATCAAGGAGAAAACCAATTACCGAATTGATTTTTTCAGTGTCGCCTGCTTTTATCTCGCTCTCATAGGTTACATGACTTAACGTTTCGATATCTTCAGTTTGAGAGAGGTAATTGAAGATTTTGAAAAGGTAGATGAGCCTGTCAAATCCATTTTTTTTCGTGATTTTTTTGCTGAATTTGAAAAGTTTTTCACGCGCTACCCCTGTCAAAAAAAGTCCACTTTTGGATTTTTCCAGAAATCTATTGATCGCATGAAATTCTTGAAGTTCTTTAAATTTCTCACCCAATGCATCAGGAGAGAATAGAATTGATATGTTCTGGGAAAGAAGTCCACTCTCTGAACTGTAATATTCTTTATTACTTCGGAAAAAATGGGGTAGGTTGGCACCAATTATAAAAGTGTCACCAGAATTGAAATTACCAAAAGCATCACCTATGAAATAGGTACCTTTTCCTTCGATAATTGTCATGATCTGATATTCGGAATGGAAATGAAGGTTGTCATAGAAATGTTGATGACATTCTTTGAGAACTCTGACCGGTTCGTCAATATTTCGCGGAACTTGGTAAAGAAGTGGTTTCATGATTTTTTTATTAGGGGTGTTTATTGATTCTAGATATTTGAAATAACCAATGTCAACATTAGCTATTGTGGATGCCACCAATAGGAACAAAGTGACAGGTTTGAGGTGATTTGGGTAGATTTAGTGGTTTATTGATATATAATAATATGAAAATGAGCTTATTAATAATAGCAGTAGGTTAATATTGTATTAGTATTGGGCAATTGAGGTGTAGAAAACACCCGATTTTTTCGATCACTTTTGATTTTCTTGTAGAAAATGAACAATTTGTTTCTTTCTTTAGACATGATTTAACCAGTTTTCAGACTTTATAAAAATTCGGTTTTAAAATTAATTTTATCCATTAAAAATATACTTTTATATGAAGTGCCGATAAAACTTTGGTCTTGGTGTTTTATTAAGAATGAAAATATTGTTTATTGATTCTAAAAATGGTTGTTATTTGGTGAAATATTTCCCTAAAATGCACCAAAGTTAATATTGTGTTATTAATGGGTAATAAACTATGGTTTTCAGATAAGTGTATTAATTACATTTGTATAAGAGCCAAAGATTTATTTTTCTAAGGCAAAACCTTAATCATCAGTTGCGCATGAAACAATTACAATTTATACAGAGAGCACTTGGATTTTCAACAGATAGATCAAGTCGATTTTCATTCCTTGTAGGCCTGATGCTGCTTTTTTCAATTCCAGTATCTGCACAAGATATCTGGGATAGAATCAAGGCAAAGCCACAAACCTTAGAGACAACAAAGAAAAGCTACCTTGAAAATGATATTTTCAAATTGGGTTTGCTAAATAGCAGCCATACAGTGGCCTCTTTGAATCCAAAGGTGGATCTCAGTTTTGATTTTGTTCCATCCGAACTTTTGGATATCAGAAGTAGGGACAGTCTCTATCACCTAGGTGATATCAACCTTATGTATCGTATTGGGGAAGAGGAGACCTGGAAGAGTTTTTCAAGTGCACATAAAAGAGAGTCTTCAGCAAATGAACAAAAAGCGACGTCCCAAAGAGCAGTTTCTTTGGTAAGTAAAAGTCTTCGTGATACCGATCAAATAGCCGTTTACAGAACTTGGGAACTTGGTGAAAATTCTCTGACCCTTACTTTTGAATTGAAAAATGAATCTGGTAAACCAGTTGAGATTGGGTATTTGGGTGTTCCTATGATATTTGATAATATTTTACACTGGAAAAGTCTTGAAGATGCTCATTTGGAGAAGGTGTTCTATGATCCTTATATAGGAGGAGATGCAGGTTATCTTCAGGTGGTGAGACTACATGGGAAATCCCCCGTTCTGTTGGTTGTACCCAAGGAAAATGCTTCTTTTGAAGCTTACAGCCCATTGTTAGATGACCAAACACCAAGAAACATCACTTTTGAGGGGTTCCATGATTGGGTGATCCATAGTAAGGCCAAGGCTGAAGGGCAATGGAAAAATGCCGAGCAATGGATTGAGCCAACCTCCATGGTAATTGCTCCAGGAGAAAGCTACACCAGTAGCCTAGAATTTTTGTTGGCAGATGACCTCAGATCAATTGAACCGACTTTGGTTGCTAATAATAGGCCCGTAGCAATTGGATTGCCTGGCTATGTAGTGCCAATGGATGTCAAGGCAGGCTTGCGTTTGAAAGCACCCCAGTCCATCAAAGAAATGACTGTATCCCCAGAAGGCTCATTAATAATCACAAAGAATCCCGAAAAGGATGCCGAAGGATGGTTGGCATTTGATGTGGAAGGAAAGCAGTGGGGAAGGGCGAAAGTAGAAATCACTTACCTTGACGGAACTAAGCAAGTATTATCTTATAAAGTCATCCATCCAGAAACTGAGTTGGTGGCCAAAATGGGTAGTTTCCTTACCACAGAGCAATGGTATGAAAATGAAGAAGATCCTTTTGGAAGACACAATTCGGTGATTTCTTATGACTATGAGAAAAAAGCTCAGGTAGTAGAAGACTCTAGGGTATGGATAGCTGGCTTGAGTGATGAAGCTGGAGCAGGGTCTTGGCTCGCAGCCTTTATGAAGCAATTGCTAGACCCAAAAATGGAGGAGGTAGAAAAGCTCGGGAAATTCATGCACGAAACCCTTTGGGGAGGCATACAATATAATGAAGGAGAGAATAAATACGGAGTGAAAAAGAGTGTGTTTTATTATGAGCCTGAAAAGATGCCGGCTGGCACTTACAGTAAAAGTGTCAATTATGGTACATGGGCTGCTTGGGACAAGGAACATGCGGACTCGCCGGGACGCTCTTACAACTATCCTCATGTGGCAGCTGCGCATTGGATTATGTATAGACTATTGAGATATCATCAAGGATTTGAACTTCCCCAAACTTGGGATTGGTATCTTGAAAATGCTTTCAGCACTTCGATGGCAATGGTAGAACTGGCACCACATTATGCACAGTTTGGTCAGATGGAAGGAACAGTTTTTTTAATGCTTTTAGATGATCTTAAGAAAGAGGGAATGGAGGCCTTTGCCAAAGAACTTGAAGGGGCTATGAGAGCAAGAGCAGATGTTTGGTCAGGTTTGGCTTATCCTTTTGGCAGTGAGATGCCTTGGGATTCCACCGGGCAGGAAGAAGTTTATATGTGGGCAAAGTATTTCGGGATGGATGAAAAAGCGGACGTTACGCTCAATGCGATTTTGGCTTATATGCCAGCCATACCACACTGGGGTTACAACGGATCAGCCAGAAGGTATTGGGATTTTCAATACGGTGGAAAAATTCAGAGAATCGAAAGACAGCTTCACCATTATGGATCTGCATTGAATGCTATTCCTGTAATGCATGAATATATCGATAACCCAGAAAATCTTTATCTTTTGAGGGTTGGATATGCAGGGATGGTAGGTGGAGTGGCCAATGTCACAGAGGATGGTTTTGGGCCAGCGGCATTTCACTCGTATCCTGAAATGTTGGCAATTGATCCTTACAGTGGAGATTATGGTTCAGGGTTTTTTGGCTATGCTGTGAATTCCAAATCAATATTGCTTCATGATAAGACTTTTGGATGGCTGGGATTTGGAGGAAATGTCAAAGAAATAGAAGGAAATATAAAGCTTGAGCTGACTTCGGGAGGAAGAAAGCAATTGTTTTTGGCACCTGAAAAATTACTTGTAAAACTGGAATCAGGAAATATCCTTGAAGCTTCATACAATCCAGAGTCAGGTAAGCTTCATTTGCTTCTGGATAAGGCGAATGCCAACACAAAGCACGCCTATTTTAGAATATCTCATCCTAATAAAAGCGATTGGGATTTAGGGTTAGAAAAACTAGAAAACGGTGCATACATTCTTCCTTTGGGAACTGATCAAAAAGAATTGATAATCAGTCTGAAATGAACATTTTGAAAGCGATAAGTTTTTCTTTTTTCAATAAGGTTGAAACCTGCCGGAATACAATTTTCGGTAGGTTTCTTTTTGTCCTTTCCAATTTAAATTTTTATGAAAAGATTTAGGTATTTAAGTTTATTCTGTGATAGTTCAAAATGAGCTAATATAGTATAGGTTTAAGCTACTTTTGTTGAATTTTTTGATAAGTGTTTTAAGTACATTTATAAAGTAATCCCAAGAGACTTTTTTAGATGTATTGGTCTCACTATAGGGATTAATAAACTTAAATATCAACCCAATTACAGTATGGAAAACTTTACTAAATTAAAAAGTATCGTTGCCATAGGACTGATGCTTACCTTTCATTTTGGAAGTTCACAGACCTATGCCTCGATCATGTTGGATGACTCCAGATCTTCGGATGGAGTAGTAGAAGCAAGGGCTGTTAGCTCCATGGATAAGACTATAAGTGGGACTGTATATTCTACGGAAGATGGACTTACCATGCCTGGTGTGAGTGTAGTACTGAAAGGTACCACTAGAGGAACAGCTACGGATATAGATGGTTCATTTACCCTGGAAGTCCCTGACAATGGAGGTACTTTGGTGTTCAGTTTTGTTGGGTTTGAAACACAGGAGGTTGCCGTTGCAAACCAATCTGTATTTGAAATCAAACTAAAGCCGGATATTACCTCCATGAATGAAGTGGTAGTGGTAGGTTACGGAACTATGAGGAAAGGAGATGTCACAAGTTCCATCGGAGGTGTAAAAGAGGAAGACTTCGTCAAAGGTGCAGTTAGGGATGCTGCGCAGCTAATTCAGGGAAAAGTAGCAGGCTTTCGAGTGACCACACCTAGTGGAGATCCAGCAGCAGGCACAGAGATTAATCTACGAGGTTTAAATTCTATCAATGGTACAAATCAACCCCTGATATTGATTGATGGGATTCCGGGAACTATGAACACTGTTGCACCAGAGGATATTGAGTCTATTGATGTTTTGAAAGATGGATCTGCAGCAGCAATCTATGGAACCAGGGCAACAGGAGGTGTCGTCTTGATTACTACCAGAAAAAATAGTGAAGGTAGAAATACAGTCAACTACAATAACTATATGAGTGTACAGACCATCCAAAGGAGACCACAGCTTTTGACAGGAGATGACTACAGAAGATTGATTGCAGAAGAAGGAATTGCTTACACAGATTATGGGGGAAATACGGATTGGATAGGAGAGATGCTTCAGACGCCAATAAGCCACAACCACAATCTGACATTTTTTGGAGGTAACAGCACTACAAATTTCACTGGATCAATTAATTATAGAGATTGGGATGGTATCTTCAAAAGAACCGGTCAGGAAAGGCTTACAGTTAGGGCAGATTTAAACCATAGTATGTTTGGTGACAAACTTCGAGCTAACGTTCAAGTAATCAATAGGGTTATAAAAGCCGCTAGGGGAGGTGCTGATGGCTATGCATTTAGGCAAGCTATGATCAGAAATCCTACTGACAGGGTTCGTGATGAGCAAGGAAACTGGCAAGAAAGGGATGGGTATTTTTATGAAAACCCTATTTCTAGAATATATGAATACTCTTCAGAATCTAGAAACAACGAGATGCGAATGAGCGGATCATTAAGTTACAACCCTATTGATGATTTGGATCTGAAACTTCTTGTTTCCAATGTGCAGAACAACAATATTTTTGGTGGAGCTACCACTTTCAGTCATACCGACACTTGGCTTAACAACAGGAACAGTTCTGCAAATAGATCAACGAATGCCTACAATGAAAATCTGGTAGAATTGACTGGAAATTATAGTAAGTCTATCGGTAAAAATTATTTCACTGTTCTTGGAGGATATAGTTGGCAAGATGCAGTTTATGAAGCATTTGAAGCAAGCAACTGGAACTTCCCGACTGACCTTTATACATGGAATAATCTAGGCGCAGGAGCAGCACTGGCCAATGGTCAAGCTGCTATGGGAAGTACCAAAAATAAATGGCAGTTGGCTGGATTCTTTGGAAGGTTTACTTACAATTTTGACGATAAATACCTTTTGATGGCCAGTGTTAGAAGAGAAGGTTCTTCACGGTTTGGAGCCAATTACCAATGGGGTACTTTTCCTGCCGCTTCCGTAGGCTGGAGAATCAGCAATGAACCTTTCCTTAAAGGGGTTAGAAACGTGGATGAAATCAAAGTTAGGGCAGGATATGGAGTAACAGGGACAATTGCAGGTAATCCATATTTGTCTCAAATTAGTTACAATTTCGATAGAGGACAGGGAGCATATGTTGGCGGGAATTGGGTTCAGGGATTTATACCTACCAGAAATTTCAATCCAGACCTGAGATGGGAAAGAAAACTAGAATACAACGTAGGGGTAGATTTCAGCTTTTTTCAAGACAGAATTAGCGGAGCAATTGATTTCTACCGAAGAAATGTCAATGACCTTCTTTACAATTTCCCTGTTCCAGTACCTCCCTATCTCACAGGTAATATCATGCTGAATGCAGGAACTATGCGGAATGAAGGGATGGAGTTTTTGCTGAATTTTACACCGATCAAAAAAGGAGATTTTGTCTGGAATTCTAACTTCACCTATTCGACCAATAGGAACAAGCTTGTAAACCTTTCCAATGAACAATTTGATGTGTCGAGGGAATTCTTCAATGCTGGAGGTACAGGAGAGCCAATACAGGATTACACCCATCGTGTGGAGGTCGGAGGCCCGATTGGACAGTTCTTCGTTTGGAAATCTGTTGGGGTCAATGAAGATGGGCTTTGGTTGATTGAAAACCAGGAAGGTGAGGTAATCCCGATTACAGATGCAGTTCCGGAAGACAGACAGTTTTATGGAAACGGGATTCCAAAGCACATTATAGGATTCAATAATTCTTTTACCTACAAAAGGTTTGATCTTGAAGTGAATATGAGAGGGGCTTTTGGACATGATATTCTGAATTTTCAGCGAATGTTTTATGAAAACCCTAAAAACATTGCCTACAATATGCTCAATACGGCCTATGATCCAGTTTATGGCCAAAGACTTAATTCTGACTTGGCTTATGTCAGTCATTACATAGAAAGTGGTGATTATCTCAAATTGGACAACGTGACTTTTGGATATAGTTTTCCAGGAAGGGGGATTATGCAAAATGCAAGAATCTATGCATCAGGATTAAACTTGTTTGTGCTTACAAAATATCAGGGGATCGATCCCGAAGGTGTTAGTATTTTGGGATTTGCACCAGGAAATGACGAAAGAGACAAATACCCAACTACAAGAACATTCACCTTGGGTTTAAACATTTCATTCTAAAAGGATCAAATTATGAAAATTATAAATAAAATAATCTTAGGCTCAGCTTTTTTGGTAAGTATTAGCTTTGCTTTGCAATCCTGTTTAAACCTGAATGAGGAAGTTTATTCGGAAGTATTGGCAGAAAATTTCAGGCCAGGTGAGCGGGATATTCCAGCGATTATCGCACCTGTTTATGGTTCTTTGAGAGCATTGATGATGGGTTGGCAAGGACATTTTGACGTACAAGAAGAATCTGCAGATGTTATCGTAACACCTGCTAGGCCAAATGGATGGTATGATGGGGGCACTTATGTCAGAATGCATCAGCATACCTGGACTCCACTTCAGTGGCAGCCGACCAATTTGTGGAATAGTTCCTACAGAAGTGTGACTACTGCAAACAGGGTGATTTCACAGATTGAAGATGGGGAGATCCAAATTTCTGAGGGAAGAGAAGAGGTAATAGCTGAACTCAAAGGGGTGCGTGCTTTTGCATATTATCTACTGCTTGACAATCATGGTAATGTGCCAATTGTAACTGATTTTAGGGATGTAAGTCTTCCTGAGCAAAGTGATAGAACAACCTTGTACAACTTCATCATCGAAGAAATCGAGAATGTGTTACCTTCCTTAAGTCAGGACGCAAATAGTACTTATGGACAAATGAACTATTGGGTCGCAAAAACTCTCCTCGCGAAAATTTACCTTAACGCTGAGGTCTATACAGGTACTCCGCAATGGCAAAAAGTCATTGAGGTATGTGATGAAATCATAGCTGGAGGAGTCTATTCTTTGGACCCAGTATATTCCGATGTATTTCATTGGGAAAATCAAAACAACCAAGAAATCATTTTTGCGATTCCTTATGATGAGATTTTTGGACAAGGAAATACAGTTCATATGAAGACTTTGGATCCGCTAAGTAGGTTTGTCTATGGAATGCAGGCTGGTCCTTGGGGAGGAAATTGTGCAGTACCACAGTTTATAGATAGCTATGATGAAGAAGATGGAAGGCTTTACGATACTTGGATTCAGGGACCTCAGCGCCATGCAAACACGGGAGAAGTGGTCATTACTTATAGAAAAGAAGTGCCAAGTATTGCAGCCACAGCGTCCAATGATGGTTATAGAATCGGTAAATACCAAATTAAGCCAAGTGCTACCGGTAGTTTGGATAATGATTTTCCGTTTTTCAGATATGCCGATGTATTGATGATGAAAGCAGAAGCTTTGCTTAGAACTGGAAATGGATCAGAAGCTGCAAGTTTGGTGTCCGAGGTAAGGACAAGAGCTTTTGCCAATTCCAACCCAGCAAAAGCAACTGTTTCGGCCGCTGTATTGGAAGGTAACAGCAGGTACCAGTATGGTTATCAAAATTTGGATGGAAGTATTGACTTAGATTCAGGAGTGATCCCTTTTGGAGGATTCTTGGATGAACTAGGTTGGGAGTTTGCAGCCGAAGCGCATAGAAGACAAGATCTTATCCGTTTTGGAGTGTTCCAAACCAAGAGTTGGTTCAATCATCGACCGCATCCACAGGCACAGGATAAAATTATTTTCCCAATACCGGAGACTGAGATCAACAACAATCCAAATCTCGTACAAAACCCGAGTTATTGATTATTTTTGGTTTAATATTGATAAAGCTACCATGCAAAATTATCGCATGGTAGTTTTTTAGTCAATTAGTTAATTGGCTTTACCAAACTTACTGATTTTTGGTTAATGGCCTCATTTTATGCCCACTATGAGTCTGTGTTCATTCCTTTTAAGAGAATCTTGAAAATTCCAAAACTTTTCATTTCTAGGTTGAAATTCTAGCGAGACTCATTTATTTTTAAAAATGTCTTATTTCAGACAATAATTGGTCTTGAGACTATTCTTGATATTTTTTAACTTTTAAAATAATCCAACAGCCACTTGCGAACCGATCAGTTTTACTTTCTATTCAATTCCTCAGCAATTTAGGATATCATCCCCCACACATGGCAAGAGGAAACGGAATAAAAAGTAAGCGCAGCGTCACGGCTTTATGCCGTTTCCTCTTGCATTCAATAGCAGCTGAATCCTGGAGATGCTTCATAATTAAATCTTAAAACTAAAAGAAGAAATCATGAAGACTATTGCGAAAAAACAAAGGAAGGATGTTTATCAGATGGTGACCGATCTGATCATTGAAAAGCTTGAAAATGGGATTGTCCCTTGGAGACAGGTGTGGGAAGGAGGGGAGATCCCTGCAAACTACCTGACCAAGAAATGCTATAATGGAATCAATATGTGTATCCTGATATCAGCGCAGTGTAGAAAACCGTATTTTATGACTTTCAAGCAGGCACAAAGTTTGGGAGGTTCGATAAGAAAAGGATCAAAGGGACTCCCTGTATGTTATTGGGGTTTCAGCTACCTTGACCAGAAGAGTGGCAGGAAGCTGATGGAGGAAGAAGTCAAAAAAATGCATCCTTCTAAAATCACGAAGGTTGGTTTCTTGAAATATTACACTGTATTCAATATTGAATATGTTGAAGAGATTGGTTATGAGATTCCGGAAACTGGGATTTTGGAAAATACTGAACCGATTGAAAGGTGTGAACATAATAAAGTTTCTGGAAAAACTGAATTTTCCTACAGTTTACAATAATCTCCAAGTTGATAGATTGTTTAGTCCATTGTTTGAAAGGAAGTGGATATTCATATATCCCTTTCAGCAATTCATAGAATGAAAATTTTATTAGCGCATGTGTTTAGGCTTTAGCCTTTGTCCGGCACTTTCAACAATTTCAGAAATCCGCTTTTGTCTTGTTTCAACAGTCTTGGCAAATACAAGCCAAGCCAACATAACCTTCTTTATAGATTTGCTCAAACCCAAAAAGAAATTATAGGCTTCAGGATTGCCTAACAATGCCGACTTCAAGTCTTGTGGAATAATCAATTCTTCAACTTCATCCAAAATTGTCCAGGAACCATTTAGCTTTGCAGTTTTTATTGTAGCAGTGCCTGCTTCTGTCATTAACCCCAGTTCAGTAAGTTTTTCAACTTTTTCTTTATTGATTTTCGACCAGGTACTTTTAGGTTTTCTTTTGCTGAAAAATTGATGTGCTGTATTATCATCTATTTTTACTTTCTTACTGTCAATCCAGCCAAAGCATAAAGCCATATCAACAGCTTCACTCCACGAGATTGACTTTAATCCTGATTTTTTGTTATGAAAGACAAGCCAAACAGCTTGTTTTGAAAGATGGTTTTTTTCTAACCACCGTCTCCAAGCAGATTGGCTTTTTGGATAAAATATTTCTATTTCCTTTTTCTCCATTTTATTGTTTTTAAAGTTACATAACTGATTGTCATCATGTAATTTCTATTTCTCCAAGACCAACATTTCAGCCTTATCAAGTACCTCATCTCTACTTTCAATAGCTCCTTCAAGACTTTGCCTGACTTCATGGTCAATCGGAAGACCCTTTCTTTGAATAGGAGTCGTATCAGGTAAGAAAATGCCACTGCTTGTAAAATATGACTGGAATCCACCAACAAATTCAATGGGGATCATGACTCCACCGGCACCTCCGGTTTGGCTCCCAACAGTAGTGACATTGTACCCATTTTGAATATGTAAGGCAGTAAATTCGGCACGGCTTTGAGTATATTCATCAACAAGCAAAATCACTTTCCCTTTGTACTTCGAGACTTTGGTGGTTGCTTTTTGATCCGAAACTATAAACTTTCCTGGATATTTGAAGTCTGGTTTAATTACCTTGGTGATGACTTCGTTTCTAGCCCCCAAAAAATTTTTGAAATGGTTTCCGAAAAATTCTTGCGGATAATTACGCAAATCAATGATTATCCCTACTGTATTTTCCAAACTATCAAAAGCATGCATTAATTCCTTCCCGTCAATTCCTTTAAGGTTGATATATCCAATATTGTCTTGGAAAATTTCCCAATCCTTTTGGTTTGGCTTGGAAATGAATTCATCTCTTTGATATCTACCTAATTTACGAGTTTTGGTGATACCTTTTCTTTCAATCTCAACTTCAACACTGTCTGAAGAGCTTGGATAAATTTTTCCAAATGCATATTTGAGTTTTGTGCTGTAATTTGATCCATTGATATACCTTAAGTTTTCCCTTAAGATTTCAGAAACTGTTATCCCTTCAATCTTGCTGATGATGTCTCCAACTTCAAGATCATTTGCAGCTGCCAAATCCTTATTATAAAAACCTGTTAAGACGATTTTGTTATCGATAATCTTAAAAGCTGCCGGGATCAAGCCAAGTCCAAAATGCTGATTGATCAATTCAGTTGAAAAATATCCGTGACTATCATCGATTTTAACGACAAGCTCAAGCATAGCCAAGTGAAAATCAAGTTCGGAAGTTGGATCATTAAACTTGGGGATCATTTCCAAAAGTACTTTATCCCATTTTGTATCGATTAGGTACTTGTGCGGATAATAATATTCAATAGTATTCCAATACCTGATCAATGACAAAATCCGCATCGACTTTACTGTCCAATCAAAATTTTCATAAGATTTTTCATTGCTAATTATAAGGGTAGAATTCTTACCTCCATTATTGATGTAATAAGGTTTACCTTGATATCTGTTCCGTTCTATGAATTGAAGCTTTTCACTAAGTGATAAGGTGAAAATGTCAGAGTCTTTAAACCAAGATAAATCGAGATTTTTTTCGAAATGATCCGTACGAGATTCCATTTGACAATTTTTGCAAATTTTGATATTTCCTAAGGATTCAATCCAAGCCATAATGATGTCAGAATATTCTTCTTTGGTTTCCGCATTGTATACAAGGGGTAGAAGATCCAAAAGTTGCCTGTCCCAGTCAAACTTTCCCTTGGCAACGGTAGGGTGGTAGTATTTCAAAAACCCCCAGACTTTGGCCGTTGCAGCAAGTTTTTCAGTTTCGGAAATACCTTTTCTTGCAAAGGCAGTACCAAAAGACAAAATAGAACACAGTAAAACAAGAAGTATGGTTTTCATGTAAAAAACTAATTTATAAGCAACCTGGTAATATGTCTTATTGGACTTATTGGAAATTGTGAATTTAAAATTTTTTAAGCTTTGATTTTCTTTACTCAAATCAAACTTTTCAAACTTAATCAATTCCATTAAATATTTAATTGTCATTTGAAAGTCCTTTAATTACGTATATGATTTTTTAACTACAAATAAAGGATACATGTCAATTATCAATAAAAAAACCTTTCAATAAGAAAAAGTGGCTATTTCAAAATTCTCTTTAAAAATGTATAGCTACCAAATTTCTCTGGAAACCTTTTTCTTGTCTAACTTAAAATTATTGTTTTGATTTTCGGAAAAAAAAGACTAGAGAATGGTCTTTAAAGTTTATGATCACAACCTGTCGATGCTCCTTCCACGTATTTTGGAAGACTTTCTTCCCTCAGAGCATCCCGCTCATATAGCCATTACATTTTTAGACAAGATAATCAATGAACCCATCCTTACGCAATACACTAACCTCGAGAAGACCGTCCATGAAAACAACGGCTTCATGTGGATTTCAGGCATACATCTTCCCGGTCATAAAACAAAAAGAAGAAAAGCTCCATGAATTGATTGGGGTGATTTTTAGAAAGCCATGATAGATTATCGTGTCGATCAGAATTTGTATTAAGGACTTTTGATATTGGACTAATTGTCAGAGATAGTTTTTTTTGCTTTTCTGATCTCAAATAGTCAAAAATAAGGATCAAGGTAAATATAGTTACTTTAGGACATGATGTGCTAGCAACCTTTGAACATCATAAACATTGACTGATTTGTTGAATTGTTTTTTTATACTTGGATGTGCTTCGCTGGAAATCCAAATTTTAAGTTCTGCATCTAAATCAAACGTTCCAGCCGTTTCTATGCTAAATCTGGAAATACTTTTATAAGTTATTGATTTGTATTCTGTCTTACTTCCAGTTACCCCTTGGACATCAATTAGAATAAGTCTTTTGTTCGTAAATATAAAAGTATCTCGAATCAGCTTGAAACCCAATTCTATTTCTTCACCTTCTATCAATAATTGGCCATACTTTTTTGTTAATTCCTCTTGGCTTACGGCTCCTGCATTACCAAGTAAAGATGAAAATAATCCCATATCGATTTAAGTTTAAATTTATTCCCAATAATTTGACTTTTGGGGCAGTACCCGTTTTTTATGGTTTTTAATCCCAATGTTTTATTTCTTTAATGTCATTAGTAACGATCAATTTTGACTAATTTTTTAAAAGCCTAAATCGTATCATTAATTCTCCCCTAATTAAACAACTTTTGACTGAAATTTATACATAGGTCGCCATTGAAATAAAAAAAGAATATGTTTATATTAGTAACATATTAATGTTAATAAAATAAACAATGGATGTTTTCGAAATTTTAGCTGAATTGGATAGGAGAGAAGAGCAAATAAAAATAAAGCTCAAAAAGATCATAGAAGCTAACTTAAACCCTTCTCCTGGTGAAAGAATACAGAAGGCCAAGCTTTTGCTAAAGCTAATACATGAATTTAAAGAGCATGTAGACGCTGATGAATTTATCCTTGCTGGAATGAAATTGAGGGATTTGGAATTTGAAGGTTTGATGATTCTTGAAAAAAAGCCACCTATATTGAAGTAAGGATATTATAAAAAACTATGACTCTTCTGCTAGAATATCTTGGCTTGCAGTTTCACCGAGGTAAGGGGTGCAGCTTAAATAATTTGATGATAGAATTCTAAGTGTTCATTCAGCATCCTAGCGTTTGAAGAAAATATAGTCAGAAATCAATGGCTCGATCCCTTGATTTTTGAATTCACTTGCAATTTGGCCCCTGTGGTAAGTAGAGTGATTGATAATATGAAATAAAATTTCCCGAACACTACTGCTGTACTTTTGACCTTTGCTGTTGGAATAATCTGCTGTTATGTTAAAGTCAAACTTATCATAATAAATAGTCAATTTTACTCAATTTTATCATAAATATAGGTTGGACCATCACATTGATCCCATGTATTTCTTAGTCTTTTTTCCGAGTTAATAAATAAATATTCTTTTCCCTCCTCATATCCACCTCCTTCACAATTTCCTATCATTTCTTCTCCTTGCTCATAATCCAATGTAATATAAAACAAGGCATTTACATCCTCCTCAGTTGCAGGTTCTATTACATAAGTTCCACTGGCATTTTTGACCCCGCTATCAGACTCTCTAATCCTACTAAACGTATTGTTCTGATTAAACTGATACCTATCAATAGGAAGTTCAAAGTCATCTGGGTCTGCCTGCCATTGAAAGCCTACTTCGGCCAACTCCCACTCACCCAATACTGATAACATGTTTGGGGAATCATCTTCTGTGTTGCAGCCTAAAATTAAAATAAAACCTACTAGTGCAAATTTAAAAAGGTGTTTCATGCTGATGATATTTTTGGTTATGAATACTGAGACGTGAAAGGTTAGTTTAAGGTTTTGATCTTCTTAATTTGTGTAAAAAATATACTAAAACTAATTGATGGAAATAAAATGAATTGATCGTTTTATTCAGGAAACAACCCTTCAGTCTGCTATTTTCAATATAACATTGCCAGTCTTATGGCCAGTTTCAACATATTCATATGCCTCTACAATTTGATCCATATTGTATTGCCTGTCAATGACAGGTCTGTAATGTCCTTCTTCAAAAAGCGCTTTCAAAAACATCACATCCTGTTTACTGATTGACGGAAGTGGAAATAGAAGTCTTTTACCTCCCCATAGTGGTGTCGTCAATGCCAACAATATATTCTCTCCGTTTTTTCCCAATTCAGTTGAGATGTAAATTCCTTTATTAGTCAACAAGGGCTTACATTGACCAAATGAACTTTTACCAACAGCATCAAAGATAAATTCAAATTTATCTGCTGTTTTTGTAAAATCTTGTGTCTGATAATCAATAACCGTGTCTGCTCCGAGTGATTTTACCAAAGCGACATTGTTTGTATTGCAAACCGCAGTTACGTTTGCCCCAAAATAATGCAACAATTGAACAGCAGCAGATCCAATTGCACCGGTTGCTCCGTTTACCAAAACACTTTGACCTGCTGTAACTTTTGCCGCTCTTATATTCACCAATGCATAATGACCTCCTTCCGTAAGTGCAGCTGCCTGGTCAAAATTTATATTCTCCGGCATGTTTGTCACTGCATCAGTTTCAGCAATCGTTAAATACTCCCCATGACCACCAAAGGTCTTGTCATTAAACCCAAAAACCCTATCATTTTTCTTGAAGGTAGTTACATCCTTGCCAGTTTCTTCAACAATGCCTGAAAACTCACAACCTAATACTTGATATTTAGGACGAAACAATCCAGAAAAAAATCTAGAAACAAAATACTCGGCACTGCGAAAGCCAGAGTCAGTCCTATTTACTGTTGAGGCATAAACCTTGATTAAAACTTCATTGTCTTTAGGCTTTGGTTTAGGAACTTCCATCAACTTGGCAACTTTAGGTGGCCCATATTTTGAATAGACTATTGCTTTCATTTTTTGAGTATGCTTATAATGCGTTTGTAAGTCTTGCTTTATGGTTGTTGCCTGAACGAGGCTTTATTCAAGCTTACTGTTTCATATAAAATTGTATTCTATTGTCGTAGTTCAACTATTTTCCCCATGTTAAGAGCATGGGGTAGGAGCTTCTAAAATTAGTAAATTAAGTTGTATTTGTTTTGGTGTCAACAAGTTGTTTTTGGAATCCTTTGAAGGTAAAAATTAAAGGGTTATTTATATGTATACCCCAATGTTAAGCTAATTGACAGTAAAATGAAACAATAAAGTGAGCAAGGATTATCTGCTTTAGATTGCTCATGTTTATTGTTTCTCCTGCCATGCTTTGCGGTGTTGGTTTTATCACAAAGCAAACGATAAATGATTAGTTTTAAGTAGTCAAAAATGTCATTCTGGCAATACTGACCACCATCCTAAAGTGGTCAACATGGTCAGATTGACGGTGGTAGGGTAGTTTGTAATTTACAAAAAACTTCTTTTTCAATTTTATAGAATACATTTTGGATAAATTCCACTCAATGCTGTAATCAAGATAGATAGACTTGCTATTTGAATAACTTATAACCTAAGCCCTTAGATTTTAACGAATGTCATGAAGCTCATTTAATAATCTTTGTTTATAGCATAGGTTTCAGATTGTTTTTAATTGCTGAACAGATTTTGATTGTTAAAGCTCTAAAAAGTATTTTAAAACCTAAATGCCTATCCTTTTGAATAACCTATAATTAAGGACAAACGACATCAATAAGTAACCAATGGCAATAAATAAGTTTAATAATCTATTTGGTGTATTTGAGATAGTAAATTCCATTCCTTCCACGAAAGTTAGATTATTGATAGAACGAAAAGGCAGATAATAGAAGATGCTAAATGACTCAGCCATTGTATAAACTAATATGGGTTCTAAAATAAATGCAAGTAGGAAAGTGATTAAAAAAGTTTTTAGCAAACTTCTCGATAATAATAAAATCATGAAAAAGAAATTACCAACTGCAAAACCTTGAATGAAATATAGAGGTATCCAAGTAAAATCAAGAATATTAATTCTCTTTGTTGATATCCCTTCATTAAAGCCAATAATTAAAGAAGCAACCAAGATGAAAAATGTCAAAAAGAGTGAAGCGAAGAATAAATTTTTCTGGAAGAAAATAAACAAGCTTTTTTTATTATACCCTGATAGTAATAAATACCTGAGATAACTTCCTTCTCGATCTTTAATCCCTGAAACAAAACCCATTAATATAGGATATATAAATACAAAGGGGTAATTGAGAGCGAATAGCAAATTGAATATGTAGGGGATTTTAAATGACCCTCCCAAACGATAAATCAAGTCTTTTTCAAAAGAAATCAAATAAAAGTTAAATAGTAAAATTAATAAAACAGAAATTAGGAGATACCATTTTACAAAATTACTCTTTAACCAATTCAACCAGAAAATTTTAAAAAGACTCATACTACCAATGAATTATAACTCTCCTCGATATTACCGTTACCGAGCTGTATAAATGATTCAAAATCTCCATCAAACAAGAGTTTCCCTCTATTTAACAGAAACAAATGATTGCAATAATTTGCTAAATCGTCTAATCGGTGCGAAGAATACAGCACAGAAATCTTATGATCAACTAACCATGAAATTGTTTTCTTGAATAAAAACACTCCGGAAGGGTCAAGACCATTTAACGGCTCGTCGAAAATAACAAGCTTTGGTTTCCCAATAATAGCCGAAATAATCCCCAATCTTTGCTTTCGACCATAGGAGAGAGATTTTATTTTTTTATTAGATTCTTCACCCATATTCAGCAAAGTAATCAATTCATTTATTTCGGAGTCATCGATTGTTTTATTTTTTAACTGTTGAATAAAATATAGCCATTCATAAACTGTCAGGTGATCCAAAAAGGATTCTGTTCCAATGAAGCTCCCAAAGGAATTCTTTTCTACCCCTGATATAGTCCCTGAATCTGAGTTTATAAATCCGGATAGAATAGAAATTAAAGAGGTTTTACCACTTCCATTTGGTCCTACCAACCCATATATTTTCCCATCCAATTCAATTTTTAAGGATATTGATTGAAGAGCGTAGGTTCCTTTGTATCGTTTATTTATTTTGTTTATTTCGATCATAAATTAAAAATATTAAAGAAACAACGCCTAAAATAGCAATAAAGGTTGATAAATGATAATTTCTTTTTAATGATAAAAAGGAGAAAAGGGATTAGCAAGCACACGTATCATAAAGTACATATAAATTGAAAAATAGATAAAAACTATATGCAGAACAAAAAGCGATGACTATAATGATACTCAGTGGCTTTATTTTTTCAATAAAAAAACTTATACTGAAATAAGTAAAAGGATTATTGTTAAGCTTAGGGTAGTTTCTGGATACTTATAAAGAAAGGTTAGATTTTTTTTTTGTATCGAACTAGAAAACAATTCGAATTTTAACAGCAATATTAAAGACGAGGATACGATATAAATTAATAAAGTATACTCGATTATCTCAAAAAGAGATTTGATTTTCTAATTATTTAACATCGTAGATTTTTATTTTTTCAAAATTCCAACCGATAATTAATTCCTCATTTCTATTTTTTATTTCAAAAGGGTAATTGTCTCCTTTAGACATAATTACAGGAATACTTTCCTCATACAAACCACTCTCAAGGTCATAAATATCCAAATACCACTTTGAATCAACTTCTAGATAATATTCTTTATTTTGAATTGTTAAAAAATATATCTTGTCACCTATTATTGCTCCTGATACATACCAGTTGTGATTTGGGGTAAGAACAACATTGTTTCCCGATCTATAAACTTCTGGCATGAATTCATACCTAAAATCCTTCAGAAGGTCTATTTTTTCATTTTTTATGTCTATTTTAAAAAATACAGGGGCATTTAAACAGTAATAAACAAATATGTCCGGATTAACTTGGCTTCTGGCAAAATCTCCATAAAGCAAATAATCTAAGTCTTTATTTTCTCTTACCCCTAATTCTAACAGCATACTTTTGGTAGGGAAGATATTTACATAATTTTTATCTGAAATATCTATCGTGATAAATTCGAATTCACCTTTTTCATTAATTTGAGTTGAAAGGAATTTATTATCATTGTATTTAAAAAGATTTGATCTACTGTCAAATCGGTAGCTGATTAGTAGACTATCTGTTTTACTTTGAAACTTGTTAATTAGATTTTTTCCATAATCATATATGGTGTAGGTAGAGTCATTCTCTTCGTACCACCAAACAGAACTTAACTCCCAGTCGGCAGGGCCTTTTTTTCCAACTTCCTTTATTAGTATACCTTCATTTGAATAACTTCTAATATTGTCATAAGGAGATCCATGAATATGTATTAGATCTTTATCAATAAAATACCTGTTTATTCTCCCTGAAAAATCTATTTCATTCTTTTCAAAAATTTTTTTCTCGCTTAATTTCCGTTTTTCTTTAGGAGAGCAAGCAATTAAAATAAAGAAAATAAAAATGGTTTGTAAATGTTTTAATATCATTGATTTGATTTTTAAAATTAAAAATGTGCAGGGCTCAGCAACCCTGCACTAGGTCTTTTTTACTCAGAGCAAGATGCTGAAGGTAAAGACCACCTTGGCGTTAGGGAAACACCAACAGAAATTTTACATCTTTCTTTTTGACTACTGTCTGCGTCAGAAGAACATGGTTTACCTGATAGTGGACAATCAATAATACCACCAATCGTACTGCCAATGCTTCTCGCCGATGTTTCAATCGATAGACTTACTACACTTAGTGAAATCCCTAGTATGATTGCTAAAACTTTGATTTTTTTCATTTTTTATGAAAGTTTTAGTTAAAATAATTACAAACCGTTCATCGGTTATTATTAAAATTTATTCGTTTATCAACATATTTACCCTAAACAAATAAAATAAAATAATAATTAAAACTAATTTACATAAAATATAATGAAATATTTAGTCAATCATTTTTTTTTAATCTCAATATCGTTTTGAATTAAAGAGGTCTCTTTATTTACTTCATTCTTCTATGATTTCCCAAACTTAACTTTCTCTTATCCAATATAAGTTTAAGTCGCTCAATCTGAATTCTGTGATTTCTTTGCAATATAATTGGATAAAGATTTCCGATTACATTGATAAAGTTTGTTATAAAAAAAATCACTATTTGGCCTTTCAAAAGGATGTAGAAGGAAACAATTGCGATTGTAATGAAGGAAGCTAAATGACCAAATTCTGATTGCCTTGTCTGAGTTTCAAAGTTTTCAAGGCCAGCTTTAGACCCGCTAAAATACTTTTTTCTATTTCTCTCTTTACCCCAAAAAAACTTAAGAAGGAGAAATTTAAAATACTCAACTCTCAAGAGTTGATATATTGATGTCAAATTCTTGACATTATTGATTTTATTGTAAGAGTTAGGCAAAATTCTGCTTGTAAAAAATGCAAAACCTAATAATGCAAAAACTCCTGTGATAAATAAATTAAGGGCAAATGAGTAAGCTACTTCTCCAATCCAATTGATTTGGCTGGTGTTGAAGCTGCTATTTCTGTATCGATTAATATCAGGTTTTTACTGACTGTCCCACCTGTTCTCAAACAACCAATTACAAAACAAACATTGGGTCTTTTAAAGTTTGGAATTTCTTTTTCGTATTTATCCAATAGTTGTTCAATATCGTATTGCCGATTTTTTACATTTTCTGTTTCTGGTCTAATTGAATTCCAAAATCTTGGATATTTAGCTATCAAAGTAATATACTCTTGGGCATTGAAGTTTCTTACTTTTATGAACTCTTTAAAGAAATCAGTTGAATTATCTATATACTCGGTTTGAATGATCTTTATGCTGTCATTTTTGCTTGAAGCATTTGATAAATTGTCAAGTGCTGTCCAAAAATTCTCAATGTCAATGGTTTCAAAGATTTGTTTGTCCTGTGAATTTGCAAATCCAGAAATGAAAAGTATTAACAAGGGTGTTTTTTTTATATAACATTGGATTTAGTGCTTCTTATTTGAAACTACGAGCTATTGGAATAATTTGCTTCCAACTTTCTCATCAGATCTTAAATGCCAATCTTTCTATTCATTTGCCCGCTGTATGCTAGATATAATGTATGCTTTAAAAATTGGACACAGCCCAAATGTTAATCATTCCAAGTGGTGATGTAATTTTTAGTAACTATTTTTCATTGAAAAGCCCAGCCAACAAAAACCCCATAATTTGGTTTGAATGTTTTTTCTGGTCCATATTGGTCTAAATTGGCACCTACGCCAAAATTTAGGGCGTTCATTTTCAACCCAGTTCTGAGTTGCAAAAAACTTCTTGCGTGAAAATTTTCCTTTGTGTTATGGATATATAAGAACTGAATTCGAGTATACAGATTTATTTTTGGGGTTATTAGAGGTTTATACTCATAAATACCAAAAAGTTCTAAGTTTTTGGTTGAATTTAGGAAAATAGAAGCAATGGTTACTGAAACCCATTTTTTATTTGAATAGGAGTGTTGTGCACCAAGTAGGGGAGAACTTCCTACTTTGTTGTTTACAGTAGCTCCACCTACTAAGCCGAAACCTTTATAAATGTTGTAAGTCACCAAAATAGGTACTGCCATATCTAAATCTTCCATATCATTATTATAACTTGTAGATAATGTGGATACACTCAAAAAACCAAATTTGCTTTCACTGGAAAATTTTCGCTTGACCACCATTTGAAAAAACATTCTATTTTTTCCAAACATATACTCTACAGGTATTGGGACCTTCGGAGAAGTATCTTGAGCTCTGGCCGATTTGGAAAACCCAATTAGGCTAAGTGAAATAGAAAGTAAAATGATCTGGAATAGATATTTATTATTGAGCATTTGCATAATGTATAATTTACATTCTTTAATTATGCAAAGCTTGGCAATTGAAAGGAGAAAAAGATTGCTCTAAAGCAAGGTTTGGTTATTTAAAGATTATTTTTCAGACGACTTAAGGTATAAGGGGTGACTCCTAAGTAACTAGCAATTATTTTGTTGGAAAGCCTATTGAATACATTGGGCTGTTGCTCTAGTAACCATTTTAAGCGTTGAAGACTATCCACTCCCTGAAAATCATAAATTCGTTTTTGGGTGGTGATGTAGGCGGACTCTAGAATATTACGGTAAATTATATTTACTGCGGGTTCATTTTCTACCAAGAAGAAAAAATCTTTTTTGCTGATGGAAAGAACTGTAGATTTTTCAAGACTTTGAATATACTCAATGGATGGTTGTCCCGTAATTAAACTGGTAAATGATGTTCCGAATTTTCCCTCAAAGGCAATGTATCGGGTATTCTCTAATCCCTCTTTATTCACATGGTACAGTCGTAAGCAGCCAGAAATGACAAAGTAATTAAATTTACAGACCTCCCCCTCCCGGAGTAAAAATTCATGCTTATTTACTTTTATTTCCTTAAAGTAAGAAGAAAGGAATGCTAGCCTCTCTTCGTTGATTTGGGTTCTTTCCTGAAAATAAGATTTTAGAATGTGATGCATTTGTCATTCCCCGTTTAATAGTTCTTGAAATCTATCTACAAAAAGTCCGATGTGGTAGCCATCCATTAGTCCGTGATGCCCATGGATTGAAACAGCCATTGTCATTATTCCATTTTGTTCGGTTACTTTACCAAAAGATATTTTGGTCGAACTGTCGGGATAGGAAAAACTTCGGGCATGTGAAAGTGCAGTAAAATCTATCCACGGAATAGCCGAAAAATGGATGACGTTTTCCCCTGACACCGCAGGCATTAAATCATTGGATAGCTGTACTCGTTCAATCTCATTTAATGCTCCAATATAAAATTCGTTTTCCTCTTGGTAATAATCCATATAGGCAAAACCAAAAGTACCGTTTGGTCGATTGATAGTAGGTGAAGCATTGACCTTTTCAAACAGATAAACCTGTTTACTAATAATCCTGTATCGAAAATTTTCGATTTCATTGGCTGCTTTTAAAGCTCTATATAAATAATAAAGAAAAAAGGAGCTGCCTTTTTCTTTTGAGGTCTTATATGCTCTTGTGCAGTCCAGGTTTACTGTAGCACCAAAAAAGGGTTCTTCAAATTGTGAGAAAAATAAAAAATGTTCCTTTCTGTTCCATTTCTCTATGTCAACTAAAATTTTCATATCTGTCAATTAATTATAATGCTTACTATACTTATTAATTTCCCAAAATTTCTACTGTTATTTTCGGAGTCTTACTTTTATTTGGAAAAAGAAGACCGAACCAAAAAAGACCCAACCTATAAATAGTAAAGCTATCGGACCAATCGAATTTTCCTTAGCAAGTTACTTCTCATCAGGTCCTGACTCTACTTCATCGTGGTAATGTAAGTTAGAAGAAAGTTATTAGAAACAGAAACTCTAATTATAATTTAAAAACAAAGTGTCGGCCATATTTAGTGCGAGACAAAAACACATCTCTGCTTACCAAGCCCATTACCTTTCAGATGTATTCTGTAGAGAACAAGGTAGCAACAATTTCAATCGATATCGGAACTATGATAGATTTATCCATCTTTCAGGGCTTTATTACATGGGCTTTTGGCTTGAGGCCTAAATGTTGTATTTCTAGTTAGCGTCAAATGAAATGTCAAATCTTTTTAGATAATCTTCTAGTGGTTCTAATCCTATTTCCTTTCTTCTTTCATTGACAGTTTCTGGTGCATCTAATTTATACAGTTTGCCGTTCTTAAGTTGGCTTCCATAAATTTGTGGTTTACCCGCATCCATTAGAATTCTATCTTTCATAAGAGCGTATTGTTCTTTGCTTAAGTCGCCATTTTTGACAGCTTTTTCAATAAGAGGAAAATATTTCACTCTATATTTATTTTCTGTATGTTGCAATCCCAGCCAGATAGCATTCATTTGTTGTTGATTTATTTCGTTTAAGGTTGGCATTCCGCATTTTTCAATGATACTTATGATCAATTCTTGATTCCTATGGTCTTCTATTGCATACTTAATTAGATTATTCTCTCGTCTTATTTTTTGGTCACTTAAATAGACTTCATTAAGTATTTCGCTCTTCATATTACAGTCAACTTCAACATAGTCTACGGAGCCAACGTAAGCAAATTTATCTCTGTTGATATACAAGAATAGCGATACCATCAAAAATAGCGATGCAAAAATTATGAGGAACACTTTTGCCTTTTTCATATGTTTTTAGTTTTTATTTATATTGCTAACGCTAGGAAACCCCCTCAATTTTAGCCGATTTCCAACCCTCATTAGTAAGACTCAATTTATCGATTTACTTTTTAATTCTCTTAACTAAGCCCAACCTTATTTATAAAAGTTATTTTTCTAATGGTATTCATGAATGCTTTGCATTTGTTTTTCTGATCTAAGTAAAGGTATCCTTCTGGGTTTATGTAGGGCACCCCTTTCACTACCATATTCCAAATAATCACTGCAAGTTTTCTTGCTGTGGCACTAATAGCTGATATCCTTCCTTTTCTAAAGCTTATCCTCTGGAAAAAATCTATTCATGGTGGATCTGATTCAATATGGGTCTTTAATACCTTTCCTTGAAACTCTGGATTTTATTCAATTTATCAACCAACCTCTTTCTTTCACTATTGCCAGTTGTACTGAATCTTAGTATGGGGAAGTTATACTTTTTGAGGATTGCATCTTTCATCTGATCCCTATCGGCTTGAATACTGCCTTGCTGATGGTATTCAAAACCGTCTACCTCAATACCGAGTATTGGGATTTTGCCAAGCTTGTTGTATATCAAAAAGTCCAAATGGGTAAGTGGATTGCTTGCATATTTGCGTTCATCTGTGTCTAAAAGAGAGAAATCACGGATCAGGTTACGTATCGGAAAGTGGGAGAGTACATCGTATTTGATGAATTTTTCACTTGATAGGACTTCCTTGATCAGGCTATACATCAAGTTTTCACTGTCAAATGCCGATACTTTGCCTGATTTATGGATATACCTTTTTCGTTCGACTTCATAGCCTTTATAGAGCAAGTCAAAAATCGAACTTAGCTCACTTTGAACCACTGTGAAGTTTTGGTATTCTGTATAGTGAATCAAATCCGAAATATTACTGTCCCTGGTGATATCATTTCCATTGACTACCAAAATCAGCTGCTCTTTTGCCCTGGAAATTGCCACATTTAACCGGTTGGGGTTGTCGGTAAACTCAGTTATCTCGTTGTCAACCGTCGAAAGTATGATGACCTGGTTTTCCCTTCCTTGAAATTTGTCAACGGTGTCTGCAATGATGGCTGTGTCCTTAAATGCCTCTTGCAATGCATTGGTTTGCATCCGATAGGGCGTGACAATTCCCAAGTCAAGATCATGTAGTTTTTCTTTGGGAATGATCTCATCTCTGATGGTATCAATCTGCCGTTGGTTCATTTTCATTCTGGCATGATTGCCAAATGAAGTTCTATAGATGATTAGCGGTTGTCTGTCCGGGGTGTTTTGAGACAGGATCACTAGTTGATTGTTATAGAATTTCTGGTTGCAAAACTCTATGATCTTTGGATGGCAGCGATAGTGTTCCCTTAAAAGTGTTTTTGGTATTGTTGGAAACAGTGCCAACAATGATGACAATAAGCTGTTTGTGGAATACCGATAGCATTCTTTCAACCGATATGAACTGAAAATATCTTCAGTTATGATTCCCATATCTTTGTCAACAACATTGGGCAATTGCTTGGTGTCACCCACAATAACAGCATTTTTGGCACAGGACAAAGCAAGTGCACCTGTAGCCAGGTCCGCCTGAGAAGCTTCATCTATGATAACATAGTCATAGGAAAAATTATCACATAGACAGTTTCTCAATGAATATGTAGTGCTTAGGATGATGGGATAATCTTTTACAAATTCATCTGATTGTCGCCTGAGCTCTTGGAGTGAATAGTGTTTTCTTTTACGATGGCTGTATTTACTATACAATGCCGCTTTGAACAATTTCATCGAGATATCAGTGTAAGCAGCCATTTTTTGGTCAAATGCGAATTTGTCCAACTTGCCTTCGAGGTTCCTGATTTCCTGGGTCAATTCCGAGATTTTACTTTGATAGTATTTTGATTGGGAGATCAAGATGATTTCTTCGAGTGGCTTGAGAAAAAAAGTTTTGTCCTTTATCCCAAATTTGAGCCAATAGAGAAATCTTTTGATCAAACCTACTTTTTTCTTTCTCTTTGCCAGGTTTTCGATCGAGACCCAGAATTCAAGTATAGAATCAGCTTTGATTTTCCTTCTAAAGACCTCATATAGTGCTGGTGTTTAATCCGATGATCTTGACCACCAATCCGGTCATTCTGACCACCCCTTCTTTTTGGGTTTTCAGTTACCGTTTTAACGGCAATTAAAGTTATTGTTTTTTTCTCATTGATTCACCTTTTAGCTCTATTCTGTGTGCTGTATGAACGAGTCTGTCAAGAATGGCATCAGCAATGGTACTGTCACCTATAGTTTCGAACCATTTTGTGACAGGAAGCTGTGATACAACTATTGTAGAAGCTCTTCCA
>NZ_JAKZGO010000023.1 GCF_022549785.1 Belliella alkalica
AGGCAGGGTCATCACTTACACTTGTCAAAGTTGGAACAATGGTTCTGCCACAGTTGTCAGTAACTGTAGGGATACTCGGCTCCACTGCATCGCCCACACAAGCTACAGTAGCTGAGCCATTGGTTGGTATCGTTACCACAGGTGTCTCTATCGTGTAGGTATATGTCCAGGTGTATGTTTCTCCTGCGCAATCCTCATACGTGTAAGTATAAACTTTCGTACCCTCACAGGCAGGGTCATCACTTACAYTTGTCAARGTTGGAACRATGGTTCYGYCACAGTTGTCWGTAACCTCTGGTGCTATCGGCTCCACGGCATCATCCACACAGGATACAGTAGCTGAACCGTTCAATGGCATTGTCACCACAGGTATCTCTATCGTGTAGGTATATGTCCAGGTATACTCTTCTCCAGCACAGTCTGTATACGTGTAGGTATAAACTTTCGTCCCCTCACAGGCAGGATCTTCACTTATACTTGTCAAGGTTGGAACGATAGTTCTGTCACAGTTGTCAGTAACTACAGGGGCATTCGGCTCCACGGCATCATCCACACAGGATACAGTAGCTGAACCGTTCAATGGCATTGTCACCACAGGTGTCTCTATCGTGTAAGTATATGTCCAGATGTACTCTTCTCCGGCACAGTCTGTATAAGTATAGGTATAAACTTTCGTACCCTCACAGGTAGGGTCATCACTTACACTTGTCAAGGTTGGAACGATGGTTCTGTCACAGTTGTCTGTAACCTCTGGCGCTGTCGGTTCCACGGCATCATCCACACAGGATACGGTTTCTGAGCCATTAGTAGGCATCGTTACCACAGGTGTCTCTATCGTGTAGGTATATGTCCAGGTATACTCTTCTCCAGCACAGTCTGTATAAGTGTAGGTATAAACTTTCGTACCCTCACAGGCAGGATCTTCACTTATACTTGTCAAGGTTGGAACAATGGTTCTGCCACAGTTGTCTGTAACCTCTGGCGCTGTCGGTTCTACCGCATCATCCACACAGGATACGGTTGCTGAGCCGTTGGTTGGTATCGTTACCACAGGTGTCTCTATCGTGTAAGTATATGTCCAGGTATACTCTTCTCCGGCACAGTCTGTATAAGTATAGGTATAAACTTTCGTACCCTCACAGGTAGGGTCATCACTTACACTTGTCAAGGTTGGAACGATGGTTCTGTCACAGTTGTCCGTAACTGTAGGGGCATTCGGTTCTACCGCATCATCAACACAGGCTACAGTTGCTGACTGATCCGATGGTAAATTAAAACCTGAAATTTCATATGTATGAGTAAAACTCACAGTCCCAATATTCCCACATTCATCTGATGCTGAAAAAGTAAATACTGTTTGACTATTTCCTGGACAATTACCTGGAATTTCCTCTATTGTAAATGTAACAGGAATAACACTACCACAATTGTCTGCCGCAGTCAACTCATCCAAATTAGGAGGAATATTTAACCTAATGCACGACGTAATTGTCTGATCAGTTGCCCATGAACCCAAAAATGATAAATCAATAACTGGTGCTAGCGTATCCTTAACATTTAATACTTGTTGAATAGTACTTGAATTGCCACATGCGTCCGAAATTGTATAAGTTCTAGTGACTGTCAAAGGACATGAACCCGAAGACACATCAGAACTTGTAACTGATATGTTTTCTATGGAAGTACAGTTATCGGTGATAGTCAATCCTAACGCTTCTAATTCAGCAATCGTAGTGGCAGCAGGAGGCACATCACTTATACCACATCCTTCGATTTCTACCTCATTCAATTCTCCTAAAATCTCAGGACTTGTAGTATCTTCAACAGTAATCGTCTGAATATGTACAGCCTCATTACCACAGGCATCTGTTGCCGTCCATGTTCTAGTTAGGATATAGCTATTCGAACAAAGACCGTCTGTACGCTCTTCTTCAAAAGTAACTTCAGGAACTGCACATAAAGTCCCGTCAGTTGCCGTAAGGATTGGTGCAGTTGGCACCTCATTACATGAAACAGTAATATCTCCTGGTATCTCTTCTACAAATACTGGTGGTGTATTATCTACAAGAGTTCGTGTTTGAATATATTCTGCAACATTTCCACATGCATCCTGTCCTATATATCTAGTAGTAAAAATTGTTAGTTCTGGGCATTCACCACTTTCGGACGTTCTTTCAATCGTTACTGTGACAGGTCCACCACAATAACTGATGAACAAGGCATCTAGCAACTCTTGGGATGGAGGTGCTTCTGGCCTACCTGGCCTACAACTCGCCCCTCTTTCTATAACCTGATCATCAAAATATGAAGGGAGATCTGGGTTAACTATAGGTGGAGTCGTACCCTCTACCCTAAACTCATGCACACAAGTTGAGGTATTCAAAACAGTATCCTCACCCTCATCTCTTACACCATTCCCATTGGTATCCTCATATTCAGTTATGGTATAAGTTCTAGTAACCGATCCGCTACACCCAGGGTCTGCACTATTGCTTGCAGTAATTTCGATGATACCGCATGGATTATTCCCTATGGATCCGTCACCATTTCCCAGAGCTTCAAATTCTGAAATGGTTAATGTTGTAGCCGATGGAACATCATCGTAGCATTCAACCGTCATAGGCTCAAAAGTTGGACAGGTAACTTCAAAAACACAACACACAGGCGATGCTCCAGTCAACACAATCGGAGCACAATTACCCGCATCTGAGATGCTTATATTATAATTTGTACCTGAGACTATAGGATCTGAGGTCCAAGTATGTGTACCATCACCATTGTCTCTCCAAGCACCTGCGCCTCCTGTTCCCGTGGCTTCAAATGGGCCATAACCTCTAAAGGTTGCCGATACAGTATAGTTCAACTCATTTGCTATACACTCCACTATAGGCTCGCCTACTTGCCCCAACTCAGGTAAAGTAAACTCAAAACTAACATCCTGCTCACAGACGTAAGTATTTCCTGCTTCATCAGTCAGTGTCCATTCTTTAATCAATTCATAGGGATTTCCAGTAGGAAGAAATTCAAAAGTAACCGACTCGATATTAAATACAGAAGCAAATGAACCATTGTTTACTGAATTGGAAAACTCTTCATACGAAGAATTCTGAACGGCAAATCCTCTTGGAATCGAATAAAATACTGTAATTAGCCCTTGGGTAGTTGGTAATCTAAAATCTACTTCTTCATGTGTAGGTAGCTCACCTAATTCTTCAGTGGAATCCGAACATGGTAATACCTGATAGACTAATGGCTCTGGGCATACTAATGTAGAGACATTGATTGTAACCGTGGCGGTATCACAATTAAACGGATTAGAAAGCTTGCAAATCTGGTAAACAATGGTATAAACCCCTACAGGAGTTCCTTCGGGTACAGAAACTATCCCTGTAGCTGTATCTAAAATAGGTACAACTCCACCTCCAATAGGAGTAGCCTCTGTTACAACAGTCGTTGTGATAGTAGATGGATCAACAGGGGTTTCATTGACACTGTCATTGTCAAAAATATTTCCCGCATTGCTAGATCCTGTAGCACTATCAAAAGGGCCAAATAGATCATCTTCTGCAATTATTGGGCTTTGAACCTCAATGTTGTTACTAAATTCAGAGGTATTTCCATCTTCATCTGTTGCGGTCAATGTAATAAAATCTCCAATATTCAGGTCAGAAACTGAAATGGTACCTGTAAATAACCCATTGGCATCTGCAGTGAGAGTTCCTAAGAAGGTTCTACCTTCGCCGTGAGGAACGGATTCACCATCTCCCAGGATAATTTCCCCATCAATTTCTCCGAATTCATATGCTATAAAAACTTCTACTTTTGCATTTCCAAAAAGAGTGCTTCCTGAAGGGTCATTTCCAACAAATCCATCAATCAAAAGTTGGTCTTGGGTATCATTTAAAATAGCAGTGACAGCAATGGGGTAATCCATGCCTGAATTGGCAGTATTTGAATTTTTAATACCATCGTTTGGTGTAACTGCATCGTTGGTTGAATCATCATTTAAATCTGAGATATTTAAGTTAATCCCCAACAATGAATTGTTATAAATGCTATTTTCAGTAATTCGAATTCCTGAAGAATTAAATCCTGCACGTGAATTGACCAAAATCCCATGGCCATGTAGAGTGTTTCGAATAATATTATTTGATATCACCGAATTGAACGTAGGCATAGCTATAATAGCCGCATTTTGTGCTGGAACAACACCCGTTATCGGCTCTTCCATCGAATTTTCAACAGTATTACCGTGGAAGGTTACATTTTCTGCAAATTGCAAATCCACTGCTCCCCATTGAGTGTATCCCAAATAGTTATGCTGAGCCACGGTTGGTCCTGGCCCACTGACACGTAATGATTCCTGAGGATTTGTATCAGGTGAATTTTTACCTGTATTCAAGATCGAATTTCCTACAATCAAGGCAGCTTCTGCATTTTGTGCATGAACCCCAAATGCGTTGAGGTGCCCAATAAGATTATTTCGTACAACTATATTTTTAGAAGCATCCATCCAAACCCCAAGTCTTAAACGATTATCCAGTCCTGGATCTAAAAAACTTGTAGCAGAAGAACCAATGAAGTTTTGTTCGGCAAGTCCATTGGTAGCACTTGGAGCAAACCTAATACCATCGATATTGTTAGATCCTCCATTTGGTTTTCTTATGGCTAATCCTCTAATGATAGTTTCCAAACCTGTTACTCTGAATACAAAGGCTGCTGCTGCTGTTCCTAACTGCCTTCTTACTTCGATCTCTGGTCTTTCTACTTGATTTATGGTACCTATTCCAGTTCCTGTACCCACATTTCCAGAATATCCTTCGCTACCTGGATTTGTATTACCAACATTTACTGTTTGGGTAGTTCCATCGATGCTAATTAAATCCCCGGCAATATTTGGTAGAGATGTGGTATTGGTTATAACAGCAACTCCAGCAGTCAACTGATTAGGCAATCCAGCTCTTAAACCTGGTACAGCATTACCATCCGAAATCATAAAAATACTCACATCTCTACCAGCAGGCTGACCTTCAATAGCAAGATTAGAAACATTTAAGGCATTGGCATTTAAAATAAATTGACGTAAAGAACCTTGGCCTGTGTCGGAAGTATTTACTATGGTATTGAAGTTGAAGCCAAAATCAATGTTCGTAATATCAGAAGTTCCAACTGAAATTGGCGAAATAGATTGTGCCGTAGTTGTACTAGTTGTTAGTGATGCTAAAGTGGTAGCACCATTTGCTGCATCAATTAGTAATGGATTTTCACCTCCCACTCTATTTACATCAGCTAAGGCGGTACCAGTAGAGGCATCTGCTCTAAAGGTTTGAACCGCACGTAAAGCAGGTAATGCTCCCGCTCTTTGAGATAAAACTGTTTGACTTGCTACCCTAACTGTATAATCACCAGGGGTAGAAATAGGGAATTGATAATTTCCCTCACTATCGGTCAAGGTGCTGCTGACAAAACTTCCAGAGCTATTATACAATTCTACCCTAGCATTCTCAACTGCGATTTGATTATTGGCGAAGCCACTTGCTACTGCAGAAGCATTTGCAGTAGTGTAATCTCTTCCAGCACCTCCACCATAATTGATATCTTCAAAAATACGACCACTAATATTTGCGCATACAGGTGCTGTACCAGTTAAAATTAGAGGACTACACACCCCACTATCAGAAATAGAAACACTATAATCTGTACCTGCTGCAATCGCACCAGAAGCCCAGGTAGAAGTACCATCACCGTTATCAACCCAAGCACCAGGTCCACCAGTACCTGTCGCTAAAAATGGAGCCGTGCCTGATATGGTGATTTCTAAAGTATAGCTTGTTCCATCTGCAGCACAACTAGTGGCTGCGCCACCAATAAGTAAGATTTCAGGTGTTACAACAACGGTAACATTTTTGCTACTTGTACCAACTGAAGTGCAACCTAGAGAAGCTAACAATTGATAAGTAACCGTGTATGTCGTCGTAAGAGTTGGATTGACTGTTATAGAATTTCCGGTACCTAAAGGCACAGCGCCATCAAACCATTCTATATTGTAGATTGATGTTGGTAATGCAATACTTAATTCAACTTGATTGCTAGTTAAACAAACCACATCAACACTAGCGACAGGATCTGGAGCAAATGCTCCTGGTAATAAATCAAAATTTTGCTCTGTAAATCCACAATCACTAATTACTCTAATCACATAATTTCCAACCGGTAATCCTGCAAATGAATAATTCCTTTCGGACAAATCTGTAGTAGTGTATGTTTGTAGTGGTTGATCAATACTAGGATCAGTACCAAAATTCCATAAACTATAAGTAATTGAACCAACAGGTTCGCCAGCTGCTGTTATAGATATAATACCCGAATTAGGATCGGCAACGTCACAAAATACAGAGGCGATAGAAAAAGAAACTGCTTGAGCAGGAAGTATCGTTACTGGTTGTAAAACTTGACGTCTGTTACCACTAGCAATCCCACCACCTAATTGAACTGAATGAGAATTTCTACCTGTACTATTGGTTCTCATAAAATGATTTCGAAACTCAATAAAGTATTCGCCTGGAGCTACATTGGTAAATGTTCCATTATAAAAATCAGGAGATAAATTATCCTGCACTAAGCTTCCCGGATCACCATTATTGTTAACTAACAAACGTGTAGTCCCTCCAAACCTGTAATTATGAGTTCCTATTTGCGTGCTATTTTCATTTGAAACATAATAAATATCAGAGGCAGTACAGCCTGTTTGCACAGTGATTTGCGGATCCCAAGTCGTTGGGGTATCCAAATTAATAAGTATAGTTTTTTCACTATTACACTCGACATTTCTTACTGTAACCTCATACTCTCCTACTGGTAGATCTACGAATGTTTGACGCACTGAACCTCCTTCATAGTTGTGCGTAAACACATAAGGAAAGTTAATTGTGGTGCCAGCAGCCTGCTCACCAGACAAATAAGGCAACTGACCAGTTGGGTAGGTATAGCTTACCATACCATCTGTACGATTTATAGTGTATTCCAGCGTGTTAAACAAAAGATCTAAAGATGGATTATCGCCCGTCTTTCTTACTGCAAATCCAACTGTCCCATCCAAAAAAGATGGTGTAGGAGTTAAAAACACCTGACTTATAGGGTCTACTGGTGGTGGTTCAGAAAATGTAAAATCTCTAATTCTTACCGCTTGTGAAGGATTACAACTATTTACAAATTCAATTCTATAATTATCTCCAACAACCAAGTTATAAGGCAAAGGAGAAATTAAAGATGCTGGAAATTGAAGCGCAGAGGGTGTTACTGTATTTGAAATATTTCTCGATTCCAAAAGTGTCCATGATCCTGCAACCTCATGATAAAAACTAACCTGACCACCGACTGGTCCATAGTAATTAGCCACACCTCCTATAACCTGTGGTAAATTTAATGAAACATAATTAACAATATTTGCACAATTCCCTGCCTCCAAAACTGAAAATTGACTTGGAACGTTTGTAAAAGACAAATCTATAGGTGGAGTAGTTACTGTATGTGTTCGTTCATTACAACCGTCGTTGGCAGTAATTGTTATTACTGTATTTGGTGGCAGATTTGTAAAATATGCAGGAAAATTGCTACCCGTGGCTGAGGAACCCGGATATGGAGCGAAGGTAGCATTCTGAACCGTTGCACCATAAGATACTGTTAATGAATTTGCTTGAACCCTTGCTGTATTTCCTGTTCCACCCCAAAATGCTGAAGAAATAATTATATCAACTGTATTACAAGAAGTAGAACTCACAAAAGTACGAAACCATCCTGGAGTTATTGTTGCATTATCAAACATTCCTGGTCCAGTATAGTTAGTAACTGTGGCATTAGAACCAACACCCGCAGTACAACCTGGCACGTTTTCAGTAACATCTACAATATAAGATCCAGCAGCTAAACTGGAAAAAGTATAACTTGTTGCAGTAATTGGACCAGATGACAACCCTAAGGAAGCTATGGAGTAGGTATAAGTTCCCGAAGTTGGTCTACTTATAGTAGAAACTATCTCACCATCTTCAGCATAATTTGTATCCGAAGAGCCACAAGAAATATTTGTAATTTGATTTTGTACCGTGAATGGGACATAAGTTGTCGAAGTTGATACCGAAATTGCGTCTGAAGTTACCGCACCTTGCTGAATACGCACCTCATAATTCCCAGGCAATAGATTAATAAATGACCCAGCACCTGATGCGTCAAGATTTATCAGATCAAAATCTGTTACACTTCCCAACTCCCTGATTACCGCTATAGCATTGCAGCCCGAAGCTCCAGGAATACTTACCAGAATTTGGGCATCTTGTGCACACACCCCATTAACTGGTGTCACATTAAATGTCGATATATCACACTGTGCTCTGGCTTGCAGCACAAAAACACTGGCAAAAAAAGAGAACAAAAGTAAATATTTTTTCATAGGAATTATATTTTCCAAATTTCACACATAAGACCAAAGCAGTCGTCTTTAGAGTACTGTATCAAAAATCTAAGTGTCAAAACATACTAAAAAAAGTAAAATGAGCTCCTAATTAATAATAGCCCTTATAACTCATTTCTATATACCATAATAAAAGGAAACGATCTTTTACTTTATATTTAATATTGTTTGTTTTGCACTGAATTTTATTTTACTCATCAAACCGTAAAAGGCAAAAGTAATTTATTTGATATCAAACAGCTTTTTTTTGTATACGTAAATATACTCAACTACCTCAATAGGTTCTTTGGATGTGATCAATGACCTCTTTCATGATTGGTATAGATGAGAATAATGAACATTAAATTTTTATAGTTTAATTATATGATCATCCGAAATAACAGCTGAACTTAAACTAAAAGACTAGCTCAAGAGGATAGCCGTTGTTGATTATAGGTGGAAAAGTTATAAGTGTATCAAATGATATAAAATATATCATTTTGTTTGGCTATTGGTAAGTGAGCGGATTTACATATTTTGTTGTATAAACAGCCAAAAGTCAAAGAAAAAACAGAAACATTCCATAAATAATACGGTGACACTAATCACACCTTAGAAGGTTAGCTTCAAATAAGCGAGGTTATTCATTTTAGTCAGAAAAGAAATAGCCTATTTTTAAAGCTTATCCTCTTTTTCAAAAAAAGCTCATTCACTTTTCATTTTATCCCTGATAAAAAATAAGGTTTCGGCCACTGAATTACTTATCTTTGTAGATTGATATTTAAGGTATATACTATTAAATACTGATATCAAACTTTCAACAAAATAGAAAAAATACATCAAATGAATAGAGAAGTACGCGTAAGATTTGCACCGTCTCCAACAGGAGCTTTACATATAGGCGGAGTTAGAACTGCTCTTTACAATTATCTTTTTGCCAAAAAAATGGGAGGAAAGTTTCTCCTGAGAATTGAAGACACTGACCAAACTCGCTTTGTATCTGGTGCTGAGGAGTATATTCAAAAATCACTGGAATGGTTAGGTATTTCTCCTGAAGAAAGTCCTTGGAATCCTGGTGAATGTGGCCCTTATAGACAGTCTGAGCGAAAGCCTATGTATATGCAATATGCGCTGGACCTGGTAGAGAAAGGACACGCTTATTATGCTTTCGACACTTCCGAAGAATTGGATGCAATGCGTGAAAGACTTACTGCGGCAAGGGTAGTGTCTCCTCAGTATAACTCTATCACTAGAACCCAAATGAAAAACTCACTGACGCTTCCAGAAGATGAAGTAAAAGAGAGATTGGCTTCCGGTGATCCTTATGTGATTAGAATAAAAATCCCTAGAAAAGAAGAGGTTAGGCTTAATGATATGATTCGCGGTTGGGTGATGGTTCATTCCAATACTTTGGATGACAAAGTCCTCATGAAATCAGATGGAATGCCAACATATCACTTGGCAAACATAGTTGATGATCACCTAATGGGAATCACCCATGTAATTCGCGGTGAAGAATGGCTGCCATCAGCACCGCTTCACGTGTTGCTATATAAATATTTTGGATGGGAAGATACGATGCCTCAGTTTGCACATTTGCCACTTTTATTGAAACCTGATGGCAATGGCAAGCTATCCAAAAGAGATGCTGACAAACATGGTTTTCCAATCTTCCCAATGGACTGGACAGATCCAAATTCAGGAGATAAGGCTAGTGGGTTCAAAGAAGAAGGATATCTTCCTGATGCTTTTTTGAATTTCTTGGCATTCCTAGGTTGGAACCCTGGAGATCATAGAGAGATTTTCTCTTTGGATGAATTAGTGGAAGCATTTAGCATTGATAGGATAGGAAAATCAGGCACGAAATTCGATATCAACAAGGCCAAGTGGTACAATGAGCAATACCTTAGAAACAAGTCAGATGATGTTTTGGCTCGTTTCCTAATGGCAGATGTGGAAAAAGAAGGTCTTTCTGTAGATCCAGATAAAGCCGCTCAGATATCAGCTATAATGAAAGAAAGAGCAACGTTCCCATCCGATCTTTGGAAAGAAGGTAAATTCATGCTCATTGCCCCGACAAGTTTTGACGATAATGTAGCTTCCAAAAAATGGAATAATGATGCAGTAACTGTATTGACCACCTATAGAGAAAAATTGGCTAACTTCGAAGAGGCACTCACTCCAGAATCAGCCAAGGCATTGTTAGAGAAATCTGCTGAGGAGAATGAAATTAAGTTTGGCAAAGTAATGCAAGCAGTTCGCTTGGCAATCACAGGTGTGGGTGCAGGCCCTGACTTGATGGCTGTATTTTCGATTCTTGGTAAGGAAGAGCTGATGAGTAGAATATCTTTTGCATTGGACACGTTAAAAATTCAGGAATAAACACAAATCTGAAAGCAGCAATTAGATGCTGCTTTCAGCCGTAATCAATAAGAAGATGGCTAAGAAACCCAAAAAAGAAGAGAACCCAAAAGTTCACAAAGATCTAGAAGGCTTCCAAATGAATATTGATTCTTTTGGTGAGATTTCGAGTAGTTTTCCTATTGACAAACTCAATGAGTTTTTGAATAACAATGTCGAAGACAAGAAATTGAAGGATAGAGAAGATATCAATGATATCAAAAAAGGTAAAAAGAAATAGAAAGGTGAAAATGCAAAAGTCTTTCACTTTATTTTTATTGTTGTTTGTAGGTCTAATAAGTGAGAATCTTCTTGCCCAAACTAATATTGGCATTAGGGGCGGATATTCTACCTCTAATTATAGCTATAGATTTAGGCCAGGTTCAATAGTCACTAGGACCGGAGGAATCACAGCGCCTACATATAGTTTGATAATTGAACAGTTTCTTGCCAAAAATGCCGGTGCACAAATTGAAATCCAATACCTACAATTAGGTTACACGCAAAGGGATACGCTCGAAAGAACCAATCAAACTAGATTTGATTTTATCAAAGTTCCATTTATGTCTAACTTTTACTTTGGAAACAGGGGTAGGTTTCATATTAAATTAGGGACACATGTTGGATATATGCTAAATGTGACAGACCCAATTAGAGAGTACGACACACCCGGTGTCTTGCCCACTTATGGGGGTGATAATGACAGGCCAAGAAAACTTCTATATGGCCTATCTGCTGGAGCGGGTTTGTCAAAACTATTTGGAAAAAGCACCTTAGCTGGTGAGGTACGGTTTTCATATGACTTTAATAGACCTGAAACTCAAAACCGTGTTTTTGATATGACCTCAACCAATATTGAATTTACAATGAGTTACCTATTTCAAATAATTAAACCCAAGTGGCAAAATTAGCAGAAAAAGGAACTATTTAACAGGCTTACTGTTATCAATTACAAACTACAAAATCAATCATAGCGATTATGTTACAAGCACAAAAGAGACCTACGACGATATACATGGAAGCCAATCCCAACCCAAATTCTTTGAAGTTTGTGGTGAATTTCATGTTGGCTGAAGAGGGTGTGAGCTTCGATTATCCAAATCAAGAAAGTACAGAGAATTCTCCCCTTGCAAATGAACTATTTAATTTTGCTGCAGTAGACAGGGTGTTTATAGCTTCTAACTTTGTGACAGTTACAAAAAAAGAAGATATCGAATGGCTTGAACTTCAAGACATTGTAAGGAACCATATCAAAACTTATCTAGAATCAGGTAAGGTGCCTGTAAAAGCAGAATTCGATAAAGATCCACTATTTGATGAAAACGATTCTGAGATAGTAAAGAAAATCAAAGGTATTTTGGATGAGTACATCAGGCCTGCAGTAGAGCAAGATGGTGGTGCGATAGTTTTTCATAGTTTTCAAGATGGCGTAGTAAAAGTTTTACTTCAAGGAAGTTGCTCTGGATGTCCATCAAGTACAGTGACACTAAAAGCAGGTATAGAAAATCTACTCACAAGGATGCTTCCTGAAGTAAAGGAAGTACAAGCAGAGGGAGTATAACCTGATGCTTAGAGGAAATTGGACTTGGACAATACTAGGCCTGATCAGCATTCTGATCAGGCATTTTGCACTTAAATCCCCTGCAAAAACAGAAGAACTATATTCTCGGAAATTTTTCCCAGGAGTAAGAAACCTCATTGATTTAACACTTTCCAAGCTACCCTTTGCAACAGTATATATCTTCATAGCTTCTGTTTTTTTGTTCATTGGAATATTTATTTTTCACTTTATAAAAAAGAATGGCTGGAAAAACAAGTTAGGATATACGATAAGATCGATATTCAATTACTTGGGAGCATTGATATTTTTCTTTTTAATCCTATGGGGTTACAATTATCAAAGAATCCCAGTATTTGAGCAAATAGGAATGAAACCTATCCCACTAGATGAACAGCAATTGATAGGGGAAATGGAACTTACACGTAACATCTTGAATCAGCTTAGATCTGACATCCAAAACGATACTTTGCCAATAGAGTCAATCATGGATTATAATGATCTTGAAAAGTTGGTAAGAGGAAATATGAGGGAACACTTGTACTTATTAGGCATGAATTTCACTGGGGAACCTCGTACAAAACAATTTTATCCAGCAGGATTTATGCGAAAAATGGGAATTTTGGGAATATATTTTCCATTTACTGGAGAAAGCTATATTGACCCAACACTTCATCCACTAGAAAAACCTTTTACCATAGCCCATGAAATGGCTCATAGCTATGGTGTAACAGATGAAGGCGAAGCTAACTTTATCGCTTGGGTCATTGGATCAAATAGCGATGATGTGTTGCTCCAATATTCTGCACAGCTCAAGCTTTTGCGCTATCAAATGAATGATTTATTTAGAATGTCTAAGGAACTTTACACCCATTTTTATAAAACTATTCCTAAGGGAATAAAGAACGACCTGATCTCAATCAGCAAAAATTCAGAAAAGTATAAACCAATTAATTTGGAATTGAGTAGAAAATCAAATGATCTCTTTCTCAAAACACAAGGTGTAAAAGCAGGTGTAATGAGTTACCAACAATTGCCAATGCTAGCATATTCCTGGAGAGTACGGTTAAAATCTTCAAATTAACTTCATCATCAGTTTTCTCGTAAGTATAGAAGGCGAAAATTTTACTAAATAATTCATTATGAAATTAATTTATTAATTTCGGCAAAAATTTGAAAAAGTATGAATAAAATAATTTGCATTGTAATATTTGCATTGTACTCACCTTGCATTGTCAACGCACAGGTTAATTTGTATGTGAAAGAGGAAAGAAACGGGAATAAAACATTTTTTTCGGAGAATAAAGACGCGTATCATTATTCAGTGATTATTGATTTAGAAGATTTTGAAAATTTAGACACTAGAGATGTTAGTGGAAGATTCTTTATAGCCAAGCCAGGCAAGCACCCACTAGCTAAAATGAGGGTGAAAAATATTGGGGAAAACACAAGTTTAAAATATACTAGCCAAATAATAAAAGGTAAATACAATCCTGAGTTTAGAGATAAAATCCCCTTTTTAATTCCAATTAGAGAAGGTCTCGAAGTTAAGATAACTAAGGAAATTTATAATCAAGATGTTACTAATGAAGATGTTGATAAAAGAAATGCTGGTGTATTGATACATTTTTCTGAACCTACATTCATATGTGCACCTAGGAAAGGATTAGTTACTCAAATCAATGATGGTAATCTGAATGAGTCCAACGAAATAGATGATGAAGAGAATTTTATTGAATTATACCATGAAGATGGCACGTTCTCAAGACTATATGTATTCAAATCAAAAACATCAAGAATCAATGTAGGAGATGTTGTATTTCCAGGCATGGAACTCGCCGAATCAGCAGTACTAAACCAGCAAGCGGAGTCTTATGTGAGGTTAGTGAGGTTAATTACTGTTAAAGAAGGTTATAATTTAATACAAAAAAATGAGGATGTGGCATTCGTAAGTAGTATAAACTCAAGCCTAAAACCAGAAAATGGATTTAAAATGATTTCGGTACATCCAAAAAAATGGATAACTTTTGAAATGTCAAAGAAGGAATTGAAAAAGGTACTTCCTACACTATAAATGGATTGATAATAGCTATCTAAAGATTAGGTAGCTATTTTTTATTTCCAATCCATACACCCAAAATCACAGCGACTATCCCGAAATAGTGGCCAAGTAACAAAACTTCACCATCCATTAGTCCCCATAAAATAGCCACAATTGGGATGAGGTATGTAACCGAACTTGCAAATACGGGAGTGGCAACTTTGACCATAATATTGAATAGTATCAAAGCCAATGCTGTCCCAACGACACCCAAAAGTGTAATGTAAGAAGCCGCTTCTACCGCGCCTTCCACTTGGGTTAATTTGAAAGAAAAGTCTGTGAAAGCGAATAGATAAATAGAAGCTGCAGGCAGTACCATCAAGAGTGAAATAGCTGTAATTGCCACTGGCTTAAGTTCCACAAACCTATATTTTATGATATTCAAATTTACCCCATAACAAGCGCATGCGAGTAGCACAAAGAATGCGTAAGAATTGATATCAGCAAAAGTTCCGAAAATAGAGTCTTCCTTTACTATTAATAGCAATGCTACTCCAATGAAAGCAATGAACAGTCCAATTGTATTTCTTTTAGTGATACGCGCATTGAAAAATAAAGCGCCTATCACTACTACAAACAAAGGAGTCATAGCATTAAACACACCAGTGAGAGAGCTGCTTAATTGTGTTTGGGCTTTTGCAAATAGAAATGCTGGAATAAAACTCCCAACAAGCCCTACAATTATCAGATTCTTTACTTGCTTTTTGTTGAGTGTTTTTAATCTAGGCAATGATAAAGGAAGCAAAACAATGCCTGCTGTTACGATTCTAAATGCGCCTACTTCACCAGGAGAAAAGATCTCCAAGCCTCTTTTTATCAAGATAAAAGAACTACCCCATATCAAGGCAAGAATAATTAGAAAACCCCAGGCCTTCAAAGCACCTTCAGCTTGGATATCTCTGGGTGGGTTTTGATTATTTGACAAAATGGGGCGCTTTAAAATTGATAATCAGCATACACTTCTGCTACTTGGTCAAGTATAGCCGAAACCTGATCGTAAGTGTCTGCTGTTACCATTTCTGTCCTGAAAGGTTTGAAATTTGGCATACCTCTGAAATAGTTCGTATAGTGACGACGCATTTCCAAAATCCCTTGCTTTTCACCTTTCCACTGAACAGAGAAATCTAAATGCTTCTTAGTTACATTGATTCTTTCTTCCAGCCCTGGGGCTTTAAGTTCCTCGCCTGTAGCTAGAAAATGCTTGATTTCATTGAATATCCACGGATACCCAATAGCAGCCCTACCGATCATCATTCCATCGACATTGTATTTTTCTTTATACTCCTTGGCTTTTTGTGGAGAATCGATATCTCCATTTCCAAATACTGGGATATGTAATCGTGGATTTTCTTTTACCAAGTTCAAATAAGACCAATCAGCTTCACCTTTATACATCTGCTGTCTGGTACGGGCATGAATACTTATAGCCTGAATACCTACATCTTGAAGACGCTCTGCGACTTCCACAATTCTGATGGTATCCTGAGACCAACCTAACCTTGTCTTGACGGTAACAGGGATATTCACAGCCTTTACGATTTCAGCTGTCATGGAGACCATTTTGTCAATATCCAACAAAATACCTGCTCCAGCACCTTTGCAGGCAACTTTGTTCACTGGACAGCCGTAATTGATATCTAAAATATCAGGTCCAGCCTCTGCTGCTATTGCTGCAGCCTCACGCATGGACTCTATATCATTTCCGAAAATCTGAATGCCAATCGGTCTTTCATATTCATAAATATCCAATTTCTGAACACTCTTGACTGCATCTCTTATAAGCCCTTCAGAACTGATGAATTCTGTGTACATCAAATCTGCTCCATTTTCCTTGCATACTGCCCTAAATGGAGGATCACTCACATCTTCCATTGGTGCCAAAAGCAATGGAAATTCACCTAATTCTAAGTTTCCTATCTTTACCACTTCTCAATTCTATTTAATCTTGTAAATTTACCGCAATTATGGAGATTTATAAAGCCCAATCCCCAATTGCTCGCAAAAGTAACTGGTTTTTGTCATTAGTTGTTATTGTATTGGTTACTTTCGGTGTCATGGCTGTATTGCAATCCATTTCAATCTTTTTGGTTAATCCGATTTTTGGGATTCCTATGGATGAGATGGTTGCGGCCTTTGCAGGCAATAGTCCCAACTCAGACGCAAGGATGGCTATTCTTTTTGTTCAGGGAATAGGTGCTGGATTATCCTTCTTGGTCTCAGCATTATTTATTGCCAAACTCATAGACAAGGCCGACTTTGGATGGAAACAGCAAATTGCTAATTTTAAGTTCAATGGATTTCTGCGAATGTTTATGATTTTGTTCGGAGGGATACTTTTCAACACCCTGCTGATATATTGGAATAGCATTATTGCTCTTCCTGAATTTATGAGCTCATTTGAGAGTTGGGCGCGAGCCAAAGAAGATCAAGCTATGATTATGACAAAATTTCTAACAGATTTTGACAATATCAGTGAATTTATAGTGGGTATTTTGGTAGTGGGAGTTTTGGCAGGATTAGGGGAAGAGTTTTTATTTAGAGGGGTATTACAACCCAAGCTACATTTCTATACGAGAAATGCCCATGTTGGGATCTGGCTGGCAGCGTTTGTTTTTTCTGCAATACATTTTCAATTTTACGGATTCTTTCCGAGAATGCTCTTGGGAGCAATATTCGGATATTTATACCTATATTCAGGGAGCTTAATTTATCCTATATTAGCTCATATTTTAAACAATGTCACAACTTTGGTATTGGTATATATGAATAAATTGGGCAAAGTTGATTTCGATATAGAAGAAGCTGATATGGTATCTATTCCTATAGCATTAGTTGGCTTATTGATTTTATTGGTAGGCTTTAAGATTTTCAAAGAAGTAAATAAACCAAAGATAACAGATGGAGAATTGGATAAAAATATTTGATGCTGAGTCGCCGGTAAGGGCAGAGATAGTAAAGGGGGTTTTGGAGGCACATGGTATTGGAGCTGTGATTCTGAACAAGAAAGAATCGGCTTATAAAATTCACGGGTATTATGAAGTGATGGTTCAAAATGAGAATTCATCAAACGCAACAAAAATCATCGAGAATGAGATCACCTTTTAAGTTACGATCAAGATTCAATATCAATAATTATAGCAATTTAGGACAAAGAGTAATAACAGGTCTCATTGGGGCTTCCGTGATCGTAGCGGGATCCATCTACAGTGAATGGCTGTATTTTCTCATATTTGGTCTAATTTTGATTTTCTCCCAGATGGAGTTTTACAAGCTTTCTGGATTAGACGGGATGTTGCCTTTAAAGAGTTTCGGGACATTTCTGGGATTTATCATATTTGCTTTGACATTTTTGATTGAGCTTCAGCATCTCCAAGACAAATATTATTTCTTGATTTTCCCTTTGGCTTCATTGGTGTTTTTCATCAAACTTTACAGGAAATCGGATAAGAAACCTTTCACAGGTGTAGCCTTTACGTTTTTGGGTATTTTCTATGTGGCAGTACCTTTTTCATTATTAAATTTGGCGGCATTTTCAGTTGATGGCACGTTTCATTATGAGATTATCATAGGTTCATTATTTATTCTGTGGGCATCTGATACTGGTGCATATTTTGCGGGGACTAAGTTCGGGAAAACCAAGCTGTTTGAACGAGTTTCACCTAAGAAATCATGGGAAGGGTTCCTTGGCGGTGCGTTTCTTGCATTTACAATCGCTTATGTTTTAAGTATTTATTTTAATTCATTACCAGAGTGGCAGTGGTTTTGTATAACAGGAATTATAATAATAGCAGGAACATATGGAGACTTGATAGAGTCTCTTTTCAAGCGCAGTATTGAGATCAAGGATTCAGGAAAAATATTGCCTGGGCATGGTGGATTCATGGATCGTTTTGACGGATTGCTATTATCTGCCCCATTTATAGCGGCATTTTTGAAAATCTTTTAAAAATGCCTACCTCTTATTAAAAATACTCCTTAATATTGTATCATAATTTAAAGCTCAACTAAAGAAACCCAAATATGGCTTACATTGAACCGGCCCCAATTAAGGATTCAGAAAATCCTTTGGAGTCAATGATGGAAAGGTTTAACCTTGCAGCTGAAAAACTAGGACTTTCAGATGAAGTTTACAACGTCTTAAAAAATCCTGCCAAACAAGTAATTGTTTCATTGCCAATCACGATGGACAATGGCAAAATCCAAGTATTCGAAGGTATTCGTGTAATACACTCAAACATACTCGGGCCAGCCAAAGGCGGAATCCGCTTTGCGCCAGATGTGCATTTGGATGAAGTAAAAGCGCTTGCAGCTTGGATGACTTGGAAATGTGCCGTAGTGGATATCCCTTATGGTGGTGGAAAAGGCGGTGTGAAGTGTAATCCAAGAGAAATGTCTAAGGGAGAAATTGAAAGATTAATGCGAGCTTACACGCTGGCAATGATCGATGTGTTTGGTCCAGACAAAGATATTCCTGCACCTGATATGGGTACAGGTCCAAGAGAAATGGCATGGCTAATGGATGAATATTCCAAAGCGCATGGAATGACAGTGAATGCAGTCGTTACTGGTAAGCCACTCGTTTTGGGAGGTTCTCTTGGAAGAACTGAAGCCACAGGGCGAGGTGTAATGGTGTCCGCACTTGCAGCTATGCAAAAATTGAAAATCAACCCTTTCCAAGCAACTTGCGCAGTACAAGGTTTCGGAAATGTGGGTTCTTGGGCCTCGCTTCTATTGGAAGAAAGAGGTTTGAAAATTGTGGCAATTTCTGATATTTCGGGTGCATATCACAACACAAATGGTATCAACATTCAAGAAGCAATTGACTACAGAGATGGCAATAATGGAACCTTAGAAGGTTTCAAAGGAGCTGAAAAGCTAGCTGATGCAATGGAAATCTTGGAATTGGATGTAGATGTTTTGGTTCCTGCTGCTGTGGAAGATGTAATAACTATCCATAATGTAGATAGAATCAAAGCAAAACTAATCGTAGAAGGCGCCAATGGTCCGACTTCTGCCAAAGCTGATGCAATCATCAATGAAAAAGGAATCATGGCTGTTCCAGATATCCTAGCAAATGCAGGAGGGGTAACAGTTTCATATTTCGAATGGGTACAAAATAGATTAGGTTACAAATGGACTGCTGAAAGGGTAAACAGAAGATCTGATAGGATTATGAAGGATGCCTTTGACCACGTTTATGAAGCATCTATCAAATATGATGTACCGATGAGGATAGCTGCTTATATTGTAGCTATTGATAAAGTTGCCAAGACTTATACTTATAGAGGAGGCTTCTAATTAGCACCTGAGGAAAGTTTACTATATTTGAGGTGTGAAAGTTAAGGCTTTCGCACCTTTTTACATTAAGAATAAATTTGAATTATGTCAATACACCGCGAAGGAAGATCACTGTTGTTCTGGTTGCTGTTAATTTTAACAGCTTTGAATTATGCATTATATTACTATTTGCCTGATCAAGAAGTTTTGCTGAATTTGGTTTTGCTTGGAAGTGTGATAATTTACTTGATCATATTACAGTTTTTCAGAAGTCCGTTTGTCCCAATTAGACAAGAAGAAGACATGGTCTTTGCCCCAGCAGATGGGAAAGTAGTAGTGATTGAAGAGACATTTGAAGATGAATATCTAAAGGAAAAAAGAAAGCAGGTTTCTATTTTTATGTCCCCTATCAATGTCCACGTAAATCGTTCTCCTATTGCGGGTATTGTGGAGTACTTCAAATATCATCCTGGCAAATATTTGGTAGCGTGGCACCCAAAATCTAGTTTTGAAAACGAGAGAACTACTATGGTCATTCAGTCTCCCAATGGTACCAAACTTCTGGTAAGGCAAATTGCAGGAGCTTTGGCTAGAAGAATTAAGTGGTATGTATCCAAAGGCTCTCCATTACAGCAATGTGGTGAATTTGGTTTTATTAAATTCGGCTCTCGTGTAGACGTATTCCTACCTTTAGATGCTGAGATTTTGGTAAATATCGATCAAAAAACCAAAGGTGGCAGGACACCTATCGCAAGATTAAAATAATAGAAAAAACTATACGTTCAGAAAATTTTTCAGATTAAAAAAAGCTAGGACTCCATAAACAATGAAGTTCTAGCTTTTTTTGGTTAAAAACCCAATCAAAGGTTTAATGATTATCGTAATTCCAAAAATCATTCACACAATCTTTATATTCATTCTTTGTAAGTTAAGTGGTGATGAAATCCAGAGGGTTTTTACCAATATAAATTGTGATTGTCCACAATACAGCATTTAGTACTATTTTTAACCTTATCGTGTACGAATACTTGTCCACTGACGATAGCCAACAATCCATAGAAGTTGAAATTGGTTGATCTAGAAATGTATTCGGCTGGTTAAGTGCAAGAAAACGCTTATTATAAATCAAGCAAACATAAGAGTGTATTGTGAATTATAGAGATTAATTAAAGAAATTTCCTTTAACTTTTTTCCAATACAAGTATCCTAAAGTCAAAGTCGACAAGAAGAAAATGAAGGTCATCCACTCATAAGTTCTTTTATCGGATTTTCTCTCTATAATTTGGGTATCCTTTTCTTGGAGTACCCTTTTTAGTGTAGCTATTTCCCTTTCCTGCTTTTGGGCAATAAATTTATAATCGTTTTTTTCATACGTGATCTCAGTCTTTTCGATTTCGCCCAGCATTCTCAATTCATCCATGATTTGATTATCTTTCTGAATGATCCTAGCCATCCACCCATTGGTCTCTATCATATCTTTCTTTGTCCTATTGCCAAAGATTCCAGACTTTTTACTTTCAGCTCTTTGCCATTGCTGATGCAGAGACTGGCGCTCATCGAGCATTTTCTCAAGCTTGGCTTGGGCAAACAAGTTGAATGGAATAATAAATAAAATCAGTAGTAAGTAATTTTTCATTTGAATTTTGGTGATTTGTCTACCTAAAATCAAATAATGTGCCACTAGGGTAGAAAGGCAATTCCTATCTCATTTTCATTTTCTTGCCCATACGCCTTTTGAAGGTTCCTGCCCTTCTTTTGTTATTTGTATAAAAATTATAAAGAAAATTAATGGCAAATGCAGTTATCGTCAATGGAATAAAAAACCCTGGAGCCATTGTCTTAATTCCTATTAAAATAAGCAATGTGGCAATCATCCCCATTTTGAAAGACGTATGACTCTCTGGGTAGATACTTTTCACTAGATACAAACTCAAAGCCTCAATTAATGTGACCATCACGAGCAGATAAACTAGCATTTGTTTCATAGTGGTATCACCCGACCATACTACCCACGCAAGGCCTGCTGCTACTAGAATTAGACTCAAAGATTGTATTGAAGTATTTAATTTTTCTTTCATGTGTTTATAATTTGTTTTTCAGAGGTCACATGGAATCTCGCATGGTTGATAATCATCCCAGTGTGTGACGTTCTTCGTCATGCTTGATTTCATATTGTTTTATTTTGGGTATTAAAAGTGAAATAAGGTAGATATTATATCCTTAAAAAGCAATTTGGCTTAGACGAAAAAGAAGGAATAGCACCAAGTAAATATTAAATATTTCCAAAAATGCTATTCCTTTAACAATGGTTTTTTATAAATCTCTATATCCGCTTTCTTGCCATTAGCCAAATGAATTAATACACGGATAACTACTAAACTAATAACCCTTGTGCGCTCCACCATGCTGGACAGGCGTGGAGTAATTGACGATTATCCGCAACATAATGTTTTGCTTACTTCATTACTGGCAAAGTTCCTCCAATAATGGGTTTACATGCTGTTGACTTTCGTCCGTCGACAGTTGACGATTTGATCTTACCTGAATATGGTTTACACATTAGTGTCTAGTATATGGTTTTGTTCTTCGTTTAATTGGATATCCCTTTTCATACTAGTAGCCATTAATAATATTGTTTTAAGTTCAAATTAATCAGCTGTTGTCGGATGTCCATCGACTGTTGTCAATTTTACAATTTATTCTTGATGAATTCAGTCATCATATTGTACAAATGCCAGCTAGTATTTCCACCTGAGATTCCGTGGTTTCTGTTTGGATAATAGAAAGAGTCAAACTGTTTGTCTGCCTTGACCAAAGCGTCAACCAAATCAACAGCATTTTGGAAATGAACATTGTCGTCTCCCGTGCCATGGATCAGAAGCAGGTTTCCTTTTAATTTGTTCACATGAGTAATTGGGCTGTTGTCATCGTATCCTGCTGCATTGAGCTGAGGAGTCTGAAGATATCTCTCCGTATAGATAGTGTCATAATACCTCCACGTAGTCACAGGGGCAACAGCTATGGCAGATTTGAACACATCGTTTCCGATCATCAAAGCGAGCGAAGACATGTAGCCACCATATGACCAGCCCCAGATTCCGATTCTTCCTTTGTCAATAAATGGCAATGATCCTAGATGCTTAGCTCCTGCTATTTGATCTTCAACTTCAATTTTTCCAAGATTGGCATAAGTACTATGCTTGAAATCCCTTCCTCTTGCACCAGTACCTCTATTGTCCACACATACTACAATGTAACCTTCAGCAGCTAAATGGTGATGCCAAAAATCCCGAGTTCCTCCCCAAGAATTTGTGACATTCTGTGAACCAGGTCCTCCATATACATACATCAATACGGGGTATTTCTTTGAATCGTCAAAATCTGACGGTTTGATCATATAGGCATTCAGAGAAGTTCCCTCTATTGTCTCAAAAGTGAAAAACTCTTTTTTGGACATTGCAAAATTTCTCAGTTTATCCTTAAGTTCCTGATTGTCTTCAAGAACTTGAATTTCCTTGCCAGAAGCTTGGTTCAAAGTTACTTTCGAAGGTGTGTTAGCATCACTGTAATAGCCAATGAAGTACTTGAAATCCTTACTCATATTTACAGAATGAGTTCCCTTAGCTGGTGTAAGTAGTTTCTTTCCTTTTCCATCCAAGTTGATCACATAGAGATTTCTTTCCAAAGGAGACGCTTCTGTAGAAATGAAATATATCTTCTTCCCTTTTTCATCTACGCCTACCATGTTTGTCACTTCCCAGTTTCCTGAAGTGATTTGACGGATCATTTTACCAGAGTTATCATGCTGATAGATATGCTTATAGCCATCTTGCTCAGAAGTTCTTATAAACCCTTTGTTGTCTTTCAGGAAAAATAAATTATCGTTGTAGTCAAGATCTACATAGGTTTCCGACTTTTCCTGCAAAATCAAATCACTTTTCCCTGTTTCGGTATTAGCATAAAATAAATCAAGCTGATTTTGTAACCTGTTCATTCTCAAAAATGCCAAAGTATTCGAATTGGCAGTCCAATATATTCTTGGCAGATAGATGTCTTTTTCAGTTCCAGCATCTAAAGTGACAGTTTTTTTCGAATCCAAATCATAAACATGGATACTTACTTCAGCATTTTTCTCGCCAGCTTTAGGATATTTGAATTTGTAATCTTTCGGATACAATTCCCCCCAAGTTTGCATATTGAATTCAGGTACATCGGTTTCATCAAATCTGATAAAAGCAATTTTTTTACCGTCAGGAGACCAATCAAATGCTTTTGACATGGAAAATTCTTCTTCATAAACCCAGTCAGCAGCACCATTGATGATCTCATTCCATTTGCCATCTTTTGTAATTTGGGTAATTGAATTGGATGCCAATTCAATAACAAAAAGATTATTATCCTTCACATAGGCGACTTTATCATTGTCAGGAGAAAGTGTCGCATACATGATTTTTTCCCCATCAGCGATCAACTGCTTTTCACCGGATTTTAGATCTACCACATGATTGATTCCTTTGGAAGACCTTCGATAGATTCTTTCTATGTCAGACACAATCAATGCTTTTGATTCTTCTGCATTGAAGCTATAGGAGGAGAAATTTACACCGATCTTTTGCCCATCGATCAAGACTTCTTCCTGCTTGCCTGTAGCAACATTGATTTTCACCACAGAAGGTGCTCCATTAGATCTGTTCAGTGAACTATAATATTGGCCATCATTCATCCAGTTGATGCCATAAACTGATTTTGCAGAGAAAGAATTAGACTTGAATACATCTTCAAGTGTGATTTTCTTTTTCTCCTGCGCTGAAGCTGAAGTGCCTAAAATAACCACAAAAGCCAAAATGCAAATTCGTTTCAATAGATACATATTATATTGGATTTTTATTCAGGTTGCTAAAATAGAGAAAAGGTGTATTTAAATACTAACCTCTGATCAAATTAGAGTTTTAAATAAGAGTAGGTAGTGAATTTGATTTTTTGAGTTCTCCATATTTATTTTCTTTAACTCTTTTTATATCTTCATGAAATTTTTAATAAAACCACTTTAATTTTAAGCCCCAATGAAGAAAAAAATAGCCTTGGTCACTGGTGGATTTACAGGTGAGTCTGTAGTCTCCCTCAAAAGTGCAGCAGTAGTAGAGAAAAACCTCGACCTTGATTTATATGATGTTTTTAAAATCTTGATCTATCCTGGAAATTGGTACCACGAGACTTCTTCAGGAGAGAAAATCTCGGTGGACTTAAATGATTTTTCTATAGTTTTGGATGGAAGTAAAATCACTTTTGATGGGGTGTTTAATATTCTTCATGGCTCTCCTGGTGAAGATGGGAAACTGGCAGGCTATTTTGATATGCTAAGAATACCTTATACTACTTGCGACGCAATTACATCTGCGATTACGATGAATAAGGGTTACACTAAGGCAATTGTGCAGAGTATTCCCGAACTTTTTGTGGCTCGATCTTTTCATCTTTTCAAAAATACTGAGGAAAGAAGAGAACAAATTTTACACGATTTGAGGTTACCTCTTTTTATCAAACCGAATAGCGGTGGAAGTAGCATTGGAATGTCAAAAGTAAAAGAACCTAATGAACTGAAAGAGGCTTTGGACAAAGCATTTGCGGAGGATTCTCAAGTTTTGGTAGAAGAGTTTGTATCTGGCAGGGAGTTTTCCATTGGTATCTTCAATGCAAAAGGAAAGACTACAGTACTTCCTGCAACAGAGATTGTTAGCAGCAAAGAGTTTTTTGATTTTGAAGCCAAATATTCACCTGGTGTGACTGAGGAAATCACTCCTGGCAGAATGAGTGAGGAAGAAGTCGAAAGGGTAAACAGAATCTGTGAAAAAATTTATCTCAAACTGAATTGCAAAGGTGCAGTCAGGGTAGATTATTTCTTGGAATATGAAACAGGAAAGTTCTATTTTATCGAAATCAACACTGTACCTGGACAGACAGAGACAAGCTTGATATCACAACAAGTTAAAGCTATTGGGATGACGATCAAGCAGTTTTATACAGATTTGATAGAGGAGATGTTTGAGGATTGAAAATTATGAAATTCATCTTCTAGGACCTGAGTTAAGAAAATGTCGAATTGAAAACTTTTAAAAGATCTGACAGGTTTTAAAAAACCTGCCAGATCTTTTAAAATGGTAAACTTTTTTTATCTTTTTATAAACTTAATTCTGTGCTGCTTTTCTCCTTCATGGATAAGAAGAAAATAAATACCAGGGCTCAAATTTGAGGAATCAAAAGAATCTTTGAAGACCTGTAGAGTGTCAGAGAAACGTATCAAGCCGTTCGTGCCAATGATCTGAATGAATGTGTCCTTTTGATTATAACTTGATGGCACAATCAAATGGAGTTGTTCTGATCCCAGTGGGTTTGGATACAGTTTTGGTATTTCCAACTCTTTCCAAGATCCCTCTAATCTAAATATTTTACTATATGTGCCTTTTCCATCACTATCAATCTGCTTGATTCTGTAATAGATATTGTTCCAAGATCTCTTTTCAGCGTATTCATAGCTGTAGGTTCGCGGACTTTCTGTATCTCCTTGACTTGCCAATTCATGAATCAGTTCAAAATGATCCACTCCATTAATAGAGCCCTCAATTTGGAATGCAATATTGTCAACTTCTTTAGCCAAAGTCCAGTAAATATTGATTTTTTCGTTCTCAAAAATGGCTTTTGTCTCAAGCCATTCTACAGGAAGAATCGAAAGTACCCGATAGCTTCCTATAGTGAAAGTGGTGTTGTTGAGGTCTGAAAATATCAAATCTCTTCTTGCCCAAAGAGTGTCCGCATCCACGCCAGGAAGGTGAAGACCTGGAGCTGCGACGCCATTACTGACGATCCTTAAGTCATCCACATTATCTACAATAAGATTTTCTGCTGCCAACTCCATAACAATAGGATCTGAACTTGACGAGATTCCAGAAAGCTCAAAATAAGAGTTGAGTTGATACATGATTGGTGTCCCATCATTATCATCATACATTGGATCCCAATTCGCTCCTGGAATCTCTATTAAGCGGATGTTGAGATTGCCTCCTGGTGTATTTCCTGTCAAGCGCATCCTTCTCACTCCACCTTGATAGGTATCTTCAAAAGGAAAAGTCGCATTTGACGGAGTAAAGGTTGAAGGGATGTTATTGTAGGAAAGGTTATGGAGATTTAGCCACTCTCCGCCTTCATAAAGGTATTCACCTGTCCCACTTGTGTTGAGGTACAGGTCAAATCCATTGAAGTTCACTTGCCCATTTTTCATAAACAAGTTCTCTTTGATCCGAAGATCATTATCGAGAATAACAGTGTTCGTAGGTTTGTCAATTTCAATTTGGGATAAATCCATCTCCCAGTTTGTCACCAGCTGATTTGCTGTACCTACGAATCTTAGGTAAGTGGGTCCATCAGTAGGTACAGGTCCAGATACTCTTTCAATATTACCAGTAAGAAAAATATCGTTTCGAAGGGTTTTGGCGGCATTGTTAGTAAAGAGTAAGTTATGATAAGTATCAGGAATTGCTGAAGTAGGAAGTGTGCTACGTATCATATTCTGAGAACCTACTTCTGAACTATAAAACACACTACCTTCAAGTCTAAACTCGGCGACGTCCATTTCTGGATTATTGCCTAGCAAAATAAAATTGGCATTTGGCTTTAGGTGAAACAAGCCCGCTGGAATAGTTGCTGATCTTCGGATGATTTGTTCAGCAGGTGGACCAGGACATTCACTTACCAAAATCGCTCCAGGTTCAATGATCAATTCACCATAAGCATTTGTTCCATTAAAGGCAGGTATATTTTGCGTATTAAATGAAAAAGTGGAGCAAGCTGGAATACCTGCTGTATTCAATGTCTGCAAAACCGTCCCACTTTCAACATGGAATGCGTTTGCCTTGAATCCTGAATTCACAATCAACGTTTGCCCTGGATTTGCACGGAACTTTACTTGAAATCTACTATTTGTGGTATTTGCGCTCCAAGAAGCTCGGTCTACTACAATCCTTGAATTCCCAACAAAAACAATACTCCCTGTCTCAGGATAGATCCAATCTGTACTTGCATTTGATACGCTATTGTTAAAAAAAATCCCTGCGGTAGTTTGAAAAGCACGCAAGCTACCGTTTACGCGTAATTCAAAAGTTTGGAGATTTAATTTTCTCCCTGGGGAAGCAGCACTGAAAAGGTAAAGATGGTTCACAAATTCTGTATCTGTGAGCCTAACTTCGTGATTTTGTTGTATAAAAACATTGTTGGAAATGTTGGGCTTCGCCGTAGCTGCATTCCATGCCGTACCATCCCATGTTTCCCAAACCAAGGGATTTTCAAAATCCCCTGAAGCAATAGTCCTATAATCGCCTACTGTCAACGGGATTTGAGAAAAGGATAGATCGGTAAAGAAAAGATAAAAAGGAATAAACAAGATAATCCTGTAAATTCGTATCGAATTCATAATGGGGAAAAAGCGATTTGTCCTGTTTGAAAAAGTCATTAAATAAAAAACTTTACTAAGCAATAAAATTAGTTCTATGAAAAGTGTTTTCAAAAAACTCTTCCTCACTTATACGTTTATTTATACGTTTAGCTTTTTTGCGCAAGCAGAATCTTACCAAATCAGTCTGCTGACTTGCGACCCAGGTGATGAGATTTACTCCGTTTTTGGTCACAGCGCCATAAGGATTATTGATCAAGAGACCGGAGAGGACATCGTTTACAACTATGGCACTTTTGATTTCAATGCGCCTTATTTTGTAGTAAAATTCACGCAGCGAACATTGGATTACATGCTGAGTGTAACCACTTTCGATCGCTTTATTTACGAATACCAATATTTTCAGAGAAATGTCAGGGAACAAGTTCTTGACCTTAATGAAGAGCAAAAGTTGGAAGTCATTAAATTTCTCAAAATCAACAGCCTCCCCGAGAATAAGCTCTACCGATATGACTTTTTTTATGATAATTGTGCTACGAGAATCCGTGATTTGTTTGAGGAAGTACTGGGTAAGCAGCTGAAATGGAATGAAATAAATGATCCTGAGGAAAAGTCATTTAGGGATTTGATTGATGAGTATGTGTACCCTTTACCATGGTATGATTTGGGAATTGATCTGGCATTGGGATATGTGATAGATGCAAAAGCAAGTGAGAGAGACAAGCAGTTTTTGCCTGATTATATGGAGATGGCTTTTGAAAGAGCAAGTATAGAAGGAGATGGGCCTACTCGACCTCTTGTAAAGTCCCAAAGAGTAATCTTGGAGTTTCCTGAGAGAAACCTTTCAGGAAGTTTATTTAACCCTTATTTAGTTATGTGGCTGATTGCAATCATTTTTATGGTAATCACATATTTAGGATATAAGAGAAAAAGGCTATTTGTGGGTTTTGATGTAACATTGTTCGGGATTTTGGGCCTTGTTGGTTTATTGGTGGCAGTGCTTTGGTTTTTGACTTTTCATTCACAGACAAAGTGGAACTGGAATATTCTGTGGGCATTTCCCGGTCATTTGGTTTTGGCATATGGCTTGTTGAAAAAGAATGCCTCTGCTTGGGTTAGAAAATACCTAATGTTTGCATTGATCATGGCTGATGCTGCGGTGGTATTTTGGATTTTGGGATGGCAGTCATTTCACCCAAGTCTTATTCCAATCATGTTGGTCATTATTTTGAGGACTAATTTCCTTTATTACAATTATGAGAAAATGAAAAAAGTAAATCAAGTATAAAATTGAAGTAATTCTCTAGAATAAAAATAGCTGATTAGCTATGATAAATCTGATGGTTGTGGCTAATATACTCTCTAATTGCGTTTTGCAAATTTGCTATTTGAAAACTATGGGAGTCAATCATACAAAAGTCAAAAGAATCAGATTTGGAAAAGTGAATTTATTCAAACTATTTGGTAGTATTCCGTTGTTACACTTTGATAGCTCAGAGACAATATGGATTTTAACTTACAATCAGAGTACAAACCAACAGGTGATCAGCCCGTAGCCATTGAGCAATTGGTTCATGGAATCAAGGAAGGTGATCCTGCGCAAGTTTTGTTGGGAGTGACAGGTTCTGGGAAAACATTCACAGTTGCCAATGTCATTCAGCAAGTTCAAAAACCAACTTTGGTATTGAGCCACAACAAAACCCTCGCCGCCCAATTGTATGGAGAGTTCAAGCAGTTTTTCCCTGAGAATTCGGTAGAGTATTTTATCTCCTACTACGATTATTATCAGCCTGAGGCTTTTATTCCTACAAGCGGCACTTATATTGAAAAAGACCTTTCCATCAATGAAGAGATAGAAAAACTTCGATTGAGTGCAACTTCTGCACTTTTGTCGGGAAGGAGAGATGTGATTGTAGTAGCTTCTGTATCCTGTATCTATGGTATTGGGAATCCAGATGAATTTGCCAAAAATGTCATTCGACTTCAGGAAGGAGATAGAATCCCCCGAAATCAATTGCTTTTCAAATTAGTAGATATTCTCTACAGCCGTACAAATGCAGATCTTACACATGGTACTTTCAGGGTAAAAGGAGATACTGTTGATGTATTCGTCGCTTATGCGGATTTTGCATATAGGATTTTCTTCTGGGGAGATGAAATCGAAGCGATCCAAAGAGTAGACCCCGCCACAGGAAAGAAAATTTCTGACGAGAAAATTATCTCAATTTTCCCCGCCAACCTTTTCGTAACTGGAAGGGATGTAATCGATACAGCCATTCATGAGATTCAAGATGATATGATGGCTCAAGTTTCGTTTTTTGAAAAAGACATGAAGCTTATAGAGGCCAAGCGACTGAAAGAGCGGACAGAATTTGACTTGGAAATGATCCGTGAATTGGGTTATTGTTCGGGTGTGGAGAACTATTCTCGCTATTTTGACAGAAGGATGCCAGGAACACGGCCTTTTTGTTTGTTGGATTATTTTCCTGATGATTTTTTATTGGTCATTGATGAAAGTCATGTCACGGTACCCCAAGTAAGAGCAATGTGGGGTGGTGATCGGTCCAGAAAGGTAAATTTGGTGGATTACGGATTCAGATTACCATCAGCATTGGATAATAGACCATTGAAATTTGATGAATTCGAAAGTTTGACAAATCAAGTGATCTATGTAAGTGCCACGCCAGCTGACTATGAACTTGCTCAGACTGAAGGTGTGGTTGTGGAGCAAATTATCCGTCCTACAGGTTTGCTGGATCCATTGATTGAAGTAAGGCCAAGTGCCAATCAAATAGATGATCTTTTGGAAGAAATAGACCAGACGATCAAAACGGATGCAAGGGTTTTGGTTACTACCTTGACCAAAAGAATGGCAGAGGAACTGCAAAAATACCTAGAGCGAACAGGTGTAAAAAGCCGCTATATCCACTCAGAAGTTAAGCCTTTGGATCGTGTTGAGATTTTGAGGGAACTGAGGCTGGGTGTGTTTGATGTGTTGGTGGGAGTGAACTTGTTGAGAGAGGGATTGGATTTGCCAGAGGTCTCTTTAGTTGCCATCTTGGATGCTGATAAGGAAGGTTTCTTGCGAAATGAAAGGAGTTTGGTTCAGACAATAGGACGAGCTGCCCGAAATGAAAACGGCCGTGTAATCATGTATGCAGATAGGGTTACAGATTCCATGAAAATGGCAATTGATGAAACCAAGCGAAGAAGAGGAGTCCAAATGGAGTACAATGAAAAACATGGTATCACCCCAAAAACTATCCTCAAGTCCAGAGAGAAAATTATGGGTCAGACCAAGGTCGCAGACAGCAAGAAAAATGCTAAACTGTATCAAGAGAATCTTGAGCTGGAAGCCATGGTTGCTGCAGATCCATTGGTTCAGTATCTCAGCAAAGATAAACTGGAAAAATTGATTGGCCATACACAAAAGCAAATGGAAAAAGCAGCCAAAGACCTCAACTTCATGGAAGCAGCGCGTCTGAGAGATGAATGGCAAGGAATGAAAAATCGTCTTGCTGATGTGGAGAGAGGTGTGAAGAAATAAACCTCTCAACCTTTGGGGTTTGCCAAAACCCCGAAGGTTTTTGCCAATGAAAAGCAAGAGACGAGAAGCGAGAGACGAGAAGCGAGAGACGAGAAGAAAGACATAAAGAAGTGGGAAAATGAAAAGTGTCAAAATTTCAGCTCGAGATTTCTCCTTTTAATTCTACGAGGCAAGCTCCTCTAATCGAAATAACTTGTCTCTAAAACGAGGGGTAAGTGCAAAATAAGTCTCAACTATTTTAAAAATAAATTTAAATATCACCCCCAAACCCTTTCCAATAAAAATCATCAACATGACATTGCAAGACATCCATAGATATGCACAGCAAGGAGAGGGCTTGAAGATTGAATTCAAGAAAAAGGCGGCTTACCCTGAGAAAATCGTCAGGGAATTTATTGCTTTGGCAAATACTGAAGGAGGGGTTTTGCTGATAGGTGTAGATGATGATGGAACTGTAAGCGGTCAACGATTTATAGAAGAGGAGGTTTTTGTCATGGAAAAAGCCATACAAAAATTGATTTTCCCGGCTTTGGGATATGAATTAACAACTTTCAAGTTGAATCCGAAAAAAGGAGTAGCTGTATTTCAAATTCCCAAATCAGATGGAAGACCACATTATCTCAAAGAAGATGAAAGAAAAAAAGCCTATATCAGAGTGGGGGACAAGACTGTGCAGGCAAGTAGAGAGGTTTGGGAAATTTTGAGAAGAGGAAAAAATCCCAAAGACATGGTGTTTACTTATGGTCAAAAGGAAACCATTTTGATGCAAGCCTTGGCAGAACGTGAAAGGATTACTTTGAAGGAATTTGCATATCTAGCAAAGTTGCCTAAGTTTTTAGCTTCCAAAACACTCATAAGGCTGGTATTGGCAAATGTACTTCAGATAATTCCCCAAGAAATTGAAGACCAGTATATGCTTAAACCATAATTTACAATGGAAGTGATAAGCCATATCGATGGTTGAACCCTGCCAGCCCCTGAAGTCCCCCAGTGTGGAGGATCAGAATTTTTGAACCTGAAGCTATTTGATCATTTTTGATCATTTCAAACAAGCCATAAATCATTTTTCCTGTATATATCGGTTCTATCGCAATTTCAAATTCTTTGTAAAACCACCTGATAAAATCGATCAAATCTGAATTGACTTTACCATATCCACCAAAATGATATTGGTCAATAACTTGCGTCTTTCCTTTTGGCGTAATTTTATATTTTTCAAGTAGGGATTTTATTTCGTCATGGATAAAATCACCTTTCAGGGAAGAGAAACCCATAAGGATTTGATCTTCGTTGATTTTATTTGCAAGACCTGAAAATGTACCTCCAGTGCCGATAGAGGTAGCAATATGAGTATATTCCGAATCATCTTGGTCTAAAATCTCTGTTGTACCTTTGATAGCCTCTTCATTGTTGCCACCTTCTGGAATCATGTAAAAATTTCCAAACTTTTCTTTCAATGAAATCAAGAAATCACTTTCGGTTTTTTTTCTATATTCTTCCCTGCTCACATAATGAATATGCATGCCATGCTCCAAAGCACTAGCGATAGTTGGGTTTAGCGGGAGTGTTTCCTCTCCCCTAATTATGCCAATGCTGTGGAGGTTTGCTGACTTTGCGGCAGCAGCACACGCATAGATATGATTGGAGTATGCACCGCCAAAAGTCAAAATAGTGTCATGTCCCTCACTTATTGCTTTTTCCAGATTGTATTTCAGTTTGAAAAACTTATTGCCAGAAGCAAGTTCATGGATTTGATCCAGCCTTTTGATCGAAATTTCTATTCCTTTGTCCTCCCAAAGTGGATAAGAGATTTTTTCGGTAGTGATCCTTTGTGGTATTAGCATCATTATTGGATTTATATGGGCAAATATCCGAAACTTTGTTAAACTAGCCTTACTTTTGTACCATGGCAGAGGAATTTGAATTAGAAAACTTCGATGAAGAGGAAGTAGAGCTTTTTGAACATTATAGTTTCAATATAGACAAAAAGCAGTCTTTGATAAGGATTGATAAGTTTTTGACTGATAAAATAGCAAATTCGACTAGAAATAAGGTACAGACAGCGATTGATAATGGTCACATTACTGTCAATGGAAGTGTAGTCAAGTCAAATTACAAAATCAAACCGATGGATGAAATCAAGGTTTATCTAGAAAAACCTGTGATGAACTCCGAAGTAGTCCCTGAAGAGATCCCGTTGGATATAGTTTTTGAAGATGAATATCTTTTGATTATCAATAAGCCAGCAGGAATGGTCGTTCATCCAGCCCATGGTAATTGGACGGGGACTTTAGTCAATGGCTTGGTGCATTATTTCAATCAATTGCCAGAATTGCCAGGAAACAGTGGAAGACCTGGATTGGTGCATAGGATTGATAAAGACACATCGGGTCTTCTTGTTATCGCAAAATCCGAGACGGCGATGACTGATTTGGCAAACCAATTTTTTCACCATACTATAGACAGAACATACTTGGCATTAGTTTGGGGAGAACCTCAAGAGGATGAAGGAACCATCAATGCACACGTAGGTAGAAGTGCCAAGGATCGAAAAGTGATGGCAGCATTTCCAGATGGCAGTGAGGGCAAGCACGCGATTACACATTATAAAGTAATCAAAAGATTGAGATATGTTTCCTTGATACAGTGCAATTTGGAGACAGGAAGAACCCATCAAATCCGTGCCCACATGAAGCACATTGGTCATCCTTTGTTCAATGATGCGATGTATGGAGGAGATAAAATCAGAAAAGGTACACAGTTTTCGAAATACAAATCATTTATCCAAAATTGCTTCAAAATAATCCCAAGACAGGCGCTTCATGCCAAATCACTCGGCTTTGTACACCCAATCACCAAGGAAAGAATGTATTTTGAGGCGCCATTGCCGGAAGATTTTTTGACTGTATTAGAGAAATGGGATCAGTATGTAGTTTATGAAAGCTAAGCTCCAAATAATCTACTGCCACATACCAAACAATTAAATTTAAAAGAAAAATTTTTCGATCTGGAAAATTATTCAAAGAAGTGAATTATTAAAACCTTTTGAAAAGAGGCTAATTTGTAAAGAAATTAGCCTCTTTTTCATCCATGATTTAATAAACTAAAAGGTTTTAGCGCAATTAATTGTTATGGAAACCGATATGCTGTTATCAAGTTTTCAATAATTGAATTTTCGCAATCGTTGTAATTATTATTTGATTAAATAAAAAGGCTTAAAATTAAATATAATGTAAATTTTAAGCCATTTCGTTATAATATTTTCAAGAATAAAATTTGGTGCTTATCTTTGTAAGGTAATCAGAGATAAAAAGTGTCTCTTTTTAATGTTTGAAGTGAGACGGTCACGATTCTAAAACTGAATAAAGGTTCGATTCCTTATCAATCATCAGGTTATTTTGGGTTTATTGTTAATTGACTAAGCTATGAAATTGTATTTCATAGCTTTTTTTATTTCTATTAGCCGGATTTTGTTTGAATATGGCAACTGTATTCATCGATTTTTTACCACAAATACACCATAAACAATATTTTTTTGCGTTATCCGACATGTCCTGAATTTTATAGGAAATCACAAACTTTAATCAGGTTGCGATATTGCATTAAAATTCTTCTTTTACATTCTAATTGTATTACTTTTACTTTAGTAGAATGATGATGCCAGATTCAAAAAGCCACAATGAAAATTCAAAAAATAATGGTTTGAAGTATCTCAAACCTATAGGAATCGTCATGGCTATTCTTCTGACTCTACAGGTGGTTATTTATTATTCATCTGATTTTTTTTTAAGAAGCTATGTCAAGCAAAAAGTTAGCGAATCCTCAGAAGAGAAATATGAAGTAGACTTTGATAGATTTTACATTTCTCTTTTTCAAAGAGGGATTATTTTTGAGGGTTTCTCGCTCAATCCAGTCGATGAAGTGTTTTCAGATTTGACAGATATTCCATATTACAAAATCTCTATTCCAAAAATATCACTTACAAGATTGAATTATCTTTTTAGAAAAAAAGAACTGCAATTGGGGATGATTCATCTCAAAAGTCCATCGATCGAGTTTAGATTGGAAGATGAATTGGAAGAAATGTATGTTGAGGGCGAAACTTCCGCTCTTCAATTATTGGAAGATGAAATCAAAAAATCTTTTGGTAATATAGGCTTGGAGGAAATTAGGATAAAAAATCTCAAGGTGGACGATGCAGATTTGCTATTCAAAAATTTCATTTCGCAAAGAGCCATAAAAATGGAGAATGCATATATCCATGTTAAAGATATTCAGTTGCTTCAAACAAGAAGTCCAGAAACGCCATTAAATGCAGAAGGCTTTACATTGGATTTGGAGAATTTTGAAATTTTATTGGCGGATAGTGTTCATACTATCAAAGCTCAAGAAGTTCACATTTCATCTCTAGAGCAGTTTATTAAAGCAAAAAAAGTAGACATTAATCCTGATTTAAATAGATTTTCGACAAACTATTTTCAGGTCAGTCTTGAAGATTTGAAATTGACAGATGCAGATATTAATAAAGTTTTTTACACTTCAGAAGTCGAAGTTGGAGAGTTGAAACTATTTAAACCAGAATTTGATTTATATACTCGTGTCAATGAATCAAAATCCGAAAAAGGGATCTTTGATTTGTATGAATTGGTAAAAGGGATACTAAGTGCCATTTCTATCCAAAATCTAAATATTGAAGAGGGAAAGTTTACCCAAAGAGATGTTAATGATCTTAAAAATCATAGAATAAAAGCGGATCAGATAAACTTTGAAATGCAAGAAGTCTATGTAGGTCCAAATGAAATCAAAAAGAAAGATCAATTTTTTTATGCCAAAGACGCGTCATTAGAACTCAAAAAAGTAGAGGTTGCTCTAGGAGATAAAATCCATTTGATCAAAGGAGAATTAGTCACTTTATCTTCTTTTACTGATGATATAATGATCAAAGGAGCAACTATAGCCCCAATAGAAGATCTTCAAATCAACAATGAAGTAACGCTTATTGAAATCAAAGTTCCCCAACTGGGTATTAGTGATGCTAACCTAAGGAAGATATATAATCAGGGAATAATTGACATTAAAGATGTTTTTTTGGATCGTCCTGAGATAGTTTTGAGAGATGTAATGGGAGATCTTGATGGAGAAAGTAAACCATTCGATTTGCAAGGGTTGACTGAAGATTTTTTGAAAGCCATATATATACAAAGGTTTGAAGTAAATCAGGGGTCTTTGGTCATTGACAATAATATTAGAGTAAGGCAGGACAGTCTTTCATTTGGAAACATAAGTTTTGTTTTGGAAAAATTTGCCTTGGACAATTTTATTGATAAAGGTGATCGAAAAGGTTTCTTTCTCGCAGAAGAGCTTCAGATTGAGCTGACTGATTATGCATTGAAATTGGCGGATAACCTACATGTTTTCAAGGCAGATAGATTGTTTTTGGATACCAAAACTTCAAGAGTTCAAATCGATGGTTTTTCCATAAGTCCATTTTCTCCTGATCAAATTCAGACTTCTTTAGATAGGTATGATAAAAACACAATATTGGATATTTATGTGCCTCAATTTTTGGCAACAGGTGTAGATATTTCAGAAGCCATTTTCAACGACAAACTAAAAATCGATCAAATACGTGTCCCTTCGCCCAAAATCAATGTTTATAGCTACAGAACCAAGGATGATGACGGAGAAGACAAAGTAGAAAAAGAAGAGATACTTGATTTGCTTGGAAATTATTTTAGCGAGGTATCAGTTGACTCACTTATTTTGATAAAAGGAAGTCTGAATTATGAAAATTATGTGAGAGATAGGATGCGGACATTTGCAGAGGACAATGTGAGTATTGCTGTCAAAAATTTCCACATCGACAAAAATACAAAACCAGAAGATTTTAGGCTTTTGTATTCTGAAGAAGTGGATTTAAAATTGAATAATTATGTCTTCAGCATTGCTGATGGAAGATACAATATCATTGCAGACCGGATCAATTTCAATACTTCAAGGGAAGAGATTGTCACATCTAATGTAAGATTAACTCCAAGTAAATCATCTGAATTTAAGACTCAAGTTTCTGCTATCATTCCCACCCTCTCATTCACGGGAGTCGATCTAGAAGCATTTCTATTTGACAATAGCTTGAGTCTGAATAAGGTGAAATTCTCTGGATCTTCTGTAAATATCCTGGTCAACCGAGATGTAAATAGCTCTAATGTTTCAGATAATGAAAAAGGTAGAGAAAGGACTTTGCCAAAAACTATCAATATCATCAACATCGATACAGTATCTGCTGAAAACGCGAATTTCAGTCTTTCTTTTCAAGAAGAGGGAAGTAGAAGGGAATTGGTCAATACAGGGATCAACCTCTCAGTATATGATTTTTTATTGGACTCAACCATCTTGGCAAAGGGTGATATTTCAGGCTTCTTTGGTGGTTTGGCTCTTGATGTAGATGAGTTTTGGCTTACACTGTCTGACAGTATTCATCGTGTCACATTTTCTAAAGTTGAATTGGATACAAGGTACGAGGGTGTTTTGTTGAATAATTTGAGGGTGATCCCCAATACTTTGTCTGGAAAACCCGGCTCACCTGTGTTTTCTGGACATATCCCTACTGCTTTGATCAAGACATCTGCATTGGCTGATATACAAATGAAAAAAGATCTTTGGATCAGTGAACTGAGATTGTTTAGGCCAGATATTGAGATTTTCTTGGATGATGTTGATCTAGCGGATCAAGAAAAGGAATTCAAAGAAGAAGTAGAGTCAGTGTTGGAAACTATCAGAATAGATGAATTCGAAATAGTGGATGGGAATTTGGCTTTTTTCAATAAGGATACATCCAAAGACCCAAGGCACTTCAATAACCTGAATATCACTTTGGACAAGATGTATCTAAATCTAAACGATCTAGAGAATTTTGACAAATCAGACATATTAAAGAAGGACTTCGAAGTCAGCATTCCAAACTATAAGATTTACACAAAAGACTGTTTGAACGTAGTAAACATAGGTTTAGCTTCAGTCAAAAACGATTTGATTTCTCTTCAAAATGTCACTATGAAGCCTAGAATTGGCCGCTTTGCTTATGCTAGGGAAATAGGGAAAGAAGCGGATATTGCAGAAATTTTTATTCCTGAAATATTGGTTCATCATCCAAATCTGGAAATGCTGATAGATAATCAAGAGCTGCATTCCGTATTGTTGGAAGTTGAGGATCTAGACGCTGTTATCTATAGAGACAAGAGATTTCCTGCACCAAAAGATGTGTATAAATACATGCCTCAAGAGCTTATGAAGCAAGTAGGTTTTATAGTAAAATTGGACACGCTTGTTTTGAAAAATGGAACAATAAAGTATGTCGAATTCCCTAAGAATGGCTTGGTTCCAGGAAAAATCAGTTTTGAAGAGCTTTATGCCACCATATTTCCCTTCCACTTAGGAAAGGATCCGGAAAACTATCAAGTCGATCAGGGAACGCTACTTGCCTCTGCAAAACTTAATGGAGAAGCACCTCTCAACCTTCAAGGCGAGATGTCGTTTTCTGCACCTTACCCAATGACACTCAATGTGCAAATCGGTGAATTTGACCTACGCTCGATCAATTCTATCCTAATTCCAAACGCCTTTGCTCGGATAAGGGAAGGAACTGTCAAAAGTGGCAATTGGAATTTTACAGCAGATAATAAAGAAGCTATAGGAAGTATGCTCTTTCTTTACAATGACCTCAAGCTTGACCTATTGGATGAAAGGACATTGGAAAAAGGTGTTGGAAGAAAGAAAATCTTAACATTTGTCTTAAATGTTTTTGCTGTTCGAAGTAATAATCCTCGCAAATTCCCTAGAAACACTGTACGAGGGTCAATTTATGAGCCAAGGAATACCGAGAAATTTATATTCAATTATTGGTGGACTACCACAATTTCCGGTTTGAAGGGAAGTGTAGGTCTCGGACAATCAAAACCACCAAAAAAACTTCCTGTTTTGAAGAGGAAAGAAGATGATTGATTGCTCATCCTTCTTGATAATACACTTACTTGGTAGGTATATTCTTATGAGCTAAAAAGAGTCTTTTCATAAAAAAAGGGAAGCATCATAACTTCCCTTTTTTAATTGTATTATTTTTAATATTATTCTGTTGGCGGCACCAATACTTGGTCAATCACATGAATAACACCGTTAGTTGCATGAATATTCACAAGGTTATCATCTAAACTTGCATCATTGATTTGTCTATTACCCAAATCAACTGTTAATGTAGCATCATCCAACATAGTTTCAATTACTGCATCTTGTCTTAAGTCCTGAAAAAATCTTCTTGCATCTACAACATGATATTTCAGAACATCAGCCAAAAAGTCTACTTCAATTTCATCCACTCCATTCACATCCAATGCTTCAAAAAGTGCTTCAAAAGCAGCATCTGTTGGCGCAAATACTGTAAAGTTATCTTCAAATCCACCCATAAATGTTTCAACAAGGTCAGCTCTTACCAAAGCAGCTACCAATTGTGTAAACTCAGGGGAATCAGAAGTAGATAAAGCAGTTGCAATTTCAGCAATGTTTTGCGATGGAGCAGTAATAACATTATCCAATACATGGATTACACCATTAGAAGCACTCACGTCTGTGGCTGTGATTTTAGCATTACCATTAATCCAAAAACTATCATCAGGTGCTTGGCTCACAAAGAAAGGAGAATCAGCAACTGTATTTACTCTTCCTGGATCAACGTCAGCAGATGCTACATTTCCACTTATAACGTGATAAGTCAAAATATCTGCAAGATCAGGGTTTGCAAGCAATTCATCAGCAGACAAATCATTGTCAGAAAGAAAACGACCAAAAGCTTCATCATTCGGCGCAAACACTGTGAAAGGTCCATCGCCTGATAAAGTAGGTACCAATTGAGCAGTTTCAATGGCTGCAGTCAATGTTGAAAACTCTGGATTTGCAGCAGCAACCTCCACAACATTATTCGTTTCGATGATTGGATCTGTATCGTCATCATCATTACAAGCGACAAGTCCGAATCCCAAGGCCAAAGCCGCTATTGGGAATCTAAGATTCCAGTTAAATAAACTTTTCTTTTTCATAATTTTTGTTGGTTTAGTTTTATTAAAAGTACGCTTCATTAACCTACTTAAAGCTTTTAATGTTACATAAAAGAGTATTTAATTTCAAAAACGTATTTAAACAGTTTATAAATGTAATCAAAAGGTATTTTTATATAAACAAATGAATAGCTATAGAATTTGAATTGAGAAGAAATCAAAATTCTAAGAATACAATTTTTATTGATATAGTTATATTTATAGATATAGTTTGGCTAAATTGAAAATTTTATACTATCAGAACCGTTAACAAGTCAATATCTATTAGATTTGAATTTTAATACATTATTATGATCAAAAAATATCGAAATCTATTAATTCTATTTTCATTCGTGCTTTTACTGTCTACTTCTTGCAAAAAGTCGGAAGACGTTTGTGAATTGAACGGAAAGATTTTGAATAGTTTGGAGGATTTACCCATTATCAGACTAGAGGATTACTTCTATACAGCTGAGACAAAAGAGGAATTTCTGTTTCTCTTTGAAAAATATCCAGATTTCACAAAAGATTATCTTCAGTTAGAACTTTACAATAACAAAGAAGAATTGGCTAAAGAACTCTTGTCAATCAATCAGGACACGCTGATGCAGGAGCTTTATAGTGAAGTGAAAAAAAACTATGTAGATGTAAACCAACTGGAAATAGACCTGAATAATGCTTTTGCTTACATCAAGTATTATTTTCCGGATTTTAAAATCCCGAAGGTTTATACATTTTTATCAGGATTCAGCAATGATCTATATATCTCCGACGATATGATTATTGTTGGTTTGGATTATTTTCTACCAAAGGAACATAGATTCCAGCCTGAAGAACTTCCAAGGTATATTGCTGATCGATACGAGCGTGACTACATAGTTCCGATGATCGTAACGGCCATATCATCGAAATACAATAAGGTAGATCAAAATCAAAATTCCCTCTTAGCAGAAATGATCTTTTATGGGAAAGCATACCATTTCACCAAGGCTATTTTACCATGCACACCTGACGACTATATTATAGGCTACACTTCGGAAGAAGTTGCTTCTTGTTTTGCCAATGAGAAATTCATTTGGTCACACTTCATAGAAAATGATCTGCTATTTATCACCAATCCGTTTGAAATCAGGCAATATACTGGTGAGGCTCCTGCTACTGATGTGATCAGTCCAGATGCACCGGGAAGGATCGGAAGATGGCTAGGGTGGAATATTGTGGATGATTACAGAATCAATCAAGATGTTCCTTTAGATGTTTTGATGGAAAATCAGGATGCTGAACTGATCTTTAGGCAGTCAGGATATAAACCTCGTCAGTAAACTCCTGACCAAATTTTTTCTCATCAATCAGTGACAAAAGCCGCTTGACAGCAATTTCTTTGGAAAAATGTTCCACAGCCAATTTCCTTGCATTTTGTTGATATTTATCCAAAAGCCGCTTGTCATCGCAAAGTCTATCTATCATCTCAATAGTCAACTCTAGGTTTTGAGGGTCATGGTAGATTCCAAGATTGTACTTTTTGGTGAGTTCATAGACCCATCCTTTGTGGTTGACAAGAATAGCTTTTCCCGAAGCAAGCGCATCAAAAAACTTATTTGGGCTGTTTGTTTTCAACACAGGCAGGTGGTCAAACGAAATAAATGCCATATCTGAAAGAGATAGCAAGTCAGCTACTTTTTCTTTGTTTCCAAAATCCAGAAATTTCACGTTTTCAAGTTTAAGCTTTGTTTTCTTTTCAAGTAGTTCTGGCAGTTTGGAGCCTTTTCCGAGAACAATAAATTGATAACCTTTATTTTTTACTTGTGAAAGATTAGCAATTTCTAATAATTCCTCGACAGCATTTACCTGACCCAAAGCACCTGTGTAAATGATTGTAAATTGATCTTTTAGCTTATACTTATCCAATAGTTTGGGGCTTTTCTTTTGGGGAAAGAAAAATGAAGTGTCAGAAATGTTCGGTATGATTGTCACTTTGGTTTCAGTTCTCATTCTGACTGTATTGGCAATTCCGGGAGAAAGTGCAATGCATTTCAAAGCATGCCTATAAATACGTCTTTCCAAAGTAAAAAGAAACCGCTTGATCAATGGATTGTTGATTGCACCTACCTGAATAGGAGCATCAGGCCATAGGTCTCGGATTTCAAAAAAGTAAGGAACTGCATATCTCCTTTTTGCCCAAAGCCCAATCAGCCCTGTGGTCAGAGGAGTGGAAGTAATGTACAAGTAATCTGGTCTAGGAAGTTTGGAAACCCATTTTTTGGCTAATTTGACAAATTTCAGAAACGAAACAACCCTCTTGAAGAATCCCCACTCTTGTCTATAATGCACAGGCAGATAATGGACTCTAATCCCATCGATGATTTTCAGGTCATAGTAATCCTTATTGTGACTCGTAATCATATCTACCACAATCCCCGCCTCTACCATTCCCTTTGCCAAATGATAGGATCTTATGGCGCCACCCTCTTCGGGAGTCAAAAAATACTGGTGAATGTAAATGATCCTCATTACTGATTCTTGAGCCATGATGCTAAGATAAAAAGATTCCACACCAATAGAAATTGGTCTTTATAGACTTTCTCTGGAGCTTTTGCAATTTGCTGCATTTTCTGTGGGAAATCAGCAGCCCATTTAGCATTCATTTCCTTGATTGTACCAAATACCCACTTTCTGAAACTCTCGTTTTCTTGCAACCATTCTTTGATAGGAATGCCGAACCCGATCTTTTTCCTTTTGGCAATTCTCCCAAAACCCCGATTTTCCAAAGCTTCTTTGATCATTTTTTTTCCTGAATATAAAAGCGTCTGATCTTCGGAAAAACCCTTTGTCCATTGGATCATCTCAAAATCCAAATATGGAGATCGCCCTTCTATGCCCTGTGTCATGCATACATTGTCGTGGATTTTGAGTACATCATTGACCAAGTAATATTCCCTGTCAAAATTGAGCGCATTCTGAAAAATCCCTGCATCTTTTGGATACCATTGCTGAAATTTGGAATATTCATCATCAGGAATATTCATCAAAGATGCAAAGTTTAGAAAAGTCCTTTCAGGATCAGAATCGATTCCATTTAGGAATTTTTTGTAAGGTTTTGGAAGTGGCAGGTTTTCTGACAGTTTTTTGATTTGGAGGTAGAATTTTGGGTTTTTGAGATATTTGGCAAAAGCCGAATGTCTCGTGTAGCCACCAAACAATTCATCCGCACCAGCACCGGAAATGAGTACTTGAACCTTTTCCTTTGCCTCTTTTGCAATCAGCCAAGTCAGAATCCCAGCACTATCCCCTATCGGCTGATCCATCCCCGCAATATACTCTTGCCAATGTTTCTGAATCTTCTCGGGAGTGACTAGTACTTCAGTGTGGAAGCCTTCAAACTGACTTGTAAGCTTTTTTGCAAAAACAGGATCCTTGTATTTTGCCTGGTATTTTTTCTCAAATGCTGCTGTAAAGGTAGCCACAGGTTGGCCTGTTTCTTCCGTCCACAACCTGTAAAGCAAACTGCTGTCCGCCCCACCACTCAGAATTATTCCCACCGGCCTCTCTGCATGGAAATTTTTGAGAACTGCATCTTTCAGCTTGCTCTCAAATTCCTCTTGCGAAGGGACATCCTGAATTAACTTAGGCTGAGTCCATTCAAATTTGTGTACTGTTTTACCATTAAAATCCAATGTCAAGCCTTTTCCTGGCAAATGCTGCGAGACATCATGGTAAAAACTTCTATCTGGAAATGAATGTCTAGAATAAAAATATGGTAAGAATTGACTTTTATCGATCCTAATTTCATTTCCAAAACCTGCCAAAACACCCCTTGATTCAGAAGAAAAACACCAAGTTTCTTCATTTTGGTAAAAATAAAGAGGCTTCTCTCCAGAAGGGTCTCTCGCAATTGTGATTTGCTGAAGGGAAATATTGACAAAGATAAAGGCAAACATGCCTTTCAATTCTTCAATTTTATCTGAACCATAGTGCTTGAGCCATAGCAGAAGCACCTCTGAATCTGAATTGGTCTTGAAATTATAGCCAAGATCTAAAAGATTGTTTCTTAAATCTTGGTAATTGTAAAGTGCGCCATTCCACACCAAAACACAAGATTTGTCTTCTGACCAAAAGGGTTGATTGGATGCGGCACTCAGATCTAGGATTTTTAATCTGTTGCCTGCGATCCAAACTCCTTCGGTAATTTGACAAAAATCAGAAAAGTCAGGCCCACGGTGCTGCGTAGCCTGCATCATTTTTTGTATGGTAGATTTTCCGTCTTCTTTAGGATTAATGATCAGATTGATACCACACATACCTTAATTTTCTAATTCTTCTGAGGGCTTGGCTTGAAGTTTATTGGTCTTTTCAAAATACCTGCAAAAATGCGTAATCGTACATGCTTCACATTTTGGCTTTCTTGCTAAGCAAACATAGCGTCCATGCAAGATCAACCAATGATGTGCTTTGTGCACATATTTGGAAGGGATGTTTTTGATCAATTGTTTTTCGACTTCCAAGGGTGTTTTTGCATTTTGAGGAACCAATCCCAATCTTTTTGAAACTCTAAAAACATGCGTGTCAACGGCCATATTTGGTTGGTTCCAAACCACAGAGGTGATTACATTCGCAGTTTTCCGTCCGACACCTGGAAGCCTTATAAGTTCCTCTACAGTAGAAGGAACTTCGCTGTTAAAGTCTTCCACAAGCATTTTTCCCAATCCAATAAGGTGCTTAGTCTTGTTGTTGGGATAGGAAATACTTCGGATATAGGGAAAAAGCTCATCAAAATGTGTAGAAGCCAAATGCTCAGGAGTTGGGAAATGCTGAAACAAGGTTTGGGTGACAATATTTACCCTTTTGTCAGTACACTGTGCACTCAAAACTACCGCTACAAGCAACTGAAACGGATTTTCATAGCTTAACTCAGTCTCAGCAACTGGCATGTTTTCTTCAAAATGATCAATGAAGGTCTTATATCTTTCTTTTTTTAGCATTCTTTTTCTTTTTGATTTCTAAAAATAGCAAGCTTCTAATTGATTTACCATTCAGAATTTGTTTAATTACAACAAGTAAATAGAATGATCGTTCTAAATATGGTTCTATTTATTATGTTTATCCGCTTCAACACCAAAATACACTTAAAATGATATGAGTATCCGCAATGGTGCACATTGGTTCAGAAGAGGTTTTATGTGTTGCGGATTATCGTCACCTGACAACTGTCATCAGAACCTCAAATCATTTATCAAACATTCTATTTATTGGCTACGTGCAATAAAGCGGATTCACTTATAAAATAATTATTCACCACCTTTACCTTTTGTCGATTTCTGCAAAATTCCAAGTGTCAATTCAAAATCTTGAGTTCTAGCGTAGACTCGTATTTTACAAATCCGTAAGTATTCTTTCTTAACATAAACCAAACAAAATGATTTAATTTCAAACAACTGATACACTGATAACTATTAAACAAATAACCAATTATCTGCATGAACCCAAGTTTCAAGCCCTCCGATTTGTGGCCATGTAGATAATTATAAATCAAGTCCATGCAAAATAAAATCACCCTCCATTTAATTCTGGTTTCAATATTATTGACCTTCGCTTGCTCTGAATCAGAAGAACCAAGTTTGAATTTGGATGCAAGTGTGGCTGTAGAAATCAAAGATGACCCTTATGGCAATCACCCTAGGCAAGTGCTAGATGTATATCTTCCCGCAAACCGATCAAAAGAAAAGACAAAGTTATTTGTTTGGATTCATGGCGGTGCCTGGACTGATGGAGACAAATCTGAGTTTGCTCAAATAAAACCATTGCTTGAGTCATTGTTTGAGGATTATGCATTTGTATCAGTGAATTATAGATTGTTCAATATCACAACCACTAGCAATAGATTTCCCAATCAAGAAGAGGACATCCAAAGTATGCTTAATTATGTAAAATCCCGATTGAATGCTTGGGATTTGAGTGATGATGTGGTTTTGGCGGGAGGCAGTGCAGGAGGGCACTTGGCATTATTGCATAGCTATAAAAATAATGGAGACGGATTGGTCAAAGCAACTGTAGCATTTTTTCCTCCTACTGATTTCAAAGCATTTCATGGTTTCAACTTTCTGACCACAGCATTGATAGAAGCACTAATTGGAGGAAGCCCAAGTAACAAGCCAAGTGGATATGCCAATGCAAGTCCAGTGAATTATATAAATTCATCTTCTGTTCCTACTGCATTTTTTCATGGTACAGCAGATAATGTTGTACCAATTACTCAAAGTTATATCCTAGAGGAAAAACTTAAGAAGAATAATGTACCGTATTTGAGGGAATATGTTCAGGGAGCAGGCCATAGTTTTTCACAGTCAGTAACAATAGACTTGGTTGGAAAAACAGCTGCATTTCTTAAAGTACATGTGCCTTAAATAAAAAAAGCCTGAAGAGGTCATCATCAGGCTTACCGTTTTATTTAAAAGGATCAAACTCTTTCGAGTCCCGTAGATTTGGCTTTCTTAAGAATGGCTTTTACTACTTTTTCGGAAGGGTGAAGAATGATTTGATCTAACTTCTCAATCGCGCTCAGCATTTGCAAATATTCTTCCATCATAGACTCGTCTTGATGTAAGGCCTGCACTAGAAGTTCATTCTCTCCCTCACTCATTTCTTGATAGATATATCTTACCAAGTCATTTGGGGTAAATTGTTTTGTCATAGGCTATGTTCAATTGTTTCATTTTTTTTCGCATATTAATCAGTGCATAGCGCATTCTCCCTAGTGCGGTATTGATACTCACACCTGTTTGTTCGGCTATTTCCTGAAAACTCAAATCCATATAATGCCTCATGATAAGAACCTGTTTCTGTGTTTCAGGCAATTCATCTATCAACTTGCGAACGAGCTCTATCGTATCTTCTTTGATTCGAAGATCTTCAACAGTCTCTTCAGCAAATTTTAAGGTATTAAATAGATTTCCGCCATCCTCCATCACTATGGTTGGATAGCGCTTACTTTTTCTAAAATAATCAATTGCCAGATTGTGCGCGATTCGCATCAACCAAGGCTGAAATTTACCTTCTTCGTTGTATTTGTCTGAATTGAGTGTTTGCACTACTTTGACAAATACATCTTGCAATAAATCCTCTGCGACACCCTGATCCTTAACGATCAAATAGATGGTGGTATATACTCTAGACTTATATTTTTCCACCAACATTTCAAATGCAGCCTCACTTCCACCTCTATATTGTGTTATTAGTTCGCTGTCTTTAGGACTGATCCTTTTGCTCATGTTTATTGACTTTTAAATAACGTAGAGGTTTATGCCATATTATATATTAAAGATTGAAACAATATTTACGTAGGTGATCAAATGTATAGATTCAAAAACAGACTTGCAATAGCAAAATGATTTTTTTTGGATTGAAGAAGTCAGTAACAGTGCATTAAACACCACAAAATGGCTGATCTCCCTTTATTTCATGGAATAATATTTGGCAATAAGGTATATGTATTTCAATTCCACTATCGATATTGGATACGTATTTTTACTCAACAATAATATCGTACTCTCAAATCAAAAAAATATAACCATTCAAAAAATGGATCTTTAGATGAAGTTCAAAATGGTGTTTCTAAACTGATTTTATTACCTTCGTTTTTCAGAGAAAAACAATAAAACTGATATATATGGAAATCAACGGGAAAATTGTTCAGATAATGGCTGAGCAAAGTGGAAATGGTAGAAATGGCGTATGGAAAAAGAAGGATTACATTCTGGAAACGGAAGGAAATTATCCAAAAAAAGTAGCTCTAACTGTTTGGGGTGATAAAATTGATCAATTTAATTTACAAGAAGGAGATCAAGTAAACGCTGGGATCGAGATAGAAAGTCGTGAGTATAATGGCAAATGGTACACTGACGTGAAAGTTTGGAAAGTAGACAAGCAAGGTGGTGCTGCCCCAAGTCAGCAGCCACAAAGCGCTACTGCAATGCCTGATGTGACTTCATTTTCCAGTGATGAAGGTGATGTGTTACCTTTTTAAGTAATATTTTGGGTTTGGAAGTTTATGCTAATAGATTTCCAAACCCTTTTTTAAACTTCACCATTTTTACAAAACTTTAAATTCTTTAAACATGTGGGATGATTTTGACAATGATGATTTTGATGAAGACGACGAGGCTGAATTTCAAAGGGAACGGGATGAAAAGAAAAAACATCCCCTCGCGGTCAAAAGCAGGGATATTCTTGAATTGACTTTTGCACTTGTTGGATCTTTGGACGAGGCAAGAAAGGAACTTTACGGGTCATTGATGATAGAAAGCGCTTCGATCCTTGGAGCCAAATTCTCAGGTGCGCATGCTGTCGACAGCTATGTGATCAAAATGGAAAATGCTGTAATCATGAAAGTACATGCACGATCATTGGGGAGCTTGACATATCAATTGGCTATGGAGGAAACCCATGCAGAGGAGCATTTGCAATTACTCAGAGATGCCTTGGATGAGTTTAAGGCTCTGTTTAAGGAATGGGTAAAAACTTTCGAAAGCGCAGAGAGATATGATGACGGATGGGGATTGTTTTGCGATTGATTACTGTACGCTTTCACCAAATTTGAAACCCATATAAAGTCCTCCAACTATCATCAACAAAGAAATTCCACCGAGTAAAAGCAGTACTCCCAGCGGCATTTCCCAATCTTCCTTGCCTATTTTGAACTTTATAATTCTATTGAGATCCATGATCTGATGTTTATTTTGTGATTTTTTTCAAAATACGCTGATACTTTATATAGTTAATTTGAGATCAGTTAATTAGTTATCAGTCAGTCAAAAACCATAAAAATTCCCAATCATTCAAATCCTATTCAACTGATAACCCATTCAACCAATCCCTAATAACTTAATCTACAAATCACGCAATAACCTATTAACTGACTTCAAGATTAGAGTTTAGGGGTTTAGAAGTTTAGAAACTAAGTCAACCGATAACCCAATCACCCAAACTCTTATCACTTACTCTATCAATCACTCAGTAACTAAATATCTGACTAAAGGATTAGAGTTTAGGGGTTTAGAAGCTTAGTGATCGATTCCACCGATAACCCAATCCACCAATCCCCATTACCCAATAACTATCTCTCGATTAATGGTTAGGGTTTAGAAGTTGAGAAACTAATTCAACTGATAACCCAATCCCTAATAACCCAATCCACCAGTAACTAATAACAAATCAATCCCCCAGACTTTCTTTCCAGCCTTTCAATTCAATCTCTCTGGCTGAATCTTCAACTTTTTGCTTTAGCTCTTTTTTGAAGTTATCCATATTTTCGGCGATTTTTGGATCAAATGCTGCAATGATGGAAGCTGCAAGAATGCCTGCATTTTTGGCTCCATTGAGGGCAACTGTAGCAACAGGAATTCCTCCTGGCATTTGCAGGATAGATAACACACTGTCCCATCCATCTATCGAATTTGAGGAAAGGATAGGCACGCCAATGACAGGCAGGGAAGTTAATGAAGCGACCATGCCTGGCAAATGTGCAGCACCACCAGCTCCAGCAATGATTACTTTGATTCCTCTTTGCCTTGCCGACTCTGCATAATCTACCATTCTGTGGGGAGTTCTATGCGCGGAGACTACAGTCAATTCATACGAAACTCCTAATTCTTCCAATGCTTTTGCTGCTTCCGACATGATTGGGAGGTCAGATTTGCTTCCCATGATGATCCCTACTTGCTTACTCATATTTTTTATGCTTTTATTTTTATCAATTCCTTGATTTGCAATGCCCGTGATTTCAACAGATCCAAATTTTCATCTAAGATTGTCACATGGCCCATTTTTCTAAATGGTTTTGTGATTTTTTTGCCATATAAATGAACATACACACCCTTTGCTGCCATTGCCTCGTCCAAGCCTTCTACGAGAGCCTCTCCAGTATATCCCTCCTCACCCAATAAATTTACCATTGCAGCAGGGATTCTCAGGTCTGGATTTCCCAAAGGCATGTCCATTACAGCTCGGAGATGTTGTTCAAATTGGGAAGTAAAATTTGCTTCTATCGTATGATGCCCGCTGTTATGCGGTCTTGGTGCGATCTCGTTGACCAAAATTTCTCCATCTTTTGTAACAAAAAGCTCTACTGCCAATATTCCAATCAAGCCCAAAGACTCGATGACTTCGATAGCTATCTTTTTTGCCTTCTCTTCTATCTCTTGACTCACATTCGCTGGCGCAAAAAGAAATTCAACCAAATTAGCAGTTGGGTGAAAAGCGCACTCTACGGAAGGATAAGCTATCAAGTCGCCTCTTTTGTTTCGAGCTACAATCACCGCAAGCTCCTTATCAAAATCAATCAATTTCTCAAGCAAGCTAGGTGCTTCAAAAGCTTTGTCCAAGTCTGATGCATCTCTCAAAATTTGAACTCCCCTGCCGTCATATCCATCTTTTCCAAGTTTATTCACAGCAGGAAGAAAATCCGCATTTTCCAAGACTTCTTTCTTATCTGCAGTAAGAATAAAATCAGCTGTAGGGATTTGCTTGTCTTTATAGAACTGCTTCTGAGCTCTCTTATCTTGGATCAGTTTGATCAAATGTGGTTGTGGATAGACTTCTTTTCCCTCATCGACCAGTTTCTGCAATGCATAGGTATTTACACTTTCGATTTCGATCGTAATCACATCGCAGTTTTTGCCAAAAGCATAAACTGTCTCAAAATCAGTCAATGAACCTTGTGTAAATTGATGCGCGATAGCTTTGCAAGGAGCATTTCCATCTGGATCCAAAATGTGGATATCGATATTATAATTGATAGCCGATTGGATTACCATTCTTCCCAATTGGCCTCCACCTAGAATTCCTAAAACCTTTTGTTGATAATTCTTTTGCACTGAGCTGCTTTTTGTTTGCCCAAAAATAAGGAAAAAAGAATTGAGAAAGTACTTTTGGTGGGATTGTTGGCTTTTTTGCAAATCTTATTCGATTTGATGTTTCTAAACTATTTATCATTGGGAAAGCTTTTCATTTTTATTATCTTGAGCTAGACAAAGCAAAGCATATTACCCATAGATTTTATCAATCGAAATTAATATTTCATCACAATATATTTGTCTAAATTAGTAAATCCAAAAGAACAACAAACCAAAAGAACAATATGGAACACATCAATGAAGGCAACACTGCATACAATGTAAATGGTGGCGGAAAATGCCCTGTTATGCACGGCTCAAACACCAAATTGGGAAATAGAGGAACCACTAATAAAGACTGGTGGCCAAATCAACTAAACCTTGGAATTTTGCATCAGCATTCACCAAAATCAAACCCACTTGGGGAGGATTTCAATTATGCCGAGGAATTTAAAAAGCTCGATTTACCACAGGTAAAAAAAGACATTGAAGAAGTATTGACAACATCTCAAGATTGGTGGCCGGCAGATTATGGTCATTATGGCCCATTTATGATAAGGATGGCTTGGCATGCTGCAGGTACCTATAGAACAGGTGATGGCCGTGGAGGTGCTGGATCTGGTGATCAGAGATTTGCACCATTGAATAGCTGGCCGGATAATGGTAATTTGGACAAGGCCAGGAGACTTTTATGGCCGATCAAGCAGAAATATGGGAATAAAATTTCTTGGGCAGATTTATTTATTCTAACAGGAAATGTCGCTATAGAGTCGATGGGACTGAAAAGTTTTGGATTTGGTGGAGGTAGAGAAGATATATTCCAACCTGAAGAGGATATTTATTGGGGTGCTGAAGACGAATGGTTGGCGCCAAGCGGTAAGAAAAACAGTCGATATTCAGGTGAAAGAAATCTTGAAAATCCTCTAGCAGCAGTCCAAATGGGACTTATATATGTAAACCCTGAAGGTCCAGACGGAAATCCTGATCCATTAGCTTCGGCTAGGGATATCAGGGAGACATTCAAAAGGATGGCAATGAATGATTATGAAACTGTAGCCTTGACAGCAGGTGGACATACTTTCGGAAAGACACACGGTGCTGGAGATGCAGGTCTTGTAGGGCCTGAGCCCGAAGCTGCCGAAATCGAAGAAATGGGTTTTGGTTGGAAAAGTAGTTTCAAGAGTGGAAAAGGAAGAGATACCATTACCAGTGGATTGGAAGGTGCTTGGACACCAACACCAACTACCTGGGATATGAGCTATTTCGATGTGCTGTTTGGTTATGATTGGGAATTGACAAAGAGTCCTGCAGGCGCACATCAGTGGGCGGCAAAAAATCTTGCTGAAAAAGACCATGCTCCAGATGCAGAAGATGGATCAATTAAGGTAGGAATAATGATGTCCACGGCTGATATGGCTATGAAAATGGATCCTGAATACAGGAAAATTTCAGAACATTTTCACAAAAATCCAGAAGAATTTGCTGATGCTTTCAAACGTGCGTGGTTCAAATTGACCCACCGTGATATGGGTCCAAAGTCCCGCTATTTAGGTTCTGAAGTTCCGGCAGAAGACTTGATTTGGCAAGATCCAATACCTGCAGTAGATCATGAATTGGTGAATGGTGAAGATGTAGCCAACCTGAAAGCTAAAATACTTTCCTCAGGACTTTCTGTTTCTGAATTAGTTTACACAGCTTGGTCGTCTGCATCTACTTATCGACGTTCGGACAAAAAAGGTGGGGCAAATGGTGCTCGGATCAGATTGTCTCCTCAGAAAGATTGGGAAGTAAACCAACCTGAGCAACTTTCTAAAGTTTTGGGAATTCTAGAGGGTATTCAAAAAGATTTCAATAGCATCCAATCTGGAAACAAAAAAGTTTCATTAGCTGATTTGATTGTACTTGGAGGATGTGCAGCTGTAGAAAAAGCGGCCAAAGATGGTGGGTTTGATGTCGCGGTACCTTTTGCACCAGGCAGAATGGATGCCAGTGCAGAGCAAACTGATGAAGAGTCATTTGATTGGCTGAAGCCAGAAGCAGATGGATTCCGCAACTACCGTCGTACAGCTTTCACAGTATCTGATGAAGAAATGCTTGTGGACAAAGCGCAATTACTAGAGCTTAGTGCTCCTGAAATGACCGTATTGGTTGGTGGGATGCGTGTTTTGGGTGCGAACTACAAAAATTCCAAACATGGAGTATTCACTGATCGTCCAGGTACTTTGAGTAATGATTTCTTTGTAAACTTGGTAGATATCGGCGTGGCTTGGGCTCCATCAAGAAAAGAAGCAGATGTATTCGAAGCACATGACCGCAAGACGGGAGAAGTCAGAAGAACAGGCACAAGGGTTGATTTGATCTTTGGTTCTAATTCACAGCTTCGCGCGATTGCAGAAGTTTATGCTCAAGATGATGCAAAAGAGAAATTTGTGAGAGACTTTATCAAAACTTGGGACAAAGTGATGAATCTAGATAGATTTGATTTGGCTTAAGTTTTTGAATATAAAATTGAAAAGGTGGTCTGACATTCAGATCACCTTTTTTTGGTTAAATAAAGAAATAAAAAAAAGCTCCTGGTGGAGCTATTTATATTCTAAGTCTGAATGTACCTCTACACTGCTCTCCCACCGATTAATCTAAGTAAAATGGAAATTACGGCAAGAACCAATAGTATGTGAATCAAACCACCAATACTATATACAAAGAATCCTAAGACCCATCCGATAATTAAGATAATTGCGATCAAATACAATAAAGAGTTCATAATATGTTGGTTAAAGTAAATAATAGATTTACTCATAATAAACAAGTACTATGCCAACACAAAAATCTTACTGGAACCTAATCCCCATAAGTTCCATCAATTTATGGGCATTAAAGCTCGGACAAGGCCCTTTTTTTATCGTGTAATCAAAATGGATTTCCTTGTCAGTGATCTCACTGTGAAAGCTTTTATTCACTAGATAATCTAGTTTAGCTTCCAACTCGCTCAACTCTATATCGTGGGTTGAAATTATGCCTTTTCCCCCAGCAGCATAAAGTTGGTGGATCAGCGCCTCACTTCCCATAATTCTATCAGCAGTATTTGTTCCTTTGAGGATTTCATCCAAAAGAAAGAAGACCTTTGTACCTGATTCTGCAGTGTCCAAGAGTAGCTTAATCCTAGCCAATTCTGCATAAAATGAACTGACACTTTCTCCCAAGTTATCCGAATTTCGCATACTTGTAAAGAGTTGGAAATTACCCATCTCGAATCTTTTCGCAAATGGTCTAAGGCCCAAATTTGCAAGAACCATATTGATTCCCAATGTTCTCATAAAGGTGGTTTTTCCTGACATGTTTGCGCCAGTAAGTAAGACTACCTGATTGTGATCGTCCATGCTGAAATCATTTCCAATGGCTTTTTCTGGATGTAACAATGGATGGGTAATTTTTTCTACATTTATGATTTCTTTGTTGAGCCATTCTACTTCACAATCCGAGCGTTCTTCTTTTGCAAAAGATCCCAATGAAACCAACACTTGCAACTCGTCAAAATTACTCTCCCATTTTTGAAGGAATTTCCCATTTTTATTTTTCCATATAACCAACCTCCACCATAAAAAAAGATCAGTCCAAAAGAGAAAGTTAAAGACCAAATAGACCATGTTGAGTCTGCTTTGGATCATAAATGTTTTTTGTTCAAGTGACTCCAAAACTTTTGGCGCTTCTATTTCTTCATTTTTAAAATCACTTTGTAGCGTTTTTAACCTTTCGTCAGCAAAGTTCTCTTTGACAAGTAGTGCAGACCAAAATGAAAAAGTTTTGATGTCTCCTTGATTTGGCATGATTGAACTAGCTTCTTGGAGTGGTTTGAATACTGTAGCCAAAAAAGCACCTCCCAATAAGATCCAAAGCCCTATCCATCCAAAAGCCAAACCAAAATACAGCGTGCCAATCAACAGGGCCAAACCGCCGACAGGACCAAGAACCATTGGGATAAATAGCCAAGATTTGAATGAAATCGATGATTCCAGCCATTTGTAAAACTCATATTTGGATTTTTCCTTTTTGATAAATGCGCGCCCAAGGGCTTCAAAGCTTTGAAGAAATTCACCTTTTGTGGAGAGTTCATTGATACTTGTACTTCGCTCTTTGGCGCTGCTCGGATCAAATTGACTTTTCATCCAATTGACCAATTTTTCCTTACCTCCTTTATTCACAGTATGGTTGAGCATTTGGAAAAGGGAATGCTCCCCAAAAAGATCCAAGTCATTTGCAAAAGGATGGCTTTTTTCTTGGAATTCAACTCCGGGATTAAAAGTGCTCAGTTTTCTTTCTTTTCTCAGTTCAACATCCCCGCGCATGCTGATCAATTCTTTCAAAAACGCTTCCTTATCTTTTTGCTTGTTGAATTGCAGGATAAAATAGACAAAAAGACCAATCAATATTGGCAATAAAAGTAAAAGTAACCTTACCTCACTGATGCCTACGATAGCGACGACAAAAATCCCAAAGAATAAAATGAGTCTGATAATGGAGAGTCCTGCTGCTTTTTTCTTCGTATTGCTGAGTGTGTTTTCTAGCTTGCTAAAATCTATCTGATCAATCATCCTGCAAAATTAGTCTTTTATATGAATGAAATGGGAACTAATGAATTTTGTCTTTACAAATACTCAATTTAATGTCCGAAGCATTGGATAAATTTTTCAGTTTTAAAATATTCCAATCTTCCAATCCCCAATTTATCCTTACCTTTGTCCTCCATATAACCAACCCATCAATTCCCCATGAACGAAAGGTATATGCAACGTGGCGTTTCAGCCTCCAAAGAAGATGTCCACCAAGCAATTTCAAAGTTGGACAAAGGTCTTTTTCCAAAAGCATTTTGCAAGATAGTAGAAGATACACTGGGCAATGACCCTGATTATTGCAACATTATGCATGCTGATGGGGCAGGGACAAAGTCTGCCTTGGCTTATATGTATTGGAAGGAAACTGGGGATTTGAGTGTATGGAAAGGAATTGCCCAAGATGCCATCATCATGAACACCGATGATTTACTTTGTGTAGGTGCGATCAATAATATCTTGGTATCATCGACAATTGGTAGAAACAAGAACCTCGTTCCTGGAGAAGTGATCTCTGCAATCATCAATGGAACCGAAGAAGTTCTCCAAATGCTCAGGGACAATGGTGTAAATGTTGTTTTGACTGGTGGAGAGACAGCTGATGTTGGAGATTTGGTAAGGACGATTATTGTGGATAGTACCGTCACTTGCAGAATGCGACGTGACGAAGTGATCTCAAATGATCAAATCAAAGCAGGGGATGTTGTGGTTGGCCTTTCATCTTATGGACAGGCAAGCTATGAGGATTTTTATAATGGTGGAATGGGCAGCAATGGCTTAACTTCTGCCCGACATGACGTTTTTTCAAAAGTATTAAAGACTAAATTTCCAGAAAGTTTTGATCCAGCAGTACCTGAAAGCTTGGTTTATTCGGGAAAATATAATTTAACTGATGCCGCTCCAGGCACCTCTGTGGATATTGGAAAGTTGGTCCTTTCACCGACAAGAACTTATGCTCCAATCATGGTAGATGTGTTGAAATATCTCAGACCTCAGATACATGGAATCGTACACTGTAGCGGTGGTGCACAGACCAAAGTATTGCATTTTGTGGACAATGTACACGTGATCAAAGACAATCTTTTCGAAACACCACCATTATTCAAGATTATCCAAGAAGAAAGTGGTACAGATTGGAAAGAGATGTACAAAGTTTTCAACATGGGTCATAGAATGGAAATCTACCTCGAAGAAAGATATGCCGAAGAGATTATAGATATCGCTGAAGGCTTTGGCGTAGAAGCAAAAATCATCGGAAGAGTAGTACCACATGAAGGAAAGAAAGTTACTGTTCAGGGTGCTCATGGGACTTTTGAATATTAATGTTTTTTTGGTAGTAAGAATTATGGAAGTCTAAAATTTGATTAAGTTTATCTTTCAAATAAACAGGGTGAAAAGCTTCCTAATTGGGAAATTATTTTTAATTTTAAATAAGTATTTCAATGAAATCAAATTTTGAAATAGATTTCTTGCCTGATGCTGTTGATTTTCTTGAGGAATTGGACGAAAAAACTCGAGAAAAAATTTATTATAACCTCAAAAAATCGCAATTCGTAAATGATCATGAATTGTTTAAAAAGCTATCAGATTTGATATGGGAGTTTAGGACGTTATATAAAGGAAAAGCATATCGGCTATTTGCATTTTGGGATAAATCGGATGGCAGAAATAAGTTGTTGAACTAAACCTCCTTCGTCGGTAGTATTTACATTATCTTCAAGTGGTTGATTTTTTGGTATTTATCGTAAATTTACACCATGTTAAATCATTAATTTATATCATCATGGAAAAAAAAGTTTGCGTCAAAGGATGTATGAAGAGATGTCTTATCGGCATTACTCTCCAAGAAGTATCAAGACATATCTAAGTCTTGTAAGTGTTGTTTCAGGTCACTTCGGAAAGAGTCCCGATTTGATCAGTA
>NZ_JAKZGO010000024.1 GCF_022549785.1 Belliella alkalica
TCTCAGGGTTGACCAAAGAAAAACCTGAATCAAAAGGAGAGTTATCCTGTTGCCCTTCAAACTTCCTGCACCAATAATAAAAAGATACTCTTGAAATACCTGCTTCTGATGCAAATGCAGCTTTGCTTAGTCCTGATCCCTGCCACTTGGTGAACAGCTTGTAATATTCGTCGTTGCTAATCTTTTTCATGACGCAAGATTACAACCCAAACAGTAATTAGAAAAGATGGGGTTTATCGGACGGATACGGATATTCATAATAATTAATTTTATATTTTTATATAAAAAAAATAACTAAAAATTTGTTTCTATCTTTCTTAAAAGAAAGGTTTATTAGTCGAATTGTTACAAAGCTTAAATATTTATAAAATTAACTTTGAAACAGCTTTCACCATGTTAAAGTAAAATACCAATGATTAAAAAACTTAGGATATTAATTGTTGCCATCTCTTTAATTTTTCTTTCAAGCTGCCAATCAGATAGTGATCATGGGATAATTTACTTAGGGTCTGAAATCAATTATGTTAGAAAAACAGATCGTAAATTTATCCAAATCCAAATAGATACATTGACGAACGATTCTTTTTTCTATCCAGGTTATGGTGCTTGGGTTATTTTCAATGACAGTTTGACCCTTTTGGACAAGAGGTTAGATTCAGCTTACGTATTCTCAGATGATTTGATTCATCATTCGACTTATTTAGGGAAGGGGGATGGTCCGAACTTATTGAGAAGTATGAATATCAAACATACAATTATGGATGATTATCTAGTCATATTGGGTACTAATTATGATTTTAACCTAATCAATAAAAATTGGGAGATAGAAAAGAAAGTTGTACTGGATTTTTATCACGAAAAAACACCTTTCAAGGAGTTGGAGCAGAATCCCAAAGCTGACTACATTGGGCTATATGAACTTTCTTATGAACATTTAAAATTGGGGCACGATTATCAGGGTAATTTAGTTTTTCCAGTAGCTATTCCACATCCGGATTTTAACTACCTCTGGCACGAAGAGTATTATAAACAAGCACGAATTCTTGGTAAAATCCATTCAGACGATGGTAGAGTCGCTATTCATGGAAGGTATTCTCCTATTTATCATCAGTATAATTTTCTGTCTACTTTGAGAGGTGTGCCATTTTCATATTTAGATGCCAATACCTATATCCAAGGATATGAAGCTGATAGTATTTTATATAAATTGAATGATTCTGGAGAAGTACATTTTGCCTTTGGAGTAGCCGGCAAGGAAATGAATACAGCTTATGAAAACTTTAAAGCTGCAGATATTGATGAATATGATGCGGTTTGGGATTTGGACAGGGATCGATATAGCTATTATCATTCAGTAGATTATGTTCGAGAGACTGGACTTTTGTTTAGGGTATACACCAAATCCAATCCCTTAGTTGATGGGCTACAGATCTATCGTGATGATACTTTGATAGGAGATGTAGAAGTTCCAAAAGACTTCCTTTTTGTAGGATATAAAGCGCCGTACTATTACGGTGAGTTTAAATACAGAGTAGACAAAGAAGAAGATTCAATTAAACTTTTAAGGTTTGAGATACCAGAAAATTGATACCATTATGAAAGCACTCCATCAATTAGTAAAAATTCAAATTTTATTCTTGTTGATTTTTACTACAGCTATTCCACTTTATTCTCAAGATAGAGGTAGTGCTCAGTTTTTTTTCAAAGATGGGAAAAGCACAATAGCCATTCCTTTTATGCCTGTTTTGAATCAAGCAGGAGAAGTAGAAGCTTTGGCAGATAGTGTGGGAATGGTTTCACTCCCAATTGGTGAATCATTTTACTTGAAAAGTCTTTTTTACAAGGATACTGTCTTCCAAGTTGTAGAGAATAAATTGACAAAGATTGTTCTGGAATATAAAGAAGTTGATTTACAGACTTTTGAGATTAAATTTTATAAAGATCCTAGGGACCATGTAAAGCAGTTGGCAAAACAGATGAGCTCTGAGTATATATCTTCTCCTCATTTAGGTGTATTTTCAGGATATTTTTTGGTTAGTCAAAAAGGAAAAGTTTTAGATTTTTACGAAGCGGATGGACTTTCGCTACTTTCTGGAAATAAGAAGTGGAAACCGTGGGACTTTGCAAATCATAATTCCTCTGGAGATACTTACAATCATTTAGTTCCATTGGAAAACAGGAGAAGTTTTCATTGGAATCTAGCTGGAGACACCATTGCAAGCAGATTCAGCAATCAAACAAATGGTGAAAAGACATATCAAATATTGCCTTTCTATGCCAGAGAGATATACAGAGCCTTAGAGGTCTCGGGCCCTTTGGATGAAAAAAGCACGAAATACTATGATTACAAGTATGGAATTGACAACGAAATGGATGTGATTTATTTTAATGTCAAAGATCAATTCAAAGCTGATGACAGCCTTCCCTTATTTCTGATGGGTGAGGGGGTACTTTATTTGAATGGTAGTGGTGAGATGGTCGATAGGTTGACATACAATTTCTCTAGTTATAGATATTTGAATTTAGAATTAAAAAGAGCCGCAAGAAATCGAGAGATTAGTGGAGTTCTTTCTGTTGTCTATGATAAGAAAAACAATACAATTTTACCGACTGAAATAGGTTTGGAAGCCAAGTTTTTTGGGCAAAGAAATTTATTTAGTCCTAGACCATTTGAGCATGGTAATGAAGCATCTATTTCAGAAAAGTTGTATCTAAATAATCACAAACCAGTTAATGAAAATGATCTAGAGAATTTTAGGAGGGCCATGTCTAGGATTGGACTTGAAAGTATGGTTCTATACAATCCGAAATATTGGCAAGGTAGTAACAGTGTTTCTGATAAGGTTTACACTAAAGTTAAATCAGACTTGGGTAAGAAAGTACCGCTAGAAAAACAATTTCTCGCTAATTCCGGAAAAAGATTACACCCTTGGCTTTCAGAAAATAATACCTCGAAAAATAAAAATGAACCAAGCAGAGAGGAGTTAAGAGCTAAAGAAATCAAATTCACTGAAGATGTTGTCAATCAACTTAGATCCATATGGCTTGATTACAAATAAGGATAAAATAGGGAGGGTTTTATTCCTCCTTAAACCACTCCGCGTACATCGGATAGTTCTTGGCTGTTCTTTCTATGACTTCTAGCATTTCAGGACCAGTGGTCTTCACTTTTTTGGCTGGCATACCTGCATAGATGCTGTTGGCTTCCACGATTGTGCCTGCAAGGACGACGGCTCCTGCGGCTATCACTGCCCCTGAATGTATAACAGCATCATCCATTACAATAGCACCCATACCGATCAGGACATTGTCATGAATGGTACAGCCATGCACGATAGCATTGTGGGCAATGGAAACTTTATTGCCGATATAAGTCCCAGCTTTCTGATAGGTACAATGGATCACAGCTCCATCCTGTATATTGGTGTCGTCACCGATTCTGATTTCATGCACATCTCCCCGGACTACTGCATTGAACCATACAGTACAGTTTTTTCCCATGATGACATCACCGACGACAGTAGCATTGTCTGCCAACCAGCAATTTTCGCCCATTTGGGGACTTTTTCCTTTGATAGTTTTGATTAAAGCCATTTGAATTTGTTGGTTTCATTCACAAAGAGCAAATATAAACGATATAATTTTAAGATAAAGGAGGGATTTATTTATCAATAAAACCTTATATCTTCATTCTTTACAACTTTTTAAACCCACTAATACACAAAATCATAACACTCAAATATATTTTTTTTTCAGAGGTATGAACTTTTTCTCAGAATATTGGTTTTCGTGTATATACATTTAAAATCAGAAACTAAAATTCAAACACTTATTATGAAATTATTACAAAAAACAGGCTTGTTTTTGGCGGCAACTTTGATCGCAGTATCTTGTGGTGGACCAAGTGATACAGTAGAAACTACTGATGCTCAGGAAGTAGGAGAAGCTACTGGTAGCGCATTAACTATCGACGCAGATGCGAGTAAAGTTGAGTGGAGAGGCTATAAGCCAGCTGGTCAGCATTTTGGTACAATCCCAGTTACTTCTGGTGAATTGGTAGTGGATGGCGATGCTATCACTGGTGGAAAATTCGTATTTGATATCACAGGTTTGAAAATCGACGATATCGAAGAATCAGACGAAAATTATGGTAAGTTATACGGACATCTTCAATCTCCTGATTTCTTTGATGCAGAGAACCATCCACAGGCAGAATTTGAAGTGACTAAAATAGAAACTTACGCTTCTGATGACAAAATCGAAGATTCTGAAGAGTTCAAAACAGATAATACTCCAAAGAAAGATTCTGAATTGATCTCTGGTACTCCTACACATTGGATCTCAGGTAACTTGACAATGAGAGGAAATACCAAAAATATCAAATTCCCAGCAGTAGTGTCTATGAACAATGGTGTGGTGACTGCAAAAGCAGGTTTCAACATTGATAGAACAAACTGGGGCTTAATGTACGGTGACGAAAGTTCTGCTACTGATAAAGCTAAGGATCAGTTTATCTACAACAATGTTAGTGTTAATTTTGATATCAAAGCAAACTAAAAAAGCATATTTTTATGATCAGAAAAGAGGAAATCGTAAGGTTTCCTCTTTTTTTGTGTTAAATGGTTAATTTTGTTCCATGATCAAAACCTATAATTTTTCAAAAGATAATTTACAAACATGGATTAAGAAACTTCTTATTTGGGGAGATTCAAATTATCCAGTTTTTGCTTTTTTTGATAGTAATAATGTGGACTACCCTCAGGATGCATTTAGAAAATCTTTTTTTGCTTCACAAAAATCCTTTGACATAGAAATGGCTTTTGGTATGTATCATACACACGACCTTGTTGGGGTTTTAAGTTATGATTTTAAGAATAAGGTAGAAAAGCTCAACAGCGAGAATGTTGCGATTATTGATTTGCCAGAATCAGTTTTTTTCATTCCAGAATTGAAAATTTATTTTGAAGATGACTCAATTCATATAAATGCTGAGAATCCAAATTATGTTTTCGATTCAATAAATTCAATTGTGATCAATATTGAAACAAACAAAAAAGTTGATGTAATAGCCCAAACTTCGAAGGAGGAATACACAGAATCTATCAAATCGATCCAAAATCACATAGTGGAAGGAGATATCTATGAAATGAATTATTGTATGGCTTTTTCTTTTGAGACAGAAGATTGGAATCCGATCGTTGGTTTTTTTGATTTGATGAAAAAATCCCCAATGCCATTTTCCACTCTCTACAAAGCCAAAGATAATTATTTGCTTTGTGCATCTCCAGAAAGGTTTTTGAAGAAAGAGAAGGAGCAATTGATTGCCCAACCTATCAAAGGAACTATAAAAAGGGGAGTAGATTCAAAGGAAGATGAGATATTAAAGGAACGTTTATTCAGCAGCGAAAAGGAAAGAGCAGAAAATTTGATGATTGTCGATTTGATGCGGAATGATCTTTCTAAGATTTCAACAACTGGATCAGTGAAAGTCGATGAACTGTTTGGCGTCTATGCTTTTCCCAAAGTTTTTCAGATGATCTCAACTGTGAGTTCTCTTTCCCAAGAAAATGTAAGTTTGAGAGAACTTTTTCATGCTACATTTCCGATGGGGAGTATGACTGGAGCACCAAAGATAAAGTGCATGGAGTTGATAGAAAAATATGAAAATTTCAAAAGATCATGGTTTTCAGGGACCGTTGGATATGTGATGGAAAATGGAGATATGGATTTTAATGTGATTATCAGAAGCATTCTTTTCGACAAAAAGTCCCAGAAGGGATACTTTGCTGTTGGAAGTGCCATTACTTTTGATGCTGATGCCTCGTATGAATATGAAGAGTGCATTCTCAAAGCTTCCGCCATCATGGAAGTACTTTCTTTCCAAGAAACGTCTAAAAACTAATGGAAAGTGTTAGGAAAATCATTCATGTGGATATGGATGCATTTTATGCGTCAGTGGAGCAGTTAGACAATCCTGAACTAACGGGGAAGCCTGTAGCAGTAGGAGGGAATCGAGAAAGAGGCGTGGTTGCTGCAGCTTCTTATGAAGCTAGAAAATACGGTGTCCGCTCTGCAATGTCCGGAAAAATGGCTTCGTTAAAATGTCCAAACTTGATTTTTGTAAGACCGAGATTTGAAAGGTACAAGGAGATTTCGAATCAGATTCGTGAGATATTTTTTGAATATACAGATTTGGTAGAGCCATTGTCTTTGGATGAAGCTTTTTTGGATGTTACGGAAAATAAAAAGGGAAATCCATCTGCCACTTTACTCGCAAAAGAAATCAGAGAGAAAATCAAGGAAAAGACAGGGTTGAATGCTTCTGCTGGAATTTCGTATAATAAATTTTTGGCAAAAACCGCTTCTGATATCAATAAGCCAAACGGTCAAGCGGTCATTTTACCCAAAGATGCAGAAGCATTTTTAGAGAAAATGCCTATTGAAAAATTTTTTGGAATCGGAAAAGTGACTGCAGAGAAAATGAAGAGATTCGGTATTCATCAAGGAAAAGATTTGAAAGAATATAGTCTTCAGTTTCTAACAAAAAAATTCGGGAAATCAGGGCTGCATTTTTACAACATAGTAAGAGGGATTCACATAAGTGAAGTACAGCCAAATAGAGAAAGGAAATCAATTAGCGCAGAAAATACTTTTGAGAAAGATTTGCCAACTCTAAATGAGTGGGAGAAAGCATTGAAGAGTATTTACGAAGAGTTGATTCGAAGAATAGAAAGGACTGGTATCAAAGGAAGAACTGTCACCTTGAAAATCAAATACAAAGATTTCACGATTCAGACCCGTAGTAAGAGTTTTGATCAATATCCCGATCATGAAAAAATTTGGGAAACTGTCATGGAGTTATTGAATCAAGAAAGCTTGTCAGACGCTGTCAGGCTCTTTGGTATTGGAATTTCAAATCTCAATCTCTTAGAAGAAAAGATCCATTTTGGAAAGCAGTTGTGGTTTGAATTTGAAAATGAGACATAATATATGAGACACAAGATTTAAGGTTTGAGACAACGAGCACTGTGTCATGGCGATATAATCTCTACCTCCAGTAGTTATACTTGTGATTAAAATAGCTGTAAAACTATCCTGACCGAGGAGAGCAAAGAATAATCAATAAATATGTATCAACTCCTGCAAAGAGTTGATACATATGTTCTGAATCTTAATTCTCTATTTTTTCCAGCTTCACTTTTGCTATGTTTTCCAGAAAGTCAATTGTACTTTGTAAAACAGCTTCCCAATCTTTGGAAGTGATCGATGAGGCGATGACGTGATCTCCTGTTTCAGGAAAGGCTTCTTTGGTTTTTAATGACTCCGAGGTTCCCAATTGATCAAACATCTCTTGCATCCTTGGAACTGAAACTACAAAATCCTGCTCTTTTTCATTCTTATAATAATATCCCAGAAATAGAGGTTGTTTGATTTTGGCAAAAGTAGTATCATTCATCGTGCTTTTTAGCAAAACAGCCAAGCTTTCATAGCTGTTGACATGGTATTCTTCAGACCAGTATTTAGCTTTATCACCTTCACGTGTCATAGTGTTCATACCTTTTTCGAATTTGAAATTTTCGGCGACATATTTTCTCCAAGGTTCAAAAAATTGATCCAATAATCCGCCATATACACCTACAGCAGGAGAGTATAGTACTACTGCTTTGATATCTGGTCTTTCAGACGCTAGGTTCAAAGTCAATGCGCCACCCATTGATGTTCCGACTACAATGACACTATCACCAAGGCTTTTTCCGATCATGTAAGCCTCTCTTGCGCTATCCATTAGTTTTTGCGCCGACATATGCTTCATGGCATCCTCTCTTTTGATTCCATGTTCTGGAAGTCTTGCAAGGTAAAGATTTGCACCAAAGTGCTCTGCCAGCATGCGGTTGACAGGGTTCCCTTCCATTTCACTTGCTCCAAAACCATGGATGTACACAATGCTGTAAGGAGTCTTTTCTTTGTTCAAAGGGTCTGCCCAAATGATTTTTGCTTCATTTCCTGGTTTCAGACCTTTGACAGTGTCTTCTTTTTGGATTACATAGTTTTCCAAATCAACAAGTGTTGTCGGGATCTCTGGGTATTTTCCAGCTAGGTTTTGAACTGAGGCTTTGGGGCCAAGCATATAAAAAACAGCCAAAACTATCGCTATGGCCATGATGGTTGGGAGTATTCTTTTCAGCATTGTACTATTTCTTTGTTTTTCTTTAGACCACTTAGGTATTTCACTTTCTTTTCTTCAAAGATAGTTTTTTCAATCTTTATTTCTTTTCTATTGTACTGAATGATTCCTTCGCGTTTGAGATCATTTAAGCAACCCGTGATATTTTGTCTACAATTCCTCAATATGTTTGACAACTCGTCATGGGTAAAAAAATTAGGCATTGCATAAAAGCCTTCAGAAGCTTTTCCAAAAATCAAGCAAAAATCAAAAAGAAGGTAAAACACACGCTCTTCCAGTTCCAAATCATAATTTCTTACTTTTTGTTGATGTATTCTTTTTAGCCTTTCATTGTAAAATTTCATTTGTATTTCAGGCAGAAATTCTTTTTGGATTGATGAAAGATGGCTTATTGGCAGAAAAAATATTTTTGAATACTTGAGGCCTTCTAGGTAGAAATTGTCTCTTGATTGATAATTTCCATTTTGCACCAGAAATATTTCTCCTTTTAAAACGAGGTCAGTGTTTATTTTTAGTCCTTTTTCATTGATTCCATAGATTTTTGCTATCCCTTCTTGTACGTATGCCAGACCTTCAATGATTTCTTTATCAGGGTTGAGATGAATGATATTGATTTCGTTTCCACATTCTTTAATGGAATCAACTATTAGATGTAATTTTAATTTCTCTGGCATATACTTGTGGGAATTCCCGAAATTAAGATTCAAATATTACTTCAAAGTTACCCATATGTGATTTTATTGAATACAGAAAAAAAGACCTGCGAAATCTCACAGGTCTTTTTGAAATAAAAAGCAGAAGAATTTAGAATGTATATCTCAAGCCCAACTGAATTTGGTATGGTGCGTTTGCTTTTACCGTTTCGCCAAAAGTAGGATTGACTCTGTAAGCATACTGAGGTCTACCTTGAGCAGTAGCTATAGGATCCAAGCCTAGTGACTGTAGTAAGATTTGGTTACTACCTGGTACTGTGGAGGCACCACCCCAATCACTGTTCAGCAAATTTGTGAAATTGAATACCTCTGCAATGAATTCAACATTGCTTTTGCCAAGTCCAGGGATTACATTATTGTCAAGTCTATAAGTAAATCGGACATCGACGTTGTGCCAAAATGGATTGTATATTTCATTTCTCGGAGCGACTTCACCCAGATTGTCTATCAACAGTTCCCTGGCAATGTTATCAGGATTGCCCAACACGACGTCCATTCCGTCTGCTATCAATGTCTCGAATGGTGTTATGTTTGGCGTATTCCTGATGGTCTCAGGGTTGAAGATAAATGCTCTTTTATTTGCGTTGATTAATAGACCGGCACCATCTCCCACGATATCTCCAAAAACCAAAGGAGACCAAGGAGTTCCAGACTGACCAACATATCTTGCTGAGATTGTCATGTTTTTAAATGTTGGTGAAGATCCAAACAATACAATTTTATGTCTGAAATCTGTATTTGCACCACCACGATTTGCTACTAAGTCTCTTGGGTCGTCAAAGATTGCTGTAGTCACAGATGTTCTAGCAATACAACAGTTGTAAGAATTGTTGTCTTCTGTTCTGTTTATTGTAAATGATCCCGTGATAGAACCTCCTTTAGGGAAAACGTATCCTGATTCAAATATGATTCCTCTTTGCCAAATATCAGAATCACCATTCAATTCTAAGACTCTACCCAAATTTGGATTTGCATTTACCACTGAAGGATTAATAGGGTACACTACTACTCCAGGAGATGTCAAATTTACATTTGTAATCTGGTTTGGATTTGCATAAACACCTCTGTTTCCTTCATTTTGAAGTCTAAATGCAAACTCATTTCTTAAATTCAAATCTTGGTATCTATAGTTATTTACAGTTCTAGCAAAATATGCATTAGCGCCGAAGTAAAACTCATTGGTAAGGAACCTTCTATAAGCTATGTTTCCTTTCCAGGTATAGGGAGCTTCAAAATTTTCTCCAATCAAATTGATATATGGAGATCTTCCCTGACCACCTGCCGGTACGCCAGGTACAGAAGAAGGATCTTGAATGTAGCTAGGGTAATTAGGAGTAGGCACGTTGGCACCAGTAAGTAATAAATCCGTTAGCTGAGTTCCTGTTTGCAAAATATTGCTCAATTGCGCCCAGTGAACAATGTTTGCAGAATATCCACCAAAACCCAATTTCAAGACATTTTTCTGATCTTCGTTGAAGTCATAAGTAAATGCCAATCTAGGTTGGAAATTATTGTAATCTTTGGCGACAACGTCAGTTCTTCTCCCCAGTTCAGCCTCTATCAAAGGATTATATTCTGGCGTAGTCATGAAAACAGTAGCATCCCATCTAACTCCCAAAGAGCCACTAAACTTATTGGTGAAATTCAATTCTGCTTGCGCAAATGCAGAAAGATCCAATGCAGTTTGTTGTAGTTTTGGTGTATATCTACCATCAGGATTGTTTGGCACTAATCTGCTGTATTGAAAGGGAGTCCTTGCTTCCAAGTCATCTAAACTTCCAAATTGGAATAATCCACCCTGTTCGTTGGTATTAAGAGTATTGGTAAATGTGATTAGATTATCTGTACCAAATGTCCAGAATACTTTTCCTGTTTGTAAATAAGTAGTGTTTACCAACTGAATTTGTTTTTCTCCTTGTTCTTCAGGAGCAATTCTGTTTCCTCCAAATTGAAATTGTCTAAAGAGCCTAGTACCATCTTCTTGAAATGACTCAATGCCTACAAAACCTCTAGGAGCAAACGATCTAGCGACAAAATTCCTTTGAGCTCTCAAGTACTGAACCTTCAGTTCATTCGTAAGCTTTGGAGAAAAAGTAGAACGAAGTGCCAATTGGCTATTCAGTCCAAATATTTCAAGGTCTCCTCTCGAATCAGCGAGTGCAGTTTGATCACCACCAACGACGAATTCATTTCCTCCCCAGAAAATATTGTTTCTGAAAGTCAACTTGTGGATTTTGTTTATTTGCCAATCAAGCTTTGCAAAGATGGTCCTGTTTGTAGGTTTTCTGTTGAATAAGCCTGTTTGTTGTCTATTTGGATCAAGGCCATATTGCTCTTCAAGAATGTTTATGAATCTATCAAGGTTTTGCTGAGTGATTTGTTCCAGCCTCTCAGTTTGTGCATCTCTGACATCAATAATTGCAAATGGTTCACTTCTGTCTTCAAAGTCAAGGGCAGTAAAGAAGTGTAGTTTATCTTTGATGATTGGCCCACCTAGCGAAAATCCATATTGATTGATATTAAAATCATTGATAGGTCTTCCAATATAGTCTTCACTAGCCGTAAGAGCTTGATTTCTATTGTAGAAAAATGCTGAGCCAGATAGTTCATTAGTACCTGACTTTGTGACCACATTAATAGCACCGCCACCTTGTCGTCCTTCTCTCACACTATATTCATTTGTGGTGATTTCATATTCGCGAATAGCTTCCATAGAAACTGTATATTGGGAGATCAAACCACCATTCATCATAAACCTTTGGTTTCCGCCATCAAGTGTAATTGAAGTAGAACTTTCTCTCGTTCCTCCTATAGACAGAGAACCCCCAGGAGCCGTAGTTGGAGCTAAGTTTGCCAAGTCTTGAAAACTTCGTCCACTAGTAGGTAAGTTTTTTATTTCATTTAGTCCAAATCTAGTTGCACCGCCTATTGGGGATACTCTGTTTGGGGCATAATCTGCAGCAGTTACTGTGATTGTTTCCAGTTGACTGTCACCATCCCTAAGATCAAAATCAACTTTGACTTGATCTCCTAAATTAAGCATATAGCCTTGCTTGACTACATTTCCTTCACCTACAAATGAAGCCCCAATTGTGTAAGGTCCGCCAAGTGGTATTTGATTGATCTGAAATCTTCCTTCAAGGTTTGTTACTGCTCCTGTAGTGAAGCCAGTGGATTCGTTTTTTACGATTACATTAGCTCCAGGCAATGTTTCGCCCGATGCATTTTTTACGCTTCCGTAAATAGATGCAGAGGCATTTTGAGCTACAGCATGATTGAGTTTTCCTGATGAAATGATCAGAAAACTAATCAAAGTCAAGAGTAATAATTTTTTCATTTTTGGGGTAGTTAAGTTTTTAGATGTATAAAATTAAGCAGCCCCATCGCTCTTGAATTGTCGTAATACGACATTTCGGTATTGTTAATCTAATCTTAACTTTAAAGAAATTTTTATTTCACATTTTTTTGTGAGTAACACAAACAAAAAAGCTATTTTTATAAACTATTTATATCCGGTCTTCGTTGTAGTGTTGTTTTTAAATTGAAATATGGAGAAACTACTAAAAAACATGAGGGTTGATGTGAATTCCGATATTTACATCAAAGACCCTTTTAGCTCTGATCTCGGTAAAGAAATCGTAACTCAAAGTTTGGAATTGATACCCGAGTTAGGATTAGAACATTTTACTTTTAAAAAGCTTTCTATTCGAGTAGGTTGTACAGAGTCAGCAATTTATCGGTATTTTGAAAACAAACACAAATTAATGCTATTTTTGACTTTATGGTATTGGGGTTATTTAGAACAAAATCTAGTTCTGTGTACCATGAACATTAAGGATCCAAAAGAGAGGTTGTCGATAGCTATCAAGATTTTGGTGAAGGGTCCAATTTATATAGTGAATGACTATATTGATCCAGTTTCACTAAAGCGAGTTTTGGTAGATGAATCCACCAAAGCATATTTGACCAAGGAGGTGGATGATGATTATAAAAATGGTTTTTTCAATCTTTATAATAGATTAGGAGAAAGAATAGCCTCTATCATTTTAGAAATAAACCCAAAATATGAATTTCCAAAAACGCTTGTTTCCACAGTGATGGAATCAAGTTTATTGCAATCTTACTATTCAAAACACATTCCAAGTCTCACTGATATTCACCCAATGGACAACAAGAGAGTGGACTTTTTCCAAAAGTTAGTCTTTAAAGCAATAGAAAATGAAAATTGATGTAGCCTTAACACCCTTAAAGAGGTTTGTTAGATTTCTCAATGAAGAGAAAAAAGAAGTGTATGCCATATATTTTTATGCTATTCTAAATGGAATTGTTTCCTTGAGTTTGCCATTAGGAATTCAGGCTATATTGAATTTTATCCTTGGTGGTAGAATCAGTACATCTTGGATACTTTTGGTGATAGTTGTGGGAGCAGGGATCTCGTTTGGAGGTTTTTTGCAGATCAGTCAGTTATTTCTTACGGAGAAGCTTCAGCAAAGAGTGTTTACAAAAGCAGGCTTTGGCTTTGCTTATCGACTTCCAAGATTGAAACTGGACAATCTTCATGACAAACATGCGCCTGATCTTGTAAATAGGTTCTTTGATGCAGTAAATCTTCAGAAAGGAATGGCCAAAATTCTAATTGATTTTTCAGCTGCTTCTATCCAAGTATTTTTTGGATTACTACTTTTGGCAATGTACCATCCGTTTTTTATAATTTTTGGGTTTGTACTAATTTTGTTGTTGATTTTGATATTTTACTTTACCAGTCCTGCGGGTATGGAAACATCCCTTAAAGAATCAACTTCAAAATATAAGGTAGCATACTGGCTTGAAGAAATTGGAAGGACAATGGCTACATTCAAGTTGGCTGGAAACTCAAACCTTCCATTTATGAGGGTTGATAAGTTGTTGCAAACATATGTCGAGTACAGAAACAAGCATTTCGCCGTTTTGATCTTTCAATATAAGATTCTAATTGCATTCAAAGTGCTGATAGTTTGTTCTTTGCTTGTAGCAGGTAGCCTTTTGCTAATCAATAATGAAATAAGTATTGGACAATTCGTAGCAGCTGAAATTATAATTGTATTAGTTGTAAATTCAGTAGAAAAATTGATTTTGACATTGGAAACTGTCTATGATACACTGACAGCAACCGAAAAATTGGGTCAGATCTTAGACTTACCTGTTGAGAAAATCGAAGGTACTGACAAATCACTTACTTCTGAATTCCAAGGTCTCGAATTTAAAGTGAGAAATGTTTCTTATCAATCTAGAGATGGGCAATTCAAGATTTTAGATGATGTTTCTTTAGAATTGAAAACTGGTGAGAAAGTAATCCTGACTGGATCAAGTGGGAGTGGCAAGAGTACAATTATGTATTTGTTAGCTGGCTTATATTCGGAATATTCAGGAAAGATACTTGTCAATGGCTTGCCTATTGAAACTATGAACCTAGATAAATTCAGAAGTTTTATTGGTGATAGTTTGACACACCAGTCTATTTTCCATGGCACTATTTATGAGAATATTACTTTGGGCAAGGAAGTCGATGACAAGCAAATTAGGGACGTGATAGATTTGGTAGGTCTCAAAGATTACATTTACGCTTTGCAAGAAGACTGGCATACTGGCTTGATGCCAGAAGGTAAAGGTCTTAGCAAAAAAATAATAAGTAAAATCATCATGGCAAGATGCTTGGCTGGAACGCCGAAAGCCTTGATTTTAGAAGATTTGTTTAGCTATTTTGATAATGACATCAAGGATAAGGTAGGTGATTACATAATGAAAGGACCTTGGACTACAGTGATGGTATCTGACGATCCGGAAATATTGAAAAAGTCACCTCGAATCATAGAGCTCAAAGACGGAAAAATTTCATTTGATGGTCCAAGTGATGCATATTTTGAATATAAAAACCTTTAATCTTTAGGAGTAATGTTAAACATTTCTAAAAACAATGCAGAAAAAGGGATTTCTTTTGATGGATTCAAGAGTTTCTCTATGACTAAACCTACTGATCAGAGCAAGAAAAGGATAAGAATACTTTTATGGTTTTTGTTGGGCATGATTTTATTTCTTTTCTTGCCATGGACTCAGAATGTAAGATCAAATGGGTATGTCACCGCTCTCAGGCCTGATCATAGACCTCAGACAGTTCATTCTATCATTGCTGGTAGAATTGAAAAATGGTATGTTTCTGAGGGCGATTATGTAAGCCGTGGCGATACAATTTTATTGATTTCAGAGACAAAGGACGAGTATTTTGATCCTCAACTTCTTGAAAGGACACAACTTCAAGTTACAGCAAAGAATCTTTCTGCTAAATCTTATGAGCAAAAGGTAATAGCACAGGAGGTTCAGGTAGAAGCATTGCGTGCCAACAATGCATTAAGAAAAGAGCAAGCGGTCAATAGACTCAGGATGGCTGAATTGAAAGTTCAATCTGATAGTATTCGATTTGAGCAGTCGAAAGTTAACTTTCAAGTAGGGCAAGAGCAACTAGAACGAGCTGAGAAGCTACTCAATGATGGACTTAGGTCATTGACTGACTTTGAAACAAGAAAGTTGAGGTTTCAAGAAGTGAAAGCTGGTTTGATTTCAGCAGAAAATAGTCTTTTGAGCTCTCAAAATGAATTGATTGCAGCACAAATCGAACTTAACGCCATTGACAATGATTTCAGAGATAGAATGGCAAAAGCAGAGTCTGATAAGTATTCTGCTTTATCAGCACAATACGAGGCAGAAGCTACCGCTACCAAATTGGAAAATCAATATACCAACTATGAATTCAGGACTGGATATAGGCATATATTGGCTCCTCAGGATGGTTACATTACCCAAGCTATACAAGTAGGTATTGGCGAGACTATAAAAGAAGGAGCAGAGATAATAAGTATCCTTCCAGCAGATGCGCAACTTGCTGTTGAGATGTTTGTAGAGCCTGTCGATTTGCCTCTACTAAGACCAGGTAACAAGGTTAGGTTTATTTTCGATGGTTGGCCGGCAATTGTATTTTCTGGTTGGCCACAATTTTCTAACGGTACATTTGGCGGAAAAGTAAAAGCAATCGATAACTTCACCGGACCAAACAATAAGTATAGAGTACTTGTCGTCGAAGATCCTGAGGAAGATCCTTGGCCATATGCTTTGAAAATTGGGTCTGGAGCAGATGGTATAGCGCTTTTGAATGATGTCCCTATTTGGTATGAAATCTGGCGTCAACTAAACGGATTCCCAGCAGATTATTATACAAGAAAAGAAAAACTAGCCAACAAGAAAAAGTAATTGACAATGAGGCGATTGATATTCACTTGTTTAAGTGTTTTGTATGTTTTTCCTGCTTTAGCACAAGAAGAACTTAGCTATGAGCAATTTCTAGCGTGGGTGCGATATTATCATCCAGTGGCAAAGCAGGCTGATATCAATCTGCGTTTTGGTGAGCAAGAAATGATGATTGCTAGAGGTGGATTTGATCCTTTGCTTTTTGGAAATTATGATAATAAGCAATTCAATGAGACCGAATACTATGATAAGCGGGAAGCTGGAGTGAAAGTGCCTACTATGGCAGGTGTGGAGTTGAAGGGAGTTTTTGAACAAAATTCAGGTACATATCTAAATCCTGAAAGAACGGTCCCAAATAATGGATTGATTGCTGCCGGTGCTTCTGTAAACTTAGGGCAAGGATTGTTCATAGATCGAAGAAGAGCTGCCCTGAGGCAAGCAGAGATTTACTTGGATGTTACCCAGACAGAAAGACAACAAATCCTAAATGATCTTTATTTTGATGCCTCAGCGGCTTATTGGGATTGGAGCGCTGCGTATCAGAACATGGTGATTTTAGAGGAAAGTGTAGAGCTTGCAGAGATACGTTTTGAAGGTATCAAAACCAGTTTTATTCAAGGTGATCTTCCGGCAATAGATACCATCGAGGCATATACGCAAGTGATGAATCGAATCTACAGATTTCAATCTGCTCAAATTGACTATTTCAATGCCTCACAGGAATTGGAAACTTTCCTTTGGGACGAAGAAGATAATCCTATGAATATTGCTTTAAGTACATTTCCAGAAAATGTCCTAAATCAAATCCCATATGATTATGATCAAAATACACTCAGAGGACTAATTGCCAGCCATCCACTTTTGAGATTGACTGATTATGACCTGGCGTCATTGGAAGTTGAAAGAAGATGGAAAGCTGAGCAACTCAAGCCTATTGTAAAAGTCAATTATAATTTCCTGACAGAGTCAATTGGTCAATTTAATGAAGCTCCCTTTTTTGAAAATAATTACAAATGGGGTTTCACTATTCAAACCCCGCTTTTGTTGAGAAAAGAAAGGGGAGGTTTGGGTTTGACTAAAGCTAAAATAGATTTTAAACAAAACGAAAGGGATTTTAAATTCCTCCAATTAAGATCAAAATTAGAAGCTGAGATCAATAAATTTCAAACTTTGCAACAGCAGCTGAATGTATATAATGCCAATATTATTGGGCTGGAGAGACTGTTGGAAGGTGAACAAACTCGATTTAGTATTGGTGAAAGTTCTTTGTTCTTGATCAACGCCCGTGAAGTAAGTGTATTGGATGGAAGGCTGATCCTCAATGACCTTGCGGCAAAGAAAAAAATCGCCTATGCCAAAATGCTCAATGCAGCAGGCCTTGGCTTTGATGAATAGTGGAGGGTAATTTATGCTTGGCTTGGGTATATTGAACAACGTAGAGGTAAAGAAATGATATTTAATTCTCTTTACCTTCTTGATTGTGATGGAGACTCAGTCAAACTCTTAGCATCAGATATCCCAGCATTTAGAAATTCAGGTAGTCAAGAATCAAACATACTTTTCAACCTTGATGTTATTTAAATGAAAATGCGGTAGTTCTATAAAAAACTACCGCATCTTTTTGTTTTTAGCCTTTTGGAAATGATTACAGCAATTTTGTTTAGTTGTTTAAATTCTGGTAATATTCCACTACAGCGTCATAATCTGTAAGGTCTATATCTGGTAATGTTGCTCTACCACCAGGATTGTTGACCAAAGGCAATTTGAGAAATCTCAAGCTATAAGATTCTCCAGGTCCTTGGTATCTGTTTATCCTTACACTTATGGCAGTGCCAATCCTCAACCACCAAAACCTGTACATCGAAGAAGCAGAACTTCCCGGACCTGGGACAGGGTAAGTCACGCCATTGGAAGTATCAATCAAGAATGCTAAAAACGTAACATCATTCATTTGAGGGCCAATAGAAGGGATGTCTATAAACCTGTTTGCGTTAGTGTTAAAGTTGTGTACTGGATAATTGAAAATCTCGAAATTGATACCGCCAGGAACTCCCTGCTGACCTTGTGGTCCTTGAGGCCCCTGCTGACCTTGAGGCCCCTGCTGACCTTGCGGTCCTTGTGGACCTTGAGCTCCCTGTTCACCTGGTATTCCTTGTTCTCCTCTATCACCCTGGTCTCCTTTAGGTCCCTCAGGTCCTTCAAACATGCTACAGGCTGAAAATAGCCCAATGCAAATAGCAATTAATAATAAGTAATGCTTCTTCATAGGATTTAATTTTAGTTAAAAGGTTTTGATATATGATGCTGAAAATTTTCAAAAGCTATCATAAATTTAAATAAAAAAAAAATTAAATGTGTAAGGTTCTGATGTTTATGATAGTAAAAAAAAATATTTTTTTTATGTTTTACAAAAAATAAAATGCTAGTTGATTTCTTTGAGGAAATAATATTTGCTTAAGGGATTACTATTATTGAGATAAAGACAAAAGCTCTATTCCATTTGAAATGGTATGCGACAAACCTTGATTTTGGCAATTGATTCGCATACTGATTTTAGCTAGAAGGAAACTAAAATGAAAAATACTCAAAAGGCTTTAGTCCAATACTAAATTCGACTAGACATAATACTCTTTATTTATTCAATTGGGATGGTGCTTTACCCCATCCCAATTGAATTTAAAATCAATACAAAATCACCTGTCCAAAATCACTTTTTCTCTTCTTGGATATTTAACTTCATATTCTAACTCTAAAACTTTTTGCTCACCAGCATTCAATATAAGTTCCCAGTCGATTATTCCAGTTTCCTTATCTATATTTCCATTTGATGATTTGAGTAGATTTACCGAAATATCATTTACAATTGATATGGGATATTGATCTAAGATCTTCAAATTGATTTTGGAGGATTTGTTGTTTTTCACTGTGATTTTATAGGCTCTTGTTTCGGTGTAATTGGAGCCGATTAGTCGCTTAGTTGAACTTTGATCTATCTTTTCTCTTTCGATCACAATGCTTCTGTCCCGACCCAGAGAAATAGATAATGTATCATTCAGACTTTCTGCTTCCAAAATAGTTCTTCCTATATAAGTATCTTCAAAGTATAGATTAGCCTCACCCTGCAGGAGATTGTATTTCTCCCAATCCACTAATTTAGCTACTAAAAAAGCATCTTTTTCCTTTTTTGGTATAGCAAAATATTCATAAACAGCATTAACTTCATACTTTTTCAAATCAACCAAAAGCTTATCTCCATTGGAAGTTATAGTATAGGGTTTGTCAACAGCGATCTCAACGGTAGTTTGGTTTTCGATAGTGGTTGTTTCTAAATCAAATGATTCGACCAAATCTGATTTAGAAGCATTTGAACTTCTGACTCTTAATCCAGGAGCTCTTGCTTCTAATCCTCCATACCCTGTTATTACCACTTCGTTCAGGGATTGCATGTCCTCTTCTAAAATTACATTCATCAGATCACCTGAAATTGTTAATTCTTTACTTCTGTAACCAATAAATGAATATATCAATCTTTGAGCTGAAGATGGTAAGGTCAGACTATATCGGCCATTTAGATCTGAAGTAGTGCCTATTGATGAACCCTTGACTGTGATATTTGCTCCTGGGATTGCCTGACCGTTGCTGTCTGTAATGATGCCATTTACAGAACCTATATTCCTGTAGTTATTTTGATCAAATACAGTAAGTCTTGCATAAGTGAGATCCCACTTTTTCAAATCAGGAATTACGCCACTTTTTTGTGGTGTTGCATTGGAAAATTTGAGTTTTACATTGTTCCAATCATTTCCTGTATTTTGCCATACTTCAGCTTTGTATCTCAAATCTAGAGGTTTGGAAATATCTTTGGCTCTGACATCGTATTTCGGAAACCATCCTGCATTATTCACAAGATAGGAGATAGTCAACTCTCCAGATACTTGTCTGTCTGCACTTACTTTGATAATGATATCATTGACTGGTACGATTGGTTTATTGCTACTTTCGTTTAATTGCATTTCCAGCCTCTGTATTTTCTCTTTTGTTTGATTCGATTTTTGCCTATTTACGATTTCATCATTTTTGATAGAAGCAATTTCTTTTTCGAAAAAATCGAGAGCTTGTTTTAGCTGAACCATACTCAAGCCGTTATTTTGACCTCCAAGATTTTTATTGGTGTTCAAAACAGCCATTTTTTCCCTCAAAACTTCTGCTTGAGCATCTAGTTTTTGAAGGGTAATCTTCTCGTCATCGAGGATTGATTGAAGGCTATCTAGCGAGTTGCTGATTTTTTCTTCCAAATAGTTTGATTGTACATTTACCGAAAGAATAGTGAAATCACCAAAACCTTTTACTTGAATACTTTTGCTATCAATGTAAGGCGACTTTCCTTTAATTGTCAAAATTGTCTCTCCTGCACCGAGACTAATGCTACTTCTCTCATTGATCTGAGCACCATTTTGAAAGACTGTTACTTCTTTAATTTCAGATTTGATTGATTTTTCTATTGGATTTGCGAACAAGTTAGTCACGAGTGCAAATGATAAAAGTATATAGTTGAGCATAATAGGAGATTTGGTTTGTGAATTTGCAATATTATGAATCTAAATCTACCAAGAATTTGATTCATATAAAATAGAAAAGGAGCGATGATTTTTTCGCTCCTTTAATATTTAGTTTAAATTTAGACCCGTCGATTAGACTCCTAATTCCCAGCCTTTTCGGTATTCTCTTTTCACAAATTGATTGGCGGCTTCAAAATTGGTCACTTTCATATTTGGACCATCCCAAACAAGCTTGATGCCTCTTCCTGGATAATTGAACCCATTTCCATTCTCTCTTGGAGTTCTATAATCGTAGCTTCGGATTGCTAGATTTCCCATCAAAACAGACTCTGTCAATGGACCTGCAACTGAGAATGGAGAACTCAATTGGCCAAATTCCTTGCTACCATATCCACCAATACATGCATCAACCCAATTGTTATAATGCCCAGAATCTCCTCCAGGAACTCTGTATAATGTTTCAGCAACATTGATCTCGCTTGTTTTTGAAGTTGGAAGTAATCTAGGATCTCTACCATAAGTTCCACACATCATTTTACCTTTGGTACCTTCTATAATTACCCCATTTCCACCATCTCCCATCATTTCATTTGGACCTAGCTCCTCAGGTCTTGCTGGCTGGATTCCCCCATCCATCCAATGAAAAGCCAAATCTTCTTTCCCTTCTCTTTTGAACTTCAATGTGATATGGGAAGAAGGAGGGCAGCTTTCGGGGAAATATCCACGTTGGAATTCACCAACATACACAGATCCTACGCTGCATTCTGCTGACTCAGGATATCCCAATCCCAATACTCTGAATGGTGGTTCCATGATATGGCAGGCCATATCCCCCAAAGCTCCTGTTCCATAATCCCACCATCCTCTCCAATTGAATGGGATTAGATTTGCTACGTAATCCTTTTGTGGAGCAGTCCCTAACCAAAGATCCCAATCCAAATCTGCAGGTGGTGTTGCTTTTTCACCTGACCATGGAATCCCTTGCGGCCATACAGGTCTATCAGTCCAACAATAAACTCTCGTCGCTTCTCCGATAAGGCCGGCATTGTACCATTCTACCATTTTTCGAACACCTTCTCCAGAGGAACCTTGGTTTCCCATTTGGGTTACTACTTTATACTTGTCAGCAGCTTCGGTAAGCATGCGAGCTTCATAAATGTCATGCGAAAGCGGCTTTTGGACATAGACATGTTTGCCAAGTTGCATTGCTGCCATTGCCTGAATGGCATGCATGTGGTCTGGTGTAGAAATTGTAATTGCATCTATGTTTTTATGCTCTTTTTCAAGCATTTCTCTGTAGTCTCTGTAATACTTTGCCTTAGGGTGTGCTTCGACACTTTGCTTTGCGCGGGTGTCATCTACATCACATAGAGATACAAAATCAACTTTTCCACTGTTGAAAACCCCTCTGACATCTCCTCCTCCCATTCCGCCAACTCCTATACCTGCTACTCTTAATCTATCTGATGGAGCTATGAATCCTGGCCCCCCAAGCACGTGTCTTGGTACAAAATAAAATCCTGCCAGTGCAGTCGCCGAAGCTTTGATGAAATTTCTCCTTGAATTGTTTTCAGGAGTTTTTTTATCTTTTTTCATTAGATTTATTTGGGTAAAAGTGAAATTGATACTAGATGTTAATTGATTTTCAAGATATTAAAATATGCGATTGTTTCGAAAAAATCTTCATTATTTTTATCCTCTTTTTGAAAAAAATTGATGAATGGGTTAATTTCTTTTTTTTGATTTGAATCTTACTAAGTTGTTGTAGATACTTTTCAACTTATTATGGAATCTATTCAGCGATTTAAGTTCTGTTCAAAGGTTTCTAGTAGCTATTGAAAACTTTTGTTTTGCAAAATCAAAAAAATGCTCTTAATATGCTATTTCATTTACATTTGAATAATGGGACAATTGATTGTTGATTTTAGTAATTGGATTTGGGACACGCCTATGCTTGTCCTCTTGATGGGTGGTGGTTTACTGTTGTTTTTATACTCTGGATTTCTGCCATTCAGACATTTAGGGCACGCTATTAAGTTGGTAAGTGGCAAATTTGACGACCAAAATATGCCTGGACAGATCAGTTCTACGCAAGCCCTTTCTGCTGCCATTGCTGCTACGGTGGGATTGGGAAATATCAGTGGGGTAGCTATTGCGATTAATATGGGTGGCCCTGGTGCAATATTCTGGATGTGGATGTCGGCATTTGTTGGGATGGCTACAAAATATTTTTCCTGTACACTTGCCATTATGTTTAGAGGTAAAGATGCAAATGGAGAAGTTCAAGGTGGCCCAATGTATGTCATCGAAGAAGGAATGGGAAAAAAATGGAAGCCATTGTCTGTATTATTCTCAGTAGCTGGTGTTTTGGGATTGTTGGCTATTTTTCAGGCAAACCAATTGACTGCAGTACTCCGAACAGTGCTTTTACAACCTAACAATTTGGATAGTGGTGATACTACCAAATGGATCTTGGGAATATCAATGATGTTGATTGTAGCTGTCGTCATTCTTGGAGGAATAAAAAGAATAGCAATGGTGGCTTCGAAGCTTGTACCATTTATGGTTGGATTGTATTTCATCACAGTGATCATCATTATGATCCAATATATAGGTGATGTACCTGAAATGTTGAAACTTATCGTTGTGGATGCCTTTACTGGAAATGCAGTGATGGGTGGTGCAGTAGGAGCGGTGATAGTAATTGGGGCAAGGAGAGCTGCATTTTCCAACGAAGCAGGCATTGGCACAGCTCCTATGGTACATGGTGCCTCCAAAAACAATGAACCGGTAAGAGAAGGTTTGATCGCTATGCTTGGGCCATTTATTGATACAATTGTGGTATGTACATTGACAGCTTTGGTTATTTTATTGACAGGTGTATGGGAAAGTACAGAAAATGATGGTGTGAAATTAACTTTATCGGCATTTGAAATGGCACTTCCTGGTTTTGGAAAGTACCTATTGATGTTGGCAGTTTTGGTATTTGCGCTTTCTACGATGTTTACTTATTCATACTATGGACACAAGTGTTTCAATTACCTTTTTGGTCCAAAAAAGGCCAATTACTATAATTACTTTTACCTCGTTACTATAGTAGCTGGAGCTGTGGCTTCACTGGAAGTGGTCGTGAGTTTTATCGATGGGATGTATGCTGTAATGGCAATTCCGACGATGATTTCTACGATCTATTTGGCTCCAAAAGTAAAAGCTGCTTCTAAGGATTATTTCAAAAGAATGAAAGCTGAGAAAAAGTATTGACATGAAAATTTTAATCTCACCTAATGCTTTCAAAGGAACGATGGAAGCAGATATTGCAGCTGCTATCATAGGAGAGACTTTGCAGGATTGTGACAAAGATTTTGATATTGAACTATGTCCCATTGCTGATGGTGGTGATGGGACTTGTTTCTTGTTGGGAAATGCTTTGAAATTGGAGCAGAAAGAGCTTTTCGCACTGGATGCAATAGGGAGACCGCGGTTGGGTTATTACTTTTTGGATACTGTGCATGCAAAAGCTTACTTGGACATCTCTACAGTGTCAGGTATCAAATTTCTTAATTCAGAAGAAATCAATCCTTGGATAGCCAATTCTTATGGGACAGGTGAATTGATCCAAGATGCCGTATCAAATGGAGCTAGACATATCATCTTGGGATTGGGAGGAAGTGCAAGCATTGATTTGGGTGTTGGGATTTTGAGAGCTTTAGGATTTCTTTTTTTGGATGAAAAAGGCAGGGAATTGAGTATGTTTTCTGACAATCTACTTTCGAAAATCAAATACATCCAAGCGCCAATTATAAAAAGAGATTTGAAATTCACTATTCTTTGTGATGTTGACAATAAGTTTTTTGGCGAGTCTGGAGCTGTTCCTGTTTTTGGTTTACAAAAAGGGCTGGAATCGGATCAGCATGCTGCTTATTTGACCTATTGCGAAAATTTGATTAGGATTTTTAGAGAGAAAAGTTCCAAGGAAATCAATGATTTGCCTGGTTTTGGGGCAGCAGGTGGAGTTGCTTTTGGTTTGGCGCATTTCTTTGATTTGACTATTGAAATGGGTTCAAAATGGTTTTTTGAAAAAGTAGAAATAGAAAAAAAGATAGCAACTGCAGAATTGGTAATTACAGGAGAGGGGAGATATGATAGTCAATCAGCAGGAGGGAAGGGAAGTTATGAGTTGTTGCAGATTTCAAAAAAACATCAAAAGAAAACCATCCTAATCACCTCTGGAGATGAAGGTGGAAAAGATGGCTTTTATTTGGTGATGTCATTGCCTGATTTGGATTTCTCAAAACCCGATTTCAGAAATACTGCTGAGCTTAACTTAAAGCAAATAACGATTGATCTTTACAAATCAATCAAGGCTTCATAAAAAAGCGCATTTTTTGCTTTCCGGTACTTCCTAGCCCGACATAAAACTTGATGGCCAATGCATTGAACTCAGGTGTTTGCCATTGGATATTTACGCAGTTTTTTTCTTTTGCAACAGCTTGGATTCTCTTCATGATCTCAGTGCCGATTCCCTTGCTTCTGATGCTTTCATTCAGGTAGAGGCAATCCATATACAAAAATGAAGCAGCATCCCAAGTAGAGTAATCAAAAGTATAAGTAGCGAATCCTTCTACTTTTCCATCAAATTCCACCACCCAGCAGTTAAGTCTTTTGGGATCTCCAAAAATCCCATCTCTGAGCGCTTCTACTTTACCTGTGGGTTCAAACTCTCCTTTTTCATATTCTGCATGTGCAGCACACAATCTCACCAAATCTTCAAGGTCTTTTTCTTCGCAATCTCTTATCTTATAATCCATGGGTAATTTCGGTTTTAATTAGCGATAATACGATTATAGGCTGATAAATAAAAGAAAAACCCGATATCGTTTTTAACAATATCGGGTTTTAGAAAATTAAATTTAATTCGGTATTTTTTGTTTTATTTTATTTTTTCGAAAGCTTCTTTTACTGATTTCGAATCTTCAAGTAAAAGTCCTTGTCTGATTTTTCTGTCCAATGAGGAAGATATTTGCTCCCTTTCTATTTTGGATCTTCTACCTGCAGGTGGCCTATTTAAAATCCTATCCATAGTAGCTTTTAATAAAGGTTCATTGAGGTTTCCAAGGTCTACTAAGTTAATGAAATCAAGTTCGTTGATATTGAAGTCCGGCGAAAAGCCGTTTCCATAATCAGATTGATCAAGGCTATTAAAGCTTTTTGTGATGATGGGCAACAAACCATAATTGTTGTTAGGATTATCTTCATCCTCAAAAGGTACTGAACCTACATTTTTACCATTGGTAACGTCTCCGATTAAGACTACCTCCATGTAAGGTCTCAGTGAATTGATCACTAATTCACTTGCTGATGCAGTTCTAGTAGATGTGATAACAAATACTTTATTTTCTGAAAGTAAATTTCCAATATTTTGACTTTTTTCTTTAAAGTTTGTTTGAACATTTTGGAATTGAGAAAATCTTGAAAGAAAACTGTTAAATTTTGTTTTGGAGAATACACTTGTCGAGGTAATATTCGGAGCAATCAAACTAGCTAAATTGACAGAACTAGAAACATATCCTCCTCCATTATATCTAAAATCAATTATTAAATGATTAATACCTTCAGCCTTAAAGTTGGCAAAGACCTCATCCATTTGAAGGTCATATCTTGTATCCATTTCTCCTTCTGAATTTTCAACCCCAGGGGAAAAGAAGTTATAAATAAAATATCCGATTTTCTGATTGTCAATAGTATATATTGTGTCTAAGAAGTTAGGATTTTCTTCAATCAATGTAGTAGTAAGATTAATTGATTGACCTGCAGCGTAAGTGTTGTTTCCTTCGTCAAATCTTCGATAAGTTACAGAGTGACTTGATGAAATACCTCTCAATAATGATTGATAGTTACCTAAAGTCATTGTTGTCCCATTGATTTGAGTTAAAATATCTCCTCTCTTTAACCCCTCGATATCAGCTGGACTTCCTTTTTTTATATAAGTAACTGGCGCTATGACATTTTGATTGTCAGGACTTTCACGCATTAAACTGAATTCATATCCTGCTTCAGTAGATACTCCCGATAGACTACTCATTAATTCTTGAAAATTTGGGTAAATTACCGAAAATCTATCTGTTGGTTTGAAAAGTAAAGATTGGAAATAAGCAGTAGGCTCAGAATTCAATGAAATTGGAGTTCCCATATCATCTAGCCAATAGTATACTTCCCTCATCACAGATTGTATCCAATTGTTGATAGCAACATTTGGAGAAGGTACTACTTCTTCCTTCTCATCTGGCTTGATGTCATCATCCTCTTTACAAGAAAAAATAACAGTAGCCAAAATAACAAAGAACAAATAAGTTCTAAACTTGTGTTTGAATGAAATCATAACTTTTAATTTGGAGATTTAACTTTTTACAATCTGTTTTTGTTTTCACTAAGATGATTTTACAAAAAGATAGATTGAAGGGGAGTAATTTAATAGAAAAAAATAAAACATTGATATTCTTTAATTAAATTTTCATTTCTACCTGTTCAAAAGAAAGGCACTCTTTCCATTAAATACTTGATATAAGTAGTTTAATACCTACAAAAAAAGCTTGCTATTCCCAGATACGAGAAATTACTGTAATATCAGATGTTAAAAGTTTTCTATTGTCTATATCACTTTGGAGGGGCAAGGTTTCATCAATATGAAGAAGTATTGATAGAAATGTCAGAAGTCTTGCTATCCAAAAGCAATCCCTTTTCACATTTCAATACTCTATATGGATATTTTCTGAGTAAATCATGGTTGTGGGTAGCCATCAGGATTGCAGTCCCCTGTTTGTTGATTTCCTGAAAAAGTTTAAATACACCGTCCGCTACATCAGGGTCCAGATTACCAGTAGGTTCATCAGCTAGTAGTATTGCGGGTTCATTGATTAAGGCTCTAGCGATCACGACTCTTTGTTGTTCTCCTCCTGATAATTGATGTGGCATTTTGGTGGCAGCATCACCAAGATTTACTTGCATAAGGACTTCAGCCATCCTGCTTTTCATCTTGCTTTTGTCTTTCCATCCTGTAGCTTTCATCACAAAAAAAATATTTTCAGCTACTGATCTATCAGGGAATAATTGAAAGTCCTGAAAAACAATTCCCAATTTTCTTCTTAGAAAAGGGACGTCTTTATTTTTTATTTTATTTAGGTTGAATCCGACTATTTCGGCTTCTCCCATCCTAAGAGGTAAGTCGGCATAGAGGGTTTTGAGCAAGGAGCTTTTTCCACTTCCTGTTCTTCCTATTAGAAAAACAAATTCATTTTTTTCAATGCTGAAATCTACATTGTGCAATACTGCATCTAATCCTTGAAAGATTCCTGCATCTTGTACTTTTATGATCGGTTCTCCTGTGAAATCCATTCTTACAATTCCAATTTTTGAAGTTTTCCAAAAGGAAGATTTTTGATCAAAGCCTCTAAGGCTTCTTCTTTTCCTTCCAAACCAAATTTCTCAACATTCTTCATAGGTCTGTCAGCTCTAAAATATGCTACTAATACAAAGTTCTCATCTCTGATCTGTATATAATCTGGTATTTTAGCTTTGCCTTTGACTTTTATGATGTACATCTATTTGGGTCGGTTTGTATAACGATGAATATTCCCACGGATTACTTCTTTTGAACCTAAATTGTTATGATAATTCACAATAAAACTTCAAAATGCTAATCCGTGGGTTTTTATTTTATTTTCCAGCAGCTTTTGCGTGATCAGCAAGGAATGTAGCCAATCCAGAATCTGTCAATGGATGCTTAAGCAAGCCAGTGATTACTTTCAAAGGACAAGTTACTACATCAGCACCGATTTCAGCACATTTGATCAAATGCATAGAATGTCTTACAGATGCAGCCAAAACTTCAGTCGCGAAGCCATAAGTATGGTAAATGTGTACAATTTGCTCTATCAACTCAAGACCATCGTAAGAAATATCATCAAGTCTCCCGATAAATGGTGATAGATAGGAAGCTCCTGCCTTTGCGGCTAAGATTGCCTGACCTGCAGAAAACACCAAAGTACAGTTTGTTCTGATTCCTTCAGAGTTGAAATACTTGATTGCTTTTACGCCATCTTTGATCATTGGGATTTTTACCACAATTTTATCATCGATTTTAGCCAACTCTTTACCTTCTTTGATCATGCCTTCAAAATCAGTAGAGATTACCTCAGCACTTACTTTATCATCTACAATATCACAGATTGCTTTGTAGTGAGCTCTAACATTTGCGTCTCCGCTAATGCCTTCTTTTGCCATCAATGACGGATTGGTAGTAACGCCATCAAGGACTCCAAGGTCGTATGCTTCTCTGATTTCGTCAAGGTTTGCAGTGTCAATAAAGAATTTCATTTTTTATAGGTTTAATGATTAATGTTAATTCAACAAAGTTAAAGGAATATCTAGTATTTAGAAGATCAAATATTTCCTTTCTTCAAAAAAGAACTAATTTTTAGACTTTTATTGTTTGAATTTGAGTTTCTAAGATATCATAAGTTTGTGTGCTAGTTAGAGAAACTTGGATGATGGTATAATTTGACTGCATACTTTCCTTTGCCAAGGCATCTAAGTAAAGAATATTTATCATGTAGATTATAGATGTTAGAATCTAGATTCCCAATTCTAAAATCTTAAATTTAGCCAAATTGCGTGTTTAGATTAAGATAATGTAGATTAATTAGTTATACTTTTACATTAATTTTGCGTTAGAATTAGAGTAATAAAATACAAATGAAGAAAAAAAGATTATTAATCATATCCCTGTTTTTTTTAGTCCCAACCTTGATTTTTGTCATTTCAATTTGGGTTGTTTATAGTAAGCAAAAAGTGTTGACGCAAAATGTTTTGACTACCATCAATGAAGAGTTTGTTGGTGAGATTACAATCGAAGATTCTTACATTTCTCCATTTGCAAATTTTCCCTATATATCAATAGATCTGAAAAACATTAAATTTTTTGATTCGAAAGCAAAAGACAACAAACCTATTTATGAAGCTGAAGATTTCTACATTGGCTTCAACGTATGGGACATCATTCGGAGTGAGTACAAAGTGAAAAAATTGAAGATTTCTAATGGTCATTTGGATATTATAAAATTTGAGAATGGAGATATCAATCTACTTTTGGCCAAAGGAGTGAAAGATCAAAATATAGAAGATGACAAAGATCAAGCTGAGTTAGCTTTTGACTTGGCAGGTCTTACACTTGATAAATTTGATATTACATATTCAGATTTGTCAAGTAAGCAGGATTTAGTATTTCATATTGACCAGCTTTTGACCAGCTTCAGTATGAAGAGTGGACATATTTATGTAGATGTAGTTTCTGATTTGATATTTGATCTTGACCAAGATGGTAAAAACACATTTTTTGCTGATAAAAAAGTCCATCTGGATTTGGAGCTTGATTATTTCGAGGATTTGGAACAATTGATGATTTCACCTTCAAGGATTAGATTAGAAGAGGCTGTACTTGCACTAAGTGGTCAGGTAAATATGATAGAAGAAGGGATGGATTTAGACTTGAGTTTAAATGGAGAGAAACCTGATTTCAATATTTTTGCAGCATTTTTACCAAATGATGCCGCTCAGATACTCAAGAGATATAAAAATGAAGGAGAGGTTTATTTTTCAGGCTCTGTAAAAGGTATCGCTGGAAATGGACAAAGCCCAGCAGTTGCTGTGGAATTTGGTGCAGATAATGCTTATTTTCTCAATTCAGGAATACAAAAGAAAGTAGATGAATTAAGGTTTTCAGGTTTTTATACCAATGGAAAGGAGAGAAGTCTAAAGACTTCAGAAATCCAGCTGCAAAATTTTTATGCAAGACCTGATGAAGGGATTTTTCAGGGAAGGATAATCATCAGAAATTTCGAAGATCCATATGTCAAAATTAATGTGAATGCTGATCTTGATTTGGGATTCTTGGGTGAGTTTTTCGAGTTGGATGGTCTGAAGGGGATAGAAGGTCAAGTTCTTTTGGATATGGACTTTGATGAGTTAATTGATATGGATTTGACGATGAGTTCTATATCTAGTGTAGAGGGAAGTCTCCAAAGTGAATTGACTTTAAGGAACCTAAGTATTCAGATACCTGAATATGGACTTCCTATCAAAAATGCCAATGGATATGCTTATATGAAGAAAGGCAAGGTTGTATTGGATTCTTTGAGTTTTAAAATAGGGGAGTCTGACATGGCGTTTTCAGGAGAATTGAGTGATTTCCCAGTATTACTTCATGCCAATGACTTACCAATCAAAGCAAAACTTAATGCGAAGTCTAATTATCTGAATATGAAAGAATTGACCCTATCAGATTCAAGTAATACAAGAATAAATGAAGAAATTACTGATTTTCAGATTAAGTTGGCATTTGAGACTACAGGGAAAGAGCTTTATCAATATGATTACCTACCAGAAGGAGAGTTTTTTATTGAGGATTTGTACGCCAAATTCAAAAACTACCCTCATCTATTGCATGATTTTCATGCAGATGTTTTTATCCGAGATGAATATCTTGAAGTGAAGGATTTCAAAGGAGAAATTGACGAAAGTGATTTTCTCTTCACAGGTAAAATTGTTAATTACAAAAAATGGTTTCAAGATAAAAAGGTAGGGGATAGCAGTTTTGATTTTAAATTGACATCAAAGCAACTTAGGCTTAATGACCTTTTGAGTTATGATGGCGTTAATTATCTTCCTGAAGATTATAGTAAGGAAGTGATTTCAAACCTTAACTTGAAAGGGAAAGTTGATTTGCACTATCAAGGAGATTTCAAATCAGCAGACTTTTATTTGGAAGATTTGGATGGGAAAATGAAGATTCATCCATTGAAATTGGAAGATTTTGCCGGAAGGGTGCACTATGAAAATGATTACCTAACAATGGATAATTTCCGTGGGAAAATGGGAATGTCAGATTTTTCAATACAGCTAGGCTATTTTTTAGGGCAAAAAGATTCAATTCCAAACAATCCACAAAAGCAAAATTACTTTCATCTGAGATCACAAGTTTTGGATATGGACGCATTACTTGGCTTTGAAGGGATTGAAGTAGATACCAATCATCAAGAAGCATTCAATATATTCAAGTTGCCATTTTCCAAAATGGAGTTTAAAGCTGATATTGATAAGTTAAATTACCACACATTTTGGTTAAATGATATTGTTGCAAAAGCAAGAACTAACGAGGAGCACTTTTTGTATCTTGATACACTTGGATTTGGGATTGCAGATGGTTCACTCGGGGTTAAAGGTTATTTCAATGGTTCTAATCCAGATGAAATTTATTTCAGCAGTGAAATGACTGCAAACAAACTGGATTTGGATAAGCTTTTGATTAAGTTTGAAAATTTTGGACAAGATTATCTGATCAATGAAAATCTTCATGGCAAAGTAAGTGGTAAGATTACAAGCAAATTTTTGGTGTATCCAGATCTTACACCAATAATAGAGAAATCTGAAGCAAAAATGGATTTGACAGTTTACCAAGGTAGTTTGGTGAATTTCGCCCCTTTGGATGCCATGTCTAGCTATTTTTCAGATAGGAATTTGAAAAATGTACGTTTTGACACCCTGAGCAACACATTTGAACTTAAAGGAGGCATTCTCAATATCCCGAGAATGAATATCAATTCAAGTCTAGGTTTTATTGAGATATCTGGTAGCCAAAGTCTGGACCTGAACATGGATTATTTTATCAGGGTACCTTTGGCTTTGGTAACACAAGTTGGATTTAGAGCTCTTTTTGGAGGTAAGAACAAAGCTGAAGTTGACCCCGATCAAGAAGATGCCATAGTCTACAGAGATCAGGATAAAAGAGTTCGATTTGTCAATATCAATATGAAGGGAACTCCGGATGATTATAAGGTCAGCTTAAAAAAGGATGGCAAGTAGAATGAATGGTATAAACTAAAGTTGGAAATTATTATATGATAATCTGCAATGCCATCAATAGGTGAATTTCCCAATAAAATCATACATGTAGTTTTTATTGGTTGATTAGTAATTATTGCATCAATTGACTAAATATATATCAATTTATTTGGCTACTGGTAAGAAAACTAGCACGTAAAATTAATAGATAAAAAATTTATTTGATTGCTTTGTCAAGTATTCAAAGTGTCAGAAAAACCATATTCTCTCTCTACTCTGCAAATTCTAGTTTTGAATTGTTTATACCATTTTTCTTTTCCTAACTTTTGAGCAATAAGATGTTCGGAATTTGCTTTCCAATCTTTTATGTTTTCCAAACTTTTCCAATAACTGATAGTAATTCCTAGCCCATCTCTTGCGGACTCGTGACCAAGATAACCTTCCTGTTTGATGACGAGAGTTTCCATCAATTCAGCCATTTCATGATAACCTTCCTGATTATTTTTGAGAAGGCTTGTGAATATGACTGCGAAATATGGAGGTTTTGGCGTTTCTGCTATTTTCATGAGTTTTTGGGAATAGACTCAAAAAGGTCTTCGACATTCTTGATGTTTTTACTTTCTTTACCTACGATTCGTTTGGTTCTTAGGTAGCGATTGAGCTCATATTCATCATAATCAGGACTTGAAGGATCAAAACTCCCTATACGAACCCTTCCTCTAGAATGGATAAATGAATTGTTTCCAATCCACATGCCTACATGGACTATACGTTCTTTTTTATCTTCGCTTTGTTTTTCTCCAAAAAACAACAAATCCCCTACTTTGAGATTTTCCCATTTTCTATTAGAATCCACTTCTTCTCCCTCATGAACTTGTTGTGAAGCATCTCTTGGGATGATTTCGCCATTGAGAAAATAGATTGTCTTGGTAAATCCACTACAATCTACACCTTTAATAGATGTACCTCCCCAAAGATATGGAACGCCCATCATTGATTTTGCAGTTTGAATTAGGTTTTCTTCGCTCGTTTCTCTAGACCCCATCCACTTGTCGAAAGACATCAAATGATTTTTTTTGACATATCCAGACCTACCATCTGGTAGCACCACTTCCAAATGTTTTTCTCCTTCTTTGGCTGCCACCAAAATATTTCCTGCCACTAAATCAGTTACAGTTTCATCTTCATTTTCTGTGGAAAAAACATGGCCGAAAAGTTCTGTAAAAACAACTTTTTCACTTTTGTACCAATCATTGACTTCTTGTTCTGACATCAATTGAATACCAGCAGCATCTACCCATGATATATATCCATCAGGTGTTTGGACGAGATACCAAGAGCTTTGTTTTTTCAATACTTTCAATGGAGTACCGAGAGTAGCCTGAGTAGCTAGTTCAGCAGAATGCTTTGCATCACTTCGGATATTGGCTACCGATATCGTTACTACAGCATATTCTTTTCCGTCAAGGTCAACCTCAGGAAGTAGTTTTATATTGTTGTCATACTTGATTCCGAGAGAATCTATATGAGCTAAAAACGGGGTTAATGCATGATCAAGGTTTGTCTCTCCACTAAGGGTTTTTCCATCCCACTGTATGTCCCATAATGCGACCCGTTTGTCAGGGGCATAACCTGTTCGGAAGATTTCGATAGCTTCCTGCATTGGATCTTCATTTGATGTATGACAAGATGCTAAACATAGAAAAATCAGAAACCAATAGCTTAAGTTCGCATTGAGTATTTTCATAACAAATATTTTTTTTACAAATGAATAAAAAAAATGCGGGCTTGAAAATCAAGTCCGCATTTTTTAAAAGGATTTTTGAGATTACTTCTCCAAGCCTGGTGATCTTTCTAAGAATTCTTGATATAGCTTGATATGCCTGTTGCTCATTGGGACCCTGTATCCATCTATAAACACATGGTATATTTGCGTACGTGTTTCGAATGGATCGCCAGAGGAAACAAAAAGGGTAGCGTCTTTCCCAGCCTCTATAGATCCTCTTCTATCAGCAATGCCAAACACTTCGGCTGCATTGATTGTGACAGCTTTCAGAGCTTCTTCTTTGCCCATTCCATAAGCTGCTGCAAATCCAGCATTGAAAGGAAGGTTTCTGGTATTTTCTGTATCATTTGATCTGATTACTACTTTTACACCAGCTTTGGCCATTTTGCCGGGATTGGTGTAAGCAGCATCATACCTATCTGATTGTCGGGTAGGAATTGACAAAACAGGCCCCGTAATTACTGGAAGTCCAGATGCTGCGATCTTATCTGCTACTCTCCATCCTTCAGCTACTCCGGTAAGGATTGCTTTTACACCTTTTTCTTCGATCCACTTGATAGCAACCTCAATATCTGTTGCTGCATTTACCTCAACCAAAAGAGGAAGCTCTCCAGTCACAGCCTTAGCTAATTGTTCCATTTCTGGATAAAACTTTAGTTCTCCTCCAGCAGCTTTCAGTTCATGGTATTTGACTGCTCTACCCCAAATGTCATTGAGATCTTTTTGGGCTTTTTCAGCATCTTTTTTTACTTCCTCATCACTTCTTCTATCCCAAGTACTTCTTCGGGCAGATGTAGGGAAATTCAAAATAATACCTTTAAAACCTGCGTACATTTGATCTGGCGTATATCCATTCAGGTTTATCAATGCAGCAGTACCAGGGAAGATTCCACCAGCTGGGTTAGCCAATGTTGTGGTCACGCCACTTACTCTTGTTACTGGAATTGCTTCTGAATTTGGGTTGATAGCTACCAATGCTTGCATATTTGGCGTCACATTTCCGATTTCAGAGAAATCCTGTGTTTCCGGTACAGAATTGACTTCTACCAAACCCAGTTTTCCACCACCATCAAAAAGTCCTGGGTAAATAAACTGTCCAGTACAATCGATCACTTCAGCGTCTCCAGCAGGAACATCCTTACCAACTGCTTCAATCTTTCCGTTGACAATCAAGACACTTCCTTTCTCAATGTTTCCTTTTGTGACAGTGACTACAGTTGCATTTTGGAGAAGAAACTTCCCATTTCTTGGCTTGATGAATTCTCCATCGAATTGTTGTGCTTGCGACAACAAGGGTAGGAGAGCCATTGCCATTGTATATATTATTGCTTTATATTTCTTCATGATATATTAGATTTTTGAAATATCCTTTGATCGAATTAGTGAGAATGTTCAAATAAATTTCTTCCGAAATTGGTAAAAAAGAAATCTACACCATGCATACAGCTATGGTCATGCTCTTTCAAGAATATCGGCTCGACCGTTTCCATAGCGCTTACACTGATTCTCATGTCATTTTGATCCTCTTCGATGTCAAAATATTTCACTCCATCTACAAATGTCATCTGAGGAATGGCATACACAGAAAGTGGGTGGTCATTGAATATAACCAAATCACCTTGTTTGCCTTCTTCTATTGATCCCACTTTGTCAGCTATACCAAGTTGCTTAGCAGGATTGATGGTGATCAATTCCAATGCTTGCTGATCACTCAACTGTCCATATCTCTGTGTTTTGCCAGCTTCGTGATACAAATGTCTGATCAATTCTCCTGAATCAGAGTTGATGGAGGTGATTACACCATTTTCGGTCAAAATAGCGGCATTGTAAGCAGTAGAATAATACACTTCAAACTTGTAAGCCCACCAATCTGCAAAAACAGATGCCCCCATTGTATATTCTGCCAATTCGGGAGCCACTTTGAAACCTTCATTTACATGGGAAAATACAATGTTAGTAATTCCAAAATCTCTACATGTATTGATTAAGGCATAGATTTCATCAGCTCTGTATGAATGACAATGGATGATTACTTTCCCATCAAGTATGTCAACAAGTGTCTGGAGTCTTCCGTCATATTTTGGAGGAATTGGCGTTGCACCTTTTTGCTTTGATTCATTTTGGTAGTTTTCCCATCCTTTTTTGTATTGCAAGGCTTCGTTGAAACCATTTCTGATGATAGCTTCTACACCCATCCTAGTTCTTGGTTGGATGTTTTTACCTCTACCATGTACTCTTGTAGGATTTTCTCCAAGAGCAAACTTAATTGTCCTTGGAGCTTCTTTCATGTAAAGATCCTCTGGGTTGAATGTTCCATAGCGATGTTTCAAAGTGATGTTTTGACCGCCTATTGCATTTGCTGAGCCATGCATTGCATGGGAGATAGTCACCCCACCGGCAAGCGCTCTGTAGATTCCAATATCATACGGATCTACTACATCTGCCATTTGTACTTCAGATGTGATAGGTGCTGTAGCTTCATTGACGGCATCAAGAGCTACATGTGAGTGAGCGTCAATGATTCCTGGCATCACATATTTGCCTTTGGCATCTACAGTGGTGACATTGTTTGCAGTAAGTCCTTTTCCTATTTTTTTGATGATTCCATTTTCTACAAGGACATCTGTATCTTCCAGATCACCTTGGGTAATGGTAATTACGGTTGCATTTTTGATAAGCACAGAGCCTTTTTGGGTTTGTCCCTTTGAAGGCATCCAAACCATTACCAAAAATGCGGCTAAGATATAATTAAGCTTTTTCATTTTTATTCTGGTTTAAAGATTGGATTGATTTGGCTTTTTCGTTGCGGTCAGTGGAAAACTCCCAAATTCAGCAAGTGACATTTTTCCTGTAAATTTCTCGTCTGAAATATCACCAGAAACTGACACTTTGATTTCCATACCACCTGCGGAAACGTCAAATGAAAAGCTCAATGCATTATCTTTTGCAATGATATTTTTCATTGGCGCTTCTGCTTTTCCATTTCCAGATGGGTCATCATAAGTAATTGTCCCTTCATAGCTATCGCCAGAACGACCTATGGTCATCGTGCCACCAGAGCTACCCGCTGGAGTTTCTGACATGTATTCCCAAGTTCCAGCTACTGCTTCGCTCGTTTTGCCGTTTTTATTTCCATTGGAGGCTTTTTTTGCTTTGGTTTCATAATCAAAAACATAACCATCGGCCACTACGTGTTTGATCTGAGCATCTTCTGAAAACAATGGAGCGGTAGTAATTACCATATTGGCCAACTTGCCTTTATCTAATGTTCCTGCGAATTTTTGGATACCTAAATTTTCTGCAGAATTGATCGTCAAAGCTGCCAAAGCTGCATCTTCACTTAGACCATTTTCGATCATGATTTTGATGTTTTTCATCAAGTCTCCTGATTTTGATCCGTTAGTAGTGAAACCGAATTTCACACCTTCTTTTTCAAGAATCCCTGCTTGTTTTAGAGCTGATTCATATGCCTCTTTCACGCGGTTTGTGCGACCTTCAGCTTCTTCACTTAGGTCTTCAGACTTATTTTTAGTTTTGTCTTCTGGCAAAGTCAAAGCCAACAACACAGTTGCATTAGCAGCCTTGATTTCTTGGATTACTTTTTCAACTTCAGTTACTCCTGAGAGTACCAGTTTGAATCCAAGTTCCTTTTGTAGTCTTAGTGCCCTTCTAATTTCAAGATCATTGGAAACCTCAAAGATGACTGGGATGTTCTTATCCAATACAGGATACATTGCCACGAGTGTTTTATTTATCTCTGGTCTATTCAATCCTGAGTTTGAAGTGAAAAGATTGGTATGTTTTGAGGATAATTCAGCGTTTTTATAAACATCCCTAAACTTTGCCATTACACCTAATGGAGTACCAGGGTACATTCCCCTGGAGCCTCTAAATCGTGCACTGACAGCTGTGTTTTGCATCAAAACATTTGTTGAATTTGGACTTCCAAATACTACAATAGCTGATTTCCCAGAGATCATACCTCCATCAGGTATCATTTGCGCTATTGTAAAGCCAGCTTTTCTCCAATCATTGATGGAGTTGCTATTCATATCGAGTTGATCAAGAACATTTCTCCAAGGAGTGATCCCAGCAAGCTCGTCTGATGGGTTGGAGGAATCAAAGTTTGATGGTCTTTCAAGATCTGCTGGTCTTGAAATACCCGCCGAACTAGCTCCGTCTATAAATCCTGGGTAGATAAATAGCGAATCCCCATTAATGATGTCAGTGCCAGCAGGAATTGTGATATTTGTTCCTACTGCTGAGATAAGACCATCCTTCAAAACGATGGTGGCTCCACTGATAGTTTTCCCTGGTGATGTTGTGATAGTAGCGTTTTTGATAGCATAGTTTCCAGTTACCCTTTTGGTCCCGCTGGGATCACTTTGAGCTAGTAAGTTGGAACTTGCTAAGAAAAACATCACCATCAAAAAGCTACATTGTAACTTAATTTTTGTGTAGATTTTCATTCTATAGATTGATGATTGGTTGAATTATTAAATTGTAATCTAGTAAAAGATTCTTTTTTGAAAAATCTTTATTTTTTCTTTATGCTTAAAAATGTTAGGAACGGCAATTTTATTAAATTGTAAATCAAATTCATATATTTATAAATATCTCCATTAAAATTGTACTTTGGATGTGATTTGGCATAACTTTTTTTATAAAAAAAACCACGTATCTTTCGAATAAGGAAAAATGTAGAAGGATGAAAAATGTTTTGATAATTGAAGACGATAAGCTTATCTCACGCTTAGTACAGTTTAGACTCAAAAAGGATGGTTATAAAGTTATAATGGCTGAGGATGGTCTTCAAGGTATTATTGCTATTGAGAATGAATCACCAGATTTGATCATAACAGATGTGATGATTCCTTTCAAAAACGGTATAGAGATCATCAATCATGCAAAGAAATTCAGTCCTAAAGTCCCAATTATAGTTTTAAGTTCATTGGGTGAAGAAGAAGGTACCGTAATGGAAGCATTTAATTTAGGGGCCTCGGATTTTATACCAAAACCATTCAATCCTAATGAGTTGGCAATAAGGGTAAAGCGCTTGTTAAATAATTAACTTAATTAATGAAATTCTTCTGTTCAAAGAATAGTGCACTTCTATTTTTAACTTTCATTTTTTTGAATTCATACATTTGTAAAGGACAAGTAGACTCGCTCTCAACTTCTGAAATAGAAGAGATTTTGATCTTGGAGTCTAATATTCAAGGTTTATTATTTCAGCTTTCAGTTGAAGTAAAACAATATGAATTGTTTGAAATTGAAAATGAAGGGTTTTTTAAAAATAATAATTTTTGGTTGTCAGATACTATTCAGACTTACAATGATGCTTTAGTGTTAAAATCAATCCTTGAAGAAAGGTATAATTTAAAGTTTCATGTTAAGTATATAATTTTTGATAAAGAAGTAGATAGGGAAGCGGTAGATTCTTATTTGAATAACTTGATCAGAAATGAAATTTTTATACCGATGACAAATGGGGCTTCGGAGGTGTCAGATGGAGAACTTATAATCCTAGGTTCAAAAGTTGATTTTAAACCATTTCACAAGCTTAAACTGAAACTTCTCCAAGATATTAAAGTGATTATTTTGATATCCATTTTGGTGCTTTTTCTACTTTCTTCAATCATTTTGGTAGTTATCATGATTTTTATTAAATCAAGGAATAAGCAAAGAAATGAATTGTCAAAAAAGTTTAAAGAATTGACTTACGAGCCAATTTCTATCATTTTGTTTGACAAAAGTCTTGAAGAGATTGAAAGTTATTCTAAAGCAGAGATTGAATCTTATTTACCGAAGAATTACCTTTCAAAACCATTGTTCAAAATGGTCTTGATCCAAGAGATTATTAGCCTCAATAAAAACATGAAAGGTGAATTTAAATTGAAGCTAAAACTTTTTTATAGAAAGCTTGATCTTCATCTTTTCAGTATAAATAGACTCAAAAGTAAAAGCTGGGATGTGGTGACATCGGCAATTGTAGAAATCAATGAAATGGACTTAAAAGAAGCACTTCCAGAGATAGAAAAACTTGTGAATCACAAAAACTTTCATATAAGGTCTAGTGCTGTCGCTACACAATTGAACCTTTCTTTGGATAAAAACCTGAATGTATTAGCAAACCAAACCTATCCATTATCTGCATGGCAGCAGATGATCTATTTGAGGATCATTAAATACCTTTCTTCCAAAGATGTCGTAAAGATCATTTACTTAATGGAGTCAGAAAATCCTTCCGTTAGGATCTTTGGAATCAAATTAGTGAGATATTTAGGGAGAATGGATAGGATAGCCAAATTAGCAGAAATGTATCCTGCCGCATCTGAAGAAGAAAAAATAGAAATATTGAAAGGTTTTAATTCTCTTGGTGCACAGACAGAGTTAGATCATGTTCATCAATCTTTGTTTTCAAATAAAGAGCGCCTTTGTTTGCAGGCAATAAAAACCTTGAAAAATATCGGAGATGAGAAGTCTGAATTATTGCTTCAGGAAAGACTGAAATCAGTGGACAGCTTTGTCCTTCAAAAAGAGATTTTAAGTGCATTAGTAAAATTGAACAAAGATAGTTTTGATCAATTTGTGATGGATGAAAGTAATGAGACGTTTATTGCCATCCAAAACCATTTACAAGACCCACTTCTAAGCGATGTATAGTCTTCTTTTTAACATATTGATTGATATATTAGGGATTTTTTTTCTGTTATATAGTTTTGCAATTATATTGGTTTACTTACTTACTACAGTATTGTCAGCATTGGAAATGAGAGATCATTTGAGGAAAAATAAGTTTGCTGATTATAAAGATATCATAACCTCACCTCTAGCCCAGAGTATTTCTATCATAGCACCGGCTTACAACGAAGGCAATACGATTGTACAAAATGTAAAGAGTCTGCTTTCACTTCATTATGGAAAGTTTGAAGTGATATTGGTAAATGATGGATCAAAGGACGATTCGATATCAATTTTAATTGAAAACTTTCAATTGAAAAAAACAAACTACGCCTACCATGAAGCTATATCGGCTCAGAAAGTGATAGGAGTTTATAAATCTACCAATCCGTCATATGCTAAACTTACCGTAGTTGATAAGGAAAATGGTGGAAAGGCAGATGCATTGAATGTAGGAATAAACATATCTAGTAATGAGATTATTGCATGTATAGATGTGGACTGTATACTTTCTAGTGATTCTTTAACCCGGATGATGCGTCCATTTATGGAGGAAACCAACAGGCAAGTAATTGCAGTTGGTGGAGTAATAGGAGTAGCGAATAATTGCGATATCACAGATGGAACGGTTACAAAATACAGAGTTCCTGATAGTTTGTTGGGAAGATTTCAAGTGATTGAGTACTTCAGGTCATTTTTGATGGGAAGAATGGCATGGACTAGAATCAATGGCTTGATGTTGATCTCAGGTGCTTTTGGTTTTTTCAAAAGAGATTTGGTTTTAAAAGTGGGAGGGTATTTTCCAAAAACAGTTGGTGAAGATATGGAACTTGTGGTAAGGATGCGGAGATATATGGAAGAGAACAAAATCCCATACAAAGTAGGCTTTGTGCCAGATCCACTTTGTTGGACAGAAGTTCCTGAGTCTGAACAGATATTGTCAAGACAGAGAAATAGGTGGATGCGTGGAACAATTGAAACACTTCAACTCCACCAAAAGATTCGATTTAATCCTGATTATGGAATTATGGGAATGGTATCATACCCTTTTTGGTCCGTTTTTGAAAAAAGTGCACCGATTTTAGAATTTTTAGGTATTCTTTATACTTTGGCAATGATTGTAACAGGTGATATCAGTGCATTGTATTTTATAGGCTTGTTTATTTTAATATACTTTTTTGCAATAATGATTTCTTCCTTCAGTATTCTCTATGAAGAAATTGCATACAATAATTATAAAAGCTCGAAAGACCTCAATAAATTGATTCAGACAATTTTGCTAGAACCTTTTATTATCCATCCCAAATTAGTATGGTGGGGATTGAAAGGTCATTGGGACTTTATAAAAGGAAAAGGTGGATGGGGAGTCATGATCAGAAAAGGATTCGATAAGGCTACTGATAAGCAAAAAGTAGCTGAATAAGTTATAAAAAAATCATTATGGGGAAATACAATTTGTTTAATTTCTTTATTGTCCTAGTGCTTTTGTTTACAGTTGTTCAAAATGTAAGTGCGCAGGATTCCTTCGACCCAGACGAGTTGTTCTTGGATGCTCGAAAACTTATTTTGGAGGGTAAGAGGGAAGAAGGCAGAACTATTGCTTTGAGGATTCTAGAAAAATACCCTTCTTATGCAGATGTTTTGATTTTGGTAGGAAGATCATATAGTTGGGATGGTGCTTATGATTCTGCTTCTGTATATTTTGAAAGAGCGATAGATGCAAGTCCAGCTTATCAAGATGCTTATATAGCCTATATCGATAATCTATTCTGGTCTGAAAACTATGAAAAGGCAGAGTTAATCATTGATAAGGGAATTCAACAAATCGGTCCACAGTCCTCACTTTTGATGTATAGAAAATCAAGATTGTTCTATTACAAAGAGGAATATAATGACGCACTGAAAGTTGCTCGCGAGGTTTTTGAAAAGGACAACAAAATAGAAGGTCTTTTGACCTACATCCAAACTCTTCAAAGACTGGGGAGAAATAATGCTGTAGGTGCTACTTACGACTATGATAATTTCAGAGGTCAGATTAGCGCTTGGAACACTTATTCCTTATATGGAAGAACCACTACTAAATTGACAGGATCACTTATTGCCAGAGTGACAAATTCTTCTCGATTTGATGCCAATGGAACCCAATTTGAAGTAGATGCCTATCCTTCCTTGGAGAAAAATTCCTATGGTTATTTCAATGTTGGTTACTCTGATTCATTCTTTTTTCCAAGGTATAGGTTTGGGGCAAGTGTTTATTGGAATCTCCCTAAAGCTTTTGAAATAGACGCAGGATATCGCCACCTGAAGTTTGGTGAAGTTACTCATATTCTTACAGGTTCTCTTGGTAAATATGTTAGCAATTGGTGGCTCAATCTTAGGTTAAATGTTATTCCGGGGGCTGATGGAAGTTCTGTAAGCGGAAATTTTCAAACGAGATATTACTTCAAAGGTGCCGAAGATTTCTTTAGTATTCAATTTAGTACAGGTGTTTCTCCCGACGAAGAGAACAGGGATTTTCAATCACAATTATTGAATTCATACAGAGCTAGAGTTGGATATCAGCAATTGTGGACTGATCGGTGGATGGGTTTTGGGTTTGTGGGGTATTCCAGAGATGAGATCAATCAAGGAAACTTCAGAAACAATCTAAATATTTCAATAGGAACTGAATTTAGGTTTTGATGAAGAAGTTTTTGGATAGATATTTCCCGATTGAATTTAGACTGCTTTTCAAATGGATCATCTTTTTTATGTTGGTGTTTTTTGCTTTTCCTTTGTTGAGTTATCTTTCTTGGCAAGGAAAGCCAAGTGCGGGTTTAGAAGTGGTAATTTTGGATAAGACAGTTCCGAATAAGGAACAAGGGGAATTTCAAAGTATTCAGTGGGTTCTCAATCATTTGAAATATACCAAAACGAATGGCTCGAAATATTTGGGTGAAAAAGGGTATTTTGGCTATTATCTACGGGGTGATCAAGGAGAGCATGAAATCAATGATTTTTCAAATATGTCTCTTTCAGTAAAAGATAGACTTGTCCAAGATTTAGATTTATTATATATATCAGATACTTATGGTGTTTATGAAAATGATTTCACTGAAAATGTAGGGGAAGACAGGTCAAAGAAAATCTATGGGGGAATGAATGCAGATGATCTTTACATGATCAAAAGTGCTTATGAGGCAGAGAAAGTTGTCATTACGGAATTTAATTCGATCGCATCACCTACAAGCAAACAGGTAAGGACAGAGTTTGAGAATTTGATGGAAGTAAAATGGACTGGATGGATTGGGAGATATTTTGATGAACTGAATATAGTTCTCAATGAAGAAATTCCAGATTGGATGATCACAACTTACAAAAACCAGCACGATGGTATTTGGGATTTCAATGGTTCAGGCATAATTTTCTTACATGAAAATGGCAGGATAGAAGTGATGCGCGACAATGAACACTTGAGAGATCCTGTACCGAGTGTAGTTACGAATATCTTGAATCAAAAAAAATATGGTCTTTCTGAAGTGGTAAAATACCCATATTGGTTTGATATACTTCTGATAAGTAGGGAATATGAAGTGATTTCTCACTATGATGTCCACCCTACTCCAAAAGGTATAGAATTGCTCAATGAAATGGGGCTTCCCAGATATTTTCCGGCAGTCATCAAAAGAAGAAAGGGAAATGGCTCCTTTTACTATTTTGCTGGAGATTATTCAGATAATAGAATCACTGATAATTCTTATAAGTTTCAAGGTTTGGGGAGAATGTGGAGGATGTTTTTGCATGCTGATGATTTTTCACAGAGAAGAAGTTTCTTTTGGAACTACTACTATCCTCTAATGAAAGAAATAACGAAAGAAACATACTCGAATAAGACCAAACATTAGTTTTTAGGCATATAGACAGTCAATGAATCAGGAATGATTTTGTCAAATTCTGTAGCGTGTCTATTATCGTTGATATAATTTCCAAATTCCCTGTTTAGTTTCTCCTTTTGTGTATTGTCCGTGATAGGGTCTAAATTCATTCCATCAGAAAGTATAAACAATTGATTGTCAGATAATACATATTCTCCGCTAATGTATTCAAGAAGCTGGTTTTTATTCCGCATCAAAGGTTGTGAGATTTTTGATTGAAAATTTATAGCGGTATCCAAAACATAACCTTTCCAAGCTACCAGTGTAGGTTGCTTTATTTCATATCTAGCTGATAACAAGCTCAATATTGTCGGTGTGATCTCAAAGTGAGTAGTGACACCAGCCATCATTCTAGAGGTTTTTAGTTTTGGGGAGTAAATCATCAAAGGAGTATGAAATCTGTCAATCCTAGTGGACATAGGTACTTCTGGTAATCTGTGATCCCCGGTGAATATAAAGATTGTATTTTCGAAATTTGGCATTCTTTTATAAGCATTAAAAAACTCCCTGATAGCATCATCAGTATAAATTATGCTAGAATATACATTTGTGTACTTTAGATATTCATTCATTCTTTGAGGCTCGATTTTTAAGGTGTTTTTTAAATGTTCCACAAACTTTTCCCGATAGATTTTTTCATCTGGTATAATGTAAGGATCATGGGAAGTTTGCGTTTGGAAAATAGATAACTGAGGTTGATTAGTTTCTCTACTTATTTTTCTCATACCATTTTCGAACATTGCCTTATCTGGGTATCCCCAGGAAAACCCTGTATTAGAAGGTGTTTCTTTAAAATCAGGATCAAATGAACTAATGTCTAAGATTCTATCGACATTTTGATAGTTTAAAAATGTACCTACATTGTCAAATGCTTTATCGGCACCAATATGATAATTTACAGTGTAGCCGTTGTGTTTTAAAATTGACATCAAACTCAAATGTTTTGGAAGGTTTGGGGCTAATTCCATAAAGCCGTTTTTCGCAAATGGTAAAGAACCAAAAGTACCAGTCAATATCCCAAAAGTTCTCCCAGTAGTAGAGAGGTTATTCTTCCAATATAAAGAGTGATTTTCCAAAGAGTCTAAGAATGGTGTGAAACTTCCCAAGTAAGCATCTTTTCCAGAATAAGCTTTTCCCAAACTTTCTATCAATACAAAAACAATGTCAGGCATTGTATCAAATTCATTGAAAAACTTACCTAGTACATCAGGATAGTTATTTTCGTGCAGGAAAGGGTATTCTGTGGACACATATTTCTTATCTACTAAAGAATTTCCGCCACTTGAGGTGAGGAAAAAGTCATAGTACATTGAATTTCTTGCTGTAAAATAATTGTATGATTGATTATAGAGATAGAAGGATTTGTTTACTTTAAGGTTTCTGTCCAGTTCAGAGGCAGAACCTATTCCCTCTTGAGGTATAAAATTAAAAACCAATAAGTATAAATAGCAGCCACTAGTGAGTATTAGTGAGCTTTTTAAATTGATAGGCAGTTTTTTTCCAAGACCAAGAATAAAAAAAATCAAAGCGAAAATTATCGCTATAGCTGAAAGATTAATGAAGTTTAATTCCCCAGAAGCTTTTATAGTTGCAATGATGTCCGTGATAGAATAGGCGTATAAATCTTCTCCCAAAGGAAGAAGCATCTTGGTGAAATAAAACATTAGCCCTGCTTGTATTATTACAAAAATTGATAATGTTATTTTAAATAGAATGGAGGCGACTTTAGGAAAAAATCCATAAAGTACTAGGAAGAATATGAAAAGAATTCCGAGTACATAAAAAATCCACTCTAAATCAAATAAAACCCCATTAATACTTGTCCAAACTCGTTCTTTTTCTATTTGATGAATTGAAAAAACCCAAATAATTTCAACTACTCGAAGTGTAAGCATCAAAAGGAAAAAAGGAATACTTATTTTCCAAAAGTTAGTTAAAATGTTATTTATGTTCAAAAGTAAATTTGATCGTATTTCTGCTTTTTGGCTCATAATTAGGGTGATAACTGCGAGAGCTGGAGGGATATGAATTTTTTCGTTTATTAATTTTCTAAATTACCTATATTGCGTAACTATACAAGTTAAGTTATGAAGAAAGGTTTGCTCTTTAAAGAGCTTTTTACAAATATTTCAACCACAGGTGCTGTTACATTCAGTTCAAAACCATTGGTTGATAAAATGTTGTCATTTGCTGATTTCAAGGGTGCGAAAATACTGGTTGAATTGGGTGGAGGAGATGGTAGTATAACCAAAGGTATTGTTGAAAGAATGGATCCAGATGCCAAACTTTTAGTGTTTGAGATTTCAAAGAATTTTTGCGATAACCTTGAGAAAATGTTTCCGCAAAAAAACATTGAGATTATCTGTGATTCAGCAGAGAATATTGACAAATATCTTGGTGGGGAAAAGGCTGATTTTATATTATCTTCATTGCCATTTAGTCTTATACCGAAGGATATAAGAGCGCAGATTTATCGCAAAAGTAAAGAGTCAGTAACTGAAAAAGGTAAATTCATTCAGATATGTTATTCTTATTTGTTGAAGTATCAGTTTGCAGACTATTTTTCTACTATAAAAACAAGTTTTACATTAAAGAATTTTCCTCCTGCATTTATAATGATTTGTAATTAATTGTTTTGAAGAAAACTCTTAACATATCAATTCTCGAAGTTGCTATTTTGGAAATGGGCAGGATGAAAAATGGAGAACCTTTTCACCCCTTGGAAGTAATAAAATGGATTTACCCCCAAGATTGGAGTCATTTTTTCAAAGATTTGGAATCTGAAACCAATCGCTTGATAAATGAAGGTAAAGTATTTGTTGATTCATCTGAGAGAAACTTAGAAATTGGAAAAATCAGAATTTACACAAAATTCAAAACTACATAGCATCTTTTGTTGTTTTAAGAAAAACAAAGGGTTATGAAAAAAATATTTTTCCTCACAATACTAAGTATTATTGGAGTATCCAATATTCAAGCACAACAAAAAACAAAGTCCATGAAAGAAATTCCCAAAACAAAAGTAGAAGTGCAAAATGGAATGGAACTAGCAACATTAGGATCAGGATGCTTTTGGTGTATAGAAGCTATTTATCAAGATCTAAAGGGTGTAGAAGGTGTCAAATCGGGCTATAGTGGTGGTCATATAGATAATCCGAGCTATAGACAGGTTACCTCTGGAACCACCGGCCACGCAGAAGTCATCCAATTTTCTTTTGATCCTATGGTGATATCTTTTGAAGAGATTTTGGAAATTTTCTGGTCAACTCATGACCCAACAACACTGAATAGACAGGGTGCTGATGTCGGTCCGCAATATAGATCAGCAATATTTTATCATTCAGATAAGCAAAAAGAGGTTGCGGAATTTTACAAGAAAAAACTGGATGAGTCAGGTTCATTTGACAACAAAATAGTAACTGAAATTACAGCATTCAACAATTTCTACGTTGCGGAGGATTATCATCAAAATTATTTTAATGACAACGGAATGCAGCCATATTGTCAAATAGTCATTAGGCCTAAAGTTGAGAAATTTAAGAAGGTTTTTGCTGATAAATTGAAAAATAAATAAAATTTAGAACATTGATATTGAGGTAATTTCAAAATCTGGTTACTTTTACATCATAAAAACATAACCCGCATTAAAATGAAAAGAATCAAGATCCTAGTTTTTGCAGTCATCCCTTTTATGTTTGCTTGCAATAATTCTGAAAATCAAAATACTGAGACAGAAGTTGTAGAAGAGACAAGCCAAGTTCCTGGTAATTATGGAGCTGAAGTGGAGGAGATTGGGGTGTTATCAGTAGCTCAAATGTATGATAAATTGGAAGGCTCAGGTGAATTTGAAGGGAAAGTAGTCGGCCAAATCAAAGAGGTTTGTTCCAAAAAAGGATGTTGGATGACTATGGACTTACCAAGTGGTGAGACTATGAGGGTGACATTCAAAGATTATGGTTTTTTTGTTCCTTTGACATCTCAGGGCTATCCAGTAATCATCGAAGGCGTAGCTACCAAGACAGTTACTGATGTAGCTACTTTGAGACACTATGCAGAGGATGCTGGTAAATCTAAAGCAGAGATCGAAGAGATCACAGCACCTAAAGAAGAATATGCTTTTGAGGCAGTAGGTGTAATCATAAAGGAAAATGCATAGATTTCTATTTTTTATTTTCTTATTGGCAATAGTTATTTCGTGTTCTCAAAAAGAAAAAAAGAATGTCTCTGAAACTATAAAATATCCAAATCAAGATGCACCTCTGGCGCTATTGATGAGAAATATGTTTATAGACATGGAGGAAATGAAAGTCTCAGTAGAAGAAGGAAAGTCAATAAAACAGTATCTTGAAAAGCATAAAGCGATATTGACTGCAAAACCTACTGATGCCAATGTGAAATCAGAAACATTTCAATCTATGGGAATGGCTTATTTGGCAAGTCTTAAGGAGTTGGAGAATAGTAATAAAGAAGAGTTGTTGGACAATTATCAACTTTTGGTAAATTCTTGCTTAGCTTGTCACAACAATTTTTGTCCAGGGCCAGTTAAAAGGATTAACTTATTGAAAATTGATTGAACATGGCAATTGCTTTAGACAACCTTAGGGTAGGTAGGGTTTATGAATTTCGGAACATGGGAGAAAACAGAAAGTTGGAAGTTATTTCCAGAATTTCAGGTTCCAATTTCAAAGTAAAAGATTTAGATACCACAGAAATATATACCATTGAGGAACTTTTGAGATGGGGGGTAGGGAAAGATTATGAACTAGACGAACTTATCGATCAGGGAAGAGGATTAGTACCAAAGAAGTTTTAGAAAAAACAGAAAGGGATGCCAAATAATTGGCATCCCTTTTTTATTTAAAATTATGAATGATTTAGATATCTCCTCTACCACCACCTCTCGAAGAGGTTCCTGATGATGATCTAGTGTTTGAACTAGATCTTGCAGGAGAAGCAGTAGATTGCCTAGCTGGAGCAGACCTTACAGTATTGGAACTCCTTGTATTAGGAGTAGACTGCCTAACCTTTTCAGGACTACTAGATCTTGCAGGTGCTGTTCTTGTTTGCCTAGCTGGAGCAGAATTTACAGTTCCTGTATTCCTTGTATTAGGAGCAGACTGCCTAACATTTGTTGGCTGACTTGATCTATTCGTAGCAGGTGCTGTAGCTTCTCTTGAACTTCTACTGTTTTGATTTACTCTAGGAGCACTTTGACTTTGCTGAGGAGCAGATCTCACGTCTGATGGTCTAGTAGAATTCTGTACCGAACTTTCTCTGGTATTCCGTGGTGCAGCTTGAGTTCTGCTTGAAGATGCAGCTCTACTTTCCTGAGTTGTTGTTCTACTTTGCGAATTTACCCTGGAGTTAGCTTCCCTAGAAGTAGCGCTTCTACTGTTGTTATTAACACTTCTATTGTTGTTGTCAGCGCTTCTACTGTTTACAGCTGATCTGCTTTGATTTGCCGATCGGCTACTTCTATATTCATCTGTTGTCAAAGCTCTTGAAGGTCTTGCTTGTGCATTCGCAGTTCTGGAGTTGTCAATTTCAGGTCTATAAACACTCAAGGTTCTATTATTGCCTACTGATGCTCTTCCAGGTCTTGAGCTGTTGTTTACTTGATAGACTGGTACTGAAGTTCTAGTAACTCTTTCTATATCTCTTCTAGCAGGGCCAGACACATAAGTTCTGTTGTTATAGACATAAGTGTTGTTGATAATAGTAGTCCTATTGTAGATGCTTACTACGTTTCGAGAAGGGACATAGTAATTGTAGAAATGACGATGTCTGAATCTTCTTTGTGGCACGAATCTCCAATGATTGCTATGAAAGCCTATCGAGACGTTGATTCCAACACCAGGTCCAAGAGGTGCCCATCCATAATATCCACCACCAGTTCTCCAATTCACCCAAGCTGGTCCCCATTCATATCCAGGTACCCAAGCCCATCCATAGAAATCAGTCCAAAACCATCTTCCATAATGGAATGGAGCCCATCCCCAGTCATAATGAGAAACCCAAGTGTTTCCAAAATTTGTCATTTCCCAATAACCATTAGTGCCATAAGGATGGAAGTTGCCACCTACATTTGGTATCCATACAAATCCATGGTTTCTATCATTTACCCAGTCACCATATGGACTTAATTCATTGTAGAAAATTTGAAAACTAACCCCCATAGGAGAAGGTGCAGCTTCTACTTTATTGTTTAGAGACATTCCGATGCCTAGCATCAAAACAAGTCCCAATCGGATTAGAGTTAGATTTTTCATAATTGTTTTGGTTTAGTATTATAGTTTGTTTTACGTGCCTTTTTGAAAAAATGTTTTGATAAATAATTTATCAAATTGATAAAATTTTGATAAAAACGTTTTAGCAAATCAGTAATCATTGGAAAAAATATAAAAAAACATTATGAAATTTGGCAAAAGTGTAATCAAAAAAAGAACTCACGAAAATTACGTGAGTTCAATAAGTTAATATTAGAGCATAGCTTCTAAATATTGTTATTTACTTTTAAGGCTATCTATTTTTTTTGCTATTTCTTCAGCTTCCGCCATTAATTTATCCGACTCAGTTCTATTTGAATGGGATACTTTATGTGCTTTTTCAAGTAACGCTTTGTAGTTTTCCTGAAGCTTTTCTACTTCTGTTTTCTTTTTGAATAATCCGAACATATTTTTTTAATGAAACTGATTACTATTAAGATTGTTATAACTTATTCAAAGGTTTTGAACTTTATCTCAATTTCTGGATCTTTTGGTTCTTTGATTTCATCATCTTCAAAAGTAATGATCTGTTCAAGTCGCCCATTCATATTGAAGTATCTCCATACTCCTTCTTTTTTACCATCTACCATTTCACCTTCGGATGCGACTCTTCCATTTTCATGATAATAAGACCATTTACCTTCAGGCTTTCCGCTTTTATAGCTTCCTTCAGATTCTTTTTTACCATTTATATAATATGTGATTCTGGTTCCATTCCCATCTTTTAAGGTGCCTTTATCAAGAGTTTTGGATCCATTGTAAGTAAAATAATCGCCTAGATTCATCAATCTTCCATTACTCCAGTATTCTTCTTGGGTGAGTTGTTTATTGTCATAAAACAATCCCCATTTACCTTCTTCAAAACCTAGGAAGTAACTTCCCACTGATTTCAACTGACCCCCATCATAATAATAGAACCATTGGCCATTCTCTGAGCCTAAGCTATACTCTCCCTCAGCTATTAATATTCCGATTTTATTAAAATACTTCCAAAGTCCTGATTTAAGGTCGTTTTTATATTCCCCAATAGAATACAATTTCCCATCAGGAAAGTAATTTTTCCAAAGACCATCTTTTACTCCGCCTTTGTACTGACCTTCTACTGACACAGATCCATTGGAATGGTTTTCTATATAATCTCCAACAGGAACTCCTAGTTCGTATGTTTTCTTTTTGGATAAATTTCTATTAGGGAAGTATTCTTCCCAAGTGCCTACTGGAATATCATTTTCGTATTTTTCTATCCTAGCAGTTCTTTTGTTTTCATAATAGTATTTCCACTCTCCAGTCTTATTTCCTCTATCATCATAGTATTCTTCCGACTCTAGTGTCTTTGTTCCGGGGAAGTATGAAAGCCATTTGCCAACTTTTCTTCCTTTATCAAACTGACCTTCCTGCCAAATCATCTTGTTGTTAGCAAATCTTTTAAAAGAACCGTCAGGCTTTCCATTTACATAATTTATTTCTACCATCATTGTACCATCATAATCATATTCCATGTATGGGCCTTCCAGAAATCCATTTTTATAGGTTTCTTTGATGGCTATGGCAGCTGGGCGAACGTTGAAATAGGTGATCCAAACTCCGTCTTTCTTCCCGTTGACGTATTGACCCTCCATTCTTTCTATGTTTGGGTTAAAATTTGTCGCTTGGCTTGTTTTTGGATAATACTCTTTATACGGTCCCACAGGTATGCTATCCTGAAATACCAATTCAATTTTCAAATTTCCAAAAATATCATACTCTCTATAAGAACCATTGAGTTTATCAAGCTTATATTCAGCTTCTAAGCGTTTTATTTTACCATCATGGTAGGCAATTGTTTTGCCATCCCTTTTGCCATTAGTAAAATTTGATGTTTGAATCAGGATTCTTTTTTTGGGGTTTTCAAATTTCCACAATCCATCCATTTTATTGTCTTTCATCAACCCTGTTCCCACAAAAGTGGAATCTGAATTATATAGGGTGACAACATTGGAATTGCTTTGGGCAAAAAGAGAAAACGGTAGGGTTATAAGGAGCAAACAGCCAAGTATATATTTCATAAAATCTGATTTCATTTTTTCCATTTTACTTTTGAGCAATGTTGATTATTGAGACCATTGAAATAAAGGAGGTCAAAAGTAATGCTAAAACATTCATTTCAATAATTCGATTAATTATTACGCAATTGATTTGATTCGGTTCTAATTTACTTCAATTTACCTTATATTTAAAAGAATACCCTGTATTATTTGTCCAAGATGAATTTGATTTTTTCCAATAAATCGAACTTTAGATTTTCAACAGATTGGTTATATGGGATTTTGTTAAATATTAAAAGACCATCAAATTCTTTTATGTGATTGATTAAATTGATTGAGTCAAGAGTCTGATTTGAGGATAGTATTTCCTTGTAATCGTAAGCATTTGAAGCTAATCCAACATTGAATTCTTTGAATTTAATCTCAATATCTGTTTTATGATTTTCAGCTGTATTCTTCCCAAATTGAATCAAAATATACAAGCCATGACCCCACCAATTAAGAATTCTAATATTGTATCCATTATTTCGATCGAAATCTCTGAATATATCGAGAACTTGATAAGGACAGTTTTCAAGATTTATTCCTTGGGATACTTTTGTTCCTTTTGAATTTACAAAAGCTTGAATTAATATCGATTGGGAAAATTGGTTAGCTATTTCTGTAAAGAGATTAAGAAAGATGTTTTTTTGTGCTTGTATATCTTCAAACAGTTTAATGTTTTTTATTAATTCAATATCAATCTTTTCAGATTCTTCCATCTTACCAATTGAGTATCGCAGATGCCCAAGTAAATCCACTACCAAATGCGGCAAGTACTATCAAGTCTCCTTCTTTTAACCTGCCTTGTTCCCATGCTTGACTTAGTGCAATAGGGATGGTTCCGGCTGTTGTATTGCCCAGCTTCATAATGTTATTAAATACCTTTTCATCACTCAAGCCCATTTTTTGTTGTATATAATTACTAATTCTCAAATTAGCTTGGTGAGGAACCAAGAGGTCTATTTCCGATTTGTCTTTGCCGTTTGCTTCTAATGCCTCATTTATAACTTCACTAAATCTCACCACAGCATGCTTGAAAACAGTATTTCCATTCATAAACATCTTGAAACTTGATTCATTGACTATTTCAGGAGAAAGGCGGACTTCTCGACTACTACCGGGGTCTTTGAGATACAATTCCTCAGCATAATCTCCGTCGGCATGAAGATGTGTTGACAGTATGCCATTTTGGTCTTGGTCTACAGCTTGAAGGATTGCAGCGCCAGCACCATCCGCAAAGATTACTGCGCTTGATCTTCCTTCATCTGATTTATCCAATGCTGATGATTGTATTTCGGCTCCAACTACCAGAATGTTTTTGTACATTCCTGTTTTTATAAATTGATCTGCAACAGATAGGGCATAGATAAAACCAGAACAGGCATTTCTAATATCTAGAGCAGGTTTTCCTTGTATTCCTAACTCTCGTTGTAGCAGAACTCCATTGCCCGGTACAAAATAATCTGGTGTGATGGTCGCAAATACTATAAAATCTATCTCTTTTGCTTCTATTCCTGCTCTTTGGAGTGCCATTTTAGAAGCTGCTAATGACATACTTGTGACAGTGTCTTTGCCAGGGGTAAACCATCTCCTTTCTTCAATTCCAGTTCTTTCTACTATCCATTCATTATTTGTATTCATGATGGAAGATAAATAGTCATTGGTGATAATTTGATCCGGTACATAGTGGCCAACACCTGTTATTCTGGATTTTTTCATAAACAATAAGTTTAAATTGGGTTTAATGCTTACTAAAATATAGTTTAAAATTCTTTACAAATATAATAGTGAAATAGCTTGAAGAATAATTTGTTTTGAAAAAGAGGGAGTAATTAACTTTTTTTAGATTGAGAAACTATTCAGGCAGATTTGGTTTCTTTTGTTTTTACCTGTTTTTTGCCAATTGTGTTGAATAGTAAAATTGCAGATTACCCGACATGACTCCACTATCAGAATATTTCTCGTTTAATCGGTAAATATTCTACAGCAACTTGTTTCTATGGTATAGGTCAAAGTTATCTATACTACTGCGCAAAAGCTATCGCAGCTGATTGAAATGAATTAAAATT
>NZ_JAKZGO010000025.1 GCF_022549785.1 Belliella alkalica
AATACTGATCAAATCGGGACTCTTTCCGAAGTGACCTGAAACAACACTTACAAGACTTAGATATGTCTTGATACTTCTTGGAGAGTAATGCCGATAAGACATCTCTTCATACATCCTTTGACGCAAACTTTTTTTTCCATGATGATATAAATTAATGATTTAACATGGTGTAAATTTACGATAAATACCAAAAAATCAACCACTTGAAGATAATGTAAATACTACCGACGAAGGAGGTTTAGTTCAACTTTTTACTATCATCAATATAGTCGATATCACCTTACATTTACATGCTTTCAATTATATTGAAGCTATTTTCTAATTATTCCCCCCCCAAACTTACTCAATCACCACCTTAGAAAAAATACCAACTACAGGGTATTTTTTAAAAATTTAGTGAACATTGCTAAATCTATTATTTCAAGATTTCAAGTCTCTCGATGTCTGCTTCCAGTTCTTTTAGAATGGCTTTTTTCTTATAATAAATCCGCCATCTGTGATTTTGTAAGCCAAACGGTTTCTACCTCCAATCGAACATCTACTTTGATATTGCCTTCTAGGTTTTGATAAATCTTGTGTAGCTATAGATGATTATTATATATTCCAAAATGTCGAACCTTATTAAAACGTGTCCGTTTTTTGAACTTTGTTACCCATGTTATTGAAACATGGGTAATGTTTACCCATATTCTCAAGATCCTCTTTTTAGCAATTTATATAGCTTGATATTCATGTAAATCACTTCTTTTCCCTTTATCTCTGCTGTTAAAACCTCCAATTCTTCAAGGCTTTTCAAATAACTTCCCGCGGTTTTTCTATTCATCTTTAGATTTTCTACCAAAAACTCAATCTTGCAGTAAGGATGGATTAATAGCTGCTCTATCAAATCTTTCGAATAGATTCTAGGTAACTTCTCCTGTACTAATTTTTGTGTTTCGATGAATAGTAGATTGATTTTGTTGATTTGCTTTTATCTCTGCTACTTTCAGTGCTTGTGTTCCTAAATCTTCGTCTTGAATTTCATACAAAATCTTGTCCCTTAATTGATTATTTTAAAAATACTAAAAACCTCCCTAAACTGATTAGAATGACATAAGTATTTTCCACAAAAAAAAACCACAGCTTATCTCTAAACTGTGGCTTGTTTTTAAAGAGATTGTAGATTTTAGATCTAAAATCTACAATCTACAATCTACAATCTAAAATCTAAAATCTAAACCTCACTTCCTTGCAATAGCTTTTTTAGCTGCTTTTACAATGTTCTCAGCGTTGAGGCCGTATTTTTCTAGGAGTTCGGTTGGAGTTCCTGATTCTCCGAAGGAATCATTTACACCTACATATTCCAATGGCGCTGGATTGTTTCTGATAAGGGTTTGTGCGATGCTATCCCCTAGCCCACCATTCAGTTGATGCTCTTCGGCGGATACTGCACAGCCTGTTTTCTTCACTGAAGCGATGATCGCTGCTTCATCCAAAGGCTTGATTGTATGGATATTGATCACTTCTGCAGAAATGCCTTCTTCTCTAAGCATTGCCTCAGCTACTACTGCTTCCCATACCAAGTGGCCTGTAGCGAAGATGGTCACGTCTGTTCCTTCGATCATGTGCCATGCTTTTCCGATCTCGAACTTCTGGTCAGCTGGTGTAAATATCGGCCAGCTAGGACGTCCGAATCTTAGGTAAACTGGTCCTTCGAACTCAGCGATCGCCATCGTGGCTGCTTTTGTTTGGTTGTAGTCACATGGGTTGATCACTGTCATGTGTGGAAGCATTTTCATCATGCCCACATCTTCCAAGATCTGATGCGTAGCACCATCTTCTCCCAATGTCAAACCTGCGTGAGAAGCACAGATTTTCACATTCTTGTCAGAATAAGCTACTGACTGTCTGATCTGATCATAAACACGACCTGTAGAAAAGTTAGCGAATGTTCCTGTAAATGGAATCTTTCCTCCAATCGTCATCCCTGCTGCCAAACCAATCATGTTTGCCTCAGCGATACCTACTTGGAAGAATCTTTCAGGAAATTCTTTCTGAAAAGCGCCCATCTTTAGGGAACCGATCAAATCTGCACAAAGACCTACTACATTTGGATTTTTTCTTCCTGCTTCAAGCAATCCGTCTCCAAATCCAGAACGCGTATCTTTTTTCTCTGTATATGTATATTTTAAATCTAATGTCTTATCCATTGTTCCTGTTATTAATAATCCCCTAAAGTTTCTTCTAATTGACCTAGTGCATTTTCAAGTTGCTCGTCGCTTGGGGCGATTCCGTGCCACTTGTGTGTACCCACCATAAAATCAACTCCATATCCCATCTCGGTGTGTAAAAGATTCAATACAGGCTTTCCTTTTCCAGTCAGAGATTTTGCTTTTTCCAATCCTTCAAGTACAGCTTCCATGTCGTTGCCTTTGAAGGTTTCGATCACTTCCCAGCCAAAAGCTTCCCATTTTGCCTTCAAGTCTTTCAAGTCCATCACATCTTTGGTTGGTCCATCGATTTGCTGTCTGTTGAAGTCAATCGTCGCGATCAAGTTGTCCACTTTGTGGTGCGCTGCATACATACAAGCTTCCCATACCTGACCTTCTTGCTGCTCTCCATCTCCCATCAATACATAGACTGTGCTATCGTCTTTATCGATTTTTTTTGCTTGTGCAGCACCGATCGCTGCAGAAAGTCCCTGACCCAAAGAACCGGATGCAATTCTGATTCCCGGTAGGTTTTCCTCAGTTGCCGGATGTCCTTGAAGACGGCTATTCAGTTTTCTGAAAGTCTTCAATTCTTCTGCTGGGAAATAACCACTTCTTGCCAATACAGAATACCATACTGGAGAAATGTGGCCATTCGAAAGGAAGAAAAGATCTTCACCAGCGCCATTCATGTTGAAGTTGCTATCATGCTTCATTTGATTGAAGTATAGCGCTACGAAAAACTCTGTACAGCCTAAAGAGGCTCCTGGGTGTCCAGACTGAACGGCATGAACCATGCGGAGAATGTCTCGTCTGACTTGGCTCGAAATTTTAGTAAGTTGTGCTAAAGGTTGCTTATCCATTTGTTGGAATATTGTTATTTGAGAATTTGATTCGTGTGTTCTTTTGTTTTTACTTTTTCTATGATCTCTTCGATCTTGCCTTCTTCATCGATGATAAAGGTCGTACGTGCAGTACCCATGTATTTTCTTCCATACATAGACTTTTCTACCCATGTGCCGTAAGCTTCATGGACTGTCTTGTCTTCATCGGCAATCAATGAAAAAGGAAGCTCTTGTTTTTCGATAAATTTCTGATGGGATTTTTCAGAGTCTGTGCTGACTCCCAATACCACGTATCCTGCTTTTTGCAAGGCTTCATAATTATCTCTCAAATTGCAAGCTTGGGCAGTGCAGCCCGGCGTATTGTCTTTTGGATAAAAGTAGAGTACTACTTTCTTTCCTTTGAAATCTGAAAGTTTGATAGTGTTCCCATTTTGGTCTTTTGACTCAAACTGTGGAGCGGAATTTCCAACTTCTAACGACATAATTTAATATTTAAGGTTAATTATTTTATAGTGCCAGACCATACAGCTTCATTACCAGCCATATCTCGGACTTTCAATAAAACCTCTCCCTTGAAAGGTTGTTTATCTGATTTTTCGGACCATATAGTAGCTTGCTTATGCTCATAGCGCATCAATATCCATTTGCCATCAACAAAAGCTTCAAAATCCCTGATACCAGATTTGTCATCCGATATTTTGAATTTGATTTCATTGGCATTTACTTGAATTGGATAAATATTAGGGGAGACAAAATCGCTGTCGATTACAAAAGTACCAAAATTTCTGGTTTTAAAACGAATATCTTCACCTTCCCATTCACCTCCTACAAAACTTTTTCTACCGTTGTTCGCTAAGGAATAGATGTGACTCTTACTTTTATCACCTTTATAGTCCGTATTATTTACGTAAACAGTCATATTATTCTGAAGGTAGTCACCCGATGGATTGATGGTAATAGCTACATTTCCACTGGTATTTTTTCTTGTCATTCTGAGAAATAAATCATCCAATAAGGTGTTTTCTTCAAAATCTATTCTTACATCCTTATTGCTAAAAGAAAGTTCCTGACCAAAAGGAATCTTCTTCAAGACTTCCGATACAATCACCTCTGTACATACATCTATTGAATCAGGAACACCGAAATCCATATCCCAAAGATATATCCTCTTTCCGTTTTCTTCATAAGCTGGAGGGATTTCCATAACCCTGGCATCGGTATATATTTTTGCCAAATTCCCTTCATTGGATTGCTTCGTCTCTATGACCATGACTTCCCGTTGGTAGGAAACCTTTGTCTTTTGGTCTTTTGAAAACGCTCCACCCTGCTGATATGCTTGCGCCTCTCCTTCCACTTCCAAATTCAATACCCTCGTATTTCCAAAATAATCCTTCAAATTCACTTGAAGCTTTTTCTTCCTACCAATCATCGCGGTGATTTTACCTTTGCTGATAGAATCTGCTTCATAGAGTTTAAATTGGTTGTTTGGATAGTCATAAAGCCTAGTAAACCTATTCAAATAAGTATGGCTCAACAAAAATCGCCCTTTGTTGAAGTCTATGTTATCGACATTAATTCGGTAAAGCGGTTTATCATCTTCTAGCAATTCATAAACTGGGATCCCAAAGATATTATTCACACCATCTTGCTTGTCAACCCCATAGACTTCAACACCTACGTTTCCTGAGATTTTTACAGTTTGGGGAATCACATAATTTCCTCCCTCCAAGATTGGCGTAAACTCCTGCCTTTCAAATTTCCCGTTGACCCTAGATTCATAATCCAAAGGTCTTAGTGCGACTTTGTATAAGATCGGTGGTGTGTTATCAACTATCTCTTTGCGGAAATTGAATTGGAATGGATCTATAGCCCTATCGAGACTATCCCTGATTTCAAAGTGCAAATGCGGTCCACCTGAGCTACCGGTATTTCCTCCATTTCCGATGATATCCCCTCTCTTGACTGGAAGGGCATCTTCGTCAAAATATACTTCCAGTTCATTTTTTTGAGCTTGGTACATTTCCTGTCGCATTCGCTCCGAAATCGTAGGGGAAAATTTCTGCAAATGTGCATACACGGATGATTGTCCATTGTAATGCTTGATGTACAAAACATTTCCGTATCCATAAGAAGAAACCTTTGCCCTGTAGACATAACCGTCAGCGATTACTCTGATCGGTTCTCCATCTACCCCACCTATTTTCACATCTATTCCACTGTGAAAATGATTGGGTCGGATTTCGGCAAAATTCCCCGAAAGAAAATTCCTCTGCCCAGGCTTTACTGGGAAAAGATAATCTTGAGCGGAAACCTGAATGCTCAAAAAATAGATAAAAACGATTACAGCTTTATTTAACTTCAAAATCCAATAGTTTTTGATCCTCAATATAAGCTTCCAAACGATCCCCTATAATTACCTTACCTACTCCTGCCGGAGTGCCTGTAAATATAAGGTCTCCTTTTTTCAAAGTGAAAAACTGGGACACATATTCTATAATTACCCCAAAATCAAATAGCATCATTGAAGTATTTCCTTTTTGTCTTTGTTCGCCGTTGATTTCAAGATGAAAATTGATGTTTTTCATGTCTTTGATTTCACTGGTTGGCAAAAACTCACCAATCGGGGCTGAGCCATTGAAGGCTTTGGCGATTTCCCAAGGAAGGCCTTTTGCCTTACATTTGTCTTGAAGGTCTCTTGCTGTAAAATCTATTCCGATCCCTATTTCTTCAAAATATCTATGGGCAAATTCTCTCTTGATATATTTCCCTTCTCTGTTGATCTTTAATACAAGCTCCACTTCATGATGGACATTTTCTGAGAAATCAGGATGAAAAAACGGCATGTTATTTTTCAAAACCGCTGTATCTGGCTTCAAAAAAACAACTGGCTCCGTTGGTCTTTCATTTTGAAGCTCTTCTATATGCTCAACATAATTTCTACCTATTGCAATAACTTTCATTTTGGGCTAAATTAGTTTGGTTAATCACTCAACCTGCTTAGAGCTGGTTTAAACTTTATCCTTTGGCCTACGATTGCGCCTCTTTCGCTCACTCTTCGGCTATTTTCGGAGATGTAGCAAAGCTACGACCCCGAAAACGAGCCTCGATTGAACAAAACATGCATCAATCTCGGCTTCAAAAACAAAATTTAAACAAGCTCTTATGATCATAAATATAAGCAAGTAAAATTTTATTAAGTGTATTTTTTACATTTATTTTTTCAAATATTCTCCAATCAATCTTTCTGCACATCTTTCCCCATCCATGGCAGCAGAAACGATGCCTCCTGCATAGCCTGCACCTTCCGCACAAGGATAGAGCCTTTTTACAATTGGATGTTCAAATGACTCTTTATCCCTTGGAATTCTCACTGGAGATGAGGTTCTACTTTCTACCCCTATCAATTGAGATTCGTTGGTAAAATAACCTTTCATCTTATTTCCAAAAGCCCTGAAACCATCTGCCAATCTATTGGAGATAAAATCAGGAAGTACTTCATGCATATTGACTGAATTCAAACCAGGCTGATATGAAGTATCCAAAAGCGATTGGCTTTGCTTTCTATTGACAAAATCAACCATTCTCTGAGCGGGTGCCGTTTGTGTACTTCCTCCTGCAATCCATGCTTTCTTCTCTACCTCTGCCTGAAACATCATCGCAGCCAAAGGCCCATGTTTGGCATATTGTGGAAGATCTTCAAGCTCTACAGACACTACAATCCCCGAATTGGCAAATTTACTATCTCTTCTGCTTGGACTCATGCCATTCACCACCAATTCTCCTGGAGCTGTAGCCGAAGGAACGATAAACCCACCTGGACACATGCAAAACGAAAAAACCCCTCTTTGTTGTCCTTTGAATTTACTCTGATGCACCAAAGAATAACTTGATGCTGGCAAATATGGCCCTCTATCAACCTCGCAATGGTATTGAATCTTGTCTATCAAATTTTGACTATGCTCTATTCTAACACCAAGTGCAAAAGGTTTTGCTTCAATCAAAATCTTCTTCTGATGGAGCAAATGGTAAATATCCCTTGCAGAATGCCCTGTAGCCAAGATGACTCCCAATCCTAAAATTCTCTCCCCACCATGGGTGACTACGCCTTTCATTTCGTTGTCTTCCAAAATAAAATCCACAACTTTGGTATTGAACAAGACTTCTCCTCCTGCTCGAATGATGGATTCTCTAAGTTCGGTGACGATTTTTGGAAGCTTGTTAGTACCAATATGTGGGTGTGCATCCACCAAAATCTCCTCAGTAGCACCGTGGGCAACAAATATTTCCATGATCCTTCGGATATCACCTCTCTTCTTGGATCTGGTATAAAGTTTTCCATCAGAATACGTTCCTGCTCCACCTTCTCCAAAGCAATAATTTGATTCTGGATTGACGATATGATCTTTATTGATCGCTGCCAAGTCTCTTCTTCTGGCACGGACATCACTTCCTCTTTCAATCAAAATAGGTTTCACTCCAAGTTCTATTGCCCTCAATGCTGCAAACATCCCAGCAGGACCTGCACCAACAATGATGATTTGTTCTGCATTACTGACATTTTGATAAGGTTTTGAGGCATCCAACATGGGTGGCACCTGCTCATCGATAAAAACTTCAGCGGTTACATTTACCTTCACTTGCCTTCCTCTAGCATCTATAGATCGCTTGATTTGCCTTGCTTGGATTTTGGAATCTTGTAAAGATACCCCCAGTTTTTTGCTGACTGTTTGTTGAAAAACTTCCTCATCATAAGCTTGTTGAGGGGTGAGTTGTAATTGGATTTCTTTTTTCATTTTGGTGTAAGGTTTTTATCCTTAAAGGTTTGTGAATTAAAAGATTTGAAAATTGGAAGATTGAGGGGTAATGGTTGGTATGTTTTAAATTGGAAAGTTAGAAGGTTTTTTCAGATTGAAAGAACTTGTCTGCCGTGGTGGATTATAATATTTTAAGATTATAAGATTTTAAAATTTTAAGATTATAAGAGCTTTTTAGTCGCGGCGGATTAGGATATTGGTATCTGATAGGTGTTTTTTTTGGTTTTTTAATTGTGTTACTTTAATTCTGCGGGACAAGCTTCTCCCGAATGCTTTCGGGATCGAGATGACAGGCTGTTCTTGGTTCTTACTTCTCATAACTCAAATATCACGTCTTATATCTCACGTCTTGTGTCTCGCATCTCGCATCTCGCATCTCGCTTCTAGTATCTCACTCTTCTCCAAATATCTCCTCCACTACCCAGCCTTTGCCCCATTCTTCTTTTTCTGAGTCTGTCCAAAGTTCGGGATAGAAAATTACTTTTTGAAATCTTGGAGGTAAGTATTTTTGCCAATTAGTGCCGCCTGTAGCGGAGATATCGACTGGGTCTTTTTGAAGATAGCGAACGGCAGATTTATAGTGTGCGAGTGGCCAAAAAACGTTGGCTTTCAAATCTAGCGAACGCATCAATTCTTTAAGATCTTGATCTTTATCTTTGCATGATTGGTACTTTTTCCAAATATTGTTGGACTTATAATTTTCTATCAATTCTTTGAGCTGTTTACCGTATTTAGCTTCAAAGGTTTTAAGTGTGAGTGTTTTTTCTCCTGTAGCCAATTCAATAGCTCCTTGCTGCCAATAAAGGTTATCAAACAAGTCTTCCGTAATAGCGTTATCATTCTGTGAAGCTCTTTTGTCAATGTGTACTAAGTTCTTCACGTCAGTGGACAATATCTCAATAATTCTGTATTGGGCACTTTGGAAGCCACTTGATGGCAGAAGAGACATTCTGAATTTCAGGAACTGTTCTCTTTCCATACCTTTCCACATCACTGCAAATGAGGAAATCAAATGGTCAAAATACATAATAACCCTTTCAATCCTGGCTTTGAAAAATTCAGCTTTGATATCTTCTTGTTCTGCTATTTGCTCGAGTTCCCAAATTATTAATTTGAAATAGAGTTCTGTAATCTGATGGTAAATAATAAAAATTTTCTCATCTTTCATTGAAGTTTTGGGTTGCTGTAATGACAGCAAAATATCCAAATTGATATAATCCCAATAATTAAGATAATCGGCATAAAGTAGTCCTTCTAAATAAGAAGAAAGGTCTTGTCCAGATGCTTTAAACTTCTCTTGGAGCAATTCTATTTTATTTAAAATTTCTTTTTGAGTGTGCGCTGGGCTCATGTAATATTATTTTATGAAATAGGTAGTATTTTTACCTAGTTCTTATTTACTTGAAGGCATTAATCCAAAGTGATGACAGCACAAAAATCTATTTTAATTGGCAATAAACCAAAACAGTTATGAATCATAATGAAACAATGACCAAATCCACCAAAAAAGATATGTTTGAAGGTGTAGATTTTTATGGTATTGATGATCTTTTGACGGAAGAGCATAAGTTGATTAGATCATCAGTTAGAGATTTTGTAAAAAAAGAAATCAGTCCATATATAGAAGAGTGGGCACAAAACGCACATTTTCCATACGAAATAGTAAGAAAGTTTGGTGATGTTGGTGCTTTTGGACCACAAATCCCTTCTGAATATGGTGGTGGGGGTCTTGACTATATTTCCTATGGGTTGATCATGCAGGAAATAGAGAGAGGGGATTCTGGTATGCGATCTACCGCGTCTGTTCAAGGGTCACTGGTTATGTATCCAATTTTCAAATTTGGCTCAGAGGAGCAAAAGAAAAAGTTTCTACCTAAACTGGCATCAGGAGAGATGCTTGGTTGCTTTGGTTTGACAGAGCCTGACCATGGATCCAATCCTAGTGGCATGACCACCAATTTCAAAGATATGGGAGATCACTATCTTTTGAATGGAGCAAAAATGTGGATTTCAAATTCACCAAAGGCTGATGTAGCTGTCGTATGGGCTAAAAATGAAGCAGGCAGGATCCATGGCTTGATAGTTGAAAGAGGTATGGAAGGTTTTTCAACTCCTGAGACACACAACAAATGGTCACTAAGAGCATCATGTACAGGCGAGTTGGTGTTTGACAACGTGAAAGTACCAAAGGAGAATCTACTCCCTGGCAAATCTGGTCTTGGTGCTCCGATGATGTGCTTGGATTCTGCTAGATATGGTATCGCTTGGGGAACACTTGGTGCAGCAATGGATTGCTATGATTCTGCAAGGAGGTATGCTTTAGAGAGAATCCAATTTGACAAACCAATAGGATCATTTCAGTTGGTACAGAAAAAATTGGCAGAAATGCTTTCAGAAATCACAAAGGCTCAGTTACTGGTCTGGAAACTTGGAAAAATGATGGATGAAGGCAAAGCCACAACAGCCCATATATCTTTGGCAAAAAGAAATAATGTAGCGATGGCTTTGGATATCGCTCGTGAAGCGAGACAAATTCATGGTGGTATGGGAATCACTGGTGAATATTCTTTGATGCGCCATATGATGAATTTAGAATCTGTAGTGACTTATGAAGGAACGCATGATATACATTTGCTTATATTAGGCCATGAAATCACAGGAATCCCTGCTTTTAAATAGTCCATAAAATCAGAGGGATTAAATTAAAAAGATCCTTAAAAGCAAAAAGCGTGATAGTCAAATAACTATCACGCTTTTTGTAAATTGAGCAAACATAATTACTTGATCAATTTATCTGCTTCAGCTTTCGCTTTTTTGGTCAATTTATCAACCTCACTTGAAGCTTCAGAAACTTTCTTATTAAGGCCATCTAAAAAAGTGCTTACTTTTCCATTCACCTCGTCTAAGTACTCGTTGCCTTTTTTACCAATATTTTTTCTTGTATTAGCACCTTTATCTGGAGCTATTAAGATACCTACTTGTACACCGACTGCTGCACCAAGAAGTGCACCTAAAAGAAATTTTGTAGAACTCATATAATTTTGGTTTTGAGTGGAAATAAAATAAAATTTATCAAATACCGAATTCTTATAATCCAATATCAAACTACCCTTAAACAAACGAAAACTGTGCCACAAAGTTTATAAAGCAGGTATATTTTTGTTATTTTATCATACTTCTAATTACTATCGTTCTAATTGGATTGACCGGATCATTGGAAAAAATATTGATATGCTTGTGGTCAATACCTCTTCTTCCTTTTGGATCAAATGTGATTTCCAAATCTGTAGATTCACCACTTTGCAGTACTGCTTTGTCTGCAACCACTTTCATACATTCACAGTTTGAAATCATTTTTCTGATAATAAGCTCCTCTTGTCCCTGATTTGAAAGCTTTATTTTTCGGTTAACAACATTATTTGCATTGATATCTTTTAAATCTATCTCAACATCATTTATACCCAATCTTGGCACTACCTTTTCCAATGATTTTGGAACAGGTTCAAAATGTTCAAATATATTAGCCATCAACCTCAATGCAACTGGTTCTGGTTTACTTTCAAAATTCAACATCAAGACATCTTCCACATAGCCAAAATCATTTCTGTGGTGCCCATCATATTTTAATTCTATCAATCCACGTTGATTTGGTTCTACAGTTTGGGGAATTAAACTGACATTGAGAAATTCGGGATGATTATTAATGCTGTCTGGCAGCATGAGTTTTTCATAGCTAAAATTAAATATTTCTATAAACTTACTCTTGGGTTCATTCGTGTAAACATTCCCCATATTTACAGCTGAAAGTCTAAAACCTACATCCTGAATCCTATGTGGGTAGGCATTTCCCAGGTCATCAGGAAAAGGAATATTAAAACCTTGTAGATAAAGGGTATCTCCATATATATCCTGATTGGTTCTCACAATAATCATTTTAGTAAAAGCCCCACCCCTATGGTCAGGGTCAAAATTAACTTTTACACTTCCGATTTTGCTTTGATAGATGGTATCTTGACTATAATCCGCAGTAGTACAACCACAGTCAGTAACTATATCTCTAATAAAAATAACAGAGTCTGTCTGATTTAAGCCAAAAAACTCAACTTCAACGACTCCATTTTCTTCTAAAATTGTCCCAATATTTATTGTACGATTCTCCCAGAACAGCAATTGCCTCTCAATCTCTTGAGCGTCAGCAAGTCTAAGATGAAAGAAGGTGATTAGGAAAAGAAATAAGCTAAAATTCAATTTGTTCATAATGGCAAATAACGTCAAAAATCAATCGAATTGTACCCATATTTAATTAATTTGCACCAAAATTCTAAATAATGGCAAGAGTATTAACAGGTATTCAAAGTTCTGGACGACCTCATCTTGGTAATATCCTTGGTGCAATAGTCCCTGCAATCGAATTAACCAAAAAAGACAAAAACGAGTCTTTTATTTTTATCGCAGATATGCATTCTCTCACCACCATCAAAGATGGCAATGTAAGGCGTGAGAATACGCTAGCAGTTGCTGCTGCATGGCTTGCTTTTGGTCTTGATATCGAAAAAACGATTTTCTACAGACAATCACAAATCCCCGAAGTTTCAGAACTTACATGGTATTTGAGTTGCTTCACTCCTTATCCTATGCTGGCAAATGCGCATAGTTTTAAGGACAAGTCTGACAGACTGTCAGATGTCAATGCGGGATTGTTTACATATCCGGTATTGATGGCTGCAGATATTTTGTTGTATAGTGCCGATCTAGTTCCTGTTGGTAAAGATCAGCTTCAACATCTTGAAATATCAAGAGACATTGCTTCCACATTTAATAGAAGAATTGAGGAGGAAATATTGACTTTACCCGAACCGAGAATAAGCGAATCTGTGAAGATAATTCCCGGTACAGATGGTCAGAAGATGAGTAAGTCTTACAACAATTTTATCGATATATTCCTTCCTGAAAAAGAACTGAAAAAGAACATCAATAGCATCGTGACGGATAGTACTCCTCTTGAAGAACCAAAGGATCCTGACACTTGCAATGTTTTCAAATTATATTCGTTAGTGGCAAATCAAGAACAGACACAGGTATTGAGGAGTAAATATTTGGCTGGTAATTTTGGCTATGGTCATGCTAAAAAAGAGTTTCTAAGTTTGATTTTAGAAAAATATGCAGAGGAAAGAAAGCTTTTCGATTATTATATGACTAACCAATCAGAATTAGAGCAAAAACTTGCCGAAGGGGAAGCAAAAGCCAGAGTAGTAGCCAAAGAAATGCTTGATAAAATCAGAGAAAAATTGGGATTCTAAAACAAAAACGCCTGAATTAGATTCAGGCGTTTTTTATTACTTATGTTATCATATTATAATTCACTTTCGGAAAGCCGATCCCAAATCATCCAATAACTAATTACAAACTATTATCTCGATCTCCATAGGTCTTTTAAAGATCTTCCATTGATTTGCATCACAAATCTCGTTGGATTAGGGATCAGAACAATTCTTACGTCCTGCTTATCAAACTGCTCAGATTCAATTGGCACACCCTCTGCTCCTTTTACTTCATAAGAAATGATTCCATTTGCATCAGGCAACATAGGAGTATAAGCATTGGCAAGATAAGCTGAAGGAAGCAACACGTCATTATCAGACTTGAGTTTGGCGTATATTTTTTCTAATTCAGATTCCAATTCATCGCCATATTCTTCATTAAAATCATCTTCAAGATCATGTAGCTCTTCTTCAATATCATCATATCTCTCGTCAGCATAAGTGATCTTACTCAGAGCGATTCTCTTTTCAACGATTGCAGTTAGTTCTTGATCAAGTTTGTTTAAATCCATCGATTAATCTTATTTTTCATGAATATGCGAAGGTATTGAATCTCGTGAGTGAATCCAAAACAAACGAGGATTTAAGCACCTACATTTTTCTCGTGCATTTCTTTGATTTTCCTTCTCAAAATCTTCCCAACGTTTGTTTTTGGCAATTCATCGGAGAAATAAATCTCCTTTGGAATTTTGTAATTAGTCAAGTTTTCTTTTGTGTAAGCGATTAGTTCTTCCTCGGTAACTGACTTGTCTTTAGGCACAACATATGCTACTACTTTTTCAGTAGACCTTGGATCAGGCATACCTATCACACCTACTTCTAGTACTTTAGGATGGGACGCAAGGGTGTTCTCTACTTCATTGGGATAGACATTGAATCCAGAAACTAAAATCATTTCTTTTTTCCTATCTACAATTTTCACAAAACCATCTTCGTCAATGACTGCAATATCTCCAGTTTTGAACCAATCCCCTTCCATCACCTTTTCGGTCTCATCTGGTCTGTTCCAGTATCCCTTCATGACTTGTGGTCCCTTGATACATAATTCACCCTTTTCACCTACTGCAAGTTGGTTTCCATCATCATCAATAACCTTAACATCCGTCATAGGCAAAGGAACACCAATAGTACCATTTCTTTCTGTTCCATCTATTGGATTACAGGTCGCAACTGGGGAAGTTTCTGTCAAACCATATCCTTCTGCCAATGGTGTTTTGGTTACTTTTACCCATTTTTCGGCAGTCGCTTTCTGCACAGCCATACCGCCACCTACAGCGATTTTCAAGGAAGAAAAATCAAGTTTTTGGAAGTTTTCCTGATTCAGTAAGCCATTGAAAAGTGTATTCACACCTGTGAAGACCGTAAACTTATGCTTTGATAATTCTTTAATAAAACCTGGCATATCTCTAGGGTTGGTTATCAAGACGTTATGCGCACCTATTTTCATCATAGCGAGACAGTTTACCGTAAGAGCGAAAATATGATAAAGTGGTAAAGCTGTTATCACCACTTCCTCTCTCTCCTTCAACTTTGGTTTCATCCAAGCAGAAATCTGCTGCATGTTAGCAACAATGTTTCCGTGTGTCAATTCTGCTCCTTTAGAAACACCGGTTGTACCACCTGTATATTGCAAATATGCCGGTTCACCCAAAGTCATATTTTCACGCTTAAATTCTCTGGAATTACCACCTGACATAACAGATTTCCATTTGATAGCAGAGGGGAGGTTATATGATGGAACCATGTTTTTGATGTATTTCACCACAAAGTTTACTATCCCACCTTTCAGGCCTCCTAACATATCTCCCAACTCAGTTATGATGATATGTTTTGCAGAAATATCTTTCTTTATTTTTTCGAGATTTACGGCAAAATTGGCTAAAATCACGATTGCATCGGCACCTGAGTCATTGAACTGATGCTTCATTTCACTAGAAGTATAGAGTGGATTGGTATTAACTACAACCATTCCAGCTCTCAACACACCGAACATTGCAACAGGGTATTGGAGACAATTAGGCATTTGTATGGCCACACGATCCCCTTTTTTCATTTTCAATTCATTCTGAAGATACGATGCGAAAATTCTCGAAAAATGGTCCACTTCATTAAATGAAAGTGTTTTGCCCATACATTCATATGCTATCGAATCACCATATTTTTTTACACTTTCTTCAAAAAGATCGACTAAGGAAGAATAAGCTTCCACATCGATGTTTTTCTCTACTGATTGTGGATAAAATTTATACCAAGGAAAGTCTTGCATGAAAATCTAAATATTTTGGGTTAAGAATTGATTTTAATTTTAATACGGTTAAATATAAAAGAAATCTGCATTTTTAAAAAAAGAAAGCTCATTTAGCAGAGAATATTTCACAGCTTAAATTGTAGATTTTAAATTTAATATCTAAAATCTACAATCTAAATACCCAAAACCAAATCAATCTTTTTTAAGGATTTTCCTTGCTATAAGTTCTTTCATGATTTCATTTGTCCCTGCATAGATTCTCTGAACTCTGGCATCAGCATAAGCTCTTGCCACGGGGTATTCCCACATGTATCCATATCCACCATGAAGCTGAACGCATTCATCGGCTACATCGCATTGAAGTTCAGTCATGCTGTATTTGGCAGCAGAAGCCATGGCTGAATCCACTTTTTTGTCATTGTGAAGTAATACAAGTTGATCACAATAAATCCTGGCCATTTCAAGTTTTGCTGACATTTCAGCTATTTTGAACCTTGTGTTTTGGAAGTCAGAAACTGTCTTGCCAAAAGCTGGCCTTTCTTTGACATAGTTCACTGTGGAAAGAAATGTACCTTCTGCAAGAGCTAATGCAGCAAGGGCAACAACAAGACGCTCTTGGGCCAATTCAGTCATTAAATACTTGAATCCTTCTCCTTCATTTCCCAAGAGATTTTCTTTGGGCACTTTGACATCTTCAAAGAAAAGCTCACAGGTATCTTGTGCATGAAGCCCAACTTTTTCGAATGGAACCCCTTTGGTAAATCCTTCCATTTCTGTATCTACAATGAAAAGACTGATTCCTTTTGCCCCAAGGCTTGGGTCAGTTTTTGCCGCTACCACTACCAAATTGCACAAATATCCATTTGTGATAAATGTTTTAGAGCCATTGATGAGATAATGATCTCCCTTATCAATGGCGCTCGCTTTGATATTTTGGAGATCACTTCCAGCTCCTGGCTCGGTCATCGCTACCGCTGAAATCATCTCTCCAGACACCATTCCGGGAATGTATTTGGCTTTGGCCGCTTCTGTACCGTAATGCAGGATATAAGGAAATACGATATCGCTATGCAGTGGGTAGCCTATTGCCGGTCCAGAGCATCCGCTCAGTCCCAACTCTTCAATAAAAAGTGCATTGTATCTAAAATCATCAATTCCCATTCCACCAAATTCTTCTGGGGCTTGGATGCACAAAAAACCATTGTTACCAAGGTCTGTCCACGATTCTCTCGACACCATTTTATTTTTTTCCCATTCGGCATTTTTTGGACTAATCTCTTTGGCAATATAATCTCTTACCGATTGCCTAAACATCTCGTGTTCTTCAGTAAAAATCGTTCTCGGAATTCCGTTCATATTTGTTTATTTGGGTCTATTTTAATTATCAGAATTAAATTGTGTTTTTATTTTATTTTTGAAATTGAACAATTAAATATAACTGCATTCTGAACATTTACCAACCATAATTTTGATTTATTGGGTAAATTTCTCAACATTTTTATTTTGTAGAATAACATAAATAAAAAAGAGCTGATTATATACCAGCTCTTTTTTAAACTCTTTTATTTGCCCCAAGGTTTTCTTGGGAGTTTTTGATCTCTTTGTGCTGTGTTGTAAACCATGGCTGCCACGATGATAGCTGCTTGGGTCATATCACCCTGTTGCATCCTTTCGTAAAGATCCATATTTGTGTGATAACCTCTTCCATAATCGATAGGGTCTTGGATAAATTGAAAACCAGGTACACCTACTGCATCAAATGCTACATGGTCTGTAGAACCAGTATTTCTTCTTGTGATTGTTTTTGCTCCCATTTCATGAAATGGCTCAAACCATTTTTCGAAAATTGGAACTAGTTGATCATTTCCTTCCAGATAAATCCCTCTGATTTTACCGGATCCGTTGTCTACATTATAATATGCGGAAATTTTATCCCACTCCCCTTTCTTATCTTGTGTCTGTCTATCTGCTACATATTTCTGAACATAACCTCTTGAACCAAAAAGTCCTTGCTCCTCTTCACCCCATAAAGCAATCCTGATAGTTCTCTTAGGTTGAACTCCCAAAGCTTTCAAAATTCTGATTGCTTCCATCATTACTACCACGCCAGCAGCATTGTCATTTGCGCCTGTTCCAGCATGCCATGAATCCAAATGCGCACCTAGCAATACTAGTTCTGGTTTTAAGGAACTGTCTGTACCAGGAATTTCAGCCAATACATTGTAACCTTTATAATCATCATCCAACCATTCTACTTCAATCTCTGCGTCGATAGTAACAGTTTGTCCACTTTTTAGAAGCCTTTCGATTCTACCAAAGTGCTCCAATGCAATTTCCATTTCTGGAATAGTCTTATTTTTTGCAGTGCTATAAGATCCTGCCCTAGTATGGAATACTGTACCAAAATTACCTCTAGTACCAGAAATACGCATTGCTATTCCTTCTTCCATTAAAAATTCATTGACTTTTTGGTCCAAAGCTCGCTGATCTCTCATCTGCTGAAGCTGTGCTGGAGAATACCTAGCACCACCACCACCGTTGCCGATAGACATTTCTTTTCTATTTGCCAAATCATCCTCAGTCAATCTTCTAGCTTCAGGTTCAAAAGCAGGAGAAGTAGATAAAGGTGTTGGTACCATGATCACTTTGCCTCTAAGGGTACCTTTGAGTTTTTCAAAATCTGCTTCAGATTGAATATCCAAAAGGATGACTTCACTATTTATCAGACCGCCAGTCCCATCAGTCCAAGCTTTTGGATAACCAATCAAAGGTGCATAGTAAGGATCTTTCATGGCTATGTAAGACTTCTTGACATCCCAACCTCTACCAAATTCACCATAGGAATCAATTTTCACATTCTTTAAACCCCATTCCTTAAATTTATCAGCTGTCCATTGTCTCGCTCTTCTCAAATTGGTAGATCCAGACAATCTTGGTCCCATCAAATCAGTAAGGTTGTGAGCCAAATCTTGAATTTGTGAATTTCTAGTACCTTCTGTTTTGATTTTGTAGATCATTTCAAGATCAGTGTTTTCCTGACCAAATGATGGGGCGGAAAACAAGAATAGAACAAAAAGGACTAATGAAAATTGATATTTGTGTATCATCTTTTTTGGTTTAATTATTTTTTCTAAAGTTGCAAAAACGTGTTATTGAATAATCAAAAATGTGAAAAATAATTAAGTTTAAAGAACCGCTAGTGTAATTTTAACGCGCAAAAAAGTCCCAGTTTTTACCGGGACTTTTTTTCGTTACTAGATTTAAAGCAAGATAGTCTTTTGCCTTCCTTTGATATCCTCAAGCAACATAACTTTACCTTTTACCGAAGTATTTTTGAAATTATAGAATTTTATAAATCCATTTTCTTCATTGATAGTTTCCTTGAAAATCAATTTTCCATTTTCATCTTTGATCATAACTTTTAGTCCAGGTTTTTCTAGGCCATAAACGGAAAGTCTGACTTTATTTTGATCTACAATTTTCCCTGATGCCATCAAAGGTAGAACCATTTCTCTTTTTGGCTCTTTTGTTTCAACGTCAAAATTCGCTTTTCCAACCACATCCCTCTTATCCATGCTTTCGACTTCTATATTGAAAGTGCCAGTAGGAAATTCAGATAAATTAAAAGGAACGATGACATTAGATTTTACAAAAATTGTAGATCTATACAGCGTTTTTCCTTTCACATCTTTGATGGTCATCCTTACTTTACCGAGATCTTCTCCAAGTGAAAGTTTTACTATTTTACCTTCAGTTTTTACATATGAAGATGCAGCTACATTTGATGTTCCTTCTTTTGCGAAAGTACTTGTACTTAGGCTCAATGCTAATGCGAATGTTAAGAGAGTTTTCATAATTTTATATGTTTATTGGTTTTGTTGTCTGTCAGGATTTATTCATGATTTGTACCAAGAATATTGAAGAAAAATTTCCTTTAAAAACCCTGAATAAAAATTACTTATTTATCTAAAAACCAAAAGGTTAAAATCCTGCAAAAACTGTATCATTAACAATCAAAACACTGTTCGACTGTCTCAAAAATGAACATATACTTATTAAAAATACTTGGAAGTAAGCTAAATGAAGGTTGCATCAAACTAATAATATTTTAAAAATATATTTTTAAAATATTTCATCAATAATTGTTTTAGTAAATAGACAAAAAAAACCTGTACAGTAGCGTACAGGTTTTGAATCAAATCGAACATATGTAAGGTAAACTTAATCTTCTTTAAGCTTCTTTTTGAGGAATTTTACCCGCTCAGCAATAGACATATTTGAAATTTCCAGATTTTCTGATGTGGCTTTTAGGAAATCTGCCACACTTCCGGCATGATCTGTCGAAACACCATCTTTGATAGTGACATATCTCATGGTAGTCCATAGGACAGTTTTCAATTCATTCTTGTTGTCGTCAGTCATGTAATACTCCACTACTACAGTATTTTGGTTATACCAAAGAACTCTACTCATTATTCTCACCCATTCCCCAACCTTTGCGGGCTTAACATAAGCTATATTGTGGTTGTAAACTACCCATGCAGACTTATACTTTTGAATAAAATCGATCATTTCTACACCATATAACTTAGGTACTTGATCTTCTCTGGCATTGAAAAAATAATCAAAGTATTTGGCGTTATTCAAATGCTGTAAAGGATCACAATCTTGGAAGCGAATGACTACTCTACTTTCGGTTTCTTTTGGATAATGCTTATCTGGATTCAATTCAAACATATCAATTCTTAATTATTGTAATCTATCTATTACTAATTCTACTCTTCTGTTCAGGGCTCTTCCTTCTTCGGTAGATGTATCCGCTATTGGCTTGGAACCTCCCCAACCAGCTATCCTGATTCTTTCAAAATCAATTCCTTTGAGTGTCATATAACCTCGGATTTTTGAAGCTCTATTCATTGACAATTCTTTGTTCAATTGAGGATCACCGACATTATCAGTATGCCCTTCTAATCTCACACGAACACTTGAATTTAATTTCATAAAATCTACCAAATCATCCAATAATTGTATTGACCTAGCATCAGCAAAGTCCGAAGTCCCCCTATTAAATTGGATATTGTTCAAAACGATACTTGCGCCAGCTTTTACCGGCATCAGTAAAATTGATTCAGAATCGTATTTCAACCATTCTTCAAAACCAAAATCTTTTGGAATGTAGCCATTTGCAGAAACTACAAATCTATCTAGTGAATTGTCATCAATGGCATTTTGAAGTATATAGATATCTTCTGTTGTTTTTTTGACACCTTGTTTGTTAGCATAAGTGATCAAGAAAGGAATTGCCTCTTGGGTATTCGCATCCAAAACAATGTATTCGGTCGCATTAGTTTTGTTAGCATTGACCAATGCAGAATCAATCATCTCTTCTATCACTTCTACGGGAGCTTCTTTTACTACTTCAGCAGAAATAGAAACAGAATTCTCATTTTTGATTTCAACTTTTGTTTCTTCGACTACCTCTACTATTTCATTTTGAGCATCTTCATTCGTTTCGATAATTGCAAGTGCTTCTTCTACAGATTTCTCTTCTTCTTGGTGAACTACCATCATTAGGTCTCCAAAACCTTCGGAATTTTGGGTTGATGTATAAAAAGCTATATTCCCCAAATCCTCAAACACAACATAACTCAATTCGGCACCAGATGAATTCACTTTTTCCACTTGAATAGGTTTAGACCAATTCTCCCAACTATCATCCAATCTTCGGGAAGTATATATATTTCTTCCAGAATTGGACGTGTTCGAATTTGTGGAAAAATATAAAGTCTTCAAATCCTTAGAAAGAGAAGGCGTCAATTCTTGTGAAAAGGTATTTATGTCAGTTCCCAAATTCTGTGGAGATGTCCAATTTCCTTCCCGAATTTGTTTGGAAACATAAATATCTTCATTTCCATATGTACCAAATGAATTCATTGACATGATGATTACCGAATGGTCTTGGCTGAGTCTCCCGCTAAAATGGGAACCTTGATTTCTGAAATTGCCCATTTCCAAAGGTCTGACATAATTCCACTCAGATCCAAATCTTGAATATTGGTGAATTCCTTGCCTTTTCCCATTTCCGCTTCCGCTATGGTAAACATAGACTGTCAGGGCATCCGGGAAACCTACAACCACATCATTTCCAGTAGTGGATAAACTTTTGACATGAATAGGTTCTCCCCAGCCCCCATTAGGTGATTTTTTTGTCATCCATATATCTCCAAAGTCTGTTTCTCCTCCCAAATTAGCAGGATGATAGCCTACTGAATAAAAAATCTCCTCTGTTGGAGAGATAACGGGATGTTGCTCATCATAAGGAGAATTAAGATTCTTCAAAGAAGAAATACTTTGAGAATTAGCAATTGAGGTAAATGAAAAAGCAAGCAGGAGAAACCCACTTGCCTTTATTATATTATACTTAAAATCAATATTCATCATAATTGATTTTTATCAATTATTGATCCAAAACTATCGCAAACACCAATGGTGCGACGATAGTGGCATCAGATTCTATGATATATTTTGGTGTATCGATCCCAAGTTTACCCCAGGTAATCTTTTCATTTGGAACGGCGCCAGAATAAGACCCATAAGAAGTTGTCGAATCTGAGATTTGACAGAAGTAACCCCAAAGTGGAATACTGTCTCTTTGAAGATCCTGATGAAGCATAGGAACAACACAAATTGGAAAATCTCCTGCGATCCCACCGCCAATTTGGAAGAAACCTACAGTACTATCTTCCTTAGCGTTATTGGTGTACCAATCTGCCAAATACATCATGTATTGAATACCACCTTTGACAGTGTGTACATCTTTTATATCACCTGAAATTACATGACCCGCATACATGTTGCCTAGTGTAGAATCTTCCCATCCTGGAACAATGATAGGAAGGTTTTTCTTAGCTGCTTCCAAAAGCCAGCTGTTTTTTGGATCTATTTGGAATGATTTATCCAATTTTCCTGAAAGAAGAATTTTGTAAAAAAACTCATGTGGAAAAAACGCTTCTCCAGCTTGATCAGCTTTGACCCATTCTTCCAAAATAACATCTTCTATCCTTCTCATAGCTTCCATCTCAGGAATACAAGTGTCAGTCACTCTATTCATATGTCTAGCGAGCAAGTCATTCTCCTGCTCTGGAGATAGATCCCTATAATTTGGAATTCTCTCATAATAATCATGGGCAACAAGATTGAAAACATCTTCTTCCAAGTTAGCACCTGTACAAGTGATAATTTGTACCTTGTCTTGACGAATCATTTCTGCCAAAGATATCCCTAATTCAGCTGTTGACATTGCTCCAGCTAAAGTGATCATCATTTTCCCATTATTATCAAGGTGGGTTTTGTAACCTTCCGCAGCGTCAATTAATGCAGCAGCATTGAAGTGCCTGTAATTATGTTTTAAAAACTCAGTTATTTTCATAAGTAAATGTTTTGTTTTTCCGTAATGAATGAAGTCTCTTGCATTAAAAGCCCCCTTCCGATAGTAATTTGGTGTATCTTAAAATGAAAGTCTCAATAAATGCTAGAATTCATCAATTTTGACTCTGATTTTTTCAGATCACAAAATTATCAATTTAAACGACACAAAAAAAGCCCAGTCGACTGGGCTTTTTTTATAATGTGCTTAATTTGACTTATTATTTAGCTGGAGTCGCTGGTTGGTTCTTTTTAGCAATGAATTTCTCATTCAATCCTTTTGTAACCTTATCTGTAATATCCAGGGATTTTTTTGAATACCACACAGCACCACCTCTTGTATAAGACAGGATCATTTCAAGATCATTTGCTTCAGCATATTCAGTCAAATATTCTTGGATCTCGTCGATTACATCGCTGTATAGTTTTGATTCGTCAGTCTGAAGTTCTTGCATCAAATTATCTCTGTAAGACACAAGGTTTCTTTCTTTTTTCATCAAATCTTCCTGCTTTGCTCGAGCTTGATTTGGAGTCATTGAACCTGCAGTTTGCTCAAAATTAGCAACTTCTTGTTCGAACCCTCTAGCTCTACTTCCCAATTCAGTTTCGAATTTTTTACCTTTTTCGGTGATTTGGCCAGATTGCTCTTTGAAGAAATCATAATTGGCTATAACACTATCTGTAAGGATATATGCGATTTTAAGGTCTGAAATACTTACTTCAGAGCTTTCTTCTGTACTCGGGTTTGATTCCGGGGTGGTACCTGAATTATTGCAGGAGGAGAATACAATTGTTGCAAATCCTAGAACACCCAATACTTTCGATAATTTTTTCACGTTTGTTTGCTTATAATTTGTACTTGGCGCAAATATAAACAAAGTATTGTTTGTTCAAATTATTATCGAATCTCTAATTGTTAATTTGAGTTAAATCTATGTGAGATCAATTACACAAAACCCTGTAACTTATTGACAAATAGTGGTAGTCCATATTCTCCGTACTATAGAATTTTTTTTGGGGAAAATTTCATAAATAGAACTTTGTATTTGTTTTTATACTTCAAAAAAACACTTCCTGAGCCAACCTATAAGTATTTGCATGCGCTTCGATTATATCAGAAATTTTCGGAGAATACCCTCCTCCCATACAACACATGATTGGTATTTTATTCAATTTTGCCAATTCCAAAACCATTCTATCACGTTCTTTACATCCTTGTATTGTCAAAGCCAATCTTCCCAACTTATCAGACTCCAACACATCTACACCGCATTGATAAATAATATAATCAGGCTGAACTGTATCTAGCAAAGGATATAAATTATCAACTAGAATTTTTAAATATGTAGCATCATCAATCTTATCTGGTAACCCTATATCCAAATCTGACTTCTCTTTATGCATTGGGTAATTAGAAGCTCCATGCATACTGAAAGTAAAAACCTTTTCATTGTTTTCAAAAATCTGAGCGGTTCCATTTCCTTGATGCACATCCAAATCAACCACCAAAACTTTTTTTGCCAGTTCATTTTCAAGGAGATAATTTGCTGAAATTGCAATATCATTCAATAGGCAAAAACCTTCACCCCTGTCTACAAATGAATGGTGTGTTCCCCCCGCAATGTTCATTGCAATACCAAAATCTAAAGCAAACAACGCTGCTTGAACTGAACCATCCATAATATGGATTTCTCGATTTACCAGTTCAGAACTTAATGGAAAACCTGTTTTTCTGATCTCGGATTTTGTAAGAGAAAGATCTTTCAGCTTGGTGAAATAGTTGTAATCGTGGGTATTGATGATCCATTTTTCATCCAGAATACCAGGTTCAAAAAAATTACTTGTATTTACCGTACCTTCATAAAGTAATTGCTCAGGAAGCAGTTCATACTTTTCCATCGGAAACCTGTGGCCTTGTGGAAGTGGGTGTGCATATATAGGAGAATGGGCAATTTTCAACATAATAAAAAACGCTTGTCATATAACAAGCGAATTAAAATTTTGTTAGAAATATAATCAGAATTAATCTTCCTCTTCATAATCCTCTTCGGCAGATTGAAATGAATAATGAGTATCATCAAGCTTGATACTATCATCATTGAATTCGCGGATAAATTTTTCAATTACAGCTTCATCAATGTATTCTACATTCAAAGCAGCATCCAGCCCGATACCGTAGTCATGATGAGTATCTATGTCGATAAATTCTTGAACTTTTACAGTCTCCTCCTCCTCGATGTCCATGATGATTTCTGTTATAAACCATCCTATTTCTTCTTCTTCACTTGAAAGTGGTTTCAAATTCCCATTTTCATCCTCTTCATACTTAATCCCTTTAAAATTTGGAAATTTTTTGGCTGCTTCATGCTCTGCAAGTTCGTATACCTCAGAAGAGTGATGCAGTCTCAAGGTATAAAGTGCAGCATCATAAATAACTTCTTTGCCTTCAAAAAAGCCTACAAATAGAAAGTTTACAAAATCTTCTGTGTTCTCCTCCTCTCCTTCTATCATTTTAAATGATTTTTTGGAAGATTCAAGCTCCTTTTTGAGTGCCTCTATTATTTCTGGATCAAATCCTTCGTTTAGATAATTCATGTTTTTAAAAATCTTTATTTATTTTTGACAACTTACAATCTTAAGGGGTAATTTGAAAGTATTTTTTTGATATCGTAATTCAATATAAATTTAAGTATTTAAAATACAACCATATAATCGAAAAAAAAAATGCTTTTTCCATTAAATGATCCTGATTTTGTCAAAAGTCTTAATAAACAAAAAGAAACTGATGAATTTGATTTTAAATTGAACATTTCAGACAGTTTGAAATTTGCCAAAACACTAGTTGCTTTTGCTAATACAAAAGGGGGAAACATAGCAATTGGAATAAATGATCAAAAGCTAATACGGGGAATAGATCCCGAAGAGGAATTGTATATGGTAGAAAAGGCTGCCAATGAATATTGTGAACCAAAGGTTAATTTCGAAAGTCAAGTATATGAGGTGGATTTTTTGGAGGACGAAAAACTAGATGAATCTTTATATATACTCCTAATCAAAATTAAAAAGTCCAAGATGACACATTTTTTAAAATCAAAAACTGGGAAAAAGATAAAATACATCAGGCAAGGCGACAGTAACTTTCCTGATGTATCTTTTGAATAACTTAAGCTTGCTTGGCCCCTAAAGAAACACCAAGAAGTGAGTTGATCAAACCGAGAATTAACCCGAATAAAACTGCCCACCAAAAACCATCTACTACAAAACCTGGGACTATTTTGGCTGCAAGCAAAATCAAAAGAGCATTTATTACGATCAAGAACAGTCCCAAAGTGACGATTGTAATGGGAATTGTGAGGATAATTAGAATAGGTTTCACTGTAATATTCAAGAGTGCTATAAGTGCTGCGATGACAATCCCCGTAAGAAAGTCATCTACGCTCACACCAGGAAGTAAATAACTTGTAATCAACACAGCTAGTCCTCCCAATAATATTTGAACTAAGATACCCCAAGTTTCAGAAGCTTTGCTCATAGTAAATAGATTTATAATTTTAAAATATAACAACACTAATATAGCCTAAATTTGATAAAAGAAATATACTGACTGCTGCTAGCATTAATAATTCTATCTCAAAGTAATTTTTTTCAAACTGTTGACTTTGGCTGGTCGAAAATTAATAATTAACCAAAGCAAGATGAATTGTACCCAAACCTACCTGATTACAATGAAGGTAATTAAGAAATTGATTTTTGGCAATAAATGAAGAAAAATAACATTCTAAATATAATTGTAAAAATTAGGCTTTATCTTTACGGCAATAATCAAAATAACCATAAAAAGTGATTTTAATAATATTCTTCCTATTGCACTGGTATTTCTCTTTGTTTTGCCAAAGTTTCTTTCTTCACAGATATGCTGCCCATCAGATGTTTTCTATGTCTAAATATTGGGAAAAATTCTTCTACATGTTTACTTGGATCACTCAAGGTAGCAGCTATCTTTCTCCAAGAGCTTATGCCATCCTTCACAGAATGCATCATGCATACAGTGACACTCCTAAAGATCCACATAGTCCCCATCATACTGAGAACTTGTTCACAATGATGTGGAAAACAAAGAATATCTACAATGACTATTTCAGTTTCAAACTAAAACCTGAAGAAAGATTTTCCAAAGATGTTCCAGATTGGAACAAGTTTGATTTATTTGCAGATTCCATGATTGCAAGAGTTGGCTGGGCTTTGGTTTATATCCTAATTTATGTCCTTTCAATTTCCGTGTTTGAACTTGCAGGAACACATTGGTGGATGTACTTCTTATTACCAATACACTTGATGATGGGACCAGTACATGGTGCAATTGTCAATTGGAGTGGTCATAAGTATGGCTACGCAAACTTTGATAATAATGACAAATCCAAAAATAGCTTATTGCTTGATGTTTTGATGTTAGGTGAGTTGTTCCAAAATAATCATCATAAATTACCAAACAGACCAAATTTTGCTGTAAAATGGTACGAGTTTGATCCAACCTATCCTATTGTAAAACTTTTGCATGCAAGTGGGATTATAAAGCTAAGAACTACATAACAATCATTTAATCCCATTGTATATCAGCAATCACAAAGTACCAATGTATCATTAGGTACATACCTTGAATTCAGGCGCTATTGGCAGTCGAAAGTCAACAGTCGCAGATTATCCGAATGATTTCAAGTGAGAATTCATTTAATAGTGTCTTTTGACGATTATCATAATTAATATATGCTTAAATAGAAAGAGTCATGAAAAATGACTCTTTTTTTGTGGTAATACCAAAATAACTAATATTTTTGTTTTTTACCTAAGTTTTTATTACTAATTTTATAGATACCAATAGAAAAGATTCGTTCTCTAATATTTGCTTTTTCGAAACTAAGTGAATAATTTGAAGCGTAATTTAAACTTAAACACATATTATGAGAAATCTAACAAGAGCAGAAGAGCAAGTGATGCAAATTCTGTGGGAAGCCGAAAAAGGATTCGTAAAAGATCTATTAGAAAGAATGACTGAGCCTAAGCCAGCATACAACACAGTTTCCACAATTATCCGTATCCTTGAAAGAAAAGGTTTTGTACAACACAAAGCTTATGGGAAGTCGCATGAATACTATCCAATCGTGACGAAAGACGAGTACAGAAGTCACTCAATCAAGAATTTGCTTTCAGGTTATTTCGGTGGATCATTTACAAAAATGGCATCTTTCTTTGCTAAAGATGAAAACTTAAATATCAAGGAACTTGAAAAAATAATGAATGAGGTCAAAGAAGATGTAAAGTAACCTTCCTATGGCCGTTCTACTTGATTATATCTGGCAAAGTACTTTCTGTCTTTTCTTTTTCTTTGGAATATATTGGGTATTTCTTAGAAATGAAAAGGTCTTTGTTTTTACTAGGGTCTATTTATTGATCACCCCTATTTTGGGACTGCTGTTTCCTTTAGTAACAATACCAGTAAGTTTTTACAAACCAGATATATCATTAGAGCAATCACAACTTTTTCGGGCACTTTCTTTAGAGCAAGTGTCCGAAGACGTTGCTGGTTTTTATGGATTGCCAGAGGTTACTGTCCAAAGTACTAAGCTTCCTATGCTTTTAGAATTCAAGGATTATTTTATTATTTTTTACTTAATGATCTTTTCTTTTCTGGCTATTAAGTTATTCTGGCAATTTATACAACTAAGACTCTTAAAAGAGAAAGGTTGGTATCAGACAATTTTTAAACTTAAAGAAAAATATTTTCTGATTCCGACATTTGGTCTCGCTCCAATTTTCTCCTATTTCAATGAATTGTACTGGGATGAAACACAAGATTTGAGTCATGAAGAAAAAGATCAAATAATCAAACATGAAATAGAACATATAAGGCAAGGGCACTCTTGGGATATTTTATATTACCAAATCATGAGTGTTGTATTTTGGTTCAATCCAGCAATACACTTGATGCGCTCAGCACTTGTCGATGTGCACGAATACCTAGCTGATGAAAACGTTTTAAAACAAACTGCAAACAAAGAAAACTACCCGAAATTAATCGTGAAAATTGCATTTAAGGGAATGGATCTTCCTATTGGTAACTATTTTATTAGATCAACAACCCTTAAAAGAATTTTAATGATGAAAAACTCAAAAAAACCAAATAGGTTTAAAATGGTAATGATTTTACCACTAACCTTGATGTTATTGGCATTGGTTTCAATGAAAACCAAAGTGGGATTAAACGAGCTGTTTAGCACAAACACACAAAAAATAGAATTTATAAAAGAGCAGCTCACAGCATCACAAGATTCATTAGAAGTAGCAATAAAAGTTAAAAAAATCAAGAACCCTACACATTATGAGCTTATTGGTGCACTTGAAGGTGACAAACTGACTGCACAATTAGGTGAATTGATGTATGAATTTTCAGATATATCCTCAGATGAAGAATACATTAAAGTAAGGAGTCTGATCAATTCATTAAGAGGGAATTCTAGAATCACCAAAAACTATGGACCTGTTAAAACCTATGATCAGGTTTCTGTAAAACCTGCACCATCAAAAGGGGAAGAAAACTGGTATGAAGACTTATCAAAAGCTATTTCAGGATTTTTGCCGGAGAAGGAAAAAGAACTTGGCTTAGTATCTTCTTTTGAAGTGGAATATATTATCACATCAGAAGGCAAGTTAATCAACCCGATAATCAGAAAGAGCATCGGTGGTGGCGTGGACAAAAAGGTTATTGATATGTTGACAAGTGAAGATATGCCTACATGGTCTGCGGGTGAATACAAAGGAGAGAAAGTAGATGTGGTACACAGTACACAGATCAAAATGTCTATCCCACCAAAACTAGCTGAAAACAAAGAAGACTTATATTTTTTTCCTCAAGTGATTGAAATTCCCAATCAAATGGTGAGAAATAGAATCATCAATGATGATACTGTTTTTGACGTAGTAGAGACGGCACCTAATCCTCAAGGAGGCATGGAGGGCTGGAATGAATATTTGAAATCGAATCTAAAGTATCCAGAAGTAGCCAAAGCAAATGGTGAAGAAGGGACAGTTTATGTTGTATTCGAAGTAAATAAAGATGGATCTATAAGTGAAGTGGATGTTTTGAGAGGAGTAAGTCCAACAATAGATGCAGAAGCAGTAAGAGTAGTCAAAGCATCACCAGCTTGGGAGCCTGGCAAACAAAGAGGTAAAGAAGTCAATGTAAGAATGAGACTTCCGATTCGATTTAAAAATGAAGGTAAAAATGCTACGACACCTTCAAAAGATCAAGTTGGTGAGGTCGTTGTTTTTAAAGATGGTGCATATGATAAAGTAGATACGCCTCCATCACCCCAAGGTCAAATGGAAGGTTGGAATCAGTATTTATCAGAAAACTTAAAATACCCAAATTACGCTAAAGAGCAAGGTGTAGAAGGTACTGTTTATTTGGTTTTTGTGGTTGGAAAAGATGGCTCAATTGGAGAAGTAGAAGTTTTGAGAGGAATTGGTGCTGGTTGTGATGAAGAAGCAATAAGAGTTGTTAAAAATGCACCAAAGTGGAACCCTGGAATGCAAGATGGGAAATTAGTTGATGTTAGGATGAGACTTCCTATTCGCTTTAACCTGGGCAAATCTTCCGCAGTATCAAAAGAAGTTGCGCCTACTAATGCTTTTAACACACATGTCACCAAAAATATTAAATTCCCAACAGAAGCAAGAAAAAATGGGAATACAGGAACTGTGCTTGTTCAACTAGAATTAGATTCAAAAGGGAAAATCTCAAAAACAGAGATAGTAAAAGGAGTAAGTAAAGAAATAGACGAAGAAGTTAATAGAGTTGTCAATACTTCTTCCCCATCTTGGAATGTTCCTTCGAATGGCAATAGCTTCAAAACAATCCTTCCTATAACATTTAGACTTGGTGATGTAAATAGTGAATCTAGGTCTCGAGCAGGGATGAAAAATGAAATTGTCGTAGTAGGTTATGGCAATACAGGAAAAGCTAACGCTCAAAAAGTGATCAATGACTTTGAGTATGATAAGATGCGTTCGACCACTTTTGCAAAATTAAGTACAGTCCCAACTAACAAAAAATTCAATCCAATCTATGTTCTGGATGGCAAAATAAGAGATATGGAATATTTGAATAAGCTAGAGGTTTCTAGTATTAAGAAAATGAATATCGTGAAATCTCCAAGTTATGATGAATTGATAAAGTTTGGTGAAGATTCAAAAAAAGGGATTGTTTATATAGAAACTAAAGAAAAATAACTTAAACCCGCTGATTTCTAAAAGTAAAAGTCCTCACAAAAAAGTGAGGACTTTTTTTATATGTTTATCAGCTTCCACATCAATAGGCAATCAAAGTTGTGTCTTTGAAGGCAATTGATGCACTAATAACTAATCGACTAATAACCCTTGTTCCGTATGTGGTAAATAACGATTATCAGCGTGATCATTTACAACAAATATGCATAACAATGTGATTAAGAATAATTAAAACTTTTTATTTCAAGTCTAATCTTCCCTGCGATGCACCATAAAGATTGGCCATTCTATAAAGAATTCTAGCGCCTACGTTCCCATCCCATTCATCTCCTTCTGGACCAGGTGCCACTTCCACTAAGTCAAAACCAATAATTTTCTTACCAGATTTCACCAACTCTTTCATCAAATACATCACTTGCTCAAGTTCAAAACCTCCAGCCACTGGTGTACCTGTATGAGGACAAAGCTTCGGATCAAATCCATCTATATCGATGGTAACATATACTTCATCGGGTAACTGATCCACTATTTCATCACAAATAATTTTCCATGCTTTACCTTCATAAGATTCCTTTTTAAGTTCTTTATCGTAAAAAGTAGTGATCCTATTATTTTCCTTGGCCATTATATATTCGGATTCGCAATAATCTCTAATCCCTACTTGTACTAATTTGCTTATTTGAGGCAGCTTCAAGGCATTGTAAGCAATGGAAGCATGTGAGTATTCAAAATTTTCATAAGCCACCCTTAGGTCTGCATGTGCATCAATTTGGAGAACCCCAAAATTAACATGATCTTCAGCCAGCGCTTTAATCAAACCTAAAGGTGTACTATGATCACCACCCAACAAAGCAACCATTTTCCCAAGTGCTCTATATTTTTTTGCTTGTTCATATACCCATTCATTCATTTCGGCACAAGCCTTGTTTATCAAGTCAGGAACGGCAGCAAATCGTTCTAGATCCTCTTCTGGAGATCCTTTTTCCAACCAGTCGATATAATTTTTAGCCAAGATTCTATAATTAGAACTGGTATTAATCATTTCCTGAGGAATTGGAAGCATGTGAATACCCATTTTCCAAGCATCCTTTATATCATCTTGAAAAAGATCAACTTGAAGGGAAGCATCGAACACTGCTTCTGGACCTGCTGCTGTACCGGAAGAATATGATACTGTTACTTCCCATGGAACTGGAATAATGATCAATTCTGCGGTGTTTTCATCAAAAGGTAATCCAAAAAGTGAATTGTGTGAACTCACTCCATTTGGATCAAAACTATCGATGATCTGATGTTTAATAGACATATTATAATTTTTATATTTATTTTTAAAGATAACACTTATGATTTCCCTACTTTTTGCAACAATTCAGGAATGTTAAGATAAGTTTATGATCATTGAGAATTAAAGAATACTTTATATATAAGTAGTTTTTATAAGTAATTGTTCCATTATGTCTATAAATGGAAAAAAACAAAAATTGAGTTCATACAATCAATGATACCTGTCTTTTTATTGCATTACTTCTCTAACAATCCCAGTACCAATCCCTACATGCTTCCATTGACTGACCGACAGCTCAATAATAACCAACATTCCTGGCTGCATATTTAAGTAGCCTTGATCCGCAATGGAAGAGACCAAAGCACTCACTCCAGGGTTATGTCCAATGATCATCAGATTTTCCACATCATCACTTACTTTTGAAATTACATCTAACAAAATCGATGATTCTGCTTCATAGATTTCGCCAGAATACTCAATGATATCTTTATCTAATTCAGCGGCCATAATCTCAGCAGTTTGTGTGGTCCTTACAGAAGCACTTGCGATGATTTTATCCAATTTGATAGATGCTTTACCAAAAAGCTTCTTGATACGGGATAATTGATCCACCCCATTTTGATTTAATTCTCTTTGGAAATCAGTACCATTTCCAAAAGTAAAATCGGCCTCTCCGTGCCTTAAGACAACTAAAATTTTACTTTTACGCATAAATTAATTACTTTTTTAGCTATCAAAACACTTGAAATAATCATGCCAATTCTAAGATAGTATCTTTCATAATTTGGAATAGAATGTAATCACATCTATTTTTAGGATTTAAATGGATCTTTTGAAAAGACTCTATTCATAAATATATAGAAAATATGTCAAAAAATTTAGTGATAGTAGAGTCACCTGCCAAAGCAAAGACGATAGAAGGCTACTTGGGAAAAGATTTCAAGGTAGCTTCCAGTTATGGTCACGTACGAGATTTACCAAAAGGTGACAAAGCAATAGACATTCAAAATAAATTCAAACCAACTTATGAGGTCACTGCCGATAAAAAGGAAGTGATCAAACAATTGAAAAAACTTGTGAAGGAATCAGAAATGATTTACCTAGCAAGTGATGATGACCGCGAAGGAGAAGCCATTAGCTGGCACTTAAAAGAAGTTCTCAAGTTGAAAGATGACAACAGCAAGAGGATTGTGTTCAGAGAAATCACCAAAAATGCAATTACAAAAGCCATTGAAAACCCGAGGACTATTGATTATGACTTGGTCAATGCACAGCAAGCAAGGAGAATTTTGGACAGGTTGGTTGGTTTTGAATTATCACCTATTCTTTGGAAGAAAATCAAAGCAGGTCTATCTGCTGGTAGAGTTCAATCAGTAGCCGTTAGGCTGATTGTAGAAAGAGAAAGAGAAGTAGAGAAATTCAGCACGAAATCTTCCTTCAAAATCACTGCGCTTTTTGATGTGGAAGGAAAAACGCTTTCTGCAGAACTTCCCAAAAAATTTGACACCCAAGAGGAGGCTGAAGAATTTCTAAAGAAATGTATTGGTGCAGACTTTAGCATCAATAGTTTAGAGAAAAAGCCAGGTAAAAAGACCCCTGCAGCACCATTTACTACCTCTACCCTACAACAAGAGGCAAGTAGAAAATTGAGTTTTTCTGTGGCACAAACCATGTCTGTAGCACAGAAGCTCTATGAGGCTGGAAAGATTACTTACATGAGGACTGATAGCACCAACCTTTCGGATGATGCAATGACAGCCGCCAAAAATGAAATCACTTCGGCATATGGTTCGGAATTCCATAAATCGAGAAAATACACCACAAAATCCGAAGGTGCGCAAGAAGCTCACGAAGCTATTCGACCAACGGATTTCTCTAAGCACGACACATCCGGAGATAGAAACGAACAGCGTCTATATGAACTCATCTGGAAAAGAGCTATTGCCTCCCAAATGGCCGATGCAATCCTTGAAAAAACCAATGTAAGCATTGCCATTTCTACAATGCCTCAGACACTGTCTGCAAGCGGTGAAGTGATCAAGTTTGAAGGATTTCTTAAAGTATACCTTGAAAGTACCGACGAAGAGCCGGATGATGAAGAAAGCACGGAAAAAGGCCTATTGCCTCCATTGACTGTTGGTCAGAATCTGGGATTGATCGAAATGAAAGGAAGGGAGACATTTACAAGACCCGCTCCAAGATATACAGAAGCTTCCTTGGTGAAGAAATTAGAAGAAATGGGTATCGGTAGACCATCTACTTATGCTCCAACCATATCTACTATTCAAAAGAGAAATTATGTGATCAAAGAATCACGTGATGGAAATGAACGGAAGTATGTAGAAATGAAAATTGCAAAGGGCGAATTTAAGAAGGAAAACAAAATTGAAATTGCAGGGGCTGACAAGAATAAATTATTTCCGACCAATATCGCTATGGTCGTAAATGACTTCTTGGTAGAACATTTCCCAAATGTGATTGATTTTACCTTCACAGCAAGAGTAGAAAAAGAATTTGATGAAATCGCCCATGGAAATCAGAATTGGGAAGATATGATCCAAAACTTCTACGGAGCATTTCATACAAGAGTAGAAGAAACAGCAAATGTGGCAAGAGCTGATGTCAATAGTTCTAGGGAAATTGGTATCGATCCAAAAACTGGAAAAATGATCATTGCAAGGCTCGGGAAATTTGGACCATTGGTACAGATTGGTGATCAAGAGGATGAAGAAAAACAATTTGCCAGTCTTAAGAAAGGACAGTTTATAGAGAATATCACTTTAGAAGATGCATTGGAATTGTTCAAGTTACCCAGAGATGTTGGTCAATTTGAAGAAAAGAAAATTGTAGCCGCAATAGGAAGATTTGGACCTTATCTAAGACATGACAGTAAATTTGTATCACTAGGAAAAGAATACGATCCTTTGAGTATTACTGAGGACGAAGCTATTCAACTTATCAAAGACAAAAGGAAAGCTGATGCAGAGAAACATATCAAAACCTTTGAAGAAAATGATGAAATCCAAATTCTCAATGGTCGATGGGGTCCCTATATCAAGTTTGGTAAAAACAACTTCAAAATCCCTAAGGATAAAGAAGCTGCTGAATTGAGCTATGCCGAAACTATTGAAATTATAGAAAATCAACCTGAAAAGAAAAAAGGTAGGTTTACCAAGAAAAAGTAATTGAAAGCAGGATTTATTTCCTGCTTTTTTTTTGAATTGATTGGAACTAAGTGCTACATTTTATCATCTTTGGCAAAAGAGATTTCGTAAACAATTAGAAAGTCAATCCATTTCGGCTTATGAAATTTACAAGAGCATTACTTACTGTCCTATTTTTCTTTAATTTTTCGATTTCCTATTGCCAAATAACGTTGAAAGGAATTGTTGAAAATGCTGAAAACCTAACACCAATTCCTTATGCAATGGTATTTTTGACAAATACGAGTATTGGTACTGTAAGTGATTCTGTTGGAAAGTTTACACTGGATATCCCTGATGGAAAGCATGAATTGATTATCAAAACATTGGGTTTTTTGACTTTGAATTTTGAGTTTGACCACAATGATATTCAAAAAAGATTATATCGGTTTCAATTAGTAGCAGATGATATGGAGTTATCTGAATTGGAAGTAAATTCAGTTAGAGACAAAGCTTGGTACAGTAATCTAGAAATCTTCAAAAGGTATTTTATTGGTACAAGTTCGAATTCATTCAAGACAACTCTTAAAAACCCTACCAAGCTTATTTTGGATGACCAATCTATTCCGAGAACGCTATTAGCAAAAGCTAATGAAGCTATAGAGATTGAAAATATCAACTTGGGCTACAGGATTAAATACATTTTGCAGAGTTTTGAATATTCAAAATCAAATTTTAGGGTTTTTTATGGAGGTTATGCCCTTTTTACATCTGACTCTACCCTTTCTCGGAGAAAACAAAAACAAGTAGAAAAAAATAGAGAAACCGCGTACTTTGGGAGCTCGATGCACTTTCTGAGAGCTGTTTATCAAAATAAGGTTGAAGAAGAAGGCTTCTTGGTAAGAAGGCTAAGGAAGATACCAAATATTAACAGACCTGATGAAGAGGAGCTGAACGCTGTGGCAGAGAACTTCAGGCTAGGACGTCCGACTCCTTATACTTTTGAGGAATATGCAAGACTGAAAAAATTACCCAAGACAATTGATACCTTAGATGAAAAGCCCATTGATTTGAGTAACTTCATAGAAGAATCTGAAGATGGAAAAAAGATTTTGAAGTTTGAGGATTATCTTCAAGTTATCTATCAAAAAGCTAAGCCGGACCAAAATTATCCTAATGCAAACAAATTAACCAACCAAGAAAGTTTGATCCATTTTATAAATGGGAAAATAGAAATTTACGAAAACGGGAGCTTTTCGCCTCCTTATGACCTCTTGTTTGAAGGGTATATGGGATGGGTTAAAATTGGTGATATGCTACCATTAGACTATTATCCAAACGATTCAAAATGAAAAAGAAATTAGTGGTACTTACAGGTGCCGGAATATCTGCTGAAAGTGGAATAGCAACCTTTCGCGACAGTAATGGTCTTTGGGAGGGTCATAATGTCATGGATGTAGCTTCCCCAGAAGGCTGGAGGAAAGATCGGGGATTAGTCTTGGATTTTTATAACCAAAGAAGAAAGCAGGCACTGAATGCAACGCCGAATGAAGCCCATTTGGAATTGGCCATGCTGGAGAAATACTTTGATGTCACGATCATCACTCAAAACGTAGACAATTTACACGAGAAAGCTGGCTCAAGCAAAGTAATCCACCTCCACGGGGAGTTGTTCAAATCCCAAAGTAGTATGGATCCTTCATTGGTATATGAAATGGATAGTTGGGAATTAAAGATTGGAGATAAATGTGAGAAAGGAAGCCAATTGAGACCTTTTATAGTTTGGTTTGGGGAGATGGTACCGATGATAGAGCCAGCCATCGACATCGTAAGCGATGCTGATATTTTTGCGGTGATAGGAACATCGCTTCTTGTGTATCCAGCTGCTGGCTTGCTTCAATATGCTCCAAAATCAAGCATAAAATATATCATTGATGTAAAAATCCCAGATGTTGGTAACATCCATAAGCTCTATCCTATTGAAGGTCTTGCTTCTGTGGGAACGAAAAAAATGGCCAAGGAGATTGTTGGAAAATACACTTGATGTTGAATTCAATGATAAAACCAATTTTGGATAAAAGGATAAGAAGGTTTCCAATATTTGAAATTGAAGAGGAAAAACTAAAAAAGGTGGATCAAGCTTGATCCACCTTTTTTAGTTTTAAACCCTATTTCCAATTTATCTTTGCAGATTTGACGTCTCTAGAATTTCCACCAATCATGATCTCAAATTCACCTGGTTCAAAGACAAAATCTATATCGTAATTATAGAATTTTAAATCTTCTTTTGTCAGCTCAAAAGTAATGGTTTTTGATTCTCCTGCCTTTAACTTGACTTTTTGGAATCCCTTCAATTCTTTTACTGGGCGTGTTATTGAGCCCACCAAGTCGCGCACATAGAGCTGCACTACTTCTGCACCATCAAATTCTCCAGTATTCTTCAATTCAATACTAGCAGTTAACTTTTGCTCACCTTCAAGATCTGCTGCGCTTAATTTGATATCACTATAATCGAATGAGGTATAGCTCAATCCAAAACCAAATGGATATAGAGGGTCATTGGAAACATCTAGATAATTTGACCTAAACTTTTGGAACCACTCTCCTTCCGGCAATGGACGACCAGTATTTTTGTGGTTATAAAAAATAGGTACTTGACCTACATTCTGCGGAAATGTGGCAGTCAATTTCCCAGATGGGTTTACATCTCCAAAGAGGACATCAGCAATCGCATCACCTGCTTCACTTCCTGCAAACCATACATTCAAGATAGCCGGTACATTTTCAGATTCCCATTTGATCGCCAAAGGCCTACCTGTAAACATCACCATGATCACTGGCTTACCCGTTTTCAACAAAGCTTTCATAAGATTTCTTTGGTTTTCAGGAATTTCTATATCCGATCGACTTGATGCCTCACCGCTCATTTCGGCAGACTCGCCCATAGCAGCAATTATAACATCTGCGTTCTTTGCTGCTGCAAGAGCTTCTTTGATCATTTCTTCTTCTGGCCTATCGTCGCGATAGGTAGGTTTCCCAAAAATACTTACCCTAGATTCCAAAACAGAATCAGAAGTAATATTTGAACCCCTTGCATAGACTACTTTTGCTTTGTCTTCAACTGCATTCTCAAGTCCTTCTCTCAGGGAAATCGCTTTTTCAAAATTCCCTGCTACACTCCAAGTTCCTGCCATATTTTCTTTATTGTCGGCCATAGGACCAATGAGAGCAATGGTACTTTCTCTTTTGATAGGAAGAATATTATTCTCATTTTTTAGTAATACGAATGTTTGAGAAGCAATTTCCCTTGCTGTTTTTCTATGTTCAGCATTGAACACATCTCTTTTTGATCTTTCTGGATCGGCATACTTGTAAGGATCTTCAAAAAGCCCAAGTTTGAACTTTGCTATCAAAATTCTCCGCACCGCTTCATCAATTTGGTTTTGAGAGACCTTGCCTTCTTCCAGTGATTTCTCCAAAGTCGTCAAAAATCCTTCCCCAACCATATCCATTTCAACCCCGGCTTTTAGAGCCATCGCTGATACTTCCTTCAGATTTCCCATACCATGATCTATCATTTCATTGATTGCAGTGTAGTCTGTGACTACAAATCCATTGAAGCCCCACTGATCTCTTAGTAAGTCTGTCATCAACCATTTGTTGCCACTGGCTGGAATACCATCTATATCGTTGAAAGAAGTCATCACAGTACCAACACCAGCTTCTACAGCAGCTTTGTATGGCAAAAAATATTCATTGAACATCCGCTGTCTGCTCATGTCTACTGAGTTATAATCTCTGCCAGCTTCTGGAGCTCCATACAAAGCGAAATGCTTCACACATGCCATGATGGTATTCTCTAAAGTCAAGTCATCACCTTGGTAACCTTTAATCATTGCTTTGGCTATTTGGGCACCAAGAAAGGGATCTTCACCATTTCCTTCAGATACTCGCCCCCATCGTGGATCTCTAGATACATCTACCATAGGTGAAAATGTCCAATTGATCCCATCCGCACTTGCTTCTATAGCAGCTATTCTAGCACTTTTCTCTACCAATTCCATATCCCAAGAACTTGATAAACCCAAAGGGATTGGAAACAACGTCTCATATCCATGGATCACATCCATCCCAAATAGCAATGGAATCTTCAATCTACTTTCCTCAACTGCTATTCTTTGCACTTCTCTGATTTTTGAAGCGGATTTCAAGTTGAATAATCCTCCTACTTTACCCTGTTTGATCTTTTCGGCTATATTGGAGCTTTCTGCTTGTCCTGTGGTAATATCTCCAGCTGCTGGTAAATTCAATTGACCCAACTTTTCTTCCAAGGTCATCAGTGATAGAACGGAATCTGCTCTCGAGGAATAGTAATCTTCCTGATTATTGGCAACATTCGAACAAGAACTGAATATACCTCCAAGTACTAAAAGGAACACTGCATATTTTTTCATCATAATTGTATTATTTTTCTGAGATCCTCAATTTTATCCTTTCGCATTTTTACTCGGTCATTTCAGGTTTGGACTTTCAAACCCTAATTTTCCCAATCCAACTTTGATTTCAGGTGACGACATAAACAAATCCCAAAGCAAACCAGTACGGTGGTTCTCTATCATTACCACTATTGGTCCTTGGTCAATAGCCAGATACCTTTGAGGAAACCAATCTTCTGTTTCGCTAAATGCATCATAGAAACCATATTTTCCAAACAACTTTTCTCCATATTCTTCATACCAAAACCGCATCGCTTCCATACTGGGCTCAGGTGTATATGGAAATGAAGAAAGTGCAGCTGTAGGAGAAATAACCCCTTTGTCTTTATTTTCTCCGGGTGCATGTGCAGCATATCCATTGACAGAATAGCTCGCTGTCAATCCCCAAGAATTTGAACCATAGCCTTCATAACCATTTGGATTCTCGATGCACCATGCACGATTTGCCAAAGTGTGGTTTACATTATGCCTCCAATAGTCTGCATATTGATCTTTTAGTCCTCTAGGATCCAAAGCCAAAAAAGAATAATGTGCCCAGAACATCGGACCACCCAACTCTTCAGCACCATTATGCTTCAATTCCAATAGATGTCCATAGGGCTCTGTTTCTTTTTTAATAGCTCCTTTTCTCGCCCATCCTTCATGATACAATATTGAGTCGATTGTGTATGTTGGTGAAGAAGCTGCAAGAACATAGGCTATCATCGTTTCATCATATCCTCGCAATCCATGATTCATTTTGAATTCAATATTTGGAGACCAATGCCATAGCAAAACATTTTCATCTTTGGCTTTGTACCATGACCACTCCATCTCCTCGTAGAGTTGCGTAATTTTATTGGCCATTGTCTTTTCTTCTTCATTTCCATCTTGGAAATACTGCCTAACTGTCAACAATCCCTGAATCAAAAATGCAGATTCTACAACATCCCCTCCATCATCATTCGCTCCAAAAGGCTTGACTTTACCTGTCTCACCATGTATCCAGTGAGACCAAATTCCGTGAAACCTATCGGCTTTTCCCAAATAATCTACGATATGATTTAATCTATCAAATCCTTCTTTTCGAGTGATAAAACCTCTCTCAATACCAACCAAAATAGCCATGATACCAAATCCAGAACCACCTGTAGTCACTACATTTTGATCGTTTTCAGGATACTCCCCATCCATGTGAATCCTTTCCCTTGCCAAACCAGATGTTGGCTCTGCACCTTCCCAGAAATATTGGAAAGTACGGTATTGAACTAAAGTCATTAATGAATCATCGGAAATTCTTGTTGATTCAAGGTCAGTCATTTCTTGCTTTTTATTCTTTTGATTGCAAGAAGCCGCAAAAAATAAAATTGATAGTATTGCTAAACTTAATTTCTTCATTTTGTTTGGGTGATTTAATAACTAAAATTCAATTTATCTAAACCTGCTTTGACTTCTTCATCTTTCATGAACAAATCCCAAAGCAAGGCTGTCCTATAATTTTCTATCATCAATATAATTGGCCCTTGATCTATTGCCAGGTAAGAATCTGCAAACCAATTTTCTGTCAGGTTAAAGGCATCATAAAAACCATAATCACCCCAAAGCTTATTTCCTACTTTGTAGTAAAAAAACTCGAGTGCTTTAATGGATTCCGTAGGTAGGTATGGCATAGAAGAAAGTGCAGCAGTTGGGGTAATCACTCCTCTGTCGTTCAATGGTGAATGTGCAGAATATCCTTCATGATTATCACTAGCCGTGAGTCCCCAAGAGTTTTCATTATACCCAGCATAATCCAAAGGATTAGTTATGGAATACATTCTGTTGATGTATGTATGATGCTTGCTTTGTTTCCAATAATCAGCATACTGATCTGATAGATTCCTTGGATCTAGCCCTAAAAATGAATAATGAGAAAAGAACATTGGGCCTCCAAAATCTTCCCCCAGTGGTAATTCTACATTGTAAAATCTATTTCCGTTTCGCATTGAGCCATTTCTAGCCCAACCTGAATCATAAACTCGTTTGCTAATTGGATATGTAGGTGAAGCAGCTGCAAGGACGTAGGTAATAAGTGATTCATTATATCCAGAAATCCTCAGGTCCATCGCCCATTGATGCTCTGGAGACCAATGCCAATAAAGCACATCTTGATTTCCTCTAGTATACCAGCTCCACTCCACTTCTTCCCATATTTTTGTAATCTTTTCTTGTATTGCTTTTTCCAAAGGGTTCGAATCGTCCAAATACTGCCTTGCTGTGAGTAAGCCTTGAATCATCAATGCTGTTTCTACCAAATCTCCTCCATTATCGAATTCCGAGAAGGGTAAAGCTCTGCCTGTATTTCCATCTATCCAATGTGACCATGCTCCATGAAATCTATCGGCATTATCCAAAAAGTTTACAATCTTGGAAATCCTTTCTATCCCTTGCTGCCTGCTAATAAAACCTCTCTCAATACCCACCAAAATAGCCATCACACCAAACCCTGAACCACCTACAGTCACCAAATTGCCAGAAGTATTTCTCTCTCGAGCCATGCCACTATTTGGATGAGCAAAATCCCAAAAATACCTAAAAGTTTGCTCTTGGACTTTAGTCAACAAATCATCTATAGGTAATCTTGGAAAAACATCCTCCTCCGACGCTCTTGTATAAAAATCAATTACTACCCTTTCTTTTAAATCTCCATCTTCACTTTTCAGCCCAGGTTCAATGATGAATTGATATTTTGCAAAATAATCTAGAGGTGTTGTAGGCTTTAAAAAAACAAAAACCTCATTTATTGATTCAACCTCTAACTTAACACTTGAGTTACCTTCTATTTTAAAGATGTTTTCAAAATTTTGATTCTTGTCTATAACACTTGAAAACCTTGCTACTATTATAGAAGACGTATATGCATCTATATACTTACCTGAGCTAGTCCTTTTTGATCCAAAAAGATCAATAGACTCTATTTCCACTCCACTTTTTATCGTTTGAAAAGTTATCTCAGTATGAGAAACAAGCTCTCCATTAGTACCTTTTAATCCCACAAATTCAATTCTATAAATAGAGTTTTGCTGCAATAAGCCGTCTGGATATATAATGATTTCTCTATTATTTGATACAAGGCTTAATGAAAAATTTACATCTTCAAAAGCAGATTGACCCATTACAGACAATTTGATGTTGTTTTGTGTCGAAGCAGCATCTATTGCCCCTGAAAAACGAAAAACTAAAGGTTTATCAAGTGGAATATCTTGGTAAACTAAACTGTTTACTATTGGAGTACTATTATCGATTAGAAAGTCGGTAAGGATAATATTTGGTAATTCCTTATTTTCTTTACATGAAAAAAGAAGAAGAATAAATAATGGCAGGTAAAATTTTGAAATATTCATGACATATTAAGGGTGAGGTGATTTGCAATTAATTAAGGGAGGATCTGGACACACCAAACCCTCCCTGTATGTCAAAATTAGAGAATTAATTATTCATTATGGCTTCTCAGCTTCAATTATAGTTTGAATCTCAGTTTGTGTCAATGCCTTATTGAATATTCTCAATTCATCTATCAAACTTTGTGTAGAAAGGTGTCCCCACTCTGAAAATCTCGGAGCCCCTGAACCTACCGACAAAAGATCACATCCTGTCCAATCAATTCCTGAAAAAGAACCTTGGCTTACGACCTCACCATCTAAGTAGACAGCTACATTTGAACCTGAAATTGAAAAAGCGATGTGTACCCATTCATTTTTGCTTGGGTCAATATCTGCTGCCGCTCCACCGTCAAACCAGTTGTCGCCAGAACCATTTCCAACATTCAATTTTATCCTTTGCATAGACCCTGCTGCTTCCCTAAACAATCTAAATCCATGATTTCTAAAATTTTGGTTGGTAGGATTATTTGGATCTGGTGGCCCCATCACCAAAATACCTGCTCTATCAGGACTAGGATTAACTTTGTACCAAAACACAGCTGAGAACTCGTCATTAGTAAGACCAGTGGTAGGAAGTGTCAAATAACCACTGCTACTACCTTGATACGCTCTTCCTACGACACCAGCTGTAGCAAAACCTGGAGACCCGACGATCGTTGCTTCTTCTACACTTACTAGCTCAAGGTAATCACCATCAAATGGAAGGTAGAAAACTTCATTGTCATAAACTGGCGAATATGGCTCTACTTTTTCGAAGTTAACAGTTTCTGTGGTGGATTTCCCTGAAAGATCTTTTGCTTCGATCACAAGTACATGATTCCCATTTCCCAATTGCTCATGGACAAAAGTTTTTACAAATCTTCTATAATCAAGAAATTCACTAACCTGAAGGATTTCTGTTCCATTTAATCTTACTACTACTGATTCTATTTCGATATCGTCAGACACCACAAAATTGATATTTAATGTAGTTGTTTCATCAGGAACTCTGATCTGGGTTCCTTCTAGAGGGAAATTTATCACTACTGTAGGAGCTGCCTCATCAGAACCAGGAGCTACGGGTACGATATCATCTGTGTATGTTCCATCGCATCCAAAGGCTATCAAACCCAATGCAATTAGATATATATTTAATTTTTTCATTTTTAGTTTCTTTAGGTTTTTCAATCAACACTTAACCTTGAGGAGTATCACCAGTCAATTGAGGTAATATATCTACTTGCTCCAATGGATATGGCAAGTATTTATGGATACTCTGCTGGAAATTTCTGCCACCAAAATTCAATTCACTTCCTCTATCATATCTCATCAGATCATAGAATCTGATACCCCATTCCATACCAAACTCTGCAAATTTCTCATCCAGAACTACATCGAGTGTAACAGTACTTACAGGTCCCAAACCAGCTCTACTTCTTACAAGATTAACCGCCTCAGCTGCTGACAAGGATGATGAGTTGGCTCCATTGACAATAGCTTCAGCATGCATGAGAAGAATCTCAGAATACCTGATCACAGTCAAGTTTTTATTTGTTCCATAAGTAAATCTTCCTGGGGTAAGCTGGTTACTTGGAAGATAATGCTTTCCGCTCATGAAGTTATACCTTGGGTGGTTGTTGAATACATCTCCGTCAGGAGTAACATTGGAAATCCAAGAAGGTAAATTTGCATAGTTTGGATCTGATTCGATTTCAGCAATTCCATCTGGGGTAAAGATCACAGTCGTTTCCAATCGGGTTCTTTCATTTCTATCTAGCATAAACTTGACGTATTTTGAAGTGGGTGCCCAGAAACCCCATCCTGTAGAAGCCCCTGCTCTTGCCGGAGTCCAACTAGAAGGTCCAAAAAATGAGAAATTATATTCAGTAACTGTACCTGTTGCTGTACCAAAATCAGAATACTGGAATTCTAGAACATTTTCTCTGTTTAACTTTCCCGGTATTTTGAACAATTCATAATAGTCAGACTCTAAGGCAAACTGGTTTGAACTGATAATTTGACTGGTGGCATCTGCTACTCCCTGCCAGTTTTTCATTTCCAAATTTGCTTGTGCCTTTATCGCCAATGCAGTTGCTCTTGTCATTCCACCTCTGATATCAGATCTCTGGTTAGGATGTACATTTGGCAACAAAGGAATTGCTTGATCCATCTGTGTCGAGATATAAGTCATTACCTCTTCAAAATTAGATAACTCCACGTCAAACAAAGCTGTAGGCTGAGAGCTTTCAGGAATCAATATCGTTCCCCAAAGTTTGGCCAATTGGAGCAACTCAAAAGCTTTCATCACTTTGATTTCGGCAATATACTGCTCAGCAGTAGCGGAACTTGCACCTGCTTCTTGGTACTTTCTGATTTCTTCCATTGCGCCATTCCAATAAAGAATATCCGTGTAAAGGTTCAGCCAAGAAGAATTGTACATCCAGAAATTCCTGTCATATCTGAACATATCTGTTTCGGTAAGAGGAAACTGATCGCCCGCAGGTGTCACATCATCTCCCCTTACACTTAATGTTGGAAATGTTTCCCATTGTAAATCGTACAATTCGGCATAAGCTCCATATAATAACAGAATCATGTTTTCAGACTGTGAATAATCTGTCTCTTCTGCAATAACTTGATTTTGTAAAGGCTGATCCAATTTATCAGAGCAGGAGGATAAACTCAAAATTCCTGCAAAAATGATTGCCATTCCACTTTTTATATATTTAATATTTTTCATGATATGTCTCCCTTCTTAAAATTTAACATTTAATCCTACTGTATAAACTGCAGGGATTGGATAAACTTCTCTATCTATACCATTGGCAACTTCTGGATTGAAACCATTGTAATTAAACAAAGTCAATGGTCTTTCTGCAGTAAAGGAAATTCTTGTTTCAGGCATCTGCAATCCGAAAAGAGGTTTGTCAATTATAGAATAGGAAACCCTTACATTTTGGATTCTAAAATATGACCCATCTTCAACAAAATAACTGCTCATATTTTGATTCCAACCTTTTCTCAATCCTGCTGCTGAAGGATATAAATTTGATGTGCCTTCACCTCTCCAAAGATTGTCTGCCAAATTCGCATCGATATTGGTATCATTTGTAAAGATCATTTCCCCTCTTTTTCTGTTAAGAATACTAAATCCTGACTGACCCTGAAACAATGCAGAAAAGTCCCAATTCTTGTATCTAAAGCCAGCATTGAAACCATACGTCAATTCTGGAAGGAAAGAACCCAACACTGTTCTATCCAAATCATTGATAATCCCATCACCATTCAAATCCTTAAACCTAAAATCTCCAGGTTGAATGTTATTCTCTGCAATAAATTCCTGTGTGTATCCACTGTTGTTTATTTCAGCTTGATTTTGGAAAACTCCATCTACTTCATATCCGAAAAAAGCTTCGAATGGCTGTCCAACAATGGATCTCTGACGAAACTCAGCTGATCCACCATCCAAATATTGAGGTCCACCAAGGCTCAAAACTGAGTTTTTCAAAGTAGCTAAGTTACCTGAGACATAATAGGAGAAGTTTTCTGTCACTTGGTCATTCCATCCTAAAGTAACTTCAAGACCTTTGTTACGGATTTCTCCAACACTTCTTCTTTCCGTTGCCCTAAATACCGGAGGAATAATATTCACTGCAAGATTTCTAGTATCTCTGATAAAGTAATCTGCATCCAAGGTTAATTTGTCATTTAAGAATCTTGCATTGATCCCGATATTGGTTTCAACGGTAGTCTCCCATCTGTCAATCAAATCAAAGGTAGGATTGAGTCTTCTTCCAAAAACCAATGCATTATTGAGTGCTACACTATTCTGACCGTAAGTAGGACGCCCTACAGCCGGGTTGATAGCATCATTACCTAATTGCCCCCAAGAACCTCTCAGCTTCAAGAAATCTATCCCTCTGACATTGAAAAAACTCTCTGAGGTCAAAACCCATCCAGCACCAAAAGTTGCGAAATTTCCCCATTTCTCTTGGAACTTGTTGTTTCCATCTCTTCTTAATGTCGCATAGAGCAAATATCTATCGTCATAATTGTAGGCCACCCTACCGAAGTATGACATAAAGTTTAGACTAGCACCTCCATCACCTATTCCATTTAGATTGAAGTTGGTGGAATTTGAAAGATACCAAAACTCTTCTTGGTCTCTATTAGGCTCAGGATTTAGACCTTGGCCTGCTGCAAATAAAACCTCGTTGTATTCAGATCGAAATGATTGTCCAAGGACTACAGTAAAATCATGCTTTCCAAACCCATCTGTATAAGTGAAGAAGTTATCTATTATTTGGTTATATGCAGCAAAATTTCTTCTGCTCATTCCTGACTGATTTTCAGTAACACCATCATTATATGCAAAACTCATATTTCTTGCATTAACCACTTCAATGTTATAATTATAAGCAGTCCTGAATTTCAATTTGTTTGGAATAATTTCAAAATCTGCAAAGAAATTACCCATTACTTTTGCAACATGATTTCTTCTGTCAGTGTATAACAAGCTGTAGTATGGGTTTTGGTTATTTCTATAGCCTATTTGTTGGGCATTGGATAGACCAAAAGGTTCGGCTGCAGTATTCAACTGATCATATACCGGAAGTATAGGCACTGCAAAATATGATCTAAACCAAGCACCATTATCTGCATTGAATTGTCTAGCAGTACTGATGTTTACATTACCTCCCACAGATAGCCAATCTCTTAAATCAGAATCTAATTTCACTCTGAAATTCAGCCTTTTATATTCATTTCTTGTTTCATTCAACAATCCCTGCTGTTCGAAATAACTACCTCCAATCGAGTATCTGGTTTTTTCACCACCTCCATTAAAAGTCAATGAATGATTTTGAATAGATGCCGGACTCATGACCTCAGAATACCAATCTGTATTTACATCTGGCAGACTTGGATCAATCCTGCTTCTTCCATATCGTTGGATTGCATTGTTTACAAAAGCAATATCTGCTGCACTGCCAGTCTCATTAACATACCCAACATATTGTTGTGCATTAGCCATTTTCAATACATTCTGAGGATTCTGAATCCCAACATAACCATCATAGATTATCTCTGGTTTTTGGTTATATTTTCCAGACTTGGTTTCGATCAAAACTACACCATTGGCAGCTCTTACCCCATAAATCGCAGCAGCAGAAGCATCTTTTAATATATTGATAGTCTCAATATCTCCTGGGTTAAGGAAATCAATATTGTCAAAAAACATCCCATCTACAACATAAAGAGGTGCTCCACCCCCTTCGAATGAACCTACACCTCTGACACGAACTGTTGGAGAAGCACCAGGTGCACCATTGGAAACTATCTGAACACCTGCTACCCTACCTTGCAAAGATTGCATGGCTTGAGCATTTGGCGTTTTCACAATATCCTCTGTCTTTACAGTAGATATAGATGAAGTCAAATCCCTTTCTTTGATGGTACCATACCCGATCACTACCACTTCATCCAAGGAAGTTTGATCTTCAAGCATCTCTACATTGATAGTATCTGAATTACCTACTACAAATCGTTGCTTTTCGAAACCTACAAATGAAAACACCAATGCCTGACCCTCCTCTACTTCAATGGAATAATTCCCATCTATATCTGTAACAGTTCCATTGGTAGTCCCTTCAATAACTATCGTCACACCTGGAAGAGGTTCGCCGGTACCATCAATAACAGTTCCTTTTACAGTTATTTTTTCTAAAATTGGAATAACAGAACTTGAATTTTTCCTGTCCTTTCTGACATCAATACTATTGTTGACTTGTCGGAATGAAAGTGAAGTTTGCTTAGCTACTTCTACAAGAAATGATTCTACTGTGCCTGCACGCTTCGAAATGGTAATTTCTGTATCAAGTTTGATATCCTTCCTGTCAAAAGAAAAATTATAAGGCGTGAGACTTTCAACTTGATTGAAGAATTGACCAAGGCTTTGACCTCCATTTTTGAGTTCGATGCTCACTTTGTCTATAGACTTATATTGTCCATTGGCAGCTGTGGCAAGAACAAAATTGAGCGTCAACAATTGAAATGCAAATCCATATATAAAATATTTGGAAAACATATAAATGACTTTTGTTAAATTTATTTTCATATTTTAATGGTTTATTGAATTGAACGATTCGATAACTCGGTTTGCAGATAATTCCATTCCCCAATGTTGCTTATCTGCCAAACCCAATTCCGGTCAGTAGATACCTGTATCTGCTGACCTTCTTTTTTGTATTTTCTTATCTTTTCATAGTACTAAAATTTGATTTCCACTTGTTTATCTTTTATTTTAAAATCAAAATGCTCTACATAAGACATGCTTTTGAGTACAACTTCCAAGGATTGATTCTGATACTCGCCAGAAAACCCCCAAACTACACCGGTAGAATTGATCAATTTGATATTTACTCCATACCATTCTTCCAGTTTTTCTTTCACTTCCTCCAGCGAGTTGTTGTAAAATATTAACCTCCCTTCTTTCCATGATAAAACTGCCAAAGAATCAAAGTTTTTTACTTCATAAATATTATCAACCCAATTGATGATTATTTCTTCACTTGGATATAAAATCATTTTTTCAATCTCTATTTTCAAATCATCCACTTCTACTTTTCCTGTCAAGAGCGATATCTTTACATATCCCTCCTCTTTGGTATTGATATTAAATGAAGTCCCAAGGGCAGTTGTAATACTATTCTTAGAAATCACTTTGAAGGGCTTTTCTTCGTCTTTGGCTACATCAAAAAAACCTTCTCCAATGAGCTCTACTACTCTAGTAGTATCAGAAAAAATCTCCGGAAAAATCAATTTACTATTGGTATTTAACCATACCCTTGTCCCATCAGGCAGCGTAAAACTCAGTTTTTCTCCTACTCCAGCCTTCTTTTCAATGAACAGGATCTCTTTTGCTTCTGGTAAAGAATAATTCCAAGAATAAAAGGACCAAGAAATCAATACTGCGAAAATGAAAATGGCTGCAACCCTAGAAAACTGCTTGAGATTAAACCATCTAAATATGCTTTTTTTCTCAACTAAATCGGCATCGTGTATTGCGGTCTCTTTTAGTATTTTTGTTAGAATATCTTTCTTTAATGCTTCATTAGGGATTTTATCTTCAAACTTCAACCCACTTATTAATTCCCTCGCTTCTTTAAAAGCAGGTAATGCTTCTGGATTAGATTCCAACCAATTTTTCCAATAAATCTCTAGCTCTTCATTAGGTGATTTGACCCACTTAACAAATTCGGGATTCATTAAAAAACTTTCTTTCGTATACATTTATAAATAGGCTTTGAGTTGTCTTACAAATAGTAAAGGCAAAAAAGTCAAAAATGACACCTCTATTTTTTAAGAATTTTTAAGATTTTTTCAAAACAATTAATAAAAGGCAAAAAAGATAAGAAATCAGGGCTAACGCCTCTCGTGGTGTACGGGAATCTCATTTTACTACGAAGATTGCAGGGCTACGCCCCTATTTGGATGGCAAGATTTTTTGAAAGGATGAAAATGTTTGAGATTTGCCATTTTTTAAAAAGTTAGAGGTAAATAAGATAAAAGCAATAAGGTTTTAGTTTTAATCCTGAACTCAGGTTCTAACCAGTCAATAATTATCCTGTGACTGACCTTTGGGGGCGTAGCCATTATTTCTTAGTAAAAAAATTAATGTTAAATGATACCATCGGGGGCGTAGCCTACTTTTCTTCGTAGAAAAATTTGGACCGATTGATATCCTGAGGGGCGTAGCCCTGATTTATGAAAGCATCATGATTTGAATTGAGATTTCAGGGCTAACGCCCCTCGTGGTGTACGGGAATCTCATTTTACTACGAAGATCGCAGGGCTATGCCCCTATTTGGATGGCAAGATTTTTTAAAAGGATTAAAATGTTTGAGATTTGCCATTTTATAAAAAGTTAGAGGTAAATAAGATAAAAGCAATAAGTTTTAGTTTCAATCCTGAACTCAGATTCTAACCTGTCAATAATTATCCTGCGACTGACCTTTGGGGGTGTAGCCATTATTTCTTCGTAGAAAAATTAATGTTATATGATACCATCGGGGGCATAGCCCACTTTTCTTCGTAGAAAAATTTGCACCGATTGATATCCCGAGGGGCGTAGCCCTGATTTATGAAAGCATCATGATTTGAATTGAGATTTCAGGGCTAACGCCCCTCCTGGAAGAGGATGGCTCCGTTTTGCTACGAAGATTAAAGGGCTACGCCCCTTAATTTGGATACGCAGGTTATTGATTTTTAAAAAACTGTATGTTTTCTTGCTGAATTTAAAAAAACCAAAAATACTCATAAATACATTTGGGTTACTCTTGGGGGCGTAGCCCACTTTTCTTCGTCAAAAAATTTGTACCGAATGTTGTCT
>NZ_JAKZGO010000026.1 GCF_022549785.1 Belliella alkalica
AGATAAAGCAAAGTTAATTGTCAGAGAAGAAAATGGCGCTTATAGTAAGCCATTCCTTCTCCCTGACGCTTGGAGGATATCTTTTGTTGACAAAAAAGGGAGAATTTGGGCACATCAAAATGTCAATGCGCTCGAATACGAGCCTGATATGGTTACTTTGTACGAATTGAAACTTGTAAAAAAAGAGCTAAAAGATTAATCAGATAATCCAAATTTAAAATCCTTATAAACCTCTGGAAAGCTATTCACCGAGTTTTCAGAGGTTTTTTATATGAATTTGCATGACAGAATTTTCAGGAAATTGAAAAGCATGAAATTTTTCACACGCTAACAATACCTCGAAATCCTCTTACTCCATAATAAGAGTCTGCCCCATTGTGATAGATGAATACACGGCCAAATCTCCAATCTCCGAATATAGCACCTCCCAATTTCCGAATTTCAGACGGGGTAGCCAACCAACTGGATGTTTTTGTATCAAGCTTCCCGTACTGCTGCAGCTTCAAATACTGATCTTCAGTCATAAGTTCAATCCCCATTTCTTCTGCCATCCCCATAGCACTATTCTTGGGCTTATGGGCTTTTCTTGACTCCAAAGCTTCATGGTCATAGCAAACGCTTCTTCTGCCTTTTGGTGTTTCTGCTACACAATCACAAAAAACATAAATACCATCTTCATCATGACCAACCACATCTGGCTCTCCCCCAGTAAGCTCCATTTGATAGATTGACCAAGATTTTTCCGGGTTTATTTCAAGTCTTTTCTGGACTTGATCCCAATCTATACCTTCATGACGATGCATATTTTTTTCAAAACGAGATTTCAAAATTTTGAAAAGCTCTTCACTTTCTTGCTGAGACAATTCCTTTTTCATAGGCTTTTATAAAAACTAGTAAGGTCTATATGATTATTTCCAATGACATTGCTATCTAAATCAATTTCAAACAATTCAACTTTTTATACGTAAAATACTATTATTGAAATAGTACGACTCTTTTTGAATAAATCATCAAATTAATAACATCAAATATAATTGTTGTTTTTATTCATTTCAAGCCCAAAATACCACTTATCTTTTAACACCACAAAACCAACTATTATGAACAATCACTCCAATTTTCAAAATTTAAAATTGCTGCTTTTATCCGCATTATTAGGCATCAGTTCGTCTCTTTTTGCCCAAGTCAAATCAGTGGAAGAAGTCGTAGAAAGTCAAGTTCAGACCGAAAAGGCAAAAGTAAAAATCACAAAAATAGTGGCAGGATTGGAACATCCTTGGGCATTATACTGGCTTCCAGATGGAAAAATGCTTATCACAGAAAGACCAGGTAAGCTCTATCTCGTCGATGGAAAAAAAATCACAGAACTAACCGGATTACCAAAAATTGACACCGATGAAGACCAATTGACTGCTCCGCAAGGAGGCAATCAAGGAGGCTTATTGGACTTGGTAGTACATCCTGAATATGCCCAAAATGGATGGATTTATTTCACTTATTCAAGTCCTGGTGATGATGATTCAGTGACTGATGGTTCTGAATATGGAACTGGAACAGCTTTGGGAAGGGCAAAAATAGATCTTGCAAACAACAAATTGACAGATGTGGAAACACTCTATGCTCAAGTACCACGAACGAACCCTGGAAGACATTATGGCTCTAGGATCGTCTTTCCCGGTGACGGCACCGTATTGTTTTCTATAGGCGATCGTGGTTTGAGATGGAATTCACAAGACTTGACTGACCCGGCAGGTTCAATCATCCGAATCAAAGAAGATGGTGGAATCCCTGATGGAAATCCATTAATCGGTTTAGCACCTGGAAATTTAAGACCGGAAATCTACTCTTTTGGTCATAGAAATAACCAAGGAATGGCACAAGATCCGAATACTGGCAAAATCTGGGCTACAGAGCATGGACCAAACGGAGGGGACCTTTTGCACTTGGTAGAAAAGGGGAAAAATTATGGATGGCCACAAGTTACTTTCGGGACCGAATATGATACAGACGAAAAAATTGGACTTGGAAAAGAAGCTCCTGGGGTAACGGCTCCGAAACATATTTGGGAGGAAAACATGGCTCCTTCAGGATTGGAATTCTTTAAAGACGGTAAAATCACTGAATGGAATAATTCGCTATTTGCAGGCTCATTACTCAAAGAGGAAGTATATAGAATCGAAATAGAAAATGACGAGGTAAAATCTGTAGAAGCTCTTTTCTCCAAAAAGCTTGGAAGAATTCGTGATGTCAGACAAGGGCCAGATGGAAACTTATACCTCTTGACAGATGAAAGTGATGGTGCACTTTACAAAGTAGAGCCAATCGATTAAGCTTTAGAAATTAACTTTTGGTATTCACCTTTAGGTTTCATCAATTTAATTTTCTTCCAAAAAATCACAAAACAAACTGTTGATTTTTCACAGATTGGATTATTGGAAGCGAAAAACTTTGGTGAAACCTTTTTTTATGTATTAGCTTTGCCGACTTCAATTATGAAGTCGAGAACTACCGCATTATATAGCATCATCCTCCTGATCTTTTCCATTCAGTGTTTTTTTATGGGAATGATCGTCTATGAGCAAGCCCAAGAGTTGGAAGTATGGATATTTGTAGTCCTATTTGCTTTGTTGATCGCAGCTTCTTTTCAAGCCTACCCCAAAGATTATCACATAGATTTTACCAAATGGTGGGATTGTACCTTTATCTATCTTGGAGCTTTGGGAACTTATGGGTTACAGTTGGTAGGATTTGACCCTGTGCTTTCGGCAGCAGGAATAGGATTGATCGGAGCTATTATTCCCAAATTCCAAAAGTCAAACCCTCTTTTCCAACTTCTTCCAGCACCGATTTATTGCGGTGCATTTATAGGAATGACGAACTTCACTAATGATCCTATTTTCATTCTGATTGCAGCCACATTTACTTGTCTTTTATACTTTTTGAGCAAACCTATCCTTGTGGGGATCGGAGGCAAACTTGGCACTTTGGCTTTTATTGGTGTTGTGCTTACTTACAGTGTTTACTTTGGTCTGAATTTCCTATGATGCTTTTGTTACTTACAGTTTTCGTCGGAACTTTCTCCGCATTAGCTACATACTTGCTTCATACAAAGTATTCAGAGAATCCAGTGTTGATTTCTTCTGCTTTAACTTTTGTAGTTACAGGACTTTATCAACTTTTCGCTGATGATCTCCCAGATATTTTTCAACACATCCCTTACCTCTGCATTGGGGGAACATTTATAGGGATGAGTTCCAGAAAAAAAGTCAAGCAGGCAAAATATATCCTAATTGCTGGCTTGATTTTTAGCTTAATCTATCTGCGTTCAAGTACATTTTTTGAAGGTTTTGGTGGAGCTTTAGGCACTTCAGCTTGTATTTCGGTTCTTTCCGTTATCAGCTTTCGTCAATTTTTCAAAAGAACCCAGTATTTTGCTAGAAAAAAGCTTAGAAGGGAGACTTGAAACAAAACCTGATCTTCATCCCTCCTCCTTCAATGTAATTGTCCATTTTTTTGGTTTGGAAAAATCCGAGCTCTCTCCAAATGCTTGTTCAAACCCCTCTTCGGTGTAGATGCTTACTTGATGCTCTTGTGGAAATTTCAAACTTCTCCCATTCAAATGAACAAAGCTCTTTACAAAATACACGATATGAATCCTGTATATTTTCTTTAACTGCTCAGCTGGAGTATATTTCCCATCAACCCACACTGCATATTTTTCTGGATTTTGCCAATCAAAAAACAAAGCAGCCGAAGGAGTTTTCTTTTCAGGAGCTGTAAAAGGAGGCATTAATTCAGTTTTTTGTTTTTCAGTGAGCTCTTCATAACTCTTGGTTTTTTCCGATCCATCTTTTCCGATAACTTTGAAAATCGCATCCTTGTAAAAAGTAGCTTTATCTTTATCCTGAAGCAGATTTGGAACATTTCTACTTTCGCTCGACATGTTGACTTCTATGTGACTTACACCTTTTTCAACCAATAACTTTTGTATGTCTGAGATATCCCCCATTGGTGTGCCATTATGCACATTCAGATTGATGGTAGATAGATCATTTCCCAAAATAACCTTGTCCAAAACATCATTAACTTCAGCTTTTTGGTAGATTTTCTCATCAATTAAAATTTTGCCCTCTGCTATTAGAGAGATGTCCAGATCACTCATTTGTGTTTCTACTACTTCTGCATTGAAATTGATAGTTCTTATTTGTTGATTTTGTGCTGGCACTTTTTCACTAGAGAAGTAAATCATCACTCCAAAAAACGGAATAAGAGCCAAAATTTTCACCAATTTTGTACGCTCTGTTGTGTTGCGCTTCATCATACTCATTCTTTTTTTGGTTAAGGAAAATTTTAAACTACTTATCATGGTTAAGCCTTGATCTGGAAAAATCATCGATAAAAGAACATTTCTATAGTCATCGATCGGCACGTTTTTCAAAACTGCTTGATCTGCCAAAAATTCATGATTGAGTTTGATCGCGTTCCTTGCCCAATAAAGCCCTGGATGAAACCAAATAAAAACCAAAAGCAATTCAACAAAAATATTATCAATACTATGACATTCTCTCACATGAGTAACTTCATGTTTCAAAATTGGATCTGAAAATCTCCCGTTTTCAAAATCTGACTTGGAGACAAATATATATTTCAAAAAAGAATAAGGGAGACATTCCTCTTCCAATAAAACGAGTGTTTCTCCTTTGTAATTAATCACACTATTTTTTCTGATATTATTGAAAATCAACATTATACTCCTTACAAATCGAAATAAAAGAAGCCCTGTGACAAAAAAGTAAATCGCATAAATCAGAACTTGCCAGTCAAATGTTGGTATAGAAGACGATATTGAAAGATCTTGCTGTGACTGATCTCCATTTGTAATCACTGAAGAATATACTGGCTGATTACCACTATTAATTACCCCCTCAACTTCTAATATCTCAATTGTAAAAAATGGAATCAAAAAGGAAAAGCATATCGAGAAAAGTAGATAATATCTATTGAAGTGATACATTGACTCTTTCTGAAGAAAGAATCTGTGAATCAATAGAAGAATCAACAAACAAAGCCCTGAATTTAGAATGTAAGTTATCATTTTTTCTTATTTAGCTGATCATCAATACTTGCTTTAATTTGTCTCAATTCATCTTCACTAAACTTTGATTTTTGGGTGAAAAATGATGCAAATTGAGCAGGAGAATCATTAAAAAAATTCTTGATCAGATTATTGACATGCTTAGTGAAATATGACTCTTTTGACTCAAGAGGGAAATATTGTCGAGAGCTTCCAAAAACTTTGTAGCCAACATAATTTTTATCCTGCATTCTTTTCAAAAGCGTAGATAAAGTTGTCGATGCCGGCTTAGGCTCTGGATATGCATCCAAAAGATCTTTCATAAATGCTTTTTTGAGAATCCACAAATGATTCATCAATTCTTCTTCTGCGGGAGATAGTTTCATGATCTACAAATTGATATTTACATCTACAAATGTAAACAAATAACTTAAATCTACAAGTGTAGATTTGAAATAAAAATTAAAAAGCCAGTTTTCATAAAAAACTGGCTTTTTAATTCCTAAATTAGATCAGTTACTTTTTGTAAACCAAATCGAACCTATCCAAATTCATAACTTTGTTCCAAGCTGCAGCAAAGTCATTTACAAATTTTTCTTTGTAGTCTTCTTGTGCATATACTTCCGCCAAAGCTCTCAATTCTGAATTGGAACCGAAAATCAAATCGGCTCTTGTAGCAGTATATTTCAAAGTTCCGGTTTTTCTATCTCGCCCTTCAAATACTTCTTTTGTATCGTCAGCAGCTTTCCATTCGGTAGCCATGTCTAGAAGATTTACGAAGAAATCATTTGTCAATAGATCTTTCTTTTCAGTGAAAATCCCGTGCTTGGATCCATCAAAGTTAGCATGCAAAGAGCGCATCCCTCCTACCAAAACAGTCATCTCAGGCGCAGTCAATGTCAATAGTTGTGCTTTGTCCACCAACAATTCTTCTGTTGCTATTGTGTATTGTGTTTTTAGATAATTTCTAAATCCATCCGCCATAGGCTCTAGCAATTCAAAAGACTCTACATCAGTTTGCTCAGCAGATGCATCCATTCTTCCTGGTGCAAAAGGAATCTCAAGATTATAGCCAGCATTTTCAGCTGCCTTCTCAACTCCCGTATTTCCAGCAAGCACAATCAAATCAGCCAAAGAAACTTTTTTATCTCCTGATTTTGCATTGAAGTCAGACTGAATTTTCTCTAAAGTAGTCAATACTTTTTTCAATTGAGAAGGATTGTTCACTTCCCAATTTCTCATTGGCTCTAAGCGAATTCTAGCTCCGTTAGCACCTCCTCTTCTGTCAGATCCTCTGTAGGTGGATGCAGACGCCCAAGCTGTAGAAACCATCTCAGAAATCGACAGACCACTATTCAAAATCTGGTTTTTCAAATTTGAAATATCACTTGAGCTCATCAGAGGATGGTTTACTGCAGGAATTGGATCTTGCCAAATCAGATCTTCAATAGGTGCCTCCGGTCCTAAATAGGTTGTATTTGGTCCCATGTCCCTGTGTGTCAATTTGAACCAAGCACGAGCAAAAGCATCATTGAAAGCATCCTGATCATCCAAGAACCTTCTAGAGATCTCTTCATAGATCGGATCATATCTTAAGGATAAATCAGTCGTCAACATATATGGAGGTTGTTTTTTCTCTGCATCAAATGCGTCAGGAATAATATTCCCTGCGTCTTTTGCTACCCACTGATGTGCTCCAGCTGGACTTTTTGTCAATTCCCATTCGTACTTAAACAAAAAAGTAAGGTAATCATGACTCCATTGTGCAGGAGTAGACGTCCAAGTCACTTCAAGTCCTGATGTAATTGCATCAGCACCCTTTCCTGATTTGTAAGAACTCTTCCATCCAAATCCCTGCTCTTCTATCGGAGCAGACTCAGGATCTGCACCAACATGGTCTGCAGGTCCAGCACCGTGTGTTTTACCCAAAGTATGCCCTCCAGCTATCAGTGCAACTGTCTCCTCATCATTCATCCCCATTCTTCCAAAAGTCTCTCTGATATCCTTGGCTGCCAAAACAGGATCAGGATTACCATTTGGCCCTTCTGGATTGACATATATTAAACCCATCTGAACAGCTGCCAAAGGATTTTCTAATTTACGATCTCCAGAATAACGCTCACTATCATCTAGCCATTTTGACTCCTTGCCCCAATAAACATCCAATTCTGGCTCGTACACATCCTCTCTACCTCCTGCAAAACCAAAAGTCTCAAAGCCCATGGACTCCAAGGCGACATTTCCCGTAAGCACCATCAAGTCCGCCCAAGAAATTTTGTTTCCATACTTCTGCTTGATAGGCCAAAGAAGCCTTCTAGCCTTATCCAAGTTCCCATTATCCGGCCAACTATTCAGAGGAGCAAATCGCTGTTGCCCAGAGCGAGAACCTCCACGACCATCACCTGATCTGTATGTCCCTGCACTATGCCAAGCCATTCTGATAAACAACCCACCATAATGCCCAAAATCTGCTGGCCACCAATCTTGTGAATCTGTCATTAATGTGCGCAAATCAGACTTCAAGGCTTCATAATCCAAGCTGTTGAACTCTTCTATGTAATTAAAATCTTTTCCTTGTGGATTTGACAACTCAGAGTTTTGCCTCAGAATAGACAAATTGAGTTGATTTGGCCACCATTCAGCATTTTGCGTTACTTTGGCTACACTTGGACTCTTTTTGGTTGCCCCAGACCACCCGTCCACTGGTGTTTTTTCTTGTGCCACTGCTGTCAGTACAGAACTTGCCAACAAGGCGAATACTAGAATTATTTTTTTCATATACTTATATATAATGTTTAACCGGTGAGTGATTTATGAAGACAAAAGTATAGTCTTATGTTTTGAGTTAGAAATCGTTATTTTCTATTGTGAATTGATAAAATAAATGACTAATCAAAATAAAAAATGGAAGTGGTAGGTAATCAGATCGGTACACAAATTGGGTAATATAGTTTTCACCTCTATTCTTGAAGAAAAAATAATTTGTTCAACAAATTAATATTGGAGCAGATCCAATAGTCAAACAAATCTTGAATTTTGCTATTTAAAAAATATCCTATCTTTGACAACCACATCCAAAATAGACAATATATGTTTGACGGTTCGGACTATCCCAAATCACTTGATGAATCGCTTTTTGACGAATGGCTGGAAAAAGGCCGAGAAAGTAAGATCCCTTACGCTTACTTGATGGTTATTTGGGATGAGTTGGATGATATTTACAAACCCATTTATGCAGAAGAGAGAAGTGAACTCTTTCGCTTTGCTCGATATGGGCAAGCACCCGACCATCAACTCTTGGTGGCGGCATATGACTTGTATTCTGAGAGTAGGCTGATTTGACAATATGATTTTCCGTAATGACACCAGAAAGTAAGTTTTCACATGGAATCACGAGGGTAATCGTTATAAGTCAACAGCTGATTTGTTATCAGTGCACAAATTGATTTTTTGAAAATCAATTTGTATGGTTACTGGTAAGAAAGCGGATATATATGATACTTAAAAGTGAAAAATATAAATGCTATTTTATCAATTTATTCATCCAAAAAATTGACTCCTTTATTGGGGAAAAATTTTCATAAAACAACCCCAAAGGTAGTTGCCGAAAAAATCAATCCTTTATATTGTTGGTTTGGAGACATTTATTACTTAGACCGGAAAAAATATTTGATTTTCTGTAATGCCAAAACACGTGTCATTTTTATGATTGGTCCTTATCAAGTTGATAATAAAATTCATTTTATGAATATATTTCACGATCAGCTAAAAAAACACCTTTCAAAATTCTTTGCTGATCCAGAAAATTATTTTGAAAAGGTTGAAGATATTGGATACCTAGAAAAACCCGACAAAGGAGCAACTGCTTTTCTTAATAGGGTAAAAGAGGATCTAAACTATTCAAAAGCGTACCGAAAATCAGAAGGAAATCAAATGAAACTTCCAGAAGATTTTGAAATAATGTTTGAAAGATACCCTATTTCAATAAAGGGAAAATTTTTTTCCCAGAAGATAGATTCATAGAAGTGTGGGAAAATTTGAAATAAAAAAACCTCAGATTTCTCTGAGGTTTTGCTCCTCCTTTTGACAAAAGCAGCAGTTTATCAATGAAATTTTGATTTGAAATTCATAGGGGATTTTTGTCACTCTCTCATATACTATAATCTAAAACAGATAGTGATAATAATTTCCAAGTAACTTGAGATTTTGAGGAGGTTTCTTGTGAGCAATTACTGGATCAGAAAATTTTAAAATTTATTTGAGGTCTTAAAAAGATCAATTTATTATTTTCCGTGTCTAAATTCCATTGGCGTTTTTCCGGTTTTTTGTTTAAACAGTTTATTAAAATATTGTGGATATTCAAACCCTAAGCTGTAGGCTATTGCATTGATGTTTTTTTCTGTATTTATCAAACATCTTTTTGCTTCTTCAATAAGATAAAAATGAATGTGTTCTTGTGCATTTTTTCCCGTTTCCTTTTTTAATAAATCACTCAAATAACTGGGAGATAAATGAACTTTGTCTGCTAAAAACTTAACGCTTGGCAATCCTTGTTCTTTTAATTTTGAATCGGAAAAATAGTTATTTAAAACAGTCTCTATTTGAGCAATTATTGACTTGTTAGTGTAGCTTCTTGTAATCATCTGCCTACCATAAAACCGTGAACAATAGTTCAGTAATAGTTCAATAGTAGATACAATAATATATTGGCTATGAACATCAATATTTTCTTGAAGTTCAGCTTGAATTTTTTGAACACATTCAAATAAAATAGTTTTTTCTTTGTCAGAAAGATGAAGTGCTTCTGAAACCTCGTAATGAAAAAAGCTGTGACTTTTTAATTTATCATTCAATGAAGTTGCCCTGATTAAGTCAGGATGAAAAAACAAACCCCAACCCATCATCTTCTCATGCTGTTCAATTTCATTATCTATTTCAATAGTTTGATTGGGTGCAATACATATTAAATTACCGTCTTGAAAGTCAATTGGTTTTCTGCCATATTTGACATTATTCTTACAATAGTTTTTGAACATAACAGAATAGAAGTCAGTAGAAATTTTAGAATTCCCCTCCACCTGTTCGCTTACTTTACTGAAATCTAAAACAGCTACTAATGGGTGATGACTGTTCCCCAGATTGAATAATTTATATAAGTCCGCAACGCTACGAAGATGAATTATTTCTCTCATTTCCTTTCAACTAATTCTTTTAAATGTTCAACGTAAAAATGACCCCGTTTTTCTGCAAAGAAATCTAAAGATAATAAGACCGCACATTGAATAAAAAGCCCCAAACCGAAGCCTTTCCAAAATCCATAATTTGACAAGGCATACATTAAAACAATCCCAAAAAACATCATGGCTATTTCAAAATAGCGATAATAAACAAAGTTATTCATCACCTTTTCCATCCTTGGAATTTCTTCTGATTGAATTTTATGAAATTCTTGCTTTAATATGTTTTCTACTCTCGCATTATCTACAGGACTTCTTGTAAAAATTGTTGCCCCGATAACTATTTGAACTATAGAAAAAAAGACTAGAGGAATCGCTATACCTTTCCAAAAGCTCTCTTTTATAACAAAGAAGAAATAAATGGATAGAATTACGGCGAGAATACCGAAACCTATAAATAATAAGCTTTCTGTTTTTTCAGCATTGAAATACTTCTCAATTAGATTCATCTCTCTCTTATTTTAAAGTCTAAATTGTGATTTAATTCCTCCTATAAATGTAGCATCATCATATTGTTGACGGTTTTCCAAAAGGGTTTTAGCATCTTCACCAGCAGTATACCGCAGTTGATTTTTGCCATCTGTTGCAGCTTCAAAGATTATTTCCGCCACTATACTTGCTGGAGAAGCATTTTGAGCCATTGATGGCATAGCTGTCATCAAAGCACCGACAATATTTTGATATTCTGTCATACTTTCATCATTACTAAAATCAAAAGATCTTCCACTAAAATCCGTTGCTATCATACCTGGTTCAACAATTTTCACCTGTCCTCCAAATTGCCCTACTTCATAGTAAAGTGATTCGGAAATTCCCTCTACTGCAAATTTTGTCCCATGGTACAATGTACCCAAAGGAAAAGTCATCTTCCCTCCTATCGAAGAAATATTGATGATAATACCCTTTTTATTTTGTCTAAAATGAGGTAAAACAACTTTAGTAACATCTAAAAGCCCAATAACATTAGTATTAAACTGTCTTAGAATTTTATCCCTACTAAATGCTTCCAAAGGCCCATATGCACCATAACCTGCATTATTTAATAACACGTCAACACCGCCAAATCTTTGAAGCCCTTCTTTAAACGCGTTTTGAATAGAATCTAAATCTAAAACATCAAGTCTGGCAACTAAGACATTTTCTAATTGACTTAAATCTGCTTCATTTTCGGGGGTTCTCATTGTAGCAATTACATTCCAACCTTTTGATTGAAAAAGCTTTGCAGTTTCTTTTCCTATGCCACTGCTTGCACCTGTAATTAAAATTGTCTTTTTCATTATTGCGAATTTATAATTATGGTACAAAATTGTATCTTACTAAAGCTTTGTTGGTTATACAAATTCAGGTTGTTTGTATTCTTTTTAGGGATATTTAGACAAAGCTGATTGCGCATCCCAAAGTCAAAATGAAAATTAGAGCAAACTAGTGCGATTTGCTGATCTGAAAATCAAAGCTTTAAAAAAATGTATTCAAGTTACTAATTATATATTTGGCTACTGACAGCATCCCATATGTTATATTTTGGTTTGGTAAATTACAAAATATGTATATCCGTTTTCATACCAGTAGAATCTAAATAATTGAATTAACCTGTGATTTCAAACCAATATCAATAAACATCCAATATCTATTAGTATCAGTTTCCCAAAAAACAATCGTTTAATTGATTAGTGGCATGATTGCGGATAATCATATTACAAAAAATAATATCTCTATGAAATGCGAATCAAAAATTGGTTTTAAAAATCAGTGAGATAGTTTTAAAGTTGCTTGTAAAAGTTTAGAAAGTCAGGAAAACTTAAAATCAGGAGATTACTCTTTTTTTTAAAAAGAAAAGAGTAAAAAAAAACAAGCCATTCTTCGCTGCGAATGGCTTGTTAAGAATTGCTCCCCCTCTAGGGCTTGAACCTAGGACCCCATGATTAACAGTCATGTGCTCTAACCAACTGAGCTAAGGAGGAATTTTGTTTGTTTTGTCAACGCTTTCCGTTAACGTGATGCAAACATAACAGGATGTTTGATTTTTTCCAAACACTAACATTAAAAAAAATCAGCTTATCAGCCATCAATCATTTTTCAACCTATTAATCAGACACTTATTTTTCCGTAAAAAAGAAAGAAATTTTCTTTAACTTCAAACATTAAAAAACCAACCCTCTATGAAAACCAAAATCCTCTTACTGGCTATTGCCATTTTTTCTTTTAGCCAAGCCTATTCACAAAGCAAAATCAAAATCGCATGTGTGGGAAATAGCATTACGCAAGGCCCTGGCAGAGATCATCAAGAAAGCTACCCACTTCAGTTGCAGGAGATAATTGGCGATGACTACTTGGTCAAAAACTTTGGTGTAAGCGGTAGGACCCTACTAAAAAAAGGGGACAAACCTTATTGGAACGAACCACAGTTCAAGCAAGTGAAGAGATTTTCCCCAGACATCCTAATTATCAAATTGGGAACGAATGATTCCAAGCCTCAAAATTGGATACATAAAAAGGATTTCAAACAAGATTACCTAGATTTAATATCAGCATTCAAAACGGCTATGCCACAAAATAGCCAAGTCTATATCTGCATTCCTGTACCTGTCGCAGAGGATAATTGGGGGATCAATGAAAAAGTAATGTCAGAAGAAATCAGACCTCTTTTGCTGGAAATTGCAAATGAAACCGGTTCCAAAATCATTGATTTGCATAGCCCTTTAAAAGAACACCCAGACCTTCTCCCTGATGGTGTGCATCCGAATAAGGAAGGGCTGGGAATCATGGCGCAGACCATCGCAACCGAAATCACTTCCTCTCGCTAAGATTACTGATGGGCAGAGAACTCTAAGAATAAATTTAATATCATGTCCTGAGTTTACTTGGCATTTTTTCTTATCGTTTTCAATCCTTGGACACGCTTCTTTATCGAAGTAAAGAGACCTCTCCTGCCGTCGAGGTGACATAATCATAGAAGCCCTGATTCTTATATCTTATTTTTAGCTTCTCGTTTCTTGCCACTCTGTCGCTCGCTTCTAGTCTCTCGCTTCTAGTCTCTCGCTTCTCTTTTCACAGATTCCTCAAATCTAAAATCTACCCTCTTAAATCTACAATTACAACTCAATCATCTCCAAGACAGGCTCTAAAGACATTCCTCCTGGATTCAACCCTGGCTTACCTTCTGGTATTTCTACACCCAATTTATCAAAATACTTTCCCCAGATGGGAAAGAGTTCTCCTGTATCAGGATCTTTGTAGGTCATTGGTTTGGGAGTAAAGAAATCCTCTCCCCCATTTGCCGCCTTAAAGGAAAAATGTATCAATTCGGAGCAATAGAAAGCATCATTTTCAAAATCAAAAACTGAATCATAGGGCTTTCCCAAATGCTTTTGTGCTTCTTCAATGGCTGCTGGAATCAAATGTCTATACTCCTGATTCAATCTACCTACCATCACTTTAGGATTTCCATTTGAGTCAACATGCTTATCCAAAAAACTTTGAAGTGGCGTTTTACTCACACCTTTACCAATGGCTTCCAAAACAACCCAATCTCCGGATTCCTTCATCAATAATCCATTATGTGAAAAATCCCTACCATCATACCCTTGGGTAACTTTCCTAATAGCGTCACAAAAATCACCACAATCTCCATCTTGAAAAAGGATGTCTCCTTCTTGAAATTGAAATTCTGTGGAACAGGAAAAGCTGATTATTACTAGGAAATATAGTACTAGAGAAAACTTTAATCTCATTTGAATAAATATTTAGAATTTGACAACCAAAGAGAAATAAAACAATGTATGAAGTACAAATAATGCTATCTGTTCACTTTTGCACTTCACTTAACATAATCTTAAAATTTTTCAATCTTTCAATTTAACTATCAGTTGAAAATAGTAGCATCGACCACGGCGGACGAGACTTATAAGGCACAAAGAATGCTATTTATCCACTCTCGTGCATCAGATAACTTTCCAACCTTGCAATCCTCCTTTCAAATCACCAAGAAGAAAAAGAAAAGAGCTACACCCAACACCAAAATCATCTTTTTTGATTTATCCTTGACTGTTTCTGTGATTTTTCTTTTGCGAAGCACCAGAACTGCAATGCTGAGTCCAAAAAACTGTAAGGCTATCCCGACACCATTCAATGGCCCCATGGGTGCTTCCAAAACTTGATAATATGTGTTTGCCAATGCTAAAAGACATAAAACGATCCCTGTAGCGCCAAATAAAAACGATCTTTGCAATAGCAAATCCTCGTCTTTTTCCATCCAATTCATATTTCTTTATTTAATAAATAATGCAACCAAAATGCTTTGGCTATAATTCAATTTGTCTCAAAACTTTTTAAAAGGCCAAAAGCTAGATTGTCAATATTCTGCTTATTGGCATTGAAAGCAGAGACATTTGAAAGTATAATAACGGCATGCTCTTTTTCTACATCCATCACAAGAGAGGATGAATAACCTCCTGTGCCGCCGTTATGCCAATACACTTCCTTTTGTGCGTCCAACTTCATCAAATGCCAACCCAATGCTAATTTCATTTGATCGCTTGCGGTAAATGTGGGGATTCGAGATCTTTTCAACTCTCTATTATTTGGATCAAATTGTGCAATCACAAAATTTGACATTTCATTAGTTGTGGAAAGAATCCCTCCTAAACCTGCCAATACATCAAACTCCCAATTTTGAGTTTCATTTCCAGATGCATCCAATCCTTTGACCATTTCTTCATCATCAAAATCATTGATAATAGTAGATTTTGTCATTTTATATTTATCAAATATTTTCTCCTCCAAAAGCTCTTGATATGTTTTTCCATATTTTTTGCCCAAAGCATAACCCAGCAAACCCATCCCCAAATTGGAGTAATCATATACACTTCCAGGGGCATGGCTAAGTCTTAACTCATTTTGTAAATATGCTTCTATTTCCTCTTCACCATAATTTCTATATGGGTTTTGTGGATTAAAACTGGAAGAATTTAAATTAGAAGGTAATCTTGGCAATCCAGAAGTGTGGTTTGCCAAGCTGCCAAAGGTGATTTCTATTGAATCCCTGAAGAAAAAAGGAAAAATAGGATTGATTGTATCATCAATTTCTACTTCACCCTTTTCCAATGCCTCTGCCAATAATGTCGCTGTAAAAACCTTCGTAATCGATCCTATTTCGAATATTTTATTTTCATTCACAATGTTTTTCACAGAGTCATTTTCAATCAACAACCCAAAGTATTGTACTTCCCCATTTTTTATCATAGCAATTGACAATTGGGAATTGTTAGGAAAATCTTTGGAGTTATTAAAAATTAAATCAATTTCTTTTTTTGGAAATCCAGATAATGAATTCACCACCGGATCTTCTTTGACAGCTTGCTTTTCTTGAAATGGCTGAACCAACAATCCATTGATCTCATTTTCTTCATTTAAAGAAATATTCAAAAGCAAAACACCTCTCTCAAAAGTGCTTATATAGGACGCATAAGAACCATTTTGAAATTGCAAAAACTCTGTTTCGTTTATATTTCCCATTTGAGATTTCAAACCAGACAGAAATTCTGCAGTTTTCCCTATTGGTAATGCCTCCTTCATTTCAACAGAAAACAACTGGAAAATATCTTCAAACTCTTCTGCATTAAAGTTTTCAACAAAAAGTGCTGATACTCGCCCATATCTTTCATTTTGAGCAAATAAATTACTAGATAACAATAAGACAAAGAGTAATACTACTGTAGTTTTCATTTTTTCACTTTTATCATCTATGAACACAGGCTATTTTCAACGAATCTTTAGCCATGTAAATCAAGTTATCTGGACTTTTTCCTTTTGGAAAAATACTTTTCAATCTCCGCAAGATTCAATGCATTGAAAGTCATATCGGCAGTCAAGCCACCTTTTCTCCCTACCAAAACACCATAACGCATATCCGCATATCCTTCCATAGCATGCGCATCAGGATTGACAGAAAGCATAACTCCCTGCTCCAATGCATATTGAATCCATCTCCAATCCAAGTCCAATCTCCAAGGATTTGCATTGATTTCAATGACTACACCGTTTGTCGCGCAGGCATCTATGATCACTTTATGATCAACAGGATAACCTTCCCTTCTCAGTAAAAGTCTGCCCGTAGGATGTCCAAGAATGGTTGTATGTGGATTTTCTATGGCTTTAAGCAATCTTGCTGTTGCTTTTTTTCGATCCATACTCAACCCTGAATGGATCGATGACACGATAAAATCAAAACTTGCCAATACATCTTCTGGATAATCCAAACTACCGTCAGTCAAAATATCACTTTCTATTCCCTTGAAGATTTTGAATGGAGCCAACTCTTGATTCAACTCATCGATTTCCCTTTGTTGCTTTTGTACTTTTTCGATATCCAATCCGCCAGCATAACTTGCAGTCCGGCTATGGTCAGAGATCCCCAAATACTCATATCCCAAGGACTTGCAATGCTCAGCCATTTGTCGCAAAGTATGCTTTCCATCACTGTATGTCGAATGATTGTGCAAGATCCCTTTTAAATCTTTTTCTTCCAGTAATGCCTTTTCTTCATCTTTTGCCCAGTCAAATTCGAAAAAACCTTCCCTCAATTCTTCTGGAATCCACCTAAAACCAGCTTTTTTATAAACTTCCTCTTCGGTCATAAAAGCTTCAGAATTCAGAATATCGATAAATGGCACATTCCCTTCCATTGGAAAAAGCAAATGTGCCTTGCTACCAGTTCTCAAGATTTTCTCTTTGATGAATTTTTCACTATCTGTGAAATGAATAATTATTTGCACTTCAGGATCAGTGTTCCTTCCTCTCCATTTGAATGGACTGCTTCGCTTATAATCTTGCTCAATGTTCATTATTGAACTTAGTGCTTTGATGACTGTATCCTTATCCTCTACTGCAAAAAGCCATTCTACCTCGGTAATGATTTCCATTTTCCTGGCAAATTCACCAACAATAGCCTTAGTCTTTACACCCTTCAAAACCTTAAACTCATTATCCAAAGCAAGCACAGCTTCCTCTATATCAGCAAAGAGCCATTTCCCCTGGTTGGATGCTTTAAACTCAAGCGCTTGGATAATACTTTCCTGTGTTTTCTCTCCAAAACCTTTGATTTTGGCCACTTGACCAGCTTGGCAAGCTTCCAAAAGTTCATGGGTAGATGTGATATTCATTTCTTCCCAAAGTACTTTCACTTTTTTTGGACCAAGGCCTTTCACTTCCAACACTTCCAAAATACCCTTCGGAGTCTTTGCCAGCAATTCTTCTAGATAGGCATGCGTTTCAGTTGTATCCAAATGAAAAATCACTTCTGCAATACTTTTTCCTATTCCGGGGATTTTTTGGAGCGCTTCAAAGCTTTTTCCCTCTATAAAAATATCCTCACCTCTTTCCAAGGTATTGACAGCTGTTTGGTAGCTGCGGATCTTGAATGTATTTTCGTCATGAAGCTCCATCAACTTAATGATGAGCTTGAGTTTTTTGATTATGCTTTTCTGATCCAATGTTTTGATGGGCTTAATTCACTATATAGACAAATGTCCTAATTAATTGTTTCAAAATAAAATCATAACGCTTAACTTAAGCAAATGATAGTAATAAAAACACTATACACTCCTTTTCCTAAGTCTCTATAGTTTGGCAACAATGATTGAATGCCAAGTCAAGTAAATTATCAGAAATAAGCCATGAAGCACTTACTTTCATTTTGTTTTTTCATCATTATCTACCCAAGTCTTTTTGGTCAAGTTCAGTTCACCAATAGGTTGGAATTCGAAGCTGAATTTGGTGCAAACAATTTCATGACTTCTTTTTACAAGGATGGGATAATTGGTTTCAGAACGACAAAAGAAAAAGCGTTTAGTTCGAAATTGAATTTCGAGATGTTCCAAGCTGATTTTGACCTGAACCGAGGCCCTCTAAAAAAGATCGCTGTTCGTGACAATCATGATATGGCTGGATTTGATCTGGATGACGGGGTCTTCTATGTCCTTTTTCAAAAACGTAACTCCACATCCGGTGAGGATAAATACATTGTGGAAATCAACCTCGAAAATGATCAATTAAAGGAATATAACCTTTCAAATGTATTAGACATGGAGCTCAAGGAGTTTTATGTAATGGAAGAGAAAGTGATTTTTATGGGAATCTCAGAGTCCTTACCTGTAGTCCAGCTTTTTGATCTTAAGACCAGCAATATTTTTACAGCCCAAGGAATTTACTCAAAAAACACAGAAATATTGCAATTGAGAAAAGATCACCAACTTGGGGTTTTGGATGTATTGATCAGTAAAAGAAACCAATATAAAGTAAAAGAAGTATCAGTACTGACTTTTGATATGGAGGGTAATAAACTTAGGGAGGTAAATATTGATCGATTAGATGATCCTAAACTCGAAATAATCGAAGGGATTTTGACTCCATTTCAAGAATACTCCCAATCCCTTGTCGGTACATTTGGAAAGCAAAGACAGGAAGCTTATCAGGGTATTTATTTAATTGATATCAATGAATTTGGCGAGTCTACAAAAAGATATTATACACTTGAAGATTTTCCAAATTTTTTCAATTACCTAACAGAAAAGCAGCAGGAGAAGAAAATCAAAGCTCTCGAAAAATCCTTAGAAAAAGGAAAAACCCCTGACATCAAACCGACATTTTCGACAAGAGAAGTAGTCACTTTGGGAAATGGGCACTTGATTTACAGCGACCTTTTCACAGCCAACAATCCAAGATACTATCCTAGAGATGGAGTCTATGCCAACAATATGTATCGAATGGGACAGTTCAGCCCAATGTACAACTCAATGATGTTCAATGACCCCTATTTTCTTAGAGGCATGCCTTATGGGCCGAGTATGAATAACTACAGGGAAGGTGAGTATAAATTCCACGCTGCTCACTTATTGCTTATCGATATGAACGGGAATATTATTTGGGACAACTCTCTAAAGCTTCCTGGAAGGACGACAAGCAACCCAGGGAAGTTTGGCGAAATCAGCTATGTAGATGAAAAATTACATTTCTTGTACATAGAGGATGACAAACTCTCTATGAGCTATCTATATGATGGCGAGTTGATTTTTGAAAATGAAACTTTTGAAATTGGTCTTATTAATGAAAATGAGAGGATTAAGGAAAATGACAAAAGCAGTCTCATGCTCTATTGGTGGTATGATAACTTCTATATTCTTTCAGGAAAACAAACTATAAGATTTCAAGATGAAGAGAAAAGGCAAAGTTCTCGTGATGTGTTTTTTATAACAAAAATAGCTGTAAATGGAGCATTGTTTGACCCCGAAAAAGAAGATTGACCTGAAAATATTTCAAAATAAAAAAAGCGTCTGACAAAATCAGACGCTTTTTCCCATAAACGAACTCTAAAATTTATTAACTCCCGCACATTTCGCATTCATCAGGATTATCCAATGAACATGCGATAGCATCTTGTTTTTGTTGAGCTACAGATGTATCTATTGATACTTGGTGATTTGGAGCATCAGTTTTCAATGCAGCTTTATCAACAGTGAATTGGATAGCGCTTGTGGCTGCTTGCGAACGCAAATAATACATACCTGTTTTCAAACCTTTTTTCCAAGCGTAAAAATGCATTGATGTCAATTTTCCAAAATTAGGATCTTGCAAGAACACATTCATACTCTGAGATTGACAGATATATGCCCCTCTTTCAGCCGCCATGTCAATGATTGTTTTCTGAGAAATCTCCCAAACTGTTTTATAAAGATCCTTGATGTTTTGTGGGACACCCGGAATATTCTGTACAGAACCATTGGCAGCAATTAGTCTGTTTTTCATATTGTCATTCCACATTCCTAGATTTATCAGATCTCTCATCAAATGCTTATTGACAACGATAAACTCTCCCGAAAGCGTTCTTCTTGTATAGATATTAGAAGTATATGGTTCAAAACACTCGTTGTTTCCAAGGATCTGAGAAGTAGAAGCTGTAGGCATAGGTGCAATCAAAAGTGAATTTCTCACACCATACTTTTTTACTTTCTCTTTCAATTCATCCCAAGCCCATCTTCCTGACTTTGGTGCTACACCCCAATGATCAAATTGGAATTGCCCTTTGGATACTGGCGAACCTTCGTAAGTTTCGTATGTACCTTCAACTTTGGCTAACTCCATGGATGTTTCCATCGCCGCAAAATACATCGTCTCTGCGATATCTTCATTGAGTCTTCTTGCTTCATCAGAATCAAAAGGCATTCTCAACAAGATAAATGCATCCGCCAAACCTTGAACTCCCAAACCAATCGGTCTATGTCTGAAATTAGACCTTTTAGCTTCCTCAACAGGGTAGTAATTCACATCAATTACTTTATTCAAGTTTCTTGTTGCTACTTTGGTGATTTCGTACAACTTTTGGTGATCAAAAGTCTTCACTCCATCTCTACCTTCTACTACGAATTTTGGCAAAGCGATAGACGCTAGATTACAAACAGCTACCTCATCAGGAGAAGTGTATTCTATAATCTCAGTACACAAATTTGAAGACTTGATAGTACCTAGATTTTGCTGATTTGATTTTTTGTTTGCAGAATCTTTATACAGCATGTAAGGAGTACCAGTCTCAATTTGAGACTCAAGAATTTCAAACCAAAGATCTTGGGCTTTGATAGTTTCTCTTGCTCGGCCTTCTCTTTCATACTTTTCGTATAATTTATCAAACTCCTCACTATGGCAATCTGCCAATCCCGGAGCTTCATTAGGACAGAACAAAGACCAAGATTCGTTTTGCTCTACCCTTCTCATGAACAAATCAGGAATCCACATTGCATAGAACAGATCTCTTGCACGCATTTCCTCTTTTCCATGATTCCTTTTCAGTTCCAAGAAATCCTTCACATCTGCATGCCAAGGCTCTAGGTAAATTGCAAAACTCCCTTTTCGTTTCCCTCCTCCTTGATCAACATATCTTGCTGTCATGTCAAAGTTTCTCAACATCGGAACAATACCGTTGGAGACACCATTTGTTCCTTTGATATAAGAGCCTTTAGCTCTTACATTATGGATTGAAAGGCCTATCCCACCTGCAGATTGTGAAATCTTGGCAGTCTGCTTTAGAGTATCATAAATTCCATCAATACTATCATCCTTCATTGTCAAGAGGAAGCAAGATGAGAGCTGCGGTTTTGGTGTACCTGCGTTGAAAAGTGTTGGAGTCGCATGTGTAAACCATTTTTGGGATAGCAGATTGTAAGTTTCAATAGCTGCATCAATGTCTTCTTTGTGGATACCAATAGAAACTCTCATCAACATATGTTGTGGTCTTTCTACTACTTTTCCATCTAACCTGATCAGATAACTTCTTTCCAAAGTTTTGAAACCAAAATAGTCGTATGCAAAATCCCTATCATAATCGATAGCTTCGTCAAGTTTTGCCGCATATTTTTTTACTATACCATATACATCAGAAGCAATCAATGCTGCATTTTCTTCTGTTTTTGGATTGATGTATGTATAAAGCCTTTTCATGGTATTTGAAAAAGACTGACTTGTAGTTTTGTGAAGGTTAGATACCGCGATCCTAGCAGCAAGAGTTGCATATTCAGGATGTCTAACTGTCAAAGAAGCACAAATCTCAGCAGCGAGGTTGTCAAGTTCTGTGGTTGTTACTCCATCATACAGACCATCAATGACTTTTTTGGCAACCTCTATTGGCTGTATGTATCTGCTATCTAATCCATAACAGAGGTTTTCTATCCTCGCTGTAATTTTATCGAATCGTACAGATTCTCTTCTTCCGTCTCTTTTTATTACTAACATAATGTTATTGTATTTGGGGTGTTAGAAAAGTGAAATTAAAAATCCTCTCCAATAGAGAATTTTGGAGATTCATTTATTTCGTTGGATTTCATGACTCCTGCTTTTTGGTAATCCCCAACTCTCTTCTCAAAGAAATTGGTTTTACCTTGAAGAGAAATCATATCCATGAAGTCGAATGGATTTGTACTGTTCCATACTTTTGCACAACCCAATTCAAGCAACAACCTATCAGCCACAAACTCTATATATTGACACATCAAGTCAGAGTTCATACCAATTAATCTTACCGGTAATGCATCTGTTACAAATTCTTTCTCAATCTCAACAGCGTCCTTTATAATCATTGTCACAGTTTCTTTTGGCAACTGATTTTTCACATGCTCTGTATATAGATGACAAGCAAAATCACAGTGAAGTCCCTCATCCCTAGAAATCAATTCATTGGAAAATGTAAGTCCTGGCATTAATCCTCTTTTCTTCAACCAGAAAATTGAGCAAAAAGAACCTGAAAAGAATATCCCTTCAACTGCAGCAAATGCTATCAATCGCTCCTGAAATGAGCCATTGTCAATCCATCTTAGAGCCCATTCAGCTTTTTTCTTAACACAATCAATGTGTTCTATAGCATTTAGTAGCTTGTCTCTCTCCTGATTATCTTTTATATAAGTATCAATCAATAAACTGTATGTCTCTGAATGGATATTTTCCATAGCAATCTGGAACCCATAAAAGAACTTTGCCTCTGTATACTGAACTTCTGAAACAAAATGCTCCGCAAGATTTTCATTTACAATGCCATCACTAGCAGCAAAAAATGCCAAAACATGAGAAATAAAATGCCTTTCGCCATCATTGAGATTTTTCCAATCATTCAAATCTTGACTCAAGTCTATCTCCTCTGCAGTCCAAAAACTTGCCTCTGCCTTTTTGTAATATTGCCAAATGTCATCATGTTGTATAGGAAATAAAACAAAACGATTTTTGTTTTCTTGGAGAATTGGTTCGTACTGTTGCATTATTATAAAGAGTTAAGTTTATGAAAGTCCTTAATAAAAAGACTTTAATAGGTATTTTACTTCGAAGACTAGGTTTTTTGAGGCAAGTAGTGATCAGATCCTCTCAACAAATATGACTAACAATTTTCAAAAATAAAACCCTCAATGTGTCTATTTACTTAGTTTTTTGACTTATGGTCATTTCATCTTATATATCTTATTTACTGTTATTTACACACATTAATTTAAATCTTTTGTTCTCCTAAATAGGCTATAAAGTGAACAGTCAAGATTTATAAAAAAAAATGAAAAAATTTTTTAGCCCGAAAATCACCATTTTTTTGACCTTCGGTCAATAATGCAAGAAGAATGAAATTTTCATACAACAGCAATAAAGAATCTAGTATACAATCATTTACATAAGATTAACCCAATTTAAGAAATATTGATATTTGTATAAAAGCATGGCACAAAACCACTTACAAAAAACCCCTCTTATACAGATTTGAAGACAGCAAAATCAGGCCACATTTCACATCAAACTTATTATTGGACTTCCTTTGAATACGGTTGAAACTACTTCAAAAAATGAATTGCTTTTAAACAGAAGAAACGGGAAACGTTAAATTTATGATGATATTTATAAACTTATTTTTTTGTATCAAAGGGAGTTGCTATATTTGCACCTCAATTTGATAAAAAGTATCCAACGAAAATCTATGTACGCAATAGTTAACATCGCAGGAAAGCAGTTCAAAGTAACAAAAGATCAGTACGTTTATGCACCTAAGTTGCAAGGCGAAGCTGGCGCTTCCGTGGAATTTGACCAGGTACTGTTGGCGGAAGACAACGGTTCAGTGTCAATTGGTGCTCCATTATTATCCGGAGCAAAGGTATCAGGTAAAATCCTTGATCATGTGAAAGGTGACAAAGTAATTGTCTTCAAAAAGAAAAGAAGAAAAGGTTACAAAAAGAAAAACGGTCACAGACAAGATTTCACTAAAGTATTGATTGAAAGTATTGTATTATAAGATATCCTATTAGGAATCATAAACATTAAATATCATGGCTCACAAGAAAGGTGTCGGTAGTTCCAGAAACGGTAGAGAATCACATAGCAAAAGACTAGGTGTAAAAAAATTCGGCGGTGAAGCTGTTATCGCTGGTAACATCATCGTAAGACAAAGAGGTACAAAACATCATCCAGGAGAAAATGTAGGTTTGGGTAAAGACCATACACTTTTCGCAACTGCTGATGGAAAAGTTGAATTCAAAAAGAAATTCGACGGTAGATCTTATGTACATGTAGTACCTGCTACAGCTTAAGATTTTATTCTTCAACAATATTCAAATAGGACTTTCAAACGAAAGTCCTATTTTTTTTTGCTCTAAATATTGATATCACCATCAATGTAATACCTTTTTGTTTTTTCAGGCAGGGAATACATATTGTTTCAGATTCCAATCCAAAAATTGCAGATTTCGAATTTTCAAATTTAAACTGATCATTTACACCTAGATCTTCAATGATAATAAGTCCTGTTCTACAAACATATTTTCATTGGGATTTTCTCATTTAAATACCCTTTATGAAACAAAAAAATTATATTCTATCAGTAATTCTGATTCTAACCATCGGAACCTTACAGGCTCAAAAGAAGCCGCTACAACTTGAAGACTATGGAAAATGGTCCAGAATCACCTCAACTACAGCTTCGGCTAATGGCAATTGGTTCGCTTACGGACTCAGGCCAAATGGTGGTGATGATACACTTCATGTTAAGGCTATTCAATCAGGAGAAATTAAAAAAATCCCATACGGATCTTCACCGTCATTTACTAAAAACAGCAATTTCATAGCTTACTTCACAAGTCCTAACAAAGTAGAGGCAGAAAAATTAAAGAAAGCCAAAAAACCTGTTACTCAAACAGCTCATGTTATGAACTTGAGTTCCGAAGAGCAATTTGAAGTAGAAAGAGCAAGTAGAATGGCTTTTTCAAATGATGGAAAATATTGGACAGTTTTGAAAAATAAACCTGAAAATGCCAAATCAGATGTTAGAGGTGCTGACCTCGTCCTATATGACCTAAGTAATAAAACCGTAACTACTTTAGGAAATGTGGTTGAATATTCTTTTAACAAAAAGAGCTCTCATCTAGCTTACATTGTAGATGCAGAAGATCAAATTGGTAATGGTGTGTTTTTGTTAGACTTGAAAAATATGTCTACTAAAAATCTAGATAGTGACAAAGCAATGTACCAAAGTCTCACATGGGATGACGCGCAATCAAAAAAATCTGAATGGGCAAGTAAAGGCAATCAATTGGCTGTCTTGAAAGGCAATAAAGTTGATACACTTTTGCAACAACCTAATTCTTTGTTGATTTTTTCAGAGCTGGATAACTCAATGAAAAAACAAGTTCTTACAGACTCAAGCACTGGGTTTCCTTCTGATTTCATAATCAGCGAGAAAGGCCGCTTGAGCTTTAGCCAAGATGGAAAAACAGTTAACCTAGCTATCAAAGAGCAAGAGGCTAAATTGAAGATGAGTAAAGATACAATTGCCAATGTAGATGTATGGCATTGGAAAGATGACAACATACAATCTGTACAGATCATAAGAGCAAACAGAGACAAGAACTTCACTTACAGTGCTTCCTATCACATCAAAGAAGATAAGTTTGTAAGGTTAGCTGATGAGTCAATTAAATATGTCAGTGAGTCCAAGCATCCTAAATACAGAATTGGAAGAGATGATAGCCCATACTTAAGTGATGTTAATTGGGGTATTTCTCCAGCAGATTTGTATAGAGTAGATATCTCTACTGGAGAAAAAAAGAAAATTGAAGATTTGGTTATCCGAACTTTGGGAGACTCTCCTGATGGGAAGTATTATTTATATCAAAAAGATACTGCATTGATTGTCTATGATGTAGATACTGATAAACGAATCAATATTTCTAAAAATGCCTCTGTAATCTTTATGGATATGGAGCACCCCTATCCACATGAAAATCCCCCTTTTGGATTAGCAGGATGGTCAAAAGATGGGAAAAGTGTAATAGTAAACCATAAATATGATCTATGGATGCTGGCTTTGGATGGAAGCAAAGCTGAGAATATAACCAAAATTGGAAATGATCAAGAAATTAGGTTTAGGCATGTTAGTTTGGATCCTGAAGAAGATTGGATAGATACCAAAAAACCATTGTTGCTAACTGCATATGGAGAATGGACCAAAAAAGAAGGGTTCTACTCATTATCAATAGGCTCTCAGCCTAAAGCGATTCTCTATGAAGATTATAGCTATGGAAGGCCTGTGAAGGCTGAAAGTGCCGATAAATTGTTTTTCACAAAACAGACTTTTGTTGATTTTCCAGATTATTATGTGTCAAATACAGATTTTTCCAACCAAAGAAAAATAACAGATGCCAATCCACAACAAAGCGAGTATGCTTGGGGTAAAAGAAAATTGGTGGATTTCACAGATGGAAGGGGAAATAAATTACAAGGGACTATGACACTTCCTGCCGATTATGAAGAAGGTAAAGCTTATCCAACCATTATCTATTTCTATGAAACCATGTCAGAGCGCCATCATCAGTACTCAATGCCTGTGTATGATGATAGACCTCATTTCTCCACGTATGCAAGCAATGGCTATGTGATATTCATGCCTGATATTGTATTCGAAGAAGGCAAGCCAGGGACAAGTTCTCTAGATGTAATAACATCTGCAGCCAAGGAATTGATCAAGTTAGGATATGCTGACAAGGATAATATAGGGCTTCAAGGTCATAGCTGGAGTGGCTATCAAACATCATTTATCTTGACCCAAACAGACATGTTTAAATGCATCGTAACAGGTGCTCCGCCTACAAACCTGGAGAGTTTCTATAACAACATCTATGGAAGTTCAGGAACTGTGCACCATGGCATCATGGAGATAGGCCAAGTACGAATGGGCTACGGAGTGACTCCTTGGACACATAGAGAGATATATCAAAGGGAAAATCCAATGCACCATATACCAAATATCAAAACGCCTTTCTTGATTCTCCATGGTACTGCTGATGGCGCTGTAGATTGGTCGCAAGGTCTAGAACTTTACAATGCGGCAAGAAGAATGGGCAAAGAAGTAATATTCCTATCTTATCCAAATGAAGGGCATCATTTGGCAAATGAGGCAAACCAGAAAGATTTCCAAAGAAGGATGAAGGAGTATTTTGATTACCACCTTATGGCCAAGCCTGCTCCAGAATGGATGGATAAAGGAATCCCTCAACTCAAAAAGCTCTATAACAAAGCAGATTAAGAAAAATTTAAAAAAGCCACTCAAATTGAGTGGCTTTTTTATGACTTTTGATCTCAAGTATCCGTACAATAGGGTATATTTTCAAAACAAATCTAAATTTTATAACCATGAACTACACAGAAAATTATAAAGGTGTGAAAATTGATGTTCAATCTCCAAATCTAGATGTGAGTCAAGAAGTCCAAGAGGAGATAAGAGCTAGTATTGAAAAGCTATCCAGATTCACCCAAGATATTAATGCTTTAGATGTCTATTTCAAATCCGAAGGACAAGGTGGCACGGCTACTACAACGATCGGAATGCGTGTAGGAATTCCAGGACCAGATGTATTTGCAGAAGAAAAGGGAGAAAACTGGATAGGAATGTTAAAGTCTGTAACTGATAAAAATATCCGACAGATTCAAAAAGGCAAGTGATAAACCTGCTATTATTATCAAAAAAATCAGAAAGCTTCAGGTCAAAACAACCTGAAGCTTTTTATTTCATTTAGAAAATTGAGGGCACTGCTTGGGCTTATGATTAAGATAAAAGCAATCCCAAACAATGCGCCGTACAAATGGGCATCGTGATTGATTCCATCATTCCCTTTTTTGGCTTGTACCACAGAATAGATCAAAAATAGCACACCAAGGGCAAAACCAGGCAAACAGATAATCCCAAATAGACAAATGTCAGAAAGGGGCATCAGAATAATACTTGCAAAAACCGTCGCCGCTACTCCCCCACTCGCTCCAAGAGCTCGGTAAAAACTATGATCCTGATGCTTCAAGAATGTAGGAATATCAGACACAATAATTCCCACAATATAGAATAGTACAAAAACCAAAGTCCCAGGGATAAATCCCAATCGGTAAAGTAAAAATTGCTCTACTGCTCCTCCAAAGAAAAAAAAGGTAAACATATTGAACAATAGATGCATGCTGTCTTTGTGAATAAATCCTGACAGGACAAAACGATCATACTGATTTCTATTTTTGATTAGGTATGGGGTAAACATCCATCTTTCCAAGATTTGTGGATTTCTGAACCCCCAGTAGGAAGTCAAAACGGTGATCACTATAATGACCACCGTCGTTGATAATTCTATCATGTTATTCTATTTATTTCTCTCTATGAATAAGATCCTGTGTCAATTCCAAAAGCATCTTGAAACTTGGTAGATTTGGGACATTTAGCGAGTTGTATTGATCAAATCCTTTCTTAAAATAATCTTGCATTTTTGACTCTGTAAGGGTTTTAATACCCACTTTATCATAAATCTCAGTGACAGCTCTCACTTTTTCAACTTTATCAAAATCCTCTCTTGCAATCCACTTTTCCAATTCATTTTTCTCTTCTCCTTGGGCAAGCTCTTTTGCTTTAATAAGTAGAAAGGTTTTTTTGTTGGAAATGATATCTCCTCCTACTTGCTTCCCAAACTTGGCTTGATCTGCATACACATCCAAAAGATCATCTTTCAGCTGAAAGCCTATGCCAATATTGACACCGAAGTCATAGAGCTTTTGTGCCTCTTCTTTTGAAGCATCCGCTAATAAAGCACCAAACTGCAAGGCAAAACCCAGCAAAACTGCTGTTTTTTGTCTGATCATATCAATGTAATCTTCTTCGGAAACCACATCAATTTTCTCAAAATTCATATCATGTTGTTGTCCTTCGCAAACTTCAGCGGCAGTCTGATTGAACAAACTCAAGATCTCTGGGAGTTTTTCCGGAGACACTTTCACCAACATCTCATAAGCTTTGACCAGCATTACATCACCAGAGAGGATTGCTGTGTTGGCATTCCACTTCTCATGAACTGTGGCTTTCCCTCTTCTTAGGGGCGCATCATCCATGATGTCATCATGCATCAAAGTGAAATTATGAAAAACCTCCACAGCAGATGCTGGTGTCAATATCGATTCATAGTCGTCTTTATAAAGAGAATATGCCATCAAAGTCAACAAAGGTCGGATTCTTTTTCCACCGAGACTCATGATGTAGCTAATAGGCTCGTATAACTCAGTTGGGGAATTCCCATATTGGAATCCCTGAATATGGTTCTCTAAATCTTGTAAAAGCTTATTTACGCTTACGGGGTTTGTCGTTTGATTCATTATCTGCAAATTCCAAATCTATTGTTCTTTTATCTATGTCAGTAGCAACAACTCTGACATTCACTTTATCACCTAAAGTGATCATTTTTTTATTTTTTGAGCCAATGAGGCGCATATTTTTTTCATCAAATTCATAATAATCATCATTCATATCCTGAACTCTGATCATACCCTCACATTTGGTTTCAGTAATTTCTACGAAAACACCCCATTCAGTCACCCCAACTACGATACCTTCATAATCTTTGTCTTCAGCAAGTGCCATAAACTCGACCTGCTTGTACTTGATAGAAGCTCGCTCTGCATTGGAAGCTCTTTTCTCTCTATCAGAAGAATGGAGACATTTGTCTTCCCAGGCTTCTGCATCAGGAGACTTCCCTTCATCAAGATAATGCTGAAGCAACCTGTGAACCATCATGTCCGGATATCTCCTGATAGGGGAAGTAAAGTGAGTATAATGTTTAAATGCCAAACCGAAATGACCGCGTGGCTCTACTGTGTAGATCGCTTTGGCCATGCTTCGAATCGCAAGCTGTTCCAAAACATTTTGCTCCGGTTTTCCTTGGATCTCATCCATGAGTTGATTCAATGCTTTGGAAATCCTGTTCCCCTCTCCAATTTTGATTTCATGACCAAATTTCTTTGCAAAGTTGGAAAACGTCTCCAATCTCTCCAAATCAGGATGATCATGGACTCTATATACAAAAGTATCAGCCCCTTTGTTTTTGTCAAAGATAAATTCTGCCACTGTCCTATTCGCCAAAAGCATAAATTCTTCAATCATCTTGTGAATATCCTTCCTTTCTTTGACAAACAGTCCCAAAGGAGTTCCTTTTTCATCCAATTTGAATTTTACTTCCACTGTTTCAAAATTGACAGCTCCTTTATCAAATCTTCTTTTTCGAAGTTTCTTTGCCATTTCATTCAAAAAAGTCAACTCTTCAAAGAAATCTCCTTCTTGATTGTCAATATTCTCTTGCGCTTGTTCATAAGCAAACCTTCTATCGGAATGAATGACAGTTCTTCCTATCCAATGTTTGACAACATCAGCATTTTCATCCATTTCAAAAACACATGAAAATGTAAGCTTATCTTCATTTGGACGAAGGGAACAGAGACCATTACTCAAGCGCTCTGGAAGCATTGGGATTGTTCGATCTACCAAATACACGGAAGTGGCTCTGTCGTAAGCTTCTTTTTCCAACCCTGTTTTTGGCTTTACATAATGCGTGACATCTGCGATATGCACACCAATTTCAAAGTTTCCATTGTCCAATTTTCTATAAGAAATAGCATCATCAAAATCCTTAGCATCTGCTGGATCTATGGTAAAGGTGGTAATCCCTCTAAAATCCTTTCTGTTGTTGATTTCTTTTTGAGAAATCTCCTCAGAGATTGCTTCCGCTTCTGCAGTAACATCTTCTGGGTACTCGAATGGCAGTCCAAATTCCGCCATGATCGAATGGATTTCCACTTCGTGTTCTCCTGCTTTTCCTAATACCCGAGTTACCTTTCCAGTGGGATTCTTATCTCCATCTCTCCATTCTGTCAATTTGATCACAACTTTCTGATTGTGCTCTGCTCCTCCAAGGTCTCCTTTATGCACAAAAATATCATGGTGCATTTTCTTGAAATCTGGCACTACAAAAGCAAATCTTGGAGATATTTCAACTCTTCCGACAAATTCATCCCTGCTTCTTTCCAAGAGTTCGAGGACTTTGCCTTCCATGCGTCCAGTATTTCCCTTTAGAGGGTAAACCATGATTCTGACTCTGTCTCCGTCAAGTGCGTTTTTCAAATCTGCCTCTTTGATCAGGATATCCTCTTCCACTTTATACTTGGCATCCGCCACAATATAAGCAAACCGAGGGTTTACAAAATCCACGACGCCCTCTATAAATTCAGGCTCTTTGTTTGACGAAAAGTAATTTCTTGGTGATTTTGATATAGATCCTCCAGCAGCTAGCTTATGTAGGATAGGTTCTACACCGCCTTTGACCACTGAATCTCTGATTTCTAACTTCTTTACAATTTGCTTGGAGTTGAATTCCTCTCCAAAATGATTATCCAAAAAGTTCAATACTTTTCTAGCTAACTGGGCGGCATCCATTACCTTTCCTCCTTTAGCTTTGCCTTTTCCGGCTCTATTATTTGATTTTCTTCCCATAAAAATGAGTTTTTAATATTTTTCTTAATTTGTTAATAATGATTTCTGGAATTCAGGACTTCCAGACTTTTTTGGTTGATTGATATGAAAATGGGGGTGCTTATAGCATTCGAGGCAGTGGATGATTCTGCCTTCTGAAAAATGGGGATTATTTATCTTAATTTCCTGCTTTATTCTCAAAACATCTCTTCTTCTTTCAATTCTATAAAGTTAATAAAAAAAAATGCGTGAAAATGGTTCATTTAGGATTATTTAAAATTTTAATAACATCGCTCACGAGGGATTTACCATTCAGGAAAATCCCTCCAAGAAACTAATTTCCCAGCAGAGCGATTTTGGCTGTCTTTACCTCCATATACCAATGATTTCTTGATCCTTTCTATTTTTGAAATCTCCTCAAACTTGTTTAAACCATCAAACATATCTGTGGTGATCGTTTTTGATGCTTTAAATTCAAAAACACTAAAATCCAATCCATCATCAATCAATAAATCAACTTCATTGCCCCCAGAATCTCTCCAAAACCAAATATCTTCCAAATTATTGGAATGATGCATTTTCTTTACATATTCTGCAATCATCATATTTTCGAATAATGCTCCTTTGATTGGATGAATCAAAAGCTTCTCAACAGATGAAATCTTAAGCAGATGACATAACAATCCTGTATCATAGAAGTACAGCTTTGGAGTTTTCAATGTTCTTTTGCTGAAATTCTTATAGTAAGGATACAACTGAAACGTAATGAAGCTTTGCTCTAAAGCCGAAAGCCATGCTTTAGCTGTCGGCTGTGTGATGCCACACTCATTTGCCAAGGCATTTAAGTTGAGTAACTGACCCGCCCTTGCTGCGCAAAGGGATAGGAAATTCTGAAACAAGCGCATTTCCCTTATCGCAATCAATTCACTCACATCCCGATTGATATAAGTCTGAATGTAATTGGAATAAAATATTTTGGTAGGAATGTCTCTATGGTAGATAGCCGGGTAATATCCTTTGACCAAATTATCCAAAAACTCATCTTGCAATAAACCTGCGGAACTTAGCTCAGAATGATCCAAGGGAAATAGTTTGAAAATAGCAACCCTCCCTGCAAGACTTTGGGTAATATTTTGCATTAAATGAAAATTCTGCGACCCCGAAAGCACATAAGAACCCATCCTGTCTGGATGATCATCGACTTTTGTTTGGATGTATGAAAAAAGTGCTGGCACTCTTTGAACTTCATCAAAAATCACTTGATGATCATATTCTTCCAAAAAACCATTTGGATCTTTCTCAGCAAAATTTCTATAGTCAGGATTCTCAAGACTAATATACCGATACCCTTTAAACAAATCTTTCAACAAAGTGGTCTTGCCCGACTGCCTTGGACCAGTCAAAGCGATGATGGGATACTTTGGTATCATTGCCTTTACTGCATCATATATCCTCCTGTTAATCAGCATTGTTTTTATTTCAAAATTAACATCTATTTTGAAATAACACAAGTTTAATTTTGAAATTACATGACTTAAATTTTGAAATTACACAATCTGAATTTTGAATTTACATGATATTTATTTTGAATTAACATAGCTTAAATCTTGCGATTACAGAATAACAATTTTGAATTCACACCTCGTAAGGCACAAAATTGACTATCCTCAATCTTAAAAAATCCTAAGGAGAATTATCACATTAATAGACTCCAAACTTCGAGATTTAAAAGATTAAATTTTGAAATAACACGAAATGAATTTTGAAATAACATGAACACAATTTTGAAATAACATGGATCTTTTTTGCGGATAGAATGGTAAAAAATGAATATCAAATCACTCCTGCTCAAGATCCAAATTGATAATTTCAAACTCAATTTCAGGTGGTAAACCTTGGAAAGCCAAATAAATCTGTGCTGTCACCAAGACATCTCTGAGACAATATTCACGAATAGCTTGGAGGTCATTTTGGTTGTAATAAGCATCATTCACTTGGGAACCATCAATCCCTTCTTTGGAAGTGGGAATATCAAAAACAGCTGCCAAAAGCTCCAAACGTGTGTAATGCTTATAATCACCGAACTTCCACAATTCCAAAGTATCCAAATGACGAATTTCCCAAGGCTTTTTGCCGGCCATCTGAAGTGGTTCAGGCAATGGAATTCTATTAATCAAAATCCTTCTGGAGAGGTAAGGAAAATCAAATTCCTTTCCATTATGTGCGCAAAGAATCCATTGCTTTTTTCGCAACAACTCAGAAAATTCAAATAAAGCATCATATTCGGAGTCCGACGCAAAACTTTTTGTCCTGAAGCTCAGCCCTTCAGTTTCCTTATCAAATTTGAAATATCCTACACCTACGCAAATGACCTTTCCGAACTCAGCGTATATTCCTGCCTTCTCAAAAAATAGACTCCCAGATTCGATTTCTTCATCTGATTTTTTGATGATCTTTTCCTTTTTGATCCATTCTTCTTGAATTCTCTCAGGTAGTGCATCAAAAGAAGGTTCAGAAGAAGCTGTTTCTATATCCAAAAACAGGATATCACTCAAGTCACTCAAAAAATTATTCATGTTCATATCATCTATGCAATACACCTTCGAGACCAAGCTCAGGAATCATGCGGATATTCGAAGGATCCATGCTGCCTTCTGTAAATATAAACTTTTTGTCGAAAATCTGATCTAAAATATAATAACTAACCCAAAACTCATTGTTCAATACAAACACTGCTGGGTCGATAGGTTCTATTTTCGCTACTGACTCTGATCCTAGTTCTTGAATCATGTGACGCAAAGTCGAGGTTTTCTTTTTTTCTCCATCAATTATTCCGTAACCTTTGGAAGTGATCATGACAGTATTCAATTCTATCAAGTTCAAATTGATGATATAAACTGACCATTCAGTTTGTCCATTTACTTCTTCTTTTGCAATGGCTAATTTCACCCCTGTGACTGGATGAAAATCAATATCCTTTTTCATTTTCTATAAAATAAATTACCAAACTAACCAATAAGCTCCATTTCAAACAATGAAGCGATATGTCCTTTCAACTTTTCCTTGACTTCCTTTTCATCGACTTTCTTTCCGAGTTCCAAATGCATGGATGTAACTGCCTTATCAGCTATTCCACAAGGAACGATATTTCGGAAATAATCCAAATCAGCATTTACATTGAATGCAAAACCATGCATGGTTACCCATCTACTGGACTTCACTCCAAGTGCACAAATTTTTCTCGGGTTCTGCTGTTCTACATGATCTAACCACACACCTGTCAAGCCATCAATTCGCCCTGCCTCAATCCCATATTCCGCCAAGGTAAGGATCACCGCCTCTTCAAGAAACCTCAAATACTTATGAATATCAGTAAAAAAATTATCCAAATCCAAAATCGGATATCCGACCAATTGTCCCGGTCCATGGTAGGTTATATCTCCTCCACGATTGATTTTGTAGAATGTAGCTCCTTTTTCTACCAAACCCTTTTCATCTAGAAGAAGGTGTGATAGCTCACCGCTCTTTCCCAAAGTATAGACATGTGGATGCTCTACAAAAAAGAGGTGATTTTCTGTCATTTGCTGTCCAACATCACCCAATTTTCTGTTCTCAATTTTCAAAGCCACGGTTTTTGCAAAAATTTCTTCTTGAAAATCCCAAGTTTCTTTATAATCCTTTAGACCAAGGTCTAGAAATTTTACTTTTTTATTTATAATTTGATTCACGATTTACAGCTATTTCTTTGACAAACGCCATTTGTCTCTATTCAGTTCTGACAAACTATTGGCAGTTTCGGGAATTTTTAAAATGATTTTTCAAAATTAAACAAATATTATTATGGCAGAGCATAATGAAAAAGGAAAGCGGGCTGAAGAGCTTGTAAAAGATTGGTTATCTGGAAAAGGATATACTTTTAGAGAAGCAAATTACAGACATAGCCACGCAGAAATTGACTTGATTTTTGAACACAAAGGTTTATTGGTTTTTGTCGAAGTGAAGTTCAGAAGTGGGACAGGTTTTGGCTATGCTGAAGAATTTGTTGATTATACCAAGAGAAGATTGATCATCAAAGCTGCTGACCATTACATCCACGAGAAAGATTGGCAAAAAGACATCCGATTTGATATCGTAGGTGTTTATCAGGACAAAAATGGAAACATCAATTTTAGGCAATTTGAGGATGCCTTTTACTGAGAGGAGGTTGGGGATTGGGGGGGTTTAAGATTGGAAGATTGGAAGATTGGGGGGGGTTGGGGGATTTTAAGATTGGAAGATTGGAAGATTGGAAGATTGGGGGATTGGGGGGATTGAAAGGTTGGAAGGTTGGAAGGTTGGCTGACGCACGAAAGTGGGTAGATAGCATTCTTTGTACATGGTACTTCATTCATTGTACTATGTACATACTTGAATTAAGAGAGATCTTCAAGAAAGGCCTTGAAGGAATTGTAGTTCTGTTCTTTTTTCTCCCCCTTTACCTTAATCAAAAATGGATTTTCTAAAATAGAAATCACTTGCAAATCTTCATCGAAGACTAAGGAGTTTTTTCTGATGATCAATTTCAACCAATTGGTCAATTTTACATCTCCTTGAATTATAGGATAATCATAGGGAGTTGAATCTTGAATTTTTCCCGTTATTGGATTGAATTTCAGGGTTCCACTCGGGAGTAGTAAGTTTATTTTTCCACTTACAATCAAATCCTCTGGAGCGGCACACTCCAAAGGCAAACCACATTGCATCAACCAAAACTCATCTGCTGTATCTATAGCAATCTCCAAATCATGAGTCACTACCAATACCGCCTTATTCTCTTCCTTTGCAATCTTTCTCAATAGATGCATTATCTCAAATCTATTGATCAAGTCCAAATGTGCTGTAGGCTCGTCCAAAATCAAGATCTCACCATCCTGCGCCAAAGCACGTGCGATCATAACTTTTTGAAGCTGCCCATCACTCAACTCGCTCAACACTTTGTCCTTCAAATAGCTAATATGGGTAACCTCTATTGCTTTCTCAACTTTCGTATGGTCCATACTTGACATACTTCCCAGCCAGGTAGTATGCGGAATTCTCCCAAGTGAAACAAGTTGATATACTGTCACATTGCCCAAACTCACTTTATCTGTTAGGACAACGGCTATTCTTTTTGACAACTCTTTTAGGGAATAATCTCCAAGAGGACTATCGTCCAAAATCACAGATCCTTGCAGTGCAGGCAACTGCCCCATAATCGTCTTTATCAATGTTGATTTCCCTACACCATTTGGTCCAAGGAGACAAGTCAACGCTCCTTTTTTCAGCTCAAAATCTATATCTTCTGCAATGATTATGCTTTCACCCTGCTTCTTGTACCCAAGATTCAGACCGTTTGATTTCAATATGATTTTCCTATCTCCCAAAACCTTTCTATTAAAATTCTTTGCTGAAATTTCTTTTTAAAATCAACCAAATCACCATTGGTGCACCTACCAAAGATGTCACTGCGTTGATGGGAAGTGTCTGGGCAGAACCAGGGATTTGGCTGATTGCATCACACATCAGCAAAACTATCGCTCCCATCAATGCCGATGCAGGAAAAAGAATGCGATGGTCTCCAGTTTTGAAAATCAACCGAGCCATATGCGGTACCGCTATCCCAATAAAGGCAATCGGCCCACAAAATGCTGTTGCCGAACCTGCCAATATTCCCGTACTGATGATCATCGCCCACCTTAAACGATGGATATTGACACCCATACTTTTTGCATAAGCTTCACCGAGTAACATGGCATTATATGATTTTATGAATATAAGAACGGGGATGATCCCAAGTATGCTTGCAAAGAAAAATAATTCCAATTGCCCTGAATGGGTGCTTCCCAAACTCCCCATTGACCAAACAGTATATACCTTCAACTGATTGGCGTCGCTGAAATATGACAATACCGATACTATTGCGCCAGCCAAGCTGCCAAACATCAAACCAACAATCAGCAATGTCATGCTATCCTTGACCCTCCAGGCTGTCAAGCTCATCAACAGAAGCACCAAAATAGCTCCAATTGAAGCCGCAAACACCACAGCCCATAACCCAAATCCTCCTGAGAAGAAGCTAAGTCCAAACGCAGAACCTGCCATCACCAATAATGCAACCCCCAATCCTGCCCCAGAACTAATCCCCAATACAAATGGTCCAGCCAATGGATTTCTGAAAAAAGTCTGCATCTGAAGCCCACTAACTGACAATGTGATCCCCGCCAAAACAGCTGTAAATGCTTTTGGTATCCTGTAGTCAAACACGATTATTTCCCAAGATTTTCTGCTAAACTCATTTCCGAAAAAACTCATACCGATCTCGGACACAGGAATACTTACTGACCCAATGCTCAAGTTGACCATAAAAACCACTATGCAGCTTATGATCCCCACAGAAAACAGAAGGAAATAATTCGGCTTATTTTTCATTCAGTTTTGAGTAAAAATATAAAGAATACTCAGGCAAAACACTAGGATGAAGGATTTTGATCAAATCCTTCAGGATCAAATCAGGTCTCATATACCCCAATTCAAAATATTCTATCCCTCCAGTCTCGCCTTTTTTGGAAGTATAAGAATAAACATTCCCATTCTGAAATGCAGCAAAATCCGAGTATCTTCTATCAGCACCTTTCATTGCTTCCAGAGTAACGAAATCAGAAGCTCCTAGCCAGAAATCAGCTTCCTGAGCCTTATCCAAAACATATTCATAATTAAGCTGAGCACTGCCCGTGCCTGATTGCTCTTCGAAAAGATACTTTCCTCCAGCGGCTTGGAGCAATTGTGCTCCCCAGGAATCATTCCCGGGAACATACCAAATATCTTTATACATCACACCCGCCATTACTGATGGTTTTGTGTGCTCAGGTATTTTAGCTACCAAACCCAATGCCTTCAAATATTCATTTTCGATCTCTTCAAACACAGCTTTGGATTCCTCATATTTGCCCAAAAAAACACCTGTAAACTTGATCCATTCTGCCCTTCCAAGTGGATGTTGTTCTACATATTCTCCATTGATCAAAGCAGGGATTTTCGCAGCTTTTAGCAAATCTATATTTTTAAGATCCTCTCCCAAGGTAGAAATCATCACCCAATCAGGAGCCAAATCTATCATCATTTCCACATTGGACTGTGCACCTGAACCAAGATCTTCTACAAATCCAGCACCAATTCTCTGCCTAGCTTTTTTTGAAGAAATCAAATTTAAATTGGGAAATCCTGCCAGTTTTTCTGTGCAACCCAAAAGATCCAGATGTGGGATTTGGGTTGTCGATGTCAAAATAACCTTTTCGATCGGCAAAGTAACTACTGCATCAAAATCCCCTTCTGGAATAGAGGCTTTTTCATTCTCCATTACCAAATACCTGAATGGTTCATGCTCCCCGGGAAATGCCTGTGTCACTTCCAAAACCCAAAAACCTTCTCCTTTAAGAACCTGAAAACCTGTAGCGTAGGAATTTTCCAAAACTTCAACATCCACAATTCCATTACTATTTCTTTCTGTACAAGAAAAAAGAAAAAACAAAGAAATGAAGAGATTTAAATGTGATTTAAAAAGGGTGAAATGTCGCATTTTATTTTGAAGATTGAATGATAATTCGCTCCAAAGATACAAATGGGATTCGTTTTTAAGCAATTTGAAATAAAAAGCTGATTTTTTAAATAGACCTTCATAATTCCGCGCCAATTTCCAGAATCAAATAAATATTCCAAAGAATATTTGAAATTCTAGGTTTGGATTGCTTATGTTTGCGCTCAGAATTGGTTCCCGATCCTTATTCAGGCTCTCGGGATTAAAAGGGAATTTGGTGAAATACCAAAGCTGTCCCCGCAACTGTAACCTCATCTCGAAAACTATCGAGATAGTAGCTTTCCACCTCCATTGCCATTGCCCCGAAGTTTCGGGACGAGAAGGCCGGAAAGCTCAAGGAAGCCAGGAGACCTGCCTCTTCAAATCAAATTCAAAGCTTTCGGGTGAAAGGCTGAGATGAAAAGAAAATGTCATAGATTCTGGTTTCCTTTATTCGCTTGGTATGCAAGCGAAGACTCCCAGAATCCAAAACATGATCCATTCTCTCAATTTTATTCCACGAATGACTTGAATTAAATAATCGGTTTTCATTATTTAATTTCAAAGGCATTGCTATTTCTTAGTCTCTTATGTGCTACTTCAATTTCGATTGGAGTAGAAACTTCTTTATTGTCCCCCCAAGACACTGTGGAGCTAAAGTTGGTGGAAGTTTATTCTGCCCCACTAGAGAAATATAGTTTTGGGCAAACACTACAATCCTTGAATTCAAGAGATTTAGAGGATTTTCAAGGACAAGCCTTGGCAGAATTGCTACAACAACGAACAGGTTTGTTCCTCAGACAATACGGTCCAGGAATGTTGGCATCCCTGACAATGAGAGGTACTTCCGCTGGACACAATGCTGTTTTTTGGAATGGTCTTCCTATCAACAGCCCTTCTCTTGGGCAGGCAGATTTTTCGATCTTGCCAGTAGGTGGATTTGACGAAGCTACCATTCACTATGGTAGCAGTGGTGCACTGTATGGATCAGATGCCATCGGAGGAGCCATTCACCTCAACAACAAAAATACATTCAGCAAAGGACACCAAACCAAAATCCTCAGTACGCTTGGGAGTTTTGGCAGATGGAATCAGCAAGTTGAATATGCGTATTCAAACAAATACTTCTCTACCAGATCTCGAGTTTATAGGAATTTCTCAAAAAACAATTTCAAATTCAACAATCTGGCAAGGGCTGGAAGTCCGGAGGAGAGACAAAAAAATGCTGAAATTGAGCAATTCGGTGCTATGCAAGATTTGGCTTGGAATCTCAGCGAGCATCAGCAACTCAGTACATCTATTTGGTGGAATCATACTGACAGGCAAATCCAACCTGTCATGGGTTCCAATGACAAGGATCATCAGATAGACAGAAATTTCAGAGCTGTAGTTGACTATAACAGATTCTCCTCTTCTACTGTCTGGAACATCAAAACAGGAGTCATACTAGATGAATTGAATTTCAATGGTGGAAGCAACAAAACCTCCCAGTACCTGCTATCAACTGATATGGATTGGAATATTTCCTCCAAAGTCAAATCAAAATCTGGAATCAGATTCAATCATGTAAGAGGGAACCTAAGCAGCTACGAAGCGACTGAGGATAGAATTGAACTCTATCAATCCATCAATTATCTTCCAGCTTCCAATATTGCATTTTCTTTGAATTTGAGACAAATGATCTACGATGGTGATCTTGCTCCATTCACCCCAAGTATTGGTTCGGAATGGACATTTTTCAAAAATGATAAAAACAGTTTGAGCACCCATGCATCTGTATCTAGGAGTTTCAAAATTCCAACCCTGAATGATAGGTTCTGGGTACCTGGAGGAAATCCAGACATCGAATCCGAAGAGAGTATCAGTGCCGAGCTGGGATTCAAACAAGAATATACAAGCAACGGATTCAGGTTAAGCAACCAAATTAATCTTTACAGTATGTGGGTGGACAATTGGATCATTTGGCTACCAAGAGGAGGTTTTTGGAGTCCTGAAAATATCAGGGAAGTGAGAAATCAAGGACTAGAATACTTCGCCACTGTGACGAAGTCCTTTGATCAAATCCAAGTTGAATTCAATGGAAGTTACAATTATACCTTGGCCACGATCCTCAACACCTTATCTGAGAATGACAGGTCACAAGGAAACCAACTTCCCTATACACCCAAGCACAAAGCACAGGGGAATCTCCTCCTTAGCTATAAATCCAATTCCGCTTTTGTCAATGGACATTGGATCGGTGAAAGGTTTATCAACACCGACAATATGTCGGCTGTAGCGCCTTATGGGCTTTTGGATGTCGGGTTTAGCAAAAAACTTGAATTCATTCCAAAAGTAAATGCCGCTATAGGCTTTCAAGTAAATAACATCACAAACAACGATTACCAAGTTCTCAGGCTAAGAGCTATGCCCGGAAGAAATTATCTAATCAATATTAATTTAACACTATGAAAAATTTTAGACTATTAGGCTATTTGTTCGCCCTATCATTGTTCATCTACTCTTGTGACAGCAGTAGGGACGAGCGTCCTTTGGGCGAGTATGAGAAGGGATTATTGATCATCAATGAAGGGAACTTCAGTTCCCGTGACGGAGATATCAGCCATTACAACTTCAACACAGGAGACGTTCAACAGAGTATTTTTGAAAAAGTCAACAATAGACCTTTTGCGGGATTGGTACAGGATGTTGTTGAATTTGAAGATTATTATTATTTGGTTTCAAATACTGGGAAGGTTGAAATTGTCAATAAGAACACATTTCAAAGCCTAGGTTCTGTAGGTGGCAATACTGTAGATGACAATGACCCGGAATTAAACATTCCTAGGTCAGCTATTGTAGCTGATAACAAAATCTACATTGCAGATTGGGGCCCTTATGATGCTACTTTTGCAAATCCAAAATCTTATGTTGCAATTGTGAATAATCTTTCAGGAGGTGACGTGTTTAAAAAATCAAGGACATCGAGTCGCCCCGAAAATTTTCATAAAATCAATAATGATTTGCTGATTGTATGCTCTGCTGCTCGAAAAATTGATGTAATGAGAATAGGAATTGATACTGTCAACAGAAGTATTGACGTTGAAGGAACTCCGGTCAGATTCATAGAACATGATAACAAACTACTACTTTTCTCAAGGAGTTCAAGTGGTATATTTTTCCATGAAATCAACAAAACTGATTACAGTATTACAAATTCTACCGAGATAAATATTTCAAACACAACTTCAAAGTTAACTTTGGGAGAAAATGGGGAGGCATACATCATCACTTCTACTGGCTGGCCAGATTACAATGATGCTGTTTCAAAAATATCAATCACTTCAGGCCAAGTCCTTGACGCCTCCTTTTATGAAGGAAATGGTTTTTATGGAATTGGTTTTGATAATTTTGATAAAAACATCTACCTCTCTGAGAACAATGGTTTCCAAGGATCTGGGACATCCATAGTCATCAACCAAAGTGGGGCTGAAGTTAAAACTATCCCGACGGGGGTAGGACCATCAGGTTTTATATTCAGAAGATAAATGAAAAAAATCAAGATTTCCATGAGTTGGTCAGGGGGCAAAGACAGTGCTTTTGCCCTCTGGAAACTGATGAATGACCCTCGATATGAAGTAGTCAGATTGCATACCACCTTCGGCGAAGAAAGCCGAAGAGTGGGCATGCATGGCATCCAAGAATCACTTATAGAGAAACAAGCAGAATCTATTGGGATGGATCTTGATAAGATCTACTATCCTGCTAGTGGTGATAACAAGGAATATGAAACAGCCATCAATTCTTATCTAGACACCCTCAAAACAGAGGGAATAGAGACCATTGCCTATGGGGACATTTATCTGGAAGACCTGAAAGCTTATCGAGAACAACAACTTTCCAAAAGAGACTTCAAAGCCATTTTTCCACTTTGGAAGAAAGATACTGCCCAAACTGCAAGGGATTTTATTGCAGCTGGCTTTCAAACGTTGATCTGTGCGGCAGATGCCGATTTGATAGAAGAAAAATGGGTTGGGAGTATCTTTAATTTGGAATTTCTTAAAAACTTACCATACAAAATAGACCCTTGTGGTGAAAACGGTGAATTCCATACTTTTTGTTATGATGGTCCAATTTTTCAGCATCCAATTGCTGTCAGCAAAAAACAGACTATCAGCAAATCTTATCATTTCAAGACAGATGAAGGCAAGGAGATAGAGAAGAAATTTTGGTTTGCAGAATTGGGGTGATTTTCTTCAACCTTTGTCATTGTCCTAAACCTCCAGCTGATGCAGGAGGGAATTCAACCTTGATTTTTTTGTCTTTTTTTCATGGCTAGCTCAATTAATCCCATAATTATGAGTGTTGGGAAAATAAAATATCTGGCTAAAGTTTTGTCATAGAAAAAAAGGAATAAGCCTATAGAGCTTAGATTTAATCCATTAAAGTAAAAAATGTATATTTGTAACTCGAATGAATACAAATAAACACAAATGAACACATCTAAAAGAAAAACAACATCACTAAGGCTTAGTGACTCAGTCAGAGAAAAGCTTGAGTACCTTGCAAAAAAAGAAAATCGAAGCTTGAACAACCTAGTAGACACCTTGCTTGCGCAAGTTCTTGGATTGAGGGAGTCGGGTGAGGAGAATGGCCTACCTGAAGATTTTCATAGGGGGATCACAAAAAGTGAACTAATGAAAGGTATAGAGGAGGATTTGAAAAAAATCTATCATAAATGAAAGTGCTCTTCCTTCCTGAAATCAGGGCATACTTTGAAGAGTTGTCATTAATTCTTTATGAAAAGGAGTACTTCGGCTTTTTCGAAGATGCGTACCGTTATGCTGATGATCTTTTTGCCGAAATCGAAAAAGATTTACCGAATAAATCCAAAAAACTTGCGCCAGAGTATTTCGAAAAGTATGGAAAGGGAATGCATTATACTTCTTTCAAGAGAAATAAGAATACAACTTGGTATGTGTTCTTCAATAGTTATAGACAAGATCAAGAAATGTTCTACTTGGTCCGATTTTTAAGTAATAATCATCGAATAAGAAAGCATTTGTGACTTAAAGTTTGCTGTTTTCGTAATTGTTTTTTTTTAAATACCCGATATTGTTAGAAGTCTAACACCATGTTGGTCAGTAACCACGGATGTTAATTTAGGAATAATCGAATTAAAATCATTCGGAGATTTCCCTTCCCAGGTTTAAAATCCAAGAAACTATCCTAAAAAGAATTTCTCAATGAAATTCAGCCTTGATTTTTTTGTCTTTTTTTCATGGCTAGCTCAATTAATCCCATAATTATGAGTGTTGGGAAAATAAAATATCTGGCTAAAGTTTTGTCATAGAAAAAAAGGAATAAGCCTATAGAGCATACGATTAACCTTGGTATGAATTTAATATAGCTGTTTTTATACATGATTATATGGATGAAATAAATAAAGTCAAAATTCAACTACATTTAAGATGTTAAATACTGGGTCAATAACCTTCAACTTATTTTCGACAACCATCAAGTGTTTTAAATCTTCTGTGTATAAAAAAACCTTTACAACCAAAAGTAGACAATGAGTCCGAAAGACCAAATGGAATGGTAAATAGCTAAAGCTATATTTTTCATTATAGATACATTTCAAACCACCTTAATTTACCTGATAGAATCGGAGTTTGAAAAATTCAGAAATTGGTACAAAATCCTTATCCAAATGAAAAAGAACTGCATCGGAAGTCATGGCATACCAAGCAATCAAACAATCATTGCTCTTTCTTATGGTAACACCTTTTGACCTTAAAACAGAATATATCTGAGCTGCACCTTCAGCTGCCTGAAATGGATCTGCATGTAATTGTTTCAATGCACCAAACCTATCCTTCATATCCAAAAATTCCTTGGGATACTTGATTCCCTGCAAAATCTCTTGGTAAACAGGAGGACAAATCACCACTTTATCTCGATAGAGTAATTCCTGAACGGCACTGATAATCTTTTGGTCTTTTCCTCCAAAAAAATTAATCCACACACTAGTATCTATCAATACATTGTCCATTTCAATCAGTCCTCATGGCATCTAAATCTCCAGACCAATTGACTTTACCAGCCAGTTCAGACAGTTCTTTCAACTTGATCATTCGGAGAAATTCCTTTAATGCCAAATCGACTGCCTCACGTTTTGTTTTGATACTTGTTTTTTCAAGAATTTCATCAATTACTTTTTGGTCTATCTCTATATTGGTTCTCATCCTTAATCTTTTTTATACATAAAATTATAAAAATTTTTACACATAAATATTCGAATTCTAATAAAATTGCCTTAAAGGAATTTGAGTTATCGTTAGAATACAGGAAATTAAATATAGAAATATATGACCTTATAATTTCAATCCTCGGATTTCTGCCTACTATTATAATAGTAAATAGCTAAGAAAATATAGCATAGCAAGGGAATAACTACAAAGAAAAAAACATATCTCTCATATTCAAACTCTATAATATCTAACCATAGAATCATCTGAAACATGAAAAAAACTAAACCAATCTTAAAGGCTTTGCTATTTTAACAGTTTTCTCAAATTGATTGAATGGATTCATATAATATAGATTACTTTTTTCTGAAGGAAAAGCTTTGAGGTATTTGAATAATGAATAATTTATTCCAGTAGCCATAAAAATAACAGCTAGCATAGGGAGGATTTTTAATTCAGTTGGACTTAAAATAATAAAAGCTATGATCCCTAGAGACCATAGTGGGATAAGTATTTTTAAATAATTTGCGTTCATAAACTTGACAATTCGAATTCAAAACAACAAGATCCTTATAGCTCAAAAGAAAGTCGTATTGGCTAACAACAATGATCTTGCATGATGAATTCTTTCCATTAAGATCATTGCTAACAAAGCTTCGTCATCTAACTTGTCGATGATGATAATCACTTCCCCTTTTCCAATATTGGTTGTAGCGGCTATGGTTTCCGAATTATTGTTTTTCCACAAAACACCATTTTTTGGCTTTCTTTTTCTTTTGAAAATCAATTTTCCCTGAGAAGTGCTTTCTAGTTTGGACAAAGAGGTGTTGAATTTGAATCCTTGATGAAAGTTATCTAAAGTGGCATAAACCCCAGCATCTTTTCCAACAGAAACATTTCCCAATGATAGACCCTCATTAGATAATTCAATTTCTTTAAATAGATTTCCTTTTAAATCGACCAAGTCAACAGTACCCTCCATATTCATAACCTTTGATATATCAATACTAACTGAAACCTGTTCATTTATTTCAGTTTTCAGAAAGAGACTTAAAATAATTACAAATGATAGATACATGATTCAAATATTTAGTGTTAAAAGAATTGATATTATATTAAAAATGATCAATCCTATTTATTTTTCAAATTTGAAATCAAACCAAACCAAAACCTCCGCAAATTGTTCCACCACAGCGGAAGCACCTACAGCACCAGCTAAAGTGACACCAGTAAAAACTGAAACAATATCCAAAATACATTTCTGGGAAATTTACACTACCCAACTAACTATCTCAATTTTTTAAACACTTAACTCCCTCATAACAAATTTAATTTATTTGGTTGGTAATTTATTTAACTATACAAGTATAATTTAGGATTGGTGAAATAATCTTTCACCCAATCAACTTTTTTCGATAAAAACATAACTTTTTTCATCATTACAATAACTTATATCCCTACCAATTGTCAATCTTAAATCGTCAATAATCAAATACACCATTCTTTCTTTGAGGCCGAGAATTAGGGGGGCTAAAAAGTACCCTCTTTGAATTGGGATGGTGCTTTAGCCCATCCATATAAATATTAATTCACGCCTATTGGCTTTAGCAGAATATTATTTCTAAGGAATTAAGATATGTGTGCTAAGCCGCTATAGGATTGGTCACATATTCATTATCTGCGAAGATTACAGGGCTATTGCCGCTTTGAAGTGCGTAGTACAAAGAATATTTCCGCAATCATCTTCTCGTGAATTTTGTAAAATTCCTAGCGTCAATTGGGGTTAAATCCAACCAATCCACCTAACTGCTCCTGTTTTGTGCGGGTGTATTTTAGTTTAAAATTAAGTGTTTGAATTTCATTGCCTTAGATTGTTTGATTTTGTATTTTTGGGTGTCTCGGACTATTTTTAGTTTATGTTTGTAAGACGCAAAAAGAATTCCAGCGGTAGCTTTAGTGTACAGATTATCCAAAAAGTGGGAAGAATCAATAAAGTTGTCAAGTCATTAGGTAGTTCTTTTGACGAATCAGAGCTTATTATTCTTGAAAGGCAAGCTA
>NZ_JAKZGO010000027.1 GCF_022549785.1 Belliella alkalica
AATACTGATCAAATCGGGACTCTTTCCGAAGTGACCTGAAACAACACTTACAAGACTTAGATATGTCTTGATACTTCTTGGAGAGTAATGCCGATAAGACATCTCTTCATACATCCTTTGACGCAAACTTTTTTTTCCATGATGATATAAATTAATGATTTAACATGGTGTAAATTTACGATAAATACCAAAAAATCAACCACTTGAAGATAATGTAAATACTACCGACGAAGGAGGTTTAGTTCAACCGCTGTTTACAACATACCTGTGCTCCTAGGCGTAGCGCGCAAGGGTAATGGGTTAATTAGTTTTAGATGAATAAACGGACATAAAACACGTCATTTTTCTGGTGAAACAGATAAGAAAGCGGATATACATATAAAGTAATATGATTATCCGCAATCATGCCATTAATCAATTAAACGGTTGTTTTTTAGATTCTACTGGTATGAAAACGGATATACACATAAAGTAATATTTATATCCGCAATAGCACCACTATCCACATTTAGGTACACACCTAGAATTCATGCTGTCAACTGTCGACAGTCAATAGTCGACGATTATACGCTTGATCGAATTGCTTTATTTTCCTACTGACCTCATTGCGGATATACATATAAAGTAATCCTAAATCAATAAGATACAATACTCCTTTTTATTGTTTAGAAACTTTCTTGATAAATTTCCAAAATTGAAATAGATGAAATTGGAACGAGCATTTACAGAAGTTAGCTTTCTGACAAAATATCAATTTCCCAAATATTTCCTTTCTCTTGGGATCCCAAGAATTTCTTTTTGTCTACCATCAAGATACACCACTCTTTCTCCATCAAAAAAGGCTCCCTCTTCTAACATCACTCTTATTTCTTTATTCCACTCTTTCACAAATACAACAGCATTCAGTTCTATGGCATAGGCGGTATTTGGATATAATGGATAATCCCCTGCTCCAGGTGTATCAAATTGATTGTCCCACATACCAATAGTTGGTCCAGAAGCATGTCCATGATAGCCCATAGGATGTGAATAAATACTTCCTTGAATCCCTTCTTTTTCCATCATTGACCTCGTATTTCTCAAGATTTCATTGCCTGTTCTTCCGGTTACAAAATTAGATGTTAAGAGATCTTGCAATCTATTGCCAACTTTCAAAGCGTCGTTGAGATATTTTGGTACTGAATGTTCCCCAGGCTTTAGAACATATGCCAACTGTTGTGTATCTGTATTCAGTCTCAAGTATGTAATCCCAAAATCTATATGCAATAAATCTCCTGGCATGATAATTTGAGAATCTGGCTTAATGGCGAAGGATCTCAAATGCTCTTGTGAGGCGGGGTCAGGTCTTTGGATATCTACAGTAGGATGAAACCAAGTGTCCAACTTCATTTCTGCGATTCGTTCTCTATACCACCAAATAACATCGTCTGTAGTGGTGATGCCAGGTGTGATTACTTTTTCTGATAGTCCCTCAGCTATGATACTATTTGCAATAGTCTGTAATTGTCTATAAGTAGCCATTTCTGAAGGAGTTCTTGTTTCTAACCAAGCAACTGCCAAGTTTTGGGCTGATACAATTTTTGACTTCGTGCTTTCATCTAAATATTCTAAAAGTGTATTATATTCACTAACATTCAGTCCATCGGCATGTCCATAATCTTTTCCAATATTGATTGCTAATTTCTTCGGATTTCTTTCTTGAATCAATTCTACAAGTTTTTTCCATTGATCTGGCTCCAAATCTGGGTCCCAAGCTCTTTTAAACGACTTACCAACATCATACCTCGCTACCGCTAGTGCTTCAACCTTTTCGCTACCCTCTGCTTTGTAAATCAAAAGCATGGTTCGTCTTCTGGCCGCAAACCACGTAGATGGCAAAAAAGTACGAATTACTGGATCTTCATTATATTCTCTTGATATAATCAACCACATATCCACTTCCTCCCTTTCCATTAACTTGGGAAGTAAATTTTGGACTCTTTCTTCAAGCCAATTATCAATCACTACAGCCTGTTCTTTTTTTGACAAGACTGCCGGGCTCTGTGCAAAGGCAAAATGTCCAATAAATGTAATCAGCACATAAATCACTAAAACTTTTCTCATTCTTTATTTGGATTGGTTGACGCAGCGTTCATTTTCAAGCAAGCTTGCAATTTCTTGTTTATCCCAAGATTTTTTGATTTTGTTAAGATTAGCTTCGTAATCTTTCTTGAAGCCTTTTCTAAAAATAGCCTCAACAAACCTTCTTACATCAGTCTTATTCTCTAAAATTAAGGCTGGAACAGTCGTAGGTTTATCTTCATCATTTTTGGCCACCATGGTAAAGTAACAAGTGTTTGTGTGCTTTACCTCACCTGTTTTGACATTTTCCGATATCACTTTGATACCTATCACCATAGAACTATTCCCTACATAATTCACTGAAGCCATCAAGGAAACCAATTCCCCTACTTCCACAGGTTGCAAAAAATCTACTGTATCCACAGAGACAGTGACGCAATATGCACCACTGTGCTTTGAGGCTGTAGCATAAGCTACTTTATCCATAAGGGAAAGTAATATTCCACCATGAATTTTTCCTCCAAAATTAGCGTAAGATGGGATCATCAGTTCTGTAATTACTACTCGTGAAAAACTGGCTGGACGTGATGCTATCATTATTTTTTTTCTCAAATTAAAGATAATAGCAAGAATAAAAAAATGAAAATTCCATGAACCCCTACTTCGATTAAAAAAACAATATAATTTCAGCAATAACACCAGAAGCTAAATTAATAGACAGGTTCAAATGGATAATCGCCATTCGATATTAGTACAAAAGCTATCATTGCGCCAATTAATTTAAAACATATCATCTTGTTTGGCTACCGATATGGAAGTTGATACATATAAAAGAACAATATGATTTGCACAAAAACACAAGTAGGAAAGTTTATCACCTTTATCTAAACGAAATAACGTAAACAGTCAGCATCCAACCACTGCTAATTGAAATGTACTTCATACATCATTACATATAACTACTGATAGTAAAGCATATCTACTAACTAAAAAATAACTTATCCTAAATATCAAATAGGTCTATTTATCACTTTAGTATTTCTTAAGTAATCTTGCACTCAATGAATGAAATCTATACAAAAGCATAAACCCAGTAACTGTAAGTCCTATCAATAGCCCATACCAAATCCCTTTCTCTTGCATATCGAGTACGAAAGCAAAGAAATATCCCAAAGGCAAACCTATCACCCAATATGCAACCAATGTTACTAAAGTAGGAACTTTCACGTCAGACATACCACGCAAGGCTCCTAAACCAACTACCTGAATACCATCTGATAATTGAAATATTCCAGCTATGACCAACAAACTTGCACTCATTTGGATCACTGTAACATCATCAATATATAAAGACGGAAGAAACTCTCTCATGGTAATGAATAAAACAGCAGCACATAACATAAAAATGGCAGTCATTCCAAATACTGTAAAACCTGCTTCGCGAAGCGTTTTAATATCTCTTTTACCAAGCTGATTACCAACCCTTACCATTGCTGCTGCCGAAAGACCAGAGGCCATCATATAACTGATTGATGCAAGGTTTATTGCTATTTGATGCGCTGCCAATGCCGAAACACCTATCCAACCCATCATAATGGCTGCCGCACTAAACGCTCCCACTTCAAAGATAAACTGAAAACCGGTCGGAACTCCAATTCTAAGGATTTTCGAAACCATAGGAAATGAAAATCTTTTGATCTTAAAACCAAGATCAAAAATCTTATATCTTTTTGATTTAAATACATAATAAGCAATAACGATTGCCATTAATACTCTTGAAATCAAAGTTGCCCATCCAGCACCATTCAAGCCCAGAGCCGGAAAACCTAAGTTTCCATAAATCATTACCCAATTTAGAAAGACATTAAGACCATTACAAACTATGGTTATGTACATGGCTTGCTTGGTTTGGGATAAACCTTCGGCAAATTGCTTAAATGTCTGGAAAAACATAAAAGGCAAAATAGAAAGAGTAATAATGGCCAAATAAGGAATGGCCAACTCAACAACTTGCTGAGGCTGATTCATGTATTTGAGTAGCGGTGAAAATAATATAATTACCATAAACAAGACCATGCCAGTAGCCATATTTATAGTAAACCCATGTCTAAAAAGTCTTCCTATCCTGCTACTCTTATTTTTACCATCAGCCATAGCAACTAGTGGTGTTATAGCCATAGACACCCCTATTCCAAACATCAACAAAACAAAGAAAATACTATTTGCCAATGATGCAGCAGCTAAAGGCTCAGCTCCCAATCGTCCTACCATCATACTATCAGCCACACCTACCAAAACTTGCCCTAACTGGCTCAACATTACTGGATAAGCTAAAATGAATGTTTTGGAGAAATGATCTTTAAAATTATACTTAGTCATTGGTAAAATTCAAAATTATGTTCTAGCTTCAGATATTGAAAATTTTAGCTACTTTGAGAAGGCCTGCTATAGAAATTGCGTCAGTTATTTCACCATCCATCACTTTTTGAATTGCTTCCTTAAGTGGCAATTTCATCACTTCTATTTGCTCTGTTTCTTCAAACTCAGTATCTCCAGGAGTCAAATTTTCCGCCAAATATACAAATCCTTCCTCATCAGTCACAGAATTGGAAGTATGAATGGTCATGATTTTGGTCCATTTTTCAGCTGAAAAACCTGTTTCTTCTTTGAGTTCTCTTTTGGCACTATCCAAATAATCATCACCTAACAGTCCTCCACCCATTGGGATTTCCCAAGAATATGCATCCAATGTATATCTGAATTGGCCGACAAGCCATGTATTTCCTTCACTGTCTATGGGTATGATGCCAATTGCTTTATTTTTGAAACATACTTTGCCATATATACCGTCTTTACCGGATGGAATAACGACTTCATGATGTTCCAATCTAATCCATGGGTTTTCATGGATAGTTTTAATGCTTTTTGTTTTCCAAGGATTTTTCATAGTAAATTATAGGTTCAAGAAAAAAGGGAGTCTATTTCTAGACTCCCTTTTGAATGATTTTTCAAAAAAACTTAAGCCGGAATAGGAAGAACTTTACTGTCCTTGAATGTAGAAAGAATAACCATTGACTGCATTGAATCAACTTCCCTAATCTCACTTACTTTCTCTAGCATCAATTTTTGATAAGCTGTAATATCTTTAGCAATTATCTTCAATATAAAATCACCTGTACCAGTAATGTGATGACATTCAATAACTTCTTGAATATCGTTGATTTCTTTCATGAATGCATCTATGTTACCTTTGTTATGCCCAATAAGGCTTACCAAAACAAAAGTACTTACACCAAGACCAATTCTTTCTGGATCTAACTTTGCGTGATAGCTTTTTATAATACCTGATTGCTCAAGTTTTTTTACTCTTTCTAGAGTCGGAGCAGGTGATAGCCCTATGTCTTTAGAAAGCTGAGCGTTTGTGATTTTAGCGTTTGCTTGAAGGATTTCTAATATCTTTCTATCTATTTTATCGAATTTAATTCTGATGCTGTTATCCATAATATGAAGAATTTGCAAAATTTTATGTTGCGCAAAGTTAATATAATTTGAATTTATTTTAAAGACTATTTCAACAAAAAACGACCGCTCCTACAAAATATTGTTATTTTTTAATCGTATTTGAAGAAACAAATCAACTGATAAACTTAAATATCATGACGATATTCAAATTATCTCCTGAATTTAAGTAATGCTTAACGTTAATTTCTGATTAAAGTTTATTCTTTTTAATATAATCTCTAGCTTCCTTGTGTGCGGGATGCTTTCTCTTAGCATATTTTTTAACGAGATTAAAATATTGCTTGGCTTTTTTCTTATCTTTTTGTTCATTGGCGATTTTACCCAAGGCAATTAAAGAATATAAGTAGTATCCACTTTCTTGGCTTTCTGATTCTTCTCCGTAAGACAACGTCTTCTCATAATACTTTTTAGCTTCTGGCTTATTATTGATTCGATCATTATACTGAGCAATATAAAACGCTGCATACCTACCGCTATTGGACTCATAGCCAGTCCATTTTTCCTCAATTCTCTTCAATATTTCGTGGGATACAGTATTGGCTTCATTTATCCTTCCTACAGCATACAAATGTCTTGCATGTGATCTATGAAAGTAAGGGTTGTTTGGATATTTTTGCACTAAGTAATCAGTAATTTCAAGCGCTTTGTATGGTTGCTTTTCTTCGGATGCATACAGTCTAAATAAAAAATACTGTGCTTCTACTCTTGCATAAAATGCATTTTTTGCAACATCTTCCAACTGCTGTAATCCGAGTGATTTATTTCCTTTTGGAAAAAATGCAACTACTGGCTTCAATAACGGGTAGTTTTCTGGAATCCACACAGAAAAGTAATTGAACAAAGCATCCCCCAACAACAGCTCTGGATTCAATTCATCATCACCTTTACTAAGGTTGAGATATTTCATTGCACTTTTTCCTGCAAAAGTGGCTTTGGTCCAACTTCTCCTTTCACTGTAAAGCCTTCCTTGAAAACCATATGCTCCTGAAAGGAAGAAAGCTGCTTCCTTATTTGTTGGATCTTTTTTATAGATCTTTTCTGCTTTTTCTATTGCCACGTCCATTTGTTTGATAAAAATGGCATCATAGCGCTTGTTTTCGAGATCAGGTGCTATTTTCCACCATGTACTCAATCCCATCAAGAAATATGGCAATGGGTGCTCAGGATATTGATATTGGATAACTTTGAAACCTCTTTCTGCTACTTCAAAATCAAAATTATATAGGCTATTAACCGATTCAGTAATTCTAAACTGAAGCCCTTTGTCTAGCAGTAAATATTCTGATGTAGCTGAATTAGGATTTGAAGATTCCCTCTCTTCATTTTGCTGCGCTAATGTGGTCCCAATAAAAAAAGGTAATAGCAAACTGAATACAAATATTTTCAACTTCATCATTAATGTTAATTTTAATGCAAAACTATCAGGTATTCCAAACAAAAATTTACATTTGATAAAATTTAATTTCTGCTTGAATGGTAAAACCCAAATCTCAAATTGCACAACGTATTGAAGACGTAATTAATTTCGATAAAAGAGTATTTTTTATCTTCCTTGTTTTGATTTTTATTGTTATCAGGTATATTACAAACGAAATAATTCTAGAAGCCATTCCAGGGCACGAACAGTTATCCCAAGATGGTTCTCTTACTTTTTTTCACATTTTCAATGCGCTGCATTACGTCTGGACTCCTTTTGCCCTTCTTTGGAAATTTACACTGACAGCATTTATTCTTTGGACAGGTGCTTTTGTCCTTGGATACAAAATTTCATATAGGGATCTTTGGAAATTTACTTTGGTGGCAGAAATCATTTTTGTTTTTCCTGAATTGATCAAATTGTTTATTTTTCTGAATCCAGCAGACAATTTGACTTTTCAAGAAATCAAAGATTATTACCCTTTATCCCTTATGAGTATTTTGGATACTTCCGAAATTCATAGGAAATACTTCTACCCTCTTCAAACTATCAACTTGTTTGAAATCGTTTATTGGGGGTTGTTGACACTTGGAGTTCACACTTTTAGCAAAAGAAGTCTGAAGGAATCAAGTATGATTGTATTTGTAGGTTATGTTTTGATTCTGTTCCTGTGGTTATTCTTTTACATTTTAGTGTATAAATAAAATGAACCAAAAGATTGATTTTTAACTTTGTTTCTTTAGAATCATTAACAGTAGCATTACCAAATTAAAAAATGAATATGAATCCACTATTGGAAAAATTCAAAACTCCTTTTGAGACAGCACCTTTTGAAAACATCAAAACAGAACATTTTTTACCAGCTATAAAAGAAGGCATTGACCAGGCAAAGTCGGATATAGAAGCTATCAAAAGCAATGAAAAAAATAATTTTGATAATACAATTGTTGCATTAGATCATGCAGGTGACAGATTGAATATTATTTCAGGAATATTCTATAATCTAAATGCCGCTGAAACAAATGAACAAATACAAGCTTTGGCAAGAGAAATATCTCCTTTGCTCACTTCACATAGCAATGATGTATTGTTGGATGAAATATTGTTTGAAAAGATTCAACAAGTTTATGATCAAAAAGATCAACTTCAACTGAATGAAGAACAGCAAACACTTCTTGAAAAAACATACAAATCTTTCGTTAGGAATGGTGCGAAGTTAAATGAAGAGCAAAAAATCCAGTTAAGAGAAATTGATAAAAATCTTTCACAACTCAGTCTAAAGTTTGGCGAAAATGTTTTGGCAGAAACAAACAAATATCAACTTCTCGTAGAAGATGAATCAAAACTATCAGGACTTCCCGAATCTATCAAAGAAGGAGCTTCACAAACAGCAGAGGAAAAAGGATATAAGGGCAAATGGGCTTTTACTTTGGATTTCCCAAGCTATTTTCCATTTATGACTTATGCCGATGATCGGGAGTTGAGAAAGGAATTGTTTCTGGCTTACAACACAAAAGCTTCCAAAGGTGATGACTTGGACAACAAACAATTCATCAAAGAAATGTTAGAGTTAAAAGCAAAGCGAGCGAAACTTTTGGGATACAATTCTTATTCAGATTTTGTATTGGAAGAAAGAATGGCAAAAAGTGGCTCTGCTGTTTTAGATTTTCTCAAAAACCTACTTGAAAAAGCCAAACCTAAGGCACAGGAAGAAGTACAGGAACTTGAAGAATTTGCAAAAAAACTAGATGGCATTGATCAGCTTGAAAAATGGGACTTTACGTACTATTCCGAAAAACTGAAAAAAGAGAAGTTTGAAGTAGATGACGAACTTCTTCGTCCATATTTTAAGCTTGAGAATACTATTGATGGTGTCTTCCAAACAGCTGAAAAACTTTTTGGTTTAAGATTCAAAGCCAATAAAGAGATTGAAGTATATCATTCAGATGTGATAGCTTATGAAGTTACTGACAAAGAAGATAATCACGTAGCTATCTTTTATGCTGATTTCTTTCCAAGGCCGGGAAAAAGAAATGGTGCATGGATGACAAGTTACCGAGGTCAAAAATTGATTGAAGGGAAAGATCAAAGACCTCACGTATCCATAGTCTGCAATTTTACAAAGCCCACTAGGACAAAACCATCACTTTTGACTTTCAATGAAGTAACAACACTCTTTCATGAATTCGGTCATGCACTTCATGGAATGCTCGCTAAAGGTACATACGAGTCACTGACAGGTACGAGTGTGTTTTGGGATTTTGTAGAATTACCTTCGCAAATTTTCGAGAATTGGTGTTTTGAAAAAGAATGTCTAGATCTTTTTGCCAAACATTATGAAACTAGTGAAACCATACCTTCTGAATTGATTGAAAAAATTAAAAATGCTTCAAATTTCCAACAAGGTTATCAAACTGTAAGACAAATAAGTCTGGCATTATTGGACATGGCCTATCATAGTACAGACCCAGTTTTGATTTCAGATATCGTTGCATTCGAAAAAGAGCAAATGAAAGAAACTTCTTTGCTCCCTGAAGTGTCTGATACATTGATGAGCACTTCATTTTCACATATTTTCCAAGGTGGATATGCTGCTGGATATTATAGCTACAAATGGGCTGAAGTTTTGGATGCTGATGCTTTTGAATTATTTAAAGAAAATGGGGTTTTTGATACGGTAACTGCAAATTCATTTAGGGAGAATATTTTGGAATCAGGCGGAAAAGTGCATCCGTCAATTCTGTATAAGAGATTCAGAGGAAGAGATCCAAAGCCAGAAGCTTTGCTAAAGAGAGCAGGATTATTGTAAAAAAAGAGGATGCGCGGTTCATGCATCCTCTTTTTTTTTAAAACACTAAAAAATACTGTTTATTACAGACCACTATGCATTATAGCCATTGACTTACATTACTATTATAAATCCTACCAAGGCTAACCATACTATTGACGAAATCGCCAATAATACTCGAAATTGTCTATCCTCGTTCATGATCGTTTTTTTGTTGAATATACATTATTATATGCTGAATTTCAACAATTTCCATTAAAATTTCGATAATTTCTCCGAAACTATACAATAAAAGCTAGGTTTTTTCGTAAACGACAAAAATTTTAGCGTTCAAAGTCGTTTCTTTTTCTATAGATAATCAAACTATTTAGAATAAGGTCAAGAAATTTTATCCTCAGCCAGATCGTGATAATGCTTTTGATTTTTGGACATATTTCCTGCAGTCCATACTATTCTTGTTTTGTTTTCAAATTTCCTGACAGGGCAATTTTTAACTAGGCAATAATGACAGCACTTATCAGGAATACATGGATCAGAGTGGACAAAAACTTCCACTACTCCCTTAAAATCATTTTCAAGAGCAGATTCGACTTTTTCCACCTCTTCATGAACTTCTCTTAGGTTATAGTAGTAAGGCAAAGTCAAGTGTAAATCTATATGCCTATCAGCTCCATATTGCTGAACTCTCATATTATGTATATCAATCCACGAATCCTTTCTTTCCTTATTCAAAACAGTAACAGTGTCCATCACAGCCTCAGGATTAGCTTCGTCCATAAGTCCCGCAACAGATTTTCTGACCAAGAAATACCCTGAATAAATGATATAGAAAGAAAACAAGACCGAGAATACAGAATCCAGCACGTTTAAACCAGTAAAATAAATAATTCCAACACCTACCACCAAAACAAAGCTAGACACAGTATCTGTTATCAAGTGTTTACCGTTAGCCACAAGGGTTAGGCTATTTAGCCTACTTCCTTCCTTCTTGAGTTTCAAACCCAAAAAGCCGTTGACCAATCCTGAAAAACCAATCAATGCTATACCTTCTAGAAGCATCTCCAATTCCTGAGGAAAGAAAAAATTATAAATGGCTTGATAAATAATAAACAAACCAGCCAAAATTATCAAAGTCCCTTCTATACCTGCACTAAAAAATTCAATCTTACCATGGCCATATGGATGGTTATCATCTTTAGGTAAAGAGCTCAGATATATACTGTAAGAAGCAAAACTTGCAGTGACTACATTGACTATACTTTCCAAAGCATCTGTCAATATCGCAGTGGAATTTGTAATGTAGTAAGAGTAAAATTTAACCATCAGCAAGATGATGCTCACTACAAAAGAAATGATTATCCACTTTGATTTTTCCTTGTTCACTGAAATATACTATGATTGAAACTCAAAAATAGGGCTTATTTTATTGAAAACTCGTCAATAATTTCAATATTGGAGTTTATTTTAAAGAAATTACCTAAGCCAACTTTTAAATTATGAACGAGAAAAAGTTAATACTTCCTTCTTACATCAAAGCTTTGCTAGTTTTGATGTTGATAATCATCATTGTATACATTCTCATCGTAGGTAAGAGTCTTTTGGTTCCCCTGTTTCTGGCAGGCTTTATCGCGATTTTGTTGACACCAGTTGGGAATTGGCTTGAGGAGAGAAAAATATCGAGAATGATAAGCGCCATTATTTCTTTGGTATCCGCATTGTTGATATTGCTAGGCTTTCTAACTTTTGTGATAATGCAGGTTGCGAGCTTTACTAAGGATTTAGAAAATGTAGGTGACAGGTTGAACAAATATCTCAGTGATATTGATTCTTGGATTTACGATAAATTTCAAATTGAGTCAGGTATAGGAAATGGAATCGACCAAGAATATTTTGTAGAGCTGCTTCAATCCAACAGTTCCAGTTTGGCAGAGTTTATCCTTAATACATTAGGTTCCCTTTCAGGGATAATTCTTTTACCAGTTTTTATATTCTTCTTTTTGGTGTATAGAGATCACTTGACAGATTTCATTGTGCAACTATTCAAGGAAGAAGATAAGACTCATATAAAAAATGAAATAAGAGACCTTAGAAAGGTTGTTCAAAATTACATTATCGGGATTCTAAAGGTAATGGCAATACTGGCTGTAATGAATGTTGGTGTGCTTTTGGGTTTAGGAATCAAACATGCAGTATTTTTTGCAATTTTTGCGGCAATACTGAATATTATTCCATATCTGGGGCCATTATTGGGAGCAGTTCTCCCTACCATATTCGCTTTCCTTACAAAGGATAGTTTGTTTTACCCTGTTGCTGTAGTAGTAGCTTTCCAAATAATCCAAATCATAGAAAGTAACTTTTTGACTCCAAAGATTGTTGGTAGTAATGTAAATCTTAATGCATTTGTTACTTTCATTGGGTTACTAGTAGGAGCATCAATTTGGGGTGTAATAGGTATGATACTTATCATTCCAACTTTAGCTGTTTTGAGAAAAATATTTGAATTAAGTGAAGCTACAAAACCTTATGCCTTACTATTTGGAGAAGAAAAATCATATGATGAAAATAAAAAGTCTGATTAGCCCTATTTTAAATGTTTTAGTATTGCTAATCGTAGTTTCCGGATGTGATTCACAGGAAGACCGAAAAGGTCGTTTTTTATTGAAAGGAAATGAAAAACTAAAAGAAAATGATCTTCAAGGGGCTTTGGAATATTATTCTGAAGCCCTGAAGATTGATTCTGAATTTAATGATGCCTTACTCAATCGTGCCATAGTCTATGAAAAGCAAAATAATTTTGACCTTGCTATAAGGGATTATTCCCAGATTTTGACCAATGGATCAGAAATCGACACATTGGTGTATTTTCAAAGAGGAATTGCCTACTTGGATAATGGCGAATATTACAAAGCGCTGGATGATGCTAAAAAGTTAGAAAACAATAACCCCAACAGTTGGAAATCATACTTTTTACTTGGCCTAGTTCATGAACAGCTCAAAGACCATTCTTCAGCCTTAGCAGCTTTTGAAAAGGGAATCGAGTTGAATCCAACTAACAATGACCTATTGGTAAACAAAGCAACAATCCATTATTATCAAAATGAATTGGTCGAAGCTATTTCATTACTTGAAAAAGCAGAATCAAACAATCCGAAGGAATCAAACATCTACAATCTTAGATCGATGATTTCGTTTGAGAAAAAAATGTATCAAGAAGCTTTAGAGTGGGTAGAGAAAGCCATACAGCTAAATTCCAAAGAGTCATATTTTTATAACAATAGAGGTCTATATCGATTATTTGTAGATGATTTGGAAAATGGCTTAGATGATATAAACTTTAGCCTTAAACAAAATCCTAAAAATGCATTTGCATGGAGAAATAAAGGGATTTATTATTATTTCAAAGGTGAAAAAAGTCTGGCTTTAAAATACTTAGATGACGCTTTAAAAAATGAACCTGAAATGCCTTTGGCAAATGAATACTTTAGACTTTCCAAAGAACTTTAAATCATGACTCAATCATCAAAACTTCTTTTATTTTTTTCAATAATTCTGTAGCATCGATTGGCTTTGAAACAAATCCATCAAATCCACTTTTTGTTATATCTTCTATGACTTCCAACTTTGCTGCTGCTGTCAATGCAATTACAGGGATATCTGACACTAATTTGATCTTTTGCGTAGCTTCAAAACCATCCATTATTGGCATTTGAATATCCATTAAGACTAAATTGAAATCACCTTCCTTTACATATTCATAAGCTTCTTTACCATTCGTTACCCGCTCACATTGGAAGCCCCACCTCTTGATTATTTTTCCTAAAACGAGTGCATTTACATCATTATCTTCAGCCATTAGAATTCTTAAAGAAGAGAAATCGACAGTTTCCTTTTGCACATACCCCAAATTTTGACCATTCTCTATAAAAATCTTTTCAAAATCAATTTCAAAATAAAAACAAGTACCGACACCAACCTCGGATTCTACATGAATATCACTATTCATTCTTTTGAGTAACTTCCTCGTAATTGAGAGACCAAGACCAGTCCCGCCATATTTTTTACTAAATGAGTGATGTAATTGATCAAAATCTTCAAAGATTTTATCTAAATTCTCTTTAGCAATGCCTATACCAGTATCTTTTACTTCAAAATATATCTTAGCGGTATTTCCAATCACGGAATTTAGTTTTACGGATACATCAACAGTGCCATTTTTTGTAAATTTTAGCGCATTAGTAATCAAATTATTTAAAACCTGAGCAAGCCTAACCTTGTCTCCTATGACTTCAAAATTGATTGAACTATCTATATATAAATTCAAAGTATTCTCACTATCTCTTGCGTGAAACTCAAGTCCGTTCACCACCTGACGTATCACTTCAACAATATTGATAGGATTCAATTCCATATTCAATTTGCCTGCTTCAATTTTCTGAAAATCTAATAGATCATTGATCATGATTATCAGATTGTCTACAGCAAAATTTATGGTATTTAAGGCCGCTTTCTGTGGCAAGGAATGTTCATCTTGCAACAAAGTATACACAGATCCTGATATAGCATTGAGTGGCGTTCTCAACTCATGGCTTATCATTGATAAAAATTCCGATTTGATCTTACTCGCTTTTTCTGCTGCTTCTCTTGCGGCCTTAAGTGAATCTTCAAATTCTTTTTGTTCTGTGATATCTGATAAATACCCATACCAAACTACGTCACCTGTATTTATTTTTTCGGGTTTTGCAGCTCCCAACACCCAATTATATCCTTTTCCTTCGACTTCCTTTACCCTAAACTGACAGGACCAAGGTGTCAACTTCTTGGCAGATGAAACTGATGACATCAATACCTTTGCAATATCTTCTGGGTGAATTTTAGAGATAATGAGTCCAATATCATCCATACCACTGATTTCCTTTTGTCCCAAATCAAAAATTGATTTGATACCAGGACTTAAGTATGAAAATTTCATAACTCCATCCCTATCTAATACAAATTGGTAAAGCGCTCCAGGTACTTGTTCTGTCAAATGGAGTAGAAATTCAGAAGAATCTTGAAGTGATTTTTCAAGCTGGATCCTTTCTGAAATATCTCTTGAGAATGAAATGATGTATAGCTCACCTTGTACTTCTATTAAATTACAGCTTACCTCTAAAGGGATTTTTTTTCCATTTCTATGTATAAGTTCACTTTTATACCTTAGATTTTTCTCTTTTTCAAGTTGTTTGACATGTAGGCTCCAGCTTTCTGAATATTGAAATTTTTGATCATACAAGCTGATTTTTGGTCGAGATATATTTCCGTCAAAAATACCGAGTCGTTTATTGGCTTCTTGATTGGAGTATATTATGCTACCATTTAAATCTACAATCATTATAGACTCTGGAGATAAATCAAAAAGCTCCTTAAACAAGCTTAATTCTTCAACAAGCTGTTTTTCTTGAGAAACATCTTGGAATGTTCCAAACACACGAACAACTTTACTATCTTGAATTGAAGCCTTTCCAAGGACTCTAACCCACTTTTCTATTCCTTTATTGGTTTTTATCTTGACTGTATGATCAAAATCGTTTCCAAACTTTATACAATTCTCTAGGGACTTTTGAACTATGGGTCTAAATACAGGATGATAAAATTCAAGTGCTGAATTTATATTGACTGTTTTTGAAATATCATATACATCATGGATAGCATACACTTCATCACTCCAATAAACTGAATTTATCGATAAATTAATTTCCCAAACACCAATTTTCGCAACTTGTTCACCTAGACGATAGAGTTCAATCTGCTTATCTTGCTGCAAAACCTCAAACTGCGTCTCCGAGACATCTCTACCTGTGGCATAAAATTTACCTTCATTGAACTTTACATACCAATTTATAGATTTGTATAGACCATCCTTAGCCAAAATTCTTACTGTAAACTGAGTTACATCTAGCCCCTGTTTAACATTTTTCAGAAAATCCCTAGCTATTTCTAAATCATCTTTATAAAAAAATCTACACAATTCAGTATTTATCAATTCTGCAGGTTCATACCCGAGTATTTTATTAAAAGAATCACTAGTCCAAGTTAAAAAATTCTCTTCACCAATAGCAAAAAGATCTAAACTACTGCGAAAAAAATGCTTAAAATCCTCTTTAGGTGGTAAAATACTATCTGCAATTTCCTTTCCTTTGTAAAACAGAAAATAGTTAGATCCATTTTCTTGAGGCAGCTCCAATTGAAAAGAGTATTCTTTTTCTTTAAATTTTATTATTAATTCTTCCTTAAAAATATAAGAATTGATATCCAAACCAAGCTCAATAAGATTCATCTCTGGCAATCTACTTCCAATAAGTGTATCAAATTGAACATTAGAGTAAAAAATATTATAAGGATAAGTATCATTCACGAGAAAAACCATCTCGGAAGATTCATAAACGATTTTCTTGAATGTATTATTTAATCCCCTTTCCTTCATAAATGCAAATCAGAGGAAATTTGGATGCCTATCTGGGTGAAAAACAGCATTTAAAATTTTCTGATGCGTAAACATACAATAATTTGTTTTTCACAACAATATTTTTGACGTTAAAAATCATTAAGGTCAAATAAATTTTAGATCCCAAATTCAACCTGAAACATACCTGTCCAAGAATTCCCTGAATTTTCGATTTGGTACAAACCTTCCAACCATCTGTAACCAATGTTTGCTTGTACTTTTATCCTATGCCCATTTAAGTAATGTGTAAAGCCAATCAACGATTCGTCCACCCTATCCAAATATGTATCGATTGAAGCATCTGGTACTACAAAAGCATACCTTAACGCCAATTCTGATTTTGGTCCTACCATCCTGCTTACATGTGTGTTCATTCCCTTTCCTACAATGACAAATCGCACATCTCCTAATTCATTTGTTGTAATGGGATCATTTGTAGATCTACTCATGTACTCAGACATCAATCCCCAACCTTTATATTTAAACATTGCATCGACTATTATACTATTGAGTGTTCTTGCCTGAAAAAGATCAGCACCAAGCTGCCCTCCTGTTCTAACAGCTTTTTGATTTTCAGAAAGCGTCATACCTATTGATAACTTAGGACGAGGTTCGAACTCCAAATCCCCCTCTGAATAATCTCCACTATTGCTAAAAACCCCAAAAGGTAAAACTTCCACTCTTCCTGTATAAGAAAGACCATTGTTTATCGCTGAAGCATTTCTTCCATCACCAGAGGAAATCGCACCTTTCAAAAGAAAAATCGCCTCTGACTTCGTCCTCAAAGTATAATACCCAAACAAACCGAAGTCTCGATCAAGGGTAAAAAGGCTATTTGCAATTGACCTATCAGCAAATTGTAAGTTCCCTGAACTAATGACCCTTTCTCTATTTCCCGGCAATTTTGACTGGCCGAAACCTAAATAAAAGTTTTTGTTTATTGTATAATACAGTATAGCATCTCTAACTGGCTGTGCAATATCTCCAGTTTCTAAATCTAGATCGGCTTTAGAAAATGCTAATTGGATGTAATATTGAAATTTTGGACTAAGCACATAGCCATCTAATCTTAACCTCAACCTCCTCACTCTCATTTCAAATTGTTCGACACCTAAGTTATCACCATTATAAATTGAATTGAAACCTGCACGATTTTGCATTCTAAACCTAAGGTTCATTTGAAACAAAGAATCTTTGGAAAACTTAATCCCTTCATCGACATTCAATAGTGCTCTCTCATCAGATTCAACTGTCTGAGAAAAAAGCTTACTCCCACTAAAAACAGTGAAAATAAATAACATAAAAATATAAACCTTTCTATCCAGAATGTATTTTTCCATAGCTGTAATTTTCTTCAAATTTAAAGCGAATAAGCAAATAAAAAAGCTGTGGTCACCCACAGCTTTTTTACTAATATATAAAACTATTGAATCTTACGCTTCTCCTTTGATTAAGTTCAAAGCAGAACCTGCCTTAAACCAACCAATTTGACCTGCATTGTAAGTATGGTTCACTTTGATTTCATCCTTGCTTCCATCAGCGTGGTTCAAGACCACCGTCAATGGTAATCCTGGCGCAAAAGAATCCAAACCTACGATATCAATGTTATCATCTTCTTGAATCAAATCATAATCAGCTGGATTTGCAAAAGTCAAAGCCAACATTCCTTGTTTTTTTAAGTTGGTTTCGTGAATTCGTGCAAATGACTTCACCAAAATCGCTCTCACACCTAGGAACCTTGGTTCCATAGCAGCATGCTCTCTTGAAGAACCTTCACCATAATTTTCGTCTCCGACTACGATCGAACCTACACCAAATTGCTTGTATTGTCTCTGTACATAAGGTACTTCACCATATTCGCCGTTAAGTTGGTTTTTAACTTTGTTAGTCTCTTCGTTGAAGTAGTTTACAGCACCAATCAACATATTGTTGGAAATATTATCCAAGTGACCTCTAAATCTCAACCAAGGACCAGCCATAGAAATGTGATCAGTAGTACACTTTCCTTTAGCTTTGATCAAAAGTTTCAAACCAGTCAAATCGGTACCTTCCCAAGGAGCAAATGGCTCCAATAGTTGAAGTCTTTCAGAATTGACATCTACAATTACACTCACTTCAGATCCTTTTTCCGCCGGTGCTTGGTATCCTGCATCTTCTACAGCAAAACCTTTTGTAGGAAGTTCCAAGCCAGATGGCTCTTCAAGCTTCACTTGTACACCTTCTTCGTTTGTAAGAGAGTCAGTCATTGGGTTGAAAGTCAAATCACCCGCAATGGCCATAGCGGTTACGATCTCTGGAGAAGCTACAAATGAATGTGTATTTGGATTTCCATCAGCTCTCTTTGCAAAATTTCTATTGAAAGAAGTGATGATTGAATTTTTCTCCTGCTTTTCTGCACCATGTCTAGCCCACTGACCAATACAAGGGCCACAAGCATTCGCCAATACTACACCACCCATTTGATCAAAAATACTTAAGAAACCATCTCTTTCTACAGTAAATCTTACTTGCTCAGAACCTGGTGTGATTGTATATTCAGACTTTGCTACCAACTTCTTGTCTACTGCTTGCTGTGCCAATGAAGCTGCACGGGAAATATCCTCATAAGAAGAGTTAGTACAAGAACCGATCAGACCTACCTCCAATTTTGCAGGCCATCCATTTTCTTTCACTGCAGCAGCAAATTTAGACAATGGCCAAGCCAAATCTGGTGTAAATGGACCATTGACATGCGGCTCCAATTCAGAAAGATTAATCTCAATTACTTGGTCAAAATATTTCTCAGGGTTTGCATACACTTCATCATCTCCATTCAAATATTCTTTGATACCATCTGCTAAGCTAACGATATCTGCTCTGTCAGTTCCATTTAGATATGCTGCTGTTTTTTCATCATAACCAAAAATAGATGTTGTCGCACCGATCTCAGCACCCATGTTACAAATTGTTCCTTTTCCTGTTGCAGAAAGGGAATTTGCTCCTTCACCAAAATATTCAACAATAGCTCCAGTACCACCTTTAACAGTTAGAATACCAGCCACTTTTAAAATTACATCTTTCGCTGAAGTCCATCCAGACAATTTACCTGTCAACTTCACACCGATCAATTTCGGAAACTTCAGCTCCCAAGGTAGACCCGCCATCACATCACATGCATCTGCACCACCTACACCTATTGCGATCATTCCAAGTCCACCTGCATTTGGTGTATGTGAATCAGTACCGATCATCATGCCTCCTGGGAAAGCATAATTCTCAAGTACTACTTGGTGGATAATTCCAGCTCCTGGCTTCCAGAAACCTATACCGTATTTATTCGAAACGGAGGATAAAAATTCATAAACCTCTCTGTTTTTGTCTTTTGCCTTTGTCAAATCAGCTACTGCTCCGACTTCAGCTTGTATCAAGTGGTCACAATGTACAGTAGAAGGTACTGCTACTTGATCCCGTCCAGCTTGCATAAACTGCAAAAGTGCCATTTGAGCTGTTGCATCTTGCATAGCAACTCTATCTGGCTGAAAATCAACATAGGAAACTCCTCTTTCATAAGCTGATTTTGGCTCACCCTCAGAGAGATGAGCGTATAATATTTTTTCTGTCAATGTAAGAGGTCTTCCTACCGCTTTTCTAGCAGCTGCTATCCTTGAAGGATATTTGTCATAGACCGCCTTAATCATTTCTATATCAAATGCCATTGGAAATGTATGGTTTAGAGTGTTGATAAGGTTTATTTAAATCGATCGCAAAGATAAAAAATTAGGGCAAAAATAGAAGCAAAATGAAATTAGAGTTGGTAATTTATATAGACTATAAAAAAGGGTTAAATTAGACTATCCTTTAATTTCAGGAAATAAAAGTCCAATGTTTAAAATAATCTACTTGATTCAACTCAACACTGTAAAGCCTTAATTTCTGATTTTTGGTGCAAAAAATCCTTTGAAATTTAGGTGATCATTTAAGCTACTTTACAGCTTTTCAAAGCTATAATCTAGACAGGCTTTCTAAAATCATCATCAAGGAAAATTACAATAAAAAGAAAACAGCAACACCAAAAACAATCAATGCTGCTAAAAAGAAGAAAAAAGTATAGCGTAGAATTTCTTTTGCAGCAACCCCAGTTATTGACAAAAGTGGTAAAGCCCAAAATGGCTGGAGCATATTGCTAATCTGATCCCCATAGGAAAATGCCATCACCAAATTGGCTGGCTTGAGTCCCAATTTTACGGCCGCATCCATTATAATTGGACCCTGAATAGCCCATTGGCCACCACCCGATGGAATGAAAAGGTTCACCAATCCTGCACTCACAAACGAAAGTAAAGGAAATGTCTCTCCTGTCGAAACACCGATCATCCACTCTGAAAATAAAACCAAAAGGCCGGAAAACTGCAAGACACCTAATATCCCAGCATAGAAAGGGAATTGCAAAATTATTTCTACGGCTCCGCTCAATGCGATTTTTATAGCTTCAATATATGAAGAAAGACTTTTGAAAAGTAGCAATCCAGCGCCAAAAAGCATAAAATTCACATAGTTCAAATCAAAAAAAACCAATGCTTGAGGAGAGAGAAAAAAATCAGAAATCCCCAGCAGTAAAATAAATAAACCTAGGAATAGACCTAAACTATCTTTGCCATTTGCTGAAACATTATTTTCAGTTTTGATTGGATAAAACAGTTTCTGAACTTTTCTTTTGGAGAGAATCAAAAGGACTATTCCAATCACAATTACAAGAATTAAATTAATCAGTAAATTGGATTTGGAAAAGATTGTGTCTCCAATTGATATGATTCCGATTTGATCTTGGAGAAAATGTCCCGTTTCGGCTACTTTCAAAGGTGCAGAACCAGAAAGTCCTCCATGCCAGACCAGCATTCCCAAGTAGCCTGAAGCTGCGACTAAGGGATAGTTGATCTGTAACCCAGAATCTCTTGCTCTGTTTCCTATTTCCCTAGCTAAAACGGCTCCGAGAATTAGTCCAAAACCCCAATTGATATAACCTCCAACCATTGCTGTAATACCAGTAATCAGCACAGCTTGCGTATTAGTTTTTACTTTTTTTGATATCTTTATCAAAAGCCTATTTACAGGCTTTGATATCGCTAAAGTATGCCCAAAAACAAGAATAAGCACCATTTGCAAAGTAAACTCTAGTAACCCCCAAAATCCTTTTTGCCAAAATTTCAAAACTTCTAAAGTATATGAAATTGTCGAAAATTCTTGCGGTTGGGTGAATCCTACCGCTAGTACAAGTACGATCAGACTTAGAATCAGCGCTATTACAAATGTTGGAGATAAAGATGTTTTCAGTGAATTGTTCAAGGTCTGATTATTTTTAGCTAAAAGTTAAAAGAAATTATTGAATGATAAATAATCTTAAAAATTAAAATTAAAACTAACAATAAAAAATTATCGTAAATTAGCCCCTAAAAAGAATTATATAATTCTATTAAGAATAAATGAACCTAGACTTCAATGTTTTTTCTTTAACTCTCCTGATTTCTGGTCTGATTGTAACGGTCTTATCTTCAATAATTATTTTTAGGCTGAACGATTATATAAGATGGTTTGCATTTACGATGCTATTTGTTTCAACTTGGTCGATAGCATATGGCTTTGAACTTGCGAGTACTTCATTAGAATCTATGCTTTTTTGGATAAAAATCGAATACATCGGTATATCATTGGTTCCAGCATCTTGGTTATGGTTCTGCTTCAAATATTCAGGATTAGAAAAATGGCAGACAAAAAATGTGTTTTTCTTGATTTCTGTAATTCCATTGACAACTTATATTATGGTATTCACAAATGAATATCACAACATGCATTATGCAAATGTAGAAGTCTCTTTTGATGGCCCCTTCCCTTTATTAAAAATCACCCCTGGCTTTTGGTATTATGTTCACACGATCTATTTCTACATAGCCTTAGCACTTGGGAATATTATTTTGTTCAAAAGATTTAAAAACACAGAGCCAATCTTTCAAAATCAAACTTATGTCATCATCGCAAGTGGTCTTTTTCCATGGGTTATCAATATGATGTACCTTCTAGGTTACAGGCCTTTTGAGCACATTGATTTGACTCCCTACTCCTTTTTGTTTCTATATATCATAATAGGCATTGGACTCTTGAAATTTGACCTTTTTGATATCAAACCTATAGCAAGAGACCGTGTAATTTATGCAATGACCACAGGTATAATGGTGCTTGATCCAAAGAATAGGGTTATAGATTTCAACCCATCCATGTTGAGGATATTGGGCAAACCCAAAAAAAATCTGATAGGCAAGTCGATAAATACAATTTTTTGTGATTATGAAGAAATAATCAACAGAGCAAATGCCCAAAAAAAATGTGTAATTGATTTACGTATGCACTTTTCATTTACACAAAGGAATTTTAACATCAAATTCATTCCTTTATTTAATAAACAGAGCATTTTCAGTGGTTTACTACTTCAGTTTGATGATGTAACTGAAGAAAAAAACATCAAAGAGAAATTGATGGAACAAACTGAAGAGCTTCAAAAATTAAATAATCTAAAAGACAAATTATTCTCAATTATTTCTCACGATCTGAAAGGACCAATTTTGGGAGTAAGAGAATTGATCAAACTGACAGCTGATGGTACTATAAGCCAAGAAGAATTCATCAACATTCTACCAGAAGTTTCAAAAAACATGGACTCTGTCTCCCTCCTGCTGGAAAATTTATTAGCCTGGACTTCTACCCAACTAAAGGGAGAGTATGTCGATAAGAAAAAGTTTAACCTCACAAATCTTATAAACCAACAATATTTGCTCTTCGAAAATTTGGCAAAAGAAAAAAATATTGAATTTGAAATTAAGGTAGAAAATGATCTCTTAGTATATGCTGATAAGCATATGATAGATCTCGTCATTAGAAATTTAATCAGCAATGCATTGAAATTTTCGAATAACGGTGATTTGATTGCCATACAAGCTACCCAAAAAGAAAATGAAGTAGAAGTGAAAATCATCGACACAGGTGCAGGTATAGCTAAAGAAAATCTAGAAAAACTTGAAAAAGGATTAAGTTTTACCACCACAGGGCTGAGAAATGAAACAGGGACTGGCTTAGGTTTGATTCTCGTGAGAGACTACATCAAAAAAAACGGTGGTGTTTTAATTATAGAAAGTGAATTGAATCAAGGAAGTAAGTTTGAATTTTCTTTGCCACTTTTCAGTGAGAAAGTTAAATTATAGTTCTGTCAAGAATTTCAATGTATCAATTCCATCTGCATAATCATCAAGGTCAGGATTCTGCGCTTTCCCAAAGCCTGAGCTTCCAAGATACCAAGCATCTTTACTTACTATGCATTGGATTTTATCTTTAATCAACGAAAGATCTGAATTCAACGAATCCAAATTATCATAAATTTCAAAATACAAAACTGAAATTGGAGAAACCAAATCCTTGCTTTCCTTCAACAAAAGAAATCCATTATCTAAATGGTGTTCACCATTCACCAAGTAAATAGACTTATTGTAGTCATAATTATTGATATATTTATGGTTGCTAGCTATGATCTGAAAGCCATCTATTGCATCCAAAAAATCAATTAAAATATTTTTATTAGGCACATAAATTTTTGACACATTTCTACAACCCAATCCAAAATATTGGAATATATCTTTAGCCAAAGCAACAAAATCTTCAGTTTTTTCACTTCCATCCAAAACAGCAATGGAAGTCCTGTTTTTTCTAATTATACTAGGATATTTCCCAAAGTAATAATTAAAGTACCTAGCTGAATTATCACTTCCTGTAGCAATATAGGCATCTTTATGCTTGAGCATTTCCTCAAAACTTATGAAATTCTCAAACAACGGCTGAATTGCAATCAGTTCATTTGCAAGCCATTTAATCAAAACAGAATCTGAAGAGCTAAGCTTTACGGCAGCTTTATGACCAGAAATCAAAACACATAAAAAATCATGAAAACCAACTGCTGGAATATTACCTGCCATAAGAATCCCTACTTCTTTTTGCGACTGAATTTCATCGATTGGATATTTTTGAAGCCATTTATGAAGATTCTCTAGATCCAAAAAAACCACTAGCCCATCTAAAGCGGACTTTGTATGTTCGGCAGTAAACCAGCTATTATTATTCTCAACTCTCCACGCCAAAGCTTCAAACTCCTGAGATTCGAGATTAATTATTCTTTTTCCTAATTGATCGAAGGCTAAAATTCTTTCTTCTAATGTCATTTCACTATCTTTGAAGCGCAAAGTTATCTTATTTAAGAGAAAAAAATCTTAGTTAGATTAAATATAAATTATTTAGCATGACAACTTTTTTTTGGTGGTTATGTTATTTGCGTATTAATTTTGAATGATAATAATAAAAAACAAAAGTAAGCCATGGCAATAATGATTACGGATGAATGCATCAATTGTGGTGCATGTGAACCAGAATGTCCGAATACAGCAATATATGAAGGTGGAATTGAATGGACCTGGGCAGGTGGTACAACATTAAAGGAAGTCACACTACCAGATGGTTCGGTAGTAGATGCTACTGAGAAACAAGAGCCAGTATCAGATGAATTTTATTACATCGTTACTGAAAAATGTACTGAATGTACAGGTTTTCACGAAGAGCCGCAATGTGCAGCAGTTTGTCCTGTTGATTGCTGCGTAGATGATCCTGACCACCGTGAATCTGAGGAAACACTACTTGAAAAGAAAGTTTTCATGCATGGAGAATAAAAAGAGGACTAGATCCTCTTTTTTGATTTTGGGCAGATTCAATTGATTTTTAACAGTTTATAGATAAAAATCAGCATGTTATCTAAAAAAACTGTTTTAGCTATTGAATTTCTATGATGAATTCATTTATCTTGCCTCTTGATTTAATTCCTAAATACAAACAACAAAAACTTAGGGCTGTGGAAGACAACAGAGGAAATGACAGAGAAGAGATCTTCTCTAAGAGAGTAAAGGCTGGTAAGAGAACCTACTTCTTTGATGTAAAATCAACCAGATCAAACGATTATTATCTTACCATCACAGAAAGTAAAAGAAGAATGAATGGTGAATCATTCACTTTTGAAAAACACAAGATTTTCCTTTACAAAGAAGATTTCGGGAAGTTTATCGAAGCTTTGCAAGGTGCTGTAGATCATGTGAAAAATGACCTTTTACCTGATTTTGATTTCTCTCAGTTTGATGAGCAAGAGACAGAATCAGAATATGATGATGAACTGAAGTGGGATTAATCCTCTTCTGAACACTCAAATCATAACCGAGAAAGAAACTAACAATAAACAATTAAATTGTTTATATTAGGAAGATGCACCCTCATCTTTCATTTGTTTCTTTCTCTTTTTTATTTTGATCCATGAAAAAAGTATTCATTTATGTTTCATTTTTTACCATTCTATTGTTTATAATAGGTTGGTACTTTTCTAATATTGCATTCTACATCATTTTTTCGATAATCTTATCCGCAGTTTTACGTCCCCTAACAAACAGAATAAATTCCATACATCTGATGGGAAGGCATATCCCTAGGTGGTTTGCAATTATCGTTTCCTTTTTTGTGATCGTAAATTTCATTGTTATCGTTGGGCTTTTATTTGTACCATTAATAAGCACACAAATTCAAGTTATTGCCACGTATGATTTGGAGTTTCTGTATGAACAGATTCAGAATCCTGCGGGTAAAGTTGAAGATTTACTCATAAGATATCAATTGATCAATAGTGAACCAGGGTTTTTGATAAAACAAGTAAGAGAAAATTTGATTTCAAATTTTAATATAATTAACATCCAAGGTTTTGTAAATACTGTCTTAAATACTACAAGCAGCATATTGGTTGGAGTAATGGCAATCACCTTTATTACTTTTTTCCTACTACTCGAAAACGGATTACTCAGGAGAAATATCATTAATTTGGTACCTAATTCATATTTTGAACTTTATGTATCTACATTCAATAAAATTGAAATGTTGCTATCCTACTATTTGATAGGATTACTGATACAGATGTCAGCAATCTTTACCATTGCATCAGTAGGTTTATCAATTTTGGGAATTGAGTATGCCTTGACAATAGCTTTTTTTGCAGCAGTTGCCAATTTAATTCCATATGCCGGTCCAATTTTGGGGGCTACATTTGGTGTTATAGTTGGGTTAACTACTTCAAGTTTTGGAGAATCAACAGATGTCACATTGTTCATCATCAAGGTATTATCAGTTTTTTCGGTAGTTCAATTGACTGACAACATCATTTTACAGCCTTTGATTTTTTCTAAATCTGTAAAAGCGCATCCACTTGAGATTTTTGTTGTTATCTTTGCGGGAGCAAAAATCGCCGGTATTCCCGGAATGATCTTCGCAATACCAGTTTATACCGTATTTAGAGTAGCCATCATGGAATTCTACAAAGGGTATAAAGCATATAAAATATTTAAATTATAAAAAATTCATAATGGCTTTACAGTGTGGCATCGTTGGACTACCCAATGTTGGAAAATCAACCCTATTCAATGCTTTATCAAGTGCAAAAGCAGAAGCAGCAAATTTCCCTTTCTGTACAATCGAACCAAATGTTGGCGTCGTAACAGTTCCCGACAGAAGACTTCAAATTCTCGAAAACCTTGTTTCTCCACAACGGGTATTGCCTACTGTGATTGAATTTGTGGATATTGCGGGACTTGTAAAAGGAGCTAGTAAAGGTGAGGGACTTGGCAATAAATTTTTGGCAAACATCAGAGAAGTTGATGCAATTATTCACGTAATCAGATGTTTCAATGATGACAACATTGTGCATGTAGCTGGTGGTGTAGATCCTGTATTTGACAAAGAAGTGATTGATACAGAGCTTCAATTGAAAGATTTGGAGTCTGTAGAAAAGAAAATCCAGAAGGTTGAAAAAATCGCAAAATCAGGAGATGCCAAAGCTAGAAAAGAATTGGAAACATTGATGCTTTTCAAAAATGCACTGGTAGGGGGAAAAAACGCCCGGGCTGTTGACGTAGAAAAAGAAGATTTGGAAGCTGTGAGAGACTTGCATCTTTTGACTATAAAACCTGTACTATATGTCGCCAATGTTGACGAGGAAAGTATCTTGACAGGAAATGAGTTTGTTGAAAAACTGAAAGAAGATGTCAAAGAAGAAAATGCGGAAGTAATCATTTTGTGTGCAGCGTTGGAGGCTCAAATTGCAGAGTTTGAAGATGCAGATGAGAAAGCAATGTTTCTTTCAGAATATGGACTGGAAGAAAGCGGATTGAACAGATTGATAGCAGGAGCTTACTCTTTGCTTAATTTAATCACCTATTTTACGGCAGGAGTACAAGAAGTTAGGGCTTGGACGATAAAAAAAGGTTGGAAAGCGCCTCAAGCAGCTGGTGTGATTCATACTGACTTCGAAAGAGGTTTTATCAAGGCTGAAGTCATCAAACTACCTGAATATGAAAAGTTTAAAACAGAAGCTGCATGTCGGGAAAATGGTAAAATCGCTATTGAAGGAAAAGAATATATAGTCCAAGATGGTGATATTATGCATTTTAGGTTCAATGTATGATAAAACTTTGAAAAAAATTTGTACTTTTGCAAGAACCCGTAATTAAAATACAATTATAATATCAAGTCAAATTAATTAATTGTTTCAATTTTATTTTTAAAAACTGTGAGAATAAGATTAATATTTTCGTTAAAAAACAAAGGTGCTTATTTACCATTTCACCACCAGTACATTCTGGCGCAATTTCTCAAGGGTCTTATCGTAAAAGGTGGACGTGAGGAGTTTTTCAACTACAATTACTTCAACTTCTCTGGCCTAAAAGGTCAGACTAAAGTAAGTAGAAGCGGATTACATTATTACTCGAGCTTAGTCACTCTAGTGCTTTCATCACCCAATGAAGAATTTATTGACTATCTACTTGAGCAAGTATTTGCAACTCCGAAAATTGAGCTTGGAAATCTTGTTATCTCTCCTGAATACACGGAGCAAGAGACAGAGCCAGAATTAGAGACTTCAAACAAGTTCGTTTGTATCTCTCCTTTGGTACTATTGACCCCATCATTCAATGACGAGTCAGGTAAAAGATTTATCAATCCAGATTCAGATGAATTTTCTGATCTGCTTTATGAATCTACTTTGACCAGAATGGAAAGATCAGGTTGGTATTCCCAAGAGCAGATGGAATCGTTCTACAAGTTTCAAGTCGTTCCTGATATGAACTATGTAAATAAGCTAAGAGAACAGCAAAAGAAATTTGCTAGAATCTATTCTGTTTACGACATGGATGTCAAGTATGAAGTAAGAGGATATACACTTCCTTTCACATTATATGCTGCTCCAGAAGTACAGGATTTCGTGTTCAAATGTGGCTTGGGTGCTTTCACCCACAAGGGCTTTGGAATGCTAGACTTAGCAAACCACGGTCATAACCAAAGAACTGAACCTTACAAATTCAAGAGAGAAGGATTTATTCCTTACAAAGCTCAAGAAAGAGTAAAACCTCAAGAAGGAGAAGGAGAACAAGGAACCGAAGAAGCTTAATTGCTAACTTAAATAGCCCAATCAATCGATTGGGCTATTTTTTTTGTTGAGGTAAAAATCCAGAATAACACATTAAATTCTAAAACCTATCACGTCCTGAAATTAATTGACACTTTTGCCTTCAATTGGAGGAGTTCAACCAATTTGGGGTTGTGGGTTCCTCTCCATCATCTTCATTCCCCCGCATTTCATACGGAGCTATTTAAAGTTTAACCCTGCCTGCAGCAGGCAGGCACTTCGTGGTTGAATGAATATTGATGTCTTGAATTTCAAGTCTTTGTCACGTCCTGAAATTAGTTAACACTTTTTTTTACTTAACCTCTCTTTTTATAGGGAAGTCATTTCGACTAAAGGGCGAAATCTAATACTGAATACCACACCCCAACTTCAATTATAACTTTCCAGTTTCCAATAGGGACGAGACCTCTCCTGTCGTCGAGGTGACGTAGTTGTAGAAACTCGTTACTTGCATCTTGTGTCTCAAGTCTTGACTCTTGCGTCTTGAATTTTCTATTCAAAGTCTCCTTTTATTGGGATTGACATTGACGTATCCTACCAATTCGTCATACCTAGAGCCTACATCTCTAAAGTAAACAAAAACTTCGTATTCATTTTCTGTCTCAAAATGGTCTCCTTCTATTGGTGACATGTTCCACCCTTCCTCTGTCAAATATCCAAATTGATAATCATACCACCCCTGCTTCAATAATAAAGTTGTCTGATAGGTTTTTGTCTTTGAATTCAACTCCATTTTTGCATCAGGATGGAACCCCCAATTTGTAAGACTTCCAATCAAATACGGGGTTTCTTTTATCCCTTCTGAAGCAAGGTTGAACGTAGCCAAAATATACTCTCCTTCCAAGTCATGATTTTGTCTCTCGAAATTAAAAATGGCATACTGACCATTTAGATCCATGTATTGGGAATAGACAGCAGTAGGCCTAGCTTTCTCAGTCAAGACCTCGGCAAATACTGCATCTTCTTCCATTTCAATCTTCGCCACATTATTACCTCTTGCGCGGACATAGCGTAGATCTACAAATCTAAATTCATTTCCTGCAAAAAAAGCATTTGTCCCATCAAAAAGTTGATACTCCATAGACTTCAAATCCTCTCGAACCATCGTTGGAACAAGATCTGTCTTTACATTATCCCATCTTTGATTTTGACGAATCAATACCTTTAGGCTATTTCTGGGATCCAAGACTTCCCTTGCCTTATAGTTGATATTTAAATTTATCTGCTGTTGTTTTCTCCTAAATTCCGTTTGACTAGGAGGTACGACCTTTGCTCCTATTTGTATGGAATTATCAAAAACCATAAACCTCTTCGTAAGAATCGTCTGATTTGTATCTCTTGCTCGATATACTTGCACTACATAGTTGCCACTTTTGGTTACGCGCGGCAATACAAAATTAAAATGTATATACGGAATCCTTGTATCTATGGAATAACTGTAATCGTTGACATTGAACTCATTAAATTGATCCAAATAATCATTCTCCTTCAAATCGGATGGTGTCCAATCCATATCACAGTGGATAATCCTGGCGGAATACATATCAGGATCATAAGCAATATCATCAAATGACAACAATAGTGGCGTCGCAGCTTGCAAAGAGATCGCAGGCGAACTCATTTGGCTACCAAAGTCTTGTGTTTGAGGGAAAAGCCTAACCGACTGAATGTTTTCTTCGAATACTTTGTCAACCAAAACATCTTGTGCTATCGCTTGTGAGATTGAAACAATTAAAAAAGTGAATAGTAGGATTTTTTTTAGCATCTTCTGTTTATTTAATTTAATCTATTGATTACATCTTCTTTACAGTTTTATCCAATGTAAACATTTGTTTGTTTCTTGACAAAAATCAGGAAAATATAATAATTGTAAAGTATATAGGAAAATATAATGCCAAACTCCAGAACAGGAATTTGGCATTAAATAAAATTTTCAATTACGTTTTATTCTCGATCCAACACATTGTCTTGATATGAAAAAATTCTATCATGAAACTTGCTCCTGAAGATCTTCGATCGCTTCAACCAAATATTCCCAGTCTTTATTTTGAGAAGCTTCTCTTGATTTCAGATTGGTATACTCCTGATTCAACTTCTCTAATTTTTCAATATCTGAGTATACTTCCGGCTTGGCCATTTCGGCTTCCAAAGCTAATTTCATAGCTTCAAGCTTGGATATTTCAATTTCGATTTTCTCCAATTCCTGTTCTTTTTTCTTCAACTCCTTTTTTAGGAGATTGGATTCAGGACTGCTAACTTCACGTTTCTTTGGTTCGACCTTTGGAGCATCAACTTTCACTTGTTTTGGTAAGCTGGTAGCTTCCTGCTTTTCTTTCCAGTCCACATACTCTTGATACGTCCCTAAGTACTCTTTTATTTCATGGTTTTCAATGTACCAAATCTTGTTTGCCACACCTTTTATAAAATGCCTATCATGGGAAACAGTGATAAATGTACCCTCATATTGTTCCAAAGCTTGGATCAATATATTGACAGATTGCATATCCAAATGGTTGGTAGGCTCATCGAGAAGCAGAAAATTTGCTTCTGAAATTAAGGTTTTTGCTAGGGCTACTCTTGATTTTTCGCCTCCTGACAGAACCTTGATTTTTTTAAATACATCATCATTTGAGAACAAAAAGCAACCCAAAACACCTCTTAACTCTTGTTCTGTCTTCTTTGAGCCTGCTTGACCCATTTCCTGAAGAATTTCATTGTTGACATTCAAAGCCTCCAATTGATGCTGCGCATAAAAGGACTTGATTACATTGAAACCATGTTCTCGCTTTCCTTCTATCGGTTCGGTACCATCCACAATTCTTAACAAAGTTGACTTTCCTTTTCCATTGGCACCTATCAGTGCTATTTTATCACCTCTCTCAATTCTTGCGGTAGAATTTTTCAAAATGACTAAATCTCCATAAGATTTGGAGACATTTTCCAAGGAAACTAATTCTCTCCCTGATTTCTGGGAAAATTTGAATTTGAAATTCACAGAAATATTATCATCAACAACTTCATTTACCCTATCCAACCGATCCAGTGCTTTGACACGGGATTGCACCTGATTAGACTTAGTGGCTTTGGCACGGAAACGCTCAATGAACTTTTCCGTCTGTTTGATCATTTGCTGTTGGTTTTCATAAGCATTTTGCTGGATTTCCATTCTTTCCTTTTTCTCCTCTTTATAGAATGAATAATTTCCAGAATAAAGAGTCAAGCTACCATGCGAAACCTCTACAGTGGATTCTATACAATTATCTAAAAAATCCTGATCGTGAGATACAACAATCACCGCACCCTCGTAAGTTTTTAAATAATTTTCTACCCATTGAATAGAAGGTAAATCCAAGTGGTTGGTAGGTTCATCAAGCATCAATAGAGAAGGCTTTTCCAAAAGAAGCTTAGCGAGCATCACACGCATTCTCCAACCTCCAGAAAAAGTCTTAAGTGGTCTCTGCAAATCCTTTGTATTGAAACCTATTCCTTCCAAGACTTCTTCAGCTTTTGCTTTGATTGTGTAGCCTTCATTGGCTTCAAATTGATCCTGAAGCTTAGCCAGTCTATTGATTACATCATCAGAATAATCTGTTTCCATAAGCTTTAGAACAGCATCAATTTCCTCTTGTAACTTCAAAGTATCTTTAAATGCTTCCAAAGCTACATCCAAAATTGAGTCTTCAGATTGGTAAGAGAGCAAATCTTGGTTCAAAAAACCGATGGTACAATCCTTGGCTTTTTGAATTTCGCCTGAGGAAGGTTGATAGTCACCATTGATGATTTTTAGCAAAGTTGACTTGCCTGTCCCATTGAGACCAACTAGTCCTATTTTGTCTTTTGGTTTTATATGTAGAGAAGCATTTTCGTAGAGTGCCCTGCCTCCGATGAAATACGAAAGATTATTGATAGATAACATGGCGCAAAAATAGGCAATCTACCATTGATATAGAAAGATGCTGGAAAATTTAAAGAAAATGATGATATTTAATATCAAAGCAAATCAACTAACCATGCTCAAAAACATCCCTCTCCTACTTGCTATGATGATTTCCATAGCTTGTAATGGTCAAAATAAAAATAATTATATCCAATTAGAAACCATAAAACTGCCTCCAAATTTTGAAATTTCGGTGTGGGCTGAGGATGTCCCTAATGCAAGGTCTCTGGCTTTGGGTGATAACGGAACCGTGTTCGTAGGAAATAGACAGGGAGACAAAGTATATGCACTCAGGGATAATAACAAAGATGGAAAGGCCGATGAAAAATTCATTTTGGCAAAAGGACTTAGAATGCCAAATGGAGTTGCTTTCAAAGATGGAGATTTATATGTGGCTGAAGTGAGCAAAATTCATCGATTCAAAAACATTGAAAAAAACCTCTCAAACCCAAGTTCAGAGGTGATTTTTGACCAATTTCCCGACAAAGCACATCATGGTTGGAAATTTATCGCATTTGGGCCTGATGGGAAATTATATGTCCCTGTTGGAGCACCATGTAACATTTGTGAACCAGATGAAATATTTGCCAGCATCACAAGAATCGATGTGAATTCAGCTTCCATCAAGCCAGAGATATTTGCAAAAGGTGTCCGTAATTCGGTAGGTTTTGATTGGCATCCTGTCACAAAAGAATTATGGTTTACAGATAATGGGCGTGATATGATGGGTGATGATATCCCTGATTGCGAACTTAACCATGCTCCACAAAAAGGAATGCACTTTGGCTATCCATATTGGCATGCAGGAGATGTCAAAGATCCTGAATTTGGAAATAAAGGAAAAGAAAAAAATGCTTATACTGCCCCTGCTGCAAAGCTGGGTGCACATACTGCTCCTTTGGGAATGCGCTTTTACACTGGTTCACAATTTCCTGAAAAATTCAGAAATAATATCATTGTAGCCAAACATGGATCATGGAATAGAAGCAAGAAAGTAGGGTATCAACTAACACACATAACTATTAATGGCCAAAATAAAGTTGTGAAAGAAGAAGTCTTTGCTGAAGGTTGGCTGGATAAAGATTCCCAAGAAGTCTGGGGAAGACCAGTGGATGTGCTTCAACTCGCTGATGGAAGCATCTTGGTGTCTGATGACATGTCTAATTGTATCTATAGGATCAGTTATAAGAAGTGATGATTATAGAATGTAGATTGAAGAATTAAGATTTAGAACGACAATGATTTCTTGATAGAAATCTATCAGTAAATTAGGTTATTGAGGGATTAGGATGTGAGATATGGGAAATGAGAGGAATCTCTGACAAGAAGCAAGAGAGACGAGAAGCGAGAGTCAGAGAAACGAGAGGCTAGTGTTTGAGACAAGAGTGTGAAAAGAGAATCAAGAACCGAGAACATGCCCTGGAGGGACTTATGATCCAAGCTTCGGGTCATGACCCGGTGTCTAAAAAGAATTCAATTATATGTTTGCCCTGAAAAGCCTGTTCCGCATCTTTATCGGGAGGCAATTGAATGGCTAACGGAAATAAAGAGAAATCAATAAAAAAAGTATCAAATAATTTCAGGAGGAAATACTAACAAAAATTAAAAAAATATGGACAATAGAAACGTCAAAATACTCAGAAAGAAGCCTTTTGATAAAATATATGATTCTTTTTCTTTGGATGAAAAAGCTAGAAATCAAGAGGTTTGTAAAAGATTAAGCAAACATCAAAACAATCTTTTTTATGATGTGGTAAGGACTTACAGACATTCTCTAACTTTTATAATTTTAGCAGGATTTTTTTTGTTTGTGGGATCTAAAAAATCAATTGCAAAAAATCAATTTACACATACCAATAGCTTCATAATAAATCAAAATTATGACAATTTAGAATTTCAAGTACTTAAAAATAACAATACGGAAAGTCAAATTCAAGGTATAGTTGTAGATAGCCATTCAAAAAAAACCCTTCAAGGTGTCGCTATACTAATTCAAAAATCTGTTGTTGGAACTGTTACTAGTAAAAATGGGGAATTTAATCTAGCTGTTCCTGATCAATTTAATAAAAAGAAAGTAAAAAGATAAAGATTTTTAGAATGTGACAAAAATTCAATAATTGTGGCGAATAAAAATCTAAAAATATCAATCAAGAACCCCTGTGATAAAAAATGGGATTCTCTTTCTATCAATGAAAATGGTGGATTTTGTTCAAAATGTAAAACGACAGTACTCGATTTTACAAATTTATCGAATGAAGAAATTCTTAAATACATGAACAAAAGCAATCAAAAAGTTTGTGGGAAAATAAACAAACATCATAAAAGTCATCTTTTCGATGCAGCGAGAACATATAAGCACTCTTTAGCATTTAAAGTAATAACAGGATTATTTCTATTTACTGGGACTGATAAAATCAACGCCAAAAATCAAATTCCTCAAGATAAAAATTATACTATAGGACAGACTTCTCAAGAATTGCTCAGGATAGATTTTCAAGTTCTAAAAAATAATAATTCAGAAAGCTTTATTTCAGGTAAAGTAATTGATGCAATTACAAGAGAGCCAATACCTGGAGCAGTGATTTTGCTTAAAAACACACAAGTAGGAACCACATCAAGTATTGAAGGAAAGTTTAAAATTGATATCCCAAATGACTTGAAAAGAAAAAAAAATGAAATAGAAGTTCGTTTCATTGGTTATGAAACTATTTCAATGAAATTTAAAAAAGATCAACTCCCAGTATTTCAAGACTTTGAAATGGAGGAATCCAAAGAGGAATTGATTGGCGAGATTATCATAATACAAAACAGAAAAAGATGGTGGCAGTTCTGGAAAAAAAAAATATAAACCACTCTCCTACTAATTCCAATTATTACTCTATTTTCCTTCCAAAGTTACATTTTGGAATAGGGTTTGCACTTTTTTGAGTAGCACTATTGAAAAAACATTTGTTTAATCAATTAACTACTACCATGAAAAAGTCAATAATGATTGCCCTAATAAGTATAATTATGCTTTGGGGATGCTCACCCACCACTCAAGTTACCGCAAGTTGGAAAGCTGATGAAGCGAAAACAAATTACTCCAATATATTTATAGCAGCATTGTCAGAAGATTTGCAAATACGGCAAAACCTAGAAAATGAATTTGCTTCAAGGCTACAAAACCGTGCTGTTGTTACAACAAAAAGCTTGGACGTACTTTCTCCTGACTTCTTTGATTCCAGCGAACCAAGTAAGGATCAAATCCTTGAAGCAATGCAAACCAATAATTCTGAAGCTATTCTAACGATCACATTGATCGATGTAGAAGAAGAAGAACGTTACGTTCAAGGTGGCCCAATCGGCCCTGGTTTTGCTCCAATGGGCAGGTTCGGTTATTATGGAAATTTTGGAGGATACTTTAATCACTGGCATGGTGCTGGATGGAATCAGGGATATTATACAACTGACAAAAAATATTTTATGGAAACAAATCTGTATGATTCAGAATCCCTAAAATTGCTTTGGTCCGCACAATCAAGAACATTGAATCCTGACGATATCAGTGGATTTGCTAGAGAATATGTGGATGCATTGAAAAAAGAATTAAGAAAAGAAGGATTGGTGAATTAAAAAAGGCGACCTAAAATGGTCGCCTTTTATTTTTTAATATGTATATCTATTTTCATACCAGTAGAATCTAAATAATTGAATTAAACTGTGATTTCGAACTAATATCAATAAATATCCAATATCTATTAGTATCAGTTTGCCAAAAAACAATCGTTTAATTAATTAGTGGCATGATTACGGATAATCATGTTTTTTAAATTCCAATATTCAAATTCCTACTCTAACCATTCAGGTTTTGTGGTGACAATATTCGCTTCCAGCTGGTTAAGTAAATTATAAACTCCAAAATAGGTTCTATTTATATAAAGACCATGTCTCGAACCTCTAGCTTGTCTTGATTTTCTGAACATCTTATCATTGGAAATCCTATCACCCAGTTTGAATATCTGCTCAAAATATTCATTGTTGGCAAAATCAAAGGTTTCGACGTGGAAAGGTTTCCCCAAAAGAGAAATCATTTCCTTAAACACACCTTTGAAATAAATCTTTTCTTCAGGAGTATCCTTATCACTGATAAATTCCAATCCATAGAAAATTTCATTGAGTTCATCTTCGTTGATCAACAATTCTCTTTTGATCAATGAAAAATAACCTTTATAGAAATCCTCTGGAATCACTTTAACACAACCAAAATCTATGATACCTAATTTTCCATCATTCTGGATAATAAAATTCCCAGGATGGGGATCTGCATGCACTTGCATTAGGTTATGAACTTGATGGTGGTAAAAGTCCCACAAGGCTTGACCTATTCTGTTTTTATCTTCTTGAGAAGGATTGGTTTCAAGCCATTCTTTGATATGCTTACCATCGATCCAATCCATCGTAATCACTCGCTCTGCACTGAACTCCTCATAATAATCCGGGAAATTTAGATCTTTGATATGAGAACAGGCTTTGGAAATTTCCTTTGAGCGCTTTACCTCCAAGGTGTAATCTGTCTCTTCGAGCAGTTTTTCCTCAACCTCTTCCATGTAATGATCTAGTTCCTTTTCATTCATATTTAGTAATCTCAATGCAAATGGGCGTACTAATTTCAGATCGGAACTTACTGAGTCAGCCACTCCAGGATATTGGATTTTTACTGCCAATTTCTTACCATTTTGTGTAGCTTGATGTACTTGCCCAATGGAAGCTGCATTTACAGCAGATTTGGTGAAAGTATCGAAAATTGACTCTGGCGTCTTGCCAAAATACTTTTGGAAAGTCTTTACTACAAGCGGGTAAGATAATGGTGGGGCACTGTATTGTGCCATTGTAAATTTATCCTGATATGCTCTTGGAAGGATATTCTTATCCATAGACATCATTTGAGCCACTTTTAGCGCCGAACCCTTCAGTTCACTCAATGAGTTATAAATATCATTTGCATTGTTATTATGAAGCTCCTCCTTTGTCATTGAAGGGTTCACAACTTTTTTTGCATAATGCTTTACATAATTACCACCTACTTTGGCGCCTGTACTAATAAACTTTGCCGCTCTCTGTACCTTTGATGTAGGAATACTTTGCTGCTCTTTTACCTTACTCTCCATAATTCCTAGATTACTTGTTTTGATACATGAATTTTGCAAAATCTATAAACGTGTCCAATGCGCTTTTTCCCATCAGATCAAATGCTAAATTCACTGATTTCTCAATGGCTGCATCTGTTTTCTCAAAAGCTGGGGATGTATCATTCAGCCAAAATTGAAATACAAACCAAACCTGAAACCACAACGCATCGTCATAGCGATCACTCAAAATTGGTCTGCTTGCAATTTCTTCGGTTTCTTTACCTTCCAAAATAATCTCGTTGGCAAAATCTTTAAATTTTGATTTGAAGATTTTCACTTCGGTGGGTAAAAGACTTTTGATATCCTTTTTGCTGCCGTACAAAGACAAAAGGTAAGATCTGTTTTTCTTCAATTCCTCGATCCATGTAAACAAAAAGCTTAGCAATTTCTCTCTTGCAGAGTACTCTCTATAAACTTCCTGAGATTCTATACTTTCTACAGTAGCCTCAAACAACTGTGACCAAACCGCAGTTTTGATCGAGTCAAAAGAAGTGAAGTAATTATAAAAATCTTCCTCCTTCATCTTAAGATCCTTTGCAAATTTGAAAACAGATACAGGTTCGTACCCATGTTCCAAAACATGATTAACGTAGCCCGATACAATTTTACCTTTGATATCTATTTTTGTAGTTTTCTTAGCGGTTGTTTTTTCCATGATGCTTTTATTTGCTATCATGTTAACCCGAAAAAGACACTCTAGGTTTAAAATAAAAGATAAAATAAATGAATTTGATTATCTGAAATTGTAAAGTACGGTTAAGAAGCGATATTGAAAATTAAACTTTGTCATTCCAGATTTCATTTCGCATTTTAAAGCTTGTAACTCTTAGGGTCAATGCGATTGGGCCTAAAGCTCACTATCTCTATGTAATCTTCCTTAATTCGATAATAAATACTCGTTTGTCTGCTAAACACACATTTCCTCAATCCTTTTTTCCTACTAGATTCTCGATAAATTTCTGGAGATTTCGATATTTGCTCTAATGTAGTTTCGATTTTCAAATAAATTTCCTTTGCTTTATCAAGACTGAATTTCAGAGAAATATATTCCAGCAACTCTATCTCTTCATGTTTCGCCCGAAGGGAATATCGGATCGGTAGTTTCATCTAAAAATTGAATTTTCTTCTTATCTCATCACGGACTGATTCATGGGAAACAAATTGGCCTTTTTCCAACTGCTCCAACCCCTCATTAATTGCCTTTTTGTCATCGGCACTCAATTCTTGCCAAAAATCCACTTCATCTTCAATGTTTAAAAGTGATTTCACCTCATTCAAAACTCGCTCATCATTACTCTTGATGATTTCAGATATGATTTTATACTTGATTGCAATATCCATCTCTTAGGGTATTATTATCCTTAAAGTTAATGATTTTTTGGTTAGGTTTATTTCATTTATTTCCTTCAGAAATTTAAAAACATCCGTTCTTTTGAGAAAAACAAGTGATGTTTTCCCCAAAAGAACTAAAAAACATTAACCAATTACTTTCTCCACCACCAAATTGTGATTGGTATAGATACAGACATCTGCAGCTATCCCAAGACTTTCCCTTACCATTTCTTCAGCCGTCAGCTGTGGAGCAAACTTCTTCAAAGCTCTAGCCGCAGACTGCGCATACATGCTTCCTGAACCTATCGTGGCTATTTCCATATCAGGCTCAATAACATCTCCTGTCCCTGAAATAATCAATATATCCTGAGAGTCTGCTACTATCATCATCGCTTCGAGTTTGGAAAGCATTCTGTCTGTTCTCCATTCTTTGGCAAGTTCCACTGCAGCTCTTTTCATATTATTCCCAAAAGCTCCAAGCTTCTCTTCAAACTTTTCTAAAAGCGTAAATGCATCTGCTGTAGATCCTGCAAATCCTGTCACAATCTTTCCTCCTTGAAGTCTTCTGATTTTATTGACACTGCTTTTTGCAATTGTATTTCCCAAAGTAGCTTGACCATCTGCACCGATCACTACTTCTCCGTTATGCTTGATTGCCACTACGGTGGTTGATTTTAATTTTTCCATTTTTTTTAGATGTAAGACACTAGACGTAAGATTTAAGATTAGAAAACCAAAATACATGTTTTCTGTATTAAAAATGTAAACCGTTCCTAATAGGTGGTTTATCAATTTTGCAGCAATCTTATTTCAACTTTATTTCAATTATATTTCTAATCCTTTTTATTCAATAACTATACAAAAACCAAAAAGTCCTGCGAAACAGGACTTTTTGACATATTAAATTTTTATCGATTAGATCAGTATTCTCACTGGATCTTCCAATAGACCTTTGAAAGTCTGAAGGAATGCTGAACCTACAGCTCCATCCACTACTCTATGATCACATGACAATGTTACCTTCATAAGATTGCCTATTACCATTTGGCCATTTTTCACAATTACGGTTTCTTTGATCCCTCCTACTGCCATGATACATGCATCTGGCGGATTGATTATCGCAGTAAATTCGTCGATTCCAAACATCCCCAAATTAGAGATCGTAAAGGTATTGCCTTCCCAATCCTTTGGTTGCAATTCTTTGGTTTTAGCTTTTCCTCCAAGAGATTTTGCTTCATTGGAAATCTGTGAAAGAGACTTACTATCGGCAAACCTGATCACTGGCACCAATAGACCTTCTTCTACAGCCACAGCCATACCGATATGGATATGATCATTGTACCTGATCTTATCTCCCAACCATGAAGAATTCACTTTTGGATGCTGGCGCAAAGCCGCAGCTGCCGCTTTGATCACCATATCGTTGAAAGAAATTTTCACTGGAGAGACTTCATTCATGCTTTTTCTTGCTTCTATGGCCTTATCCATGTTGATTTCCATGGTAAGGTAGAAATGAGGTGCATTAAACTTACTTTCAGCCAATCTTTTTGCAATCACTTTACGCATTTGGGAAACTTTCTCTTCTTTGAAAGATTCTTGACCTATAGCAGGTGCTGCAGCAGTGGTAGTTGCTTTTTCTTGTGTTGGTGCCTTGACAGAAGCTGGATCGAAACTCTCTACGTCTCTTTTAACTATTCTTCCACCTTCACCAGAACCTTTCACTAATTTGATGTCAACACCTTTTTCAGACGCTAATTTTTTGGCTAGTGGAGATGCCTTCAATCTTCCATCATCAGAACCATTGCTATCCGAAGTACTGGATTTAGTCGGCTCTTCTGATTTTTTATCCTCTGATTTCTTTTCTTCAGTTTTCTTTTCTGGAGCTTTTTCTTCTTTCTTTTCCTCCTTTGGAGCTTCCTTAGAATCACTTCCCTTAGAACTATGGGCTTTGATCAATGTCTCAAAATCAGCTCCTTTTTCACCTATTACAGCGATCACTCCATCAATCTCTACTGCTTCACCAGCTTCAACACCTATATGCAACAAAATACCATCGTCGTAAGACTCAAGCTCCATTGTAGCTTTGTCAGTCTCTACTTCGGCAATGATATCTCCAGCCTTGATTTCGTCACCTACTTTCTTCAACCATGTTGCAATCACACCTTCTGTCATCGTGTCAGACATTTTAGGCATTGTGATCACCTGAGCATTGATATCGGAAGTATCTATCTTCTCCCCTTTTGAATTATCCTCAGTTTTGGAGTCTTCTTTCCCATTCTTTTCGTCCTTCTCCTTGACTTCTTCTTCTTTGTCTTCTTTCTTATCTTCTTTTGGAGATGAAGAAGAACCACCTTCACCTTTTGCCTCTTTTAGCAAATCGTCAATGTTTTCTCCCTTTTCACCAATTATCGCAATCACACCATTTACAGGTACTGCGTCTTTTTCTTCCACACCAATGTGAAGCAAAACTCCCTCTTCGTAAGATTCAAGTTCCATAGTAGCTTTGTCAGTCTCCACTTCAGCTAAAATATCACCTGGTTTCACTTCATCTCCTACTTTCTTCAACCACGCTGCGATCACCCCTTCTTCCATGGTGTCACTCATCTTGGGCATTCTTATTATTTCGGCCATAAGCTTTTTAGTATCCTAGTCAATTTTTAAGCAGGTCAAAAATAGTTCTTAAATTGTCTTTATTCAAATTTAATAATAGTATTTTCATGATTAGAAAAATCAAATTATCGAGAAGAGACAAAAATGCCCCTTATTAAAGAGATAGATTACATTAATCCCAAATGGTTATTCAACGGACATTTGCAAACAATCATTCCTGGTTTATTTAGAAGTGCGATTTCGTTACCTTTTGAAAGAGAAAGGATTGCGACGCTAGATGGTGATTTCTTGGACTTGGATTGGTTAAGAAAAGGAAGTAAAAAACTTGTGATAATTAGTCATGGTCTTGAAGGAAATAGTAAAAGACCATATATGTTGGGAATGGCAAATCAATTTTACGGAAAAGGTTTTGATGTAGTGAATTGGAATTTTCGTGGATGTAGTGAAGAAATGAACCACAAACCAATATTCTACCACTCTGGAGCGACCTATGATCTTGATACTGTGATAGATCATGCTGCTACATCATATGATGAAATCTATTTGGTAGGATTTAGTCTAGGTGGAAATCTTACACTCAAGTATCTGGGTGAAAAAAGAGCTAGAAATCCAAAGTTGAAAAAATCTGTGGCTATCTCTGTCCCTTTGCACTTAGAAAGTTCTTGTACGAAAATTTCTTCGAGAGAAAACATCGTCTATTCAAAAAGGTTTCTGAATACCTTAAAGGAAAAAATCATCAAAAAATCACTCGTTTTTCCAGATGAAATCCCTGTTGGTCTATTGAGAAAAATTAAAACATTAAAAGATTTTGATGATTTTTTCACAGGTCCGATACACGGTTTTAAGGACGCCCATGATTATTATGAAAAAAATTCATCCCTTTATTTCATAGACCAAATAGAAATCCCCACATTGATATTGAATGCACAAAACGATCCATTCTTAAGTGAAAAATGTTTCCCTGTGAATAAGGGAAAGTCCTTGCCAAACATTTGGATGGAATTCCCGAAACATGGAGGCCATGTTGGATTTAGCCCTAGAAATCGTTCAGAAATATATTGGTCAGAAAAGAGGGCATTTGAATTTATGAATACAGATCTTTAAATTTATCAAAATATCAAATCCATGTGCGGAAGATACTCACTCAGTAAAAGTAAAATAGAGCTAGAAGAAAGATTTCAGGCAGAAATGTTAGGAGATTTCAAACCACGATTCAATATAGCGCCCACCCAGCTACTTCCAGTATTGACATCAGAAAGTCCAAAAGGGTTCTCGTTTTTTTATTGGGGAATCACTCCTGATTTTGCGAAGAATAAACCTGTCTCCCAAAAGCTCATCAATGCCCGAGCAGAAAGCGTTAACCAAAAAATATCTTTTAAGTCGTCTTTTGAGAAAAGAAGATGTCTTATCCCAGCGGATGGCTTTTTTGAATGGAAAAAAGTTGGAAAAAAAACTAAAACTCCTTACAGATTTACCTTATCGGATGAAAGTCTTTTTGCATTTGCAGGAATATGGGAAGAGTTTGAGAATGACAAAGGGGAATCCAACCACACATTTCTGATATTGACAACAGAAGCTAATGGCTTAGTGAAAGATGTTCATGATAGAATGCCAGTGATTCTTAAAAAAGAAGATGAAAAAAAGTGGCTAGACCCATACACTACAGAGGAAGAATTGATAGATATGTTAATTCCCTACAAAGCTACAGAAATGATAACTTACTCAGTATCTCCACTGGTTAATCAAGTCAATAATGACACACCTTCAGTCCTAAAGAAAACATCACCCATGGATCAGTTTGGGAACTATACCCTTTTCGGTTAGCGATAAATATAATGCATTTGAAATATTGATTACTAAAAATTGTATCTGTATAATTGCTTTTTAACAGGATCCATTTATAACAAAATTTTAATTCATTTCAATCAGCTGCGATAGCTTTTGCGCAGTAGTATAGATAACTTTGACCTATACCATAGAAACAAGTTGCTGTAGAATATTTACCGATTAAACGAGAAATAT
>NZ_JAKZGO010000028.1 GCF_022549785.1 Belliella alkalica
AGTCGAATATGCTATATCAAAAAGTCCAAAGATTTAGGCGGCCTAGCGCAGGGGTCCCACCTCTTCCCATCCCGAACAGAGAAGTTAAGCCCTGCAGCGCCGATGGTACTGGGGTTACACCCGGGAGAGTAGGTCGCCGCCACATTATTCAAAGCCAGTCACGATAGCATTCGCGACTGGCTTTTTTGCGTTTAAACCCCAGGCTGAAAGATCTCGCCAAGAATGCAGAGGGGCGCAGATTTTTGGGGGAAGGGATGGGGCACGCAGAGGCGCAGAGGCGTGTAAGGTTTTTAATCTGGGAGATGTATGTGATGGTATTGCTTTTTTGGATTGGCCGGTGTGATGAATGATGTTTAGACTTAAAAGTAAAGCAGTAAGACATTGGGGAAAACCTTCGAGGTTTTTGAAACCTCAAAGGTTTATTGACCCAACCTTTAAGGTTTTTTTTAAACCTCGAAGGTTTTTATTTTCTATAATGATGTTAAATTATAAAGAGAGAACCTCTGCTCTAATACCTTTGAGGTTTTTTGAAACCTCAAAGGTTTGATTGTGTAGATGGGAGGTACGTATTTTAAATTTTAATCAAATGTTAGTTCTATCAAAACAGGGAAATGGTCTGATGGATATTTTTTTCCATAATTATCAGTCAAAATACCATATCGCTTAACTGTAATCCCCTTGTTTATAAAAATATGGTCAATGATATTTTCTGGTGTTTTATTCCAGTTATAACCATTGAAAGTACCAATATCTCCATAATGAGGAGTTTGGCTTTCACTTCTGGAATCTTTGAATCCTGTATTTACAATGATCTTATAAGCGTTGTTTTCCATGTCAACGTTAAAGTCTCCCATGAAAACCACTGGTAAATTTTCATTGTTGATCTCATTTATTTTGGACAATACCAATTTGCTACTTTCTTCTCTTGCTTGCTGTCCAACGTGGTCATAATGGATATTAAACACATAGAATTTTTGTCCACCTTCATCCTCAAATTTCGCATATGTACATACTCTATTCAAAGCTGCATCCCATCCTTTGGAAGGGATTTCTGGACTTGTAGAAAGCCAAAATGTTTTGTTCTCTAAAAGTTTGAATTTTTCAGGATTATAAAAAATTGCTGAAAACTCTCCTTTCTCGCCTCCTTCTTCTCTGCTAATTCCTACATATGGGAAATTCAAAGATTTACTAATCTCTTCTAGTTGGTTTTTTAGACCTTCTTGGGTTCCAATAATGTCCATTTGATGGAACTTTATTAAATTAAATAAGTGTTCTGAACGGTCTATCCAAAGGTTTTCTAAATCATTTTTATCGTCAAACTTTATATTATATGTTCCGAAATTATAACTTTGGGACAATGCCAAATTACTAATAACCAATAAAAGCGATAGAATCAGTGAGAATTTCATTTTCATTTGTGAGTAGCGTTTTATTTTTGTTATTTTAAAATTAGTAATAAAAATGTGCTTTTTCTTTAATTTGTCTAATTGAATAGCAATTTGATATAATTATGGCCTTATAATTAATAAATTAAATACAAATATTATGACAATTGACCCTACTACAGTTAATGCATCGGAATTTCAAGCTTATCTCCAAAGTGCCGTTGCACCTAGGCCGATTGCATTTGCCAGTACAGTTGATAAAGACGGTAAGGTTAATTTGAGTCCCTTCAGTTACTTCAATGTTTTCAGTTCCAATCCTCCAATTTTGGTGTTTTCTCCTTCTCGCAGAGTACGAGATAATACTACCAAGCACACATTAGAGAATGTTCATGATGTGAAGGAGGTTGTGATAAATATTATCGATTTTTCCTTAGTAGAACAGATGTCATTGGCAAGTACAGAATATGATAAAGGTGTCAATGAATTTACCAAAGCGGGTCTTACTGAAGTGAAATCGTTGAAGGTTGCTCCTCCGAGAGTGAAAGAAGCACCAGTTTCTTTTGAATGTCTTGTGAAGGAAATAATATCTTTGGGTGATCAAGGAGGTGCAGGGAATTTGATTATTTGCGAGGTTGTGTTAGCCCATATTGATGATGCTATACTCGATCAGAATGGTCTAGTTGATCCCTTTAAATTTGAAGCAGTCGCGAGGATGGGAGGGAACTGGTACTGTAGGGTGACAAAGGAATCTTTATTTGAGATCCCTAAGCCTATTAGAAATAAAGGGATAGGGGTGGATCAGCTTCCTGATGTAGTCAAGAATAGCATGGTACTTACCGGAAACAACCTAGGAAGGCTTGGGAATATTGAAAAGTTACCATCAGATGAAGATGTTTGGGAATATGGGAATAGACCTGAAATTGTAGAGATAAAAGTAAGGTTTCAAAATGACAAAGAGAGTTTGTTGTTTAATCTTCATACTCATGCCAAATCACTCTTGGAATCTGGCAATATTGAGGATGCTTGGAAAGTTTTGTTGCAATAGGAAAAGCAGCCTTCCTTGTAAATGCTTTAAGAAAAGCTTCTTTTTAATTTAATATGATTATCTGCAATGACACACCAGTAGGGAAATAAAGCAATCCGATCAAGCGGATAATCGTGGACTATTGACTGTCGACAGTTGACAACATGATCTTGCCTGAATTCTAGGTGTGTACCTAATTAAACGGTGTGAAAGCGGATATACATATAATTTAAATTCAAATTAGATTAAACACCTGAAAATCAATTAAATAAAAAAAAAGGAGCTCGAAGCTCCTTTTTTTATTCAACTATAATGTCATATGGCATTCTAAGCATAAGACCTTCGTATTTTTTTATCTTTTCAATTTCAGAATAAACTGGGTAAAAGCTACCTAGCTTATGACGCATGTAGCGTGTTTGTACATCGTTAGTTAGATCGGCCATGAGCCTTTCGAAAAACGACTTTTCTTGAGGTAAATAAACTATTCTATAATCATCTTCCACTCCCACTTTTTTTGCGGCAATCTCTATAGCATCCTCTAGATTACCCAATACATCTACAAGCCCATTTTCCTTTGCCTGAATTCCCGACCATACTCTTCCTGAGGCAACTTCCAATACTTCTTCTTTAGTCATATTTCTACCTTCTGACACTCTTGAAATAAAAGTGTCATATCCTTCCTCAACATTACTTTGGTAGATTGACTTTTCCAGATCTGTCAATTTTCTTGAAAAGCTTAAGAAATCAGATAATTCTCCAGTTTTAACTACATCTGTTGTTAGTCCTAGTTTGTTTTTCATAAACCCTTCTGCATTAAACCAAAGGCCAAAAATCCCGATAGAACCTGTAATTGTATTTGGTTGGGCAACGATGGTATCTGCAGGAGCTGAGATGTAATAACCTCCAGATGCCGCATATTCCCCCATAGAAGCAATTACAGGTTTCACTTTTTTAGCTTCAGATAAAGCTCTCCACATTACTTCTGAAGCCAATGCAGAACCTCCAGGTGAGTTTACTCTTATCACTATAGCTTTTACATTTTCATCCTTTTTAGCTTTATTTACTTCTTTGACAAAAGATTCAGAAGCAATGACTCCTTCGCCTGATCCGCTCACTATGTCACCTTGAGCAATTATTACTGCGATTTTATTTTTAGAAAGCTTGTTTTTGCTTTTTGCAGACTTATTAATTGTTGTGACATTTATTGAATTAATATCGTCATCTTCTTCGATTCCTAGTTTTTCCCTAAGTAAATCTTTCACCTGATCTTCGTACCAAAGCCCATCAACCATTTTCAATTCAAGCGCATCTGCATTCTTACGAATAAGCATTTGACTGTTTATTTCTTGGACTTTTTCATAGGGTAAGCTTCTGCTTTCTGATATTTTAGAAATGGCAAAATCATTAAGGTCATTTAAAAAGACACTTGTTTGGAGCCTATTTTCATCACTCATTTTATCAAGTAGAAAAGGTTCCACAGCACTTTTGAATTCTCCAACTCTAAAAATCACTGGCTCTACCTCCAATTTCTCAAATAAACCTTTGAAGAAAACAATTTCAGAAGAAAATCCATTAAATTCCATTCCGCCCAGAGGGTTGAGGTATATTTCATCTGCTGCTGAACTTAGGAAATAGCCACTTTCTGAATAGATTTCACTGTAGGAGACAATGAATTTACCGGATTCTTTGAATGAGATCAATTCTTCCCTTAGCTCTTGAAGCATCGCCTGACCTGCGAAGACCATTCCTGCTTTTAGGTAAATACCTTTTACATTTTCATTTTCTGCAGCTGTTTTGATAGCCTTCTTAAGATTTAGCAAGCCTACGTTTGAAACAGCACTGAAACCTGGGATTGATGATATGTTAAAATCGTCATCACTAGTTCTTTCTACAATATTTCTTCCATCCAAATTCAGGACAAGAACAGTATTTTCTTTGATTTTTACTTCGCTATCTGACGATGAAGCAATAGCTATAATTCCCGCCAAAATGAAGAAACTCAAGACTGAAAATACCAAAAGCCCAACGATTACAGCTAATACATTTCCTAGAAATCTCATATTTATTTTATTTTAAGCTCCTAAAATACCGCTTTTTTCTTTATTGTTGAACCTTGAAATGAATAAATGGAAAATGAGGCAAGTTATTTTAATTATTGGAGGTAATGTAGGGGATAGGATGGCATTACTTTCTGAAGCAAAATCGAAGCTGATGTTTAAAATCGGTCAGTTAAAAGATAAATCCGCAGTTTATGAAACTCAGGCTTGGGGAGGTAAATCAAAAGGAGACTATTTGAATCAAATATTGATATTTGAAACTGATTTTGAAGCAGAGTATATTTTGGATATAGCTTTAAAGGTAGAAAAAGAGTTGGGTAGAGAAAGGGATGTCAAATGGGGAAATAGAACCATGGATATTGATATTCTCTATTTCGGGGAAGAAATTATAAACAAACCCAACCTAATTGTACCCCACCCTTACATTTCAGAAAGGCGTTTTGTTTTAGTCCCCTTGGAAGAGGTTTTGCCTGATTTTGTTCATCCTAAATTCCACCTTACTAATAAAGAATTGTTACGTAAGTGTACAGATTCTTGCAATGTTATTAAGGTGCAATAAAAAAAGCCCAATTTTAAGGGCTTTTTTTTAAATACTTGAGACTTCAGCTTCTCGATGGATTTTCTTCACTAATCCTTGAAGGACTTTTCCAGGCCCACATTCTATAAAGGAAGTTGCACCATCTTCCACCATTTGTTGGACAGATTGAGTCCATTTTACCGGTGCCGTCAATTGTGCAATTAAGTTATTTTTGATTTCTGAAACATCAGAAATACCAGTAGTGCTTACATTTTGATAAACTGGGCACAAAGGATTATTGAAGACAGTATTTTCAATGGCTGCTTGAAGTTTCTCCCTAGCAGATTCCATCAAAGGTGAATGAAAAGCTCCTCCAACAGGAAGCGGTAATGCCCTTTTTGCACCAGCTTCTTTCATTTTTTCACAAGCTATTTCTATTCCTTTGTTTGAGCCAGAAATAACCAACTGGCCTGGACAGTTATAATTTGCAGCAACTACTATTTCTCCTTCGATATCTTTACAAATTTCCTCTACTAAATTATCATCTAAACCCAAAATGGCAGCCATGCCTGATGGGTTGATTTCACAAGCTTCTTGCATTGCTAATGCTCTTTGATAAACAAGTCTAAGGCCATCTTCAAATGATAAAGTCCCATTTGCTACCAAAGCGGAAAACTCACCTAATGAATGCCCTGCAACCATGTCTGGTTTGAAATTTTCTGAAGTCTTAGCTAAAATTACAGAATGTAAAAATATTGCTGGCTGGGTCACTTTTGTTTGTTTTAGTTCCTCGTCACTACCTTCAAACATGATGTCGGTAATTCTGAACCCTAATACTTCATTTGCTTTTTCAAAAAGTGTTTTTGCAAGATCACTATTCTCGTATAGATCTTTCCCCATTCCAGCAAACTGTGCTCCTTGTCCTGGGAAAATATATGCTTTTTTCATTGTTTATTCTATTTTAACGTTATTCTAATTAGGAGTGTATAAATTATCTTCAATGCTATTAGTCTTTTTACTTTAAGATCGAGGGAGTAGAAATGTGTAAACTAGGAAGCAAAACTAATATCCAATTCAAGTTATTTATAAAAAGCAATGAAGTGAAAATTAAAAACCTAAATCATAAATTTCAGTAATTTCTTCGATTATGCTATAAATATCTAATTTTAAGTCAATCAATCTTCCTTGTGAAACATCAAAAACCCAACCATGAACTTTCATTCCTCTTTGTCGAACAGCCTTTTGAACTACAGCAGTTTTTAATAGGTTCACACATTGTTCTTGGACATTCAATTCTACAAGTCTATTATATCTTGTAGATTCGTCTTCTATGGCATTCAATTCGACTCTATGAATCCTATAAACATCTCTGATATTTCTTAACCAAGGATTCAAAATCCCTAAATCTGCAGGGTTCATGGCAGCTTTTACGCCACCACATTCATAATGCCCGCAAATCACAATATGATCTACCTTCAAGTTTTCAACTGCGTAATTTAATACTGACATCACATTGAGATCTATACTGATCACCATATTTGCAATGTTTCTATGGACAAAGACATCACCTGGCTGAACACCCATTAAATCTTCAGCAGTAACCCTACTGTCAGAGCAACCAACATATAAAATATCAGGGTTTTGTCCTTTGGCTAATTCTTTGAAATAATTTGGGTCTTTTTCAAGCTTATTTTCAATCCACTTTTCGTTGTTTTCAAATACTTTTGAAATGTCCATTAAATTGTTTGGTTTATTGGTTTGGTCTTACAAGAATTTAGCTTTTTCTTCTGGGGTTGGCAGCCTACAGGTTTCTTTTTTCCCGTACCATTTATATCTATTTTCAGCAATCCAATCATATATGGAGTCTCTCCAAGATGCAGGCAAAATTATTCCAGCATAAAAGATTTTCCAAATACCCCCTAATTTTTTTGCAATCTTGAGTGCCGCTGTACTTTTATAATAAATTTCGTTCCTTTCAATAAGTACTAAGGAATCTAAGTAATCCTTTTTTACTTTATAATCCACAAGAATTTTTTTTACAGCTTCATCTTGAAGTGCTCCTACCTTGAATTTATCATTTTTGTCCTTTCTGATTATAAAATCAACAGCGTTATTACAAAGGTTACAGACTCCATCGAATAGGACTATACTATATTTGTCTTGAATTCTCATCGGATAATTTGGATTGTTCCTTTTAATTTTTGCTCTTGAAGAGCAGGGTCAAAAGCATCAAACCTTACTACGGCACTGTAGAAATATGTCCCCGCTGGCAGCTCTTTTCCATTTTTATCTTTTCCATCCCATCTGATGTAGATATCAGATTCATTAGCCGTAAAGCTATTGTAGCTAAATACCTCGACGCCCCATCTATTTACGATGAATATTTCTACACCTTCTACAAATCTTGGACATTTTGGAAATGGATTGTCAAAAGCCATAAACGTCTCGTTAACACCATCTCCATTTGGAGTAAAGGCATTTGGCAACTCGTAGTAAGGACAATTGTCCACACATACAATGTTACTAGGATCACTTTCATTTCCAGATCGATCCACTGCAGTTATATAATAACAGCCTTTGTAATCAGGAAGATTTGTGATTCTTCCTGTGGTGTTCAAAGCAGAATATGTCTCTATCAAAGTAAAAACTCCTTCCTCACCTTCGGGACTGAAATATAATCTGTAGCTGCTTAATTCATTGTCACAATCTCCAGAAAAGTCAGGTTCCCAACTTAGGTCATGCTCAAACAAATTAGTCCCACAAGGCTTGTCTGATAGATAAGTCGAGCATTCCGGACCCTCAAAAGTTAAGACTGGTGGGCAAGGCAAACTATTGTCATCTGGACGTGCACAAGTGATTTGGCTTTTGTTATCTAAAGGATAAATCAAATTATCAACATTATAGGAGCCCTTTGTAATTACGTAATAGCAATATTCAATCTCTTTCTGAAGAGGGACCCCATTATGACTTCCATCATCAAAATACGTGAATCCATTTGACGTGACATCCACTTCAGCTATCAAGGTAAAATTCTCTGAGTCTTGGGAATTAGGGTCTGTTCTATTTCTGTAAACCTCATGTCTGAATTCACCTACGGAGTTATTCCAAGGAACATTAAATGTCCAGTTCAATTCTATTGCTTCATTGATGATTACCGGATCTAATCTAACAGATGAAGCAATGCTTGAGCTATCAATTGTAGTATTACCTTCCCTGAGTATTACTTTATAGTTGTAAACAAGGTTTTCTGTATTTAACCCTATATCAGTAAATAGAGTGTCTGTAGTAGTGGTAATTGAAGTACGGTTTTGATTTCCTGTGAAACCTTCTGATCTGATTAGTTCATAAGTAAAAGGTCCCGGGAATTGTTCAGAATCTATGTCATAAGGAGGAGTCCATTTGATAAAGATCTCACCGTTTTCATCATCAGTCTCTTCCACACTTACGTTTGTAATCAACGGTACGTCAACATCAATTGTAACACAGATTTCTTCGGATACAATGCTCTCACCCAATCTTGGAGAAGGAAATGCAGCTACTAACCTATAACAATATGTGTTTCCTGGTGATAGACCTTCCTCTTGATTGTTATCCAAGAAATTAAAGGTAGACATATCTGTCGTTCCAATCAATTCAAAGCCAGCACGAATGCCCGTCTCACAAGAATCAGGTTCATATGGATCACTATTCAATCTTCTCCAGATTTGCATAGTCTCTGCTGAGTTACCACATGAATACGGATCCCAACTTAATTGTACTGTTCTACCAGGAAGTTGTTCAATTTCATCTATGACCGGAGGAGGTGCAATTACCCTTATGTTCCAAGTTTTAATATCCACTAAAGCAGGGCCTGAGCTTGGTTGATCCGTAATTCGAACTCTTACTTGATATGGATTTTCTTGAACATGACTACATACAGTCTGCCAATTGAAATTGACAATACCTGGGCTTGGTTGGAATTCAGATTCAGGATTGTAGCTGGCTTTAGATGTCAAAATCTCAAATGGTCCACCAAATAATTCGATTTTGATTTGATCACCATCAGGATCACTTCCTTGTATGATTTCTTCAATATTTGTCCCTGCTACTACACAAAGATCCTCTGGTAGGACTAGTTCTGGTCTTCGGTTATTTGTGTTTTCGATTATGATTTGCATGTCCCTGACTACATACCCAATCAATCTAAACTGTCCATCTATTTTTCTATATTCTTCAATTCTAAATGCAACATTGAACTGACCTGCTAATCCGGGCGCGTCCCAAATCAAATCGCCTGTAATCGGATCAAGTGTTAAGAATGGGGGTGTCCCTCCATCTTCTCTATTGAAACTGAATTCTGAACTAGCTGGGCTTCTGTAGTTATTTACTGTTCTTTGAAAATCTTGTTTTGGGATATCCATGCTGTATGCCAAACTATCTCCATCGGGATCATAGGCACCTGGGTTGTGGATATATCGGATATTTACACCACCATTATCGACAGGAGGGATTGTTAGTACAGGTGAATTGTTTACCCCCAAAAATGGATCAATCCTAATCATAGTTTCCACATAAAATGGCGTATCTACTGAATTATCCATATTTAGGGTGTTGTCATTACGGTTAAATTCCTTAAACCTAATGGTGTATTGACCAGGTCCCTGATAAGTATGAGTAACCACAAAGGTGTTTTTTTCAATTTGGTTTCCCAAAGGCTCAACCAAAACAATATCACTCTCAGTATTCAGAGACACTTCTCTGCCATCTCCAAAGTTTATTGTCCCAGGTCCAAATACCACATTAGACCTGGTGTCGGTATAACCTACTACAGTTATTCTGTATGTAAGAGTTTGGGTGGAAACTCGCTCTGCAATTATTTCTCCTGCCCGAATATGTGTTGCAGATGCTTGGTGGATATTTGCAAGCAAAAGAGTTATGGCAAATAAAAGTAAATATCTGATTTTCATGAATGTCTGACTTAACAATTACAAGATATACGAAAATAACTAAAGGAAGTAGAAATTATTATCATTTATTCAAACAATAAAATTAATCACTTGGTTAGATTTATGTCAAAACAAGGGGTTTCTGTGATGATTTAAGAGTTATTTAGAACGTTTTAAAATAAGTTTAAACGGTTGCGCTTTGATTGTTTACTAAGCTTTCCGAATGTAAATTTGACCCCAAAGTATAATCTGTAAACATTCTACATTTAATCAAAAAATATGAGTTGGGTATCTAAGACCTTAAATAGCACGCTGGGCCGAAAAGTATTGATGGCTCTTACTGGATTATTTCTAATTTTATTCTTGGTAGTACATTTAGCAGGTAATCTTCAGTTGTTGATCCCAGACGGTGGTGAAGCATTTAATAAATATGCAGCTACTATGGCCAACAATCCTTTCATCAAAGTTGTATCAATTGGGAACTTTGCTTTCATTTTGTTACACGTTATTTATTCAATCATATTGTCACGACATAATAAAAAGTCAAGACCTGTTGGTTATTCAATTACAAAAGCATCCTCAAACAGTACTTGGGCTTCAAGAAACATGGGGATTTTGGGTACTTTGCTTTTAATTTTCATCCTTGTTCACTTAAAAGGTTTCTACTATGAAGTGAAGTTTGGTTCAATACCAATGACTTCCTATGAAGGTGTTGAATTCAAGGATGTATTTGCAATAGTATCAGCTGCTTATAGTAATGTTCTCTATGTTGCATTTTATGTTTTGAGTATGGGGTTCTTGGCATTCCATTTATCCCATGGGTTTGCAAGTGCATTTCAGACTTTGGGGTTGAATCATGTGAAATATTCTCCGCTTATAAGAAAAGTCGGATTAGTATTTTCGATTTTGATACCCGCTTTGTTTGCGTTGATACCCTTGGTGATGTTTTTTCAAAACTAGTAGCCAAATAAATTGTTAATTGATTAATGAAATTAAAATCAACAAATCGATGATACTTGATTCTAAAATACCTGAAGGGCCATTAGCGGAAAAATGGACCAACCATAAATTCAATGTAAAGCTTGTAAATCCAGCTAACAAAAGGAAATATGATGTGATTGTAGTTGGAACTGGCCTTGCTGGAGCTTCTGCTGCCGCATCTTTAGCAGAACTAGGTTACAATGTAAAAGCATTTTGCTTTCAAGATAGTCCAAGAAGAGCGCACTCAATTGCTGCTCAGGGAGGAATAAATGCAGCTAAAAATTATCAAAATGACGGTGATTCAGTTTACCGATTGTTTTACGATACGATAAAAGGAGGTGATTACAGAGCAAGAGAGGGAAATGTATATCGTCTAGCTCAAGTTTCTGTCAACATTATTGACCAATGTGTAGCTCAAGGTGTTCCCTTTGCTAGAGAATATGGAGGGCTTTTGGCCAATAGATCTTTTGGGGGAGCTCAAGTTTCCAGAACATTCTATGCTAAAGGACAAACTGGTCAGCAATTACTGTTAGGTGCATATTCTGCTCTGAGTAGGCAAGTTGCAAATGGCAAAGTGAAGCTTTACCCTAGAACTGAGATGATGGATGTTGTCATGGTAGATGGGAAAGCTAGAGGCATAGTAACTAGAAACCTTATCACTGGAGCTATAGAATCTCATAGTGCGCATGCAGTATTACTTTGTACTGGAGGATATGGAAATGTATTTTTCCTTTCTACAAATGCAATGGGTTCTAACGTAACTGCAGCATGGAGAGCTCACAAAAAAGGAGCGTACTTTGCAAACCCTTCTTTTACGCAAATTCACCCAACTTGTATTCCTGTCTCTGGAGACCATCAGTCTAAGCTTACCTTGATGTCTGAATCGTTAAGAAACGACGGTAGAGTTTGGGTGCCAGCAACAGTTGAGACAGCTGAGAAATTAAGAAAAGGCTTAATCAAAGTGAATGATATCAAGGAAGAGGATAGAGATTATTATTTAGAAAGAAAATATCCTTCTTTTGGTAACTTAGTCCCTAGGGATGTAGCCTCTAGAAATGCAAAATATGTTTGTGATGAAGGGAGAGGTGTGAATGAAACGGGAGAAGCTGTTTTCTTGGATTTCAGAGATGCGATCAAACGAGATGGTGAAGCCACCATCAAAGCAAAATATGGGAACTTGTTTGATATGTATCAGCAAATCACCGGCGATAACCCATATCAAGTTCCAATGATGATCTATCCAGCGGTTCATTACACAATGGGCGGTCTTTGGGTAGATTATAATTTGATGACTACGATACCGGGATTATATGCATTGGGCGAGGCTAATTTCTCTGACCACGGAGCAAATAGACTTGGCGCATCAGCATTGATGCAAGGATTGGCAGACGGATACTTTGTAGCACCATATACTATTGGAGATTATTTGGCTCAAAACCCAAATGATAGAATTTCTACAGATCATCCTGAATTTCAAAAGGCAGAAAAAGAGGTTAGCGATAGGTTACAAAAGCTGCTAAGCATCAAAGGTGATAAAACAGTTGATTACTACCATAAGAAATTAGGAAAGATCATGTGGGATTATTGTGGTATGGCTAGGACCGCAGAGGGACTCACTAAAGCCAAGGCAATGATCAAAGAATTGAAGAAAGAATTTTGGACCAATGTGAATGTTCTTGGTGCAAATGAAGAACTAAACCAATCTTTGGAAAAGGCAAATAGAGTAGCGGATTTCATAGAGTTGGGAGAGTTGATGGTAGATGACGCATTGAGTAGAAATGAATCTTGTGGAGGTCACTTCCGTGAGGAGTATCAGACTCCTGAAGGTGAAGCTCTAAGAGATGATGAAAACTTCGCTTTTGTTTCTGCATGGAAGTACTTGGGTGAAGGGCTTGAGGAAGAATTGAACAAAGAGCCTCTTGTGTTCGAAAATGTGAAGTTGACCCAAAGAAGTTACAAGTAATTTAACAAAGTATTAAACTCATCAGAGCTATGAATTTAACCTTAAAAATCTGGAGACAGAAAAACAACACCGACAAAGGTGGATTTAAAGAATATAAAATTACCGATATTTCTGAAGATATGTCATTTTTGGAGATGTTGGATGTATTAAATGAGCAACTCTCTACCAAAGGTGAAGATCCAGTTCATTTTGACCATGATTGTAGAGAGGGTATCTGTGGAATGTGTTCCCTTTATATCAACGGGAATCCTCATGGTCCTCAGCAGACGACTACTTGTCAACTGCATATGAGATCATTCAAGGATGGTGACACTATTAGCATAGAGCCATGGAGAGCAAAAGCTTTTCCAGTATTGAAGGATTTGGTAGTAGATAGATCTTCTTTTGATAGAATTATCCAAGCAGGTGGCTATGTGTCTGTGAATACAGGTGGCGTCCCTGATGCCAATGAAATTCCAATCCCTAAGTCAATTGCTGATTTGGCTATGGATGCAGCACAGTGTATTGGCTGTGGTGCATGTGTAGCAGCATGTAAGAATGCTTCAGCTATGCTATTCACTTCTGCTAAGATTTCCCAGTTGGCTCTGTTGCCACAAGGTCAGGTGGAAAGAAAAATCAGAGCTGAAAACATGGTTGCTCAAATGGACGCAGAAGGTTTTGGAGCATGTACAAATACAGGAGCTTGTGAAGCAGAATGTCCTAAAGGAATAAGTATTACTAATATTGCAAGAATGAACAGAGAGTATTTCTCTGCAGTATTGAGTAGCGATACAGTTTAACATAGTAGGTATTTGAACATGAGTGACTAGGATGTTTAGGATAGATTCATTTTTGGTATCCTTAACATTCATCTGTGTACCATTTACAAACTATAGAAAAATTAGGAAGCCGGTTTTGCCGGCTTTTTTTTATGTTTTTATAATTATCTGAATCTAAATTTTCAATATATTGGTATTGTTTAAATTAGATGAATTCTATCTTTTAGACTAAATCAATTATCTGTATCTTTGAAAATTACCATTATTTAAAAATTTGTTAATTTAAAAGAAAGGGGATAGATGCATTACATTGACCTAGGCATTTTTGTCGGGTACATGTTGATAATGCTTGGAGTAGGATACTACTTCATGCAGAAGAATAAAAATCAAGATGATTATTATGTTGGTGGAAGAGATATCGGTAGTTGGCATATAGGACTTTCTGTAGTAGCGACAGATGTTGGAGGAGGGTTCTCGGTTGGATTAGGCGGTTTGGGTTTTGTCATGGGGCTTTCTGGTAGTTGGATGCTATTTACTGGATTGTTAGGAGCATGGTTGGCAGCAGTTTTTTTGATTCCTAGAGTTAAACAAGATCCAGCTTTTGCAAATTTTTATACATTTCCCCAGATTTTTAAGCACCTTTTTGATAGGAAAGTAGGGATAGTGGCAGCAGTTATCTGTTTGGTAGGTTATTTGGGATTTACCTCTTCGCAGCTTTTGGCTGGTGCAAAGTTAGCATCAGGAACATTCGAGGAGTTGGATATTAATCAAGCTTTGTGGATTATGGGAGCGATTGCTGTTATCTATACAGTTTTGGGAGGTTTGAAGGCTGTAATTTACACTGATACAGTTCAGTGGATTATTTTGATGCTAGGTTTTATTTTTATTGGATTACCGATAGCATATTTTCATGTAGGTGGATGGGAAGTGATTCGACAGACTTTGCCAGATGAGTTTTTTACTTTGACTAATCTAAGGTGGCAAGACTTTGCCAATTGGGGGATTACAATTTTGCCAATTTGGTTTATAGGGATGACATTGTATCAAAGGATCTTTGCAAGTAGAGATGTGGCATCTGCAAAGAAGGCATGGTTCATTGCGGGGTTATTTGAATGGCCGATCATGGCATTTATGGGGGTTTCCCTTGGGTTGTTATCCAGAGTTGCTTTTGAACAGGATTTGTTGATTTTTGATTTGGAGACTTTGGATCCTGAAATGGGGCTACCGATTTTATTACGGACTATATTGCCTTCAGGGCTTTTGGGATTGATGATGGCAGCCTATTTTTCTGCTGTATTATCTACAGCGGACTCTTGTTTGATGGCAGCGTCGGGTAATTTGAGTACTGATATTTTTGGAAAGTGGCTCAACAAAAAAAGTGAGAAAGTACAAATAAGATATTCGCAACTGTTCACACTTGGTCTTGGTGCGGTAGCCCTTTTTGTTGCACTTCAAATGACAAATGTGCTGGAACTAATGCTTTATTCCTACGCCTTTATGGTTTCTGGACTCTTGATTCCAGTATTGTTTGGCTTGTTTACAAAGAAAAAGGATCCTGATGCTGCATTAGCAGCCATGATTGTCGGGGGAAGTGTAACAGGTGGTCTTGGACTAGCTAATGTGAACCTTCCTATGGAGTTAGACCCAAATTTTTTCGGGGTTTTTGCCTCTTTAGCAACATTTTTGCTAGTGTATAAGTATAAAAAAATGAAAAAATCGAAATAAAATTATAAATAATGGTAAGTATAGAAACACTTTCAGCAATAGACAATGCGACTTATTTACAAAAAAAGGAAATTGCAGACTTCTTATTCACGCATTTAGAACAATATGGAGATCCGCATGCAGATATTATGAAATGTCTTGATTATGCATTGGATCAAGCTGTCGATAAAGGTGGTTTTACTGTCATGGCTAGAGAAGATGGCAAAATCGTAGGAGCAGTCATTATGAATAGAACTGGGATGTCAGGTTATATTCCCGAGAATATCTTGGTCTATATAGCTGTAGATGCGGCTCAGCGTGGAAAGGGGGTAGGTAAGAAACTTATGAAAACTGCAATTGACATGTCCAATGGGAACATTGCACTACATGTCGAACCAGATAACCCTGCCCGAAAATTATACGAAAGTCTTGGGTTTACCAACAAGTATCTCGAGATGAGATTAACGAAATAAAAAAAAAAACAATGGCATTTTTAAATTTACATAGAGAAAAATTAAAGCAAAACTTCGATTATCTCAAAAACTTATTTGAGGAAAACGAGATTTCGTGGGGTGTTGTGTCTAAGCTTTTCTGTGGAAATAGAGCTTATTTGAAAGAACTGATTAATCTTGGAGTAAGAGAAATACATGACTCAAGAATTAGTAATCTTGCAAAAGTAAAAGAGATCAATCCTGAAATCCAGACTGTATATATCAAGCCAGCTTCAAAAAGAAACATTGAGAAAATGGTGAAGTATGCAGATGTCAGTCTCAACAGTGAGTTGACCACGATTAGGTGGATTAGCGAAGAGGCCGTAAAGCAAGACAGAAAGCACAAGATCATCATAATGGTAGAAACTGGAGATCTTCGTGAAGGAGTGATGGGTGATCATCTGATTGATTTTTATGCAAAAATCTTCGAATTGCCAAACATCCAAATAGTGGGTTTGGGAACAAACCTTAATTGTCTGAATGGTGTAATGCCTTCTGCGGACAAGCTGATTCAGCTTTCACTGTACAAACAGATAATCGAACTCAAGTTCAATATTGAGATTCCATGGGTTTCTGCAGGCACCTCAGTTACTATTCCCTTGATGCTTCATCAGCAGTTGCCCAAAGGTGTGAATCATTTTCGAATCGGGGAAACGCTATATTTTGGTGTTGATTTGTTTGAAGAAAAAATCATAGATGGGATGAATGGTGACGTATTCGAACTTTATGCAGAGATCATTGAAATGCAGGAGAAACCTTTACTTCCATCTGGGGCCTTGGCAGCAAATCCCCAAGGTGAGGTAATTGAAATAGATGAATCACTATATGGCAAGTCTTCTTTCAGGGCTATTTTGGATATAGGTCTCTTGGATGTAGATCCTAAATATTTGATTCCAGAAGATGGTGAATTTGAGATCTTAGGGGCTAGTTCTGATATGCTTATTTTGAACTTAGGGCTCAATCCAAAAGGCTATAAAGTTGGAGATCTAGTGAAATTTAATTTGAAATATATGGGTGCATTGGGTATAATGAACTCAAGTTATGTAGATAAAAAAGTAAGTGGTTGATAAATAGGTGATTTACGGTTTTTTGATTAATAATTGTTAAAATATCATAATTTTCTGGCATGATCTTAGCCTACAATCAGGTATAAACCAATTATTATTTACTATGAAAAAGTCAATTTTATTATTAGCTATTGTAGCTTTGTTCTCATTTGATATTCAAGCGCAGAGTGTTCAAAGAAGTGACGCCGCTGGAGGTTTTGGTGTTCGTGGTGGTGTTAACTTTTTCAATTTTGGTGGTGAAGACGCCTCAAGTAATGAATACACAAATAGAGCTGGATTCCATGCAGGTGTATACACAAACCTATTTCTAGGTTCAAGACTCGCTATTGAGCCTGGTGTATATTATTCTGTGAAAGGTACTCAAAATGATGATTTTGCCAATACTAGGGCAATTTTAAATTACATTGATGTGCCTTTGTTGTTAAGATTGTATGTGACTGACGGTTTGAATATTTTTGGCGGACCACAAGCCTCTTTTCTGATGTCGTCGAAGTTTGAAGGAGATTTCTTTGGAAGTTCTTTTTCTTATGATACTGAAGCAATTACAAAAACAGATTTGGGATTTGTAGTTGGATTAGGTTACAATTTACCTAAAGGTATTAATTTACAGGGAAGCTATGATTTCGGAACATCTCCTGTTTTCAAAGATTCCGATGCTGCTATATACAATAGAGGTTTCAAAGTCTCTTTAGGTTATAGTTTCTAATCTGAAAAAAAAATGATTGAAAAAAGCTGTCCTTTGGAAATTGGGCAGCTTTTTCTTTTTTATAAGTGGATTTATTTTAAACCCTTTACCCTATCAGGGTTTTCTTCCAAAAACGATTTCCATCCTGCATTTCTACCTCTTGTTTGGATTCTGCCATCGTGAAAATGGTGGCATAGCGCAACAGCCAAAGCATCCGTAGCATCTAGAAGTTTTGGGATTTCTTTGATTTGAAGCAAAGTTTTGATCATTTCTGCCACTTGTTCTTTTGAAGCATTTCCATTGCCTGTTACGGATTGTTTGACCTTTTTTGGGGAATATTCTGTGATCGGAATTTCTCGTGATAGAGCAGCTGCCATTGCGACTCCTTGGGCTCTACCTAACTTAAGCATGGATTGGACATTTTCACCATAGAATGGTGCCTCCAATGCCATAGAGTCGGGTAGGAATTCATCAATGATACCGGTTACCCTCTCGAAGATTTTTTTGAGTTTCAACTCGTGGGTTTCATACTTTTTCAAATGAATCACACCAAATTGAATAACACTATATTTTTTTCCTTCTATCAAAATCAGCCCATAGCCCATTACATTAGTTCCTGGATCTATGCCTAAAATTATTTTTTCCTTTCCTTCTTTTTTCTCTACTTTACTCATTGATGCAATTTAATTGAATTCATGGTAATATTTTACCTAAGTATTGGCTTTGTTTATGTTTTTGTACTTTTCTTTTTTGGAGGAAAATGGAAAAAAACTGCAGTTTTCGAAATAGCCTCACCTATTGATCAAAAGGTGTCTATTTTAATTCCTTTTAGAAATGAAGAGAAGAATTTGCCCGTTATTTTTCATTCAATAGAAAACTTGAATTTCTTGCAATTAGAGGTTCTTTGGATTGATGACCATAGTGAAGATGATTCAGCTTTGGTTTTGGAAAAACTGCTTGATAACTCCATTCCAACATTTGTTCATAAAATTATCCAATCTCATGGAAGAGGTAAGAAATCAGCGTTAAAATATGGGGTGGAAGCAGCTACTGGAGAAGTGATTCTTACAACAGATGCAGACTGCATATTGCGAGAATCATGGGTGACTGAAATGATAAAACCATTCTCTGATCCACAGATCCAATTTGCAGCCGGACCAGTAATGACAAGAGATAACGCTTCATTTTTTCAAAGATTTCAACAAATTGAATGGGCAAGTATCTTATTGGTGACTAAGGTAGCTTTTGAAAATCAATCTCCATTGATGTGTAGCGGGGCTAATTTGGCTTATAGAAAAGAGGCTTTCCTGAGTGTTAATGGGTATTTGGGCAATGAAGAAATTCTTTCAGGAGATGATGAATTCCTAATGAAAAAAATAGCAGCTTTCTACGGTGCCAAGGCTTTAGTTTACTTGGAGGGTTTAAAAAATCTTGTATTCACAAACTCTTTATCCAATTGGTCTGAGCTATATTCCCAGAGGATTAGATGGGCATCAAAGTGGAGGTCACATTCCTTGATACATTCGGTTTTTTCTTCTGTGCCAGTTTTTTATCAATTGCTTTGGGTTGGCACTATATTTCTCCCTCTTTTTGAAGGCAAACTAGGACTGTTGGCTTTATTTGTTGTTTGGATACTGAAGTTTTGTGTTGAATATTATGTTTTGAAAAAAGTGACAGACTCGTATTATCTTAGTCTGAAATTTGTTGATTTTTGCATCACTAGCTTGATTCATCCAATTTACGTTTTGAGATCTGCATTTGGAGCTATAAAAGGAAGGTTTGAGTGGAAGGGGAGGAGTGTAAACTGAATTGGGTTACAGTTTTGAATTATAGGATGATTTATTGCTTTTATGTTATTCACTAGATAAGAAGAGTTGTTGCTGATGCAACTGTATTTTAATTGTTTACAGAAATTATCTTTCTTGTTCTCGCCAGATTCATTTGGATTGATTTTTAAATCAATTTAACCGATTGTTCAAGTTTTTATTTTCCCAAAACACAAATCAAAAGAGATTGCTAACTTTGGAGAAGCTTATATAATTTTTCGACTTATTCGGAAAACAAAATAAGTTACTACCATTTAAAATGATAATTTAGCTGATAATTCCACACTATTATGACAGAAGAAGAGTTTGATTTATTAGACGAGCTATACTTTGTACAGCACTTTGATTATTTAAAAGATAATCTAGGTTGGGAAGAGGATTTGCTTTTGGCTAACTTGCAGTCTCTTTTGGACAAGGATTATATCAAGTGTCTCTATAAGCCAGATGAAGAGGTTTTTGAAAAAATCAGTTTAAAAGATTCGGGCAAAGCCTATTATTACCTAGCGACCAAAAAGGGGCTAATGAATCACAATTCTATTTGAGCAATCCATTGACTACAGAAACAGTAAAATATCAACGCAAAGAGCTTGAACTTAAGGCCTTGTTGGAAATAACACAGGCAATCAATGAAAATAAAACATCATCGGTTTTATTGAATATTTTTAAATTTACCTGTTTGGTACATCTCAATATCCGATCACTTTTGCTTTATGTGGTTGACCAAGAAGGTTACAAACAAAATATCTCTCATGGTATAAAAGGTGCAGTACCTGACTTTATTCCACTGGACAAAGTAAAAGACAATAAAGAAACAGGGGAGTTGAATATCATAGTTGAAGAAGGTTTTTCATTTAATGAACTGGAGACCTATTTACCTGTTTATCATAAGGAAAAGATGCTGGCGATCTTGTTTTTGATGAAAAAAGATGAGTCGATTGAGCTAGATCTTGATTTTACCCAGGCATTGACCAATATTCTTGTGGTAGCACTTGAAAACAAACGATTTGCAAGGAGGCAATTGGAGCAGGAGAGGTTGAAGAAAGAGGTAGAAATAGCCTCTAATGTGCAGAGGATGCTATTTCCCGCAAATCTTCCCCAAAATGGGAAACTCAAAGCCAAAGTAACCTATATTCCCCATTCAACAGTGGGTGGTGATTACTACGATTTGATCCAAAAATCAGAGGACGAAGTGTTTTTTTGTATAGCAGATGTTTCTGGAAAAGGAATGCCTGCAGCTTTGCTGATGTCTAATTTTCAAGCTGCCTTGAGGACATTGCTAAGAAGCTCATCTGATCTGAAAATGATCGTAGAGCAATTGAATTATACCATTTTTGAAAATACTGCTGGAGAAAGGTTTATTACCTTCTTTTTGGGTTCATACAATTATAAAACTAGGGAGTTGAACTATGTGAACGCCGGCCACAATCCACCAATACTTTATTGGGAAGGGGAAAGACGAAGTGAGATTTTAGAGGCCGGTACCACCATTTTGGGAGCGTTTGATTCTTTGCCTTTTCTGGAAATAGGTAAGCGGTCGCATCTGAAAGGTTTCAGTATACATTTGTATACCGATGGGTTGACAGAAAACTTTAATGACCAAGATGAAGAGTATGGAGAGGAAAGGTTCGGTAAATTTGTGAAGAAACAGGTTGGTGTTGATCCGGATGAATTTCACAAAGCATTTTTTAAAGAGCTAGAAGTCTTTTCAAATGGTGTGGATAGGATGGATGATATTACTTTGATGAGCTTAAGATTTCAGTAGAATTATGGTGATCCATCATGTACCTGATTTGATTCCTAAACTCTTCAAGCACTATACTTGGCACAAAGACAGGTCAAAGAAAAAGATATATTTGACTTTTGATGATGGGCCAGTTCCAGAGGTGACAGAATTCGTTTTGGAACAATTGGATCACTTTGGTATGAAAGCCACGTTTTTTGTAGTAGGGGACAATGTCAGGAAATCACCTAACTTGGCTAAGCAAATAGTAGCAAATGGACACGGAATTGGCAACCATACATATCACCATCTAAATGGGTACAAAACTCCAACAGATTTGTATATCCAAGATGTTTTTTCTTGTCAAAAAGTATTGAATGATGAATTGGGATTGAAATCGAGACTTTTCAGGCCTCCCTATGGCAGAATTACCAAAAACCAATTCAAAGCCCTGAGCGCTGAATTTGAGGTTGTGATGTGGGATGTGCTGTCAGGGGATTATGATCCAAACCAATCTTCCCAAAAATGTCTTCAAAAGACCATTAAATACACCCAAAATGGCTCTGTGGTAGTTTTTCATGACCAGATGAAGACCAAAACTGTATTGAAGGAAGTTTTGGTCGATTATTTGCGATATATTAAGAATTCTGGTTTTGAAACTGATATTCTATGATAGCATTAGAAATAATTGGTGTGATGCTCCTTCTTTCCCAGAATTTACTTTTGGGAATTCTTCTCAAGACAAATTTCAAGAGCTACGCAAAAGGTAAGGGAAGGGGTTTTCCATCGATTACAATTTTGGTAAGCTGTAGAAATGAAGCTAAAAATCTATCTAGGTGTTTAGAAGCTTTGGAAGCTTTGGATTATCCCGAAAATAAGCTGCAAATAATAGTAGGGGATGACAACAGTACAGACCAAACAGCCTTGGTTCTAAAGTCGTGGGTATCTGGTAAAAGCTACGCTGAATTTTATAGTGTAGAAGAAAACCGAGGGCAAAAAAAGATGAATGGCAAGGCAAATGCACTCTCCCAAATGATCAATAAAGCGACGGGTTCACTGTTGTTGTTTACAGACGCTGATTGTAAAGTTCCAAGTACTTGGGCTACCATTATGGTTTCTGCCGCTTTGAATACCGAGGCTGGATTTGTTACGGGTATCACCACAGTGAAGCACGAAGGGAGGTTTTCAACATTGCAGGATGTAGATTGGACTTTCACTTTGGGGGTGCTGAAAGTCCTGTCTGATATTGGTCTATCTGTCACTTCTATGGGTAACAATATGCTTATTTCAAAAGAGGCATACAATGCGGTGGGAGGATTTGAAGGAATTCCTTTCTCTTTGACAGAAGACTTTACAATAGCCTCTTCCATTCAGAAAGAGGGGTTTTATGGATATCATCAAATTTGTAAAGAGAACCTGATAGAAACCAAAGCGCAACCAAGTCTTTCGAGTCTGCTAGAGCAGCGTAAAAGATGGATGAATGGAGCTATGAAATTGCCCATTACAATAAAAATACTTTTGGCACTACAAGCTTTGTTTTTGCCACTTGTACTGCTTTTGATTTACAATTATATTTTTCTAGGGTGGTTGTTTTGGTTTGTTAAATGGTCTTTGCAATCTTATTTTATCTACGAGATGAAAAAGAAAATGAACCAAAGAATCAATCTAAAACACTTAATAGTATTTGAAATATATTATCTTTTTACAGCTTGGGCGACGATACTTTATTATTTTTGGCCTTCCAAAACAAATTGGAAGGGGAGGAAATATTAGAGGATTGAAAAATTGGCAGATTACAAGATTAGGGATTTTAAGATTGGAACGTTTTAAGGTTGTGAAATTGGCTGCTGCAAGATGAGTTGTTTTTCCTTCTTTCGAAATGGCTTTGCTATTATGTCAAAGAAAAAGTTTCGTTTGATGCAATAGTGTTAAACGTTACAAAAGCCTTTTTCCCTCAGGAGGATTAAACTTGCCTTACGTTAAACGTTTAACATTTCACTTTGGTGGACGATGGGAATCGAAATCCAGCTCGCTCATTTGTAAAATCTAGGTTGACATAACACTATTATATGCCTTATATCTCAAGTCCCAAGTCTCACATCTCAAACCTAAAGTTTCATATCTATAAAAATCAATAAAAATGCTACACCCATTTTCAGATACGCATGCACATATATATTCTTCAAAATATGATTCAGATAGAGAAGATGTAATTAGGGAGACTTTTGATAATGGCGTGCAGAGGATATACATGCCAAATGTGGATGTGGAAACGATAGATTCGATGCTTGAAGTTGAACTCAAACATCCCAAAAAATGTATTCCTATGATGGGATTGCATCCATGTGATGTAAAGAAGGATTTTGAAAAATCTCTCTATATCATGGAAGATTGGATCAATAAAAGGGAATTTGCGGGGATAGGAGAAACTGGATTGGATTTGTATTGGGATAAGACTTTTTTTGAACAACAAAAAGAAGCGCTTCGCATTCAAATACAATGGGCAAAAGATAAGAAATGGCCAATCATTCTGCATTGCAGAGAATCTATGGATGAAACTATTGAAATCATCAAAGAAATGAATGATGATAATTTGTTTGGGATATTTCATTGTTTTACAGGAAGTGTCACACAAGCAAATCAAATCATCGAAATGGGGTTTAAGCTTGGCATTGGAGGTGTATCAACCTATAAAAATGGGGGTTTGGACAAAGTTCTACCTGAAATAGGTCTTGATTATTTGGTATTGGAAACCGATGGTCCGTATCTTGCGCCGATCCCTCACCGTGGAAAAAGGAATTCACCTGCCTACATACCAATTATAGCCCAACGAGTAGCGGATCTTTGCCAAACAAGCTTAGAGGAGGTTTCTCGAATTACTCAAAATAACACAAACCTTATATTCCATCATTTCAACCATGAATTATAAGATAGTAAGATTAAATACTGCTGCCAAAAGTGAAATAACATCATCTGTGTTGATAATATATACTGGAGGGACACTTGGGATGGCTTATGATGATAGTGGGTCATTGGTCCCATTTAATTTTGGGCAGATCTTGGATAAAATTCCGACCATGACCAGTATGAATGCTGCTATCACAGTTATATCATTTCCCGAACCTATTGATTCTTCAAATGTCAACATGAGTCATTGGGTGGACATGGCATATATCATTTATGAGAATTATGATAGTTATGATGGATTTGTAGTGCTTCATGGCACTGATACTATGGCTTATTCAGCGTCTATGTTAAGTTATATGCTGAAAGGGTTGAGTAAACCAGTCATTTTTACTGGAGCACAGCTTCCTATTTCTGCCATGAGGTCTGATGCTAGGGAAAATTTGATGACCTCCCTAGAAATAGCAATGGCAAAGGCTAACGGAAAGCCAATAGTGCCAGAAGTATGTATTTTCTTTAATCACTTGTTGTTGAGAGGAAATAGATCCAAGAAAGTTCAAAGTGTACATTTTGATGCTTTTGAGTCAGAAAACTACCCACCGTTAGCCGAGTCAGGAATCATCATAGATTACAATTATGCGGCAATAAAGCCATTTGAAGAGGGAAAGAAATTGAGGTATTTTAATCGTTTGGACAATAGAGTGATGGTATTGAAACTCTTTCCTGGCATTACCCAGAATGTTATTGAGAGCTGTTTTGCAACAAAAGGATTGCGTGGAGTTGTTTTGGAAACTTATGGGTCAGGGAACAGTCCAAGTGAATCATGGTTTATCCAAACAATGGAAAGAGCTGTTAAAAATGGTTTGATTATCCTAAATGTCTCACAATGTAACGGAGGTCGTGTCATTCAAGGTAGGTATGAGACCAGTAAGGATATGAAGCGGATTGGGGTTTTGAGTGGAGGCGATATTACGACAGAAGCGGCTATTACCAAGATGATGTTTTTGCTTGCCAACGAAAGCAATGACTCAGAAATCAGAAGAAAGTTGATAACACCGATTGCGGGAGAGATGTCACTGACAGCCCAGAATTAAATTGACTGTTAATTTCAGAGAGTGAATGATTGAGCAAAGTTTTTATAGTCTTATAAATCAACATGATAGTTTTGGTAATTTGTTCATTTTGAAATTTGGATGAAATTATAAATGGGGAAAAACAGTATAAAGTTTGCTTTGGCTCAAATTTATAATTTTCTTTGCACTCCGAAACAACTAGAGAGGTGTCCGAGTGGTTGAAGGAGCACGCCTGGAAAGCGTGTATACCCGTGAGGGTATCGAGGGTTCGAATCCCTTCCTCTCTGCCAGAATGGCTTTCAAACAGTATAAAATCTCCAAATTCGAAGAGATTTAAAATTTGAAAGACTAACCAAAGATTATTAAAATGTGTGTTTAAAGCGTTTAAAGCGAGATTTTAACCACAAAAACATCAAAATTCTTTATCAAAAGCCTATAATCCGAAGATTGTGGGCTTTTTGTTTTTGGTGCCTAAATCACCAAATTTTTCAAAAATCCCCACAATTTAAATGCGTCATTCGTGTAGTTCTCTATTTTAAAAAAAAAGACGCATTGAAAACGGCATAATCAATTGAATAACAACATGTTCTGTGATAAAACATCTTGTTTGAAGCTAGGTAATTTTCGAAATTTATTCATGTTATTAAACGTCAATACTATGTTAGAAAAGAGCTTTGGAATTATGTTTTTCCTAAAACCCACAAAAAACAAAAAAGTGAATGAAAGATACATTTATGCTAGGGTTACTGTAGATGGCAGTTCAAAAGAGTTATCCACCAAAAGGCTTTGGACTCAGGAAGGCTGGGATCCAAGTAGGGGTAGGGCAATTGGAAATAGGGAGGAGGTAAAGCAATTGAATGGGTTTTTGGATACTTTCCAAATAAAAATCTATGAGGCGAAAAAAATCCTTATGGACAACTATAAAGATGTTACTGCCGAAAGCATAAAAAATTATTTAGTGGGAAAATCAGATGATAGAAGATTTATCCTAGAGATTTTCCAAAAACATAACGATAAGGTTGAGGCATTAGTAGGGACAGATTTTGCATCAGGAACCTTGCAGCGATATAAGACTTCGTTGGATCACACAAGATCATTTATTCAATGGAAGTTCAAAAAGGATGATCTTGAAATAAAAGCATTGAATTATGAATTTATTTCTGATTATGAATTTTGGTTCAAGACTGTACGCAAGTGTAGCCATAATACAACTATGAAGTATTTGGCTAACTTCAAGAAAATAGTGCTTTCCTGTGTCAAAAAAGATTGGTTGCAGAAAGACCCATTCATGGGATACCAATTGATAAAAAAGGATGTTGTCCGCTCAATACTCAGCAAAGAGGAGTTACAGATTATAAACAATAAAGATTTGAGTATGGAACGTCTAAAAATTGTGAGAGACGTATTCCTATTCTGCTGTTATACAGGACTTGCATATATCGACGTCAAAAACCTTAGAAAATCCCATATCCAAATAGGGATTGATGGGGAGCAATGGATATTCACTCAAAGACAGAAGACAGAAACGCCAACAAGATTACCACTACTTCCTCAGGCTTTGGCTATCGTCAATAAATATGAATCTCATCCACAATGTATCAGCAAAGACTGTCTTTTGCCTGTTTTGAGTAATCAAAAGATGAATTCTTATCTCAAGGAAATCGCTGATGTTTGTGGAATCGATAAACCTCTCACATTTCATATAGCCCGCCATACTTTTGCAACAACAATAACCTTGGGAAATGGTGTTCCGATAGAGACTGTCTCCAAAATGCTTGGGCACAAATCTTTGAAGCAGACACAACACTATGCGAAAATCCTTGACACAAAAATCAGTTCAGATATGAAAAAGTTAAGGGGTATATTGGAAGAATGAAAATAGTTGAAAATCTGTATTTTGCTGGGAAATACATGCATTAAGCTACTTAAGAACTTATATTGATGGGAAAAGCCAACATAGATTATGCGAAAATGTCCGAAAGAATCAGTGTTGCACACATCGGTCGCTTTATTGAGTGGATAATAAGTATACAAAATAGCGCACATGCACAACTACCAGAAATGTCGGGTTAAAATAGCTGGATTTTAAGTCAAATAAAAAGTTGTGAATCAGTAACTTTAAATTACTTTGAGTTAAAATATTAGTTGGAAACGTAGTTAGCAGGAAAGGAGGTGTTTTTGTATCAATCTTTAGAATATAAAAAAGAAGCCTACATAAATTAAATTTAACGAATGACCAAAAAGAGGGGGCATATCAACCTCTCTTTTTTATTTGAAATGTAGCGATTCATTAGGATAGGAGGTATGGCTGAAAATCTATTTGTATTTTTCATTTTTCCGATTAATTTTTTAAGATCCCCAGTGCTTTTTCCATGCCGTAAACTCAGAAGGTTTAATTCGATAGCGTACAAAATTCCCTTCATGAAGTCCCAAAATCTCAATGGCAACCACCTCATTGAATTTCAACTGATCTTCGATAGGAAGCTTTTGAGATTCTGTATTAACTAACTTGGATGCTTCTGCTTTTCCAATCGCATTTCTGACAATATTCGCTACAGTATCGCGTATTTCTTCCCGATATTTCATTCGGAATGGATCGGGTTCTCCAATTGATTGACGGATCGCTGCATAGCGTAATGCGGATCGCTGATAAGCCCATAAAAACACATCTTTGAATAACTCGATGCGATTTAATTCATAGATGCCAAGCAACCCTTTGATATAACTTTCTTCAGGAACATCAATAAATGAAAGGGGGGCAAGATTTTGACGGTTAAATGGCAGGTTTGCAGCCAATCTAGAAACGCGCTTATTGACATCATCAAAAGGTTGCAAATAGGGGAGTTGTACAAGTATAAAAAAAGCCTGCTCAAATGGGTTTTCTATCTGTCTTGCTTTTTCTAGGATTAGATCAAAAAACTCTTCAATTAATTGTGGTATTCCTAGTGGAGTGAAAACTGAATTTGTTATTCCCACCCCAAATACTCGAAGTCTTCCTGAGGCAGCTGGATTGGAAAGTAAGTTGTTAGAAAGTAAGGCATGTAAGTTGAGAATTGTGTATCGATTGAAATCCACTTCATTTGATGAATCCACCAAAAGCTCAATGGCCTCCTTGTGATTGAGAATCATTTGTGTCTCTTTGGCAGATTTGTCGGTTGCAACCTGGCCCTCATGAATTAGCAATTCGGTATCGAGTAAGGAATACGTATTACCTTCCAAACGGCTAGAGTTCCATGAAAGGTCGATTAAAAGCCTGCTTAATATTTCACGGGCATAAGTTCCAGCGGGCTGTTCATCATTATGCGTTTTTCCCCATTCTGCTAGCTTTTGCTTTTCTTCGATACTGAGATAGCTGTCAATATTTGGACGATAGTTTTCTAAAAATGAGCGTTCATACCCCACTGGTGTTCTTTGGATTTCAGGACGGGATAACAAGGCTAAAATAGACTTTCCTTCTTTTGAAAGAGGGATAGGCGCTAGGTTTTCCTCTGTTGAATTAATCTTACTTGAATCATGATTTTTTTCAGCAATGTTTGCATGGTATCTTGTGGATCGAGCTTCTCCACTTATATGTATAAGTTTTTTTTCTTTAAGGCTTGAAAGTCTTCTTTGAAGAGTTCTTTTTTCAATTTGAAATGGTAGTAAGATAAGTAGTTCCTCTATTCCTAAACCATTGGAGGATGAGGCAATTGTTTCTTCAATTATCCGCAGTTCATTTTGGTTTCCCATGTCGTGATTTTTATTATTGCGACAAAATTAATAAACAATTGACGCAATAATAGGGTTTTGTCATGATAATTGTCGCGATACAGAATATTGCGACAAAATTGTGTCGTAAAAATTCAATAAAGCCAGTTATTTTTCTTTGAATTATCCCTGCAATATTATTCAATGTGAGCTTATTAAAAATGAAAGAAAAATGTCTTGATTGGGGTTTCTGCATAAGCTTCCAATTATGGTAACTGAAATGTTTTAAATTGTATTAAGGTAGATTACAATTTGAGAAATAAAAAAGTCAATAGGTATGAAAAACACGTTAAGTATTTTTTCATTTTGTCCATCGGATAAATACCCGAGCTATTTGGAACAATTAGAATACATCCTATTTTTCCCAAGCTCAAATGGTTGGCTCGAAAAGAAGTTCCAAGACTTCTTTCAAAAGAACCTGCTTGCTGCCCAATAAAAAATCACAACCAGCACTGATCGGGCTTCCATTTATTTTCTCATTTTGACTATTCAATCGTTCTTCTCGAGAGTCTCGTTGCACCTATACGCCTATGGCGGAAATGAAGACTTTCTTTGCAAAACTTAAAATAGACAAACTACTGCTATGAACGGAAAAATTCAGTCAAATTTTGAGGTTTTTCGATGTTTACTTGTTTTCTAAAATTGGATAAAAACTTTTCTTCAGTTTTATCTTACCGGAATCGATTGGAAGATCCATGTTTGGAACAAGCAGACTAGTAATAATAAATTGCTGACCATTTTTTAATTGAATTATCGAGTAATTGTAATTATCCCAAGGAAACCACTGTATTCTATTTTCAGCTAATGGGTAGGATTTAAACCGCTTTATCAGTTCAATCTCATTGAACGAAAAGCTTGCTGATTCACCCTTGGTGTTTATTACAATTCTTTGATCTAGAGGGTCATAAATAAATACATCACCATTATTTTGCCTATAATAGTTAATATGAAGGATTAATTGCGGAATGAGGAATATCATAAATACAACAAATGAAATCAGCATGACTTTTTCATATTTTATAACCCCATACTTAATACAACTAATGTAAAATGCCCCACCTAATATTACTAAAACATAGTAAAAGATCACCCAGAGGTGTTTGAATTGATGATCGATCGAAATCTTGTAAGTATACATCATTTACCTTGGTTTCCAACCATTCCTTAAGGCATTATCAAAATTATACGAAATTTACATATTTGACATAACAACTTACAGCTGATATTTCTTTACATAAAATTACTCAAATATTAATTTATTAATTCGTCTATATAACCTTCTGATACAAATTGACTCAACGATTCTGAAAATTTTTGATTTGAAAATTGAAGTGCGTCATTATAAGATTCAAATTCAGACACAATTTTGCCATACATATCATCTGGCTCAACGTAACTAAAATCGTATATAGAATCTAATCCCTCTGATTTTTCATCAAAAACATGATGAAAAACGACATAATACATATGTTTCTTATCCCTACCTTTTTCAATCGCTAACCATTGAATAGTGGGATAACCATTAATCTCATATTTTCCGATTATGGCTTCAACCGTCTTTCCTCGACTTAAAGAATCTAAAATTTGATCTTCTGTTAAATATTTCATGAATAATTACTTTGGAGGTTTATTACCCATCTCTTGTACTCTAAGTTGCCAATGCAATTTTGAATTTAGTGAACGCATTTGTGGAACTACTCCCTGATTATTCGTTTGATGCCAAATATTCGAAGAATGATTTAGTCCAACTTCATGTATTGTAGAACCAAGCATGTTATCGGCATGATGCAGTTCTAGTGGCTGCGAACGGTCTGATTTATTATTTTCAGGAGTCATATCAACTGATTCTTTCCCGTTTTTCGCACGTTTCAAATTACCTTCAGTCCTACTTGTTTGTTATCTGAATTAGGATTACATTATGATAGATCGCTCAAAATTTCAATGCCATTTTTTGAAATAAATATTAAGAACATACTTAAATAATTAACAATTTAGTAATTGACTTTGAATCTCTTCTGGAAGCATTTCCCAAAGTGTATCATAATATAGTTTATTAATTAACCCATAATTCTGAGATGCAAATTCTTTTACTTTTTCTGGTTTAAAATTTTTTTTCCTGATGAAAAAAATCATTTAACTTCTCAAAAAGAAGATATATTCTCAATAGCTCTTCCTCTTCAATTTCTAATTTAATGATTAATTATTTCTTTTGAAAATTGGATTTCTATTTGTCAAATCTACATTTCCTTTAATACTATATTCTGTTGCCCTGTCAATTTGTTTTTCACCTTTATAATTTCATTTGGTCACAACTCGGCCTTCATCATGCTGAAGGAACTGCAGGTTGTCGTCTTCATATACAAAGCCTCCTACATAATCGGAGACTTTGGTTGTTCCTCCATCTACCGTTTTTTGTGATAGCTTGCCCCCGCTGGCATCGTAGGTGTATTCTATGTACTTTGTGGTACTGAATGTCACCTTGCTTGGTAGATTGAGGGGATTGTAAGTAATCGATGTGATGCCCTTGTTTTTAAAAGCTAGAACCCGCCCTGCAACCTGGCCCTTCGCTGAAAGCTTTATCAAAGCTTTTTTTACGCTCAGTCCTCGTTTAGGTCATAGAGATATTCATCAGCTACATTTACTCCATCCTTGAAGCCAGAGTCAACACCCGAGGCATCGGTTACCTTGCTGAGCTGATTGCCTTTGGCATAGGTATAGGTCAGGTTGTCTATCAGTTGGTTTGGAGTATCGTTATGGTTACCTCTACGATGTAAGGTCTTTATGTTTCCGTTCAGGTCATAGGTTATTGCTGGGACATTAAAGTTCATGGTATTCCCAGGCGCATTATTGCTATAGGTAGCCTTTGTCAACCTGTTCATTTGGTCGTGTAAGCATAGGTATTCTTCATAGACTCATATGGATTCTTCCATATGTTACCATTGAATCTCCTATTGGCTGTAGGTGCATCGTTGTACTTTAGATCCATCTCAAACATTTTCGGAGTGGCATCCGATGGGTTGTTGATTTTGGTCAGCCAGCCCCGCATGTTGTAGGCATAGTCTATATCCTCATAGCAATTACTTCCCTTGATTGATATAGTAAAACGATTGATTAAAGTGTTTGCCGTGAGTGCCTACAACCATTTGAAAGATAACAAAAATTTTGTGGTAGAGCTTCAGAACCACGAACTAAACGAGCAATTGATGCTGATTAACCAACTTGATGAAGATGAAAAAAATGTCCTTATCAAAATCATCAACTCAATGCTGACCAAAAAGAGGATGATGGATCTGTTGGACAGTAAACCAAATATCTAAGGCATTAAAAAAGCCCTGCATTCTTGCAAGGCTTTCCAAATTCATTGATTTATACGATTCCCTTCCCAGTCCGTCAAATTAGGCTGATGAAGTTCATGCCAACTTTCTACAAAAGAGTCAATATTGGTCAAATCTTTTTCGATTCGTTTACTTAATTCACTTATTTCCCTATCATAACCTGTCTTGGTGTGATAAGACCGTATTTTATGCCCTCCAAACATAAAATGATAATCTAAAAGAGGCATTCCTTTTATATCATCACTTCTCAATCGCATTTTTGTCAAACTATTTGGAGGCAAATGATACTGAAGGCCATCAACTCCTTGTAATTGCTCTAAAGATCTCAAATCTGGTGATAGCTTGAATATGTTTAAAAATATTTTTATCCACTGATCTCCTTTTGAAATATGTGTTACAACAATTTCTAATATTGAATCTTTTCGAACTCTACATAATTCATAAGTCAAATCACCTAAATTGTTTTTCCCAAACCACGCTGTAGAAAATGGTGATTGATCAAACCCATTATTTTTGAGTGATGATAAACCTTTGTCAAGGAATATTCTATCCCGGATTAGAAGGATTTCCTTTTCTGATACTTTGTAAAACAGTCCCATCTTTTATTAATCTCTTTCTTTTTGGGTGACAACACCAGCTCCTGTTCCTGAAGCTGCTGCTCCAGCAGCTTGTCCGACATGCTGACTTGTTGGATTACTTATGATTAAGCCTCCAGAAGTGGTTACATTTCCTGCTGCAGCTTTTTGATTTCCAGTCAGTCCACTTGTGTTAAATTTACTTTCGACAGTCAATTGTTTACCTGTAAAAGGATTTTTAAAAGCGTGGTCGTACTTAGCTACTTGCACTCTTCCAGTGGCTGTTTTCTTACCAGTTTCAACGACTGCTTTACCACTATTTACATATCCTTTTGCACCATATTTCACATTTGTAAGAGCTTCTCCCAGCTTCCCTTTAGCTGCATTTGATAAATCATCTACCACTCCACTAACTGCATTTCCAACCACTTTACCTCCTGCACCAAGTGCACTACCTATTGTGGCATCTAGAGCAACATCTTCAATGGTTGTTCCCTGCCCTTGTATTGCTCGGTTTGCAGTACCTCCCACAGCATTTGCTGTTCCAGCTACGCCTGCTGTAACTACTAAACTCGCTCCTCCTGTAAATCCAGCCGCTCCTCCTGTTATCCCTCCTTGCAAAGCACTACCCCCAACAGCACTCCAATCTGTTACAGAACCACTTTTATAAAGTTGGGCTGCAACTTCTATGCCCCCACCAACTAATGCACCAATTCCTGCACCAATGAGACCTGTAATACAATTCGGACACCTTCCATCAGGATCATTATATCTTATTGGATTGTTCCACATAGCCGCATATGGAGACTTATCGATTTGGTTTGGATGGTCCGCCAATGGATCCACCACTCCCCATCGCCCCAAATCACTCATATACATCCTCGCCCCAAAATCATCCCAGCCTGTAAGTTCTTCCCTTTCTTTTCCGTTAAACTTAAACTTCTGCCTCACTCCACTAGGTGCCGAATAAGAATTAAACGTCATCCCAAATGGAGGGCAAAGACGGGAGTCTTTGAGCCAGCTTGTGCAGAAGGTCCTTCTGGACAATTGGGGTATTGGTATGGGTTACCTTGAATTCATCAAAGAACACTTCAACGGGAGTAGCATTCTCGTTGGAGATAGCTTGTGCGCCGCGGCGTATAAATATACACATATCCCGGTTTTTCTATCGTGATTTGAATAGTTTTTAGGAGCTGGTGTGAGGACGAAGGGGAGTCTTTGGGCCAGGGTGTGTGGCAGGAGCCTGTCTCCTTTGCTGCTGAGGTCACTGGCCTGAAGGTAGACCGATCCTGCTGCAGCTGATAGTTCTGGTCGAAGACTAGGACATTCAGGTAGGCTTTCGGCCCGGTAGAATTGCCTGAACCATAGCCCAGCAGGCCTGCAAACTGCATTGGGTCTGAGCCTGCTGTTGCCCCATCGATGACGACGCTGGAAACATTATTTGAAAGGTCGCTGATCAGCTGGGCAAATGCAGAACCCGGCGTTCCGGAGGTAGCCGGATCCAAGTACTTCACATAAACCTCTGCATCTATTTTATCCCCAGGCTTAACAGCCAGCGATTTTGCCAGGCCATACTTTTCATTGCCAGCCCCAGTGAGCCTGATGGAATAAGAACTTCCTGTTGCAGTGGTTCTATTGAAGATTGGGGCATTGATCCGAGTGACCTCTCCATAGCGGAGGAAGTACTCCTGCTCATAGTCCTTGGTATCCGCATCATTTTCAAGGGTAGCCACATATTCTTGCACATCCGTCTCTGTCTTGAATGTTGCCCTCACATTCCCCAAGTGGTCTTTCAGGTGGTATTGGTACTAGAAACAAATGCATGCTGGCCAAAGCTTAGATTTACTTATCATGTATTAATTTTGTTCACAAATCTCCAGAGTAGAAGGTTCAAAACCTTCAGCAAAATCCCATTTTACTACTTCCATTTGTTTGTTTAAGTATACATAAAACATGTATTGGGATATATTTGGTAGTTCATGTAAACTAGTGACACTTACTTCTACCAGATATGTGCCTTCAAATTCTAAATGATGCTTGACTATCAAAAAGAAACTATTATTTGAGCCCAACTTTGCAAATTCTTTTATTTTTGATTTCTTAACGTCCACAGGAAGTTCATATTCAGCATATTTAATGCCAGTACCTTCCTTGTGTTTTCTGTCTTCATTCAGACCTCTGATCATTTGGATCTTCAGTACGTCTTGGATGGTATATTCATCTTCCATCTCATTCACGCCAGATAAAAGGCATGTACTTCCTGAACCATAAAAGACAGCCTTCCTGTTCAATACATCAAGGTCAACCAAAAACTCCTTCAACAGACCGCTGCTATATTCCAACAATTCTCGCTTCCTGATCAAGGAATCAACGACGAGGGTAACCGCATGGGATTCCGGATTCAATTTTTCTTCCTGGATTGCTGTACAATCCAGGAAGAAAAACATTACAATAAGAAATATATAAATCTGCTTCATAATTGTTCTATTTCATCGTTTTTCAATCTTGACAGATTCCCTTCCGCTTATGTATTCTCTCAGCTTCATAATATACTGAACATTTTCCTGAATGGCAGTAGCATTCCTTTTACTGGCATTAATTTCAAACACTATTACTCCATTTCCACTTCCATTTTGGATGGTAACTCTTGAATAAACCATGCCATTTGCCGCATTCTCTATACCACGATCAGTCTTAATGGAGCGAATACTATTGTCCGAGTTTTGCTCCAATATCTTTCCATTCACGTCACGCCTGACATATACCGTTATTTTCACATATTTTTCCCCGATTTTCCGTTTACCAGAAGTGGAATTTGTAATGGGATCATAACCATATGTATTGCTCAATTTACTACCAGAATCAATGAAATCCTCCAAATATAATCGGGGTGTTGATGGATCATCACCTTTTGCGGTAAAGTAATTTCTCAGGGTTTCTGCCAATTTAATGCCGGCATCAGCTTTTGATAAATCAATCCGTTGTCCGGATTGATCCTTTCTATCCTCTCTTTTTCCATTGCCGTAATTTTGATTGCTGTTATGAACATCTATACCATGCGCTGCCATGGCATCCTCAAATGAAACTACCTTTCCTTCATCCTCATATTTTCCGGTATCCCAATTATATCTAGGTAACATCCCTGTGGGGTCTGTAAAGACAATCGGATTGTTGTAGTTAAAATGATAAGGATTCCAACTTTCTTGTACTTCCGCCAACGGATCCACAACACCCCACCTCCCCAAATCACTCATATACATCCTTGCACCAAAATCATCCCAGCCTGTCAGCTCTTCCCTTTCCTTGCCATTGAATTTAAATTTCTGCCCAACCCCACTAGGTGCCGAGTACGAATTAAACGTCATCCCGAATGGATAGTAGTCATCCTTCTGGACTATCGGGGTATTGGTATGGGTTACCTTGAAGTCGTCAAAGAACACTTCAACGGGAGTAGCATTCTCGTTGGAGAGATAAATATACACATATCCCGGTTTTTCTATCGTGATTTGATTAGTTTTTAGGAGTTGATGGGGAATATTCGTACCTGTCTCTTTGGCTGCCGAGGTCACTGGCCTGAATGAGGAACTCAACAATTGGTAGTTCTGATCAAAAACAAGAATATTCAAGTATGCCTTAGGCCCTGTGGAATTGTCGCCTCCATAGCCCATCAGACCGGCAAATGGCATCGGGTTGGTTCCTGCCGTTGCCCCATCAATTACTACACCTGCAGTATTGTTTGCCAAGTCATTGATCAGTTGGGCAAATACAGAACATGGTGTTCCAGAGGTGTTCGGATCAAGGTATTTTACATAGATTCCGTTCTTTTGATGATTATTGGATTTTACATAAATGATCATTTCCGACTAAAAAAAACTTAATAGAGCGTCTTTGGATAGTTAGTGAAATGGTGAAGATTATCTTGATCAATTCCTCTTACTTTTTGTCTTGACACAAAAAGTAACAAAAAAGTCAAGACGGAGATATCCTATCTACGCTCAAGGCCACCGCCGCCCCGGATCTCCGTCGTCCCACCCGCAAGCATGAAAAACAGTGTGAGGAAATAAAACCAGAGATAGATTGGAATTTAGTACTTGTACTCATAGCTTAGGAATCCACCTGAATCATTCCTTTTGGCCACAACTCGGCCTTCATCATGCTGAAGGAACTGCAGTTTGTTGTCTTCATATACAAAGCCCCCTACATAATCCGAAACCTTGGTAGTTCCTCCATCTACAGTTTTTTAGGACAGCTTGCTACCACTGGCATCGTAGGTGTATTCTATGTACTTTGTGGTACTGAATGTCACCTTGCTTGGTAGATTGAGGGGATTGTAAGTAATCGAGGTGTTGCCTTTGTTCCTATCTACCGTCATGTTGCCGTTGTTATCATAGAGATACTCATCGGCTACATTTACTCCATCCTTAAAGCCAGAGTCAACACCCGAGGCATCTGTGACCTTGCTGAGCTGATTGCCTTTGGCATAGGTATAGGTCAGGTTGTCTATGAGTTGGTTTGGGGTGTCGTTGTGGTTGCCTCTTCGCTGTAAGGTCTTTATGTTTCCATTCAGGTCATAGGTTATTGCTGTGACATTAAAGTTCATGGTATTCCCAGGTGCATTATTGCTATAGGTAGTCTTTGTCAACCTGTTCATTTGGTCATAGGTGTAGGCATAGGTATTCTTCATAGACTCATATGGATTCTTCCATTCGGTCTGACCTATGTTACCATTGAATCTCCTATTGGCTGTAGGTGCATCGTTGTACTTTAGGTCCATCTCAAACAATTTCGGTGTGGCATCGGATGGGTCGTTGATTTTGGTCAGCCACCCCCTCATATTGTAGGCATAATCTACTCCTTATTTAACCATTACTCCCTCTATTGATATTGTGCAACGATTGATGAAGGTGTTTGCCGTAAGTGCCGACAACCTTTTAAACGATAGTGAAAACTCGGTGGTAGAGCTTCAGAACCACGAACTAAACGAACAATTGATGCTGATTAATCAGCTCGATGAAGATGAAAAAAATGCTCTGGTTAAAATCATCAACTCAATGCTGACCAAAAAGCGGATGAAGGATTTATTGGACGGTAAAGCAAATTTTTAGGCATTAAAAAAACGCCAAGCTGTTAAGCCTAGCGTTTGAGTTTTAACTATTCCTTTTCTTTGAAGAACTTAATTTCTTTGACCATAAAAGGGTGATTTTCCTCCTTAAAAGTCAATTTAATAGATTCTTCTTCAAAAACCATCATTATAGCATATTCTAAATCATCATAACAACTTAATAAAGTACCTTCATATTCGGTCTTACCTTTTTTCTGCACATTAAATGATGACTCCTCCTCTACACAGCAATCAATTCTTTCTCCATTAACAGAAACAAAACAGTGATTTCCATAGATTACATTATCATTAATGTCATCTACAGTAATGTATGATTCTTTAGTATAGGTGTAATACTTTCCCGTAAATTCTTCTTGTCCAGTACAAGAACCAAACAAAAATAAAATTTGAAATATTCTTAATACCATCTTCTTAAGGTGTTTGATATTGAAAACGATTCACTCTATTTGTCCAACCTTTTTTAAACGTTTCTAATTTTGGGTTATTCTCAATTATACGGTCAAACCTATTCAACCTTTCTTGTTTGTAAGTATTAAACACATTTTCAGCAGAATTAATCTTTAATATAGAATTCAAAGTGCCTATTGACCTACCACTTTCACCATAAGAGCTAATTGTATTTCCTAATACATTTGAAGCCCCTCCGTGCAAATAAGTATCAAAATGTAACCATCCAAGTTGTTTATCCGAAATATTCCCTGCTCCACTTGGATTCCAATAACCTGCCTCGTAAATCGCTGCCGCTTGGCTATCAGTCAACCTTTTAAGATTGCCTAATGTAGGCTGAACATTTAATAAGTCCTTAGAATATTTTTTAAATGTATTTAATGTGATCCCTTTATTCGTTGCTCCTCCTGGGTCGTTAGGGTGATTTACAAAGCCCCCTTCGTGGCTTAATAGAGTAGGAAAATATTCCTGTAGTTTTGAGTCTGAAATACTATAATTCCATTCTGAAAATTGTGTGTTTTTCAAAACTCCAACACCAAAGGTAATATTACCATTTTGGTCAGCGTGATAAACCCTTCCATCATCTACACGATCACTTGCAATCCAGTTTCCATCTTTATCATAATATTCCCCATCAAGAGCCCATCCGGATCAATTCTTAAAATAGGATTATTCTGCACAAAATTGTACGGTGATACCCATTCTCTAAGGTGAGCCATCGGATCCACAACACTCCATCTCCCTATTGCCGGGTCATACATCCTAGCCCCGTAGTCATAATATCTCAACCCATTTTCTTCTATATATTCCTTCCCGTTATAGAGGTAACGGTTTGTATGGTTATTATAACTATATGCCAAACCAGTCAGCTCACTGCCAAATGGATAGTAGTGCGACTCCTGGACTATGATGGGCGTGCTGCTCATCACAGTAAAGTCATCAAACCACACATTCTCACTTGTCTCATTGACCAGATAGACTTCTATACTTGTGCGCCGTGGCGTATAACCATCTTCTTCCACTTTCAGCGTATCCGAAAGGTATTCGTGCCTGTTTTTGGAGGCTCCAGAAAGCAATTGCTTGCCCCTGCCTATCTCTACACTGTCACTGTTATAGAGGCTGTAGGCCATATATGCCTCTGGGACTTCCTTCTCTCCCAAATCACTAAGGATCAAACCCAGCACATTCAGGACTGCAAGCTGGTTGGTGCCAGGTGTCATACGTGTCCCAATTTCTGTCAATCCCTGAATAAGGGTTTCCCTATTGGCAAAACTGCTCACAGCCATAGGCAATTTAGCAGAATTCTTCCGATCTTCAAATTTATAAGGATTGATGGTAGTTTGAGATTATAGAGAGGGCTGAGTAGGATAGTAAGGTGATTCTATTGCTTTTTACAAAAGGCTAAAAGACACTCAGGCCAAAACAAAATCTCAATAAGTTGGCGTAAGATGTGATTTTTTCACTAAATTTGTAGAATAAACAGCAAAACAATGTTAATTAGATTCACAATTGAGAATTTTTTGTCATTTAGAGAAAAACAAGTCTTTTCAATGATACCAGGTAAAGGCTCTCTTAAGTCACATCATAAATCAACTTCAGCAAAAGGAGTTTCAGCTTTAAAAGCAGGAGTTATTTTCGGGGCAAATGCATCAGGTAAATCTAATCTAATTAAGGCAATAGATTTTGGAAGAAAGACCGTCTTAAATGGAACTAAACCTGAACAGCTAATAAGCACAAATTTTTACAAGCTTGATAAAAAATTCTTTAATGAACCTACATATGTTGAGTATGAAATCCAGCATAAGGGAAAGAATTATGCTTATGGATTTATTCTAAATTCCAAAGAGATTATTGATGAATGGCTGTTTGAAATAATTAAATCAGGTGAAACAAAAATATTTGAGAGAAAAAACACAACTGAATATGACTTGGGTTTCCTTTTTAAGAAGAATAAAACATCAGAGGAAAAACAGTTTTTAGAATTTACTGCAAAAGGAACACCGAGAAACCAACTATTAATTACACAAATTAGAAACACGAATGTCATTGACAATGTTAGTGACATTCAAGACATTTTAAATGTTATTGATTGGTTTCAGAATGCTTTAACCGTTATATATTCAGGAACAAAGAACATTAGTAAAAAATTTGAATTACATAAGGATACTAATCTTCAACAAGTATTCAAAGATATGCTTGAGTATTTTGACACAGGAATTGATGGGATTGAATTTAAAGAGGTTGATTTTGAGAAAATGGATATTCTTACGGAAGTCAAAGAAGACATTAAGAGTGATTTATTAAGTGAAAAATCTGAAAAGACAAGTGCCTTTTTATCAAATCCTCAAGACGACAAATATTATGTGATTTCCAAAATAGACAATCTCACTGTTCAAGCTAAGTTACTCAAAACTAAGCACAAGATTGTTGGTGGTGGATACGAGCTCTTTGATTTGAAGGATGAGTCTGATGGTACAAGAAGAATTATGGACTTAATACCATTAATAATAGATTTTTTTAGAGGAGGAAATGTGTTTGTAGTTGATGAAATCGAAAGGAGTTTACACCCTAACCTAGTTCGAGACTTTTTTGAATTCATTTTGGATAAGTGCGAAAATATAAACAGCCAACTTATTGTTTCCAGTCACGAAGCAACCCTGTTAACTCAAAAACTACTAAGAAAAGATGAAATTTGGTTTGCTGTAAAGAACAAAGAGGGTGCAACAAAACTTCATTCATTGGAAGACTACAATGTCCGCTTTGACAAAGAAATAATGAAAGATTATTTACTTGGACGATTTAAAGGTGTACCAAAACTTGGCAATAGAAATCAATTAAGTATTTTACCAATTAACGAATAAGTTATGCCAAGAGAACCTATTCCATTAGTTCGTGAAGGAGGATTCCTTGAAGCCGAGAAAATGTTTGTTTTGTCTTATGAGGGCAAAGTAAGTGAAAAGAAATATTTTGAAGATTTTAGAATATCCGATTTATTTAATGACAGTGGTTTAATTGAAGTTATCTCATTGAAAAGACCAACAAACAAAGATATTTTTACCTTTTACCAAAACTGCTATAAGTAGAGCAAAAGCACTTGATAATGAAAACCAAGATTACCCAAAAGAACTAGGAACTCATTTTTATAAACTAATTGAAAAATTGCTGACTCATGAATGAAGCCCGAATGCCTAATATTTAGCCCACTAGAGAAAAGCCCTTGATACCGATCCCTATCGTTAAGCCCCGATAGGAGAAAAAATCTATCAGTGCCCCCGATAGGAATAAGGAAGCTAGTGGCTTTTGACTGACATCCGAAGGGTGAAGGGTTTGCTTGGTGGATTTCAGGAAGTGGTTGTTTTAGTTTTTGGATGTATTTAGGAGATTTTGCTTTGATTTGGGTACGACATCCACCACCCATTGCTTTGAGATTTAATTTTTCAGCGTGTCTTGAATCCAATCGTTGATTTCTTAGAGCCTGCATAAGGATCAAGAGGGTGCTGGATTGGGCTTGAAAGGATTTTGTTTTTTTATATTTACATTGGAAATTGGTTCAACCTTAGGTAAACTAGAACCGAAGCGTATTATAAAAATAAAGAGCCCCCGATGCCCGGGGCTGGCAGTGTGAGGCGAGTGTTCTCTTGCCTAGTTCTGTGGAAAGGTGAGGGAGAAATTCCCTTGCCTGACCTGATTAGCGGAAATGGTGAAAACCCGTTTTCAATTGATGGATATTCCGGAGCATGTTGACCCCTCAGAATCGGAATGTTTTTGTTTAGTGAAAGTGGCCTGATTGGCCAGATTCGACTGACATTCCGGCGGATATTGACCCCCTAAAGCAAGAATTTGATAAAGATTCCGGATCATGTTGACCCCCTTTGGTCAAAATTCCGGAGCATATTGACCCCTCTGATTAATGGTTTTGGTTTTTTTAGCGGACACTTTAGATAACCGCTAATTATAATCCTATGGCTGG
>NZ_JAKZGO010000029.1 GCF_022549785.1 Belliella alkalica
CGACGTATGCCGAACTTGAACCTGTATATCGAGGGTCATACCGATCAGCGTGGAAGCGAGGAGTACAACAAGTCCCTGTCAGAGCGAAGATCGGAAGTTGTGATGAAGTACTTGGTGAACAGGGGTGTAGATGCAGCAAGGATGCAGCACGAGTGGTTTGGCAAGACAAGGCCGGTAGTGGACTGTGGAGAGTGCAATGCCGCCCAGCATCAGTTAAACAGAAGGACAGAGTTGAAGCTGAAGAAGTAGTATTAAGAAATACGAAAAGCTTAATAGCTTTTTAAAATAATCCTAAATTTAGAAAGAGGCTATCTCAAAATTAACAGTTAATTTTGAGATAGCCTCTTCTTATGAGAGTCTCCTTAAAGCTCTTTTCCCTTTTTCTGAAATAAGCCATCTGAGCTAGTTTCCGTTTCCTGAACTTGGACCTTGGTCTTTTGATATCAAATTCTGAACGACTGACTCTCAAAAATCCATTTACTGAACTAATGATGAAAGCTTAAAAAAATGATATTTTGGAGAGGATCCATCAAAATCTTTGAAAATAGGAAGTTGAATAATATCTTATTTTGATTCTGCAATTTTAAAATACAAAAAGAAAACCCCGAAAAAAGCTGAATAAAGCCAAATTCGGGGTTTTTGTGTTGTTTTAATTGTTAAACAAATGATATTCAATTTCTTAATGATTAAGTAAGAAGGTCGAACTTAAAAAATTAGATCTTCTACTTTAGATAGTGTTGATTTTATTACCAAACTTAATTTAAAGAATAATCTTTAATATATGCGAGAGATAAACATATCAAGGTCTGAAAACAGTCTTAAAACATCAAATTGTTCTTACTTCATCCCTACCAATTTTACATCTAAAGTCACTTCGTCATAGATCATTTTATCTGCAAGGTTTTCGAAGTAATTGCCGGATCTGTATTTGATATCATACTTTGTTCTGTCAAAAGTTATCTTACCTGTAGCAGTCACTTTGTTTCCTGCTTCTGTTACTAGCGCTGGAAATGTAACTGGGCTACTGATTCCTTTGATGACCAAATCACCTGTGATTTGAAAATCTTTACCATTGTTGGAAGTAGCTTCTGTGATTTTAAAAGTTGATTTTTTGTGTTTTTCTACCGAGAAGAAATCATCGGATTTCAAATGGTTTACCAATCTTTGGTTTGAGTTAGCATCCTTAATGTCTTCTACGGTAATGCTTGTCATATCGATTTCAAAAGAGCCTCCTAAGATTTTGCCGCTTTCATAATCTAAGTTAGCATCAGAAATATTTACTTTCCCAAAATGCTCCCCAGTAACTTTGCTGGCCTTCCAGCTGACCGTACTTTCTGTTTTGTTGACTGCAACTTTTTCAATTTCTGTGTTGGAAAATAGAATGCTGGAAAATAGTCCCAAAGAAAGGGCTAATGATGTGATTAATTTCATTTTTTATGATTGGTTTAAAATATTCTCCTTAGACATTTGAAAAGGGAATTGGTTTAATTTGGTTGGTTCAAAATACTTGAAGATTTATCAAATAAGGACTAATGTATTGAATTTAATCAATCACCTCCTTTTAGCCTCTTCCCAATAAACATCCATCTCTGCCAAAGTCATGTCTTCGATTTTTTTGCCAGAATCCTTGGCTGCATTTTCCAAGTATTGAAATCTTTTGATGAATTTCAAATTGGTTTTTTCCAAGGCTTCCTCAGGATTGATTTCAATGAATCTCGCATAATTTATCAATGAAAACAGCAAATCGCCAAACTCTCCAGTGGCTTTTTCCCGATCTATCTCCTGCTCATCAGATACATTGAATTCAGCTTTGAATTCCTGCATTTCTTCCTCTACCTTTTCCCAAACCTGATTCTTCTCTTCCCAATCGAATCCAACTCCCCTAGCTTTTTCCTGAATCCGCATGGCTTTGATCAGCGCTGGTAGGGATTTTGGCACTCCCCCCAAGACAGAGGTATTTCCTTTCTCCTTCAATTTGATTTTTTCCCAATTCTGCTTTACAGCCTCTTCATCATCGGCAATCGTATCACTGTAGATATGGGGATGCCTTCTGATCAGTTTTTCACAAAGACTATCTATCACTGTACTGATATCGAATGATTTTTTTTCAGATCCTATTTTTGCATAAAAAACAATATGTAGAAGAATGTCACCAAGTTCTTTTTTGATTTCATCCATATCATTCTCAAGAATCGCATCAGAAAGCTCAAAAGTCTCCTCTATGGTCAGATGCCTTAGACTTTCAATAGTTTGCTTTCTGTCCCACGGGCATTGCTCCCGCAGTTCATCCATGATGGTCAGTAAGCGATCGAAAGCATCTAGCTGTTGTTTTCTATTAGATAATTCAGACATATCAGGGAAACTAATTGGAAAGTATGGGGGTTTTGAAAGTATTGCGTAAATTTGTAAAAATTAATTCTATATGGCAACTCTATATTTGACATTGGCATTTGTGGCACTGTTTTTCATCATGATGTCAGTCAGGCTAATATTTCTAAAAAACGGCGAGTTCAAAGGTACTTGTGCGTCCCAAAACCCATACTTAAATAAGGAAGGTGAGGCTTGTAGCTACTGCGGTAAAACAGTAGATGCTGGTAGTAGCTGTGGTAATCCTGACAATGAAGTTGACAAAGTGTTGGCGAAATTTAAATAAACAATCTTTTAATCATCCAGTGAACTGGGTTTTTTCAATATCACCTAAAACATTTTCAAGTGGCTTTAATTAAATCGATTTCCGGTATTCGTGGCACCATTGGGGGCAAACCTGGAGAGGGTCTGACTCCTCTAGATGTAGTGAAATTTTCAGCAGCCTATGGTTCTTGGGTCATTCAAAACACCAATAATCCAAAAATTGTAATCGGAAGAGATGCTCGAATCTCTGGAGAGATGGTTTCCAAGCTCGTATCAGCGACGCTTCAAGGATTGGGGATTGACGTGATAGACTTAGGCTTGAGTACTACTCCCACTGTGGAGTTGGCAGTTCCTTTGGAAAAAGCTGGAGGAGGAATCATCCTTACAGCAAGTCACAACCCTATGCAATGGAATGCACTGAAGCTATTGAATGACAAGGGGGAGTTTATCTCAGATGCAGAGGGCAAAGATATTCTAGTCAAAGCTGATCAAGATGACTACCATTTTGCTGAAGTAAAAAAACTTGGTTCTTACACAACTATCGATGACTATATTGATAGACACGTCGAGCATGTCCTAGGTTTGAGACTTGTGGATGTGGAAGCGATCAAAGCGAGAAATTTCAAGGTAGTAATTGATTGTGTTAATTCTACGGGAGGTATTGCCTTGCCGAAATTGTTACGTGCATTGGGCGTAGAGCATATCGAAGAAATGTTCTGTACGCCTGATGGGCATTTTCCACACAACCCAGAGCCATTGCCAGAAAACCTCAGAGATATTTCAGAGAAGTTGAAAAAAGGGAAATTTGATCTTGGAATCGTGGTAGATCCAGATGTGGATAGATTGTGTTTCATGAATGAAGACGGTTCTCCATTTGGTGAAGAATATACTTTGGTAGCGGTAGCAGACTATGTGCTTTCACAGACTCCAGGCAATACAGTTTCAAACTTGAGCTCTACAAGAGCATTGAGAGACGTGACAGAGAAACGAGGCGGTGTCTATCAAGCAGCTGCAGTGGGAGAGGTGAATGTGGTGAACAAAATGAAAGAAACCAATGCAGTGATCGGTGGAGAAGGAAATGGAGGGGTGATTTATCCTGAGTCTCATTATGGTCGAGATGCTTTGGTTGGTATTGGTTTGTTTTTGACCCATTTGGCAAAATTCGGGAAATCCATATCAAGGCTGAGAGCTACTTACCCAGGCTATCATATTTCCAAAAATAAAATAGAACTAACCCCTGAGATTGATGTTGATGCTGTATTGGAAGCAATCAAAAAGAAGTATTCCAAGCAACCTATCAATGACATCGATGGTGTAAAGATAGAATTCGATAAAGAATGGGTTCATTTGAGGAAATCAAATACCGAACCGATTATTAGGATATATTCCGAATCGGAAAGCCAAGCAACTGCAGAGCATTTGGCAAAAAAAATCATGCAAGACATCAAAGAAGTGGTAACAGCTTCTTGAATATAAAGACCACCTTGATTATGCAAAAGTGATCAAGGTGGTTAAATCTTATTATTACAGCCCAAATATTGAAGAAGAATGAAAGTTTATTTTGACAATGCAGCAACTACTGCCATGGATGACGGCGTCATCGATGCAATGATTCCTTACATGAAGGAGCATTATGGTAATCCTTCTTCCGTGCACAGTCATGGAAGAGAGGTGAGATCTGCCATAGAAAAATCAAGAAAAAAGGTAGCTGAATTGCTGAATGCTTCTCCTTCTGAGATATTTTTCACTTCTGGTGGCACTGAGGCTGATAATACAGCGATCGTTTGTGGCATTCATACACATGGAATAAAACATGCAATTACTTCACCTATTGAGCATCATGCGGTGCTTCATACTTTGGAAGAATGTGAAAAAAAGGGTCATATAAAACTGAGTAAGGTGGAAGTCGATGAGTTTGGATCGATTAACCTTGATCATCTTCAGGAACTTTTGAAAGCGAACCCTAAGAGCTTGGTCTCCATCATGCATGCAAACAATGAAATTGGTAACATCAATGATTTGAGTGCTATCGGAAATATAGCAAAGGAATATGATGCGTTTTTTCATTCTGATACAGTTCAAACAATGGGTCACTACCCACATGATTTGAAGAATCTTCCCATTGACGCTGTTGTCGCTGGAGGACATAAGTTTCATGGGCCAAAAGGTGCTGGTTTCTTGTATGTGAATAAGGCAAAGAAAATCACCCCTTTTATTTACGGTGGTGCCCAAGAGAGAAATATGCGAGGTGGAACGGAAAATGTGATCGGCATCGTTGGGATTGCCAAAGCATTGGAGCTTGCTTATGAAGATATGGATGGCCATCGCAAGCATATAGAAAAGTTAAAAAGCAGATTTATTGAGCAGTTGCAGGAAAATATAGCTGGAGTCTCTTTCAATGGTTTGTCTGCCGATATGGATAAGAGTCTATACACAGTTTTGAATGTGAGTTTGCCTCCTTCTGAGGAAAATAGCGGCATGCTTTTATTCAACCTAGACCTTCACGGGATATCTGCTTCAGGTGGCTCAGCATGCAGTAGTGGTGCTACTGTAGGTTCCCACGTCTTGAGGGCTTTGGGGGCAAGTGCAGAAAGGGATTCTGTAAGATTCTCCTTCAGTAGATTCAATACTGCGGAAGAAGTAGATTATACCGTAGGAAAATTGAAAGAGCTATATGGAGTTATTGCCTAAGGCTATTTTGTCAAGTATATAAAAAATTACCAATACCTGACAGGTTTAATGATCAGTAAATCATTAAATACATTCTGAACCATATAAAATGGTCAGGTTTGCATCCTCAAGAATTAATCACAAGATGCAGGACTAATATCCAGCATAAATAATAAAGACAGTAGGGATTTTGTGAAGATCGATTTTGGTCTTTTTCCAATTCTGTACTGTCTTTGTTTGTATAAATTCATCAGCACCAGTCAGGTTTTTACCGATACAAAGTCTCGTATTTGGATGAAGTGTGTTTTTCAAATCTTCAAAAAGTGGATTGTTTCGAAATGGTGTTTCCATAAAAATTTGGGTTCGGTTACTCTTGATAGATTCGGCTTCCAGGTTTTTGATTGCAGCTATCCTATCTTTTTTGTCAATCGGAAGATAGCCGTGGAATGCAAAAGACTGTCCATTGAATCCTGATCCCATCAATGCCAAAAACATAGAGCTCGGCCCAGAAAGTGGTACTACCTGAACACCTTTCTCATGTGCCCATGCTACAGCAATGGCTCCAGGGTCAGCGATCCCGGGGCATCCTGCCTCAGAAATAATGCCCATATCTTGTCCATTGAGGATTGGTTGCATCAGTTCTGCAAGTTGTGGGGTTCGCGTTTTTTTATTTAGTATTTCCAAATGTAAATCCTCTATCACAATGCCCAATTTAAGGCTGCTGATATATCTTCTTGCTGTCCTCAGTTCTTCTACAAGATAATGTTTGGTGTTTTTGACCACCTCTTTTATCTGAGGAGACATGACTGATTGTGAAGTATTCTCAGCTAGGCTAGATGGGATTAGATAGAGTTTTCCTTTCATGCTGCAAAGATGGGCATAAAATAGTCAATGGTCAACAGTTTATTGTTTGTAGGTTTCTTCAGAAAAGTTTACATTTAACGAAACAAATACTCTCTTTGTTTCGTTTGTTTGTATGATAAAAAAATGAATGGTAAAGCGATTTGAAACAAAGCTCTTAGAAGAAGCGGAAGACTTTTTGATCGGTAAGATTGGAACACAAGAGAGGGATGAGTATGAATTTGAATTAAAACTTGAAATAATTGGTGATATGATTAAAATCGCTCGCAAAAAACGAAAACTGACTCAGGAACAATTAGGAGAATTGGTAGGAGTGAAAAAAGCACAAATATCAAGACTAGAGAATAGCACTGGCAATGTGACATTTGAGACTGTAGTTCGGATTTTCAATGCTTTGGGAGCAAAAATTAACGTAAATCTTAAGATGTAAAAAATCAATTTTGTCAATAGTTTTTCTTGTCGGAAAAGAAAAACTTATGCATATTTTTTTTCTAAAAGAAAGAAAAATCAGAAAAGACCATAGTTTTTTCGAACTATGGTCTTTTCTGATTTTTACCTAAAAGTATATTTCAATCCAATACCTGCCCTGAAGTAATTTCCATATTCTGTGGGGAAAACAGGAGATGCTTCAAGCAAAAAACCAAAGTTTCTTGAATTGGCAAATGGCTTAACTAACACGCCCAATGGAATCCCCAAATAGATACCATCTCTGTTGCCTTCAGTCCCAAGATGAAAACCACTGTAGAAATTTACATCTTCTTTTTGCACAAAATTATAACCGAAAGTGCCCTCTATACCTACGTTACCTCCTGTAGAGACTCTTGCTTCACCGAAGATTTTGTTGTCTGGATCAGTACCGATTGATGCAAATGTAGCAGAACTTAATCTATAAACACCTGCACTGATTTGAGCTTGTGATTCTAAAATTGCTGCAAAAAACAACAGCATGGAAAATAGCATTAACTTTTTCATAGTTTTTAAATAATTGGTTTTAGCATTTTTTAACAAATCACTTTTTAACAAAGACTCTGCCAAAATCAATCATCACTCAAAGGTTAATTCTCTTCCCTACTTTATTACTTTCAAAAGCTGATTCGATGATTTTCAGAACAGCTATTGCTTCTGACATTTTAACATCTAATTCTTCAATTCCTGTGATCGCCTTGGCAATATTTGGATAAAAATGCCTGTAATCTCCTCTCAGTGTTTCGTATTTTTTGGTTTTATTTTCCAAATACACCGTTCCCCATCCTTCTTCTGATTCTATTCCCCAATCATCACCTTGTGGCAATTCTCCAGCTTTGAGTGCTTTCTCTTGGACATCCAATCCATACTTTATATATGAACCCAGTTCTCCCATAAGTAAAAACTTGGGCATAGGCGCGTTGGAAAGCACAGATGCTGTGAGTTTGACTTTGATGGAGTCATAGCCTAAAGTGATATCAAAGTAATCGTCAGCGATTGCGTCTGTTCTTTGGGATCGGATATCTGCATAGACCCATTGTGGATTACCAAATAAGAGATATGCTTGATCTATCAAATGGGTGCCCAAATCAAAAGTGATTCCATTTCCGGGAATATCTTTTTCTCTCCAATTGTCTACCAATCTAGGTCTGAATCGGTCAAAATGGGATTCAAAATGTACAAGCCTTCCAAGAATCCCCTCTTTGATAAGTTGCTGAACCGTCTTGAAATCCCCGTCCAATCTTCTATTTTGAAAAACGGAAAGTACTAGTCCTTTGGATTTGGCAAGGGTGTTGAGTTCCTCGGCTTCTTTGGAAGTTAGCGTCACAGGTTTGTCCACCAATACATGTTTGCCTTTTTCCAAACATAATTTGGCCTGCTCGAAATGCAGATGATTTGGTGTGACGATCACAATCAAATCTGCAGCATCCGCTTCCAGCAGTTCCTCAATGCTTCTGAAAATTTGGACTTTTGGGTATTTCTCTTTGGATTTTTCCTTATTTCTTTCGACTACAGCGACTAGTTCAAGCTCTTCGCAGACTGTGATCAAAGGAGCGTGTGTTTTCTCACCTACTGATCCATAGCCTACCAAGGCAGTTTTTATTTTATCCATTAGGTCAATTTCGAAATTCAAACATTCATTTCCATTGCTTTCTTTACTAGTTCAAGTGCAGAGCTGACACCAAGTTTTGAATTGATTTTTTTGCGATGAGATTCTACAGTCAATTGGCTCAAATGTAATTCCTCTGCAATTTCCCTATTGATCTTTCCGTCTTTGATCATAATCAAAATCTGTAATTCCCTTTTTGAAAGTTTAAACTTTGCCTTGAATGCATCATCGACATAGTCATCTTTGTTTTGTTGCAAAACCTTCTGGAAACTCATCACATGACTACCATCCAATACTTCTTTGATAGTGTAGATTAATTCATCTGGATCTGCATCTTTCAAAATGTAGGCGCTGGCACCTAATTTTTGGCATTTTTTAAAAATCGATTCGTCTTCATACATCGATATCACGATTACGCGTGTTCTCGGATGTTTTTTTTTCATGGCTTGAATTACCCCTAGACCGTCCATATTCGGCATGTTCATATCTGTTAGTACAACATTGACTTTGTTGAACTCCAAATACTCCATAAGTTCTTCTCCATTGGTAAAAGTACCGCACACTAGAAAGTCCTCTTCCTCTTCAAGTAAGCTTTGAATTCCTTTTGCGAATAATTTATGGTCGTCTGCTATTGCTATTCTTATCATTTTTTGGGTAATATGCATATGCGCTTTCACACCAGTATCCACATTTAATTTGGTACATACTTTGAATTCAGCTGCTGTCGAAAGTCGACAGTCATCTGCCGACAATTATCCGCATGATTTGACGTGAAAATTCACTTTCAGGTGTCATTGCGGGGAATCATATTAGGTATTATTCCAAAAGATAGCCTATGCATTCGAATTAGGCAATAAAAGTTTGATTTGTGTTCCATTTCTTTCCGAAGAAATAATATTTATTTCTCCTTCTATAGTTTTCATCCTTGATTTTAAGTTGTGCAGGCCAGATCCATTCTTTTGAGTGGAGGTATCGAACCCGATTCCGTTGTCTGATATTGATATTTCAGTGACGTCTGATTTAGATGATAGATTTATTGATATCAAACTGGGTTTTGCATGCTTCACGGCATTGTTGAGACATTCTTGGATGACTCTGATAAGTACCAGTTTTTTGGAGTTGTCAAGGTTGTTAGACTCACCGGAAGTGGTAAACGCTACCTTACAAAATTCCAGCTGCTCCAGCTTGGAAAGTTCCTTTTGGATAAAACTCGCTAAATCAATGGATTCGACCCAGTCCAAATTCAGTGATTTGGAAAGCGTTCGGACTTCTTTGATGATTTGGTTGATGAGTTGTTTGCCTTCGTGGACTTTTTCGGGATTAGGGCTGCTGAGGGTGAGTTTTGCAAGAGAAAGCAATTGTCCAATATTGTCATGGAGCTCCCTTCCTACATGTTGGAGGGTCTCTTCTTGAATCTCTTTCTCCACATTCAATATTGTCTTTTCAAAGTCAGCTTTGATGCTTTCCAGCTTTTGCTTGTTTTGTATTTGTCTGTTTCTATGAATCAAGACCAAGGTTACGATAAAACCCACCATCACAACCATCAAAAAAAATCCGGAAAGGATCACAAAGAAAATATCAGGTGTAGGTTCAGTCATCAGGATTGATTTGTATGTCAGAAATTTAGTGAAAATTCATTTGAAGAATTAGTTTTTACTAAATTTTAAGTAAATATCATTATTTATCAAAACAATCTGTATACCCATCTTACTGCTAAAAATAACTTTTAATAGTGATTCTTGCATCTTTTAAGATCGTTATTGAAAAGGAAATTTTGATTGCGAACAATTACCTTCCTAATTTCAAATTTGAATATTTGCTATACTTTAGGTAATCAAATCGATTTAAACTTGAATTTGTAAGAGGGTTGTTAGAATATTTATTTAAAAATTAACTCAATTTAGAAGTTCTATGAACTAGCATAGGGATATAAAATGAAAAGCCCATTCCCAAGTACATAAGTACAGCCATAATTCTATTTATAGTTCCCAAAATATAGTTTAATTGTTGATCAATTGAAACTAGGAGATTAAGAGAAGAAAAGTATAAAAAAGTCGCAGAGTAAAAGAGAAACAAAAATGTAACAATCCAAAAAATTGGATTCGTCAATAAGTTATCATTTGTGTACCATTCTTTTACAAATAGATTTGAGAAAAAATAAATACAACATGTAATTATTACAAAACAACCGATGGAAAAAGGAATTGCATGAAATGAATCTAGATCTTTGGTTAAAAAACTGAAAGTTAAACCTAAAATGATAAAAGTGATAGAAACAATTTTAATGACTTTAAGAGAAATATTTGTTTTTAGAATACTTGAAAAAAACCAAAGAACAAGTAAAGTTTCTGCATATACAAAAAACAGATTGTAAGCTATTGTATTATTTATTTTTCTTAAGTAAGTGTATGTGCCATAAAACTCTAATATAGTTGCTACTATTAAAATAAGAAAAGTAATTAGATGCTGTTTTTTGTATGGATTTTTAAAAAAAAAGAGGGGTGTGCTTAAAAGCAACCCCACTAAAATTAGTCCATTATACCAATCTATTATTTCCATTTTTCAATTAAATCAGCAATTTGGAGGACAAATCCTTCCCCCATTCCAGCCTTCTTCTAAATCATCATCTTCTATTTCCGTGTGCTTGGTCAGTGGGGAAGAACTTACGTCTTGAAGCCCGTCTTCAGTCAAATTACACGGTTTCAAAACTAGTGAAATTCTCCCAATATATGCTTCTCTTTTTTCACGATTTTCTTCGATCATTTCTATAGTTTCTTTGTCATATTGGCCAAAATACATTTTTAGGCCGCCGACTTTACCGTCTTTATCTGCATCTTTCAATGCATTTTCGATTGTCTCTCTGTCAAACCAGACCCAATCTGTTTGTTCTTTGATTTGTTCACCTCGAAAATCTTCTCCTGGTTTGTTGATTTTACCATGCGCATGGTAACTGCCTCTAAATTGTTTTAGTTGTTTTCTGTTCATAGGTTATTAAATTAGGTGATTATTCAGCTATATTTTGAACTTTGCTGCATATAAATAAAGGAAGAAAAAATGAAAGACCAAAAGTTAGGTACATAATACCTGCTAAGAGTCTATTAAATGTAAAAACTACTTTTACATTTTCAATGATGGTTGCTGGATAAAACTGGAAAGTACTAAAGAGTAAAATGGCTTCTCCGTAGAAGAATACAATTGAGCAAGCTATCCAAAAATTAGGAACACAAAGGATGTTTTTGTCTGAATAGATTTCGAGCCTAAGAATTTTTTTGAGAAAATGAATGCTTAGTACAATGATGATCAGTGCGAATGGCAAAAACGTGAAATACTGGAATTCATAAAAGATGTCTTGAAAGAAAAGGGTGTTGGCTAATCCTAAAATAACTATGAAAACAGTAAACAATCGAATCCTACTTTTAATGATGGGACTAGATTCTAAACTATAAAAATAGAAAATCAGCAAAATAGACTCAATGTAAACCCAACCTAAGTTATAGAGCAGGGAATTATTGATGGACCTTGAAGCAGTATATTCCCCAGCTGATTCCATTACGAAAACCAGTGCAAGAATAGCTAAGATGATCCATTGATTTTTTATTTGGGGTTTCTTCTTTATTCCCCAAAATACAAGTGAAGCAATCAAACTTATTCCTATAGCAATCAGATAAAAATTAGCATTCATTAAAAGTAGTTTTATTTCCTACAAAGCTACGATGTTTGAAAGCCCCAAAAAATACCAACTTGTTGGTATTTTTTGGGGCTTCTTTGCCTTGATGTTTAATAAAACCAGTTAGTGATGGTCTTTTGCCCCCCTCCACATGAATCTAATTAATCCCGCATGACAAGGCGGAGGAAAGGGAAAATGCAATATCGGTGGATAACTCCCAACCCCGATGTGCCTATCCCGATATTTTCGGGAGGTTGAATCATCCTATTTTATTTCAATACATCAAAATTCAACTCCGCTGGAGTTGGGAAAGAGGTATTGTTGGATCCTTATTTCCACCGCATTTGCATGCGGGGTATATGAAATTTGTTCCCTTTCGGGAACAGGTTTCGTATAAGGAACGGGTATCATATAGGGAGGTGGTTTTTATGGCTATATGTGCCTATGTTTAAAAACAAAAAAAGGGAGTCGATTTCTCAACTCCCTTTTTTTTACTCAAAATTATATTTAAGCAGGCTTCTTAACTGGCTCTACTTCATTTTCAATCTCACGCTTCATCAAATCCACCACGATTGGTGTCGCAATGTAAATGGATGAATATGTACCTACCAATACACCGATAAACAATGCAAAGGAGAATCCTCTCAATACTTCACCACCAAATATCAACAATACAAGTACCACGATCAAAGTAGTGAATGATGTGATCAATGTTCTAGCCATTGTTTGGTTGATAGCGTCATTGAACATTTTCACCAATTTGGATGTACCTCTATTTTCGATATTCTCCCTGATTCTATCAAATACAATCACGGTATCATTGATGGAGTAACCAACTACTGTTAGCATCGCTGCAATGAACACTTGGTCAATCTCAAATGTAGCTCCCAATGCACTGGCAATCGCAAATGCTGCAACTACAAAGAATACATCATGAATCAATGCAATGATAGATCCAAGCGAGAATTGCCATTTACGGAACCTCAATAAGATGTATAAGAAGATTGCGATCAAGGCAAAGAACATAGCCTCACCTGAGGATGCTTTGATATCATCTGCAACAGTAGCTCCTACTTTCGATGAACCTGTGATCGAGAATTGGTTGTCTTGTAGGTTTGTAGCGTCTTTGGTATATGTCAAACCAGTAACTGTAGCAATCCCTTCTTTCACTTTTTGTTCTACTTCAGTATTCGACGCATCGTCGTCTTCATTGATTAGGTAAGAAGTCGTTACTTTCAAAATGTTGTTCCCACCAAAGGTTTTTACTTCAACAGAACCATCAAACTCATTGTCCAATCCAACTTTCAAGTCTGAAGTTGCTATTGGTTGATTGAATTCTACGATATAAGATCTACCACCTGTGAAATCAACCCCAAACTTCAAACCACTGATCAATGCTACTGCAAGACCGATGATAATAAATCCTGTAGAGAAAAGATAAGCTACTTTACGTTTGCTCAAGAAATCAATATTCAGGTTGCTCAATACGTTTTTAGCAAATGGAGTGGCGAAAGAAATTGAACTCTTATCACCTCCTTTTTTGCTCATCCAGTAAACAATTACTCTTGTAATAAATACAGAAGAGAAGAAAGAGGAAGCGATACCAATCATCAATACGATTGCAAATCCTTTAACAGGACCTTGGCCCAATGCATAAAGGATAGCACCAGTAAGGAATGTTGTCACATTCGAATCCAAAATAGCGGAGAACGCCTTGCTGTAACCTTCATTGATTGCTACTAATAATCCAGCTCCATTGCGTAGCTCTTCTTTAATCCTCTCAAAGATCAAGACATTCGCATCTATCGACATACCGATGGTCAACACGATACCTGCTATACCCGGTAAAGTCAATGCCGCTCCTAGTTGGGCAAGAATACCTAAGATGAAGAAGATGTTGAAAACCAATGCAGCGATAGCTACAAAACCACCTTTAGCATAATAAGCTACCATGAAAAGCACAACTAGCACTAAACCTGCAATCATTGAAACTACACCTTGATTGCTGGCTTCCTTACCTAGTGTAGGCCCTACGAATGCTTCTTCAACGATCTTAGTTGGCGCTGGTAAGCTACCAGACTTCAAGATGTTTGCCAAATCTTTTGCTTCTTCCAATGAGAAGTTTCCAGTGATTTCAGATGAACCATTGGGTATTTCACCTTGAATAGTTGGGGCAGTATAGACATAATCATCCAATACAACTGCTATACTTTTACCAATATTTTCAGCAGTAAGTTTTCTCCACTTTCTTGCTCCATCTGCATTCATTTGCATGCTTACGGCAGGACGAGAAGATTGGTCAAGGACTTGTCTAGCATCAGTGATTACATCACCTTCCAAAAGTGCCATATCAGAGTTTCTTGTCAATTTGATTCCATAAAGCTCCAAAAGCTCCATTCCGTCAGCTTTCCGTGGCTTTACAGCCCACAGGAATTTCACGTCTCTTGGCAAGACAGATTTCACATCTTCTCTTGCAAAGATTCTATTGATAGTTACTGTATCTCTGATTTCATAGATCAGACCATAATTCGCTTTTGTCAATGCAAATATTGGTGAGATTTCAGAAGAAAAATCCGAAGTGCTATCACCATCTGCAAGTTGCTGCTCTAGTGAGGAGATTTCCTCTTCTTCTTGAGTCTCTCCTTCTTCTTCCGAAGCAAGGACTTCTTCAACACTTGTTCCAGCTTTTTGTGCTTTGGCTTCTGCTACCAAAAGGGCATTTGCAGCCTCTAATTCACCAGCATAATCGTTGATCTCTGCTACTTCCCAAAACTGCAATTTGGCAACTCCCTGAAGTAAGTTTCTTACTCGCTCTTGGTTATCAACTCCAGGTAGTTCGATTTGAATTCTTCCAGAACCTTGGATTCTTTGGATGTTTGGCTGTGATGTACCAAAACGGTCAACACGGGTTCTTAAGATATTGAAAGATCTTTCGATCGCATTTTCAACTTCAGCATCGATGATTCCCAAAATGTCAGCATCAGATGACTCAAGGGAAATTCTACCTCTGTTGGCCGCTGTAGCAAATACTGTATTCAGCTTTTTGTCTCCAGCTTTGGACTGCCAAGATCTGTAGAAAGTATCTACAAACTTTTCGTTGGTAGTTTTTGCTGCTTCTGTGGCTTCTTCCAATGCTGCATTGAACATTGGGTCTTTGCTATTTCCTGAGAGTCCTTTTACGATCTCCACTGGAGATACTTCCAAAGTAACATGCATACCACCCTGCAAATCAAGGCCTAAGCCTAATTCTGTTTCTTTGATTTCTTTGTATGTGAAGTCAGCTCCCAAAAATCTGTAAACTGGCTCTCTGTAGATAGAATCTAAGTATGATTGTTTTTTACCGAAGTCAACATTTCCGACTTCGTCAGTAGCATATTCTACAGCCTTCTGCTGAATATTGCTAGATACAAATGTGAATGACAGATAGTACAGACATAGTGCTGTAATGATTACTGTCAAAAACACAATAACACCTTGGTTACGCATAGTAATTGTATAATTATAGATTGATTTTTAAAATGAATGATTGGTTCGAATACCTGTGGTATTCAATGGATGGAGAAGTTCTTTGGAATCAGGGTGCGTTGGTAGAAATTATTCTTTCAAAAAGTATTTCCCTAAATTCTAGATTTAATAAGACCTGATTGACGGTATTTGAGATAGAAACCGACTCAAAATCGATGATTTCATAAATGATGTATAGTGATATTTGCCCTAAGCTTGTCACAAAAGGTACTACAGCATCTACCGCTACATCCAAAAAAGTTTGGTTTTGTCTGGAGTTTTCCTGCTCTGTTTTTGTCTCTTTTTTGATATGAGAGCTCTCAGAATCCTGATTCGGAAAGTATTCCATACTGGATACAAGCATGCAAAAGAACATCACCATCAACAATGTGATGCGCTGTTTCAAAAGGCTTGTATTTCGTTCTTCTCTTCTCACGGGCTGCAAATATATAAAAAAATGAAAACTTACATAGTCTATTTTTCTAAAATTTATCAGATCTAAACAAAATTAAACAGTTAAATTTCAGTGAATTAGGTTTTTTAGAATTTTGCCCTCAAATATGTTTTGATTACATCAAGTGCCTTGTCAAAGTTTCTGTTGTTGGGAACAATGATGTCTGCATCGTGCTTAAATGGCTCTATGTACTTTTCATATGTAGGCATCACATGGCTTTCGTATCTATAGAGGACATCATCTAGGTCATATCCTCTTTCTACTTTATCTCTGACGATTCTCCTTTTCAATTTGATGTATTCCTTTGCATCTATGAATACTTTCAGATCCAAAAGGTTTGCCAATTCTGGATAATAAAGAACAAAAATCCCTTCCACGACTACAACAGGAGAAGGAACAAACTCCAAAGTCTTTGGCTTTTTGTTTGGATTGTTGAAAGTATATTCTTGCCTGTAAACAGTTTCTCCAGCTTGGATCTTTTTGATGTCTAAAGCATACTGTTCAAAGTCGATGGAGTTTGGCGTGTCAAAGTTGTGTACGCCCTTGTCATCGATCGGCTGTTGGTGTCGAGGTTTGTAGTAATTGTCTTGGGAGATAAGGCATACTTGCTCCTGATCAAAGGAATTGAGTAATTTATCAAGGAAAAGAGTTTTCCCAGATGCACTTCCGCCTGTAATTCCTACAATGTAAGGTTTGCTCATAGATGACAAAATTAGGGATTTATTTCAAAAATTGAACAAGAGACTTTACAGCTTTACCTCTATGGCTGATTTCGTTTTTCTCATCCATGCTTAATTCCGCAAATGTTTTGTCAAATCCCACAGGCTTGAACACCGGATCATATCCAAATCCTCCAGTCCCAGTTCTTTCTTTCAAGATTTCTCCATTCGCTATCCCTTCAAATGAATGTTCTTCTCCGTTTAAGAGTAGTGCAATTACAGTTCTGAATTTTGCACTTCGGTCTGATGCTCCATTTAAGTTTTTCAGAAGTAGGTCAATATTTCTTTCGTCACTTCTCGGCTCTCCGGCATATCTCCCCGAATACACACCTGGCGCACCATTCAGTGCATCGACTTCCAATCCTGTGTCATCTGCGAAGCAATCTACCCCATAGTTGTCTTTTACATATCGGGCTTTTTGAAAAGCATTATGATCAAGAGTGTCGCCAGTTTCTGGAAGTTCTTCACGACAACCTATTTCCTCCAAAGAAACAATAGTAAATGAATCCCCAAGAGCAGCTTTTACCTCCTCTATTTTCTTTTTGTTGTTAGTAGCAAAGCAAATTTTCATGTTGCAAAATTAGGGTTTTTATTAATGCGAGTGTGTTTGGAGCTTATAAAGTTGTAAGGTTTCAAGGTTGGAAAGTTAAAAAGTTGGCATATAGCGAGAAATGTTGTTTTTACAAGTTACTTAACCCCGATATCTTCGGGTTTGAATGTTTCAAGGTTTAAAAGTTACAAAGTTGAAGCTTAGCGAGAGGGACTAGACACTATTCCAAAACTTTTCAACTTTCAAACTTTTTTAACTTTCCATTCCCTAACCCCTTGATAACTATTTAAGTGCAAAAATCGTCATCAAGAAACATTTTAACTTTACAACTTTCCCAACCTTTCAACTTTCCAACTCCTTTTCCCTAACTTTGGACAAACTAAAAATGGTATGAAGAAAATAACTGTTTATTGTGGTTCGAATAAAGGGAAAAACCCAGTGTATGTAAGTGCAGCACATTTATTGGCAGATGAAATGATCCGGAGAGATATGGCTCTTGTGTATGGGGCTGGGAATGTTGGGTTGATGGGAGTCATAGCTGACAGAATGTTGGAAGCTGACAAAAAAGTATATGGGATCATTCCTCAGAAGTTGGTTGATATAGAAGTGGCGCACAGGGGATGTACAGAATTGACGATCGTAGAGACGATGCGGGACAGGAAATGGCTAATGGCCGAGCGAGGGGATGGTTTTATTGCCATGGCAGGAGGCATTGGGACTTTTGAGGAGCTTTTTGAAATCATGACCCTCAATCAGCTCGCTTATATCAAAAAGCCATTGGCATTGTATAATGTCAATGGATATTATGACAAATTGATTGATTTTTTGTCATTCAGTTGTCAGGAAGGTTTTCTACACCAAGCTCAATTGGACTTGTTGATCGTGTCTGACGATCCAGTAGAAATACTTGATAAAATGGAGAAATTTGAACCCAAATACATAGAAAAGTGGGAAGTAAAATAGTCTAATCGCAAATTTCATATAAAATCAGCGATCATAATCGCAAAATTTATATTAAATTTGCGATTATGTATATCAATAGAGAAATTCAGATCAAACTAAATAAGAGGATTGCTGATGGCAAGGCTATTATTGTATTTGGCCCAAGACAAGTGGGAAAGAGTACTTTGTTGAAAAATCTGAATAGTCAGTTTGAAGCGCCTGTATTGTGGTGGAATGGAGATGATGCTGACGTCAGGGAAATGCTTTCCAATACAAGTTCTACCAAATTAAGGACATTAATTGGAAAGTCAAAGACAGTTGTCATTGATGAAGCTCAAAGAATAGAGAATATAGGTGTTTGCATAAAAATTATTGTGGATAACTTTTCGGAAGTGAAAGTATTTGCAACTGGTTCCTCTGCTTTTGAGCTATCAAATAAAATCAAGGAACCATTGACTGGGAGGAAATGGGAATATTTTCTTTTCCCCTTTTCGTTTTCGGAAATGGTATCCCATACCAATTTTTTGGAAGAAAAAAGAATGCTCAATCAAAGGATGGTCTTTGGTTACTATCCAGAAATCGTCCAAAACCCAACTGATGCAGAAGAGAGATTGAGGATGATTGCAGATAGCTATTTATTCAAAGATGTGTTTGCTTTGGGAAATTTGAGAAAACCTGATCAGATTCAGAAGTTGCTGCAAGCTTTGGCTTATCAAGTAGGGAATGAAGTTTCTTACAATGAACTTGGGATGCTTGCCGGATTGGATAATGAGACTGTGGAAAAGTACATCACCTTGCTTGAGCAAACTTTTATTGTTTTTAGGGTAGGTTCATTTAGTCGAAATCTTAGGAATGAACTCAAAAAATCGAGGAAAATTTATTTTGTGGATAATGGTATTCGAAATAGTTTAATCAACAATTTCCTTCCATTGGAAAGCAGAACAGATGTTGGGGCTCTCTGGGAAAATTTTTTGATGGCAGAGCGTTTGAAAAAGAATGCTCTCAATGGCAATTATAATGTTGGATACTTTTGGAGAACCCATGCACAGCAAGAGATAGATTATGTTGAAGATATGAATGGCAGTCTTTCGGCTTGGGAGTTCAAGTGGAATCCCAAAGCCAAAGTAAAGATCCCTGCAACTTTCTTAAATGCTTATCCAAAAGCCAAAGTACAGGTGATAAATCCTGATAATTTGGAGGATTTCATTTTCTAATCGCAAATTTCATATAAAATCAGCGATCATAACCGCAAAATTCATATAAATTTTGCGGTTAGATTGTTTTTTCAAGAATGGTAATTAGTTTTTCCAGGTAAATTTGATCTGTTTCATCAAAATCTCCAAGCTTGTCCGAATCAATGTCCAAAACACCTACTACTTTGTCAGCAGTAGAAAATGGAAGAACAATCTCGGATTTTGAATCAGAACTGCAAGCAATGTGTCCGGGAAATGCATCTACATCTGGGACTAGTTGTGTTTTGTTTTCTTTCCAAGCTGTACCACAGACGCCTTTTCCAAGATTGATCCTAGTACATGCAATTGGCCCTTGAAATGGACCCAAAACTAACTGATCGTCTTTTACCAAATAGAATCCTACCCATAAAAAACCAAAAGATGCTTTTAAGACTGCGGATATATTTGCCAAGTTGGCTATAAGATCTTTTTCGCCGCTGATCAGTGCCTCAATTTGAGGAAGGATTGATTCGTACTTTTCAGTTTTTGAATCAGTTGCGGGTATATATAGTGATTCTGCCATTTGTTTTTATTTAGTGTTTTCCAATATCTTAAGTTCATCGCCAAGAATGTCTGATTTATGGATCATTTTTCCTTGGATTTTTGGAGCAGAGATTCCATTGCCAAAATTGACTTGACCTGTAAACACCCTTGCTTCATCCCAAAGTTCGGCTTCAATCAGTTTTTGTAGTAAAAATGTACCACCTTCTACCAATATACTCTGGATTTTTCTCTTGTATAGTTCTGAAAATATTGCTGAGAGTGGAAAATCAGGTTCTAATTTTATGTACTCCAGATTTTCAAATTTTTCATTCTTCACCAAGTTAAAACAGATTGTGTCTTGGCTTTGGTCAAAAAATGAAAGATCAGGACTTAACTGAAGCATCCTGTCTATCACGATTCTAATTGGGTTTTTGCCTGTCCAATCCCTTACATTGAGCTTTGGATTGTCATAGCGGGCAGTATTCGTGCCGACCATGATCCCTGCTTCCTCGGTTCTCCATCGATGTACCAGTTGGCGGCTATATTGGTTGCTGATCCATTTGGAGTCAAAGTTTTCTCTAGCGACAAATCCATCTTGGGTTTGCGCCCATTTGAGGACAATGTAAGGTCTTTGTTTTTCTATATATGTAAAAAACCTTCTATTTTGATATCTGATTTCCTCTTCCAAAATGCCAGAAATCACCATAACTCCAGCTTTTCTCAAGATTTCAATTCCTTTTCCCCCTACTAGTGGATTCGTATCAATTGCACCAATTACAACTTGCCTCACCTTTTTATCTACAAGTAAATTGGCACATGGAGGTGTTTTTCCAAAATGTGCACAAGGTTCTAAAGTTACATAAACAGTAGCTTCCCGAAGGTCAACATGCCCATTCACCTGCCGAATAGCATTTGGTTCGGCATGGGGTCCACCATAATGTTCATGATATCCTTCTGCAATGATTTTACCATCCACTACGATTACACATCCTACCATTGGGTTTGGGCTAACGCTCCCTTTTCCCAATTCAGCAAGTTCGATCGCCCTCCGCATGAATTTGATGTGGTTTTCCAAAGTTTGTAATGTTTAGTCCCTTTCTCTGAGAGTGATGTTTCCTAGTTGGGTGACGGTTTGAGGTTGTACGATCACTGATAGGATTGTATCTGCGATGTAGTCTTCATTTTTTGGAATGACAAAAATTGTATAAGTACCCTCAAGTCCTCGGAAAAGAAACTGACCAGTTCCTCTTATGTTTACACCTGTTGTGGTTGTGTCATTTTGTTGTATAGCGTAAAGGAAAGCATCTTCACGAGCAGGGAGGATAGCGCCTGATATTTCCCCTGTATTTGCTTTGGAAAAAGCACTCAGGCTTGGTAGTAGTTCATAACTATCCAAAGGGTCATTTGGAGCTTTCACAGATTTCAACAAGTCAAAATCTATATAGACATCATGCGAAATCCCAGGTCGTAAATTGAACAGGAAATCAACTTCTAGCCCCTCACGAGCGGATTCTGTAAGATCAAGATTGATTCTACGGGCATCTTTTATCAAATAGTTTTCATCACCAAGGCGGAGTTTTAATTTGGTCAAGCTACCCGTTCTCACTTCCCCTCTGCCTATCAAAACTTCTTGTCCTGCGATCAATTGCTTTATGTCCACCATTTTGTTGCCCGCCTGATAAGGAAAGAAAATAGGCTCCGAACTTTCCCCTTCTTCTGATGCCGATACATACACCTCTACACCGAGCAACTCCACCCACAAAGCATCAATATCAGCAGGGGCATCGACCATAAAAACATTGAGCAAAGAATCCGAACTTTCTTCAGTTCCGGTACAAGAAAAGAGAGAGAATAATATTAAGTAGAATATGTTGAATTTTTTCACGATTTAAAATTAGGAAAAGATTGCGGATTGTCTTGCCTTTACATTGATTTGATAGGGAATAATTATGAATTTTAATTTTTTTATCACAAAACAAAAATGCCTGAGAAAAAATTTCTCAGGCTAGTATTTTGAATGTTTTTTGATTATTCATCAGTAGCAAGTTCGAGTTCTATTGGATCAATTGTTTTGATTTTGCCTCGTTCGGTCATTACATCATCAATAATCATAGTTTTGTAAAGTTCATTCGGAAGGATTGTTACACTGTAATTCCCTTCAGATAGACCTCTTATCATAAATGAACCGTTTTCACTTGTAAAAGTAGAAACTGTATCCTCGCCTATAACAGCCAACACCCTTATTGGAGCTGCTTCAAGAGGGGTAATTACTCCTTGTATGGTTGCAGACTCTTCTGCAATTGCCCTTAGGACAGGTTTCAGAATATATTGTCCTGAATTACCAGCTCTTACGATTGACTTACCTGCATCAAAATCAAGTATTAAGTCATATGAAATACCTGATTGAAGTGGTTTATCTATTTTGATTTTCAATCCACTCTGTTGCGCACTTGGGGTGGTTAGATCAATTCTTTGCTCACCTTTCAAAAGGTAATTGTTATCCCCCAAAATTAATCTGACTTGAGAAATTTCTCCAGCAGGCACTTCCACTTCACCCAGTTTGGCTGAATTTCCAGCGACAAGATCAAGTAGGTTGATCATATTGTCATCTGCAGCATCATTACCTAAATTGATCCAAGCAGATCCATTATCTTCGTTTTCACCTTTTGGTAAAATATCCACTCCGATTACCTCTACCCATACTGCATCATAATCTGCAGGGGCATCCACCAGAAATACATTCACTTTCGCTTTTCCTTCTGCAATCCCATTTTCTTCTTCGGTATTACATGAAAACGTAAATGCAGCTATTGCTGCTAGGAACGTTAAACCTAGAATTTTGTGATAATTTTTCATGATAATGTTGGTTAATTGTGTTTTCTAAAAAACGTATTGACCAATGAACATGCCAAAGAGTATTTCTCTGGGAGATTTTGATTGAAAGATCGTTTAAATTACATGATTTTGTCGAATTGATTGTATTTTTGGGCATGATGAATTGGGAAAAATTACTGACGCCTGGAAGATTTGATCCGAAAGTGAAACAACAACCTGTTGAAAATCAATTTAGAAGCGAGCCTGAAAGGGATTATGATAGGATAGTTTTTTCCGCTCCGTTCAGAAACCTACAAGACAAAACACAGGTGTTTCCCTTACCTGATAACGACTTTGTACATACCAGATTGACACATAGTCTTGAAGTTTCGTCAGTGGGTAGGACACTTGGAAAGACGGCAGGAGAGTTTTTACTCAACAAATATCCAAATTTGGAGAAAGCACAAGTAAGTTCTTCGGATATTGGAGCCATCGTTGCAGCGGCAGCATTGACACATGATATTGGAAATCCACCTTTTGGCCATGCTGGAGAAACGGCGATATCAGATTTTTTCAAATTTCATCCCTATGGTCAGATTTGGCAGAGAGAGGTGACACCGGAAGAATGGGCAGACCTCTGCAATTTTGAAGGAAATGCTCAAGGATTTAGAATGTTGGTTTCCAAAAATAATGGACTGAAATTATCATTTGCCACACTTGCTGCATTTACCAAATACCCGAGAGCCTCCCAAGTTTTTGAACGAGATGAGAGAAGGAGAAGTCAGAAGAAATTCGGCTTTTATTCAGATCAGGCCGAAGACTTTAGGCATTTGGGCGAAATATTGGGCTTAGATAAGTCTGAGAATGGCTGTTATCTAAGGCATCCACTAGCATTTTTGGTGGAGGCAGCTGATGATATTTGTTATAGCATCATTGATTTGGAGGATGGTTGTACACTTGGTTTGGTGACTTTGGAGGAGACCATTGGGCTTTTGGCGATGATATTGAAAGATAGATTTGATCCAGCGAAATTGGAGACTTATCAAACACAAACTCAAAAATTGGCAATATTGAGAGCCATGGCAATCAATCAACTAATTCAGGAGACAGTGGCTGCATTTGAGGAGCAAGAGGAAAAGATGCTTACGGGAGAATTTGACCAAGCATTGACAGACATCATTCCATCTGCCCAAGCATTGGCTGATATTTCTGAATTATCTGTTAAGAAAATCTACAGGTCTAAACCGGTTTTGGAAAAAGAAGCTGCTGGTTTTCAGGTTTTGGAAGGGCTGTTGGAAGTATTTTCCAAAGCATTGAACCATAAATTTTACCAGACGGATCTTTATTCGGGACAAGACAGAAGCATTCTAAGGTTATTACCAGAAGAGTTTCCATTGGAAGGCTGGGATTCGGGTGTGAATCCTTATCCAATGCTCAGGATTTTGATGGACTTTATCTCCGGAATGACAGACAAATATGCCCTCAATCTCTATAGAAGGGTGAAGGGAATTGCCCTTCCAGGGGCTTGAGGATTTATACTACGATTATTTTCACGAAGAAATGGAAAGAGTTTTATTTCCCTAAACAGAGAATGTAACTTCGCTTTCATATTTTAAGTTAACCATCGATAGACTCGTTTTTTTTATTAGACATCACCAAACCAAATAGTGGGTTTGATAAAATGCTATTTTACTTAGCAAAAAAATACTATATTTGCTAAGTAAAATAGCAAAATGGAAAATCTTGTAAATAAATCCAAGTTGATTGTAGGGGGTACAAGCTTGGATATAATCAGAAGCAAATATGATGAGATAGACTGGGATAGCAGGTTGATTGGGATTCTAGGTGCAAGAGGCACTGGGAAATCAACTTTAGTCTTGCAATATCTCAAAAAAAAATATGGTTTAAGTGATCTTGCAGCTTATTGGTCTTTAGATGATATTTACTTCAGTAATCATACTTTGATTGAGACGATTGAGAATTTTTATCAAGTTGGGGGTAGGTTTTTGGTTTTGGATGAGGTCCACAAATATCCTTCATGGGCTAGGGAGCTTAAAAATGCGTATGATTTTTATAAAGACTTGAAAGTCGTGTTTACAGGCTCTTCTGTAATTGATATGTTGAAGTTGGATGTTGATTTGAGCAGAAGAGCAATATTGTACCACCTTACTGGTTTGTCTTTTCGAGAATACTTGAATTTTGCAAATAAGATGCAGCTGCGTGTTTTTTCTTTAGATGAAATTCTATCAAACCATATAGAATTAGCTAATTCTGTTTTAGTTAAAGTTAATCCTTTGGCAGAGTTTGAAAATTATCTTAAACATGGATACTATCCGTTCTTTTTAGAAGGAACAAAAACTTATCATCTTCGAATTGAACAAATCATAAGATTGATTATAGAGACTGAACTTCAATTTATTGAAGGAATGGATATCCACAAGACCAAGAGAATCCATCAGCTACTGGGTCTAATTGCTCAAAGCGTGCCTTTCAAACCCAATGTTGCTAAGTTGAGTGAAAAAATTGGAATTCATAGAAATACACTTACTACGTATTTCCATTATCTTGAAAAGGCGAAAATCATCAACAGTCTTTATGCTGTTGGTAAAAGCACAAGTGTTTTGCAAAAGCCAGACAAAGTATATTTGGAAAATACAAATATCAGCTATGCATTGGCAGGGGCAAAGTTAGACAAGGGGAACCTTCGAGAGACTTTCTTTTATTCTCAATTGGCAGAAAAACATCAGCTGAGTCTTCCGAATAATGGGGATTTCATGCTTGATGAAAAGTTCACCATAGAAGTCGGAGGGAAAAATAAGACAGATTTTCAAATCAAAAACCAGCCCGATTCATTTTTAGCTGTTGATGATGTACCTATTGGTTCCTACAATAGGATTCCTCTTTGGCTGTTTGGATTTGTCAGATGAAAGGTTTTATAGATACTAGGATTTTTAAAACTAATCACTTAATTTGTTTTAAATTCAATTTTATGAAAAATCCTATTCTCTTTTTGCTTGTAATCCTCATTTGTTCATGCAGTTCTGAAAGCTCAAAATCAAATCAAGGAGCATCGATTTCGCTTCAAATAACACAGGATACAGTCTTGGTTGATCCTGGGGACGATATCGTTATGGCAGGGACTAATATTTGGCTTTCTACTTTGAGTGAGGATAAGAAAATGTTCTATAATCTAGACAGGAAATCCTTAAAGCTCGAAATTTTTGATTTGGATGAGCTTAAGCTTGTCAAAAAAGCACAATTCAATAATGACGGACCAAATGCGCTTTCTGCATACGTCATTAGCATAAAGAGTTGGCATGACGAAAATCTGTTTTTACAAGGCTTTGATAAAAGCGGTGTTTTTGATCTCGATGGTAACCTGATCGAAAAAAAGAGTTTACATGCTGTAGATTATGCTTCTTCTGCTCCCGATATGGATTTTTCGTTCAAAAGTGAATACGTTTTTCTGAATGACAGCACAGTCATCATTGGTTTGATGAGTATGTTTGACAATATTCCATCCCTAGCAAAACTTCATCTGAATCAGCAAAAAATGGAGCTGATTGACTTTCCGTATGCAAAAAGGATAGATGAATTTTCGATTATTCTAGAAGGTGAAATTATGATGGCTTCGATTGGCAGTATTTATAAACACAAATTTGGCGATAAAGTACTTTTGAATTCCAATTATTTCAATGATTGCCTGGTATTCGATCCAGAAGCAAGTGATTATGAATTGATCGAATATGAAAGCCAACTGACTTCAAACAAAAAAGAAGGTGGCCACAAGCAAAAAGTATCTTCTAGGGATGAATTTACCGAACAACAAAAAATGTTGAGAAAACAGATTGAGTTTGGTAGGTGGGTTTGGGATGAAAGCAGTGAAAAGTTTTTTAGACTTTCCTATTTTGATACCACAGATTCAGAAGAATCAGGATCAAACAAAACCCGGGTTTTTCTCACTGTATTTGACAAAGACCTAAAGATGCTAGCCGAAACGGAATTGGATAGTTACAAAAAAAGACCTGGAACCTACTTCGCCAAAGATGGAACAGTCTGGATCCATGAAAATGTTGATGATGATTTGGGCTTTGTGAGGTTGAAGGTTGCTGGGGTTGGTTGATGATGAATTTCAAGTGATTTTCATAAGGTTTATTGGTACTCACAAACAGTATGATAAAATTGACGTAAAAACAATTTAACTATGTAGATAAGACCAATTAAAAATGAACAGGATTTCAAGGATGCTATTGAAAGAATAGAAGAATTGTAGGGAGCAAAAAAGGATAGTTTGGAGGGGGATGAATTGGACTTGTTAGTGACCCTAGTTGAATCATACGAGATGAAACATTTTCCAATTGCACCACCTGACCCTATTGATGCAATTAAGTTTCGAATGGAGCAAATGGGGATGACGAGTGCGGACATGGTTGAATATTTGGGCAGCCAAAGTAGAGTAAGTGAGATTCTTAATGGCCAAAGAAAATTGACTTTGGGAATGATAAAATCGCTTTATAAAGGACTGAAAATTCCTGCTGATATTTTATTGACCTGATTTTTCCAAAATTGCATACCCTAGGTTACAATCCAAACTGCTTCAAATGATGATCCATATGCTTCCAAACAAACTTACCCCAATAATCATGATCTAGTGCACCGAAAACCGGATGTTGCGCCTCTAACTTATGTTCTAAATTTTTGAATTGATTTAGAAGGTTCAAAAACTTGGATTTTTCTTCTTCAAATTTTTCTACATCTACTTTACCTTTCACATCAAATCTCTTGGCTCCACGAGCACCTTTTGGGAAGTCTTTTTTGATGTGGAAAAATATGAATTTAGATATACGTTGTTTTAGAGTAGGTTTTTGATTGCTTTTTTGGGCATTTAGAATTGCTTGATTCCCAATATTACAGTGAAAGAGCATTTCTGTGGCATTCATAGAGCCCCAAAGAGGTATTTGCCCTTCTTGGAGTCCTTTTATCCTAATCGAAATGTCTTCAATTGCGCCATTGTCGTAGATTGATTTACCCATATTCAGAGGATCGCTTGTTAGTTTAAAATTAAGCTTTTACCATTTCAATTGCCCAATTTAAAGAGATTAATCAAGTGGAGAATCGAATTATAGGATTATTTATCCCTAATCCTGTAAAAACTCTTAACTTTGTCGCGGCATATCCAAAGAGATATGCTTTCCTATTTATATAATAAGAGAATCCACAATGTTGTGTCTCATGTAAGAAAAGGCATTATGATTTGCAGATACTCGTCAACCGAAGACAGCCAATACTTGTGCGCCGCGGTGTAGTCAACAGTATTGAAATCGTTCAATCAACAGTGTAGTTTGGCTACGGGCATTAAACTGGATACTCATATTATATGAAGGGTTATTAATTTAAAAAGCACGAATTATTCTTTTAGAAGAATATTTTGGTGTCCTTTTTAAATTTCCAAAAATCACCTTGATCCCAAAGATCAGCATGATTTTCAATTCAAACATTAAGGAATACTGTGAAAAAATATCAGGAGTTTAAACAAGTTGATTATCCCAACATAGGGGAAAGTGTTCTTCAGTACTGGAAAGAGAACAATATTTTTAATAAATCTGTGGCCAATCGAGAGGGGGCAGAGACTTTTACCTTTTTCGAAGGACCACCTTCGGCCAACGGCACACCGGGAATCCACCACGTGATGGCCCGTACCCTCAAAGATATTTTCTGTAGGTACAAGACCCTCAAAGGATTTCAGGTTAAAAGAAAAGGTGGCTGGGACACCCATGGACTTCCGGTAGAGCTTCAAGTGGAGAAGGAACTTGGAATCACCAAAGAGGATATCGGAAAGAAAATCACCGTAGAGGAATACAATCGCAAATGCCGCGAGACGGTAATGCGATTCAAGGATGAATGGGATGATTTGACAGAAAAAATCGGCTATTGGGTTGATTTGGATGATCCTTATATCACTTTCGATGCGAAATATATAGAGACACTTTGGCATTTGTTGAAGAGACTCTATGACAAAGATTTACTTTATAAAGGGTATACCATCCAACCTTATTCTCCTGCTGCGGGTACAGGTCTAAGTTCACACGAACTCAATCAACCGGGCTGCTACAGAGACGTGAAGGACACTTCAATAACAGCGCAGTTTAAGCTTAAAGGAGAAGAGAATACATACATTCTCGCATGGACAACTACACCATGGACCTTGCCTTCCAATTCAGCTTTGGCGATTGGAGAAAAGTTGGATTATGTGAAGGTGAAGACTTTCAATCCATATACTTACCACGCGCAGACGGTGATATTGGCAAAATCTAGACTTTCCGCTTATTTCAATCCAAAAGCCAAAGAATTGTCTTTGGCTGAATACAAAGCAGGAGATAAATTGATCCCTTATGAAGTAGTAGGGGAAATGAAAGGTGCTGATTTGCTTGGTTTGGAATATGAACAATTATTCCCAATCGAAGCGATTTCTCTTCCACACCCTGCTTTCACGGTGGTCTCAGGAGACTATGTGACTACAGAAGATGGTACAGGGATAGTCCATTTGGCAAAGGCATTTGGTGCAGACGATTTTAGGACCTTGGTTCAAAACAATGTTCCTGGAGTATTTGTACAGGATGACAAAGGGAATGATATCCCAGTTGTGGATAAGCAAGGAAAATTCCTCCCGATCATCGGAGAATATTTGGCTGCCAAAATGAAAGAACATGGAATCACTGCCCATAAAGACTACGGGGTAAATGATTTCTATGTGAAAAATTATACCGATGATAATGAAGATGACAAAGAGTACAAGAATACTGATGTCATTATCTCTATCATCTTAAAAAATGAAAACAAGGCCTTCAAGGTCGAAAAATACGAACACAGCTATCCACATTGTTGGAGAACTGACAAGCCAATCCTTTATTATCCATTAGAAAGCTGGTTTATCAAAACTACCGCATACAAGGATAGAATGGTGGAATTGAACAAGACGATCAACTGGAAGCCTGAGGCAACTGGAATCGGTCGTTTTGGAAACTGGTTGGAGAATTTGGTGGATTGGAACTTGAGTAGATCCAGATTTTGGGGAACACCATTGCCTATCTGGAGAACAAAAGATGGTTCGGAAGAAATCTGTATCGGATCTATTGATGAACTGAAATCAGAAATCAAAAAGTCTATCGAAGCTGGATTGATGGAATCTTCACCGATCAATGAAGAAGAAATAGATTTGCACAGACCTTATGTGGATGATGTGATATTGGTTTCGCCAAAAGGTGTAGCCATGTATCGAGAGCCGGATTTGATCGATGTTTGGTTTGATTCGGGAGCGATGCCGTACGCACAGTGGCATTATCCATTTGAGAATGAGGAGATTTTTAATGCGAATTATCCAGCAGATTATATTGCAGAAGGTGTGGATCAGACCAGAGGTTGGTTCTTTACACTTCATGCAATTGCTGTGATGTTGTTTGACACTGTTTCATTCAAAAATGTCATCGCCAATGGTTTGGTATTGGACAAGAATGGAAATAAAATGTCTAAGAGATTGGGCAATGCCGTGGATCCTTTCAAGACTTTGAAAGAATATGGACCGGATGCCTTGCGTTGGTATATGCTGAGCAATGCCAATCCTTGGGACAACCTGAAATTCAGCCTAGATGGAGTAGCTGAAGTACAAAGAAGGTTCTTTGGTACACTCCAAAACACTTATAATTTCTTCGCACTCTATGCAAACTTGGATGAGTTTGTTTATGACAAATCAAAAAGTATCCCAGTAGCACAAAGGACGGAATTGGATCAATGGATCATTTCCAAGCTGCAGTCTTTAATCGGAGATGTAGAGTCTTCGATGGATAACTATGATGCGACCAAAGCTACTCGGGCGATCATGAATTTCACAGTGGATCAGTTGTCAAACTGGTATGTGAGATTGGCGAGAAAGAGATTCTGGAGAGGAGAAATGAATGCTGATAAGCAGGCCGCTTACGAAACTTTGTATGAATGTCTGATGTCATTGAGTCAATTGATGTCTTCATTCGCACCGTTTTATTCAGATTGGTTGTACAAAAACCTCACAGATTCTTCGGAAAATCAAATGGAGTCCATCCACTTGACAGACTGGGTTGGTGTAGATGCTTCCTTGATCAATAAGGACTTGGAAGAAAGCATGGATTTGGCACAAAGAATATCTTCTTTGGTTCATTCCTTGAGAAAAAATCCAAAAATCGGAATCAAAGTCCGTCAGCCATTGCAACGTATTTTGATCCCTGTTTTGAGCGAAAAGTCTAAAGTTCAAATCCAGCATGTAGAAGACCTGATCAAATCTGAAGTAAATATCAAGGCTATAGAATACATTGATGACGCTTCAGACGTTTTGGTAAAGAGTGTGAAGCCTAACTTACCTGTTTTAGGTAAGAAATTGGGTCCAAAAATGAGGTTTGTTGTTGCAGCTATCAATACTTGGGGTAAAGAGCAGATTTCTGAGATAGAGAGAAACGGCAAAATCAACGTTGATGTAGATGGAGAGTCATTGGAGTTGCTTTTGGAAGAGGTATTGATCAGTTCACAAGATATTCCAGGCTGGTCCGTAGCGACAGATCAGGAGTTGACTGTGGCATTGGATGTTACTTTGACAGATGAGTTGAAGCAAGAAGGGATCGCAAGGGATTTGGTCAATAGGATACAGAATCTAAGAAAAGATATGGGTCTTGAAGTTCAGGATAAGATTCATATTCAGATCGCCAAGCACGATGATTTAGTCAATGCTTCATTTGAAAATTTCGGTTCATATATCAAAACAGAAACCCAAGCCTTAAGTTTGGAAACGTTAGAAACAGTTTCTGATGCTATTGCCTTGGATATGGATGAATTTGAGTTGTCCGTTAAAGTTTTGAAAGCTAATTAGGAAAAATAATTGTCACAGATGAGGGGCTTATGCGAAAAAATCCTTAAATCTGTGGCTTTAATATGAATACATGAAGTATCTAAAATATTTTGGAATTGCCTTGGCAGTGATCATATTGGATCAGGTTGTCAAATTACTGGTCCATTATCAGATGGATTTTGGAACTCCTGGACAGATCAAGATTTTCGGCGATTGGTTCAAACTGCATTACACGACCAATCCTGGGATGGCTTTTGGAATGAAACTACCATTCGAATATGGTAAAATAATTTTGACATCTTTCAGGCTTGTAGCGATGTTTGGTATTGGTTATTATCTCTACTATATCATTGAGAAAAAGATGCATGTTGGATACATCATTTGCATTGCGATGATCTTGGGAGGAGCGATTGGGAATTTGATAGATAGTATTTTCTATGGTGTGTTTTTGAACAACGCACCCTATGATGCCACTACTCCATGGTTTCATGGGCAAGTAGTGGATATGTTTTATATTGATATTTGGGAAGGTTACATTCCTGACTGGGTTCCATTGTGGGGTGGAGGATATACAGCGCTATGGCCGATATTCAATATTGCTGATGCTTCGATTTTTGTAGGCGTAGCCATTATCCTCGTATTCCAAAGCCGTTTTTTCCAAGAAGAAAAAAAGGAAGAGGAAGAAGATGAAATCCAAAAGCAATTCATAGAAGAAAGCAAAGAATAGAATGAATCTTAGGCAAATGGGCCCTTTCAGAAATCTGGAAGGGCTTTTTTAGTATTTGTCTTTTTGAATGGATTTGAATGCAGGGACACAATCCATGGTGTTTTAATTTAGGAACAGATTATCTTTTTTTATCGGGAAAAAGCCAATAATTACATTTTTTCCCTCGAAAAAGTGTGGTGTTAATACATTTTTTCGGTTGAAAAAATGTGTTTATTAAAGCTAAAGAAAACCTTAAATCAAAAAGCCTTAAAATTATTAAATATGTATATCCGCCTTCTTACCAGTAGCTAAATAAATTGATACATCTTTAGTCAATTGATGCACTATTAACTTATTGACAAATAACCAATAACGATTATCCGCATTGTTTTATTGGTAAATTCACCTACTGGTGTCGTTGCGGATAATCATATTATTAAATTACTAGTTTTTGGATGGATGATCTGAGCATTTTAGAAAGTAGCCTTTAGTCAGTTGTCGAGTAGCCACATGTGGTAGCGTCTCTTCTTTCCCAACGAGCAAGATATCGAGCACCTATAATTTCTTTTGTTCCAAAGAGAAATATTCCCTTAATTCGCCCCATGGATTTTGAATGGATTATGGAAAGCTTACGTCAAGGCATCACTGAAATGACTTGGCTAGAGGCAATAGCTGTATTTTTTGGCATATCAAGCGTTTATTATTCTATCAAAAAAAATATCATGGTATTTCCTACGGGCATGGTCAGTACATTGATTTATGTGTACCTCTGTCTGAAATACAAGCTTTATGCAGACATGGGCATCAATGCCTATTATTTTGGAATGTCAATCTATGGATGGTATCTCTGGAGTAGGCCAGCTACTGGAAAGGAGGAATTGCCAGTTACTTGGTTGTCAAATGTGGGGATTTATAAATCAGTCATTTTGTTTTTGCTGTCTTACGGAGTATTGTTTCTTGTTTTGTCCAAATTCACTGACAGCGACGTTCCTTATTGGGATTCTTTCACCACTTCTTCAGCATTTGTAGGAATGTGGCTGATGGCCAAAAAGAAAGTTGAAAACTGGATTGCTTGGATCATTACTGATTTGGTTTCAATTCCCTTGTACTTCTACAAAGGTTTGATGTTGACTTCTTTTCAGTTTATTTTCTTCACAGTATTAGCCGTAATTGGCCTGGTCTCTTGGATGAAATCATCTAAAAAAGTATCGAATGGATATTAAAAAAGTAGTAATAATCGGACCGGAGTCCACTGGGAAAAGTACACTTTCGAAAGCCTTGGCGGCTACATTTGGTGAATTGTGGGTTTATGAATATGCAAGGCAATACATTAATGATTTGGGTAGACCATATCAGTATGATGATTTACTTCAGATAGCCAAGAAACAGGTCGAATTGGAAGAAAAGAAGTTGAAGAAATCCAAAAACATACTTTTTATCGATACAGATCTACATGTCATCAAAGTATGGAGTGATCACAAGTTTGGTAAAACTGATCCTTGGATTTTAGAACAAATAGAAAAAAGGAAATATGATTTGTACCTTTTGACAGATGTAGATATCCCTTGGGAAGATGACCCTCAGAGAGAACATCCAAATCCTGAAATGAGGAAATATTTTTTTAAAATTTACCAAGAGTTGATTCAAAATTCAGGAGTGCCATTTGAGGTTATTCGTGGAGGATATGATGAAAGATTTATTTCTGCAATGAAAGCATTGAAAAGGAATGATATTTATTAGTCTTTTTCTAATTGTTAAAATTGCTTAAATCAAACAGAGTCAAATAGATGATCTTTGTCAGTTTTTGATTTTCTAAATTTATTTAACGTATCTTTATAGAGGAATTTGAAATACTTTACACCCAATTTATTTTTTCTTCCTTAGTAATCAGTATCATTAAATAATTTATCATGCGTCCCCCTAGATTCAGTGCCGCATCTTCGTTTCATTCAGATTTGAAATTGAGGATCAAAAATTACTTTACAGAAAAAAATCTTAAACAAACAGGAAATTTCTCTCTTTACTTCAAAGCCATCATATTGGTAGCCGGTTACATTGCTACTTATGTTACATTAGTCTTTTTTACACCCCATTGGTCTTTAGCACTCCTTGGTTGTGTACTGCTAGGTGCTCTCGCTGCTACCATCGGTTTCAATGTGATGCATGATGGTGCCCACGGGAGTTTTAGCAAAAAATCTTGGATCAACGAACTTGCTGGTGTTTCCATCAATTTTCTTGGGGCCAATGTATTCATGTGGAAAACAAAGCACAATGTAGTCCACCATTCATTCACAAATATAGATGAAGTAGATGATGACATGAATGCAAGGCCTTTTTTGAGACTTTGTCCAAATCAGAAATTCTACAGTATTCATAAATATCAACACAAATACTTCTTGTTTGTGTACTCGCTTCTTTATTTATATTGGGTTTTTGTGACAGATTATAAAAAATATGCAACCAAAAAAGTAGGCATAGTACCAATTCAGAAGATGACAGTTGCAGACCATTTTTCTTTTTGGGGTTTCAAAATACTTCACATTGGTCTATTCGTAGTTTTGCCAATTTATTTCGTTGGTGTATTGCCATGGATTGTTGGGTTTTTGGTATATGGAATTGCTACAGGGATCTTGTTGAGTGTCGTTTTCCAACTTGCCCATTCAATTGAAGAGACCTCATTTCCAATGCCAAATGTTGAGACAAATAAATTGGATGATGATTGGGCTATTCACCAATTGAAAACTACCGCGAATTTTGCTACGAATAACAAGCTGCTTTCTTGGATAGTTGGAGGGTTGAATTTTCAGGTTGAACATCATTTGTTCCCAAATATTTCCCACGTTCACTATCCTGCAATCAGCAAAATAATCAAAGAAACTTGTCTAGAATATGGGATTCCATACCTCGAGCATCCAAAATTGAGATTGGCTTTTGCTTCACATGTGAATCATCTGCGATCTTTAGGCCGTCCATAGCCGAAAAGGAATTTTATTTTTCCCGCTGTTCACTTGAGCAGCGGGTTTTTTTATGCCTTTTTTGGATATTAGCCTTTTCCACTTACATTTGTATCAAAGATCATTAGGGGTGCCTTAAAATTTCGGGCTGAGATCATACCCACAATACCTGATCCGGGTAGTGCCGGCGAAGGGAAATGAGTAACCAACGAAATAGATGCAATCAGAAGTCAATATTTAGACTTCAATAAATCAATTCATTAAAAGCTGTAGCTTTTTTGTATGCATTTCAGCTTGTGTCTATGAAGTAGGTGAAAGGGTGAATAAATGTAAGAAAATCATCCCCTTGATTTTCTATAATTCAACCAAGCTGCTTTGGCAGTATGTCAACAATTAAAATGAAATACTTAGGATTTACATTGGTGTTTTTACTGATGTGTTTTGCGGCTCAAGCTCAAAGTAAAATCAACGGGCAAGTAAAAGATGCTGCTTCAGGAGAACTTTTGGTAGGGGCGAACCTCATTCTGGAAGGGACAGGTCGAGGTACGATCACAGACTTTAAGGGAAGTTTTGAGTTTACCAATATCCCCGCTGATACTTATAATTTGATTGTTTCATTTCTGGGTTTCGAAACCCAAAGAGTACAAGTTCAAGTCCCTCTAAAGGCTGAACTCATGATTTCTTTGGAGCAAAGCAGTTTGTTCACGGAAGAATTCGTTGTTTATGGAACTAGAGCTACCGATGTCACTCCGACTACTTTTCAAAATATCAAAAAAGAAGATATTGCCAAGCTTAACCTTGGTCAAGATATTCCTATGCTTTTGAATTATACGCCATCAGTTGTCAGTTTCTCAGACGCAGGTGCAGGAGTAGGCTATACAGGTTTGAGAATCCGTGGATCAGATCAATCAAGAATCAACGTCACTGTCAATGGAATACCAATGAATGATGCTGAGTCTCATGGGGTGTTTTGGGTAAATATGCCTGATTTTGCATCTTCGGTGGACAACATGCAGATCCAAAGAGGGGTAGGTACTTCTACAAATGGTGCTGCTACTTTTGGTGCAAGTATCAATATCCAAACAGATACTAGGAAAGAAGAAGCTTACGGTGAAGTAGATAATTCTTTTGGTTCTTTCAATACAAGAAGACATACTGTCAAGGCTGGTTCTGGATTGTTGAATAACCGATGGACTATAGACGCAAGATTGTCACAAATAACATCCGATGGTTATATGGATAGGGCTTCTTCAAATTTGAGGTCTTATTTTCTCACCGGAGGTTATTACGGTGAAAATCATGTTTTCAAATTGAATGTATTCTCAGGTGCTGAAAAAACTTACCAAGCTTGGGAAGGTGTACCTGAGGCATTGTTGGAGACGAACAGGACATTTAACCTTTACACTTATGACAACCAAACTGACAATTATCAGCAAGATCATTATCAGTTTATCTATACGGGTAAAATTAATAGAAACTGGAAGGCGAATGCTGCTTTGCATTATACCTACGGACGAGGATATTATGAGCAATTTAGAGAAAATGACAGGCTAAGTAATTATAATCTGCCACCTGTAGTTATTGGAGAAACTAGCATTGCAAGAATGGATATCATTCGCAGAAGATGGTTGGACAATGATTTCTATGGAGGAGTTTTCTCGTTTAATTATGTCTCTGATGATGCAAAATGGGATGTAGTGCTTGGTGGAGGAGCAAATAGATATGACGGAGATCATTTTGGTGAAATCATCTGGATGCAGTATGCAGCTGACGTGAACATACGAGATAGATATTATGATAATGTAGCTGTCAAAGATGATAGAAATATTTACTTAAAAGGTACTTTTGAAGCCACCGAAGGTCTCTTTCTTTACGGTGACTTGCAATATAGAGGTGTGGATTACAGGTTTGATGGAATCAATAATGACCTAAGAGATATCTCTGGTCAAGTAAGCTACAATTTCTTCAACCCCAAATTTGGTCTCACTTATCAGACTCGCACAGGAAAATCTTGGTACGCATCTTATGCCGTAGCCAACAGAGAGCCAGTAAGAAGGGATTTTACGGATTCTCCTATAATCGACCGAGCGCCACAAGCAGAAAATCTCCAAAATATAGAAGCCGGGATCAAAGCAAACCATAGCAAATATTCATACAATGTAAATCTCTACTATATGAATTACAACAATCAACTTGTACTTACGGGACAGCTGAATGATGTAGGTGCATACGTAAGAGATAATGTGGCCGATTCTTATCGTGCAGGAATAGAAATAGATGGAGCTTATAAAATCACCCCGAAATTTACATTGGGAGGGAATCTGGCAATCAGTAGGAACAAAATCGCCGAATTCACAGAATTTATTGATGATTATTCAACTGATGAATTCTTCCAAGAAGAAATCAATTATACAAATACAGATATTGCATTTTCTCCAAACATAGTAGGTTCAGCAATATTGGATTATAAGCTTTTCAAGAATTTTGAGATTAGTTTACTCAATAAATATGTAGGCAGTCAGTACATGGACAATACCATGAATGACAACAGGAAGCTTGATGCTTTTTGGACTACAGATTTGAGGTTGAATTATGCACTGGAGCCTAGTTTTGTCAAGAATATAGATTTCACATTGATGGTGTACAATGTTTTCAATAGGCTCTATGAGCCAAATGGTTATACTTTTTCTTATTTCCTTCCAGGGGAAGGAGGGGCAGGGAGAGTACTTGCCACAGAGAATTTTTACTACCCAATGGCAGGAACCAATTTCTTAGCAGGAGTAAAGATAAGATTTTAAGTAAAGTTTAAGTTTAGTTGAGCATAAAGACACCCTTGGCATCAAGGGTGTTTTTTTTGATAGAAGATTTTAGAAGCAAAAAGCTAGATATAAGAAACAAGAGAATATCAAGCAAGTGATGTTCTGAAAACCACAAATAAACTGGCCAGAAACCTATTTTTATCAGCACGGGAGTTTGAACTTGCTATATTAGTAGAAAAAAATCGGTTTTCACAAAAGAAATAGGTTCAAGTACTAGATAATTTACCAAGGAGAATAATTCCCATAAATAGCGTTTTTTCAGCTTGAAGATTTAACTTACATGCCTTTTCAAAATACAATTAAGCAAAATGCGCGTATTCACCCTGATATTGTGTGCCATAGTACTGTTAGCTACAGGTCTGCCCTTGATAGATACAGCAACTTGGTGGATTAGAATATTTGATTTTCCCAGAGTTCAGATTGCATCACTTACCTTTTTGGCAGTCATACTTGGGTTTGTCTATATCGATTTCAAGCTGAAATTCAAGATTTCGATTTTAGTGATTTTGATTATTTCCTTGATTTACCAATTGCAGCTTATAATAGTCTATACTCCACTTTACAGAACACAGGCAAAGGACAGCAATAAGGAAAGTGAGGAAAACAGCTTGAGCCTTTTGGTTTCGAATGTTCGAATGGAAAATGAAGATAAAGAGAGTTTTCATTCACTAGTGATCGAGATTGATCCTGATATCTTGCTTATCAATGAACCTGATGAACTTTGGGCTGAGTCAATCGCTAGGTTAGATAAAAAATTCCCATATTCTATCAAATATCCTTTGGACAACACCTATGGAATGATGCTTTTATCAAAACTGCCTTTGATAGAAAGTTCTGTTAATTTTTTAGTTCGGGATGATGTCCCATCAATCTTTACAAAGATTACCTTGCCATCAGGAAGTAAGATTGATTTTTATGGAGTCCATCCAGAGCCTCCAAAGCCAGGAACAGATACCTACGAAAGAGATACGGAGCTGTTGATTATAGGCAAAGAAATCAGAGAAACCAAAAATCCAACAATCGTGGCTGGTGACTTGAATGATGTAGGGTGGTCAGGCACTTCGAAGCTTTTTAGGAAATACAGTGAGTTGGTAGATCCAAGAGAGGGTAGAGGCTTTTATAATTCATACAGTGTTTTTGTACCGTTGTTTCGCTACCCTTTAGACCATATTTTCTATTCCAAAGAATTCGGACTTTTGACACTCGAAAAGCTAGAGGGAATAGGATCAGATCATTTTCCTCTTTTGATAAAACTAAATTTTGAGCCAGATGAAGATAATACGGAAGGAAAAGAAAAAGCTGACCCAAAAGAAGAAAAGGATGCAGAGGATAAAATTGAAGCAGGAAAATCTGAGAAATGAATATGGTTAAAAACTGTCTTATTTTTACCGTGGATTTAAAAAGAAAAGCTTCGGGTTTTTTCGGAGCTGTATTTTTCACAAACTATCCGCTTTCTTCCACTAGGTCAAACAATATAGTTTTGGGTGAGCGATTTGAGTTTCTGTTGACAAAAATTTTTACATAATTCAACTCTTCTTCTTCCCCTTCTTATACTTCCACTTTGCCCGAGAATATTTAAGAATGGATCTGAGGGACTGAAGGATTACTAAGATTAGCATAAATGCCGTAACGGCAAATACTACATTGAATCCCAAGCCCGAATCCAAAAGGGCCCCATACAGTGCTGGTCCTACAGCCGAACTCAACACCATGATGGACGTAAACAAACTTCTTCAATACAATCAACCTTCTTTTTCTCAACGGTGTATTTGTTTTTTCTGGTAAAAAGTGAGCTATTTTGCGGGAATTGATTTTTTCGACAACTATTTACGCCAAAACAGAATATTTTTCCCCTCAAAAGGACTTTTTATTTTTTTTAAACCGTATCTTCAATAAATTTGTATTAAATAACAAATATAACTCACTTGGATTCGCCTTATTATCAGATGCATTTTTTTCTCTTAGCATGCTGATCTATCCGATAAAATTTGTTAAACATGTCACCAAAAAACACCAATTCTTGCAGAAAGCTTGAGTTGAAATGAATTTGTTTTATTGGTCACGAAAAGAAAAACAGTAAATAAAATAGCTTATAAGTCAGAAGTCTTATAAGGAGATTTGAAAATAAGAAGTAATAGTATATGAGCCAAGAAGCAATCGATCAAAACGTAGAGTCAACAAAAGCAGAATTTCAAAATAAAGTACTTTTGGTATCTTTCGAAGATCAATCGAAAATAGCGAAAAAACTTAAAAAGGAGGTTCAAGTACTCGATCAGTTCGTGCTGGAGTCTATCTCTGAAGATCGTACATTCAATTTTATTACTCTCAAACCAGCCATAGATAAGGCAAAAGAAGAAGGGCACAATCTTTTGATTGCCATAGATCCAGCAAATAACAGGGTTTCTCTTGTGGTAAGGAAAGAAAAAGATGGGCTGATGATGGTCTTGAATAGCCATCAGGTTGCGGCAATTTTGTTTTACAGATGGTCTAATTCAGGTAATTACAATGATTTGCTGTTGCTTAAGTCTGTACTTATTTCTGATTTGATGGATAATCTAGCTCACAAAGCTGGTGTCAATACCATAGACGAAGTGATAGACCATGGAGATCTGAGTACAGCTTTCCAAAGAGTGAAAAAAGAGAATGTGGATAACCCAGTTATCGGTTTTAATATTGATCAGCAAGTGATGCACTCAGACTTGGAGTTTGAAGATGTTGTTGCCGAGTTGATCCAAATAGAATCAGAACAAGGAGCGTTGGAAAAGACGATGTTTGATTACTTGCTTGAAATCTATTTCTACAATGGATTCTACAAAGAAAAAACTGTGTCCCTAGATATCGCTACAAAAGCACAAGCAAAGCAGTTGGCGACTTTTATGGATTCGATCAGAAAAAATCCAAAGTCATTGGAAGCTACATTTCCACTGAGCACAATTACAGATTATACCAAAGGAAAGAAAATAAATGTATTGACAGATAAGGTTTACCCTTTTGCGTCAAGTACGACCAATATGCTGAAGATAGAAGGTACAAACTATGTGTTTATCACCTTCGCTCCAACTGCAGAAAAGATGACATACTATATCAGTATTAGGGAATCTGTAAACTCAAAACAACGCTTTGAAGTAGTCAACAAAATGCTCGATCAAGAGATCATGAAAGTTGTACAGATGTTGAATAGAGGGATTTGATTTGAGTTAAAAAAAAATCTAGCAGGAAATTGGATTTGATTATCTGAGTTTTCAAGTGTCATTTACATAAAAAAACCACCTTCAAAATTGAGGTGGTTTTTTTTATGGTTTTTGAAAAATGATTACTCTTTTTTCATCAGTGTAGATAG
>NZ_JAKZGO010000030.1 GCF_022549785.1 Belliella alkalica
TAAGTCTCTCAGGGGATGTGCTTTTGGCTAGAAAATATTCTGAACGGGGTATCTGACTTTTAAAGACAAATCCGCCACTGAAATCATCGCAAGCATCCCAACCAGAATGGCGCCCGTGCTCTTCGATTACTCGAGGGCAACATTTCTAAAATCGGCCTTACTGAGAGACCAGTAATTTACAAAAAATCTTGCCATGATGCTCTCAAACGTTAGCTTACGAAATCAACTTTTTTAATGTAGGGGGAATGCCGCATAACGTCTCGCGCATAACGAAAGTGGCGAGCTAAAATGCGCAAGTTTTTCGGTTAAACTTTAAGTTTCTAAAAATACACAAAACTCTCGTTTCAAGCATAAATCTCGCCATTTTTGTTATGCGCTGTTATGTGCTGGCTTTTTTTCCGTTCATTATTATTTCAGCTGTCCCAGATATAAAATCAGTCAATTTATCAATCAAAGTTTTTAAAAAGTCAATTGATTCAATTTTTACTTGTGATTTTTTGATATCAAATAGTATTCCGTTTGAATTTTCAATAAATGTTAAAACATCATTATTCGGCGATTTTATTATTCCATTATTGTGAGCTATGGAATTTCTAATCAACTGATACTTTTTTATTTCAGCCCATAGTTCATTTAAATCATCCAAATTCACGTCTAATACATTTGTTACATACTTTCTACATTGTCCAATGTAACCTTGTCCGTTAATGTCTTTAGGTCCAATTTTTAAATTTTCAGCATTTTGGCACCATTCACAGAGCTTAAAAAATTCATTTTCAAAAGTTGAGTAAATTGTCAGATAAATTGATTGATTAAGAATGTTAGGAAATTCCGAACTATTTATAATCTCCATTTCGTAAATGTCAAATGCATCTGGCATCTCAGGATTATTAGAGTGTTTTTTATTCCAGGCTTGATACTTTTCGTTTAATTCTTTCTCTTGTTGAATAATCATTCCCGCAGAGTTATCCAAATAATCTTTTATTGGGTCAAATTTGAAATTCAATAAAATTCTTGTGTTATCAAGAAAGTCGTATTTATTCCTTAATTTTCTAGAAGACATATTTTGGTTTTCAGCTTGCACATAACTTCGATATGTTAACGTATTTGTAATGCAAAGCCTGCCAGAATGGAAGGCTTTGCATTACTTTTGTTATTTTTATTAAAACTAATGATTTTTTACAAATCATCAAACGGAGAGCGAATTTCTGAAATTTTCTTTTGGCTTACATGCGTATAAATTTCGGTAGTCTTACTGCTGCTATGCCCTAACAATTCTTGAATATACCTTAGGTCTGTACCGCTTTCTAATAAATGAGTTGCGTAACTATGCCTAAGCCAGTGCAATGTTACTGGTCTTTTGATACCCGCATTGGCAAGAGCCTTTTTTAGTACTTGTTGCAAACTACTCCCACTGTAAGGAGTACCTACTTTTTCTCCTTCAAAAAGAAAAGTACTTGGCCTATAAGCTTTGAAATATGATCTCATGAGCTCAATCAACTTAGTGGATAATGGAACTACCCTATCTTTTTTACCTTTACTTTGTTTTATTATCAAAAGGTTTCTTTTTGAATCTATATGGCTCAGCTGAATATTTAGCAACTCTGATCTTCTTAATCCACAGGCATAAATAAGGCTTAACATCGCTAAATGCTTCACATTCGATATGCTTTCCAAAATCTTTTTGACATCTTCTTTACTTAAAACATTAGGCAGTACTTTTTCCTTTGGAATCTCTACTTTCTTCAACTCACTATAATCTAACCACACCTTACCTTTGAAAAATGTGATTAGTTCCGTTAGTCTATCAACAGTATAACTTACCCACCAGACTTTTTTCTTGGTGTCCCAATTGCAACCCGGAAATTGCTTCACCAGCTCCTTTAACTCAAAATCATAGGGAAACTCAATCCTAATGATAGGGTTCTTTCCTAGACAGTCATTTTTCAAAAACAGCTTCTTCATAAAAAATCAACATTAAAAGTAAACAACTCCAATTTAAACAATTCTTTAAAAAGTAGTTTAAAAATCAAAAAAAATCCTTCCAGATATTTCAAATCTGAAAGGAACCTGTTTTCCATCGATGGAAAATTTCTCTAAATAATCATAAGCTTGTCTTATTGAAAATGATACAAAAATACCAATACGCCACTAAAGGCTGGCTTTTTCTGGTCTTTGATCTCTAGCTTTACATTGACTTCGGCTTTGATGGTGCCACGTAGGTTGACGACACTTTTGAGGTTGGCATTTAGCCTTACTTCATTATTGACCAATACTGGATGTGCAAATCTCAAACTTTCTATGCCATAGTTGACCATCATTTTCAGGTTTTCTACCTTCACTATCTGCCCCCAAAGATAAGGCACGATAGACAGGGTCAAATATCCATGTGCTATTGTATCTCCAAATGCCCCTTGGGACTTTGCTCGCTCTGGGTCAGTGTGAATCCACTGGTGGTCCAAAGTAGCAGTCGCAAACTGATTGATTTGCTCTTGGGTGATTGTGTGGTAGTCTGACAGTCCAAGTTCCAGACCTATATATTTTTCGAAATCTTCAAAACTTCCGATTCTAAGTTGACTCATAGTTTTTATGTGTTTTAAAAAAATTAAAGGTATTAAAAATCCCGTAAATTTCAGCGTAATTTGCCATACAATAGTGAGAAAACAAGGCTAAAATGACCCAATACAAATACATTCACGGATATCAGGAGATTGAGCAAGAAAGACTCAGGCATCAAGCAGGTGTAATCGAAAAGCCAATTTATGATTTTATAGATTTTTCAGAAAATCAGGAATTATTGGAAATTGGCTCTGGTGTAGGCGCTCAGACAGAGATTTTGCTTAGGAGATTTCCTCACTTGAAGATCACAGGTATAGAATATGAAGCTAAGCAAATCGAAAAAGCTGAGAAAAACCTACATTCCATGGGCTATACTTTCCCGCAAGTGCAGTTTGTACAGCAAGATGCCAGAAACTTGGATTTAGATTCAAAATTTGATTCAGCTTTCATCTGCTGGGTTTTGGAGCATATTTCAGATCCTATACAAGTATTGAAAAGTATGAAACCTCACCTCTTGCCAAATGCCAAAGTGGTGATTACGGAGGTTTTCAATGCTACATTCTACACCTACCCATCGATACCCGCCATCATGGATTATTGGAAGATATACAATGATTACCAAATTCAGATTGGAGGAGACCCCCAAGTGGGAGCAAAGCTCGGTGATCTGCTTGAAGCTTCCGGGTATGCGAATATCTCGTTGAGATCTGGAGGTTTTCATCTTGATAGCCGCAACTCAGAGGATAAGAAAATAGTCTTCAACTATTGGAAAAACCTGATGGCAAGTGGTGCTCCAATGCTTTTGGAGGAAGGCTTGATAAGTGAAGCAGAGATTCAAGCCATGCAAAAAGCCATGGATGAATTGACTGAAATGGAAGATGCTATTTTCTATTATAGATTTATTCAAGCCACCGCTACTGCGTAAACACCAATATGATATGAAGTTAGTTAAAAGGATTTTCAGAATACTAGCCAAAATTGTGATGTGGTTTTTCATCATCACGATAGGAATGACTATTGTCTATAAGTTTGTCCCCGTGCCAGTGACTCCCCTGATGCTAATCAGAGTTTGGGAGCAAAGTTTTGATGAAAAGAAAGAAGTCAGACTTTATAAAGATTGGGTATCTATCAAGGAAATCTCGAAAAACCTTCCCCAGGCAGTAGTAGCAGCTGAAGATCAAAAATTCCCTTCACACAATGGTTTTGACGTGGAAGCTATGAAGAAAGCATGGGAAGGAAATAAGCAGGGAAAAAGGATCAAAGGTGCCAGCACCATCTCCCAGCAAACTGCAAAAAATGTATTCCTGTGGCCAGGACGAACGATGGTAAGAAAAGGCCTTGAGGCTTATTTTACTGTATTGATTGAATTTGTTTGGGGAAAAGAGCGGATTATGGAAGTGTATCTCAATGTCATCGAAATGGGAGATGGAATCTATGGAGCAGAGGCAGCTTCTCAGACATTTTTCAAAAAATCGGCCTCATCCTTATCAAGAAATGAATCAGCACTGATAGCCGCCACACTACCCAATCCAAGACGCTGGTCTCCGGCAAAGCCTACCGCCTATATCTATGGTAGGCAAGTATGGATTCTGAGAAATATGAATAATTTGGAGCCTGTGGGATTTGGAAAGTAAGAAAAATAAAAAAGCCGCGAAACAGAATCTCACAGCTTTAGTCAATTAACAATAAACCCAAAATAACCAGCTGTAGGAAAAGGATTCGAACCTCTACGGGACAGTTAGGCAAAACACGAGCTCGATATTTGCTTTATCCTGGGACCCCACCCCCGAGACAGGAGGGCATGTCTGCCAATTTCATCATCCTACAGTATAATATTTTCAAATCAATTCAGAAATCTTTCATTTCTGCACTTTGGCTGTAGGAGAAGGATTCGAACCTCCACGGAGTAGTTAGGCAAAAATACGAGCTCGCTATTCGCTTTATCCTAGGTTCTCCACCCCCGAGACAGGAGGGCTTGTCTGCCAATTTCAACATCCTACAATTTGTTTTGTCAAATTTTCGACCTTTTGTCTTTGTTTGATATTTCAAAGTTAAGAAAACATTCTTTCTATTAAAATTTATTCAACAAATAAGCTTAAAATTTACAGAATAATTACTTTTATATATTTATTGTTGCCAAATCAATAATATTAACATTTTAATCACAGCTAATTTTAGAAATATGGAAATGAATTTTTCCTTATCGTCCAATAGGCAAAAACATGATTTGCAGAAAGTGGTAGTTCAATTGCCAAAAATTTCTTCTTCTTTTATGATCCTTCACAGAATAAAAGTATAATTGATTTTTAGAGCACTTGATTTATGTATATCCGCTTTCTTAACAGTAGCCAAACAAAATCATTTATTTTATATCAATAGATGTACTGATAACTATTGACTATTTCCCGCTTTTACAACCCTTCAAATTAATTTACTGCCCTAATTGCGGATAGTCAAAAATTGATTTACTGATCACTAATCGACTAATAACTTTTGGACATTCAAAAATGGAAGGGAAGCCTTACGAAAAAAATGAATCACTTTTTGTTGGCAAGCTGATTGAAGACTTCGAGATATAGGTCTGTGACGTGTTCCCAGTTATACTTTTGGGTAAGACCTGAACGGGCTGTGTCTCGGAGGGTTTTCATGGCATCAGGTGTACTCTCTGCTTTTGCCACAATCTCTACTACTGATTTTTCGTCCTTGTCAAAATACCACCCATGCTTTCCATTTTGAAGCATCTCTTGGTTGAAAGGTGTGTCCAAAGCGAGTATGGCACAACCATAAGCCATAGCTTTGAGCATAGCAGGGTTGGTACCGCCGTATTCATGCCCATGGAAGTAGCCATAGCAATTGTGATAAAGTGCCTTAAGTTCTTCTGAGTCTGTCACATAGCCAGTAAACAAGAGGCGATCGTCTTCTATGCTTTTTAAGTTATCCACATAGCTGTCTTTGTATGGAACATCTCCTACTATGACGAGCTTTCTTTGGGAGTTGGATTTTACGTATCCTTGAATGATCAAATCGGCATTGTTGTCAGGAACGAGCCTTCCTACGATAAGATAGTAGCTTTCTCTATCTAAGTCCCATTTTTTGATTTTGGATGCGTCAGAACTCAAAGCTGGATTTGCACCATATGCAATTACTTTGGAATTTGCATTGAAGAGCTCCAAATAGATTCTTTGCATTTCGTCAGAATCATTGATGACTTGATCGTAGAATTTGGTGGCCATTTTTGAAGCCCAAAAGAAGTATTTTGATCCCAAGCCTTTCCATTTTGGTCTAAGCCATTCCAAACCATCCACATTGATAGCCGTCGGCTTTCCAAAAAGCCTGGAAATTATTCCAAATGGTCCATTTCCGGAATTTACGACGAATATCACATCTGCATCTGAAAAGCAAGCATGAAGCATAGAAACAAAAGAGTGGGTCAATTGTGTCAAACTCTTTTTTTCAATCGCAGGTGTATAGACTAGTTTGATACCATTTACAAAAGGTGGCTTATCTTTGAAAAGTGCTCGGTGGCAATAAACAGTAACTTCTACGCCACGTTTTTGTAACCTTTCACCAAGCTCTTTGATCATGGTATCATATCCACCATAGACATAGGGATACCCTTTTGCACCAAGAATGGATACTTTGAGCTTTGGAATGGGAGTAGAATTTGACATTCTTTTTATTGAAAAGTCCTAATTGCTAAAATGATTGATGATTCTTTCTTGACCTAATTTTCCCATCTTTTTTGACATATTTGGGTTTTCCATAAGCAAACTGATTTTTTGGATTGCAGACTCAATGTCATTGTTTTCGATCAAAAAACCGGTTTCTTCATGCAAAATAACTTTTTGAAATAGGCTTGTTTTGATACTTACCACAGGAAGACCGGTTGCCATTGCTTTCAATATTACTGTAGGAAATTCGTCTCCTTTTTCCTTTAGATAAACAAAGATATCAGTAGCTTTTAGAATATCAGGTATTCCTTTGATGTTCTTTATGATGTCTAATTTTCCTTCAAGGTTCTTATTTTCAATCAATCCACTGAATTCTCTTTGAAATTCAAAGTCAATCTCCTCGTGTGCTATCAAAAAGTGTGCGTTATGATATTTTTTCACAAGATTACTTGCCATTCTTAAAAACAAACAATGACCCTGATCCTTTTTCAGAGGCGAAATCATTGTGATGACAACTTTATCTGGCGGAAGTTGCAAATAATATCTTGCGTCAAGCTCTGGCTCAATAAATGGCTTAAAATCAATTCCTTTTATTCTTGGTTCGGTTTTGTTAGTTTGTTGGGAGTTGTTCATGCTGGGTTGATCATATATTTTGCAAATATAAAGCTTCCATGAGTATTTGTTTCAAACCTTATATGAGTATAATAAGGGAAAAGTTTGGGAAAATCTGTCATCTAAATACCAATTCATTGATTTCTTTGGAAAATTTATCTAGATATGTATCTATAGAAAAATGCTTTGAAACCCTTTCTCTCCCGCTTTTTCCCATTGCTTTTCTTTTCTCAGGACTTTCTATCAAAATTCTCATAATTGAAACCACTTTTTCTGTATCATCCCAAGGAACCAAAAATCCAGTCTCCCCATCCAACACCATTTCCCTAGCCCCGCCATGATTGGTAGCTACAACTGGCTTGGCGGCAGCCATTGCCTCCAATACAGTTGTTGGTAGTGGATCTGGAAGAATCGATGGAAGCATAAAGATGTCCAAGGTGTTTAAGATATCTGCCACGTCAGTTCTGTATCCCAAGTAAGTAATGTGATCCTCCATACCTGAGTTTTTAATATGGATCAGGAGTTCATCGATAAAGTATTCAGTTCCAGGAAAAGCATCTCCTACTATCAAAAAATGTAAGTTGTCATAATCATGACATAGACTTTTTGCAATATCTATAAAGTAGTTTTGGCCTTTCCAATGATTCACTCTGGCTATCATTCCTATTAGGATCTTTTTTTCAGCCATTTTTGGAAGGTCTTTTATAATGTTGGTTTTTAAATCAAAATATGGAGATTGATCTATCCCATTGTAAACCAACTTGATCTTATTCACATCAATCACACCGCTCCAATTTTCCTTGACAGCTTGCGATACAGCCAATACTTTGGATGATGTGTTGTTGATAATATTGCCTAGAAGCTTCCTCAACCAAGTGGGTGACTTTATGATTTCATGGAGATGCGCTACGTGAGGAATTTTCATTTTCTTGGCCACCCAGCCACCTACCAATACAGCTGAGGTATTGGAGTAGATCAGATCAATCTTTTTTTCAATAACCAAATTTGACAAAAATGCCTTCGCCCTTCGGATAGTGACTAGTCGATTGAATATACCTTTTGCGTTAAAATATTTTCTCCTGAGTATACCTAGTTTATAGATATGAACATCTACATGAAGTTTGTTCAATTCACTCACAAGTGGCCCATTTTCAGACAACACCACTGTTACGTTAGCCCCTTTAGATTGAAGAGATTGGATGGAAAGCAAAAACATCTTACTCGCACCATAGAGATCTGACGATCCGTGGAGCATGAGTATCTCGTAGTCTTTTTTGGCTGGCTTCATGTATCAATATTCCCTCTTTAAAATATAAAAGCTACCCAAAATACCTCCATGATTTGTTTGCACTTCTTTTATTGTGGTCGAGTATTTGGCAAAAACGGTTTTTAGCAAGTCTGTTTTATATAGATTCATCTGCATCACGGGTTCTACGATGATTTCCCGATGTTTGGCAAAGGAATATAGAAAATTGTACAAAGGTACTTTTGTCCTTAAATAAAAGTTGAGATAGGGAATAGTAGGAAGTTCATGTCCATGTGTAATTTGAATTTGTGCAATCCCTCCGATTTTGACTTTATCAAGTAGCTGTGTCAGCAAAGCCAAACCTCTGTTTATTTCAATATGCTGCAATACAATGTAAGAATTGACCAGATCAAACGAAGGAAGCTTCGGTAGATTTTCACCATCATAGAGGACAAAATCTATATTGTCCCTTCCAAAGCTATAGGCATGTGCCCTTGCTTTGTCGAGAATCTCTGGTGAAATATCCAAGCCTACTACCTTCGCACTGGTATATTTCGAAAAAGGTATTGCCAACCTGCCCACACCACATCCAAAATCCAATATAGAAGCATGATCTAAAGAAAACTTTGTAAGCTGATTGATTCTGTGTAAAGACTCATTCACATAAGCTTCCCCTGTGGCAAAAAACTCCTGCAAACCATCTTCTGTAAGGTTTTCTTTCTTGTACTTTTCATCTGAAAGTACGCCAAAATAAGGATCGTTTTTCCCAAATTTCTTCCAGTTTTTTAAAGAATCACGCTTCATTTCTATAATCTTGATTTAATGATTTTTGCAGGATTTCCACCTACAATGCTAAATGGAGGCACGTCTTTGGTGACCACAGAACCAGCTGCCACGATCGAGCCTTTTCCCACTGTCACACCGGCCAATATGATCGAATTGGCTGCTATCCAACAGTCATCCTCTATTTTGACAAAAGAGCGTGTTACCCCTTGATCTATCATTGGTAAGGCCACATCACCGAAATTATGGTTTTCGGAGTAGATACTCACTCGAGGAGACATCATCACATTGTCCCCTATTTCTATGTATCCAGAGCAACCGATATAGCTGTAGGGACCAATACTGCTATTGTTCCCAACTTTCAGACCTACACCTGCTTCGCCTCCATAGAGATTTGTTGGCCGAATGATCGCATAGCTTCCTACCGTGACTTTGTCTCCAAAAATCAAGCCTTTTTGTGATAAGCCATTGATTTCACAGTGATCTTGTGCAATAAAGTTTCTGCCCACATCAATATATCCAGGTTGTCTCAAGGTGACTCCTTTCCCTACCAGAAAAAGTCCTTTTACTGATCTCAGTCTCCACCTGATAAACATTCCTCTAAGCAACCAGATATTCATTCTAATCAGAACTCCCAATGTGGATAAACTATCCCAATCCTCTCCAAATCGATCACTAAGATCAACTCCAGTGATTTTTGTAATGCTTGTCCCTAGGAAATTACCCATTTAAAATATCTTTAAAAGTATCTTCCAAAGATAAGAAAAACTTCTCCGTTGTAAATTCCTTTACACGAATTATCCCTTTTTCCCTTAGCCTTAATCTAAGGCTTTCGTCTTCCAAGATCTGTATCATAGATTGCACCAAGTTTTCAGAAGTATTTTCATTCAAAACCAATGCTGCATCTCCTGCCACTTCTTTGAGAGCGCCTTGATTTGAAATGATCACAGGCAAGCCAAAAGAAAATGCCTCCAAAACTGGTAATCCAAAACCTTCATTGGAAGATGGGAATATGTATGCTGTTGCATTTTGAAAGAAATGGCTCAATTCTTCATTGCTGATATATCCTGGGAAAATTACATTCGTTTCCAGTTTTTGGTCTTTCACCAACTTGGCAAGATGATCATAATCGTCCAATGCTTCCCTTGGACCTCGCTGCCCTACCAAGTATAATTTCAGATCTTTGTACTTGGGAATGTGGATAAGTTCTGAAAATGCAGTAATCAACATGCCTAGATTCTTTCTTTTTTCCATCACACCTACATGAAGAAAGTACCTTTCAGCTATGCAATTCGATGTTTTAGGAAAGTTATCCACAAAGTTGGTCAGTCCAGAAGAAGGGTGAACGACGTCTATTCGCAAATCTTTGAATTCATTCATTTGCTTCAATCTTCCTTTAGAATAATCGGTAATCGTAATTACCGATGCATTCTTTTGAAGTCCCTTTTTTAAGAAAAAAAGAAAATATTTTAACCAATGTGCTTGATAATGCTCAGGGTTGTCCCAAAAGAAGGTGTCGTGTATCACAGATACTTTTTTTCCTTTTCCCCATATCGGACTAAGGATGTCCGGGCTGAAAACAACGTCTGCTTTGTACCAATAGGAAAGTATTGGAACTACGATTTGCTTGCGCAAAAAATAAAGCAGTTGAAAAAGTAGATTTTTCCACTTTGCTGTTTTCCCTTTAAAAAAACTACTCTGACTTACTTTCTGAAAATCAGGACTGATGATGTACTCAAATTCAGAATTTTTTCTGTTGGATACCTCCTCACAAATAGATAGCATGTAGGTTTTGATACCTGTTTGGGCTACATACAAGTAAAATACATCGATCAAGACTTTTTTTCTATGCTTCATGATGCTTTGTTATAGGGTAGTTGTTCATAGCATAGCCAACCATCCACCATGAGATCCAACTAACATACAGGTACATTTCTGCATTGGCAGTGAACAATGGCAAAATCAAGGCGGTTTTCGCTGCGGCACCAGTAAATGCTATCCTTGCAGTCATCAGATTTTCTGTAGTTCTAAATACTTTGATGCTATGAACGATAGAATAGGCCAGTAACAAGATATATGTAATCATTCCTATCCAGCCTAATTGTACGCCATAGATCAAAAACTGGTTTTCCCCGCCTATCCTCAATTCCTCTGTAACACTCCCGGCATTGCCACTCATAGCAAGCCCCACTCCAAAAGGGCTTTCCAGCATTCCTTCCAAAGCGATAAGCCACTCTACCAAATGTCCAACACTTGAAAGGTTTTGGAAGGTAAGGGTATCTATTACGAAATAATAGAAATCTTCTGATGCAAAAAAGACTACAAAAACCACAAATGCCAATACCAGAGAAACACCAATCATGATCAAGGTATATAGCCTAAATGTCACTGCTACAAAAAACAACATCACAAAAAAAGCTGCAAAAGATGCTCTTGATGAAGCCAACATCAAGCTTACAAATGCAAAGACCATGATTAAGATATAGAAATTGGCATGTTCCCTTTTGCTTGTAAGATAAAAAATCAGCCCAACGGCAAAACCCATCAAAACAGAACTGGAAAGCTCCAAAGGGTCTGAATAGATGGAGGCAAGTCGTTTGGTTATGGCTTGGGTTTCGAATGTCCAAGAAAGCCCAAAATTCCCACTTGGCTCTACATTGTTCAGAGCGAGGTTAAAACCAGCGTATCCTGTGATATTCTGAAAATGTATGTCAAATATCACTTCAAATACATTGACACCAAAACCTACAATCACAATCCCAAAAATAATTTTGAAGAACAACCCAGCTTCTCGATCGTCAAACTTGGTATTACGGCCTAGAAAATATACAAGTGCCGGTATCAACATCCCTTTGAAATAGAATACTTTTGCCGAAAATGTAGCCTCACCGATTGGTGCAAATAGAAAGAAAACTGCGAGTAAGGTTAATGTCAAAAATAACTTATCCACAATCGTAAACCTAAAGGGATATTTGAATATGTTATTCTGAAACAACACAAAAAGATAAACAGCGAAGATGACAATCAGATCTTTGAAGATTTGGAAGGACTTGACTAGAATTACAGATTCTGTGGAGGCGTATGTGACACTCAAAAACACCGTATAAATAGGGAAGTATAGCAATAAAAAATAAATGATGTACTCCCATTTTCCGATCAACACAGCCTTCTTTACTGTCCAAAAAATTGTCAGTGAAAGAATTATAGAAAGGATTATAAAAATGACAAGGTGCATTCAGAGAGATTTATTTGATCAAATTTAGGAAAGTAAAGTTTATATTTCCACTCAATAAAAAAACTCCTGAGAGGTGTATGGTTATTTTACACAAACTATCCATTGATTGATTTTAAAGAAATTCTGCACGACTCGGGAGACTTTCTTTTTGATGGGCATTTTGTATTTTATCAAGTTACTATACTTTTCTCCCAATGTGTGTGAATAATGTAGCTTGATTGTCAACCCCTGCTGCTTGATCAAATCTGCCAATAGTCCTTTGGGGAAAATATAGGTGTGTTCCAAACCATCTATTATTCTAGGGACTTTTAGCTGTAAATGATTGAGCCACTTATAGCTTTTATACAATAGACTTGACATGTCTGGTGTGCCTATCGCTAGCGTGCCACCTGGCTTTAGGATTCTTTTCATTTCTGCAAAATACGCCACCGGATCTAGGACATGCTCTATGACATGGCTCATGTGGATAAAGTCAAAGTAATTGTCAGGAAAATTGGCCGTAGCCAAATCACCCTTATGTACGTTGACAGGAAAATGACTTTTCACAAAATCAATCGCTCCTTGGTCATACTCTGTAGCATAAAGCTCAAAACCTAACCGACTGGCATAAGCTAGACCCATTCCAAGGCCACAACCTACATCCAAAAATTTACCTGTGTCATTGTAAATACTGAAATACGGTGCTGCCTTTTTTATTTCGGATTCCGTCAGATTCCCAATTTTTAGGATTTCATCTTTGATGATGTTTTTGTAGTCGGTACTTTGATAAATATCTTTTTCGTAATAATCGTTGTAGTATTTATTTAAGTCATCAGCATCAGCCATCGGATTGGCGAATATCAATCCACAAGATTTGCATCTAGCACGTGATATATGAGGGCCAAATCGATGTAGATCTATAGCATCACCGACTATATTTGTGGAGGTACAGACAGGACAATGTTTGTGAATAATCATTAAATTAGATTTTCCTTTATAAATAGTCTTTACTTCTATCAGTATATATTAGGTAAGCGATATAGACTAAACAAAAATTTACTTTGTGATATAATGATCTTTGTACAGTTGGCTGTCTGATCTTTTCTTAATCAATTCTTCGATCTCAGGATTGTTTTTTTGATCTTCTGTAGGTGCATAAAGTGCCCTTTGCCTGTCTATGTAAGACGCTGGCGGTTCGCAAAGATAATAGATTGCGAGTGATTTCCTGATCTTCTGTCCATCAGAGGTCACTTGCCTACTGAGCCCATGCCATGATTGTAAGCTTGTATCAAAAATTACTGCTCTATTGAACTTGATTTCCACTTCTTTGACAAGTTGTTCTGGTCTGTTGCTCTCCTCATTATTACTCCAGAGACCAAAATGACCACCATATTCTGGCTGCCAGTCTTCTGATAAGTAAATGATCAAGTTGATCCTCCTTTGCAATCCTAGTTTGGGATGGATATTGTAATCCAAGTGGGGGTTGAGCTTTCCTCCATCAGGATGCATATGCCAGCCTCCTCCATGGAGACCAAAGTCTGGGTATAGTTTGATACCCAAAATCTCTCCAAGCTGATTGACAAAATCATTGGAACAAAGAAATTCAAAAAAACTATAAGTATTTTGCGGAAATTTGTTCCAGTCATTCAATGCCGATTTCTTTTCCAATGGATTGGAATAATTGAACAGACTAGTATCATTGATATCGGGAAATTCATTTGACAACTTTTGGGCAAGATCCCTATCCAAAAAATTATCTATCACCATATGCGGAAAAGGTTTGGCAACTTTGTACCCTTCTATTTCCTTTCTAATAATGTCGGTATTAATCATGGTATGTTTTAAATAATCCATCAATAAAGCCTGTCCAGACCATTTTTAACTTTACAGGCCTCCAAAGAACTATAAAATATAAGGAATAAGCAAACAACTTTATAACTTGTGTAAGCACTGCCAGCGGTTTGAATATTGCTGGAGTGTGGTGATTGATAAAGATCATCTGATTTCTTTGGGTCAAATAGTGAACCCTTGGATTGAGATATCCTTCCTTGCCTTTGGTCTTTGACTTTGACGAACTTCCCACCGAATGATAGATCACTGAGGCTGGTTCTAGCCAGAGTTTGTATCCGAGATTCCGGATTCTGAGAGACAAATCTACATCTTCAAATGATCCAAAGAAGTAAAATTCCTTTAGCAATCCTGATTTTTTGATAACATCTGATTTGATCATAAATGCACATCCTGTAATCCAATCTACCTCTGAACCTTGGATGGTCTCTGGATTTTTGGAGTTTTCGTGATTGGTAAGCGAAATCCCCAAGGGACGCAGAAGTTTTCCCCCAGCATTCCAAACGGTCTGTCGATTTGGTGTATTGTAAAATATCAATGGTTGTGCTGCCCCATATTCAGGCTTATCGTCTATGGCTTCGATCAATTTGGAAATAAAATCCGGTTCTACCTCCGTATCATTATTCAGTTCCATCACATAATCAAAACCCTCGCCCAAGGCGTACTTGAAACCAAGGTTGTTGCCCCCGCTAAAGCCTCTATTTATATCAGAGAATATAAAATGAGCAAATTCACCAAATTCACTTTTCAATTTGCTCCCCGATCCATCATGTGAGTCATTGTCAACGATGATGGTTTTGAAATTTGGATAATCACATTTTTTTAAAGAATGAAGACATTTTTGGGAATCATCATAATTGTTCCAATTGATAATAATGATGGCCACTGATGGCTGGGCGATCTTTGTCATTTTTATAAATGATAAAATTTGTGGATTTAAATATTATTTGAGCTTTGTGAATCAAAAACAAACCTGATCCGCCTTATTGTTCTTGGTTTAGGTATTTGGCTTTCTGGATAGATGATTTTTTTGCTTTTTTATCAACACAATAGTGCGGACTTTTCATTTTTAAGAATTTCTTAATTTTGTGAAGAAAGCATTCCAAAATAAGAATACTCAAATTGAAGACTAAAGATCTCCTGTTTTGGAGGTGTTGATTTTTTGACACAGAATCTTCACAAACTATGTTATGTTAAGAATCTTTTCTCCCTAGGCTCAACTTCAATAAACTTTTAAGGTCATTTATATTGTGTTTGAAATTTATAATCAATGATACAACAAAAACAAAAACCTCAGTGGAGATCAGTGCAAATGATAATCCAACTCCTCCATAGTACATAGTCAAAAAAAACGATGATACTACCATAAACAAACATGCTAACCATGATGATCTGAACATTAGATTCTTTTGGTCCTTGACCAAAAACAAGAGGACATTAAGATTATTAAGACATGCCAACATAGGAACAAAAGCCAAAATCCTCAGAAAGTCAACAGCTTCGGGTAGCTCTTTTTTGGAAAGGAGCTTGATGATGATTGGTGCCATAAGAAATGTACCAAATGATACTATAGCTCCGATTACTAAAGCCCATTTGGCGGTCTTTAGGGCATAGGAGTAAAATTTTGGTCTATCTTGATTGTATAGCTTCGAAGCGTTTGGGTAGATTGCCTGAATGACCAAAGCAGGAAACATTCTCAAAACCATTCCGATTTTCTCAGCCAAACTGAACATACCCAATATTGTAGAACTAGCAAAGAATGAAAGTACTATCAAGCCTCCATTGACAGAAATATGAGATGCCAATAGCGATAGAAAAAATAATATGTTTGATTTTAAGGAGGCAAATATTTTATTGAATTTTGGCTTATAGAAGGTAATTCCCAATTCGTAATGAATATAAAAGAGTAGCAAAACATTGATGGAAAAAGCGCTTCCTGCCAAAAGAAAATTGACCCACTTTGCCTGGTCGGGCTTGTGGATAAACAGAACGATACCTAAAAGGAAGAGTAATTTGCTAAATACATTTCCAATAGATATCAATTTCATTTTTTCCATTCCCTGAAAAAACCATAATGGTAGTGTAGCTTCAGAAAACAGCATAAAAAGAGAGAAAATAAGGATCGTTTGGTATCCTTCAAACATTCCTAGACCAAAGATTCCTACCAAAATCAGAATGGAGGTGAAAAATGCGAGTATAATTTTTCCGGAGAAAATATTCGAGACCAAATGGGAAAGCTCGTCTTTGTTGCTTTGGTTGATCGCCACATCACGAGGAGCACTGAGATTGAACCCAAAGCTGACAAAGATGTTTGCCATTATGACCACGGACAGGGCGAGGTTTACCAAGCCAAATTGGTCTACACCAATTCCCTGAATGAGTAGTGGCATAGAAATCAATGAAATCAAAACATTGGATGCCTGAATGATCGCCAAAAAAATAAAGTTTTGGATAGACTTATTTCTGATAAGGTTGGCAATCGGGAATGATGAAATCTTATCTAACATAAAAAAGTCTTAGGGTCAATTATTTTTCTTTCACATAGACATTATATTGCTTCTTTACAAAAAGCAAAACTATCATTACCAATAATGCAATTACACCTCCAAAAACCATTCCTTTTTTTAACTTCAGATGAATTTTTTCCAATGGAAACCTAGGAGAATCTATGATCTGAATCAAGGGTGAATTATTCCTATGATTCACCTTGGCTATTTCAAGATTTTTGACAATTTCAGAGTATACCGCTGTAGAAGCTGAAATATCAATTTGCCTTTTTCTAGCATCAACTGTCCCTGATTGCATCAAAGGGTTTGGGTTTGGAATCCTGTCTGCAGTGTTGGCAAAATCCACCAAACTTTGATCCAATATTTTTCTTACGCTATCTGACTGTGATTGAAGTATTTGAAGATTTTCTGCAGTTTTTTTTGTCTTAGTTTCAAAGTAAAACCCATTTACTTTCTCCACAAGGGTCTCGTTGAATACTTTGGAAAACGCTTCGTCTTTTGACTGAATATTTACTTTAATTATTGTCAGCTTTCTGTCTGGCTTGACTACAGAAAGGTGGTTTTTTCTGATCAATTTTGAAATTTCCTTGACTACCGAATCTTGCGTAACACTGAAATCTTCACGGTCGAGAGAAAAATCCAATGAAGCCAAATCAACTTTGCTTTTCCACTTTTTGTCAAGTTTCATGAAGGAAATATATCGATCTATCAGCAAAGACTCTTCATTAAAAGGACTTAGAAGTGTCTTGTTTATCATGTTATCAGATCTATAAAGTTCCATAATATTATCACCCTGAAACAATCCACTCGAGCTTCCTAGAGAACCCAAATTAACACCTACTAGAGATGCTAGCCCAGACATGCCTCCCATTCCACCCATATCTGATTCCTCTAATACAAATGAAGTCTCAGCCAAATAGAGAGGCTTTTTCAATATAGATATTGAGGCACCAAGTACTACACCAATTATGATAGCAACTATAAATATCTTCCATTTGCTCAATAGATAACCGAGCCAGAAGTTAAATCTTAAAATAACTTCTTTTAAGGTAATTTTATCGTCCAAAATATGCTTTTCCGACATTTTGCTTAATTGTTTATTTGCGTGACGATCAAAACCAAAGTTGCCAATCCAGTGGTCAATCCTACAATTTCCCCTGGTCTCATTGGCATTCTTGGACCTTTTGTAGGAACAAATATTTCCGCGCCAGGCTCTATTCGAGGATAAGCTCTGATTCCAAGAAAGCTTTTGGTTCTTGCCACCTCGCCATTTGCATAGACTACATAGGTACGCTTTCTATTTGCTCTGTTGTCAAACCCACCAGCTCTATTGATATAATATTTCAATCCACCAAGATTATCATATCGAACTGTAGTCGGATAGACCACATCTCCTCTCATTCTCACAGTCTGAAGCTGCCTTGGAATGGAAATGATATCACCTTCTTCCAATATCAAATCAAATTCCGAACCTGGATTGTTGAGTATTTTCTCCAAATCTATCGCAACTGCTTCCATTTCCTTGATCTTGATTGGAGCAATATCTGCCTTTGATTCGACTATTCCTGATATGGTTTCTTTTTTCACCTCTGAGGCTGCAGTACTTTCGCCAGCGCTTTTTGTTGCTTCTTCCTTATTCCCCAAGGTTTTGAAAAGTCTCTCAAGCAGGAGCTCTTGGGCTTCTGTGTTGTTAGGGTCATATTGCAGTTTTTCTTGAAGATCAATCAAGTTTTTCTGCCTTCTAAGTTGCTCAGATTCGGTATCATAATATTCCGTTCTTCTGATCAAGGTAGCTCCTTTAGCATATGCAAAAGCTGTCAACCCTCCAGCCCTTTTGATCACATCAGACACTCTCTCTTTGGCTGATTGTACCGCAAATGCACCTGGAGAATTTACCTGGCCTTCTATAAACACCATTTTTTCAAGTGTGAAATTTGGCTTTCTTCTGATGATTACATTATCAAATGGCTCAAGAATCTCCGTAGATCCTTTTTGACTAAAGTCAACATCCACACTTACTGGAACAAGTACAGAAAAAGTTCCTGCTTCAGGCTCGGAGATCCTTCTGGAAATTTCAATTTCTTTTGTGTTAGCTGCTTCCCGCAGTCCTCCTGCCATGATGATCAAGTCTTCTACAGTCATTTGCTTGGAAAATGGATATGTTCCAGGCTTACTCACTTCACCAGTAATTTGCACGTAGATTTCTTCTTTGAGATCATAGATGCTAGATATTCTGACCACATCTTCTCTTTGAAGCGTAATGTCTTGAGAAGACCCTTCCAGTATCTCCCGAAGATTGACAGATATAATCTCAGTACTCAAGTCTGCACTAGTTCTCAGAATACTTGCCCTTTCCAAATATGCTTCGCCCCTTACTCCATCGGCATTTTCAATCAATTTTTTTAATGTCAAACCATCTGTCAAAGCATAATTCCCCTCTCTAAATACTGCTCCTTTTATCTGAACACGGTTGCTATATCTATTCAATACTTTTCCGACCTGATAGACATCTCCGCCTTTTACTGTAAATATGGAGAACTGATCTTTGAAAATATCGGATACGGCTCTTTCTTTGCCGCTTACCCTAGTGACATTGACTCTGTCTTGAAATGCCTCATCGGTAAAACCTCCAGCATACTTCAAAAGCTGATCAAAACTCTCACCTGTTTTGACTTCATAAATTTTTGGCCTCTTGACCTCACCATCTACAGTCACCCTTCCTTCAAATGGCTCCACTAAAATCACATCTTGATCTTGAAGTTGTTGATTAAGATTGGCATTGCCATTGATCAAAAAATCATAAATATCAATTGTTGCCAGTAACTTTCCATTTCTGATCAACTTGATATTTCGCATTGTTCCGTTTTCATTAGGACCTCCTGCTGCATATAGGGCATTGAATACAGAACTGAACGCACTCAATGTAAACGTCCCTGGAAGCCTTAGCTCTCCGACAAGATTTACTTTGATAGTCCTGACATTTCCCAAAGTAACTTGTAAAAAAGTATTTGGATTGGCTCCACTTAGTCCTTGATAATAATTTGAAAGCCTATTTTTGAGGATTCCTGTTGCTTCTTCTATTGATTTTCCAGAAAGTGAAATCGGTCCGACATTATCAATGATCGCAAAGCCATCTGGATTGATGGTAGCTTCATAATATTTTTCTGATTGCCCATATATGTCTACATAGATCATATCACCAGAGCCTAGGATATAACTTTTTGGCGTTGCCAAATTTAGATTTGGTTCAAAAGTCAAACGTCTATTTTTGTTGTAAAAAAGATCTGCTCCAAAATAGGGAGATGGTTCTGACTTTAAAGATTGATCTTGCTGAAACTTAAATATTCCTTGAGTAATTTCGTTGATGTCTCCTTGTTTTCTAGGATCTCTTTTTGAAGCTCCTGAAGAGCCTGACCTTCCTGAAGAACTATTTAAGTCCAGTTTTTCTATTCTTTCTTGGAGCTTTTCTACTTGCAAGGCAGGCAATCCTCTCAGGCTTGCCATTTGGATCAATTCATTTTCAGTAAGCCCTACCTCGCTTGCCCTATTGAGTAATTCTTTTATCTGTTCATCAGAAAGCTCATCTACATTAATACTTGCTATATCAGAAAGTGATTGTGCTTGTGAATGAAAGGGATTACATAAAAAAAGGACTGCTATTAGTACAAACGTAGCGGAGATTTTTCTATAAACAGTGTATAAAGAAGAATGCATAATGAAAATTGTGATATTTAGATCATTCGATTTCCTTGAAAAGATGTAAATCATCTAGCAGAAAAGAAAAACTTCTCCTTTCAGCATTAAATTTTGGAAAACTTGCGTAAAGATAACTATTCCGTACTGTAAAGAAATAGCTAAATCTTTAAATTAGACCATTTTTTGCTTATTCCGTACAGTTTTTGCAGATTTCGATTTGCTTTCTGTCATGAAGAAGTGAAGACCTAAAATGTAGATATTTAGCGTTTTGCCAAATTTCTTTTAACGACTGATTGGTGAGTTGGCCCATGACATGCTCTCCGTCTTTATCAAAGCAACAAGGCACTACCCTTCCATCCCAGGTGACAACTGATCCTTGCCACATTCTCCAACATTTGTTTTCTATTTCCTTTTTAAGCTTCCATTTGCCATTTTTCCCAAGGATATATCTTGAATATTTTGAGTCTTTGGGGATCAAATCTGAGCCATTTTCAAAACCATAGATTTGAGCAGACTTCAGCTGTAATTCATCTACCTTCATACTTTTGGCCCATGACTTTAGCTCCTCAAGTTGATGTTCGTTTTTACCTGTTACCAAAAACTGAAGGATAATTCTGGGAAATAGTGATTTTCTTTCCGCTCTTTTGTGGATAAGTAGCTTAAGTCCTTCTTTGACTTTGGATAAATTTCCGCCTACACGATAATCCTGATAGATCTCTTGGGTGATTCCATCCATAGAGACTATCAACTGCTTGAGTCCTGAATCCAATGTTTTTTCCACATTCTCCTTTGTAAGGTAGTGGGCATTGGTTGAAGTAGCGGTGAAGACTCTCCTTTGGTTTGCGTAGCTCACAAAATCCAAAAATTTTGGGTGGAGGTAGGGCTCCCCTTGGAAGTATAGATGTAAATAAGTAAGATATAGCCCATTTTCATCTATGATTTTTTTGAAAAGGTCTTCTTTAATCATCCCTGTAGGCCTGGTAAAACTCCTCAACCCACTGGGACATTCTGGACACCGTAGATTGCAGCTAGTGGTAGGTTCGATAGATAGAGTGGTTGGTTTTCCCCAGATCTTTGGGTTTTTTGTAATTCTGCTGACTTGAAAAGAAGCCAAAAGGAGTAAATAATTTGAGACCTTTTTCCAGCTAAGAAGTTTGGTATGGGAAATTGCGGTGATTAGTTTGTTCACAGAAAATCAGTCGATAATTCGGGTCTAAGTTAGTGGATTTGGAAAGAATTCTTGTATAAAGAATTCGAAATAGCGTGTAGACTGAATCTAATGGTTCATGGCCGATGGATATTCTTATAGGAGAATCCGATTATTTTGTGATGAAATCTAAAAATAGATTAGAGGGCAACATGGAATTTCTGCGATGGAACAAAACACATTTTTGCCAAAAGGTTACTCTTTATTAAAAAGTTAAGATTGATCTGTGGATACACAGAACAAGGCGTTAAGTTACATTTATATTCAATAAATCAAAAAAGCGAAAGAATTTCATCCTTCGCTTTTTTTGGTTCATTACATTTTCAATCAATACTATGCTTTCACTGAGCTTTGCTCTCCTGCCAATTCTATTAGGAAGCTGTCTATTGTACCGCGCTTCACATGCGGCATAACGACAATTTTGTACCACTCAGCCTCAAATTCATAAGAGTTTGCTACCAAATAGTACTTATCAGCAAGTTCTGCTGACATATATTTAGCCTTGATTGCAATGATGTTATTGAATGGGTTTCTGAAGTATTCCACGCCCATCTTTTCGAGTTTCTTGCAAATTCGCTCAGTTTTGTCACAGAGGGTTTCCATTTTGTATTTCCAGCCTTCCGAACCATGAATTTTCAAGATCATCCACATGGAGATTGCATTGGCTCCTGATCGGCTTCCGCTGATAGTATAGTCTTTGCCTGGGATGTATTGGGCTTCGTCTGTTTTTACATATTCTATGAATCCCTTCCTGATCAAAAACAATCCTGTCCCATAAGGAGTCTGTAGCATCTTGTGGCCATCTGCAGTTATTGAATTCATATATGGATTTTGGAAGGTATATCGACTCGTGGTATTGGTGAATGGATAAATAAATCCACCATAGGCTGCATCCACATGAATTTTGAAATTTACATTTTGATTGCTGAAGAAATCACCCAACATGTCAATATCATCTACTGAACCAAACATTGTTGTGGATAAGTTAGCAATGACTATAAAATACTTGATTCCATTTGCTCTCGCTTCTTTGATCTTTTCACTAAGTGAGGACTTTAGGATCTCACGAGTTTCAGGATCTACATTCAGGATGATGTTTTGAAGATTGAGGATATTAGCACCTTTAGGCATGGAATAGTGTGAATCTTCAGAATACACAAGTCCAATCTCTCCAAGCCTTGCACCATATTCTTTCATGAAGTAGTTACGGTAGATCCACATTGCCTGAATATTTGCCTCTGTTCCCCCCGTTGCGACATACCCATCTTGGTCATTCGGCTTTCCATTGAAAACCTCCTCTGCAACAAGACGAATCAGTTCGCGCTCGATTTTTTGGGTTCCTTCAAATACCTCCAAGACAGATTTTTCACTTAAAGTGTGTACTCCGATGTGGTTAGGATTGCGCACCATGGCAGACATATATGGTGCATCTTGTAGAAATGGTGCATCAGGATAGAATTCTGTGGTATCAAGGTAAGTTCCGGGAATTCCCAGAATAGGCCTTTCACCTCGGTAGTCGAGATTTTCTCCCAATGCTTTGAATATGATTTCTTTTATTTGTTCGTGTGATAATTTTTTCCAGTACATGTTTTTGTTTAAAATGGTATGAAGTTAATTCCAAATCTTCCAAGCAGCTTCTGCTTGAAGATGAAGCATTTCCAAACCATTTTTCACTACTGCACCGCGCGCTTCCATTGAGCGCATCAAAAAAGTCTTTTCAGGATTATACACCAGATCATACACTTTATGCTGCTTTGAGATCAAATTTGCATTGATAGCAGGCATTACTTCTGTATTTGGGAAGGTTCCTAATGGGGTTGTATTGACGATTAGATGATGATTTTTGAGGATTTCTTCTTGGTTTTCTAAGTCTTCATAAGTGATCCAGTCTTCATTGATACTGCTTGACCTTGAGACTATCAAGTAAGAAATTTCAAGGTCTTTCAATGCTTGAATTACAGCCTTTGAAGCTCCACCAGTGCCAAGAACCAATGCTTTTGGTCTTTCGTCTCCCAGCCAATTGGCCAAAGATTCTTTGAAACCAATATAATCTGTATTGTATCCTTTTAATTTTCCATTATTCACTTTGATACAATTGACCGCTCCAATAGCTTCGCAAGCAGGGTCAAGTTCATCTAGAAACTGGATTACTTTTTCTTTGTGGGGGATCGTTACACTTAGACCTTCCAGCTCTTGATTGTTTTGAATGATCTCCTCTATCAAATTCACCTTTTCTATTTCGTAAAGGTCAAATTCACAATCAGAAAGACCTTCTTTGGAAAACTTCTCTGTAAAGTATTTCTTTGAAAAAGAATGGGTAAGGGGATAACCAATTAAGCCGAATTTTCTCATTGTTTTTTGATGTATTGTGCAAATCTTTCTATCCCTATTACCAATAGAATCCCAAAAGAGAATGCTAAAATTGCCGGCAAAAACAAGGATTCTTCTCCTGTTGCAGCAAGGTAATTTTGAGGAAGGATATTTTCTGTCAATAGTGGCTTTTGTATTCCAGAAGAGGAAAGCCTATAACTTAGGACGATTTTCCAAGGCCAAAGTTTATTGATCGAACCCAACATAAAACCTGACAACAATCCAATGGTAGCTGCATGGTGATTTTTGAGAAGCCATGATATCAATCTACTAAATACCAAAAGACCCGTAACACAACCTGCACCGAAAATCGCAATTACCGTGAAGTTTCTCTCAGAAACTGCTGCCAGGATTTTTTCATATTGACCCAACATCAGCAAAAGAAAACTCCCCGATACACCTGGTAAGATCATCGCACAAATGGCAATTGCTCCCGAAACAAATGTAAACCAATGGCCTTCCGGTGAACTTACTGGTGGAATACTTGTAAACAAGTATGCTCCAACAATTCCAATAATGATAGCAGCTACCACACCAACGCTCCACTTTTTGATATCTCTTAGGATAATAACTGCAGAAATTATGATCAAACCACAGAAAAAAGACCACACTGGGATCGGATGGAATTCTATGAGATACGTAATGATTTTTGATAAGGCAAAAACACTCGTAAAAATGCCAAACAAAAGTGTTGCAAGAAAATTTCCATTGATATGATTCCATAACGCCTTGATCTCAAACTTAAATAGAAGTTTGAGTGCGGTTTGGTCTATTGAATTGATGCTATCGAGCAGCTTTTCGTAAATCCCTGTAATAAGTGCAATGGATCCACCGGAGACTCCTGGTACGATGTCAGCAGCCCCCATAGACATCCCTTTCAAATAAGTAAGGATGGTATCTTTGAATTGATTCATGGATGAAAACGAATTGGACTGCCTATTTTAGATAAGGCAGTCCAAGAATTTTATAATTTTATATCGCCTAAGAAGTGGTCGAAAGTATCTCCTCTAAGACCGAGTCTGATAGTTTCCAATGGAATCAATTCATTTGGAGCAATATTTCCCAAATTCACATTGGCACCGAGTAGTTTTACAAACCATACTTGTTGCTCTTTTTGTGGAGCTTCCCAGATGATTTTTTCTTCTGGAATTTTGGTAAGAATCTCTTCGACAAGCCCTTGCCTTACTTCACCTGAGTCTCTAAAAAGACCCACATTTCCTCCTTCTCTGGCTTCTCCGATTACTTTCCAAGAACCTGCTTGAAGTTCTTTTTCCATTTGCTCAATCCATTTGTAAGGTGGGATGATCTTAGCTGCGTCTTTTGACCCTACTTCTGACAAAACTGTTACATCTTTAGAAAGTGTTTCTATAAATTCACATTTTTTATCATGCTGAAGGCTGATAGAACCATCGGAAACCTCAGCGAAACTAAGGTTATATTTTTCCAAAACTCTTCTATAATCTTCAAATTGATCTCGGATCACAAAAGCTTCAAACAAAGTCCCACCAAAATAAACAGGAATGCCAGCATCTTGGTAGATACTTATTTTTTCAGAAAGTCTTTTTGTCAAGTATGAAGTGGCCCAGCCAAATTTCACGATATCAACATATTCTCCGTGAGCATCTACAAAATCTTCAACTTCTCTAATGCTAAGGCCTTTGTCCATGACCATGGTAAATCCTGAAGTACGAGGTTTTTGACTGCGTACAGGGATATTATTCAGAACGTAGTTCATTCTATTGGTTTTTCTATTGATTGATTTTTTTTAAGAAGGTTTTGAACCATCCTTAAATTGCGAGATTATCTTGAAAATTGCCTTTTGGTGCTTTACCTCAGGCATCAAATCATATAATAATATATGCTTTTCGAAGTCCAAAGTTAATGCATTTTCTAAATAAGTAAAGGCTTCTTTGTATTTACCTGCTTTGATCAAGTACACAACTAATCTATAATACAGTTCGGCGTTTTCAGGTAGCTCCTCGATACCTTCTTTTACAACATCCTCAGCTTCCTCAAATCTGTTTTGGTCAAAATAAATAATTGAGAGGTTGATGTATGTTTCCATAATGCCCGGCTCCAGGTTGATCGCTTCTTCATAAGCTTCAGAGCTTGCATGGAGATTTCCCAATTGGTATTCGGCATCTGCCAAGCCTACATAGTAATTTGCATTGTCATCAGAAAGCTTGATTGCTTTTTTGAAGTAGTGTATTGCTTCAAAAAACTTTTCTTTCTTCAACATACACATACCCAAACCAAACCATGCATCTTCATATTCTGGATCAAGCTTTGCTGATTTTTTGAAATATTTGAAAGCTTGATCAATTTGGCCCAATTTTTCATAGGCAGCACCCATGTAGCAGCAGTTTTCTGAATTGGTGCCTTCACAATTGATAGTGTTTTGATATGCTTCTAGAGCCAATTCAAATTGCTCTGTGTTCATATATGCATTTCCCAAGTTGAAATATGCAGAAGCAAATGCATCATCTATGATCAGTGCATACTCGTATGCTTTGATTGCTTCATCAAACCTTGCTAGTCGGTTGTATACCACTCCCAAATTATACCATGCTCCAGCGGAATATGGATCTTGATCGATGAACTCCTGGTAAAACTCTAAAATTTCATTGAAAGACCCTTCCTCCTCGGTAATCATCGCCAATTGGAATAGGGCGTCTTCATGATTTATTTTGACTTTTACACATTCTTTGTAATAATATACTGCTTTCTCTTTGTTCTCTGTAGCCCTATAAAAAGTGCCAAGTGAATAATACACCTCTGCCTTGTCGTCAGCCAATGGTAAAAAATCCTCTAGCATTGCTATCGCTTCTTTGACATTGCCGCCAATCATCATTGCGTTAGTAAGAGCAAGTATAATCTCCTCGTTGTTTGGAGATATGTTGTTGATGTTTTCCAATAATTCAAGTCCCTCTTCCAATTCATCATTGAATATCAGACATTGGGCTTTGAGTAACTTGATCTCTATACTGAATGGAAATTTTTCAAGTGCATGGCTTGAAGCACGCAATGCTTTGAGAAATTTTTGGTTTTCAAAATAGAAGCGGATGATATCCTCTAGCTCTTCTTCTTCAAAATAAAGGTCTAGATTGGCTTTGAGTGAGTTTTCAAACCTTTCCACCAACTCTTTATCGTTGTTCCATTCGTTTTCAAAGTCTCCGGTCATCGGCTTTCTTATTAATTCTAACTTAAGTTACCAATTAAATTAGTGTCTCAAAATCAATTTAAAATTATTTTTACCCTAATGAGAAATTATTTTTAGTGACTACCCGCTTACTTGCACCTCACCAAACAATATGTTGTTGGGTAAGCATTTTGTATTTCTGTTGACGAGTATCAGCGTCATTTAAAGTCTCTATTTACTTAATGTGCAACATTGCGGATACTCATATCATTTTTTTACTTCATTTTAAAGTAATCTCACTATGTCAGATTTGAATTCAACGGAGCAATGTCAGATTTCGTTCATCTTGGCCCATTTTAGGGTTTGGGACAAGGGTCTAAATTCAAAACCCAGCTCTTTCTTGATTTTTGAGTTTGACATTTTGTGTGGCAACTGAGCTAGTTTTGCTGTGATTGGGTTAAGGGGTATTTTACTTAGCCCCACAGAATATGCTATCCAAGATAACGTCAGAAAAACCCTGAGTGAAGAAGGGTTTATTGACTTGTTGGGAGCTTTTTTATCAAAAGCTAGGGCAATTTCTTCAAAAAATTCTTTGTAAGGAATGGCATCAGCATTCAAAATGTAACGACTTCCCCAAACTTGTTTTTCATATAAAAGTGCGACAATATCTGCTAAATCCCGAACATCGATGTAGTTGATTATTCCAGAAGGATAGTACGGTTTTTCTTCCAAAACATAATTATAGATAGCTGTGCTGCTTCGCCCGTCGCTGATTTTCCCTAATGCAACCGAAGGATAAACTACAATCACATCCAAGCCTTCTTGTGCAGCCCGCCAAACCTCCAATTCACCAAGATACTTTGAGATGGCATATGGAGTGTTCAAGTCAGAAGTTGCCCATTTGTGATTTTCATCAATTAGTTTGATATCAGGTGTTCTGCCCAAAGCAGCTACAGAGCTGATATGAATCAGTTTTTTGATCTTCATTTGAAGCATTACGTTGACGACATTGGTAGTGCCTTCGAGGTTGACCTTCATCAGATCCTTAGAATCTTTTTTTTCATAAGAAACCAATCCTGCAACATGAATGACCATATCCATCCCTTCAAAAGCAGATTCCAAAGATTGGTAGTCAGTGACATCACCTTCCAGCCAAGTGACATTATTGTCATCCAAAAGAGTCTTATTTGCACTTTTTCTTCTCAAGGCGTAAATCTCCCCTAAGCTTGTAAAACGCTTTGCTATATAACTTCCGATTAATCCTGTTGCTCCGGTGATCAATATTTTCATAAACTACTATTCAAAAGATCCAAATGCTGCAATTTTTGATAATACTTACTTTTGGGCAGTGTCTCCAATGCATCTAGATAACGATTATTGTGGCAATCTGTTCCCACTAATTTGACTCGTTGCTCATCGATTAATTCTTCGACAAAAACTTTGACTTCCTTGGAATAAAACCCCGTAAGTGATAGTAAGTTTATTTGAAAGTAGACCTCCCTATCGAGCAGGTCATGTTTGAGTTTCTTGTCATTCATGAGATAGAAATACCTTTCTGGATGTGCTAGAATTGGTTTGTAATGGTGAAGCTCCAGTTCGAAAAAGGTATCTAGTAGAATTGCTGGTTTGTTGATAAAGCCAGTCTCTACTAAGACAAGATTTTCTGAAATTGGAAGTAGTTGATCCCCATTCTTCACCTTTTCAAAGAAAAATTCGTCTATGTAGTATTCAGCAGCTGCATTGATTTCTATTTCAATCTCATTTGCTGCTAATTCTTTTCTAAGTTCATCTAATCCATTTAGGATTATTTCGGGAGTGTTTTTGTAAAACTCCCACATAATATGGGGAGTAGTTATGATTTTTTTCAAACCATACCCTTTCAAACGCTTTATCAAATCAATAGATTGTACCATTGTTTTGGATCCGTCGTCGATACCAGGGATAAGATGAGAATGCATATCGGTATGCATCCACGCCAAATCCAACTTTTGGTTATAGGTACTTGCTTTGCTTTTTCTGAAAAAATCAACGATTCCCATTTATAAACCTCCTGTAATTTTTGTGAATTCCTTTAATGTCGGCCACAAAGTGTCTTTTTCGGAAAGGATTGGATTTTGCACTTGCCAATCTATTGCTAATTCAGGATCATTCCATAAAATTCCCCCTTCATTTTCTTTGTTGTAATAATTGGAGCATTTATATACAAATGTAGCAGTTTCCAAGACAGAAAAACCATGTGCAAACCCTTCAGGTATGAATAGCATGTTATGTTTTTTTGCATCTAAGACTACACTGTAAGATTGGCCATAAGTGGCAGAGTCTTTCCTCAAATCTACAGCGACATCCAAAACTCTTCCCTGAGTAACTCTTACTAGCTTTGTTTGTGCATAAGGTGCTTTTTGAAAATGTAGACCTCTGACTGTTTCTACAGATGAAAAAGATTGGTTTTCTTGGACCCACTCGACATTGATTCCATGTGAAGAAAGTGCGTCGGCTCTGAATGATTCAAAAAAATAACCGCGACTGTCTTCGAAAACGTTTGGTTGTATTTCAAATAAGCCATTTATCGGTGTTGAGATAATTTTCATTGATTTTATCTAAGTAAGGTGTTTTTAATTTTTAAATGAATTAATCTTCAAAGATAACAGGAAATCAACCTAGGATGGTACTTTTGTAATATATTCATCTAAGGAACTAAATAGTAGCCACTTTCCTTAATATTAGATAGCATTAAAATTATATATGACAAAATACGCCAAAAAACTCCAAAAACTCCATGAAACAGCTCCAAAGGAAGACACAGCTGTTTTGGTTGCACTTATAAAACAAGGGCAGTCTGACAGGCAAGTTCATGATTATTTGGATGAATTGGCCTTTTTGACTGAGACACTCGGGGCGAAGACCGTATATAGATTCACCCAAAGATTGGAAAAGCCAGATGTGAAGAGCTTCGTAGGGACTGGGAAACTGGAAGAAATCAAAACCTATATCGAACATTTTGAGGTAGATATGGTCATTTTTGATGATGACCTTTCTCCTTCACAAATGCGTAATCTTGAAAACGAACTTAAAGTCAAGGTCTATGACCGCTCGCTGCTAATTCTAGATATTTTTCTGAAAAGAGCACAAACAGCACAAGCAAAAACACAAGTTGAGCTCGCAAGATTTCAATATTTGCTACCAAGATTGACCAGAATGTGGACTCACCTTGAGCGACAGAGAGGTGGAACGACCACTAGGGGCGGATCGGGTGAAAAGGAGATTGAGACAGATAAACGAGATATTAGGGCTAGAATCACATTGTTGAAAGAAAAGCTCAAGGATGTGGAGAAGCAGGGAGTGACACAGCGAAAGAGCAGAAAGGGCATCGTAAGAGTCTCTTTAGTAGGATATACCAATGTGGGTAAAAGTACCCTGATGAATTTGATTACGAAGACTGATATTTTGGCAGAAAACAAATTGTTTGCAACAGTAGACTCTACAGTTAGAAAAGTAGTGTTGGAAAACATCCCTTTTTTGCTTTCAGACACAGTCGGTTTCATCAGAAAATTGCCGACACACCTTATCGAGTCATTTAAATCTACTTTGGATGAGATTCGTGAAGCAGATCTTTTGATCCACGTGGTGGATATCAGCCATCCGGGTTTTGAAGACCACATCACCATTGTGAACCAAACTCTAACTGAGTTGGGAGCAACCGACAAGCCGATGCTATTGGTTTTCAATAAAATAGATTTAGTAGATCAGATGCCTACTGAAGAGGAACAGATGCATATGACTGAACTGGAACTCGAAGAGAGTAATTTCCTTGATTTTGAAAAGCTTGCAGAGGCATACAAAAAGAAGACAGGTATATCTCCAGTATTTATGGCTGCCGAAAATGGAACTAATGTGGAAGAGATGCGTGAAGCATTGGTAAGAGAAGTTAAGAAAGAACACAAGAAAATGTATCCTCATTATCTGGAAAGTGAGACAATTGATATGTCGGGATTTGAAGAATAGAAATTTTTCAAAGTAGAATTTTGTTCAAAATACGCTGCTTTGTAGCTTATATTTGTATCAAATCTGTAAATCACACATAACCCTCTAGGGTAAAGACGATGAAAAAAGAAATCATATATACAAATGAAGCCCCGGCACCAATAGGTCCATATAGCCAAGCGGTAAAAGCGGGCAATACTCTCTATATCTCAGGTCAAATAGCTTTGGATGCTGAATCCGGCGAGTTGATCAATGAAAATATCACTGAAGAGACACATGCTGTAATGAAAAACTTGGAAGCTGTGCTCAGAAAGGCTGGCTTTGGTTTTGATAATGTAGTAAAATGTAGCATTTTCATCAAGGATATGGGTCAGTTTGCCACTATCAATGATGCTTATGGACAATACTTCAAAGAAAATCCTCCGGCAAGAGAAACTGTGGAGGTAGCAAGGTTACCTAAAGACGTCAATGTGGAAATTTCTTGCATTGCTGTGAAATAGATGATTTAAAGGGTGAATTTGTAAAAAGTTCACCCTTTATATTTTTTTGAGTGCTTTATACATCCCAGAAAACATGTAGTGATGAAGAGGCTTTATCAGTATCCAATATAATCGCCCGAAGATTCCATGTGGCTGAAAATCAATTTTTTGGAGAAATTGATCCCCTTTGATGTCGAAAGTTATCCACACATTGCCGGGCAATTTCATCTCGGCTTTCATTTTTAGGTGTTTTCGAGAGTTATCCACATTCACCACCCTCCAAAAATCCACTTGATCCCCAATCTTGAGAGCTCTTTCAGGCCGGCCTTTCCTAAATCCAATACCTCCAAAAACCAAATCGATCCAACCTCTTATTTTCCACAGTAACGTTCCGAAATACCAACCATTTTCACCTCCAATATTTTGTATTTTCTCCCAAACTTGGGACTCACTACCCGCTATTGATGACTTCCATATTTCAGCAAAACTTCCCTTATTGGCTTTTAGCATAACGCTTCATTTTTCTAAATATTAAAACTAATTTTGGATCAAAGAAGTTATCAACATATGCCATTTTTACCGACTCAAAGCGAAATACTCGTATCAAGCCTCAGTGTAGAAGAGGTGCTGGGTAATCTGGATAAGGTAACTAAGGATGCGAATTTTCTAGCATATGATAGAAATGAAGATAAAGGATATCTGTTCAATGGAAACATTAAAAAAAATACTTTTAGCATTTCCTTGGTGATTTACAAAGCAGACAGTTTTCTACCTTTGATCAAAGGAAAAATAGAAAGTACACCAATGGGATCTATCCTATTTTTGTCATATAGCCTCTTTCCAAGTTCTGCATTCTTTTTGGGATTTTGGACGATTGTGACCTTGTGTTTGGCTCTTTTTTTTGGGTTTATTGCCTCCCAATATTTATACGCATTGATTAGTATTGCAGTAGGGCTATTGAATTATAGTTTTGCATGGACGCACTTTAATAGAAAAATCAAAAGCTCCCAAAAAATATTCCATGAACTTCTGGAAATGAATAGAACCGAATAATGAATTAATTTTATGGATTATGCCCTTCAGGTAGTAATTTAGCAAGCCAAATAGTAAAACTCTTAAATCTAAAAATACCATGAGCATTAGGATAGAAAAAGATACAATGGGACCTGTAGAGGTTCCTGCTGACAAGTATTGGGGAGCACAGACCCAAAGGTCGATCAATAATTTCAAAATTGGAGGAGAGCGCAACCGCATGCCAATAGAAATTATCAGAGCTTTTGCCATATTGAAAAAATCCGCAGCACTTACAAATGCAGAGCTTGGTGTACTGGCTCAGGATAAAGCTGATATTATTGCAAAAGTATGCGACGAAATTTTGACCGGACAGCACGATGATCAGTTCCCTTTGGTAATCTGGCAAACTGGCTCAGGAACACAATCCAATATGAACTCAAACGAGGTCATTGCTTATAGAGCACATGTATTGCTTGGTGGATCACTAGAAGATGAAAAGAAAAAAATCCATCCGAATGATGATGTGAATAAGTCCCAATCTTCGAATGATACTTTCCCTACTGCCATGCATATCGCTGCATACAAAATGGTAATGGAAACGACTATTCCAGGAGTAGAAAAATTAAGGGATACGCTGAAGGCCAAGTCTGAGAAATTTATGAATGTGGTAAAAATCGGTAGAACCCACTTTATGGACGCCACACCACTTACACTTGGACAGGAATTTTCGGGTTATGTTGCCCAGCTTGATCATGGATTGAGAGCATTGAAAAATACACTTTCTCACCTTTCTGAACTGGCACTTGGCGGTACTGCTGTTGGTACAGGCTTGAATACACCGAAAGGCTATGCAGAACTTGTAGCTAAGAAAATAGCAGAATTCTCAGGTCAACCTTTGGTGACGGCACCGAATAAATTTGAAGCTTTGGCAGCACATGATGCTATTGTAGAATCCCATGGAGCTTTGAAACAACTAGCAGTAAGCCTGATGAAGATTGCCAATGACATCAGGATGCTCTCCTCAGGCCCTAGATCGGGTATTGGTGAGATTTTGATTCCAGAAAACGAACCAGGATCTTCAATCATGCCAGGAAAAGTAAACCCAACGCAAGTGGAAGCAATCACAATGGTCGCTGCACAAGTGATGGGCAATGATGTAGCCATCTCTGTAGGTGGTTCGAATGGACATTTTGAATTGAATGTCTTCAAGCCGATGATGATTGCCAATTTCCTACAGTCAGCTAGGCTCTTGGGAGATGCTGCGGTCTCCTTCAACGACAACTGCGCCATAGGAATAGAGCCAAATACGCCATTTATCAAACAGCATCTTGAAAATTCTCTGATGCTAGTGACGGCTCTTAATCCGCACATTGGCTATGAAAATGCAGCGGCTATCGCCAAAAAAGCGCATAAAGAAGGTACTAGCTTAAGAGAAGCAGCAATTGCCTTGGGCTTGCTAACAAACGAACAATTTGATGAATGGGTGAAACCTGAAGACATGATTGGTAGTTTGAAGTAATTATATTTTATTTGCCAAAATCAAAGTTTAATTTTTCCACAAATTCATACTTTACAAAAATGAAAAAAGTTATCAACACACTCTTCATGGCAGTGATGCTAATGGGAATTACTGCTACGGCATCTTTTGCAGGAAAAGAAATAGCTACAAAGAATGTTGCAAAAGAAGTAACTGCTGAGGAGCTTAAAAGATTCGAAGAAATAGATGCAAGAGTCAAAGAAATCAAAGAAATGGATTTCAAAGAGTTGAGCAGAGTTGAGAGAAAGGAAATCAGAAAAGAACTTAAAGAGCTCAACAAAGAAGCAAAAGAAAGTGGAAATGGACTTTACATCTCTACAGGTGCTTTGATTGTGATTTTGATTCTTTTGATCATTTTGCTTTAAGAAGTCCCAATTAAGTTAAGTTTAAAGAGCTGGCTTTTCTAAATTGTATTTAGAAAGGCTAGCTCTTTTTTAGTAGTTTTAAAAAGTGAAAACCCTACAAAAACTTTACAACTATTTCAATTTTCTATCTTTAGATGTAGTCCTTGGATCCTTGGCTGGAATGGGGTTTTTTGCACATTTGTTGAGGGTTAATCCTGTAATTGAAATTTACTTGGTTTTGGGTTTGACAGTTTGGATTATATATACTCTTGATCATCTGGTAGATGTCAGAAAGACCAAAAATCAACCAAGTTCGCCCAGACATAAATTTCACTTTAAGTATAGAAAGCCAATTTCTTTTGCAATGACTTTTGCATTTATCCTTGTGGTAGCCATGCTGATTTTCCTTCAAACCTTGCATTTCCTTATTGTACCAGGTGTGATTTTGGCAGGAGTTATCACCCTGACATTGTGTTTGTTCTATTTCTTTGGGAGAAAAATAGCTTTCTTGAAAGAATTTTTGATTGCTTTGTTTTATATATTAGGTATCGCACTTGCTCCATATTTATTAAAACAAACTCCAATTCCTCCACAATTTTATCTTTTTGGAGTCTTTTACTTTTTGATTGCCTGGATCAATCTCTTGATCCTTTCTTACCTAGACAGAGAATTAGATGCAAAAGATGGTTTCAATTCTGTAGTAAATTGGATAACACCCAAAAAATTAAGTTCATTTATTCTTTGTCTTGGCTCAATAGGAATTGGATTGGCAGTATATTTATTTCTTGGTCAGGTTTCTTACTTCCATATTTATACCAGCATACTTTTAGTTATGCTACTGATTCATATTATTTATTTTTTGGAGAGAAATAAAAATAGAGAAACTATCAGGAAAATTCTGGAAGTGTGTTTTCTAATACCTTTTTTAGTTTTTCTGTTTTAGAAAAAATCACCAATTTTTTTCAATTAGTCCATTTACTAATTCGATAAAGTATGAACCATTATATGGGCCATACCAATTCATTTCTCTTACCTCGTGAAACTTTTGATCATACAATTCATCAGGAGTAATGTACCCAACATATCCCCCATTAAAGGTGGTAACAATTAGGTTGAGTCCACGAATTTTTGCTAAACTTTCCCATTCTGCCATGAATGTCCCTGAGACTTCCCCGCTAGAACTTATCAAAAGCACATTGCCAATCAAAACTGCATCAAAATGTGCTTTGCTCTCTCCAAAAGATGATTTGAACAGTGAAGGGTTCAACCTCATATTTTCTCCAAGTCTGTACTGTGGTTCTCGAAGTTTTGTAGGTAGCTCAAAAAAACCAACTTTATTTTTCTTCACAGGCTTGAGATATTTGACATTTTTGATGCTTTGTTGGAAAACAGCCTCTGCGTACTTATACACATCCTCAACTTGGTTTCCCGATCGTGCTGGGCCTTGGCTACCTACTGTGCCTGCGGCAAACATTGCGAAATCATAGATTTTATCCTCAAGCTTTTCCATTAGATAGTGTGGATAATCTCCAGACAATCCCATAAACTTGGTACTCAAAACTGTAGGATGTGCACTAAAACTAAAAAAAGCTGCTCTTTCACCGTTTTTCTTTTGGAAAGTCAACTGACGAATAAAGGGATCAACAGGGTCGCCTTTGATAAAGCGGTTATAGACCAAAGTGTCTGTTTCTGAAATATGATAATTAATAAATGAAGAGTCTTGTGTAGCTAGGGCTTCCTGAAGTCCTTGTATTGTTTTTTGCTCTAGCATTTTTACAATTTCATCATCATAACCTCCAAAGGCAATTTTCCCCATCAACCCAGGTATATATCCTCCGATTCCACTGTGGGTGTGTGTAGCTGTGAAATATGTGAAATCAATTGGTAAATTCTCTTTTTGAATTCTTTGCTTTATTCTATCAGCTAAGTATGGATGGATAATGAGCAACTCATAACTCAAAATTGCAACATTTCGTACTCCATTTCCCACAACCAAAGTCCTCACATAACTACTATCCAATACAAAATCATAGTTTCCCCGAGGTGCATAACCTACCAAATTTGCGGGTTCATTGGGAGTAGCATTGATCTTAGACCAACCCACTAACCATGTACTCCCTTCAGAAATCTCAGGTTCCAAACTTTCAAGCTTGGAGATAGTTTCTAGGTAATAATTCTGTGTTTTATAATCTGATCGATCAATAGTACCCGTCAACAGTACGCCAAGCAATAGAGCCACATATATGGCGATAAAAATTGTTGAGAGTGATTTTTGAATCATGTTTATATTTAGCAAGGAGCTGGATTGGCATTTTTTGGTAAATCGGGGAACGAGTTATTCAATAAGCCAAAGTCTGGTTATTTAATTCCACATTGAAATTTACTTTAGCACCCAAAGCTTCAAATACCTTCAAGATAGTTTCCAATCTGGCATTTTTGGTACTATTCTCAATTTTTGAAATCTGAGCCTTTTGGACACCGACTAATTCTCCCAACTGTTCTTGAGTTAGATTACGCTCCTTCCGAGCTTGTTTTATAGCATGACCAAGAAGGTCTATTCTCAATTCATTTTCAAAGGCGTCCCTTTTAACCGTGCCACGCTCTCCTAGATGCTTATCAATCATTTTTTCAAGCGATACGGTTTTTATTTTTTTATCCTTTTCCACGATTATTTTTCTTTGTTCTTCAGATATAGTTCTCTTAATTTTTCTGCCTTTTTTAACTCCTTATTTGGAGTTTTTTGAGTTTTTTTCAATAAACCATGGGTTGCTACTACCGTAAAGTGTTTTAGACGCAATCTACCCAAAAAAATAACTATAATAAATAGATATATCAAGATTGCGTTTAAAACATAGTTGGACTAAGCTGGGCTATCCCTATGGGTATTTAAAATCTTTGTTTTCGAGGATTCTGATTTTTAGGTCGTACTTAATCAATAAATTGGCTCTGATATTCATCATTTATAACATTTTTCTTTTTCAACAAGACATACCAATCCCTTTGACAGAATCCCTGTTTAATTTT
>NZ_JAKZGO010000004.1 GCF_022549785.1 Belliella alkalica
TTCTTTATACCAAACGTGATTACACCTGGTGAAGATGGCAAGAACGATCGTTTTGTGATCAAGGGTATAGGCAAGTTTGTGAGCAACAACATAGTTATTTTCAACAGATACGGAGACCATGTATATGAAAGCAGTGACTATCAAAACGACTGGTCAGCTGAAGGTCTACCATCGGGAACATTCTATTATGTATTCAATGCAGTAGATTCGACAGGAAGGACACATGTGTTCAAGGGTTGGATTCAGGTTATAAAAGATTAATCTAAGAGAAAAAATAATATTGATAAAAACTAAAACAGCTGGTGTTTTTAAAACCCAGCTGTTTTTTGTGTCCATCCACTTTCTTGCCAATAATCAAACAAATTGATATAATTTAAGTCAAAATATATACTTGTAACTAATCGACAAAAATCATTGATTGCACGTTTTTATTGGGAAATTCACCCAATGATGATGATGAGGATAGCCATAATTCTTAATTTATAAGCTTCGAATATCCAGTATCAATATTAAAAACTCTAATTTTTGTACATGATATACATTAACTATTTTTTCCCAGCATCACTTTGAACACCTTTACAAAATCCTCTTCCTCTTCTAAGTTCTCAGTCCCCAAAAACCAAATATATCCATCTCGAACGAGCCATTGTCTAGCATCAAATTCATTAGGTATCGCATAATCAGCTAACTTTTTACCCTCCATGTCTAAAATCAGCATCCTGATTGGATAGTCTTTTCTCGTTTTGGGAATCACCTCCATGTAAGCCACATTTTCATACTTTGATTGATCAAGTTCTGGCACCCCTGGGAAAAAAGAAATTAGAATGTATTCATCAAGAATTTTGATGTTTTCAAACATTCCACTGTACACATCCATACTTATTGCACGCGGATCTACATCTTTGAAGTTTTGGCCTTTGTTAAAATAGTAATCCCCAATAGCTAAATCGACCCTCTTAATCTTGTTGTATGGTTCTTTTAATTCATGTATATTCAAAGCAGGCTCGATTCCTTGGATAAAGTAAATTCGATCCTGTGCTGAAGTCATTCTCGGGATAAAATGTGGGATTTCGTGTGCTTTTCCATTTCTAAAAATACTTTGTTCATCAAAATTCATGAATTTCTCAACTTTTCGATCCAAAGTATCAAACCAAGCAAATGATGTATAGTTTTCATAAAACTCTGGAGTATCTCTGAAATATTCGGTCCTTCCTGCACCGTTGGTCAGGATTTTATCTCCAATCCAATAAAACTCATTGTCTGCCGAAGCCCTTCCTGAAAATGCCGGCATCTCTGCTTCTTGATGTTTGCCTCCATTGATTAGATTTCCCTCCAAATCATAAGTATATACTCCCTGATTGGAAATGATGGTGAAGCTTTTTCCATCTTCTGAAAATTTTCCTGCACCTAACGGAAAAGCGCCGTAGCTATCTGGTGAATCAGTTTCGTTTTTTATTTCTGTAGGATTGTTACCATCAAAATCACTTACTATCAAACTCCTTTTTTTCTGATCAAAAAGCAAAATCCTTCCAGATTTGGGATGTACATCCATCAAATTGAGTAAACCCAAATAAGAAATTTGTAAAGAATCTGATTTTACCAAAGTTAGGTCTTCTGCTTTTCCATTATTTTCATTACTTTTCTCTGAACAAGAAAAAACCAAAAACAAGGACATTAATAAGAATATTTGTCGTTTCATGAGTCTAAATTTATGTTAAACTAACAAATAAGGACTTGTAATCAAAAAAGAGTTGCTGATTTTATGGAGTTATTTGATTTACATACGCATGGTATCAATGGGAAGCGCTCGATATACAACCAAAGTACTGAAAAAGACAAAGCCCAATTTTGGTATTCTATGGGAATTCACCCTTGGGAATTGGATGAAGACTGGGGGCGGGAATTGGAAAAAATGAAAGTAGCTTCCCAAGATCCAAATTTGATGGCGATTGGAGAATGTGGCTTTGATCTGATCAAAGGGCCTGAAGTCAAAATACAGCAGGAAGCATTTGTGGCACAGCTAGATTGGGCCCTTGAGTTAGGGTTACCAGTCATCATGCATCAAGTTAAAGGTTTGCATCTTTTGCAACAAATCATAAAGGATAAGGCAAAACTTCCTCCGATGATTTGGCATGGTTTCAATGCAAAACCACAGATCGGACTCTCCTTGTTGGATGCGCCTATTTACTTTTCCTTTGGTAAAGCGTTGTTCAAGAGTGGCTCAAATGCACAGGAATTTCTGAAAATTTGTCCGCTTGAGAGAATTTTTTTAGAAACTGATGATTCGAATTTGAAAATTGAACAGATTTTTTCACAAGCTTCTTTACTTTTGCAAATTCCAGTCGAAAGACTTTTGGAACAAGTGGTGGGAAATTGGAATAACATCTCGAAAAGAAAAATGACATGAGTGATTTAGCGTGGCTTTCAAGGACGGAATTGATAGTAGGCCGTGAAGGATTGGAAAAATTGGCAAAAAAACATGTATTGGTAGTTGGATTGGGTGGAGTTGGGTCTTTTGCTGCGGAGTTTATCTGTAGAAGTGGGGTTGGAGAAATGACGATTATCGATGGGGATGCTGTAGATATCAGCAATTGTAACAGACAGCTGCCTGCTACTCAAAAAAATGTCGGTCAGCTAAAGGCTGAATGGATGGAAGAGCGATTGACCGCGATCAATCCAAACCTTAAGATTCATGTCATCAAGGAATTTCTAAAGCCTGGTGCGATGTTCAAATTGCTTCAGGAAAATGAGTATGATTATGTTGTGGACTGTATTGACAGTTTTTCGCCGAAACTTCATCTGATAGAAAGTGCCTATCAAAAAGGGTTTCCCATAGTCAGTTCGATGGGTGCTGGAGGAAAGGTAGATCCCACCCAGATCAAAGTTGCCGATATCTCAGAAACCTACAATTGCAAACTTGCCAAACATGTCAGAAAGAGGATCAAGAATAAGGGCATTACTTCTGGATTCAAGGCCGTATTTTCTTCAGAACTCTATCTCAAAGATAGCCTCATGATGACTGATGGCCGAAATTTCAAAAAATCAGCTTACGGAACCATGTCCTTCTTACCAGCCGCTTTTGGCTGTACCTGTGCTTCTGTGGTAGTCAATGATTTACTTGAATAATGTACAAAGTATGATGTACGAAGATGAGTTTGGATGTAAGTTTGAAAGCTGCTCTGAAGAAATTTAGAAGTTTAGTGTTTAGGAGTTTAGAAAAAGTCCTCCAATCCCCCAATCTTCTAATCTTCAAATCCCTAATATCTATTTGGTGCTTTGGAAATAGCGAATTGGGCGACCCACTTAAAGGTCTGCCCCAACCTTCCAACTTTATAACCTTATAACAAATCCCCCAATCCCCCCTATCTGTTTAGAAGTTTAGGGTTTAGGAGTTTAGAAAAAGACCTGCTATCCCCCAATCTTCTAATCTTCAAATCCCTAATATCTATTTGGTGCTTTGGAAATAGCGAATTGGGCGACCCACTCAAAGGTCTGCCCCAACCTTCCAACTTTCCAACTTTATAACCTTCTAACAAATCCCCCAATCCCCAATCCCCCCTATCTGTTTAGAAGTTTAGGGTTTAGGAGTTTAGAAAAAGTCCTCCAATCCCCCAATCTTCTAATCTTCCAATCTTCAAATCCCCAATCCCCAACCCCCTTTTTTAGCCTTTTAACCTGAAAAAAATCCATTTAAAACTTAGTGAAATTGGATGTTAAACTTTTCAATCACTCGTGGTGTCTAAGACTCGATTTAAAAAACCAAAGGAATGAATATTAAGATTTACAGATTATTTTTCTTGCTTGTGATGATGGCTGCCACTATGGAGGTTTCAGCTCAACGAAATCAGCAAGGCAGACCTGATTTGAAATTCAAAGGGAAGGTCATCGAAGGTGCTACTAAGCTGCCAATGATTGGTGCCAATGTGTTGGTAAAAACGGTAACCGATTCCGTATTGACATCCACAGTGACGGATATTGATGGAAATTTTGAGGTAAGTAGACCTTGGATCCCCGATGTAAAAGTTGAGATTTCTTTTTTGGGTTTTGAAAAATTCTCCAAGCAAATGGGAAGAACAGACGGTTTGGATCTTGGAATTGTTGCCCTTAATGAAGACAGCAAATTGCTTGGAGAGGTAGTTATAGAAGGCCAAATTGTAGTAGGTGAGCAGAGAGGAGATACAACTTCTTTCAATGCTGCAGCCTTCAAAACTAGGGAGAATGCAGATGCGGAAGATTTGATTAGAAAGTTGCCTGGTGTGACTATTCAGAATGGTCAGATTCAAGCAAGGGGAGAAAATGTTCAAAAGGTATTGGTAGATGGAAGGGAATTTTTTGGCAACGATCCTTTTCTGGCAATGAGGAATCTTCCAGCTGATGTAGTAGATCGCGTAGAAATACTAGACCAAAGATCAGATCAAGCTAGATTGACTGGCTTTGATGACGGAAATTACGCAAGAACTATCAATATTGTCACACGAGGAGATAGAAGGCAAGGTACATTTGGACGACTTTATGCAGGTTATGGAACTGACGAGCGCTACTCAGCTGGTGGAAGTTTAAACTTTTTTAAAGGTGATCGTAGGATTTCACTCGTAGGGCTATTTAACAATATCAATCAGCAGAATTTTTCATCTGAAGATTTAGGTGGAAGTGCTGGAGGTGGCAGGCCAGGAGGAGGAAGAGGTGGAGCAGCTAACTTTGGAGGTGGCCAAGACAATGGTATCATTACAACCAACAGCATGGGATTGAATTATTCCGACAAGTTGGGAGATAAAATGAATGTAACGGGAAGTTACTTCTACAGCAATTCTCGTAATAATCTGAGCAGTTTTACTAATAGAGAAATAATCTTGTCAGGGGACAATAGACAGTTTTATGAAGAGGATTTAATTAATACTGTTGAAAACGGCAATCATAGAGCCAACGCAAGGATAGAGTATGATATCAATCCCAAAAATGCTTTGATAATTACTCCAAGTTTGAATTATACTTCAAGCAATGCATATACAGATAGAGATGCTTTGACAATGAATGCTGTCTTGGATCCATTGAGTAGCACAAGGTCTATTTCAGACAACAACTCTTCAGGGTATAATATTTCAAACAATATTGTTTACAGATATAAATTCGAAAAACCAGGGAGAACACTTTCTACTACTTTATTCACTGCATTGAACAAGCGGGATTCATATTCCGAATTATTGGCAGCAAATAGGGATTTTATCAGAAATATCAGTGATACCATCAATCAAGAAACTTTTGGTTTGACTGATGGATTCAATTATAGAGTCAATATGCAATTGACTGAGCCGATTTCGGAAAAATCATTGTTGACATTGTCTTATCAAGTTTCAAACAACAAGTCTTCCGCAGATCAACAGACTTTTAGTTTGGTGCCAGAGGCAAATTTGATGGTACTTGATACAGCATTGAGTAACGTTTTTGACAATCGATTTGTCGTTCAGAGACCAAGTGTAGGCTACAGATACAATTATAAAAATTGGAATATCAATGCCAATTTGGATTACCAGTATGCTGAGCAGGATAATGAAAGTTTGTTTCCTTTGGAAAGGGTGTTCAATAGATCATTCAGTAATTTGCTCCCTGGTTTGAACTTGAACTATAGGAACATTGCAAAAGGGAGGACTTTTAGGATGAGATATAGAACTTCTACAAATGAGCCAAGTGTCAATCAATTGCAAAATGTAATCGACAACTCAAATCCATTGAACTTAAGAGTAGGTAATCCAAATCTTGGACAGTCCTTCAATCACAATGTATTTGTAAACTTGGGGAAATTGAATTTGGAAAAATCCAGAACTTTCTTCGTATTTGCTTTTGCATCTTTGACAGAGAATTTTATCGGTTCCAATACTTTTGTTGCCCAACAAGATACTTTGATCAATGGAGAGGTTTTGTTGAGACCTGGTGGGCAATTGTCAAGACCTGAAAATCTAAGCGGCCAATTCAATACAAGAGTATTTATGACTTACGGGGCTCCTATCAAAGCAATTAAATCACAGTTTAACATGAATACTTCGGCTTCCTTCAACAGAACGCCGGGTATCATCAATGGTCAACGTAACCAAAATGACAATATCGATTTGAGCCAAGGCTTGACTTTAACTTCAAATATCAGCAAGGATTTGGATTTTACATTGTCAACTACTGGTACTTATACAATCGTGAATTCTTCCTTACAGACTAATTTGAACAATAATTATTATATCCAAAACTCGAATATTAGGTTGTACTATTCTCCGAACAACGGAAAACTATTTGTTTCTAATGTAGTCAACAATGCGCTATATAGAGGTTTGTCAGCAGGCTTAGATCAGCAAGTTTGGTTATGGAATATCGAAGCAGGCTATAGATTCCTAAAAGATAATAAAGGTGAATTCAAGGTGACAGTATTTGACCTTTTGGGTCAAAACAATGCTATTTCCAGAACAATCAATGACATCTCTATCACTGATACCTTCACAAGAGTATTGACAAGATATGCTTTATTTAGCTTTACTTACAATATCGGAAGCTTTAAGCAACCTGCTCGTGAACAAGGTGGAAACCAAATGATGCGTATGTTCCAAGGTGGTGGGGGAAGAAGCTGGTAAGCTTTCATTCAATTCCTGAAACGAAAAAAAGCTGAACGATCAACGTTCAGCTTTTTTTGTGTTTTATTATTTCTAAGGAAAATTCTAGTTGATCTTGAATTGGTGGAGTTTCAAGAGTTCTGAATTATTCGCTTTTTGGAAGTACTACTGTATCTATAGAATGGATTACACCATTTGACTGATACACATCAGCGATTGTTACTTTTGACTGATTGCCATTTTCATCTGAGATATAAAGGTCTTTTCCTTTCATCCATGCAGTCAGCTTACCACCTTGTACTGTTGTCAAAGTAGCTTTTCCATTGCCTTTTTTGATAGCTGCAGCGATTTCTTTTGATCCCATTTTTCCAGCTACCACATGATAAGTCAAAATTGAAGTAAGTGTAGCCTTGTTTTCTGGTTTTACCAAACTTTCTACGGTGCCAGCAGGAAGTTTTTCAAAAGCGGCATTGTCTGGAGCGAATACGGTAAATGGTCCAGGTGTCTGTAAAGTTTCTACCAAACCTGCTGCTTGAACGGCTGCTACCAGAGTAGTATGATCTTTAGAGTTAACTGCATTTTCCACGATGTTTTTAGAAGGATACATTGGAGCACCACCTACAGTTACAGTTTTTTCACTTTGAGCAAACGCCAGGGTTGATCCTAGAAAAAACATGGCTAAAAATGCTGATTTGAATAAATTGATAGTTTTCATAATTCTAAATTTTTGGTTTGTTTATTTGGGTGGAATTACGTTAAACATGGTTGCCTTGGATTGGCACATTTTTACATTTTTTATTTTTCCACCATACTGTAATGGTAATCTTACATGTCTATTTACACCAAAGCTCCTCTGTGTGTTCTTTTAAAAAAATATCTAAACTAGAAGAATTGAAAATAAAAAAAGGCTAAATCTTGCGATATAGCCTGTTTTCAGTTTAGGTTTATTGTTATTTGCTTAATTATCTTCTTTAAATTTATCCACAATGTAAAGGAAAAGATTGAAAGAGAGGGTAGACATTCCTTCTTTTTTTACCTCTTTATCACTTCCTTGTTTATAAATTGGGTTTTCTTTCCTAATTGGATTTTGATTAGTAGAAGCTTTTGTTTCTTTACTAGTACTATTATATTTATTATTTACATCTATCTTATGGTCATAATTAGCGGACTCAGGACTTTCAAAGTGTATAGGGTTTTCGGTAGTTTTTGGAACATCAGGAAGATATTTATCTTTATCACCTTGTCCAAAGGTGTCGAAATTACCGAAAGCACAAAACACCAGAATAAGGAACAAACCTTTTGTGCTTATTGAAGAAATAATATTTTGTTCTAACATCATGTGTGGCTCTAATCCTAAATGTATAACTTGGGAGTTTGAAATAAGGTTTTCAAAAGTATTAAAAATATTGCATCTATGCAAACGATTGATCATGTTGATTTTCAAAAGATTGATGTCCGAATTGGAACAATTGTCCATGCAGAAGTTTTTGAGAAAGCACGAAAGCCTGCATACAAATTGAAAATTGATTTGGGCGAACTTGGAGTCAAAAAATCATCTGCTCAAATCACAGATTTGTACGATGTGGATGAATTGATAGGGAAACAAGTCATTTGTGTTTGCAATTTCCCGCCTAGGCAAATCGCCAATTTTATGTCCGAAGTACTTGTCACTGGATTTGATGATGGACAAGGTAGGATAGCATTGGCTACGGTTGATTTTCCTGTACCCAATGGTGGAAAATTACACTAAATAAAAATTTTCAATCCATTTTCAGTTAATTCTACGCGATAGGTTTTCAACTCACCGCATGAACCTGACTTTACATCACCTGTTTGCATATCAAATCGATATTCATGAAGTGGGCATACGATTTCTCCAAAACTCGTTACCATTCCCTGCTTTAGTTCTGCTTTTCTATGAGGGCAATGGGTTTCGAAAGCATAAAAAACTTCTCCTACTCGACTAATACAAATCCTTGTGCTACCCAATAATACAACTTTGATATTTCTGTCAGCTATCATGTCCATTACTTGCGATCTATTTTCTCCAAGTGTAAAATTTTTCATAATCAAAGATTTAATTGGTAATTTAGAAGTCTAAACCTAACACAATCTTATCATGAAAAAAATATTAATTCTTCCACTGTTATTTTTATTCGGATCATTGTTTGGCCAGAGTCTAGATGGAGCATGGAAACTTACCCATCAAAATGGGAAAGAGATCAAAGACAAAACATACATCAAAATCTATCAAGACGGGTATTTTTCTTTTGGAGCAAAAGAAAACGAAGGCAATAAATTTATAAGTGCTGGAGGTGGTGAGTTTAGTCTCAATGATAATTACTATTTGGAGACCTACGATTTTTTTACTGCAGATAAGGAAATGGTGGGAATGAAAGTTGAGTTTTCTCTTGATTTGATAGATGGGAAAATGGTTATCTCCACAGAGAAAGCTGGTAACGCATCGGTGGAAATTTGGGAAAAAGTAAGTGATGCCAAAGATGACTTGACACGTAATTGGGTGATTACAGGAAGAAAAAGAGATGAAGAAATCAGTAGATCCACGCCAGGGGCTCGAAGAACTATCAAAATCCTAAGTGGAGGTCATTTCCAATGGGTAGCTTTCAATTCAGAGACTAAAGAATTCTCAGGTACGGGAGGAGGAACATACACAGCCGAGGATGGTAAGTATATTGAAAACATTGAGTTTTTCTCCAGAGATGATAGTAGAGTTGGCGCAAGTTTGGATTTCAAATATGAAGTGATCGATGGCGAATGGCATCACAGTGGTATGAGTTCCAAAGGAGATCCGATTTATGAAATTTGGACAAAATACAAAGATGCGTATCAGCCTGAAAAATAGATGTATTTATTCTCGGAATTAATTATCGTCACATCCTACAGAAATTTTTAATTCCGAGAATCATTTATCTTTGTTTTACTTTTACTGAGATGTCAATATGGGAGTTTGTAGGTAAAAGATTTATATTTTTCAATAAATCATAATCTTGTTGATAGCTAAAAAAAGTTAGAAACAACTTTGTCGAATTACCGTTTTGACAAATCAATAGAGAAGCTTTCCAGTCAGTCTTAAGTAAGTACATATGATTTTTCTAAACACTTTAGATACAAGTTTACCGCTTACAAATCCAGTATTAAAATTTCTTTTGATACTGGTCATTATTTTGTTTGCTCCAATTATCCTCAACAAAATCAAAATCCCACATTTGCTCGGTCTAATTATAGCTGGCGCTGTGATAGGGCCAAATGGTTTTCATTTGATGGAAAGGGATAGTAGTATAATTCTGTCAGGGACGGCAGGTTTATTGTACATAATGTTTCTTGCCGGATTGGAGATTGATTTAGGTGATTTTAAAAAAAACAGCAAGAAAAGTCTTGTTTTCGGTCTCTATACATTTTTGATTCCAATGGCCCTTGGTACACTGTCAGGCTTGTATATTTTAAACTTCTCGATTTTTACCTCTGTATTATTGGCAAGTATGTTTGCTTCGCATACACTTATCGCATATCCCCTGATCAGCAAGCTTGGCGTTGCCAAAAACAAAGCAGTTAATATTACTGTCGGAGGAACGATGATTACTGATACTTTGGCATTGTTGGTTCTTGCTGTTATTGTAGGCATGACTACAGGAGAGGTAAATTCAGAGTTTTGGATAAGGCTTTCAGTGTCGATTATTATTTTTGGTTTGATAGTCATGCTATTGTTTCCAATTATTGGAAGTTGGTTTTTTAAGCGTTTTGATGATAATGTATCTCAATATATTTTTGTCTTGGTCATGGTTTTTTTAGGAGCGGTCTTAGCAGAACTTGCAGGTATTGAAGCCATTATCGGAGCCTTTCTTGCAGGCTTAGCCTTGAATAGGTTAATACCTCACACTTCCCCATTGATGAATAGGATTGAGTTTGTCGGAAATGCTATTTTTATACCATTCTTTCTGATAGGAGTGGGCATGTTGATTGATTACAGGGCATTTTTCAAAGATATAGAGACGATCAAAGTGGCATCAGTAATGATTGTAGTGGCCACCTTTGCAAAATTTATAGCTGCATGGTTGACGCAAAAAACTTTTAAATTCACCCGTGATGAGAGACGTTTGATCTTTGGTTTGAGCAATGCACAAGCTGCAGCTACTTTGGCGGCTGTGTTGGTCGGTTACAATATAATACTTGGAGAGACATCATCAGGAGAGCCTATCAGATTGTTAAGTGAGAGTATCTTGAATGGTACAATTTTGATGATTTTATTTACTTGTACCATTGCTTCTTTTGTGGCTCAAAAAGGAGCAAAAAATATTGCATTATCAGATGCTTCAGAATCTGAATCTGATGAACAAGAAAGCCAAGAGAAAATATTGATTCCATTGAGCAATTCCGAAACTACAGATGAGCTTATCAATCTTGGGGTTACAATCAAATCCAAAATAAATAAAACAGGACTTTATGCCCTGAGTATAATCGACAATAACTCCAATGATGGAACTGCGGATAAAAATGCAAAGAAAATTTTAAACAAAGCTGCTGTTACAGCTTCTGCAACAGACAATCATTTGAATGAGCTGTTAAGATATGATCTAAATATAGTAAACGGAATCACAAGTGTAGTGAAGGAGCATAAAATCACCGATTTGATTTTAGGTCTACATGTAAAAAAAGGTATCTCAGATTCATTCTTGGGACACCTTACTGAAGGTATACTCACTAAATGCAATACCACTACTTTGATCTATAAACCTGCTCAGCCTTTCGGTACTATCAAAAGACACGTAATTATTGTTCCTGAGAAAGCTGAAAAGGAAATTGGATTTGCATTTTGGCTTATTAAGGTATGGAATATTGCTAGAAATTCCGGCGCCAAGCTTGTCTTTTATGCAACAAAGGAGTCGCTTGCTTTTATCAAAGAAATTCAGCTGAAGCACCCTGTGGAATCTGAATTTCATGAATTTAGCGACTGGGATGATTTTCTGATATTAGCCAGGGATTTTCATAAAGACGATAATCTGATTATTGTGATGAGTAGAAAGGAAAAGCCTTCATTTCACTCATTTATGAACAAAATACCATCTTATCTCAACAAATATTTTAAGGATACAAGCTATATTCTAATTTACCCTATGCAGGCTGGTGTCACAGACGCATCAAAATTTGATCTCAAAAACCCAACATTTATCGAGCCTTTGGAAAAGCTTGATGAGATTGGAAAAACTATTGCCAAAATTTTCAAAAGGAAGTAAAGTAGTTTGAGCTAAAATTTCCTCAAATCGCCAACCTCCTCACTTCTTCATATCGAAAGCAATCTACAAGGTGGTCATTAACCAAGCCGGTGGCTTGCATATGCGCATAGATAGTGGTGCTTCCCAAAAACTTAAAGCCTCTTTTCTTGAGGTCCTTAGAAAGTTTATCAGACTCCGCAGTTGTAGCTGGTGCATTTTGCAATGAATCTAGCTGCCTATCAATAACCTTCCCATCTACAAAATCCCAAATGTAATTGGAAAAAGATCCAAATTCACTTTGGATTTCCATGAATTGTTTGGCATTGTTGATTGCAGCTTCGATTTTGAGTTTGTTGCGGATGATGCTTGGGTCTTGCAGCAGCTCTGTGACATATGATTCTGGCATATCTGCAACTATTTTGTAATCAAAATCAGCAAAAGCTTTTCTGTAACCTTCCCTTTTCTTCAAGATTGTAGCCCAGCTAAGTCCTGCTTGTGCGCTCTCTAATATCAAAAATTCAAAATGTACCTTGTCATCGAACACTGGCACACCCCATTCTTCGTCATGATATTTCACATATTGCTCAAACCCCATGCACCAAGGGCAACGAATCTTGTTTGGATCATGTGGTAAGATTGACATATAAATTCTTAATTTAAATACCAAATACTTGCATTGAGAACAGTAGCGAAACTTACCCACAGGAAGTAAGGTATCATTAAAATTGATGCCCATTTTTGGATTGGGAAGAATATTTTAATGCATACTAGAATACTTATCCATAGCGGTACAATTATGATTAGCCCCATTAATGGTGACTCAAGTCCAAAAAATGCAGGTGACCAAAGTGCATTTAAAAATACTTGTAAGCCAAAAACGGCAATGGCTTTTTTCATCATTGGATGTTCTGATTTCCAAATTAGGAAAAGAGCAACCCCCATTAATATATAGAGGATTGTCCAAGTTGGTCCAAATACAGAAGATGGAGGGTTGAAACTGGGTTTTTCAATTATTGTATACCAAGTTAATACCTTTGGGACTGTGAATGTAGCACCTACTAAGCCAATTATCTGTAGTAGAAGAATACACAGGATAAGTTTAACAAAGTTTATCATATCAGACTTGCTCTAGTAAAGTCATAAAAATGGCTAATTTTCTCGGGAATTTTTTCTGTACCAAAGCATTATGTGCGTCAAAGTACTTATTCTGATATGTCATGACCAAATCCATATTTTTTGCGAAAAATTGGACTGAATAATTTATGCCTCCATCTTCAGAATCGTGCATAATTCTAAACATCTTGTTTTCTTCAAACATCTTGGTCTCCATAATAAAAGGGATGTGTGTATCTTTCATCCATGTCAGCCATTCTGCTTCCACGTCCTTTTCCACATTGACTGTGATATTATATAAAATCATATATTTATATTTAGTTTTGTACCGCTATCTATTGAACAAATAACAATTGTCAAAGTTGATTTTACAGCAATTGTTGATATTAAACATTAAAATATTCACAAACGTTTTTATCCATGCATAAAAAACATACTCAAAATTACGTAAAAGATTATTTTTTTACGAAAGTTAATATTTTTAAATTTATTATCACTGTTTTTCATTTAGTTGGATTGTTAGGGATGGTCATTCCCGATCTAAGAGTTTACTTTCAGTTTTTGACACCTTTTCATTTATTGTTATGTACTTCTTTACTTTTTTATTTTCACAAGGATTGGAGTTTCTCCTTCTACCTATTTACTGTTTTGGCATTTGGATTAGGATATGGATCTGAAGTACTAGGGGTGCATACTGGATTTCCTTTTGGAAGTTATACTTATGGACCAGTTTTGGGCTTTCAATTGTTTGAAGTTCCATTGTTGATAGGGATTAATTGGTTGTTGTTAGTTTATATAAGTGGAGAAGTTTTTCACAAAAAGATTAAAAATGATTACCTAGCAGCATTTTCAAGTGCTATTATAATGGTTTTATTGGATGTTTTGATAGAGCCTGTAGCTGTAAAACTCGATTTTTGGTCTTGGGAGAATGATTTAATTCCTGCCTCCAATTTTGTAGGGTGGCTAGGAGTTGCCTTTCTCATTCAGTTGATTTACAGAAAATCAAATTTTATCAAAATAAATCCACTTTCTTTATATTTGTTATTTAATTTGGCAGCTTTCTTTTTACTGCTCAATATATTGCTATAGTATCAGGTCGTGTTATATTAATAAACAAAGTTGTACAAAAAGAAGTTAAACAAATGATGTACGCAGTCCTTTATATTATATTAGGCTTTTCCATAATGGAATTTTCTGGTTGGTTCATACACAAATACATTATGCATGGGCCTTTATGGAATATCCATAAAACACATCATCAAGCATCAAAATCATTCTTTGAACTGAATGACCTGTTTTCTTTGCTGTTTGGTAGTATTGCAATCGTACTGATTGTAATTGGATTTAATCAGTTTGATTACAGATTTTGGATGGGTGTGGGGATCAGTTTATATGGTATGAGTTATTTCTTCCTTCATGATGTATTGATTCATCGGAGAGTGAAATGGTTTGAAAGACCGAAGAACTATTTCTTGAGGGGAATATTCAAAGCACATCAGGCACATCATGCAACCAATAAAAAAGAAGATGCTGTCTCTTTTGGTTTATTCATAGTACCCAAAAAATATTTTAAAGCAAAATGAACGTGAGTACCTATTCAATTAAAGATCTGGAACAGCTGTCGGGAATCAAAGCGCATACTTTGAGGATATGGGAACAACGATACAACTTGCTAAGTCCCAAACGAACGGATACAAATATTAGATTTTATGATGACGACGATTTAAAGTTGATTTTAAATGTCGCGTTACTGAATGACAATGGTTTCAAAATTAGCAAAATCGCTAAGATGAATATCAAAGAAATCAGAGAAGAAGTCGTGAAATTGACGGAAAGAACTCTTACCCATGACGATCAGATACATGCACTTACTATCTGTATGATTGAGATGGACGAGGAGAGATTTGATAAAGTTCTTTCAACCAATATCTTGAAAATTGGTTTTGAGCAGACAATGTTGAATATAATTTATCCCTTTATGTCCAAGATCGGGGTTCTGTGGCAAACTGGAGCTATCAACCCTGCCCAAGAGCACTTTATAAGTAATCTGGTCAGACAAAAGCTCATAGTTGCTATAGATGGTCAAGTTTATAAAGGTGGTGGAAAAAAATTCTTGCTATTTCTACCAGAAGGGGAACTGCATGAAATATCCCTACTTTTTGCTGCATATCTGATAAAGCTTAAAGGACACAAGGTGTTTTATCTAGGTCAAAGTACGCCAAAGGCGGACTTAGAGTTGATATACAAAATGCATCAACCAGATTATCTAATGACTGTAATCACTACAGCTCCTGGTGCTGATCAAGTTGAGGAATACATTAACTTCCTGTCATCTAATTACAAAGATTCTGAATTAATTGTTTCTGGCTATCAAATATTAGGGCAAGATTTTAAATTCCAAGACAATGTTAGAGTAATGAACTACATAAGAAATATAAAAGAGTATCTAGAAGAACTAGACCAAGTTTATCAAGAGAAATAGTTCACCAAAAATAATAAAAAATTAAACAGACCTCAGGGTCTTTTTTTTTGACTAAATACGTGTATATACATCCAAAACAAAGATTTTAATAGATATTGATGGATTTCGTCATTCCTAGTTTTTATTTTGTTTAATAAAAAATGAAAAAAATTACACAAAAAGTTTTGCGCTTTGTTTAATCATTTATATATTTGATTCAACAAAAACAAAATGCCATGACAACTCTAGAATTCAGTTATTCACTTAATAAGCTCTCTAGCTCTTTGAAGCCATTTGCTTTGAAATTGACAAGAGACATGGATGATGCAAATGACCTAATGCAAGATACTATGGTTAAGGCTTTCACCAATAAGGATAAATTTACAGAAGGTACAAACTTGAAAGCATGGTTATACACTATCATGAAAAATACCTTTATTACCAATTATCAAAGGATGGTGAGAAGAGGTACTTTTGTAGATACTACTGACAATCTGCATTATATCAATTCAGGAGATATTTTGGTTGAAAATGGAGCATATGGAGATTTTACCATGGATGATATACATAGTGCCATTGAGGGTCTAGATGATGTTTACAAAAGTCCATTCATGATGCATTACAGAGGATTCAAATACCATGAGATAGCTGAAAAATTAGATATACCTATTGGTACTGTAAAAAACAGAATACATATTGCACGTAAAATATTAAAAGACGATCTTCACGTGTACAGACACAAAAATTAATAACATGTCCAAAAAAAATGTTGTAGTTATAGGGGCTGGCTTTGCTGGCCTTTCTGCTGCTACACACCTTGCAAAGCAAGGCTATAATGTAACTCTTCTCGAAAAAAATAGTACCCCCGGTGGACGAGCTAGAAAGTTCGAGATCGAGGGTTTTGTTTTTGATATGGGGCCTAGCTGGTATTGGATGCCAGATGTCTTTGACACTTATTTTTCCCATTTTGGCAAGAAAAGTTCTGATTATTATGATCTTTTAAGGTTAGACCCATCATACACAGTGATTTTTGGGGATAATGACTTTGTGGATATACCTGCAAACCTAGATGAGTTCAGAGCGCTTTTGGAAACATTGGAGCCTGGAGTTGGTCCAAAATTAGACGAATTTCTGAATCAAGCTGCCTATAAATACAAAGTAGGAATTCAAGATTTGGTGTACCGTCCAAGTAGATCTTTATTGGAATTTGCTAGTCCTAAGTTACTCATGGACATGCTTAGGATGGATATTTTTCAATCCATGTCAAAACATGTACGCAAGTTTTTCAAAGAAGACAAGATCATCCGTTTGATGGAGTTTCCGGTTTTATTCCTCGGAGAAACTGCCAATAATATTCCCGCACTTTATTCCTTGATGAACTATGCTGATATAGCTTTGGGGACTTGGTATCCTAAAGGTGGCATGCACAAAATTATTGAAGGAATGGTAAATTTGGCCAAAGAAAAAGGTGTTAGATTCCACTTTGATGCCGAAGTTTCAAAAATTAACATCCAAGATGGCAGGGCAACATCTGTATCTACTTTAGATGGGAATGAGTATCAAGCAGATGTTGTAGTCGCTGGAGCAGATTACAACCATATCGATAGGCATGTCCTCGAAGACAAATACAGCAACTATGACGACAAGTACTGGGACAACCGTGTCATGGCACCTGGTAGTCTATTGTTCTATCTTGGGATCAACAAAAAACTAAAAAATCTACGGCATCACAATTTGTTCTTCGATGAACCACTTGGACCACATGCCGATGCAATATATACAAACCCACGATGGCCTGAAAGACCGTTGTTTTATGCGTCAGTACCATCCATCACTGATCCAACGGTAGCTCCAGAAGGAAGTGAAAACTTATTTTTGCTTGTTCCGCTAGCTCCAGATCTGGAAGATTCTGAAGAAATGAGGGAGAAGTATTATAATATGATCATGGACAGACTTGAGAAATTAACTGGACAAGAGATTAGGAGCCATGTGATTTATAAACGATCTTATGCTCACAGTGATTTCAAATCAGATTATCATGCATTCAAGGGCAACGCTTATGGTCTCGCAAATACTTTGTTGCAAACAGCCATATTAAAACCTTCTTTGAAGAATAAAAAAGTAAAAAACCTCTATTATACTGGCCAACTTACCGTGCCAGGACCAGGGGTTCCACCATCTCTGATTTCTGGACATGTAGTAGCCAAAGAAGTGATCAAAGAAAACAATTTGTAAATAAAATTGTATATTAATAGTATGGATGCAAAAGCCCTCTTTGATCAAACCACTTTTGAGTGCAGCAAGCTGATCACCCAAAGATACAGCACAAGTTTTACTCTTGGAATCAAAACTCTTGACCGAAAATTTCACATGCCTATATATGCTATCTATGGATTTGTGAGGTATGCAGATGAGATCGTAGATACATTTCACGATTATGATAAAAAAGCCTTGCTAGAGTTGTTCAAAAAAGATACCTATAAGGCAATTAGCGAAAGAATAAGTTTGAATCCAGTACTTCATGCATTTCAGATCATTGTTAATCAGTATAAAATTGATCTAGAATTAATAGAAGCCTTTTTATATAGTATGGAAATGGACTTGGATTTCAACACTTATAATGATACAAAATACAATGAATATATATACGGCTCTGCAGAAGTAGTTGGTCTGATGTGTTTGAAAGTGTTTTGTGAAGGTGATGAAAAAAACTATGACCGCCTCAAATCTCCGGCATGTAAACTGGGTGCGGCATTTCAGAAAGTTAATTTTCTGAGAGATATCAAGAGTGATTATGAAGAGAGAGGTAGAGTGTATTTCCCTGGAGTTGACTTCATGACATTTGACAAATCAGCCAAACAACTGATAGAAGAAGATATCCAAAAAGATTTTGATGAATCACTAATTGGAATAAATAATTTGCCCGAAGGTGCGAAAATGGGCGTCAAAGTAGCTTATCTATATTACCAAAAGCTGTTTGACAAAATCAGGTCATTGCCTCCTGAGACTATAACAAAAGAAAGAGTCAGAATTCCGAATTCTAGAAAAATGTCGCTCTTGCTGAGTACTTACTTTGTTATGAAACTGGGCTTGGCTTAGATCATGGAAAAATATCTCTACTTATTTATTAATTTGTTAACCATATCATTTCCTCTTCTGAGATCTTTTGAAAACAGGGTTCATTATGCCAAAAATTGGTATGCATTGTTTCCTGCAATATTGCTTACAGGCGTTTTTTTTCTTATTTGGGATCATTGGTTTACTGTGATCGGAGTCTGGGAATTTAATCCAAGATACCTCTTGGGAATTTATTTTTTTGAGCTGCCATTAGAAGAATGGCTCTTTTTTCTGACTGTTCCATTTGCCTGTATTTTTATTTATGAAGTGTTAAATTACTTTGTGGAAAAAGACCTATTTGCTCCAATTGTAAAATCAGCAACACTTTCCTTGGTTATACTATTTCTAATCATTGGCTTTTATAATTTGGACAAGTGGTACACATCTGTAAATTTCCTTCTTGCAGCAATTATCCTTTCCTTTCATTATATCCTTTTTAAAGGAAGGTACCTTGGGAGGTTTTTTCTTACTTATTTGGTTTCACTGATTCCATTTATATTGGTAAATGGAGTATTGACAGGGTCATTTATCGACGAGGCGGTGGTGAAGTATAATGACTCAGAAAATTTATCAATAAGAATCCTTACAATACCAATAGAAGATACTGTATATTCGATGATATTACTTCTGATGAATATTAGTATCTATGAGAAGATAAAAAGTATGAAAACAATTCATTCAACTTCAAGTTTATAGCTTATGATGAATCTTCAAGTACATATAGATCAGCATTCCGGATTCTGCTTTGGTGTAGTCTATGCCATAGAAATGGCTGAGGAAATATTAGATGAGCAGGGGTACTTGTATTGTCTTGGAGACATTGTCCACAATGATGAAGAAGTAAATAGGCTTACCAATAAAGGTCTTAAAATCATCAATCATGATGAGCTTCAAGTTTTGAAAAATGAAAAAGTCTTGATCAGGGCGCATGGGGAGCCACCTTCTACTTATGAACTTTCCATAAAAAACAACCTCACCCTGATCGATGCTAGCTGTCCGGTAGTATTGAAGCTCCAAAATAGAATTAAGAACTCATTTGATAAGAAAGAGACCATTTATATATACGGCAAGCATGGACACGCCGAAGTGGTAGGACTTTTGGGACAAACCAACAATGAGGCAGTAGTCTTTCAAGATATATCAGAATTGGATCTTCCGAGCCTTCCTAAAAACTTAACCCTCTACAGCCAAACTACAAAAAGCACAGATAAATTTTACGAGATCAATGCTATCCTGAAGGAAAATGACATTACCGTAAACACCAATGATACTATATGTCGTCAGGTATCAAATCGCGACAAAGAGCTTAGAGCTTTTGCTGAAAAATTCGATAAAATCATTTTTGTAAGTGGTACTAAGTCTTCTAATGGGAAGGTATTGTACAATGTTTGTAAGGAAAAAAATCCAAACACACATTTTGTGTCCAACCAAGATCAAGTCAGTCCTTCATGGTTTTCTCCAAATGATACAGTTGGCATATGCGGTGCCACATCCACTCCAATGTGGCTAATGGAACAAGTTAAAGAAAGATTGAGTAAGTTTTAAGTTGCGAATTAATTTTCTCTAAATTTGCCTCGTGTCCAATACTATAAGCCATACAAATTCAATAGATCCTAAAGGAATCATAATTGCTTTTTCTGTAATTGCTCTATGGTGTGCATCTTTGGTTTTTCTATTGAGTTTCAACTTGAATTGGTCCAATCCTATTACTTATTTGGGTGTTTTAGTTCAAACACACCTTTACACAGGGCTTTTCATCACTTCACATGACGCAATGCATGGGTTGGTTTCAAAAAACAAAAAACTGAACCACACGATAGGCTGGTTTACTGCAATCTTGTTTTCTTACAATTTTTATTGGAAACTATTCCCAAAACACCACGAGCATCACAAGTATGTGGCCACTGACAAAGATCCTGACTATCATCATTCTGACAATTTCTTTCTTTGGTATTTTAGTTTTATAAAGCAATATGTTTCGATATGGCAGATACTTCTTATGGCTGTCACATTCAATATTCTAAAGCTATTTCTTCCAACAGAAAATCTGATCATTTTCTGGATGTTGCCAGCAGTTTTGGCTACTTTCCAGTTGTTTTATTTCGGTACTTACAGACCACATATGGGTGAATCTGAGAATATTCACCATTCTAAAACACAATCAAAAAACCATATTTGGGCATTTTTGTCCTGTTACTTTTTTGGATATCATTTTGAACATCACGATTCTCCTGGCACCCCATGGTGGAGGCTTTGGAGGCTGAAAGATTAGTAAATTTTGAAATTTTCTATTTTTTTATCAAAACCCCGAAACCATTTATGTCCAAAATAGATTAGATAGACTGTTAATTGGCAATTATGAGAAATCTGTTTACAATAGTTAGCTTTTTGTTTATTTCATACAATAGTTTTGCCCAAGATGGAGTCATTCAGGGGAAAGTGAGAAATCCTGTTAGCAATGAAGCAATTCCATTTGCCAATATCGTCATCTTGGATTCTGACATAGGAACTGTTTCAGATGAAAATGGTATCTATAGACTAGAAGGAATCAAGCCGGGACTTTATAATGTCCGAGCAAGTTTTGTGGGTTTTAGAAGCAAAACGATTTTTGAGGTGCAAGTTTCCCGAGCCAAACCAGTACAATTGGATTTTGAGTTGGAAGAAGAAGCTGCTGATCTGAATGAAGTGGTCGTAAGCTCAGAATTTTCCAGATCGGAAGAAACACCACTATCTGTAAGGAAACTCAATGCCAATGAAATCGAAAGGTATCCAGGTGGCAACAGAGATATTTCTAGAGTAATCCAGTCACTTCCTGGGGTAGCAAGTACAGCAAGTTTTAGAAATGACATTATTATCAGGGGTGGGGCGCCAAATGAGAATAAATTCTACATAGATGAAATCGAAGTTCCTGTAATTAATCACTTTGCCACACAAGGCTCATCAGGCGGTCCAGTTGGAATTCTCAATGTAAACTTAATCCAAAATGTAGAGGTAATCACAGGTGGATTTCCAGCAAATAGGATGAACTCTCTAAGCTCCTTTTTTGAATTTCAGCTCAAGGAAGGCAGGAGAGATAAAATGGCTACCCAGCTTACAGTTGGAGCCAGTGAATTGACACTTTCCAATGAAGGGCCATTGGGAGAAAAGACTACATATTTGGTATCAGCTAGAAGATCCTATTTGCAAGGGCTCTTTAGACTGATTGGCTTGCCTTTTTTGCCTACTTTCAATGATTTTCAATTTAAGACCAAAACAAAATTCAATGACAAAACAGAATTGACTTTGATCGGTGTGGGTGCCATTGATCAGTTTGCTCTGAATTTTGACGTTCCAAATAATGAGACTTTTGAAGAAAGGGAAGAAAGATTATATCTCTTGGGAAGTCTACCGATTTCTTCCCAATGGAATTATGCAACTGGTGCAAAATTGAAGCGGTACAGGGAAAATGGTTTTTGGACATTTATTCTTAGCCGAAATATGCTGAACAATCAGTCCATTAAATATTTCAACAACGATGAAAGTGACCCTCAAAATCTCCTTTTTGACTATACTTCCCAAGAAAGTGAAAATAAATTTAGGGCTGAAAACAGTATTTTTGGAAAAGGGTATAGTTTAAAATATGGAGTGAATTATGAATTTGCTAGGTATTTGATCAATAATTTTGATCGAAGTACATTATCCAGTGAAGGAGGAATCATTTCGGTCAATAATAAAGCATTCTTTAATAGTTATGGGGCTTTTGTTTCCGGGACAAAAACTTCATCGGATGAGCGGCTTTTGCTCTCTGGAGGAGTGAGAATGGATGGAAGTGATTTTGGAGCGACAGCCCAAAATCCTCTCAATCAAATTAGCCCTAGACTTTCTTTTTCATATCAATTGAAGCCTAATTTCTTCCTGACTGCAAACTCAGGGATCTATTACCAAAAGCCGCCTTATACAGCTTTGGGTTATAGAAATAACGAGGGAGCATTAGTAAATCAGCTAAATGACATAAAATTTATCAGGTCTACCCAATTTATCACTGGGATAGAGCGCGTGTTTCCTGAGAAAAACAGGAGGTTCACAATAGAAGGATTTTACAAGCATTATAATAATTATCCATCTTCGATCAGAAATGGGATTGCACTGGCCAATTTGGGGGCTGATTTTGGTGTCATCGGAAATGAGCCAGTCAATTCCAATGCAGAAGGAAGGGCTTACGGGGTGGAATTTTTGGCTCAGCAGCGGTTATTCAACAATTTCTATGGAATCGCAGCAGTGACCTTGGTGAGAAGTGAATTTACCAATCCTAATACGGATGGATTTTTACCATCTTCTTGGGACAATAGATTTATAGTCAGCTTGACTGCTGGTAAGCGATTTGGCAAAAACTGGGAAATCGGTGGAAGATGGAGATTCTTAGGTGGTGCCCCTTATACTCCTTTTGACCTGCAAAGCTCAGCTTTGATCAATAATTGGGATGCTAGAGGAGTTGGAATCAATGATTTCAACCGCATCAATGATATTAGACTTAAAGCATTTCATCAGCTGGATTTAAGAATAGACAAGAAATATTTCTTTGACAAATGGAATCTCAACTGGTACTTTGATATTCAGAACGCATACAATTTCAAAGCCCAACAACCACCCAACCTGATTCCGGTAAGGGATATGTCTGGTGAAATTCAAGTGAATCCTAATGATCCTTCCAGATACTTATTACGCTTGGCTGAAAACCCAGCAGGTACAGTGTTGCCTACTGTTGGGGTCATCATCGAGTTTTAGGTGTTGCGAAGCTGAATCGAAAGCGTAACTTTGTTGCCGATGAAAAAAGCATGGGTAATATTGTTTCTATTTTTTTCTTTGAAAGCTTATCCACAAGCGATTTCAGAAGCAGACAGTGTTGAAAAATCGGGTTTGATCGAAAAATTATTCGATTTTGCTGACAATACTGTTGATTTGATTTCGGGGGAAAAATGGTCTTTTATCCCTGCAGTAGTCTATTCTCCAGAGACTAACCTTGGATTGGGAATCAGGGCGATAAGGATATTTAGGCATAAAAATGCTTCCAATGAATTGCTTAGACCTTCTACTTTGCCTATTACTTTCTTATACACTTTAAATAATCAGACGATTGTAACTACTGAGTTGGATCTGTGGATGAATGAGAATAAGGAGTTTCTGAATGCGAGGATGGAATTTACAAATTACCCGTTCAAATTTTATGGAATAGGAAATGATCTTGACGCTTCCAATGAGGAGTTCTATTCCACAAGATATGCATATTTTCATTTGAATTATGAAAAGAGAATAGCAAAAGGCTTGTACTTGGGACCAAGATATGAATTTAGGATAGACGATATTTACAAAAAAGAAGTCGGAGGTATCCTTGACACAGATCAAGTAGCGGGATCAGACGGTCAGAGGCTCTCAGGTTTGGGATTGGTATTGAACCATGATACTAGAGGTAACATTTTTCAACCTTCAGACGGCTGGTACAATCGATTGACTTGGATGAGTTTTCAGAGTTTTTTGGGGAGTAATTTCACCTTCAATCAATATGCGCTAGACCTCAGAAAATTCCTCAATCCATTCAAGAGCCAGGTTTTGGCAGTTCAGAGTTATTGGAGTTTTACGACAGGAAATCCACCTTTTCAGCATATTTCCTTGATAGGGGGAAGTGATTTGATGCGTGGGTACTTTGAGGGCAGGTATAGAGATCGTCATGCTGTAGTGCATCAAGCAGAGTATAGAGTGCCGATTTACAGAAATTTCGGGATGGTTTTTTTTGGAAGTGCAGGTCAAGTGGCTAGTACTCCAAGTCAATTTGCTCTTAGTCGGATGAAATATGGTGGAGGAATCGGTTTTAGATACAAGTTAAATCCTGAAGGGTTGAATATCAGGATTGACATTGCATTTGGAGATCAAAGAGCCTTTTATTTTGGCTTGAATGAAGTTTTATGATCTTATTTTAAAATGTAAGAAATGCCAATTCTTCCCATTACAGTTTTTCGATCATCTCCAGGTACGAAATAGAAATCCGGATCATTTTCGAGATACCACTTATAGTTTAATGTATTCACATACTGTACGCTTCCACTAAGAAGGAGATTTCCAAATCTCCAATCAGCAACAAGACCTGGTACTAGATCTATATATTTGTTTCTCCAATCTTTGGATGTTTCCATTCGGAAATAATAGAAGTCATTGTTGTATACAATTCTTTCAAATTGAAAACCTATTCTATTGTAGTTTTTCACCCAACTTACTTCTAGCCAATTAACATTTGCTGCTGGACCATAGCCCATACCCAACACCTGACCTTGGTGGGTATAGCCGTGTCTTACGTGATCGTGAATATACCATGTATCGAGGTCTCTTATACTTTCTCTAATAGTCTGTCCAGTTTGAGTCATCTCAGCACTAAGCTGAATGTATTGATCCTTTTTAGTAAGAGGAAACATATTGCTAAAGCCAAATGTAAATCCTCGGTTTCTTTCAGGAGTCACAAAAAACTCCTTCAATCTCCTACTATTGCCATTGGTTCCGTATTCGCCATAAAATTCAAAATGTCCCTCTGGAGTTACCCATCGAAAGAAACCTGAGCTAAATTGTTGCCTCTGCTCTCTTTTAGAATTGTCAATACTATTGAGTCTTTTTTCACCATTGAATACAGGTAAATAGTCTTTTAGCTCGTCCATATCACTCCTATACATGTGATTTGTGGAGGCATATCCCAAAGAAAGTCCAGGCACCCACTTTGGCTGATAGGTCAATATCAAGCCTGATAGATAGCGATCTCCATTTTCTCGTTTTGGTATGAATACATTGTTTTGCTGAAAAATATAATCTTGGTGAGGTAATTCGTAGTCAGTACTACTGAGGTGTCCAGCGATGACTTGACCTTCAAAATGCCCAACGGCAGTTTTCACAGGCTTCCTGGTGTTGACTGTAAAATGTGCAAATCCTGGAGCATTGTTGCTTAGTATCAGAGAAGACCTTTTTGCAGGGCCCCACCAAAGGTTTTCAGTCGATAATCCTATAGAAAAGCTTCCTGGGTTGATTCTTATACTTGATTGTCCTGGAAGAAATTTTCTATATGGCAAGGTGCCAAATCTCTCAGGCATATCAATTCTATTAAGATATTCATAGTAATACAAAATTGTGGATTGATGCTCGATTGGAAAGCCAATAAAATCTTTGTTTTGAGCTAAAACAATTTCTGGTTGAAACTGAAGACTAAAAATACCATAACTTGCAAATACTCCCATGCTAATCATCGATTGCATACCTTTATTTGGAATCATTGCGCCATCATTTTGTCCAAATGTCAAATCTGAATTGTATTGATTCATAATTGTAAATGGCATGAGCATGAAGGTACCTTGATTTTTGTCTCCGAATCTCATGTTGATCTCCGATGTGTCAAAATCTTGAAAACTATTATCTATATCTATACCTGTATTAGTATCAAATGCCTGAGCTGGATAAAGTGGTCTTATCGTAAAAGAACTAAAGCGATCTACTTCTCCCAAAAGTTGTTTTCTTCTCAAATATTCTTCCATCCCAAGTGTACTGATAGGAAGGGTTTGCGCTACATTTTCAAAAGTTGTAAGTGCCAAAAGTAGGAATACATTGAGTTTTAGTAAATTTTTCATAATTCTAATTCAATTATCTAACAGTAAGAGCACTAACTTCAATTTTTGAGATAGACCAGCTTTCGTCGCAGAGAGGGCTAAATGCATTTGTTTGCATCAACTCGTCCCCCATTGTGATTTTCAGGCTATCCTTAAAATGTCTATAAGTCTTGGTTATAGAATATTTTGTAGTTCTATTTGGAACTCCTGCCAAGCTGCAGAGTCCAGGTAGATTTGTTGCTATAGCACCTTCTTTAGGGAAGTTTTGCTTGAAAAATTCATCAGGATAAGATTGCCTTAAGCAATAGGTAGAAACACAAACGCTATTTGAAAAGGTAGTTCTATATACTTCTTCATCGTCTATTTTAAAATACCAATAATCTGGTCCAGAAACGCCATCATCAAGATTCCCATCCCATGAATCATGAGCTAAAACGTCAATTGTGATTTTTATGGCATTGTGAGGCGGTATGTCATATAGCTTGACCCAAACTTCCTCGTTGTGGTAAAAGCCCATGATTGTATCGTTTTCGAAGACAAAGAGTCTAGAGTTGTTGAAATTCCTCAAATCTAACTGGTTAAAGTCATTGGAGTAGATTTGGGTTTCACCAACCAATTCATCTTCACATGAATTTAGCGCCGTCAGAAGAAAAAATCCCAAAAAGTAAATTGGAAGCGTTTTTTTGAAATTGGTAGTCATTTCGTCAATGTTTTTGTCCTTCAAGTGGATTGGATGAAGGTATGGTATTTTAATAATCTACAAATAAACGAAATAAATATGCAAAACGTCTTATTTTCAAGAGAGAATAGATGATTTATGAATTTGTCCTCCTGCCAATTATAGTTAATTTAGCCATTCAATATTTATCAACCCTTCTATGATCAAAATAACTTTGGTGGCAGGTGCTAGGCCAAATTTCATGAAAATTGCACCTATCATACACGCCATTCAAGCTGAAATAAATAAAGGTTCCCAATTATCATTTAGGCTTGTCCATACTGGGCAGCATTACGATAAAAAGATGTCGGGTGACTTTTTTGATCAATTGAATATACCTGAACCCGACACGAACCTTGCCGCTGGAGGAGGGACACAAGCTGAGCAAACTGCTGCAGTGATGATTGCCTTTGAAAAGGAATTGTTTGCGAATAAACCAGATTTGGTGATAGTGGTAGGTGATGTGACCTCTACCCTTGCATGTTCGATCACTGCCAAGAAGCTTTGCTTAGATGTAGCACATGTCGAAGGAGGGATTCGGTCTGGAGATTTGACAATGCCAGAAGAAATCAATCGGATGGTGACAGACAGTATTTCAGACCATTTTTTCACCACATCAGAAATTGCCAATGAAAATCTTCTCCAAGCTGGCTTTGCAAAAGAAAAGATCCATTATGTCGGCAATACCATGATCGACACCTTGTTGACAAATAGGTCAAAATTCCAAAAGCCGAAAGGTGAAATTTTCGATGTTTTGGAAGCGAAGAAATACTTTGTCCTCACCATGCACCGTCCTGCGAATGTAGATCAAGAGGGACAGCTCAAGGCAATGATTGATGCAATTATAGAAGGTACCAATGGGATGCCGATTATTTTCCCTGTTCACCCGAGAACTGCCAAAAGCTTGGAAAAGCTTGGGATTTCCTATTCAAACTTACACCTAGTTGACCCCTTGGCTTATTTGGAGTTTAATTATTTGGTGGAAAATGCCTTTGCTGTGATTACAGATTCAGGCGGAATCACCGAGGAGGCAAGTGTAATGAACGTACCCTGTTTGACTTTGAGAGACAATACCGAGCGTGCCGAAACCATTCATTTGGGGACCAATGAATTGGTTGGGACAAATCCCCAAAATCTAGCGCCATATCTTGAAAAGTTGATGCGTGGCGAATGGAAAACCTATAAAGGAATCCCACTTTGGGATGGCAAGACGGCAGGGAGAATCGTGGATAAGATTATTGAGATATACGGATGATACAAAGAAGAATCAAAGAATTGGTTGCTGAATTAGGCTTAATACCACATCCAGAAGGAGGATATTATAAAGAGATCTACAGATCTGAATTAGGAATTGGTACACCTTCTGGAGAGCGAAGTACTGTGACTTCAATTTACTTTTTGTTGACTTCTGAGAATGTTTCCAAATTTCATCAAATCAAAAGTGATGAAATGTGGTTTTATCATGAAGGGTCTCCATTGACAGTACATGTGATCGATGAAAATGGTCAATATGAAAAAATCAAAATCGGCCCTGTATGTGAGAATAACAGACCCCAACAGATGGTGCCTGCTGGGGTGATTTTTGGATCTACAGTAGATCAGCATGATTCATATGCACTAGTCTCTTGTGTAGTATCTCCTGGTTTTGATTTTGAAGATTTTAGACTGTTTTCTTGTGAAGAGCTTTTGGCAAAATATCCAGAGCATTCAGGTATTATCAAAATTCTTACATAAATCCAGTAGCTTTCAAGGCTGCTTCTGCGATAATCCCATCTTGTGCAGAAGTCACTCCAGATATGCCAATGGATCCAATGATGACATCATCTTGGAAGATTGGAAGTCCTCCTTCTACAGCCGTGATCGGCATGGTAGTCAGGTGAACCGCCCCTCCTTTGATCATATCTTCGAAGATTTTTGTCGAACGTTTGAATTCAAAGGCTGTTTTGGCTTTGAGTTGGGCGATTTCTATACTTCCTATTTGTGTACCATCCATTCTTCTAAGCAAGATCAGATTTCCTCCTTGATCAAGAATCGAAATGACCACATTCCAGCTTTCAGAAATCGCTTTCTCTTGAGCAGCATCGGCAATTTTTGTGGCTTTTTCCAGATTGAGTATCGGCTGGGTCTGGGCATGGGCAAATGAGAAAATTGAAATGCTTAGAATTAGCGTTGTGAGAATGTGTTTCATAATGTTTGGTTTAGGTATTTTGAACAGATGAGTGATAGATATGCTAATATCTGAATTTCACACGGAAGCCCCGAGGATTTTTTGAGAATATCTATAGGGATTTTTTTTCAACTAAATAAACAATTATATTGAAGAAAAATTTTTGCCGATATGAAACAACTAATTTATATTCTAAGCATTAGCCTAATTGTCTTTTCCTGTGATTCCAATAACAAGATTTCTGATCTAGATAAAGAATTCGAATTTGTCAAAGTTGATTCGGTCGTCATCGATATTTTGAAGACAGTTCATATACTGGACTATCACCACGAAAAAGAATTGTATTTGATAATCCCTCAGATGAGTATGGAGGGTAGATTTATCATCATTGACAAAGAAGGAGAAATAGTAGCAGAGAATACCTTAGCCGAGGGACCAGATGCATTTGGTCTAGTTACCGCAAGAGTGGGGTTTGTTGGGGATGAGATTATGGTGGTCACCGACGGAAGTACATTTGTATATGACTTGAATCTGAAAGTTCAAAGAAGCTTTACTTTTGAGCAAGGGATTAGATTTAGATTGATGAATTTTACAAGGGATAACCTTAGCACTTTCAAGACCACAGATGGTGCCATTTCTGCTGTGGTGAATATGAATGATGCATTTCTACAAACCTATCCAGTTGATTATTTTGATACCCTAAATATGGTTCATTTGCAGAATGCCAAAACAGGCGAAATCAAAAAGGGAGGGAAAATTGATGGAAGCAGTGCCTTCAAGCAAGGCGTTTTTATTCCGTTTTTAGATAATCCTATTTACTTTTCAGATTTGAACTCTACCTACATTTCAAGTATCATGTATGGTGATTCTATTGTGTATCAAATGGATCCCAATGACAATTTTAAGATTGTGAATAAAATCAACTTGGAGAGAATTGCTCCCAATAAATTGATTACAGTTCCATTGGAAGAAGCTACAAGAGCTACTGTGCAAGAACATCGAGGGAATAACAATAGATTTGGTGGAGCATTTTTTGAGGCTGTAGGTTTTGGTGATGAGATGTTGATTGGATATAGAACAGGTTCTGATCCGAATACTGTTTTTGAAAATCCAAGTGAGGAGCAACGTGAGCTTGAAGCAAATTCAAGGAAAAAGTATTACTTCCATATCAAAGATGGAAAGCAAATAGGGAAACCTATAGAATGGACTTTACCTGGCAAAATTTTGCTCAATGTTGGTCAAAATAGATATCTTCAATATGGTGACCAAGCTGAATTGCATGAGTATGAAAAAGACTATCAGTGTTATTTTATCTATGAATTGATGGAGAAGAAGATTGAATAGTCAAGCACTTCAAAGATTGTGAGCTTATAAGACTTTGTCATGCCTTCGATCTATTTCTATTCAGAAATTATTCTTTTTATAGAAAAAATGAGGATTTCAATCTGTTCATTGACATGATCTGAATTTTGCTTTAAAATTTAAATGTATTAACTTAAATTTTCTTTTTCAGAAAAACTGATAGGTAATCCATGCTAAGGTATTTTTCTTGAATTTATAAAACAAAATCAACCATAAGACTAAATTATATACTTTACCTTTAGATTAATACTTGAACAAATTAGGCTTAGGGAAATCCAAGTTTACAAATGTTTTTATTGGTATTTTCTTTTGTTATCTAAAAAAAGAAAACCCCAAAAATGCTAAAAAGCAAAACTTGGGGCTTCCACTACATATTTATATTTAAGATTGTATAAAGAAGCTTTAAAAGAACCTATTCAGTGTGAATTTTGTGTTATTCACACTGAAAATTATTTAACCTCAGCAAAGTGAATTTAAAGCTAGTTTAGCTTTTAGTGAAAAAACTAATTTGTATTTGATTAAAACCAGCCTTCCACATAAAATGATACATTACCACCTACCCAACCAGATCCAGATATACGAGCGTCATTTTGATTTGTACTGATATAATGACCTTCATTAGGGTGAAACCATAAATAGACTGGAATTCTTCCTTGACCTGGTGAATTATAAGCATGACCAATAACAGTACTATTAATAAAACCTTGTTCAGAAGAATTGGTAGATAAATAGTATGAATCCATCCCAGCAGAATAATGTCGATAAAGTGGCGTAGATCCTTGTTGGGGATTGTTATATATAAAACCTGTTACACCTGATGGCAAGAAGTTTTGGTTATTGGTAATGATACTAGTACCTTCTAACCAATTTCCTGTCCACCAATGCCTAAATATTCCATTAAAATTGGGGACAGCGCGAAAAAATGTGTACAAAGGTTTTTCCTGATTATTGAAAGGGTATATAGTTCTAAATGAAACTATATCATTCAAAGAAAATCCAGACCATACATTTAGGGCAGTTCCCTTATTCATTACGGATTGAGGATCGTTTGAATATGTAGCAGGAATAGTATTAGCTCCACTAGCTCCAGAAGGCTCTATATTTGGAGATAAGTTCCAGTTTGTATGTCTAAATCCTATTGTATGACCAATTTCATGCACCATATTATTCCTTTTCATACCTGTGTTAAGCCCGAAACCCCAAAGAGTGTTAATTCGAATAATTGATCCTGGATTACCATTTGTTGGGAAACCAGCAGATGCAATTACACGTATTCTTAAATCTCTATCTTCAATAAAATTAAAAGGCTCCCTTCTAACTAGGATATCAAAATTACCATCACTAACTAATTCGAATCTTAACCTAAAATTTCTTACTGAATTCAGATCATTTATAGCTTGAGTAATTTCAGGACGCCAATCATGAATACCTCCAAATGGCATAGTAGAATCATCAACCCTAATTCTAATTGTCCTGAAACTAAAAAAATTACCACTTACTAAATTATTTGTCACTGCTTGAGCATTTGGGTTTGATTTTAGAAAATAATCTCCATTTCTTAGAGCATCTTTTTCTACAGAATGACAATTATCGATAAGATAAAACTCACCCACATCAAAAACTTTGGCATTAAAAAAACCGTTTTCATCTAAAAATCTTTTTAGATCGGCATCTTTTTCTACGATATTGATCTCTGACTCTAAATCATAATCAGAAATCGGATCTTTTATTTCTAATGTATCACATGAAAATATTGCAAATACAATCAAAACATAATAAGTTAATCTTATTTTCATAATTTTAAATTTAAAAGGTTAATAAAAATGTAGTTTACGATCTAAATTTACTTATAAAAAAAATTAAACCAATAATATTTGTGATTTTAATTACTGTCTTCCGACTAAAATAAGATAATATGATTATAGCCCTTTCATTTCTTTAACCACATTGCAGTTAACCGCTCAGAACTAGCTGTTTTTTAGGAGTTTCATTTTTTTTCAATTTCCGATTTGTGTACTAGGGATTTTCTTTTGGGAAATGGCTGGTACTTGGTTTGGAGAACATTGTATATCTGTTTTTGACTTTTGTTGGGTATTGTACATTTTCTGGTTGTAATTGTTTTGTCGTATGTATTGGTCTCCATAGTTATAATTACCTTTTGGATATTCCCTATTTTGTATAATGAGCTTCTACAAAAAAGTGTTTGTTTGGAGTCTGAACGAAATGTTATTTGCCTACTCGGACACATTCTTTGGCCATTTTTATCTGGTTTTCCCAAGTATAAAGGTGCTCGATTACTGAGTTTGAAAATACCAAGTCAAAAGAATCATTTTGATATTCGGATAAATCCGTTGCATCTCCTTTTACCGATTTCAGCTTGGGATGTCCTGATTCTACTACGTCTAAATTTAACATAGTGATTTCTACATCATATTTCTCCAAGAAATCTTTATCGCTCCAAAAATATGATGCACCACCTACATCTAAGATCTTTAACTTCGTGTTTTTGTCAAAATTCTTTTCGATCAAAGTTTCAAATACAATAAAGCGTCTATTTCTGAACTTATACCCGATAGATTCAGGATTAGCAGAAGTACTCAATAGGTTTTTAAATTTAAACATGGGCTTTGTGGCCTTTTACTTTTAAATTGGTAAATACAAGATTAAAAAATTTATTGCTTCAAATGTAACACTGCTATGTAAAACTTTTTTAATTTTACGATCAAATTTAATTATTCGAAGTTAATATTCGAATAATAGGTAAACAAGAATAATCTATCCACTAACTATTTACGTAAATAGTTAAAGGATTAAAAATTTTTATGAAAAGACGTTTTCACAAATACTTCCCTTGGCTTTTTGTTATTGGGGATCTTTTAACACTCGCGATAGGGCTTACCGTCACGGCAGCTCTTTTCGTGTATTTCATCGATTACCCAAACATCAACCTTGCGTTGTATGGTTATTTTCTTCTTTTCTGGCTATTAATTTCTGTTGGTAGAAAAGACTACAAGATTGGAAGGACTACAGAAGTTGGGTATACCTTAAAGCAATTACCAGAATCACTGATATGGCTTTTGGGATTAATGTCTATTTTTTGGGTTCCTACGCAAGAGCATCCGTTAGGTATTTTTTTCTTAATTGGTGTAGCTATCAACTTGGTTTTATTTTTGGGGTTGTATAGAGTTGGTGTTCACCTTGCACTAAAGCAATACAGAATTCAAGGGAAAAACTATAGAAATGCCGTAATCCTAGGGAAAAGCGGAGCAAGTAGCAAATTGGCAAAAGTATTTAGGCAAAGAAGAGATTTTGGTATCAATTTCATAGGTTTTTATGATGATTTAGATGCAAATGATCTGAGCACTAAGGGGGCAATTGAGAAGTTTTTTGATGAAGCAGGTGCGTTAGACCTTGATTTGATTTATGTTAGCGAGAATTTGGATGTCAGCATAATCAAGAAGGTAATGGACTATGCTGATGATAAGTATATCAAAGTGAAAGTAATTCCAAATGGTAACCTACAACTAGAGAAAAACTTGTCTTTCTCAAAGTACGGAGAGTTTTTTGTTATCAATGTCAACGACATTCCTCTAGACAATTTCATGAATAGAGTTTTGAAAAGGGCTTTTGATATTGCTTTTTCACTTTTTGTTATAGTTTTCATTTTAAGTTGGATGGTTCCTTTGGTTGGTTTTTTGATCAAGCTTGAATCCAAAGGTCCGATTTTCTTTGTTCAAGATAGAAATGGAGTAAACAACAATGTATTCAAATGTCTGAAGTTCAGGTCAATGACTCCTAACGATTATGCAGACACAAAGCAAGCTACAAGAAATGACCCTCGTGTAACAAAAATTGGAGCCTTTTTGAGAAACTCTTCTTTGGACGAAATGCCACAGTTTTTGAATGTATTTATAGGTAATATGTCGATTGTTGGCCCTAGGCCGCATACCATCCCAATGAATCAGACATTCCAAATGCAGGTTGAAAAATATAATTCACGTCATAAGATCAAACCTGGCATTACAGGATTAGCGCAAGTAAAAGGCTATCGAGGAGAAATTGAGAACTTACGACAAATCAGATCCAGAGTTAGGCTAGACTCTTTCTATATTCAAAACTGGTCTATTTGGATGGATTTGAACATCTGTATTAAGACCGTAATTGAGTTAGTCTACAATAGAGATAATGCTTATTAAAAACTAGACAAAACAAAAAAAACCTCGCTGATTGCTCTGCGAGGTTTTTTTGTTGATTGTTTATCCAATTACATTGGAGGCAAAATCACAGAATCGATTACGTGAACTACACCATTGGAAGCTTCGATATCAGCAGTAGTTACATTTGCATTGTTTACCATTGCTTTTCCGTCTTTCAAGGAAATTTTAACTTCAGCACCTTGTACTGTTTTGGCAGCCATTCCATCAGATAGATCTTTGGAATACACTTTTCCAGCTACTACATGGTAGGTTAGTATCGCTACTAATTGAGATTTGTTTTCGGGCTTCAACAAATTTTCAATTGTGCCAGCAGGTAATTTTGCGAAAGCATCATTTGTAGGTGCAAATACTGTAAATGGTCCATCACCTTTCAATACATCAACAAGGTCGCCTGCTTTTACAGCAGCTACCAAGGTAGACAAGAATTCAGTTTGGACAGCTAAGTCAACAATATCGTTATCAACATTGAAAGTTGTGGCGTTTTTGTTGACAGTGAATGATGATGTTACAAAAAAGGCAATCATCATTGCAATTGTGAGAAAATTTTTCATATAAATGATAGTTTTGGTTTATGTAGGTATATAAGTCCATTGTATACTATATTGTTTGTCAATTATTTATGTCTAACTTCAACATAATTCTTCATAAACAAATTCTACGTATTGGTGTACAATTAACATCCATTCATAGTAGTTATATAGTAAAAAATTACACGAACGGTACTAGTTTTTCTTAATAAAGTCCATTTTGCATTGTTTCATATTAAACAGTTTTCTCTTTTATAGCTGAATTCTCAGAGTTAAATTTGTTTTATGCAAATCAAATTAATAGCTGTTGGCAAAACAGACAGCAAGGAAATTCAATCCCTAATTGAGGAATACATTAAGCGTCTTGGATTTTATATCAAATTTGAATTGGAAATAATCCAAGATCTGAAAAATACAAAAAGTCTTTCTGAGGATTCCCAAAAGGAAAAGGAAGGAGAATTGATTCTGAAAAAACTCCAAACTTCTGACGATCTAGTATTGCTAGATGAAAATGGAAAACAATATGGGTCAGTTGACTTTTCAGATATTGTCCAAAAAAAGATGAACTCAGGATTGAAGCAACTCGTGTTTGTAATCGGAGGTCCTTATGGATTCTCTGATGCTGTCTACCAGAGGGCAAACAGTAAGCTATCTCTTTCAAAAATGACTTTTTCCCATCAGATGGTTCGTGTGTTTTTTATCGAACAACTTTACCGGGCATTTACTATTTTAAGAAATGAACCATACCATCATCATTAGGAAGATTTAAGAATTGGATAATAATGAACTAAAATATTTTTGTTAGATTACAAAGCGGTAAATAAAAATATGAAAATGAGAAATTCAAGAATCATTGTTTTAATGGCTTTTTGGCTTGGGTGTACTATTACAGTGCTTGCTCAAGACAACGAAAAAGTTCCTTTGGACAAAAGAGTCAGAAAAGGGAAGCTAGAAAATGGCTTGACATATTATGTCCAACAAAATCCTAAACCAGAAAAAAAGGTGGAATTGAGACTCGCTGTAAATGTAGGATCAATTCTCGAAGATGATGATCAGGCAGGACTAGCCCATTTTACAGAGCACATGGCTTTCAATGGAAGCAAGAATTTCGAGAAAAATGAACTCGTAAGCTATCTACAGTCGATAGGCGTTTCCTTTGGTGGGGATCTGAATGCATATACAGGTTTTGATGAGACGGTGTATATTTTGCCAATTCCATCAGAAGATGAGGAAATTTTAAGAAAAGGATTTCTAGTCCTTGCTGACTGGGCAAATGGTGTGCTGATGGAGGAAGAGGATATAGATGGAGAAAGAGGGATTATTGTAGAAGAATGGAGAACAGGTCAGGGATATTCCCAAAGAATCAGAGATCAATACTTACCAGTACTTCTCCATGAAAGTAAGTATGCAGATAGATTGCCAATAGGCAAAATGGAGATTGTGGAAAATTTTGAATATGAAACTATCAGAAGATTCTATAGAGACTGGTACAGACCTGATTTGATGGCTGTCATAGCAGTTGGTGATGAGGATCCTGATAAATTGGAAGCTCTGATCAAGGAGTTTTTTGGAGAAATGGAAAACCCTGCAAATGCAAAGCCACGTGAAAGCTTTCCTGTTCCATCACATGAAGAAACCTTTGTGACAATAGCAACAGATGCAGAAGCTCCAGGGATCCAACTCCAGCTTTACTATAAGCATCAGGCTCAGCCTACAGAGACAAAAGAAGATTATAAAAACACCATAAAACGTTCGTTGTATAGTGGAATGCTCAACCAAAGATTGGATGAAATCAGACAGAAACCTGATGCTCCTTTTATCTATGCGGGAACTGGTTATGGGAATTTTGTCCGAGAAATGGATTATTTTTCTGCTTCTGCAGCTGTCGTTCCAGGAAAAATTGACGCAGGACTTACTGCGCTGATCCAAGAAAATGAAAGAGTTGCTCAATTTGGATTTACTGAGCAAGAATTGGAAAGGGTAAAGAAAACAATCCTAAACAGTGCCGAAAGAGCAGCCAAAGAGATGGATAAGGCGGAGTCGGGTTCGATTGTAGGAAGGTATGTTTCTCACTTTCTCAGCGGAAGGTTTGCTGAGAGCCAAGATTGGAGGTATGAATTCTACAAAGAAACTCTCCCTAAAATCACCGTAGAAGAAATCAATGCATTGGCGAAAGAGCTTGTGAAAGACGAAAATCGAGTTGTTGTAATCATTGCTCCCGAAAAAGAAAAAGAGAATCTTCCAACAGAAGAAACTGTATTGGCATTATTTGATGCAATAGAGCATATTCAACTTACACCTTACGAAGAAAAACTACTTGCAGAAGACTTGATCACCGATCTACCTGCTGCTGGCAAAGTAACATCCAATAATTCCATTAGTAATGTAGATGTGCAAGAACTCACATTGTCCAATGGTGCGAAAGTATTTATCAAATCGACCGACTTCAAAAATGATGAAATCCTGATTTCAGCATCTTCTAAAGGAGGTTCTTCGCTCTATTCTTTGGAAGATCACCTAAATGCCAGCAATGCAGCGGTAATGGTCAATGTAATGGGAGTGGGTGATTTTTCACCAACAGACTTGAGAAAAGTTCTTTCTGGAAAAACAGTTTCAATCACTCCAAATATTGGAACCTATAACCAAACTATCTCTGGTATTGCTTCGCCAAAAGATCTAGAAACGGCTTTCCAATTGATTCATTTATACTTTACCAAACCAAGAAAAGACCTTGAGCTCTATGAAGTATATAAAGCAAATCAAAAATCACAATTGGAAAGTGCAGAAGCGAATCCAGACTATCAGTTTTCAAAGCAATTGAACAAAATCATTGCAGATGGAAATCCGAGAGCACTTGGGATTCTAGATCCAGCAGATTATGATAAACTGAACGTAGATAGAGGTTTGGAGATCTTCAAAGAAAGGTTTTCAAATGCAGCTAATTTTGAATTCTTTTTCACTGGCAATATTGACACCAAGACTTTTATACCTCTTCTAGAGCAATACATCGCAAGCCTTCCTGGAGATCCCAACAATAAAGAAGATTTTGTTGACCTTGGAATAAGACCGCCAAAAGGCAAAACTGAAAGGATTGAAGTAGGTACTGACGAGAAAAGTCAAGTGATCATGTATTTCTCAGGAGAAACAGATTATGACCGTAAAAAAGCTGCTGATATTGGGTATCTCGGTGAAATATTGACCATCAAGCTAATCGAGAACCTCCGAGAAGAAATCGGTGGTGTATATGGAGTCGGTGCAAGTGGTAGTATGGGTATCGAACCTGTTGGCAATTTCAGATTCTCTATACAATTCCCTTGCAGCCCAGATATGGTGCAAAAATTGACAGATGCAGCTTGGGCTGAAGTGAAGAAAATCCAAGAAAACGGACCTACTGAAGAAGATCTCAATAAAGTGAAGGAAAAAAGAAGAATCGCTTATGAAGAGAATTTAAAACGTAACTTTTTCTGGAATTCCCAAATGTCATCAGTTAGGAATTATGACCTTCCCTGGGAAGTGATCTTGGAAGGTAAGGCTTCTATTGACGCTGTCACTCCTGAAAGGATCCAATCCGCGGCAAAAGCATATTTGACAAAAGAGAATTTACTTGAAGTACAAAGATTTCCAGCTAAATAAATTTGGTAGTAAGATTTTAATACAATTTTGAAAAAGGCCTCCCATACTTGATATTTTGGGAGGCCTTTTTATTTTGAAACACCTTTTTTTATAAGAATTCAGGGCTACGCCCCTCTGGGTTTAATCTAGCTATTGTTTCTACGAAGAAGAAAGGGCTACGCCCCTAACTTGTAGCATTTTTTGCAACCTAAATTTTCTAGGAATGGGTTAAAAAAAAACGGAAATCGTCATCCCATTTCTAATAAATCAATAGTCTTCAAAAGCATCATTTGGCCGAAGAAAATCCAAAGATTTAGGCATAGATCTCAAAGGGGGCGCTAGCCCACATTTCTTAGTAGAAAATCAGCATCAATTCAAATTTCAGGGGCGTAGCCCTGCAATCTGAATGGATATGGAGTTGGAAATAATTTGGCGACAACAAAGAATTCAGGGCTACGCCCCTAACTCAGTGGCAATTGTACAAATCTCGCTTTCTTAATAGTAGCCAAAAAAATTGATTAATATTAAGTCAATTAATGCAATATTAACAAATCGACTAATGACGATTACCCGTATGATTTTATTGAAAAACCCACCTACTTGTGTCATTCCGGATAATAAAAAAGCCGATGGATCTGTTCCATCGGCTTTCTAATTTTTATGTTTATCCACTTTCTGGCACCTAGCCAATCAATAGAATGTTTGAAGATGAGGGCCTGTTGACAATTGTCCATTGCCGAGAATCAGCAACACATAAAACCTCTTCTCAACCGACGTGCAATACTGAGGATACTCATTATATTTTTTTTCAAAAACTCTATTGACAATGGGCAGCCAATAATTGAGATAAATTACATTTTAGCAGAATAGTTTGGAGCCTCTCTTGTGATGCTGATATCGTGAGGATGTGACTCTTTCACTCCAGCAGCAGTTATTTTTACAAACTTTCCATTTTCCTGTAGATCTTCGATTGTTTTGGTACCACAATATCCCATTCCAGCCTGAAGTCCACCGACTAACTGGTAAAGAACTTCTTGAACTAAGCCTTTGTATGCCACTCTACCGACGATGCCTTCTGGAACTAATTTCTTGATATTATCTTCTGCATCTTGGAAATACCTGTCTTTTGAACCAGATTCCATTGCTTCAAGAGAACCCATTCCTCTATAAGATTTGAATTTTCTTCCCTCGAAAATGATCATTTCCCCTGGAGCTTCTTCAGTACCAGCCAATAGGGAACCTATCATGATAGAACTTCCTCCAGCGGCGATTGCTTTTACCAAATCTCCAGAATATCTGATACCACCATCTGCTATTACAGGGACATTTCTGCCTTTTAGCGCTTCAGCACATTCAAAAACAGCTGAAAGCTGAGGAACACCAACCCCTGCAATCACTCTTGTCGTACAAATACTACCTGGACCAACACCGACTTTCACAGCATCTGCCCCTGCATCTGCCAAAGCAATAGCAGCTTCAGGTGTAGCAATATTACCAACGATCACATCAAGATCTGGAAATGCATCCTTTATTCTTCTACAGGTTTCTATAACACCTTTTGAATGACCATGTGCGGTATCGATCGAAACTACATCTACACCAGCATTTTTCAATGCTTCTACACGTTCTACAATATCCGCAGTGACCCCAACGGCAGCACCAACTCTCAACCTGCCATATTCATCTTTACATGCATGTGGTTTGTCTCTTCTTTTAAGAATATCTTTGTAAGTGATCAATCCTGTTAGCTTATTTTCATCATCGATGATTGGTAGCTTCTCAATTTTGAATTCTTGAAGAATCTCCTCTGCCTGCTCCAAAGTAATCCCAGCTTTTGCCGTTATCAGATTTTCTTTGGTCATGATACTTTTGATATCTCTGTTAGGATCTTTGATAAATCTCAAATCCCTATTTGTAATGATCCCCATCAAAAGACGGTTTTCATCAACCACAGGAATTCCTCCAATGTGGTATTCCGTCATGATTTTCTCAGCATCTCTTACTTTGGAATCGATGTGAAGGGTAATTGGATCCAAAATCATTCCTGACTGCGAACGCTTCACTTTTCTTACTTGGGCAGCTTGCTTTTCGATGGACATGTTTTTGTGAATAAAACCAAGTCCGCCCTCCAGTGCAATGGCAATAGCCAATTCAGCTTCTGTGACAGTGTCCATAGCAGCCGAAACTAAAGGGATATTTAGTCTGATGTTCTTAGTAAGTTGGGTGGAAGTATTGGTGTCGCGCGGGAGGACTTCTGAGTATCCTGGGACAAGTAGCACGTCATCGTATGTGAGCGCTTCAAAGAGGAATTTATTTGAATTTCGGTTCATAGCAAATTTGGTTAGGTAACCCTATTTGCACGCCAAAGTTACAAACAATTCTGATAGCCAATCTAATCAAACTCAAATAAATTTTGTTTTAGGTGAAAAAACTTACACAATTCTTAAATAGCTAGCCAGTTATCACTGCTTTGTTTCACTCATTTTTTCACAAAAAAAACTGACATGTTTACAAGTCAGCTTTTTTTGTGAAAATCAATTTATGTATTTATTGAATCAGATTCTTAACTTTCTAACTCATCAACGTTAGCTGTGAATGGATTAGAGTCTCTAATTAGTCTAGCTGGCATCTCACCTTCTGTGGATGCAACTGTCACACAAACTGCTGCATCACCAGTAATATTCACCACTGTCCTAAACATATCCAAAATTCTATCAGGAGCGATAATCAGAGCAACACCTGCACCAGGAACACCTATAGCCTCCAATACAATAATCAACATAATCAATCCTGCACCAGGAACACCTGCAGAGCCAATAGCTGCCAAAGTCGCAGTAAGGACAATCGTCAGCTGCTGAGAAATAGTCAAATCCATACCCAAAGCTTGCGCAATAAACACTGCTGCCACAGCTTGGTACAAGCTTGTCCCATTCATATTGATCGTAGCTCCAAGTGGTAATACAAAACTGCTCACTTCTTCAGAAACACCCAACTCTTCTTCTACCAGCTTCATTGTAACAGGAAGTGTCGCAGAGCTTGATGAAGTAGAAAAGCCCAATAACATCGCAGGTCTCAATGCTTTGATAAAGTCTAAAAAAGGGATTTTTGTAAATGCTTTGAGCATCAATGAATAAACTCCAACAATAATCAATAGTAATCCTCCCATGACTACAAGTGTATATTTCAACAATGCCAAAAGTAATTCTACTGCCGATTCGGGATTTTCTCCCGCTATCTCGACTATCAAGGACGCCATCAAGGCAAACACACCATAAGGTGCAATCATCATAATATACTCCACGATTTTGATAATGACATCATTCAATGCATCAAAGAAATCAGTAAAGGTTTTGGCCTTATCTTTTGAAATTTGAAGGAGTGCTATTCCAGCAATAATCGCAAAAAACACAACTTGGAGCATACTTCCATTATCTGCCGCTGCTGCGATAAGGTTTTCAGGAACGATATCTACTATTGGCTGCAGAGGACCGGCCTCTTTTATAGCTGCTGCATCGCTAGCTTTGGAGCCGGCAGCTGCATCAAACTGAAGCATCAATTTATCCCTTGTCTCTTGAGGCAACTGCTCTCCAGGTTCAAAAAAGTTGACTAAAAGCAACCCCAAAGTAATCGCAATGACTGTAGTGACCAAGTATGCCAAAATCGTCTTGCCTCCTATTCTCGAAAGTTTAGATATATCTCCCAGATTTGCCACACCGACTATCAACGACGCTAATACCAAAGGTACTGCGATCATTTTTAAGGCATTGATAAAAATTGTGCCTACAGGTTTGATATAATTAACAGTGAAATCCGGAGAAATTCCAAATTGCACAATCACCAATCCGAAAACAAGGCCTAGAACCAGACCAGCAATAATCTGGGTGTGTAAGGGTATTTTTTTGAACATAATATTTGGGTTAATTTTTTACAACTTATTTGCTCTGCTAATCAAAAGATAATCCGCCAAAACCAATGCTCCCATAGCTTCTACAATCGGCACTGCTCTTGGCACAACACATGGGTCATGTCTCCCTTTTCCAGAAACTGTCACTGATTCTCCTGCTTCATTTACAGACTCTTGATCTATCATAATAGTAGCCACGGGCTTGAAGGCAACTTTAAAATAAATATCCTCACCATTGGAGATACCTCCTTGAATGCCTCCACTATGATTCGTACGAGTCCTTACTTTGTCCCCTTCTTTATAAAATGCGTCATTGTGCTCAGAACCCCTCATTTTCACTCCCTCAAATCCACTTCCATATTCAAATCCTTTTACAGCATTGATGCTTAGCATTGCCTTTCCAAGTTCTGCATTCAGCCTGTCAAACACCGGCTCACCAAGTCCTGGAGGAACTCCCTTGATAACGCACGAAACTACACCACCAACTGTATCTCTAGATTTTCGGATCTGATCGATAAAGCTGATCATCTCATCTGCCATTTCTTGATCAGGACATCTGATGATATTCTTTTCTGTTTGTGTAAGGTCTAGCTCTAGATAAGATTTTTCCAATTTCAAATCTCCAACCTGACTTACATAAGCTTGAATGCTAATGCCAAAATGCTGCAATAGCAATTTTGCAATAGCTCCTGCGGCGACTCTTGCAGAAGTCTCCCTTGCACTACTTCTTCCACCACCTCTATAATCCCTTATTCCGTATTTTTCTTGATAAGTATAATCAGCATGGGAAGGTCTGAATTTATCCGCTATATGACCATAATCTTTACTTTTTTGGTCAGTATTCATGATAACCAAACCTATGGGCGTACCAGTGCTTTTCCCTTCAAATACACCTGAAAGAATCTGAAATTCATCCTCTTCTTTTCTTTGAGTTGTGATTTTGGATTGTCCAGGTTTTCTCCTCTGCATTTCACTTCGGATAAAATCCTCGTCGATTTCTAATCCAGCAGGACATCCGTCTATAATTACACCAAGTCCTTTTCCGTGAGACTCACCAAAGGTGCTTATTCTAAATAGTTTTCCAAATGAGTTCCCCATTACCGCTTTTTCATAATCAAGACAGCCAATAGAATTACTGATACTGCCAACAATAAATTGATAAAGATGGAAAAATAGTACTTATATCGTTGGTTTAAAAGTTTATTGTTCTCAACTTCAATCAAATCATAAATTCCACCCAGTCTTTGATTGGAAATAGCTTGATTTACCTTAGATTCTCCTGTGATATTTAGCACTGCTTTTGGTCGGAGTGTATCATACTTAGCTAAGTTTGGATTGAAATAGATCCATTCAAAATGATCTGACAAGGAGACTTCTCCTGGTTCATTGACAGTAAGGTAATAGCTAAATTCTTTTATTCCTGTGACTTTTCCCATTCCCCGGTTGACTTGTTGCCTTACATTTGGATCGTAGGTGTTGAGCTTTTGGATTTGTTTCGTCTTAGGCTTGGAAACCGAATTGATATTTCCTTCACCTGAAATCCCAAAATTGTATGTAATCCCCTCGCCAGTTTCTGCATTAAGTTCTTTGATGTTTTCCCTCAACTGGAATACACCTACACTTACTTCATTTCTTAGTGGATGTGGCGGCAGAGGCTTCACTTTAATTGATTTTGCTGCCGAATAAAAGGTTTTGAAATCTTCCTGTCTATTGCTTCCAAAGAATGTTGGGTTTTTGGCAACTTTATATTTGATCATTTCCCATCCTATTGAAGGTATGATGATTTCACCTTCAGAGAAAGGGAAAAATGTAGCTTCATATACCTTATACTTCACCCAGTTTTCACCATTGATAGAAACTCTTTCTGGCTGGATACTAGTGATACTGAAATTTTCTTCCCAAGCATTGCTTGGTTTTAGCTTCTTAAGGATCCCATCCAATTGTCTCCCTGGTTCATGCCAACTGAATGGTGCCTGATTTGCCTCAGCCATGTAAAATGCCAAGCTTACATTCACGCCTTCACCAATATACACTTCTGGCTTATCCACAGAAGTCGCAAAAAATGCCTCATCATCGATTTCGATGAACTCAGGCTCTTCGCGCGATCTTCCAAACATTTCATCAAATGGATCAAAAGCATTGCTTTGTCTTTGTGCAGAGCGGGCATCTACTACGCTGATGTTTTTCCCAGAAGCAGGATAATCGTTGCCGTTGATTTTGACTGTAAAATCAGGAACTGTGAAATCACCTTTTCGGCTCGGCCTATAATATTGGATAATGCTATTTGTACTACTCATCTGTCCATTGATAATGTTCATGGATGAGGATTGTGAAATGCCTTGTTTTTGAAACCCAACGATCTCTGGAAACTGATCGTATGATTTGATTTTATCATCCGAAATCGTTACCTTAATAGTGAAGTTTTCATTCAAGGCTATTTCACTGGGGCCAAGTTCAATTTTTACTTCCTGAGCTTGAATGTTTGCACAGATAAAGCTTAAAGTAAATACCAAAACCCAAGTGACCGTCGTTCTAATCATAAGTTGTTCGTTTCAAATATAAGCGCAAATTAACTTTATATTTTAAACGCAACAAACGATCGGTAGTATCGTATCAGTATTAAAATTGTTTCTGTTTAACCTAATACATTTTGAGCCATGCTAGAATACGTTAAGACTATCTTATTGAAAGTGAGTTTTGACAAAGCGCTCTTCGAAAAAGAGCTGAGAAAAAGCCTTAATCTGATCCTACCAGCAGAGATCAGCGAATTTAGGGCCTGGTGTTACAGGACATTTTCTCGTAACTACGAACCAGTTTTAAATAAATATTTTGTCAAACTCGCAGGTTAAAAAACCTAAAAGGCTCTAAATAGAGCCTTTTTTTATGCTCATTATGTTTTCACAAAAGAAACATTCCTCGCCAAACCTTCCAATTTGGTCCTCTTTACAGCTGATTTTTGAAAAACTTTATTGAAAGTTTCTTGAGTTATTTCTTCCCAATCTTTCGCAGAGAATTCTTCCAACTCTGGATGGGGCAAAAATGCGGGCTCCTCATGTGGTTTGGAAAATCTATTCCAAGGGCATACATCTTGACAGATATCACATCCAAAAACCCAATTTTCAAATTTACCTTTCACTTCTGTGGGGATTTGATCCTTGAGCTCAATTGTGAAATATGAAATACATTTTGATCCATCCACTACGCCAGGTTTGACAATGGCATCTGTGGGACAAGCGTCAATACATTTTGTACAGGTTCCACAATAATCTTTTGCCATCGGAGTATCTGGGCTAACTTCCAAGTCAATGATCAATTCTGCCAAAAAGAAAAAACTTCCCATTTGGCGGTTGAGCAAAAGGCTGTTTTTTCCTGTCCATCCCAAGCCGGATTTTTGTGCCCATTGTCTTTCCATTACTGGCGCAGAATCTACGAAAGCCCTTCCGCCAATTTCCCCTATTTCTTCGTTTAGCTTTTGGAGAAAATCCCTCAACTTGTCTTTGATCACAAAATGATAATCTTTGCCATAAGCATATTTTGCGATTTTGTAATCCTGGGGATCTTCACTCAATTTTTTTGCTGGATAATAATTGTAAATCAAGCTTATCACAGTTTTTGCCCCATCAACCAGCTTGGTTGGATCGAGCCTTTTGTCAAAATTGTTTGCCAAATAACCCATTTGGCCATGATAATTTTGATTGAGCCAATTCTCAAGCCTTGGCGCTTCCTCTTCCAAAAATCCAGCCTTGGAAATACCACAAAAGTCAAAGCCCAGGTTTTTGGCCTGGGTTTTTATAATTTGGGCATACTTGTCTTTGGAATATAGTAAACTCATTTAATTTTATATGATTATCCGCAATCATGCCACTAATCAATTAAACGATTGTTTTTTGGCAAACTGATACTAATAGATATTGGATATTTATTGATATTGGTTCGAAATCACAGGTTAATTCAATTATTTAGATTCTACTGGTAAGAAAACGGATATCCATATAATTTTATATGATGATTATCCGCTATCACGCAAGTGAATGTATTTTACAAGATTTAAACATCACTTCAAGACCAATTTCCATGAATATCGAATGTCAATTAATATCTGGATTTTAAATATCCCTTTTCTATTTCCTTAATGGTGTCATTGCTGACATAAATTTTTTAATTAAGAAAATAAGCTTCCTGTTTCACTACCAAAATTCGGTTTGATTTTGAGATGCTTATAGGCCAATTCTGTAGCCATCCTACCTCTTGCAGTACGTTTGAGGTACCCTTCTTGAATCAAAAATGGCTCGTAAACCTCCTCAATAGTCTCCGCCTCTTCCCCACAAGCAGTAGCAATGGTGCTTAATCCGACTGGACCACCTTTGAACTTTTCTATGATGGTCATCAAGATTCTATTGTCCATCTCATCTAGACCATTTTCATCTACATCGAGCGCATTCAGTGCGAATTTTGCGATTTCCAAGGTAATGGTTCCATTGCCTTTGATTTCAGCAAAGTCACGGGTTCTCCTAAGAAGCATGTTTGCGATTCTAGGCGTACCACGGCTCCTTCTTGCTATTTCAAATGCCGCAATTTCATCTATGGGTGTTTGAAGAATACTAGCCGATCTGATCACAATGTCAGTCAATAACTTTGCATCATAATATTCCAATCGTGAATTGATGCCAAACCTTGCCCTCAAAGGTGAAGTGAGCAATCCTGATCTGGTCGTAGCTCCAATAAGAGTAAATGGACTCAATGAAATCTGCACCGAACGGGCATTTGGGCCAGAATCCAGCATGATATCGATCCTAAAATCCTCCATAGCGGAGTATAAATATTCCTCAACAATAGGATTGAGTCTATGAATTTCATCAATAAAAAGCACATCGCCCTCTTCAAGATTGGTTAATAGACCTGCCAAATCAGAAGGTTTATCCAAAACAGGCCCCGAAGTGATTTTAATACCTGCTTGAAGTTCATTTGCAATAATATTACTCAAAGTAGTTTTTCCCAAGCCAGGAGGGCCGTGCAGCAATACATGATCAAGAGGCTCCTGTCTTCGCTTTGCGGCTAGGACAAATATTTTCAAGTTTTCAACAATCTTATGTTGACCGGTAAAATCATCAAAACTCAGAGGACGGAGTGCTTTCTCAATCTCTTTGTCCTTTGGACTCAAATGTTCATCATCTCCGCTTAAATAATCTTCTCTCATGTTCTTAAGTTCAATAGATACAAAGATAGAAAAATCAAGCAAGGCAAAAAGATAAATGATTTTCCGAATTCTACTGTGCAATATTATTGCAACTGATCGTTCAATCAACCCAAAAATTCAAAAAATAGACTTAAATTCGCAAAAAAAATTAGCCTCTATGCGTAGCAATGCGAATAAAAATATTATTTATTCTATCATCCTTTTTCTTTTAGTAGCAATCGTCTATTTGTATCGTGAAAACAAGCAAAAACCAGCTGAAAAAGGATTAGAACCTACTTCTGAAAAAGTCGTGCTCACTGGAAATACAATGGGCACTACATACAGAATTGTCTATCTGGATGCAGAATCGCGTGATTTCAAAGCAGGAATCGATTCAATTCTATTGGATTTTAATCAATCACTGTCCACTTATATTTCAGATTCCGAACTTAGTTCTTTCAATAAAACAGATACTTTATTATTTGAGACCACTTATTTTCCTGAAATCTTGCGGGTCAGCAAAAAAGTATTTGAGCAAACAAATGGTGCATTTGACCCTACTGTAGGTCGAATAGTAAACCTTTGGGGCTTTGGGCCTGGAGGGCCTCAGCTGAAAGACAGTGTGAATATAGACGCAATGCTAAATTTGGTCAATTTTTCAGCAATCCAATTTGATGAAAAGAAAGTCTGGAAAATGAAGCCCGATATGTATTTGGATTTTTCGGCTATCGCAAAAGGCTATGGAGTAGATGTCGTAGCGGATTACCTCACAGAACAAGGCGTGCAAAACATGCTTGTAGAAATTGGAGGAGAATTGGTAGCCAAAGGTGTAAATGACGAGGGAGAGCTCTGGAAAGTCGGGATCAACAGACCAGAAGCAGACAGCAATCCAAACGAGCTGTACAGTATTGTAGCTTTGAAAAACCAAGGCATGGCAACCTCAGGAAATTATCGAAATTTTTATGACTTAGATGGCAAGAAGATTTCCCATACTATTGATCCAAAAACAGGAAGACCGGTGAGACATGGTCTTTTGAGTGCAACAGTCTTGGCAGAGAACTGTATGTATGCAGATGCTATAGCAACAGCTTTGATGGTCATGGGAACAGATAAGGCCATAGAGCTACAAAAGAACTCGGATTTTGAAGTTTTCTTGATTTATAGTGATGAGGAAGGAAAAACTCTTTCCTATGCAAGTGAAGGCTTGAAGCCTTATTTGTCTTTCACAGTCTCACAATAATTTTCACCCAGCCAAAGCTTAATTCAACATGTTAGTAAACTTCCTTTTGTTATTCTTTACCGCTTTGATCGCTGGTAGCCTTGCTTATTTTATCCCTAGCTGGCAAGAACGATACTTCAAACTTATTTTGGTTTTCGCAGGTTCGTATCTATTTGCAATCACTGTATTACATATTCTCCCTGAGCTTTTTGTGGGCACTGAAGATGCCACAAAAATGGGCTTGTACATACTGTTGGGTTTTTTACTTCAACAGGTTTTGGAGTTATTTTCCTCTGGGGTGGAGCATGGTCATATTCATCATCATGGCCATCATCATGGGATTGAATCTGGGGTATGGACATTGATGATTGGTCTGTTTTTACACGCATTTTTGGAAGGTACATTGCTCTCACATGATGGAATTCTCGTGGCCCATGACCATGGTGCACATGAGGGACACCATCATCACCACCATCATGGAAGTAATAATTTGATGTTTGGAATTATGCTGCACAAAGGACCAGAAGCATTTGCATTAGTGGCGGTGTTGATGAGTGCATTAAAAAAAMGCTGGGTATTTGTGCTTTTGGTGATTTTTGCATTAGCATCTCCATTAGGCATGATACTGAGCTCTGTTTTGTTTGATCAAGATTTAATCGGAAGAGGCGCTTTGAATGTTTTTTATGGTATGGTAGCAGGAGGGTTTTTACACATTTCCACGACTATTTTCTTTGAAAGCAGTCCCGACCACAAATTTCATCTAAATAAAGTATTTATTAGCATTCTTGCATTTGCTTTAGCAATTTCGTTTGAGTTCTTGTCTTAGTATTTTTAAGTTGGCATAAAGGGTTAAATTCGGAATTAAATTTGGTTTGAATCTTTTGAATATCAAAATATACTTATATATTGCTAAAATATTATACTTTCGCTAAATTAGTATATTGAGTCCAAAATAGTTTTTTATGGAAAAGCCAATTTGTCCAAAATGTGATCACGTCAAGACTGTGAAAAGCGGCGTAGTTGGCGGCAGGCAAAGATTTAAGTGCAAAAAATGTGGATACCATTTTACAGTGAATAAGCTGGGTAAATCCATAGATAAGTACTATGTAATCAAAGCCCTTCAACTCTATATCGAGGGGGTTTCCTACCGAGAAATAGAAAGAATCTTAGGTGTCAGCCATGTTTCGGTAATGAACTGGGTCAAGCAATACAAAATCAAAGCACCAGAAAGCAATGATTATAGACCTACCTACAGAGTCTTGAACCATACTGAATTAGTGAAGTTTATGGCTATTAAGGAGAATTTATTGGATACAGGAATGCTGATAACCGAACTTGGGGATAAGTTCATGATTATCAAATGGGAGCGGTTCAAAAATCGATAAACCAAATTATATTATTTTTTCTATAATAAATTAACAAATATCTACATCTATTTTTTCATTTCACGGGGAACTTTTCAACTTGGCCTACTCGCAATCAGAAATGTTGTGAGAAACCCAATTAGTAAACCCAAATAATCATGAAAATCCATTTGACAATGTTTTCTATTGTATTTGTCATGGTCGTATCAAATAATTCAACCCTTGCCCAAGACACTATTCCATCCATAGTAAAAATGGGGAACAAAGCTGGGGATTTTGTAGACCATACATACAAACCACTCACTCTAAAGCTCAATGAAGATGGATCCAAATACATTAGATTCCTTTTCTGGAATCAAATGTGGGCGAGAGCTACAGAAAATAACCCGGGGACTCTTGATGTATCAGGTAACCCACAATCCACTTCTACAGATATTGGAATTCGAAGAGCAAGAGTTCTCGCCTATGCTGAAATTTCTCCACGTTTCCTTATTTTGTCACATTGGGGAATAAACAATCAAACCTTCACAAATGGAGGAGTGCCTGGTGGAGGATTGACTGGAAACCCAGGGAATGTTCCCGTTATCGTAGATCCTGAGACTGGAGTAGGTAGCGCATCTGGAATGTCAGCAAAGAAACCCCAACTTTTTTTTCACGATATCTGGACGGAATTCAAGATAACCAATGAACTCTACGCAGGCATGGGGCTTCATTATTGGAATGGAATATCTAGAATGTCGAGTCATAGCACTCTTAACTTTATGGCAATAGATGCTCCGATTTTCAATTGGCCATTGATAGAGTTGACTGATCAATTTGCTAGACAGTTTGGTTTCTATGCAAAAGGTCAAATAGCCAAATGGGACTATAGAATTGCTTTGAACAAACCCTTTTCGGTAGGTTCTGGCGGGAGGTATGAAGCAACCACCAGCAGACCTGTAGCGGCAAATGTGGTCAATGACAATTGGGCAACTCAGGGATACATAGCATATCAATTTCTTGAAAAAGAAAATAATAAACTTCCTTTTTTTGTCGGATCCTATCTAGGTTCAAAAAAAGTATTCAATATTGGCGCAGGTTGGCATCATCACCCCGAGGCTACCAACTCGGTAACTGCAAACGGTGAAATCCAGAATCACGATATCAAACTGTTTGGCATAGACACATTTTTAGATTTGCCAATAAACAAAGCTTCAGGAACTGCATTGACTACCTATTCCGTCTTTTACCATTATGATTTTGGACCAAATTACATTCGGAACGTTGGCATCATGAATGTTGGTTTCGGATCAGGAACTACTCAAAATGGTCCAGGAAATTCACAACCTATGATTGGTACGGGAAAAATTTTTTATAATCAAACTGGATTTTTACTACCAAAAAACTGGCTTGGAGAAAAAGGAAGACTTCAACCATTTGCCGCAATTACCCACAAAAATTTCGAATATTATAATGAAGGAGCTTGGCAATATGATGCAGGGATGAATTATTACATCAATGCCCATCAGGCTAAACTCACTTTACAATATAGTCAAAGACCGATTTTTGAAAACTTCAACAAATCAGGTACAGCAGGAGAATTTATCTTTCAAACACAAATATTCTTATAAAACCCAATAACCATGTCAGAAAACAAATTTAGTAAAGAAGCCTATTGGAAAAAGAACCTCCGAATCTTGGGAGTACTTCTATTCATCTGGTTTATCGTATCATTTGGATGCGGAATATTATTCGTAGAACAACTCAATGAAATACGTCTTGGCGGTTTCAAGTTAGGGTTCTGGTTTGCCCAGCAAGGCTCCATTTATTCCTTTGTGATTTTGATTTTTGTGTATGTTGTGCGCATGAATCAGCTTGACAAGGAATTTGATGTAAATGAAGATTAATCTCAAATAGAAATTACAAAATGGATATTTTAACTTGGACATATATACTTGTAGGAGCATCATTTGCACTTTACATTGGAATTGCGATCTACACAAGAGCAGGATCTACAAAAGAATTCTACACAGCAGGCGGAGGCGTATCTCCCCTAGCCAATGGAATGGCGACAGCAGCAGACTGGATGTCGGCAGCATCATTTATTTCTATGGCTGGAATCATTGCCTTTTCAGGATATGATGGATCTGTATATCTCATGGGCTGGACCGGAGGATATGTTCTTTTGGCGTTATTGCTTGCTCCTTATTTGAGAAAATTCGGGAAATTCACAGTTCCAGATTTTGTTGGTGACCGCTATTATTCCAATAAGGCACGTGTGGTTGCTGTAATTTGTGCACTTTTCATCTCATTCACTTATGTGGCTGGACAAATGAGAGGTGTTGGAATCGTATTCTCACGCTATTTGGAAGTCGATATCAATACAGGTGTAATCATCGGGATGTGTATAGTATTTTTCTATGCAGTATTAGGTGGTATGAAAGGAATTACTTACACACAAGTTGCCCAATATTGTGTTTTGATTTTCGCATTTATGGTTCCTGCTATTTTCGTATCAATGCAGCTGACAGGCAATCCTATTCCTCAATTGGGTATGGGTGGAACAGTAGCTGATGGCACTTACTTATTGGACAAACTTGATGGCGTATTGGCAGATTTAGGATTTGCAGAATATACTTCTGGTAGAAAAGGAATGGCAGATATCTTTGCTATTACTCTGGCTTTGATGGTCGGGACAGCAGGTTTACCGCACGTTATTGTCCGATTTTTCACTGTTCCTAGGGTGAAAGATGCTCGACTCTCTGCTGGATATGCATTGGTTTTCATTGCGATATTATACACCACTGCACCCGCAGTAGCTGTGTTTGGAATTTACAATGCCATAGAAACAGTTGCAGAAAAACCTGTGGACGATTTGCCTGTATGGGTTGAAAACTGGGAAAAAACCAATTTGATAACTGTTGATGATAAGAATGGCGATGGTATAGTACAATACACACCAAATCCAGCAACCAATGAGCTAAAGATTGATAAAGATATCATGGTGTTAGCAAGTCCTGAAATCGCAAACCTTCCAAATTGGGTTATTGGTTTGGTCGCAGCGGGAGGAATGGCTGCTGCACTTTCAACAGCTGCTGGTCTTCTTTTGGTGATTTCCACTTCTGTATCTCGTGATTTGTTTAGAACATTCAAGCCAAATATGTCCGAAAAAAGAGAGTTGTTGATAGCGAGAATTTCAGCTGCTGGCGCCGTCGTATTGGCAGGATACTTTGGAGTAAATCCTCCTGGCTTTGTTGCAGAAGTGGTTGCTTTTGCTTTTGGTTTGGCGGCAGCTTCATTTTTCCCAGTAATCATCATGGGAATATTTTCTAGCAGAATCAATAAAGAAGGTGCTATTGCTGGAATGATCTCAGGACTGGTTTTTACGCTCCTTTACATTACCTACTTCAAGTTTGGACAAACCCACTTTGGTTTCTCGCCTGAGGCGGTTTCACCAGACAAGTGGCTATTTGGAATTTCTCCTGAAGGAATAGGCTCTATAGGCATGTTGATCAATTTCATTGTATGTTTTGCAGTTTCAAAAGCAACTCCGGCTCCTCCGCAGCATGTTCAGGACATGATTCAAGAAATCAGAATCCCCCGCGGTGCAGGCAAAGCACATGATCATTAATCTTAAAAATAAGGAAACTCCATTGATTCAATCTTGGGGTTTCCTTTTATTAAAATATGAAATAGTTTAATTTAAACTTTTGATTTGAAAATACAAATAAGATGAAAGAAGGTTTAAAAAACCAATATCTGTGGGTCGTGTTTTTCTTAGGATTAATTCTTTTGAATTATCCTGTCTTGGGGATTTACAATATCCCTGAAACTTGGTTTGGCATACCGGTTCTTTACTTATTTGTTTTTGCTATTTGGCTTGGGATTATTCTAATGACTTATCTGATTGTCAAAAAAGTAAAAAAGAAGGATGTTTAGCAATGCGCTGATTATATCGTTCACTTTTGGTTATCTGGCTTTGCTCTTTGCGATAGCATGGTTTTCTGAACGTTCTGCATCAAAAGGCAGAAGGCTTTCAAACCACCCAGCCATTTACGCTTTAACATTGGCCGTTTATTGTACTGCGTGGACTTACTATGGATCCGTAGGAAGAGCAGCAACCAACGGCCTAGAATTTCTCACAATTTATATTGGTCCGAGTTTGATCGCCCCATTGTGGTGGATTGTCATGCGGAAGATTATCAGGATTTCCAAAGTACAGCGGATTTCTTCTATCGCAGATTTTATTTCGAGCAGGTATGGAAAAAATGTCACTTTGGGCGGAGTAGTCACTATCGTTTGTCTTTTAGGCATATTACCTTATACTTCTATTCAGATCAAAGGCATTGCATCTTCATTTCAGATTTTACAAGGTAGTGGGGTTACTGAAACTCTCGCAAACCTTCCTTTCTATCAGGATACTGCCTTTTATTTGGCCTTGGGACTGGCATTGTTTACAGTTTTATTTGGCACCAGAAATATAGAAGCTACGGCGCAACATGAAGGGATGGTAATGGCGGTAGCTTTCGAATCCATCTTCAAATTGATAGCTTTTCTGATTGTAGGAGTGTTTGTTTCTTACTTTGTTTTTGACGGATTTACCGACATCTTCAGCAAAGCCGTAGCTGAAGGATTAGACCATCTTTTTGTAATGCAAGGAGAAAACAGTGCTTCAGAATGGTTTTGGATGAGTGTGTTATCCATGATGGCCATCCTGTTTCTTCCAAGACAATTCCAGATGGGAGTGATTGAAAATACCAACGAAAGGCATGTTGATACAGCCATGTGGCTTTTCCCGCTTTACTTACTATTGATAAATATATTTGTGCTTCCTATTGCTTTTGGAGGTTTGGTACATTTTCCTATTGGAAATTATGAAGCAGACACTTTTGTTTTGGCGTTTCCGATTGCTTTTGATCAAAAATGGCTAGCAATTTTGGTTTATTTGGGTGGATTTTCGGCTGCCACAGGTATGATTATTGTTTCTACTATCGCATTGAGCACAATGGTAAGTAATAATCTTGTGATGCCTTTGCTCCTGATAAATGACCAATTCCAAAAAAGATATCAACATCGGCTTGGCTTGGTTTTGATATGGTCCCGGAGAGTATCAATTTTCTTGATTATTCTAGCTGCTTACCTCTATTACAAACAAATTGCAGGGCAATTCACATTGGTTTCCATTGGGTTAATCTCATTTGTTGGAATAGCACAATTTGCACCAGCGATCATTGGTGGGATTTATTGGAAAAAAGGTGCAAGAATTGGTGCATTGGTGGGGATTTTAGCAGGTTTTTCGATATGGTTTTACACATTGGTAGTACCAACGATGGTGATAGCAGGCTATATATCAGAAGTCCTTTTGAACGAAGGTTTATTTGGTTTAGGTTTTTTGAAACCCCAATCCTTATTGGGATTCTCTGACTTGAGTTACATAAGCCATGGGCTATTTTTCAGTTTGACAATCAACTCAATATTGTATGTCGTCATTTCAATTTTCAGTCAGCAAACTTCCAAAGAGCACAATCAAGCTATAATTTTCGTTGATATATTCAGGTATAGTGAATCACTGGACACCGCAATTGTTTGGAAAGGCCAAGCTTATGTGCCAGATCTAAGAGTACTGTTGATGAACTTTTTAGGTGTCAATAAGACAGATGACGCTCTTCAAGATTTTGTAAAACACACAGGAAAAAAACTTGATGACAAAATATATGCTGATCCCGAATTGGTGAATTATTCAGAGCTTTTGTTATCAGGAATCATTGGCTCGGCTTCAGCTAGGATTATCGTTGCATCTGTAGTCAAAGAGGAAGAAATCAGCATGGAAGAAGTATTGGGAATCCTGAAAGAAGCACGTGAACTGAAGTCATTGAATGATCAGCTGGAGATCAATTCCAAGGAGCTTCAAATAGCGTCGGAAAAACTGAAATCTCTTAATGAATCTCTACAGATCAATGATATGCTGAAAGACGAATTTATATCTACTGTCACGCATGAAATGAGGACACCGATTACCTCCATTCGTGCATTTTCTGAGATTTTGTTGGATCAAGATCTTCCAGAAGCTGATAGAGCAAGGTTTTTGGAAATAATTATACAAGAAACCAAAAGAATGAGCAGGTTAATTGATCAGGTTTTGGATCTTGAGCGCTTTGACTCTGGCAGACAAGAGTTGAATCTCGAAAATTCAAACGTAGATTCACTGATTTTGGAAGTAATTGATTCAATGAAGCACATTTTCCTAGAAAAAGGCCTTCATTTTGAATATAACTTGATAAATTCAAATGTCTTGATCCAAATGGATCAGGATAGGATCAAACAAGTCCTTTTGAACCTTCTGTCCAATGCATCAAAATTTGCCAATTCAAAGGTTATTTTGAAAGCTAAAATAACTGAGAGTCATTTATTGATAAGTGTATCAGATGATGGAAAAGGAATACCAGAGGAAGAATTGCCATATATTTTTGACAAATTCTTTCAGGCTAAGAATCAGACCAGTAAAAAGCCTTTGGGCAGCGGCTTAGGTTTGGCGATTTCAAAAAAAATAGTAGAATATCATCATGGGACAATTGAAGTACGTAGAATATTAAACTATACCTGTTTTGAATTCACACTTCCATTCGCCCAATCGAAAATGAAAATAATTAATTGAAACATTATGAATAAGATTTTGATAGTGGATGATGAACCCAATATTCTTTTGTCACTAGAATACCTATTCAAAAAAGAAGGATTCAAGGTATTTATCGCAAGAGATGGAGAAGAGGCACTAGACCTAATTTCAGAAATAGAGCCTGAGCTGGTTCTACTGGACATCATGATGCCAAAAGTCGATGGCTATGAAGTCTGCAAACACATCAAAGAAGAGCATACTAACATCAAAGTGGTATTTCTCACTGCGAAAAGCAAGCAACAAGATATTCAAAAAGGGCTTAATCTTGGTGCTGATTTATACTTGACGAAGCCTTTTGGAAATAAAGAACTTGTTTCCAAAGTCAAAAATTTATTGAATTGATTAATCAAAAATTATAAACCTAAAATCTTAAATAACCATACCATGAGTGATAGAATTCATACCCTTAGCGGTTACTTTCATGAATATCAAAAATCCGTTACACAACCTGAGGAATTTTGGGCTAGAATAGCTGATTCTTTTCATTGGAAAAAAAGATGGGACAAAGTTCTCAAATGGGATTTTGATGGGCCAGATGTAAATTGGTTTGTAAACGGAAAATTGAATATCACAGAAAATATTCTTGAAAGACATTTATACACATTGGGAGATCGTCCAGCCATTATTTGGGAAGCAAATGATCCAAATGAAGCAGGTCGTACGATCACCTATAGAGAGCTTTATCATGAAGTTTGTCGTTTTTCGAATGCTTTGAAAGCAAAGGGAATTGGCAAAGGTGATAAAGTAATTATATATATGCCGATGGTGCCAGAAGCGGCAATTGCTATGTTGGCATGTGCCAGAATCGGTGCAATCCATTCTGTGGTTTTTGCTGGATTCAGTTCCTCAGCTCTATCTGATAGAATCAATGACTGTGGTGCCAAAGCAGTGTTGACCTCAGATGGAAATTTCAGAGGGAATAAAAAAATACCAGTCAAAGCCGTAGTAGATGAAGCATTAGAGAAATCATCAGTAGAAACGGTCATTGTTTACCAAAGAACAGAACAGGAAGTCACGATGGAAGAAGGCCGTGACTATTGGTGGCACGAAGTGATCGAAGGTGAAGCAGATACAAATACTGCTGAAGAGATGGACAGTGAGGACATGTTGTTTATCCTATATACCTCTGGATCTACAGGAAAGCCAAAAGGAGTAGTGCACACCACAGGTGGCTACATGGTTTATACTAAGTATTCATTTGAAAATGTATTCCAATATTCGCCTGGTGATGTGTATTGGTGTACTGCGGACATTGGCTGGATCACAGGGCACTCGTATATTGTATATGGACCTTTGTTAGCTGGAGCCACTTCAATTATGTTTGAAGGTGTACCTACTTATCCAGATGCTGGAAGATTCTGGGCAGTGGTAGAAAAATACAAAGTAAATCAATTCTATACCGCACCAACAGCTATTAGGGCATTGCAAGCTTACGGAACAGACCCAATTCAACCTTATGATTTGAGTTCCTTAAAAGTGCTTGGTTCGGTAGGGGAGCCAATCAATGAAGAGGCGTGGCATTGGTACCATACACATGTAGGAAAAACAAAATGCCCAATTGTAGATACGTGGTGGCAGACGGAAACTGGCGGAATTATGATCTCTCCAATCGCTGGAATCACACCAACCAAACCTGCTTATGCTACACTGCCACTTCCAGGTGTACAGCTTTGTATTGTAGATCCTGAAGGAAAAGAACTTACCGGCAATTCGGTTGAAGGCAACTTATGCATCAAATTTCCTTGGCCAGGAATGATCAGAACCACTTATGGCGATCATGACAGATGCAAGCAAACCTATTTCTCCACGTACAAGGGAATGTATTTTACTGGAGACGGTGTCAAAAGAGACCATGATGGCTACTACCGCATCTTGGGTAGAGTAGATGATGTGATCAATGTATCTGGCCATAGAATGGGTACGGCTGAAGTCGAGAATGCCATCAACGAACATCCTTTGGTGATCGAATCAGCAGTAGTTGGCTATCCGCATGAAGTCAAAGGCCAAGGAATCTATGCATATGTAATTTGTGATATGACCAACAGGACGGAAGAGAATTTGGTCAATGAAATCAAAGCCACAGTCTCCAAAATCATAGGCCCTATAGCCAAGCCAGATAAAATCCAGATAGTATCCGGGCTTCCAAAAACCAGATCCGGAAAAATCATGCGAAGAATCCTCAGAAAAGTGGCCGAAGGCAATCTTGATAGCATGGGAGACATTTCCACCCTTTTGGATCCTGAAGTGGTCAAGGAGATTATTGATGGGAGGCAGTAATTGATGCTAAGTCATTGCTTTTGGAGGTGAATAGATATTGATTGATATCTGGATCTAATCCATGATTCATTTATATTGAAAAAGGGGCAAATACTAAATTCAAATTTGCTCCTTTTTTGGTATAAACGCATTAAGACAGTGATTTAAACCAAAGTGTTCTATTTGAAAATAGCTGTTAGAAGTATGAAGAATATCTACTATCAACTTATATCTTTACCAAAAGAAGAAATTCTATAAAAAACCCTGAGAAGAATAGAAGCTAAATCAACCAAATTCACAATCAAATGTCCAACGTCATTGTCAATAGGGTAAAAGAGTTTCTCAAACGTTTTCCCCCATTTACATTCCTTAATGATGCCACTTTAGGCTTGGTTGCCAAGGAAGTGGAGGTGAAATATTTTGCCAAAGAAGAATTTCTTTTCCGCCAAGGAGATGCTGCACAGAATTTCTTTTTTGTCTTGAAAGAAGGAATCGTGCAGCTAGCAGAATATAGGGATGGTGTAGAAAAAGTAGTGGAAGTTTGTGACGAAGGTGATGTTTTTGGAGTGTTGGCACTTTTGGGAAAGCGACCATATATATTGAATGCTCAAGCGAAAGAAGATAGCTTAGTCTATGCAATCCCTGTTGGCATATTTGAAAAAATTCTGGAAGAAAACAGCAGGGTAAGTTTGTACTTTGCAGCAGGATTTGCATCGGGTCAGGTAGTGGTAAGATCCGATCTATCCAAATCCCAAAAAGCTAGAAGTGAGTTTAAGGAATTGTCCAAAGACAATGGGTTGTTGATATTTACTGGCCAATCAGACTTGAATTTCTCAACAGATGTACTTTGTTGTTTGGTAGGAAAAAGCATAGGGGAAGCTGCTAAAGCGATGTCTGAGAAAGGGGTAGGATCAGTCATTATAGTCGATGAAAGCAAACACCCACTGGGGATCATCACAGATAAAGACATTAGAAACAAAGTAGTAGCACAAGGTCTATCATACGATACTTTGGTAGAAAAAATAATGACCAATCCTGTCATTACCAAAAGCAAAGATGCAGGCTTTTCTGACCTTTACTTGACCATGATCAAAAATAGGCTTCATCATCTTATTTTCACTGAAGATGGATCAAGCCAAAGTCCAGTCACGGGGATATTATCGGACCATGACATATTATTATCTCAGGGAAATAGTCCAGCAGTATTGATCAATGCCCTGATGAATACTTGGGATATCCATGAAATGGCAAAAGTCAGAAATCGTGCTGAGTTACTCCTGAAGTATTATTTGGAAAATGAGGTAGCGATGGATTTTGTAGCAAATATAATTTCCGAAATCAATGACATCATCATCCAAAGGGCAATCAAAATCGCCAAAAACAAGCATGACCCAAGTTTCCCAGAAGCTTCAAAAGTTAAATTTTGCTTCCTTTCACTAGGCAGCGAAGGACGGGAGGAACAATTACTGAGAACAGATCTGGACAACGCCATTGTCTATGAAGACGTGACTCCAAGTAAAGAGGAGGAAGTACAAAAATACATGTTGCTGATAGCAGAGGAAGTTATCGAAACATTACTGATCTGCGGATTTCAACCTTGCCCAGCAGATATGATGGCCAATAACCCTAAGTGGTGTCAACCACTATCCAAATGGAAGCAGTATTTCTCTGATTGGATCATCAGTCCAAATCAGAAAGCTTTGCTCCATGCGACGATTTTTTTCGATTTCAGACCTGTATTTGGCCACAGGACCTTGGCAGATCAAATGACAGATCATATTTATCAAGAGATTACTGGGAAAACCATTTTCTTGAATTTCTTGGCAAAAAATGCATTACTGAATCCAGCTCCTTTGGGTTTTTTCAGGAATTTCATTGTGGAAAGAACTGGTGAGCATAGGGATAAATTTGATATAAAATTACGTGCCATGATGCCATTGGCAGATATTGCCAGGATTTTAGTATTGAGTCATAAGATAGTTGGGATCAACAATACTTTCAAACGATTCGAAAAACTTGCGGAATTAGAACCTAATCATCAAGAATTGATGCTGGAAGCTGGTAAAGCTTATGAGATCCTTATGCGAATGCGGGCAATAGAAGGGATGCGATCTGATAGTGGTGGTAGGTATATACAGCCGGAGGTTTTGGGTAAATTGCAGCGACAATTACTCAAAAACACATTTGCACCAATAGATGAATTACAAAAAATCATGCGAGTAAGATTTCAATTAGATTATTTCACAAACTGATATGGGTTGGTTAGATTTTTTTACCGGAAAAAAAATATCCAAATCTCCTTTTGTAAAGGAATATGAAGCCTTGTTTGAGAAAAAAACACCCAAACTAAGACCGATTTCCCAGCTCAAATTTGTAGTGTTGGATACTGAAACCACGGGATTGGATACCAAAAAAGATTACATCGTGTCATTTGGAGCTATCAAACTGAAGGGATATAGCATTCATATACAGGAAACTTTTGAAACTTACCTAGATGCCCCCATCCAAAACACTAACTCTGTGAAGGTTCATGAAATTCTCTACCCTATAGAAATTTCACCCTTAAAGGATTTTGCTTCAGATCTCCTTCGTTATGTGGGTTCTGATATTATAGTGGGACATCATATCGGGTTTGATTTGGCTATGATCAATAAGATTTTGAAATCATTTGGCTTAAAAGAATTGCTAAACCCGATGATTGACACCAAGGCATTGGCAATTCGTTTGGAAAAGGGCCCCCACTATGATCCGAGAATGGACAAAAGAGGGGAATATTCTTTAGACAACCTTTGTGACCGCTATGGGATTCCTCTGGATGATCGACACACCGCAGCGGGAGACGCATTCCTTACAGCCCAATTATTGATGAAACTCCTAAAATTAGCAGAGCAAAAGGGCATCAAGAACTTCGGGGAATTGATGGGGTGATTTTCAAATCAATGCCGGACAGTTTCTTTGAAGGCATGTTTACGCATTAAATGTTCATGAATATAAGGAACTTTGCAACAAACTAAAGAAAAAACTGATTTAGCTTAGGTCTGATAATGATTGATAGTAGATACCCTCAAATATTGAAAATAAGTACGCGATCAACCATGGGCTTAAAGCTACTAGCAGAGAAGCGTAAAATAATATAAATGTTTATCAGTGCATTATATGTTGTAAAATTATTGATTTATAACATCTAAAACTTGAAAATCAATGTTAGATGTTAACCAAATTTTTCAATCTTTTAATTACTTCTAAAACTTAAAGTATGGTAAGGTTAATTTGATTTATAATTCAAAGGAATTTTAAAACCTATCCAGATTGATTTTCTGGTTTTCCTTAAGTCAAAAACCCCTGGGTTTCCATTGAATTCCAATGTTGATTTAGTCATGGAAGTCACAGTCCGTTCAATTTGAAAATCCAAGGTTATAAACATGTAATCAATTCCCAAACCTCCAAGGGCGCTAGCATAGATATCTCTAAAATTATTTGTCAAAACTGATCCCAGTTCCGAAATAGGCTCTTCAAAAATCGGAATATCTGGGCCATATTTAACTGTGAAAAACCGATCATGGACAGCAGTAGTGAAAGCTCTTGTTAACTGAACACCACCAAAAACCCTAAGGTAAGGGGCAAAATAAAATCTGTGACCTACAGTAAGAGGTATTTCAACCAGACGGGACTGGTTTGAGAATAACTGCTCGATTTGGCTTCCATTACTAGATTGATAGGGGATATCAACTGCAAAAATTTCTGAATGATATTGTATTCCAGAAGCGATATAATAGCTAGGAAAGTTTTTTCTAATAAAAACCCTAACACCAGGGTTGTCATAAATAAAATCCGAACCAATATTAGTTCTAAAATTATACAAACCTATTTGATTGTATGGATATTGATAGACACTGTTTATCTGTCTTATATTTAGAGTCCCATTGCTTCCAGCTTTTACTCCTGACATACCAACATTAGACCACCAAAAACTACCTTGAACACCCACTTCTATATCTTGTCCAAAAAGAGCGATAGGACTAAACAATAATAAAATCAAAAGCTTTTTCATAATATTGATTTTTAAAGAATAAATTTCAACGAAAGTTTTTTAATTTGACTGTTACTAAAAGTTTTTGCGTAGTGTTGAGTATAAATACTTCAGCAGAAAACATTTAGCGATTAAATACTATTTTCACCATTTTAAAGTAAGTTTATACTGCTAACATAGAGTGAAAAAAGAACACTAAAAGCATCAAAAATATTTTTTTCATAATAATTCCGACATCAAAGAAACTATGACATTAAAGTAGGTAATTATATTTTATAAATAAAATATTGTTCTTTTAAAGTATTGACTTCACTCCTTTTCAAACTTTATGATCTATATCCGCTTTTTTACCACTAGCCAAATAAATTGATAAATTTTAAATCAATTGATACACTAATAACTAATCAACCAATAACTATTATCCGCATGATTTTATTGGGAAATTCACCTACTGGTCTCATTGTAGAAAATCATAAACTTTAAATTCTAAATCAATATTTGATATCCCCATGCCCCCACGAATCGACAAAAAAATTTCTTATTCCCCCACTTTTGACTGTGAAGAGTGGACAAGTTTTTTAAAAAAAACCCTTCCTGAAAACAAAAAGGAGCAAACCCAAAAGGCCTGCTCCTAAATTTTGAAATTTTATAATCTTCCAATCCTCAATCAACCGACCTTCTCGAAAATCCTCCTAAAGCTACAAGCTTCAGCCAATCTTCCCTGAAGTTCAGAGATAGTCACCCTTTCCTGTTCCGTGGTGTCTCTATGCCTGATCGTAACTGTGTTGTCTTCCAAAGTTTGATGATCCACAGCAATACAATATGGAGTTCCTATCAGATCTTGACGCGTGTAGCGCTTACCGATAGATCCAGAATCTTCATAAATGATATTGAAATCATATTTCAATGCATCAAAGATTTCTTTCCCTTTTTCAGGCAATCCATCCTTTTTGGTCAAAGGAAGAATAGCTGCTTTTACAGGTGCAATAGCTGGATGGAATTTCAAGTATGTTCTTTTTTTACCCTCCACTTCTTCATCTACAAAAGCATTGCACAAAGTCATCAAAAACAATCTATCTGCTCCAATAGAAGTCTCGATCACATAAGGAATGTAATTCTGATTGATTTCTGGATCAAAGTACTGCTGCTTTTTCTTTGAGAATTCCTGATGGCTCTTCAAATCAAAATCTGTTCTTGAGTGAATCCCTTCTACTTCTTTGAACCCAAACGGGAATTGGTACTCCAAATCCATTGCTGCATTTGCATAGTGAGCCAACTTCTCGTGGTCATGTCTTCTTAGTTTTTCTTGTGGAATGCCTAAAGCCAAATGCCATTTCATTCTTGTATCAGCCCATTGCTTGTACCATTCCAATTCTGAGCCAGGTCTTACAAAAAACTGCATCTCCATTTGTTCAAATTCCCTCATTCTGAAAATAAACTGACGGGCTACGATTTCATTTCTAAAAGCCTTACCTATCTGTGCAATTCCAAATGGAACCTTCATTCTTGCTGTCTTTTGGACATTGAGGAAATTGACAAAAATTCCCTGTGCTGTCTCAGGTCTCAAGTAGATGGTGGAAGAATCTTCTGCCACAGAGCCTACTTGGGTTGAAAACATCAAATTGAACTGGCGAACATCCGTCCAATTAGTGGTTCCAGATATAGGACATTTGATATCTTCGTTGATGATCAAGTCGCGAACACCAGCTAGATCCTCTGCCTCCAAAAGTCTGCCCATAGCATTGAGCAACTCTTGGGCTTTGGTTTTGTCACCAGCGTTTTCATAAGAAGCCGCTTTTTCTTCGATCAGGACATCTGCTCTGTATCTCTTTTTGGAATCTTTATTGTCAATCATCGGATCGTTGAAACTATCCACATGACCAGAAGCTTTCCAAGTAGTCGGATGCATAAAAATCGATGCGTCAATCCCAACGATATTATCGTTGAGACGGGTCATCGTTTCCCACCAAAGTCTCTTCAGGTTGTTTTTCAACTCCACCCCATAAGCCCCATAATCATAGACAGCTTGCAGACCATCATAGATTTCAGAGGATGGATACACAAAACCATACTCTTTGGCATGTGCAATTATATCTTTCAGTTGCGCATTTTCCGCAGTTTGTTCATTTTTTGCCATAGCGGCAAAATTAAGGAAACTTATCGAGAACTTAAAGGAAAGAAAGTAGGATAAAAAAGGAATTAAAAGCCTTAAAACTATAAAGTAGCAGCCTGTACATGCATCCAATCAAAGTTCCGCTGTCTGCCTAGACTTACCCATCCTTCTTCTTCCCAAATCCTCCACCATGGATCATACTCAGGCATGGCAAATGTAGCTCTATCTCGTCCCCACTTCAGCTGATTGTTGATGGGATCAAAATCAATTGCTATTGCCCAACTATGCATGCTGGGAAGTGTGCCACCTCTGATCGATCTGTCGTTGTAGCAACCCCCAAAATAGTCAAGTCTCAATTCTTGGATTCTTTGATGTCCATAATGATCCAATACTTTCTGAAATACCCTTTCTGCACTCTCTTTTACTTTTGCATGGCATGTGAATCTATTGACTTGTTGATTGGGGTTCCATGCAATTTTAAAAGGATATGGTGTATTGGCAAATACCAAATTACTTCCTTTCAATCCATAAAAATTATTGAACTCTGCGGAATATTGCTTAGGCCAATTGCTGGGCTTATTGGCAATTTCTTCTGGCCTCCAAATCTCAGGTTGCTTTCCTGTTTCAGAGATTTTAAGACTATTTTCATAAGCATATTGTGTATTGGGACCGTAATAGCCGTCAAGCTTGCCAGGGTTTTGACCAAACTGCATGGTGATGTATTGTAGCATCCCTACGAGTTTTCTTCTGTTTGACCAATTTTTTGGGATCTGATCTGTTGCGTCTATGGCTGCCAAAGTCAAAGGGCCGCAATCGCCATCAATTTTCCCTGTGTATAAACCTTTGCCTTTCAGCCAGATTTGCACAAAAATAGTTACTTCTCTGATATTCATGTCTTTATAGTTTATGGTGGAAATCAAAATCAAAAAACAGAAACTAACGTATTATGAGTAAAATTTACTAATAACTTTTCAGAAAAACAACTTATACCATTGATTTACAGCCATTTTGATCAAATTGGAAGATGCAAAAACTAATAAGCGGAAATCTTAAATTAACCAGTGGCTAATTTAAGATTTTGATCAAAAACTTAAATAAGGGAATTCCTTAATTAAGAAAAATGGGATTTTCTTAATTAAGGGCCTACATAGTTTAACATTTTGAATTTTTCGAACCAATCGTAACAAAAAGAAAGAATTGGTTGTGCTTGATACATGAAAAAAGTAAAACTAGATAAAAAACACAAAAAAAAGCGAGACCTAAATCTCGCTTTTTTTTATTTACAAGCAATTTTATTCACTCGAGTAGCATGTCTTCCACCTTCAAATTCGGTCGAAAGGAAAATTTCTGCCAACTCTACTGCCAGATCAAAAGGTATAAACCTCGCTGGAAGTGCCAATACGTTGGCGTCATTGTGTTGCCTTGACAATGCTGCCAAATCTTGGTTCCAGCATAAGGCTGCCCTTATACCTTGGTGTTTGTTTGCAGTAATTGCTACGCCATTTCCACTTCCACAGATTAGGATCCCTTTTTCAAAATCCCCGCTTTCTATCGCATCAGCCAAAGGATGAACGAAATCTGGATAATCAGCAGAAGCATCAGTATAAGGTCCAAAATCCTTGATGATATAACCTGCAGCTTCTAGCTTGGCAATCATATCTTGCTTGTAAGCGTAACCTGCATGGTCACCCCCGATAGCTATTTTCTTTGACATGGTTTTATTGTTGATTTTCTTTAAGTTCTTCTAAAGCCCTTTTCTTTTCCAATCTCTTGGCTATCATGATTCCTGTTTCGTAGAGAACCATAATCGGCATCGCAATGATGATTTGACTAATGACATCAGGAGGTGTAATGATAGCAGAGACTACCAGAATGACTACAATCGAATGTCTCCTGTAAGACTTCAAAGTCGCTGCAGAAACCAATCCCGACATAGATAGGAAGTAGATTACAACGGGAAGTTGGAACATCAATGCTGAGGCCAAGACCAACATAACGACTGTTGTCACATAAGAAGTGATGTCAAACTCGTTGAGAATACTTGGATCCAACTGATAGTTTGCAAGGAAATTGATAGACAGAGGCGACAGGATAAAATACCCAAATGCAGCCCCCATAAAGAACAACAAACTCACAAAGAACACTGCCCCTCTAGCTGCATTTCTTTCCTTGCTATACAATCCCGGACTAATGAACCTCCAAATTTCCCAAAACAAATAAGGGAAAGCAACCACCAAACCTACGACCAAACTGGAAGTGATGTGCATGGAAAACTGCCCAGTCATCTGACGGCTTTGAATTGTGAAAGGCAATTTATCTATGCAAAGTGCGGGGATATTTAGATAATCCGAAACTTTACAAAGCAATTGATAAGTTACAAAAGTAACTTTGGAAGGACCCAAAATCACTTTCCCAAACACAATGCTTTTTGCTAGAAATGCGGCAATAGTAAATATCAAAACTGCTGCTACAGATCTGAGCAAATGCCATCGTAATTGTTCCAAATGATCCAAGAAGGACATCCCTTCTTCTTCCTCGTCTTCTTCTCTATACTGATCTAATGCCACCTTTGATTTTGGTAATTAATTAAATTTTTATCTACCTTCTTACCAATAGCCATTTAATATAATGTTCACACTTTGAAATATGACACTATGGACTGTCGGCTGTTGACGATTATCCGCACGATTACATTTTAGAAATATGTAAGTATTGGTGTAATTGCGGGTAATCACATTAATATAATGGGAACTGTACCATCCAATCGTTTACTTCCGATTTGATTTTGGCAAGAACTTCTTCATTTTCATGATTGGTAAGTGCATTGTCTATCAATGTCACGATACGCTTCATGTCTGATTCCTTTAAGCCTCTCGTAGTTACAGCTGCTGTACCTACTCGCATACCTGAAGTGACAAAAGGTGATCTTTTATCAAAAGGAACCATGTTTTTGTTGATGGTGATATCTACTTTACCCAAAGTTTCCTCTGCGATTTTTCCAGTCAACTCCTTATTTCCAAGGTCAATCAACATCAAATGATTGTCTGTACCGCCAGAGATGATTTTATAACCTAGTGCCACAAAAGCATCAGCCATCACCGTTGCGTTTTTCTTCACTTGTAGGATGTATTCCATGTATTCATCCGAGAGTGCTTCTTCAAAAGCAATCGCCTTGGCAGCTATGATATGTTCCAATGGCCCACCTTGAGTACCTGGAAAAACACCAGAATCCAAAAGTGCAGACATTTTTCTTAACTCTCCTTTTGGAGTCTTAATCCCGAAAGGATTATCAAAATCTTCTCTCATCAAAATCAAACCACCTCTAGGACCTCTCAAGGTCTTGTGGGTAGTCGTAGTCACGATATGGCAAAATTCCAAAGGATCATTTAATAAACCTTTGGCTATAAAACCAGATGGATGCGATATATCTGCTAACAAGATAGCCCCAACTTGATCAGCAATATCTCTCAATCGCTCATAATCCCAATCTCTACTATATGCTGAAGCTCCACAAATCAACAATTTAGGCTTCACCTCAAGTGCTGTAGCTTCTACTTTGTCATAGTCAATCAAACCTGTCTCTTCTTCTACACCATAAAAATGCGGCTTGTATAATTTACCAGAAAAGTTTACTGGAGAGCCATGTGTCAAGTGACCTCCATGCGAAAGATCAAAGCCCAAAATACTGTCTCCTGCATTCAATACTGCCAAAAACACTGCAGCATTTGCTTGTGCGCCTGAATGTGGTTGAACATTTGCCCAAGTTGCTCCAAAAAGCTCTTTTGCTCGGTCTATCGCCAATTGCTCAATCTGATCGACAATTTCGCAACCACCATAGTAGCGCTTGTTTGGAAGCCCTTCGGCATATTTGTTGGTCAATACACTTCCTGCCGCTTCCATTACCTGCTTACTGGTAAAATTTTCAGATGCGATCAACTCGATACCTGTCTTCTGACGGTTTTCTTCTTTTGCAATTAGGTCAAAGATAGCCTGATCTCTTTTCATGGTGATAATTTTAATTAGGTTGCCCAAAATTAGTTTTAATCAGTGGATTATCCAATTGAATAAAACCTTAAAAGAAAACTTGTGAAAACAAATCATGCTTCAAAACATCACATTTTCAGTTTGCCAAATAATATTTGGAGAGCATTATTGATTGTGTATACTTCCTGATACTTTTTAAAAGTCTTTTTGCAAATTATTAAAACAGTAATTCAATGCTAAGTAAAAGCCACTTAGTTTACCCCTGAGTTTTATTTATTCTTCTCTACAAGCATGCCGGTGATTTCATTCATAGCTTTAACTTTGTATTCGAAATCACCTTTTAGGGTGTCTCGATAGGCATTTAGATTTTCTAATAAATCATCAATTTCTTCTGGAAGTATTTCTTCGAGTAATTGACGAAGGCGCTTAGCTGTAGTGGGGGATTTTCCATTGGTGCTAATGGCAATTTTTAAGTTTCCTTTGGTAACGATTCCTCCTAAATAAAAATCGCAAAGTTCAGGTGTATCAGCCACATTGACCAAGAGGAACCGCTCTTTTGCTTCATCATGGATCTGCTTGTTGACTTCAGGGAAGTTTGTAGCAGCAATCACAATGTGCTTGCCTCCCAAGTATTTTTCATCATAAGTATCCTGAATCATAGTAACATTCGATGCTGACTCAGCAAGCTCCAAAAACTCAGCATTAAACTCCTTCGATACTGCTGTAACCTGTGCTTCAGGGCTACTTTTGAGCAGAAAGCTTAGCTTTTCTGTCCCCACAAATCCACCTCCTACAAGCAGAAAGTTCAATTCATGGGCTTTGAGAAAGATGGGATAAAGGGTGTTTTTGGACATGAGATATGGGATGCTAGCTATAAGATAAACGCAAACTTGAATTTAAAAGCCGGAGATACTAGGATATTGGCTTTGCGATATTTTTCGATACTTAATAGGTTGAAGAGACTTCTGATCATACGAATATTAAAATATCCACAAATATCAATTGAATATCAATTCTCAGATAGATATCTTTTCTAATTCCTGATATATCTCCTTCAACCTATAACTTTCCTTCACTACTTCACCGATGATGATGATCGCAGGAGCTCCTACGCCTTCGCTTTCGGCTTTTTCCTGGATGTCACTTATGGTTCCGGCCACAAGCTTCTGATCTTTGGTAGTACCACTTTGGATGATTGCTATCGGAAGATCATGCTTAGAATAGTCTTTATAGGTTTTGATGATTTCGGGAAGTTTTTTGGTTCCCATCAAGATTACAACTGTGGCTGTTGACTGTGCTGCCAATGCTATGTCGCTCGATATTTCACCCTTGGAAGTCGTTCCAGTGATCACCCAGAAACTTTCGGAGACTCCTCTTTTTGTAACAGGAATCCCTACTGCCGCAGGTACTGCAACCGAAGAGCTGATGCCAGAGACGACCGTAGTTGGTATTCCGAAGGCTTCGATATAATCAATTTCCTCAGAACCTCTTCCAAATACAAATGGATCTCCTCCTTTCAGTCGAACCACATGACCATGCTTTAACGCATATTCTACACACAACCTGTTGGTATCTTCCTGTGGACAAGAATGCTTGCCCACCCTTTTTCCTACATATATCTTGATCGCTTTGTCTGGCGCATGCTTTAGCAAAGAAGGGTCTATCAATGCATCATACAGCACTACATCTGCTTTGTTGATTGCCAAAATCCCTTTGAGTGTGATCAATTCTGGATCACCTGGGCCAGCCCCAACTAGTGTAACTTTAGGTTTGATTTCACTTCTCATGCTTGTACTTCTTTAGCTCTGTAGTCACTGATAGTTTCAAAAACACTTTGCGCATTCGCAAAATAGGCCCTTGCAAACTCCTCAGAAGGCTCATTATTTTTTATTTGGTAGGTGATCTCTTCTATGGAGTTTCCTAAATCGATCTTTCCTGTCACTGTAAATTGCTCGTCGTATTGTTTCAAAATGCTGGCATGTGAATTTGTATTCACTCCTTCTGCAAGCAAAATTGCCTTGGCAGTATTTACCAATCCTGCATAAGTATGGTAAATTGCATCAGACCAAGCTCCTGTTTCTAGACTTTCTTCAGCATTGGCTATTTTTTCCCTTGCCTCCAATAGTAAAGTAGAAACCAAGTCAATAATCACCCCAGCACATTCTCCAACTCCAATTTCCTTTACATAAGGATCATTGTTTCCCCAATCGATAAAATCACTTTCTACTACATCATCGATATTGGCTGTTTCCTTCAATATTTCATAGAAGTACATTTGCCCTTGACGGTCATAATAATCGAGGAAGCTCTCTTCCTGTAGCGCATTTGATTCAAAATCATCCAACAAAATCCTCAAAGCTTGAGGGCCTCTTTTACTTGGGATCTTGATTACCTTGTCTGCAAATCTTCCTTCACCATTTCCTAAAGTCCCTCCACCAAGAAGTACTTGCAATGCAGGGAGCACATTCTTGCCTGCTTTGATCGACATTCCTTGGAAACCGATGGATGCCATGTTATGCTGGCCACAAGCGTTCATACAGCCAGAAATCTTGATCGTCAGATCTTTATTGTTGAGGTATTGTGGATATTCATTGAAAATCACATCTTCCAAGACATCGGCCGCCCCTGTGCTTGAAGCAATCCCCAGATTACAAGTATCTGTACCCGGACAAGCTGTGATGTCTCCAAGTGTATTGTACCCCCTATCTACAAAGCCAAGTTTTTTGAGTTCTTGGTAGAAAAAAGGAATTAATTCTTGCTTGACATCTCTAATTAAAATATTCTGTCTCAGGGTGAACCTAATTTCATTGTTTGCATGCCTCTTAACCAAATCGGCCAAAAGCCTTGCTTTATTAGTATAGAAATCTCCCAATTTTACCTTTATCCCAATGGCCACATAACCTTCTTGTTTTTGGGGAATGATGTTGGTAAGCTTCCATTGCTCATAAGCCAGTTCAACGGGCTCTTGTACATTTACAATTTCCGGAGAAGGAAGTGATTGTGCTTCTTCATGGCGTTTGTAATCAACAGGATAAGTTTTGAATGGAAGTGATTTTTCCTCTTCCTTGACCAAATCCAAGAATACATCAAGACCCAAATCTTTGACCAAAAACTTCATCCTGGCTTTCATTCTTTTGGCTCTTTCACCATATCTGTCAAATATCCTGATCACACTTTCGATGAAAGGAATCAATTTTTCGGTAGGCAAAAATTCATAGACAGCATCTGCATGTCTGGGCTGAGAACCTAGCCCGCCACCAAGCAAGACTTTAAATCCTCTTACCGTTTCTCCATTTTCAACTCTCACCTTTGGAATCACTCCAATATCATGAAGGTAGGCCAAGGCTGTATCTTCATCACTTGAAGAAAAAGCAATTTTGAATTTCCTCCCCATCTCTTGAGAGATTGGATTTCTAAGAAAATATTGAAAAGTAGCTTCTGCATAAGGTGTTACATCAAACGGTTCGTTCGGGTCAATACCAGCCATTTCAGATGCTGTTACATTTCTGACGGTATTTCCACATGCTTCTCTGATCGTGACATCATCTTTCTCCAATTCTGCCCAAAGCTCAGGAGTCTGATCAATTTTGACATAGTGGATTTGAATATCCTGACGGGTGGTGATATGAAGTCTTCCTGTGGAATATTTATCTGAAACCTCAGAGATCCTATGCAACTGCTCAGAACTGACCCTTCCATAGGGGAGTTTGATCCTGATCATTTGAACACCTTGCTGTCTTTGTCCATAAATCCCACGGGCAAGCCTCAAGCTTCTGAATTTTTCATCATCAATTTTCCCTTCCTTGAAAAGTGCTATTTTCTTTTCAAGTTCAATAATATCTTTTTCAACTATCGGATTTTCTATTTCTGTTCTAAAGCTTTGCATTATATTTTTTCTCTATAGGTTTGATAGGTTTTTTTGTTGTAAAGAAAACCAAAGTACTAAGTTTTTTACACCTGCTTTATTTCTGACTTGGAAATTGGTACATTATGACTTTGGATTAGAATTTAAAGGAAATTCTATTGCTAGAATTATTAATCTATCCCCCAAATTCAACCCCTTTAGGGTTGATCAATACGATATGTTTCTGCTTAATTCCCCGCATTTCATACAGGGTTATTCAAGTTTCAACCACTTCGTGGTTATCATATCATCATCCTCCTTGTTTCCTATTTTTAATCTTAAATCTACCTTCTACAATCTTCAATCAATAAACCCAACACTGACTGTATCAAATGAACCTTCGTCAATTAGGATAAAGCTTCCAGTTGATTTATTTTGTTTGTAGGAATCAAAATGGATTGCTTTGCTCAATTTGAAAGACACTTTACCGATGTCATTCAGCTTCAACTGCTCTGTAGTCTCTTCCCCTGAGAAATCTGTGTTAATTTTTCCCTGGATGCTTTCTACTTTTGCCAAAACCCTATTGACTCCATGTTGTAGAGTAAATTTATCTCCAATACGAAGTGGTTTCACATTTACTTGACAGATGGTGGCTGACAAAGACTTTTCTGACTTTGGTAAATCAGATGATTTTACGATGGTATCTCCTCTGCTTACGTTGACTTCATCTTCCAAAGTCAAGGTAACCGAAGCACCTGGTGTTGCTTCTTCCAGTTCATTTTCGAAAAAATGAATAGCCTTTATTTTGGATTCCGTGAATGAAGGCAAAACGGTGATGCTATCTCCTTTTTTCAAACTTCCACCGTACACTTTTCCTGCAAAACCTCTGAAATCATGGTAGGCCTCTGTTTTTGGTCTGATGACAAATTGAACTGGGAATCTTGCAGCACTGCTTTCTTGCAAATCTGAAGGCTCTAATACCTCGAGGTGATCCAAAAGAGTATTTCCTATGTACCAATTCATCAATTCTGACTTTTCGGACACATTTTCCCCTTTCAAAGCTGAAATAGGAATAAATGTGATTTGATCAGTAGTGAAATCACTTTTTGCCACCAACTCCTCAAAATCCGATTTGATTTTCAAATACACCTCTTCGTCATAATTCACCAAATCCATTTTGTTGACAGCTACGACTACATGGCTTAAGCGTAGAAGATTGCTGATGAAAAAATGCCTGTAAGTTTGTTCAATAACTCCTTTTCTAGCATCGATCAATATAATCGCAACTTGAGAAGTAGATGCCCCTGTCACCATATTCCTTGTGTATTCTACATGGCCGGGTGTGTCAGCAACGATGAAGTTGGTTTTGTCTGTATTGAAATAAATATGTGCTACATCTATGGTAATACCCTGCTCTCTCTCTGCCACCAATCCATCAGTAGCCAAGGAAAAATCCAGATAATCATATCCTTTTTGCTTGCTATTACGCTCTATTGCTTCAAGCTTGTCGGTGGTTAATGACCCCGTATCATAAAGCAATCTACCGATAAGGGTACTTTTCCCATCATCCACTGAGCCGGCTGTAGCTATTTTTATAAGTTTTCTATTTTCCATTGTCGTTTCTTATTTCTCGGTTTTTATTTCACGCAAAGACACTAAGGGTTTTTTACATCCCCGAAGGCTTATATCTATTCAGATTGCTGTCTGCAGGTTTGTCTTTCATCTTGTTTCTTGACTCTCGCTTCTTGTGTCTCGCTTCTAAAAGTACCCTACTTTCTTCCTTTTCTCCATTGCTGCTTCTGAGCGTTTGTCATCGATTCTTGCTCCTCTTTCAGAAATTGTCGATAGTCTGATTTCATCCACTACTGCTTCTAGCGTGTCTGCTTCTGACAGTACCGCGGCAGTACATGTCATATCTCCTACTGTTCTGAATCGCACCATTCTCTCTACTACCTCTTCGGAGTTATCTCTATAAACATGCTGATTTGCAGTCCAAACCATACCATCTCTGAAGAAAACTTCTCTTTTGTGGGCGAAATAGATAGAAGGGATTTCCATATTTTCATTTTTGATATATTCCCAAACATCCAATTCAGTCCAGTTGGAAATAGGGAACACCCTAACGTTTTGTCCTTGATGGATTTTTCCGTTGAGCATATCGAAAAGCTCTGGTCTTTGGTTTTTTTCATCCCACTGACCAAAATCATCTCTTACAGAAAAAACGCGCTCCTTGGCTCTAGCCTTTTCTTCATCTCTTCTTGCTCCACCGATACAAGCATCGAATTTGAATTCCTCAATGGCATCAAGAAGCGTAGTTGTCTGAAGGGTATTTCTACTTGCATATCTTCCTCTTTCTTCTGTCACTTTGCCCTGATCAATCGAGTCCTGTACATTTCTCACAATAAGTTCTAGCCCAAGTTCGGCTACGAGTTTATCCCTGAACTCAATGGTTTCGGGAAAATTATGTCCAGTGTCAATATGTAAAAGTGGAAAAGGTATTCTTGCTGGATAAAATGCCTTCTGAGCAAGTCTTACCAAAGTAATGGAATCTTTTCCTCCCGAAAAAAGCAATACAGGCTTCTCGAACTGAGCAGCTACTTCTCTCAAGATATGGATAGATTCCGCTTCTTTTGGATTTGGTATAAATAGGTTTGACATAATTATCTTAGATTTTAGATTTTAGATTTTTGCCGTAAAATTCGACAGCAATCATTTTCAATATTTTTAATTGCTTAAGCTGTTCTTTCTTTATCAGTTCAACCCCTTCGGGGTTGTCCGTTGTAGATCAACTTTATTCTCCAGGGTTCAACCTTGGGTTATTTAAGGTTTAACCCTTTCAGGGTTAATGATGAATCTTGAACTAATTTGGTGGATCCAATATGTCGCCGAAGGCTGATTTCTAATTATATCCCAAACCTGTAAGTTATTCAAAGTACTAGTATCACTATCTTTCTCTATAATTGTCGAGTATCTGTTTTTTGTCACTTGCTTCCCGTCTCTCTCTTTTCATTTCACATGTAATCCACACTCTTTTTTGGAATCTTCCCACCACCACCTTCCTGCTCTCGCATCTTCTCCTTCTTGTATTGCCCTCGTGCAGGGAGCACAACCTATGCTGATGAACCCTTTGTCATGTAATGGATTGTATGGGATATTATTTTCATTTATGTAAGTAATCATTTGATCATATTTCCAATCCAGCAAAGGGTTGTATTTTATGATTTGATTGGCTTCGTCCCATTCTAATTTTTGCATATCACTTCTGTTTGGGCTTTGCTCTGCCCTTAGGCCAGTCACCCAGATACTTTTGCCAGCGAGTGCTCTTTTGAGAGGCTCTACTTTCCTGACATAGCAGCAAGATTTTCTGTTTTCTACAGAATCATAAAACCCATTGATTCCCTGTTCTTGCACCAAAGCTTCAATTGATGGTCTTTCAGGGTATAGTAGCTCTATTCTTTTTTTGTACTTACTTTCTGTTCGGGCTAGCAAGTCCAAAGTCTCTGGAAACAATCTTCCTGTGTCCAAAGAAAATATATGTATGGGGATGTAATTATCTACAATAAGCTGAGTGATTACCTGATCCTCTTGTCCTAAAGACGTGGAAAAAACCACTTTATCTCTGAATAAGTCAGCTAGAAAATGTAACCCTTTTATAGGCCCCAAATTGTCGACCTTGAGTCTTAATTCATGCAAATTCTTTTGAAGGCTCATCTTTTTTCTCTTTAGTGAATTTTTCCCAAACTCTCTCATGAAAATAATAGAGGATTATCTTACTAACTACCTCTATTGACCCTATTGATAGGGCCATTTTCAATTGTCCAGTGATAAAAAAGGATATGATAATGGTGTCGAAAGTTCCGACTATTCTCCAAGAAATGGATTTAAGGAAACTCTTGATATTGCTATCTTTTCCTGTTTTGTCCACAAACCATTTTTTTATTGGTTGATCCAGAATCATCGTTAATTTTATTAAAGTTGAGCTACAAAAGTATATAAACTCTATAAAAAAAGTAGGGTTTATGGAGAAAAAATTTTATTCTTTATCCAAAATATCTGCTAATGATTTGTTTTCCAATACATTAAGCATTTCGTCTCTTACTTGAATCATCACTTTATTTAGTCCACAAGCTACTTCTGACTTACACTCTGCACACGGTTCATAGTAATTTAAGCTCACGCATGGGAGCAAAGCGATTGGTCCATCAAGCAGTCTGATTACTTTGGAAAGCGCTACATCTTTAGGATCTTTGATCAAATAATAACCTCCACCCTTGCCTTTTTTGGAACCGAGAACTCCCGCTTTCTTTAGCTCAAGCAATATATTTTCAAGGAATTTATGCGATATTCCATACTCTGCTGCGATGTCCTGAATCAAAACAGTCTTTTGATCTCTGTGTTTGCCCAGATAAGTAAGGGCATGAAAAGCATATTTGGTTTTTTTGGATAGCATAGCTACAAAAATAGCCTTTTTATCTGATTTGAAAAGTAGCGCTAAGCATTGGCTTTTGGAAATCAACTAGTCTTTCCTAAGAAAAATCTCAAAAATCTTGGTTGACGTTATGGCTGAGGCATATTTATACCATTATTTATAGCGGTCAAGTAATGATATTCTTTGGGCAAATATTCTCGTCCATAAGATACTATGGATTTGATTTTTGCATGGGGAGCAATTTTTTCCTTTAGATCATTACTGGTTTTTTCAACCTCTAAAAATGAAGGGTAAATCTTAAGGAGCATTAATTGCCTCCCTTTCTGAATTAATTTAAGCTCTTGTTCTTCACAGAAACCCATCAAGTCTGTCAATAGGATCTCTTGGTTATCTTCCAGTTCGATGAATTGATATACTTCTGGGTAAAGCACCATCCTATTGATAGGAGCTTTTTGTTGGTCTTGAGCCATTACTTGAAAAGCTGTCATGGTCAAAATAAAGAACAGTGTTGATTTCATAATTAAATAGTTTTCAATTAAGACGTAAATATTTTTTGTAGTGTCTCAACCAAATATTTCAACTCCCTTTTTTATTTCAAAAACTTCCAATTACTCTTAAACTCTCTCGGCAGATCCTCATTCATTCTTGCCCTAAGAAGTTCTATAGGCATGTAATTTTGGGTGATAAAATAATCATGAAATTCCTTTTCGGTCATTTTTCCACCTTCAACCATCTCTTGTCTCAATTGATAAACTTGGATTCCTCCAATCATATAGGCTAATTGATACAATGGTCCATAACTACCTTCAAATGACCTGCGAACTTCAGCTTCAGCATTGGCCCTTTCATGTCCAACATTATCGACCAAGAAATCAATGCACTGTTGTGGTGTCCACTCACCAAGGTGATATTTTAGTGAAAAGACTATCCGTGCAGCCCGATGCATTCTCCAAAAAAGCATCCCCACTTTATCTTCCACATTTCTTGGAAAATCCTTATCCCAAAGATTGAATTCCCAGTACAAAGTCCATCCTTCCACCCAAAACGGCGTATTGAACATCCTTCTGTGGGGAAAATGGCGTTGATTCATAAATTGCTGCAAATGATGCCCCGGGATCAGTTCATGATGCACCACAGCTCTTGAAAAATGTGGATTGTTGCCACGCATACTCATCAATTTGTCTTCATGGGACATTTCAGAAGTAGGATAAGAAATGATAATGGTCTCTCCGCCAAGGAAAAACGGACTCACTTTCTGCCGTGCTGCTGACATCATGGTAGTCCTCCATGTTTCCTTAGCCATATTTGGCACAGTTAGCAAATCATTTTTCTCAACAAACTCAATGGCCTCGTCTGCCATCTCTACTACCATTCCCGGCCATACTCCAGCTGGAACGTATTGATTTTTGACATGTTCCAAGGCTTTTCTCCAATCTTTCCCAAATCCCAATTCTTCAGACGCTTTGATCATCTCAGCTTCACACCAAGCATATTGTCTTTCACCCTCTTTGATGAGCTCATCCGCCGTGTAAGGAATCATGTTGTATTGCAACTCCTTTTCAATATTTGTTTTTCCAATTGGCTTGCCGATGATTCCTGAGCCATCATCTTTGACGACGGTGTTTTCGAAATGATTTTTTAGAAAGTTGGAATATGCTTTGAGTGTTTCGTTTAAACTTTCTCTTGGTTTTTTCATCCACCAAGTGAACTCAGGATCATAGTCAAAATAAAAATTATAAGCTTCATCAGTACTTATTCTCAAGGATTCTACTACGGATGCAGCAAGTTCTGCCTGTTGCCAAGAACTATATGGCTTAGCTTTTTTCATCTGCTCCATTTTGTCTTTAGCTTTTCGTTCTACCTTGTCAAAAGTCGCTGCCAATTCTTGGGGATTTGGCTTGATCGCTGACCTTCTCTTTTGGTAAAACTCCTCCAAAGGAGCTCCAAAATCCACTACAGAATGGACAGCTTTAAATTCATCATAAGAAGCTCTATGGAAGTATTGCTGCTTATCCAAGTAGTTTTTAAAAATCTGATAGTCTAATTTCCCATCCATGGAGTAGCTTTCATAAGGCATCGCTGCCAGAGCCTTCAGCCAATCTGTATATAGCTTATCAAATCGTTGGAAATACTCCTCAGAATTAGGATTGTTATATTTTCTGCTCAAAGCACTTACATCGGCTTGATAACTACTAATAGCAGGATAAAGCTCTGTGGCACTGGAAAACTGTATGACCAAAAAACTACAGATGAGTAGATATAGATTTTTCATTTTTTGAGCTATAGACGATGTTTATTCTATGAAATATACTTGAAATGCGAGTGTGGTAAAATTGAAATATGATAAGTGGAGGAATATTATGCTCCACTTAACAATTCTATATTAACTAAAGACCAAAGAATTAGAGCTATAAATAGCTAGTCTACAGGATATCCCTTTGCTGCCCACCAAATGCCTCCCATGATGTGTTTCATGAAATTGTCATCTTGGAATGCCCAATCGGTATGACCCAATGCAGTGTAGAAAATCCTACCGCCATCATATTCATTCGTCCATGCCATTGGGTGAAAATCCCCCATCCCATCTTTGGCGTCGTAGGTGTTTTCGTCTGCAGTGATCAGCACATTTACATCTGGGTTGAAATTTTTGAAGGCATATATTTCATCTGACCAAACCCATTTTTCGGGTAAATGATAAGTTGAGGGATGATTTCTATCTACGACATTGAGTTTCAATGTCTGCTGATGGGGATGGTTGAGAAATTGTGCTCCTATCAGCTTGGTAAACCATGGCCAATCATATTCTGTATCAGTGGCACTATGTATTCCAACTATTCCTTTACCGCTTTGCACAAATTTTTCTATGCTTTTTTTCTGATCTGCATTGAAAATTGTCCCTGTTGTACTCATTAAAATAATGACATCATATCCTGCTAGATTTTTGTCTGTGATATAATCCTCATCTTCTGTGGTGTATATTTGGAATACGTTGTCTCTAGCCAATTTTTTCAATGCCACGACTCCATCAGGAATGGATTGGTGACGAAATCCTTTGGTTTTGCTGAATACCAAAGCTTTGAATTGGTTTTGTGAATAAGATGCTTCACTAGAGCAAAATAAAATCAAAAGTGTCAGCAAAAATGAGCTTAGATAGGTTTTTAGGTTCATTGTCAATAGGTTTAAATTTCAAGCTAACAAATGAATTTAAAAAAATGAAGAAATTTTTGACGAAAGGAAAGATCAAGAGGCTCCTATTTCGATAATTTGAGAATGTAAATTTAAAATCATCCTTGGTTTTTGTTACTAATGAAATCCGAGATGTTTTTTTCTTTGTCAACTTCTTTATGAATATGAGTTTGTTCCGCGAGCTTTCGTAAAGAAGAAGAGGAACTGCAGCAACCTTTTTACCTATTTGGTAAATATCCAGTTGGATAATTGGTTTTTGAATAATGTATCCCAGATAAGTATTTGACAAGATTTATTTCACGAACTCCGCCAAAAGCAAAGTGTACTTTTCTCCAACTTTGGTACCTATCAAAAATTGGGAGCCACCATCCTTGAGTTTGTGCTTTTTTTTGAATTCGTCAGGTGAAAGGATGTAGTTTCTTGTGATCACATTTACCTTTCTTGAAGGAAAAAGTTGCTTCAAATTCTTTTTTGGACTGGAAATCTCTTGAATAACGCTAAAGACTCTCCCTGGAATAACACTAGTTGGCAATTGTTCAGTTGTATAAAGGTGACTGTTTGGATGAAGTTTTTTCAGCCCATATTTTATTCCAAATGTTTTGAATGCTCCAGCTTTTAGAATGCTACCCAGAGGTTCGATAAGATATTGGCCGATTGATCCAAAATTGCTTTCTGACTTTTCTTCTTCTTCAAATGTGAATGAAAAAGAGCGCTCTCCATCAGGATGAAGATCTATGCAATTGATCATTCTAGGACCTTCAATTTCTTCCTTTTTCCAAAAAAGCAAAACTTCCTTGACCTCGTTGCGAACTGAGATTGTCCAAATTTTTTGGATATCAGGGATTTCGATAAGGGCCTGTTTGATATCAAGCATAGGTGATGCTTTGATCAAAATAGACGTAGATTTTGATTTCATCAAATTCCAATGATTCACAACATCTGGTTCACAGTCTGCAAGTTTGTAGCGTTTTTGATTTTCTCCACCACGACGTGCAGGATCAACATAAATAAGGTCGAAGGATTCCTGATATGAATTTAGAAACTCCAAACTATCTCTATTGACTACAGTGAATTTGTCGTTAGAAAGTTGCTCAAAGTTATGCAATGCAATGTTTGCCAACTCCTCTTGACGTTCGCAATAAGTAGCTTTTTCAAAATTTTTGGAAAGAAAATATGTATCCACACCAAATCCACCTGTAAGGTCAGCCATCGATTTTCCAGTGACCAAATTTGATTTGAATCTGGCTGTATCTTCTGAAGAAGCTTGCTCCATTGAGATTGATGCTGGAAAAAGCAATTTAGGGTTTTTAGCCCAAGAGGGGATTTTGTTTTTTGCCTTTTGTCTGGCTGCAATCTGTTGAACAGCTAGTTTGAGGTCAAACTCAGTTTTGCCAGAGTGCTTAAAAAGTAAATGTGCAGGATCTTCGGTGAGATGATCCTGCACAAATTTTTGCAATGATTCGGTATAGATTTTATTCAAATCCAAATTATACCAAGCTATGTGCTACTAGATATTCTGCAATTTGCACGGCATTGGTAGCAGCACCTTTTCTAAGGTTGTCAGCCACGATCCACATGTTGAGCGTGTTGGCTTGCGATTCGTCCCTTCTTAGGCGACCTACAAACACTTCGTCTTTTTTGTGAGCAGTCAGTGGCATTGGATACACATTGTTAGCGGGATCATCCTGAACGATGATTCCAGGCGCCGCAGCAAGTAAAGCTCTTACTTCTTCCAAGTCGAAATCCTTGTGGAATTCCACGTTTACAGCTTCTGAGTGACCGCCCATAGTAGGGATTCTCACTGTGGTTGCTGTGACTTGAATATTGTTGTCATTGAAGATTTTCTTAGTCTCGTTGATCATCTTCATCTCTTCTTTGGTGTAGCCATTTGGTTGGAATACATCAATATGGGGAAGAACATTCAAATCAATTTTATGAGGATATACCATTTCGGCCTTTTCACCTGCACGCTCAGCCATCATTTGATCTACAGCAGCTTTTCCAGTGCCAGTCACGGACTGATAAGTGGACACTACGATTCTTTTGATACCATATTTTGCCCTCAATGGCTCCAAAGCCAAGACCATCTGTATGGTAGAGCAATTTGGGTTGGCGATGATTCTGTCGTCGATTCGAAGATCTTTTGCGTTGATTTCAGGCACAACAAGTTTTTTGGTAGGATCCATTCTCCAAGCAGAAGAGTTGTCAATTACTATTGTACCTGCCTCTGCAAACAATGGTGCCCACTCTTTGGAAGTATCACCTCCAGCCGAAAAAATAGCGATGTCAGGCTTCTCAGAAACTGCCTGTTTGAGTCCAATTATAGTGTACTCTTTACCCTTGAAAGTCATTTTCTTCCCTGCTGATCTTTCGCTTGCGACCAAGAGTAATTCGTCAAATTGGAAATCGTGCTCTGCCAGCACTTCTAGGATTTCTGAGCCTACCAATCCGGTAGCTCCTACAACGGCTAGTTTCATTTTAATAGTTTTTGATTGTTTGAAATGAACCGCAAAGGTAATGTAAGTATTTTCAAAATGAACCTTTGATGCGGTGATAATTGCTTTAACATCAAATATATGTTAGAAGGTTTGCCGATTTTAAAATTAAATTGATTTAAACGTTTATTTTCCAAACATATTAAGGTTGATTTCTTATTTTTAGTCCATGAAGATCCTTCTTTTTGTATGGGGTTTCATTGCTTTTTCCATACTAGGCTGTAGTTTTTTCAAACAAGCCGAAACTTTTGCTCAAAATCAGGATTTTGAAAGCAACTTTAGTATAGTAAATCATCCTGATGAATTTTTGCCATTATGGTCTGCCAATGAGATCAGAAGTACTGCTTCTAGGGTTTTCCAAGCTAATCTTGAGGGAAGAAACAGTTCACGTGCTTTGGCTGTACAGCCGATTGGGAGTTTTGACGGGCTTATTTATACCAAGATCAATCTTAAGGATTTGGAGGAGCCAAAAATAGCATTTTTTGCAAAAACCAACCAAAATGGTTCAGGAAATAGACCTGTGATAGTTTTTGTTTCCTTTTCCCTAGATCAAATACAATATTCTGAAGCCATTCAAATTGGGAATGATGATACTTTTAGCAATCAGCAGACGGAATACAACCTTTATGAAATATTGATTCCAGATCAATTTTGGAATGATGAGAGTGTCTATTTGAAGTTTGAAGTAAAATTTGGTCAAGGATCAGGATCTGCAGCAAGGTTTTTTATGGATGATTTTGGCGTTTTTTCTGGAGATGAACAAGTGGATCCCATTCAGGTTAAAGAGACCTTGATCTTAGATCCACATAGGGTGAAAATTAATTTTGATAGAGAAATTCAGGTTTTTGACAAAGCCATAGCAAGTCTTCAAGGGTTGGAAATATTGTCAATAGATTTTCCAGATGATTCTTCGGCGATTATCCATACCGCCTCTGAGATTCCAAGTCAAGTTTTACAACTTTCATTGGAAAATATTCTTGAAAAGAATGGGGCTTTGACGGAAGAAATTAATGTATCGATCGACAACACAAAAATCCAAATTGGAGAAATCATCATTGAAAATCCCAACTCGCTACTCATTAGATTCAGCCAAAATTACTTGAGTTCAGATGTGAGTCAGACATCAAAGTTTTTGGTAAACGGCGCAAATCCTTCAAATATTTCCTTTTATGAAGATGGATTTAGTATAAAGCTAAGCTTAACCAGTGTGCTTTCTCTCAGCAAAAAGGTGAAGATCGAAACACAGGCTTTTCAAAACTTAAATCAAGAGCTTGGACTTTCCCAAATCCGTGAATTTGTTTATGAAGATGAGATTGAGAGCTTATTTGCAAAAGATCAAAATTGGATTTCCATAGTCAATTTTCAGGAATTGAATTTTGAGTCATTTGATTTTAATGATTTTTCGATAATTGACGGAGAAATTATTTTTTCCGAATGGAACATTTCTGGTGATGGAAAAGTCTTTGACTTGTTGTCGAATAACCCATTTGATGAAGGGATCACATATACCCTACGTATTCCTCCAAGGAAAACAATTCGAGGGAAACAGTTGAATGGATCATTTAGGGATTTTGTGTGGGATGCAACTCCTCCAGAAGTAGTACGTGTGGATGGAATAGGGTCCAGAGAATTACTACTTATATTTTCTGAGGCTGTTGATCCTATTTTTGCGACGATTCTTAGCTATTACAAAATCAATGGAAGAGAACCTATTGAAGCACATTTCCAAGGGAATGGAAGTTCGATAATTCTTAAGTGGGACTTTGATTTTGAACAGAATCAAACATATATTTTGGAGGTTGAAGGAGTGGTGGATTTTGCAGGAAATGTAATTGATAAAACTGATTTTGATTTTACTTTTGAATCTCCTAAGAAGTTAGCTTTCAAAAATCTAATCATCAATGAAGTCATGCCAGCCCCACGCGCTGGAAACTCTTTGCCAAATGTCGAATATATAGAAATCTACAATCCAAGTTTAGATCCAATCGCTTTGGGTGGTTTTCAATTGGCCAATTCAAGGAGGACTACAACACTTCCTCCAGAAGTAATTCTACCTGACCAATATATTATTCTTTGTCCGAGAACTCAAGTTAATCAATTTACCAGGTTTGGGAGTGTAATCGGTTTAACTAACTGGCCCACATTATTGAATTCGGCAGATCAAGTCAAATTGTATGACAATGACGGGATAATTATAGACAGTTTGAATTATACCACTGCCAACTTTGGTGGTAGTTCTTTTGCTTCTGGCGGTTATAGTTTGGAAATTGTAAATCCTTTTATAAAATGTAATTTGAGCAGCAATTTGAAGACATCTATTGCAGCTGAAAGGGGCACACCTGGGAGAATTAATTCAGTATTTGACGAGACTCCCGATAGAAGTAGTCCAGTTTTATTGAAAACAAGTGTGCTTTCAGCAAATCAAATACTTATGATTTTTTCCAAAAGCTTAAGCTCTGATTTGTCAAATTTGAATTTTGAAATAAACCCTAATCTCACAATCAATAGAATCGAATTGGGTGATAAACAAGAGTCATTGATGCTGACCTTTGATCAAACCATCCAAGAAGGAACCCAATACACAATAACTGTAAAAGACTTACGTGATTGTATAGGAAATTTGATCAAGGATGGTGAAAATGAAGCTTTTTTTACAATCCCATCTTTGGCAGTTTCAGGTGATGTTATAATCAATGAAGTGTTGTTCAATGCAAATACGGGAGGCCCAAAATTCGTAGAAGTTTATAACCATTCCGATAAGTTTATAAATTTGAAAGATTGGAAATTGGCGAATTTGAACACTTCCAATGAGATAGCCAACAGGCGAATCGTTTCAAGTGAAGATTTGATTATAGAGCCAAAAAGTTATCTAGTATTTACCACAGATAAGGATAGGCTAAGCTCTGACTATCCTAAAGGAGTGAAGGCTAATTTTGCATTGGTCAATACACTTCCAAGTTATCCACAGTCATCAGGGAATGTCGTTTGGCTTGATCCAAAAGAGGATATCGTAGAGATTTTCTCCTACTCTGAAAGAATGCATCATAGATTGTTGAAAGAAGTTAGGGGAGTATCACTAGAGCGCTTGTCGGCATTAGAGCTTGTGGAAAACCCCAACAACTGGAAATCTGCGTCCGCATCAGTAGGCTTTGCTACTCCTGGATATAAGAATTCAAATATTTTTGAGGAAATAGATTCATTTGGAATAGAAATTCAACCAAAAGTGTTTGTGCCAGATGCGGCAGGAGAGCAAAATTTTACACAGATATCCTACAAAATGGATCAGGCTGGAAAAATAGCAACCCTTAGAATATATGGAGTTGGCGGGCAATTAATTCGAGAGATCTGTCAAAATGATATTTGGGGATCTTCAGGCTTTTACACTTGGGATGGTACTGACTCCAACAGTCGGAAAGTCAGGCCTGGTTATTATGTTCTTGTTGTAGATTTGTTTGATTTGGAGGGGAGAGTCTCGCAGATCAAAAAAACAGTCGTGGTAGGTGCAAAAATCCAGTAATTTTTGCATTATTATAAAATTATCTTTAAATTAAAGAACCGTAAACTCAAACCCAAAAACCAAATGAACCACGACATCGTAACACAGACACTGAAAACCTATTTCTTTGAAAAAGGTAAGACAATCAAAGTTATCCAAAGATATTTAAGGATCAAATACCGATTGATGATGGATGAAAAGCTATTAGAAAAAAGGTTACAAAATATCTCAGTAAATTAAAAACCGCCTAGTGCGGTTTTTTTATTTTTGATTTCCAAAAGGTAAGTGTATTTTAGGGGCTTTTAAACCCAAAGGGTATAAAAAGAGTATACCAATTATAAAACTAAAAGCTATGAGTCAAGACCAAAAAACTGCTTATTCTCCTGACGAATTGAAGGAGTTTGAAGAAATAATATTACAAAAATTAGGAGTTGCCAAGGCAGAGTTGAACTCATTGAAGGAAACCTTAAGCAAGAAAAACGATAGCGGAACTGATTTTACAGCTTCTACTTCAAAGCTTCTTGAAGATGGAGCAGACACTCTTGAGAGAGAAAATATGAGTCAACTTGCGGCTAGACAACAGAAATTCATAATAAATCTTGAAAATGCTTTGGTGAGGATTAAAAATGGTACCTATGGAGTATGTGTTGACACTGGAAAATTAATCGCTAAAGATAGGTTGAAAGCTGTTCCGCACACAATGCATTCAATAGAGGCTAAGTTGGCTAAAAAATAAATTGGATTTCTTACATAGACATATTGAAGCACTTGTATTTTGCGCTCCTTCTCCGATAAGTATTGAAGAGACCCAGAAGTGCTTGTCCGAAATGTTTGAGTCAGAGGTTCCAAAAGATCATATTTTGACTGCATTCAAAGATTTGCAGTCAAAATATGAATCTGAAGATTTTTCATTCTCTTTGGAGCAAATTGCAGGCGGCTATCAATTTTTGACCAAACCGGCTTATCAAACAAGTATATCAATTTTGCTTAAGCAACAGTCCCAAAAAAGATTATCAACTGCACAGCTTGAGACACTTTCAATTATTGCTTATAAGCAGCCTGTGACCAAAACAGAAGTTGAACAAATCAGAGGTGTAAGCTGTGATTATTCAATCCAGAAACTCTTAGAAAAAGAGCTTGTTACTATCAAGGGAAAGTCAGATAGTATTGGCAGGCCGATTTTATATGGTACAAGCGAAAAGTTCATGGAGTATTTTGGGATCAATTCACTTTCAGATTTGCCTCAACCAAAAGATTTTGCATCAGAAGAGAATCAAATAGGTGAGTCAAAGGAGTAGCTGATCATTTGACTAATACCTCTGCGTGACCTAATATCAAGTATTTCTTGCCAGTTTTCAACTCAAGACATAAGACCCTAGTGCGTTTGGTTTCAATTTTTTCAAAAACTCTACCTTTTATTTCGAATACTGTGCCTCTATTTAAATGTTGTAATAATTTTAAATTTTCTTCTTTTTTGTCTTTATCAAATTTTCTTAACTCTATCATCAAAAAGTAATCTCTAGTAGAGCTGGCCTTCGGATTTGCCATATGTCTTTTTAAATGAATATATATTTCTATTGGAAATACTTTTGGATTTAGCACAGGCTCCATTAATTTTTGAAAAGATGATTTCCATTCTTTCCCATGTGGCTTAATATAACCACCAAATTTAGAGAATGCTCTATAATGAGCTACCTCATGCAAATAAGTAATCAGAAATTGATATGGATTTAAGTCGTAATTAATAGTTATTGTTTGGACTTTTTTGTCACTTCTGTAACGAAAATCCCCAAGTTTGGAATTTCTGCTATTCGTTATATAAAAGTTAAAAGGCATTTCTTTCCATAAGTCAAAACAATATTTTACAGCGTCTTCTGGCACATGTTTTCGAAACGCTTGAAAAAATTGTTGGTCGGTATTCATAATTCTATTTAATAAGCTTTTCGTCAAAAGATTAAGGTAAATGATATGTTTAAGTGTAAACGATTTAGTAAAGAATGAATGTTAGCATAACGAAGTGTTAAAATACATTTTTTAAGGTAAAAGAAGTAATGGAAATTGAAATAAATTATTCATATTGAATTGTGTTTTTAAATTATTTTTAAAAAAAGCATTAAAGCAATAAAAAAATTATGAATTCAAAACTACTCATCAGGCTTTCCCTCGTTTTTAACTATATGGTATTTGCGGTACTGCTTAATTCAGTAGGTGCTGTGATATTACAAGTTCAAAGGACTTTTGATGTAAGTAAGGCAGAAGCGTCAGTCTTGGAGGGCTTCAAAGACTTGCCAATTGCGATTTTTTCATTTATTGTAGCATCGTTTCTCCCAAAATTAGGAATTAGGAAAGGCATGCTGATTGCTTTGTTTGCAGTAGCAGTATTGTGTTTTATGATGCCTTTGGTGGCTGATGAATTTTGGTACTTTAAGCTTCTTTTTGCCATTGTAGGAATTTCATTTGCGGTGATCAAAGTATCTGTGTTTGCTACAATTGGTCTTGTGACTAACAATCCCAAAGAGCATAGTAGCTTTATGAGTACCATTGAGGGATTCTTTATGGTCGGGGTTTTGTTGGGGAACGTTTTTTTTAGTCTGTTTGTAGATGATGCTAATCCAAATTCCAGCAATTGGCTGAATATCTATTGGTACCTTGGAGCGATCACATTGGTAGCAGCATTGCTACTATATTTCGCTCAAATCAATGAATCAGAGTCAAAGAAAGGTGATTCCAAAGCCTCAGAGGATTTTATGGAAATGCTGAAGTTGGTTGTCAAACCACTGGTATTGGTATTTGCCGCATCGGCATTTTTGTTTGTCTTGATAGAACAGAGTTTTATGACTTGGACGCCTACTTTCTATCAAGATGTCTTACAAGTTCCCGCAAGTATGGGTATTCAGGCTGGTGCAGTATTGGCAGGAGCATTGGCGATTGGAAGATTACTGGCAGGGTTTATTTTAAAAAAGGTTCATTGGCTTACCTTTACACTTAGTTGTATAGTTTTGGTTGGAGTTTGTGTTGTATTGACCTTACCATTGACGAGCAATCAGCCTGAAATTACAGAAACAAGCACTTGGTTCAATGCACCATTTGTAGTTTATTTATTTCCGATATTAGGTGTCTTTTTGGCACCAATATATCCTACTATAAATTCGGTAGTTCTGAGTGCGCTTCCCAAATATATGCAAAGCTCTATGTCAGGATTGATAGTAGTATTCTCAGCATTGGGAGGTACTACCGGTTCTATTGTAACTGGACATATATTTGAAGCGTATGGAGGAACTAATGCATTCTATTTCTCCTTATTTCCGATTACAGCACTTTGTCTTGTATTGATTTTGCTTCATAGACAAGTAAGAAAACAAACCGCATGAAATTTTACGAACAACCAGAAGATTTATATTTAGCCCTTTTTGAAGTGGTTCAGATGAGTGGCGTTTTTGCGGACTCAAAGACCTTTGTGGATTGCTTACCAAAGCGCGATGCAAATGCGATTGTGACCGATTTTTATCGTGCGCTAAAAAAGCCAGATTTTGACTTATTGACATTTCTCAAAGAAAATTTCATAATTCCGGAGGAAAATAACGAAATAAAAATGGATATTCCTCAGGACATTTCACTGGAAGAAAGATTGAAAATCCAATGGCAATACCTTACCAAAGAAGCCGATGTAGAAATAGAAGGGTCAAGTTTGATACCTCTACCTTTGCCATACATAGTTCCGGGAGGAAGATTTCAAGAGATTTATTATTGGGATAGCTATTTTACCATGCTTGGTCTGAAGGCTTCAGGTCGGGTAGATTTGATAGAATCAATGGTTGAAAATTTCGCCCACTTGATACGAACAGTGGGTCATATCCCAAATGGAAACAGAACCTACTTTTTGTCAAGATCACAGCCACCCTTTTTTGCCAAGATGGTGGAGTTGCTTGCAGAGGCCAAGGGAGACAAAGAGATCATCAAGAAATATTTGACTGAAATTTGGGTTGAATATCTCTTTTGGATAGAAGGTGAGACGGAGATACCCATACCAGGGAAATACTACAAACGTGTAGTAAGGATGGATGATGATACTGCTTTAAACAGATATTGGGACGATGACAATACCCCAAGGGCAGAATCTTATGTGGAGGACATAGAACTTTCTGACAAATCAAGGCGCTATCCAGAGAAGCTTTTTAGGAACCTTCGTGCAGCATGTGAATCCGGTTGGGATTTTAGTTCGCGATGGCTTTATGACGCTATGGATTTGAAGAGTGTACAAACCATTGCTCTGATTCCTGTTGATCTCAATGTCCTACTATCTGAGACAGAAAGGATTATTATAGAATCCATGGAGCTGTATGGTGAGGACGAAAATGTCATTTCTAGAATGAAAAATTTTAGGAAAAACAGAATAGAAGGGATTGAACGCTATTGTTGGGAAGAGGAGAGAGGGATTTTCTTGGATTATCATATCAAATTTAAAGAAAAAGTAAACCGCCCTTCATTGGCAATGCTCTATCCACTATGGGCTAACACTGCGACCCCAAGTCAAGCAAAAAGGGTGTTAGATTATGTGGAATATTATTTTCTCCGGGACGGAGGACTTGTCACCACAGAAATCAACTCTGGCCAGCAATGGGATGCACCAAATGGCTGGGCACCTTTGCAGTGGATTGGTTTTCAGGCCATGCTGAATTATGGAAAGGAAGATATGGCAAAAACCTTGGCTGAAAGATGGACAAAACTCAATGAATCCGTATTCGAAAGAACAGGAAAAATGATGGAAAAATACAACGTCGAAGACCTGAGCCTCGAAGCAGGAGGTGGAGAATACCCAGTTCAAGACGGTTTTGGATGGACCAATGGAGTTTACTTGGCCATGAAGGAATGGTTGAGGGAGAACGACTGAAAGCTAAGTTGATTTGTTAAAAATGAAAAATGAATAGAGAGATTATATTATCGCAACAACATATTGAAAATAAAATTTACAATGTGCGAGGCGTCCAAGTAATGTTGGATAGCGACTTGGCTGCGATGTATGAAGTTTCTACAGGTAGGTTGAATGAACAAGTAAAACGAAACATTGAGCGTTTTCCTGATGATTTTATGTTTCAACTTACACAAGAAGAATGGGACATATTGATGTTGCAAGAAGCGAAATCAAGTTTAAGGTCGCAAAATGCGATCTTAGAAAACAAGCAAGGAAAGCATCGAAAATACTTACCATATGTTTTCGCTGAACAAGGTGTTTCGGGTTTATCTGGCGTATTGAAGAGTCAAGCAGCAGCTAATATGCACGTTGCGATTATGCGTGCTTTTGTTCAAATGAGGAAGTTTATAAATGATAACCTAGGGCTGTTGCAGCGAATGGACGGTATTGAACGCAGACAATTGGAAACTGACCAAAAATTTGAGAAAGTATTTAAAGCCCTTGAAAGAAAAGACATCATTCCATCTCAAGGAATTTTCTTTGACGGACAAGTATTCGATGCTTATGAATTGGCTTCCAAAATCATCCGCTCTGCCAAGAAAAACATTGTGTTGATTGATAACTATATAGACGAAACAACCTTGACCCATTTAGCTAAGAAAACAAAAGCAGTAAATGTTCTTTTATTGACCAAAACAATTTCTAAGCAATTGGCCTTAGATGTAAAAAAAGCCAATGAGCAATATAGTAATTTTGAACTCAAAACCTTTACACAAAGTCATGACAGGTTTTTGATAATCGATGGAGAAGAAGTTTATCACCTCGGTGCCTCATTAAAAGATCTGGGTAAAAAATGCCTGCCTGCCGCCTAGGAAGGGTTTGCCTTTTCTAAGATGGATAAAACTCTAGTAAATAGCATTTTAAAAGAAGTTGATTTATGAAAACATTGAAAATGATTAAAATAAGTATATTTTTTCTGCTCTATGGATTAATTTTTGGTGCATGTCTTTCATCAAGCGATTTGTTGTCAAAAAAGGAACTAAAAGCGCAAGGATATATTGAAATTCCCAATCCCGATATGCAAAAATTGGATAAAAAAGACCGTGTTGACTCTCAGCCAATGTACATAGATGGTTTGCAAGGTATTTACAAAGACTTATCAAAGGGGTTGGTTTACCCATCCACAGAAAGAAGTCTTGGAATACAGGGAACGGTACTCCTGAGTTTTGTTGTCAACGAAAAAGGAGAATTGGAAGATATAGAGGTTTTAAAATCTGTTTCAAGAAATATTGATAATGAGTCCATTAGAGTTATTAAGACATTGGACAAATGGTATCCTGCAATAAAAAATAAGAAGTTTGTAAAAATACGTTTGAAGCAACCCATAAAATTCGCATTAACATGAAATTAATAGCATACAAGAGATTTAATTTAGCATTGATTTTCCTCTTTTTTTTTAGCACTAGATTTGTTCAATCAGCCCCACATGCTTTTTACCTGACATGGCAAGAGGATCCCACGACTACCATTACGATTGATTGGCATTCTGATGAGGCTGATCCTTCAGAAATTAGCATTAGGAGAAAAGGCACTGGAGAGTGGTCGAGAGTAGAAAGTGATGTGCTTCCTTATCCTTTTTCAGATAGACTTGTCCACAGGGCAAGTATCAAGAACCTAAGGCCTGAAACTTCCTATGAAATCAAGTTCCCCGGCTCTGAGGAAGTTTACTATTTCAATACCCTACCGTCAAGCCTCGATAAGCGGTCACTGAAAATTGCCATTGGTGGTGATTCTATGCACAAAAAGGAATGGCTCGAAAAAACAAATAAAGTAGTAGCGTCCTATGAGCCTGATTTTATAATTATCGGGGGAGATATGGCATACGAAAATGGCCTGGCTGAGAATGTGGAAAGGATTTATGATTTTTTTGATTCATATAAAAACACACTAGTCACTTCGGATAATAGAATATTGCCATGCATAGTGGCCGTAGGAAATCATGAAGTTGTAGGTGGATATCATACCAAACATGAAGGTTATGAACAGACAAACTCATTCAGAAATAGAATTGCTCCATATTTCTATGCTTTATTTCCATTTCCAGGACAGCCGGGATACAATGTGCTCGATGTAGGGACTTATTTGAGCTTGATTATACTTGATACAGAGCATTCCAATCCCATTCAGGGGATTCAGACTGAGTGGTTGGAAAAAACACTGGAACAAAGAAAGGATGTAATTCATAGAATCCCAATTTATCATGTTCCAGCATATCCTTCAGTGAGAAAGTATGAAGACAAGACTCAAACTTTGGTGAGAGAAAATTGGACACCGATATTAGAGAAACATGGAATCAAGTTAGTATTCGAGAATCATGACCATGCCTATAAAAGAACTTTTCCGATTTTAAATGGCGAAATAAATCAAGGTGGGATTGTATATGTAGGTGATGGATCTTGGGGCACAGAACCAAGAGAGATCCATGATGTTGCAAGTACATGGTATCTCAAAAAAGCACAGTCAGTGAATGCCTTTACACTTCTGACTTTGGAAGGAAGTCAATTCAGCTTGATCTCCATAGATTCCGAAGGAAATATTATAGATAGTTTTCCTGAAAATCCACTTGCAAAATAAACCGTTTACAATTTTCGAATTCCATAGTTTGGGATTTATATTTAGCTTAGTACATGGAAAGAAAAATCGCCCTCGTCACAGGAGCTACATCTGGGATTGGCAAAGCTACAGCGATAGCATTGGCTAATTTAGGATATGATATCATTGCGACTGGAAGAAGAAAAGACCGACTAGAAATCCTTAGGGATGAATTGCCCGAAAATGTGGGTTTAATGACACTTTGTTTCGATGTGAGAGACAAAGAAGCCGTAAAAAATTCAATTTCCAGTTTGGCTGAAGAATGGAAGAATATTGATGTTCTGATCAATAACGCCGGTAACGCTCATGGCTTGGATCCTATTCAAAATGGGAGTTTGGAAGATTGGGATGCAATGATAGATATCAATGTAAAGGGACTTTTATACGTGTCGCACGAAATCATGCCAATCATGATCAAAAGAAAATCCGGGATCATTGTCAATATTGGATCGATCGCAGGCAAGGAAGTATATCCTAATGGAAACGTGTATTGTGGATCGAAGCACGCTGTAGATGCGATTACAAATGGCATGAGGATAGATTTGAATCCATTTGGAATTAAGGTAATTGGAATACATCCGGGATTGGTCAAAACGGAGTTTTCATTGGTCAGGTTCAAAGGAGATTCCCAAAGATCTGACTCTGTCTATCAAGGTTTCGAACCGTTGCTTCCTGAGGATATAGCAGATACGATTGCCTTTGCAGTTAGCAGGCCAAAGCATGTTGTATTAGCAGATATTGTAATGCTCCCTACAGCACAGGCTTCAGCTACCATCGTTAATAAAAACCAAAAATCATGAAAACTTTAAGTGTAAATTATTTGGTATTAGCACTTTTTTTTGCTCTTGCTTGTGAAAACAAAGCACCTGAAAGTGATGTTTTGGAAGTTGAAAAACCATCGCAAACAGAAGACCCTGTTCATGTAGAAGAAATTATCCTTGCAGAAGATGAATTCATAGGTGAATTGGAGCAGAGATTGATTGACGCTGGCTTGGTGGATGTAGCTACTGTGATCCCGGATATCTATGTGGATTTGAAGTATTCTACCACAGACAACTTCTTTGGGAAAGATGTCTATGGAGATTTGACTCGATGCTACGTACAGCCCATTGTAGCAGAAATGTTGCTCAAATCCCACCAAAAACTAAAAGAGGAGCATCCAGAATTGACATTTTTGGTCTATGATGGTGTTCGGCCGCAATCAGTGCAACAGATTCTTTGGGATAATTTGGATAAGCCAGATAGTATCAAGCCGCTTTATGTCGCAAACCCCCAAGTGGGTGGATTGCATAATTTTGGGGTAGCTGTGGATTTGACTTTGGCAAATCAGGAAACTGGAGAGGCTTTGGATATGGGTACAGGGTATGATTTTTTTGGCTATCCAGCCTACCCCGATAGAGAAAGCCAAATGCTCAAAGAAGGCAAAATCACCAAAGAACATATCTCAAACAGGGAGATCTTAAGAAAAGTAATGAAGCATGGCGGTTTCTCAGGGATAGGTTCGGAATGGTGGCATTTCAATGCCTTCTCCAGAAAAGAGGCTGCTGAGAAGTTTGGGATGGTGAAGTAAGATTGAAAAATTTCAAGATTCAAGATTTTAAAATTGATACTGAATTAGAGACTTGAACTCAATATTTGTCCTAGAGTAAATTTTTATTTGAAACTCTAATAACAACTCCTCCATTTCTGCTTTCTTTTAAAAGCAGAAATACTTAAAAATGTTAATTACACAAAGCAAATAATAATATAATTGCTGTTTGTAAAAAGCAATTTAAAAGAAAAGTGGAATTGGAACCATATATTTAGAGAAATCCGAAGATTATCTACCTGAGATTTGATCAGGAAGATTTTTTAATGACTATCCGTATTCTTACTTGTTGAAAAATAAAAAGGTTTGGTAATCAGGATGATAAAAACCATCAATCGATTACCAAACCTTTTTTAGCTAAGAACTCGCTTTCCTAAAGCATCGACTTAAACTGCTTCAAAAATCTGACGTCATTTTCTGTGAATAACCTGAGGTCTTTTATTTGGTATTTGAGCATTGCAATTCGTTCTATTCCCATTCCAAAGGCAAATCCAGTATATTTTTTGGAGTCAATCCCGCAATTTTCCAACACATTAGGATCGACCATTCCTGATCCTCCTATTTCTACCCAGCCGGTACCTTTGCAGACATTACAACCTGATCCTCCACAAAGTTGGCAAGAAATATCAATCTCGGCACTTGGTTCTGTAAAAGGGAAATAAGAAGGTCGGAAGCGTACTTTTGTTTCTTTTCCAAACATCTCCTTGGCAAAGTGGTAGAGCGTGTTTTTCAAATCTGCAAAACCCACATTTTCATCAACATAAAGACCTTCCACTTGATGGAAAATACAATGTGCCCTTGCCGAAATCGCTTCATTTCTATATACCCTTCCTGGCGAAAGTGTTCTGATCGGTGGCTTTTGGTTTTCCATCACTCTTACTTGCACTGAAGAAGTATGGGTTCTTAGAGCGATGTCGGGATTTTTTTCGATGAAAAATGTATCCTGCATTTCCCTAGCCGGATGGTTTTCAGGAAAGTTCAAGGCAGTAAAGTTATGCCAATCATCCTCAATCTCTGGACCTTCAGAAAGGTTGAACCCAATTCGCTCAAAAATCTCAATGATTCGTTGACGTGTAGCGGTCAAAGGATGTATTCCTCCTACCGAGATGTTGGTAGGTGGTAGCGTCAAATCAATATCTTGTGATTTTGATTCTTTTTGATGACTATTTACTTTATCAATCAATTCTTGAAACTTCTCTTCTGCAAGAACTTTCACTTCATTGATCAATTGGCCATAAGCCTTTTTTTCTTCGTTGATTACATTTCTCATCTCAGCAAAAAGCTCTCCTACGACACTCTTCTTACTGATGAATTTCATTCTGTAAGCTTCAAGCTGTTCTGCATTCATCGCTTTAGCTGCCCTTATTTCAGCCTTGATGGCTTCTAATTTCTTATTTTGCATCTGCTCCAGATTTTTTGAAAATACAAATCTATAAGATTCTGATAGAATGGTTGATTTTTTAAACCTTTAAATCCTAAAACCTTTCAGTTTTTATAGATTTAAAGCTGCTTATTTTAACTTTTTCACTGAAATAAGATTGGGTTTTTATCAATCAATTATTTGAATCCGCCAATCTGTTTCGCGTTAAAGATAATTCTATTAAGCTTTCTTTTTAAGCTTGGCGATGTAAAACCCATCGAAACCACTTTCTTGAGCCAATACTTTTTGGTCTTCTATGAGTTCAAAAGCTTTACCCTTTTCTGAAGCTAAAAATTTGGCTACTTGATCCTGATTCTCACTAGGTAAAATACTGCAAGTGGCATAGACCATGATTCCTCCTGGTTTCAACATTCCAGAGTAATTTTGGATAATTTCCTGTTGGATTTCTTGGACTTTCGCTACTGAATCTGGGGAGATTTTCCATTTTGTATCTGGATTTCTTCTCAATACTCCCAAACCTGTACACGGCACATCAAGCAAAAGTCTGTCAGCAGACTCTTTCAGCCTTTTGATGGTTTTGTTTCCTTCGATTACTCTTGGTTCGATGATGCTTACACCAGCTCTTCTTGCCCTCAGTTTCGCATTTTGGAGTTTCCAACCCTCAATATCCATGGAAAGGATCCTACCTTTATTTTCCATCAATGCTGCCAAATGGAGAGATTTTCCACCAGCACCAGCACATGCGTCAATTACCCTCATGCCAGGTTCTACTTCCAATGCCTGCGCTACAAGCTGCGAAGAAGCATCCTGTACTTCAAACATACCGGCTTTAAATGCTGAGTTTTTGAATATATTCTGTCTTTTGCCCAATACCAAAGCATCTTTGTAGCCTTTTGGAGCATAAGTTTCAACACCCTCCTCAGCCAACCTGTTCATTAGATCTTCTCGTGATATTTTTAATGTGTTTACACGAAGTACTACATCTGCTTGAGTGTTGAGCATTTCGATTTCTGAATCCCACATTTCCCCCAAAAGACTCTCACCCATTTCATCAAGCCACTCCGGAATTGATTGAAGTGTAGGTCTATCTTGGATTTTGTTGAATCTATGTTCCACCATCTTCGAATCGATTCCCTTGAATTCTTTCCAGTCAGGCAATTCATTTCCTTGAAGAAGCCAATATGTTCCAAATAAGTGGAATGTATTGTCAGATGGGCTGACCTTATTGATCAATTTCCACCAGCGAACCATATCATAGACAGATTCCGCAATGAAGCCTCTGTCTCTCGCTCCCCATTTTGGATTGGAGCGCAAAGTTCTTTCTATAACTTTATCTGCATATCTATTATTCTTGAATATATCCTCTATGGCCGTGATGACCCCATGGACTGTACTGGTGTGAAGTTTCATGTTTGTATTTTTGAAAAAGCAAAGATAGAAAGAAAAGCGTGGAATCAGGAAAAAGAGAAAAATTCAGAATTTAATACTGAAATTTAATCTCGGTATCATGATTGCGGTTTATAGTTTTATCAAGGATTTCATTAGAAAGATGATTAATTTTGAGTTATGGGAGAGAAAAAATGTCCCCACTGTGGGAATTGGTCCAAATGGACAACAGATGTAAATGATATTTGCGAACATTGTGGAAAGCCACTTGGCGGTCGTGATTTGGAATACAAAGAGCAGCGGGATCGTGACACAAAAGCCAATGAAGAGCAGTGGATTTTTTATATTAAAGAGACTGACAGTGAATTCGTAAAAGGCATGAAAAAAGTAGGAAACTTCTTTTACACCATTTACATGGCGATCATTACATTTTTGGCTTGGGTGATAGCTGCGCTTCCTGGTTGATGTCTGTATTTAAAAATATTTATTTCATTATCCCTTGCATCCTTTTTTGGATCAATCAAGCAGTCGAAAGATTATTGGGAATATATATTCCTTATGTCCATGCTTACTTGGATGACCTGTTGGCGATGCCGGTTGTGTTGGGAGTGACTTTACAGGTGTTTAGATGGATTCATCCTTCGAGAAATTTGTTCTATTTTACCAAAGTCCAGTTGCTTGTAGGTTGGCTTTATTTTTCTTTCCTCTTTGAAGTATTGCTGCCTAGATGGTCAGCTACTTATACAGCAGATATTTGGGATGTACTTTGTTATGCTATTGGTACCGTTATTTTTGATAGATTGATCAATAGGAAACATTAACTTTGTCCAAATATTGAAAACCAATGAATCTAAGATCTCTTTTCAGCCAATATTCAGAAAAACTACAAGCTATTTATGATAAGCAAGAATCAGAAAGTTTGGTTTTTTGGCTGTTTGAAGCTTTTCTGAAAAAAGGGAGGTTAGAAATTCTCAGTGATGAATTTATAGAAAATGTTCCGCAAGAGTTGTACGAGGCATTATCTCAGCTTTTGGAGAAAAAACCTATTCAGTATATTCTGGGTACAGCTCCTTTTTATGGCAGGGAATTCAAAGTTGATCCATCCGTCTTGATTCCTCGAAATGAAACTGAAGAGCTTGTTCATTTGATAATCAAAGAAAATAAGCGATTGAATCTACGGATTTTGGATATTGGTACCGGTTCGGGCTGTATTCCTATCAGTTTGGCACTTGAAATTCCCTCATCCAAAGTGTATGCATTGGATGTAAGTAAAGAAGCTTTGGCTGTGGCAGAAGAAAATGCAGAAGAGCATGAAGCAAGGGTTGAGTTTTTTCAGATGGATGTTTTACGTGAGGAATTACCTGTAAAGGATTTAGACATCATTGTCAGCAACCCTCCTTATGTTTGCGAATCAGAGAAAAGCTTGATGCATGAAAACGTTTTACAATTCGAGCCACACCTAGCCTTGTTTGTTTCTGATGAAGATCCTTTGGTTTTTTATAAAGTAATTGCGCACAAAGCCAAATCAAATCTTAAGATTGGTGGGAAAATCTATTTTGAAATCAATGAAGCTTTGGGAAAAGCAACCCGAAACCTTCTTGTAGATCTTGACTTTTCAGATGTAGAAGTTTTGAAAGACCTTAATGGCAAGGATAGGATGGTGAAGGCTGTGTGGGGTTGAATAGCTTCATGATTTATTCAGTTAAAGAGGCATCCATATTTGAAATACAGTTATTAGTCGAATAGTGATCAGTGGATTATAGGTCAAGGGTTTAATTCACCATCATCAAGAAGAAAATTTGTTGAAATTCATCAGTAGCTTAAATCAGCCGATTTTTGAGCTTTATGCACTATACTTTTTTGCTTACACCTCCATCACAAACTCCCCAATCCAAAATATTTTGTCTGATTTGAAAACAACTGTACCTTCTTCTACTTCAATAAAAGTCGCATAAGTAATGCGCTGGATTTGGCTATCATCCTCTTCCTGAATCTCAATAAATGTACCTTCAGGCGCATGAAGCTGCAAACTTGCACCGGCAAACCATTTTTTGAACTGTCCATTTTTCACTGGAAAGTACCTCATGGGCGCATCCCAAACCACCAAATCAAGAAATGAAAGCTTAGCTTCTAATCCAAAAACCTGCTGATGGTCAAACCCAATGATATTGACTGCCCCATGTTTGGTCGCAATCAAGTATTGCAACCCTTCTTCTAAATAATCCTCGTTGTTGACTCCCAAAAATTTTACTGGATACTGCTCCTCCAATAGGTTGTAATTTTCTTTTTGGAAATCCATACCTGCTATGATCAGATCAATTTTGATTCCCCAAGAAATCACTGTATGAACCTCCTCCTGAGTCACCAATACAGTCGGCGACCATTCCAAAAGCGGAGCGATATTTTCGTAGCCAAAGCCTTTTGTGTCTAGTATCAATAAAGCTGGCTCTTGTTGTTCTTTTACAAAATGGTGGGAAGACATGGTGCTTGTGTATTTTTTTAATGAAAAGTTCAAACCTAAATATAAATAATTACTAACCATTGTTTTGAAACTAAAATCATTTAAAATTTGTAAATTTATTGTATGGAAAAGATCGTAGTTCAAACTAAAGATAAATCAAAGCTTGATCTAGTAAAATCAATGCTTGAAGCTATGCGTATTGACTTTAAAGTAGTCACGGATCATGTTTTAAATGAAAATCCTTCACCAAGTGGAGATCCGTATTTTGATAACCCAAAAAATATTGAAAACATACTCGAAGGAGTAAAGCAATTGCAATCTGGGGAGGTTGTTAAATTGAGCAAAGATAAACGCAAAAAAATGCTAGGCTTGTGAGTTTTGAAATCACCTTTACTAAGATTGCCGAAAAAGATCTCTTGAGGCATAAAAATTCTGGAAATAAAAAGCTCATCAGAAAGCTTGATCAATTATTAGACGAACTTGAAGAACATCCTGAGACTGGTACAGGCAAACCAGAAAGATTGAAGAATAATCTTTCTGGTTTGTGGTCAAGAAGAATAAATCATGAACATCGTCTTGTTTATTCTATTGATGGTAAAAAAGTTATAGTCACTGTAATTTCAGCTTATGGACATTATTAAAAGGTTACGATACGATAGCCTTTTTTTGTGACAAAGCTGATTCATATTGGTTTATTACTAGCCTTTACTTTTAGAATTAGTTATTCTCACCTCCAAGTTCTCAGAAAAAAGTCCTTTGCATTCTTGAAAGCTAATTTTTCTAGCTGATCTTGGTTTAATTTTTCAGAAAGGGTTTGTAAAACATCTGGATATTTACCGGCATTTTCCACATTGGGGAAATAAAACGGAATCCTGCCTATATCCGGAAAACCAACCGTATAGAAGAAGTCTGCACCAAAGCAGATTTGATCTTCAGCGCCTTTTTCAAAACCATATAAAATGTGCTCGTAGATCCTGTTTGGATCTTCTGTATCGAGAAATGCCCTTAAGAAATTCACCCCAATAATGCCTTTTCTATGGATTATTTCTTTGACAAATTCATCTGTCAGGTTTCTTTTATGATTCCATATAGACCTGAAGTTTGAGTGGCTCGCGATAACGGGTACGTGGAGATTAGTCTTGTCAATATGGTTGAGAATACCTTCTGCAAGCAAGTCGGATGTATGGGAAAGGTCTATGGCTATTTTTTTGCCTGACATATAATCAAGTAGTCTTTTCCCATCATCCTTGAGACCGATTCCTTCAGTATAATTTCCGCCTCCAAACCGATTTTCTTTGTGGTGTGTCATGCTGATGTAAGCAACTCTTCCGGTTTTCTCAATGATTTTGTCTAATCTGTCAAATGCAGCTTGAATTGGGGCAGTTTCATTAGCCAATCCAGATGCACTTTCTATTGAAGCCAAGATTCCGATTTTATCTTGATTTTCTAAATTATTCAAAAATTCAAAATCAGCTATTGTTAAGTCCTTGGAGAAAGTTTTTTGAATAGATTGAAAATGGCCTACTTGCTTGTCAGCAAAATCCATACTCCCTGGGACCACATCAGTGAAAATTGCCATCACCTGCATTTTTACATTTCCTGTTTTCAAAAAAGGTAAAGCACAAGCAATATCTTCTGTTTTGTCGGCTCTCGCTCCTGGCACATTTGCCAAGTAAGAAAGTAAGTCACAATGGGTGTCAACTATCGGGGTTTTCATAAAGTCGGTTTGAATCAGGTATCAAAGAAACTCAAAAAATGACAGTTTTTTTATACTTTTAGACTTCTTTTGAGTTAAAGAAAATAGCGAGTTCCAAATTAACAGTGCTTAGCTCATAAGTTTAGTAATTTATTACAGTCAATAAATCAAATATTTAATTCCCAACTGACATCAGTATGCCTATCTCCAAGCCTATAAACTTTACCAAATGGATAGAGGAAAATCGACATCTCCTCAAACCTCCAATCGGAAATCAGCAAATCTATAAAGAGAATGAAGACTTTATCGTGATGGTGGTCGGTGGACCAAATTCAAGAAAGGATTATCATTACAATGAAGGGGAAGAATTTTTCTTTCAAATAGAAGGAGACATCACACTAAAGATAGTAGAAGAAGGAAAGCCAAAGGACATAGAAATTAAGGAAGGTGAAATCTTCTTATTGCCACCTCGAACTCCCCATAGTCCAAGGAGACCGGCAAATACGATTGGTTTGGTCTTTGAAAGATATAGAAGAAAGGGGGAGAAGGATGGCTTTATTTGGCATTGTGAAAATTGTGGTGAAAAACTCTATGAAGAGTATGCAGAAGTCACTGATATCGTCAATCAACTTCCGCCAATCATGGAACGCTTTTGGTCAAATCCAGAAAACACCAAGTGCAAAAGCTGTGGGACGATCATGAAAAAATAGGCCTCAGTTTTCTTATTTAAATCAAAAATTACCCAAATAGAAAATATAATGTCAAACCAAGTCAACTTTGAGTTCAGTTTAGATTTTGCGAAAAAAATGGATGCGGAAGATCCTTTAAGAGATTTTCGATCTAAATTCATTTTTCCGAAGGTAAATGGAAATGAGGCGATTTATTTTTGTGGAAACTCACTCGGGATTCAGCCAAAAACCACCCAAGCTTATATTCAAAAAGAGCTTGACAACTGGGCAAGCATGGCGGTTGATGGACATTTTCATGGGGAAGACGCTTGGTACCATATTCGCAAAAAATCAAAACCAGCATTGGCGGAAATTGTAGGAGCGCACGAACACGAAGTAGTTGCAATGAACAATTTGACATCCAACCTTCATTTTTTAATGGTTTCATTTTATCAACCTACAGCAGAGAGGTACAAGATAATTACCGAAGCTGGAGCTTTTCCTTCTGATATGTATATGTTGGAAACCCAAGTCAAATTTCATGGCTTAGATCCTGATGAAGTAATTATAGAAATCGCTCCAAGGGAAGGAGAGCATACTCTGAGGACTGAGGATATTTTACAAACGATTCAGGAACACGGAGATCAGTTGGCATTGGTTATGATGGCTGGATTACAATATTATACTGGACAGCTTTTTGATATGAAGGCTATAACCGAAGCTGCCCATAAAGTAGGTGCTTATGTTGGGTTTGATTTGGCGCATGCCGCAGGCAATGCCCAATTGGATCTTCATGATTGGCAAGTTGACTTTGCTACATGGTGTAGTTACAAATACATGAATTCTGGACCTGGGAATGTTTCCGGAATATTTGTACATGAAAAACATGCAGAAAAGCCAGAATTGCCTCGATTTGCAGGTTGGTGGGGACATGATGAAGGTGAGCGATTTAAGATGGAGAAAGGCTTTGTGCCCATGTTTGGTGCAGATGGCTGGCAATTGGCAAACTCAAATGTATTGGCTTTGGCGGCACACCAGGCTTCGTTGGATATCTTTATGGAAGCAGGGATTAAGAACTTAAGAACGAAAAGCGAAACTTTAACTGGTTATTTGGAGTTTTTAATTCATAAAATAAGCGGAGATAGCGGTGTGATTGAAATAATAACACCAAAAAACAAAAACGAAAGAGGCTGTCAATTATCTTTGCACGTCCATAAAGGAGGCAAAGCAGTATTTGATGAATTTTATCAAAATGGAATAGTTGGTGATTGGAGACATCCAAACGTAATCAGAATAGCACCTACACCACTATATAATAGCTTCACGGATGTGTTCAGGTTTGCCCAAGTCCTGGAACAATCCCTCCGAAAGTTTGCATAAAAATAAGGGTATTGAATTGGAAGTGATGGAAAAAAATGAAATTAGCATCTTAGGAGCCGGATTGATTGGGTCTCTTTTGAGCATTTATTTGAAAAAAAGGGGACTTGATGTTTCTATTTTTGAAAAAAGACTAGATAACAGAAATTCACAATATAAAGAAGAAGGCCGATCGATCAACATGGCGCTAAGCGACCGTGGTTGGCGTGCTTTGGAAAAAATAGGTCTAAAAGATAAAATCATGCCCCTTGCCATTCCTATGTATGGAAGGAGAGTTCATGACGAACATGGAAAGACTACATTTATCCCATATGGAAAAGACGATCAAGCAATATATTCTATTTCCAGAGGCAGGTTCAATAGGGTCCTGATTGATGAAGCTGAAAAAGAAGGTGTAAAGCTCAATTTTGGACATAGGTGTGACCATGTCAATATTGGCAAAGGTGAGCTACATTTCACTGTTGGTGAGGAAAGAAGTCAGCTTCACTCTAATGTAATCATTGGAGCTGATGGTGCTTATAGTTCGCTAAGGATGGCTATGCAGAAGCAAGCTAGGTTCAATTATAAGCAAGAGTATATTTCCCATGGCTACAAAGAATTGACTATTCCGGCTACAGCAGAAGGAGAGTTTGCCATGGATCCAAATGCACTTCATATTTGGCCTAGAGGGAAATTTATGCTGATTGCTCTACCAAATCCTGACAAATCATTTACATGTACTTTGTTCTTGCCTTTTGAAGGGACAAAAGTATGTTTTGACAAAATCAATGATGAGGTAGATATCAAAAGTGTTTTCAAAACACATTTTGATGATGCCTACAAGTTAATGCCAAATCTGACTGAGCAATATTTTAACAACCCAACCTCAGCATTGATCAACATTGAGTGTTTTCCTTGGGTTCAAGATAGGGCCTTGCTAATAGGTGATGCTTCCCATGCAATGGTTCCATTTTATGGTCAAGGTATGAACTGTGGTTTTGAAGATTGCTTTATATTGGATAGCTTGATCGATAAGTTTGGAACGACCGCTTGGGATTTGATTTTTGCAAAATTCCAGAAAATGAGGAAGCCAGATACAGATGCTATTTGTCAATTGGCAATGGAAAATTTTGTTGAAATGAGAGGTGCTGTTTCGGATCCTAAATTTCTTTTAAGGAAGAAAATTGAGGCAAAACTGCATGCTTTGTACCCAAATGACTGGGTGCCTCTTTATACGATGGTTACTTTTTCTGATATGCCTTATTCAGAGGCTTATGCTCAAGGAAAGTTACAGGAGGCAATCATGGATAAGGTCATGTCAAGCCCTTTGATAACTCAAAATTGGGACAAGTTGGATTATGGAGACATCATAGATAAGATGGAGGCCACAAAGGCTGTTTAGTTTTATTTTGAAAAAATAAGAAGGGGATTTCAAATTACGAAATCCCCTTTTTTTAGCTGGCTTAATCTTCAGTATTATTTTTTTTGTTGTTAAAAAAATATGGTTTAACAACTTTTTGTTTAGTCTGCTTTAGTCCATTTGATTGTACATCCAATCGCTTTAGTAGTTTCTACAGCTATTTTTTCTCCAGATAATATTGCATCCATTGCATCCTCTACATATTTCTCAGTAACAGCAGAAGCATTCTGATAATTATTGTCAATTGCTCCAATATATTTTACTATAAACTCATCATCTTCTTTGTCAAGAATGTAAACATGGGGAGTTCTACTGGCACCGTATGCTTTTATTGTTTCTTGGGTTTTGTCGTAAACATAGTGGAAAGGGAAATTCTTTTCTTTGGATCTTTCCTTCATTTTGTCGAAGCTATCACCAGGACTTACTTTGTCATCATTTGAATTGATGGCAATGACAGGATATCCTTGAGCTGCATATTTGTTGTGTAAGTTGATCATTCGATCTTCATAAGCCACTACATAAGGGCACGTATTGCATGAAAATATCACGATAGCACCTTTTGCACCGCGAATATCAGACATAGTGACCCAGGCACCATCTACACTTTCGAGCTTAAAGTCTGCAGCGGTATCACCTATTTTATATCCTTTTTCTTGAGCAATTGTCAAGTGGGGAATGGTACAGAATATCATTCCTCCCAATAAAAGCATGATTATGTTTTTCATATTGTTTTTAGGTTATTTACTTTAGATTTGATATCAATTTCTTCAACTCTTCTTCTGTCACTTCTCCCTCATGGAAATACTTTTCGCCATTTGGTTTGATAAACAAGGTCGCAGGGATTGCACCTGACCATTCAGGATTGACTTTATCTATCCATTTGTCATAATCAACATCATTTAGCAAGTAAACAGGGTGCGTAACGTTTCTTTTATCTATAAAACTTGTGACTCTTTCTGGTTTTCTCCCATCATCCATAGAAATAAAATACAGCTCTAATTCATCATCTTCAGAAGCAGTTTTTTCAAAATACGGCATTTCCTTAACGCAGGGTGCACACCATGTAGCCCAAAAATTGTAAACTCGGATCTTTTTAGAGGATCGATTCATCATCCCTTCAAATTCTTCGAAAGAGATGATTTCAAAAGTTTTATTATCATTACCATTTATTGATTGAAATGATAGTAATAGGCTCAGAGAAAAAAACTGAATAAATAACCTAGGTAAATTTTTCATTTATTAATATTCTTTATTTGAGCTTTATTTAACAAGGAGCATTTATAAACAAAAGAATAAGATTGAATTCAAAATTTTATTCTTTTTCGGACTCAATTTTAAGTACTATATGAACTACGAACTAGGGTCAATTTTGTTTGACCATTCATAAAAAACATCTAAAAAACGCTGGATTCGACTAAGTAGAAAAGCAAGTGTTTTTTATCCACATTTTGCATAAGTTATCCACATGTGATTAATCAAACATTATAACAATTTGATTATAAGCAATTTATGTGATTTTAAGAAAAGTTAATTTTGTGGATAATATACTGTAAATGAGATTATTAAAAATAAAAAAGAAAATTTCACGGTGGATAAATATCAAAACAGAATAATATTTTATTGTGAGATTGTAAGCGCTTGGGCTGTTTTTATATATAATAGAAAGCTATTTTAAAAAGTATGTGAACTCTCCATTTTTCTGATACAGATTTCCCAATGGGGGAATTCTTTCAATCAAATTCTCAAATACTTTTTCTTGATCTATTATCACATCAGGTTTTTCTGTCAAAAACTCTTGATAAACCATAGCCATGTCGGCATAATCATCAAAATCTTTTAAAATCCTATTGGAAAGTTTGCTGTTTAAATATGATGTTGCGAGGCTTGCGTTTTTGTAATATGCAGTGTCATCACCCAATACTAAAATTCTTTTACCCTGTGTTATTTTATGCTTTTCTTGATAGATAATTGCATAGCTTTCCAGTTTTCCCGAGCTTTTTTGATAAACCAGCCAAGAATAGCCAACCAATGGAACTCCAAGAAATAAGATAACAGCAAAAGTGTTGATGACTCTGGTTTGAGTAAGATAAATAAATATTTGACTGATAAAATATGTGAAAGCTGGAATTAGTATAATCCATTGATAGGGTGTTCTTCTATTGGTAAGGAAGATGGAAAAAATGGCAAAGATTAAGAAAATGAGAATCAATTGTCTTTGTTTTTGCTGGTTGACGGTGATCAATTTGAACCATGTGCCTACAAAATACCCCGTTAGTGTCAATAAGATTGGTAATGCAAAAAGTATTAAAACGTCTTTTAAGTTTACATGAGAATATACATCAATTATCCTTGTGGCAAAGAAATATTCAAAGATAAATTCTGGCAATGCATCCATCCAAAAATAATAAAGTGCACACAAGGCTATTGGTAGAAGATAGCCAACTAAAGACAAAACGAATTGATTGAAGGAAAATCCACTTACCACTATTCCAGAGACTATCAAGAAGGGCAAGAATATAACTAGAGGAAAATGAAAACAAGTAGCTATTCCCCCAAATACACCTACCAAAAGAACCGAATCAGACCCTTCCTTTTGAAGCACTGTCTGTGAAAATAGCTGTCCCAATGCCAAAACTATAAATGTACCTCCCATCAATGCAGGAGAAATTGTCAAGAAATCAAATGAAAGATGAAACAATACGATCATCACAGCACCAGGAATGTATGTGTTTTCCTCAAACGATTTGTATTGGATGAACAATGAGTTTATGTAGGCAACTTGAAAAAGAATAATTAATCCTGCAATTAATTTGTAGACAAAAAAATTCTTTCCAAATATTAAATGAATAACCCAGTATACTCCAGCAGAAAGTGGTCCAGTGTCATCTACCACATCCTTATACATATGAAAACCATTTGCTAGGCGTTCCCCTGCCAACATCCAAATAAGTTCTGGCTGTGTCATTGGGGCTTGTAAAACCCAATAGTAAATCCCACTCAAAACAATAAGCATGAGCAAGATTCCTATCATTCGAAAAGGGTCGTTAATTTTAAAAAAACTGAGCAAAATCTATTTGATGTTAAAAGGTGTGACATTCATGACCCACGAAATTAAAGGTTACTCATTTAATTCACTAAATTTGTACCAACTATTATTGATATGGAAAGTAAAAGACAACAAAAATATTCAAAACTGATTCAAAAGGAACTTGGTGAGATTTTTCAAAAAGAAGCTAAGTTGCTCGTTGGTAGCGCGATGGTTACTGTGGTTAGGGTGATTATGAGCCCAGATTTGAGTGTGGCAAAAATCAACCTCAGTTTGCTATTGGCAAATAACCAAGACCTTTTTGAGAAAATCAATGACCATAAAAAGGAAATTCGTAAACATCTTGGAAATAGAATTGGGAAAAGTGTTCGAATCATTCCTGAATTGGCATTTTTCATGGATGAATCAGCTTCTTATGCGCAGCATATGGACAAGGTGATTTCTTCACTTGATATTCCAGAAGCATCAGAAGAAGATGAGGAAGAAGAAGATTAATTTCAAATAGCCAACTCTTTGAACCTCTCCTATTTTATAGCAGCCAGATATTTCCGCAGTAAAAAGAAGCGGAATTTTATCACCATTTTGTCTAGGATCTCCATGGTAGGAGTCGCGATAGGCACGATGGCACTTGTCATTGTGCTTTCTGTATTCAATGGTTTAGAAGATTTGGTGAGAGGATTGTATGCTTCTTTTGATGCCGAATTGAAAATAGAGGCTGTTCAGGGAAAATCTTTTACCTATGATGAGGATTTTATCTCTAAAATCTCAAATACTGAAGGTGTAGAAGTAGTTACAGAAGTAATTGAAGATAATGCACTTTTCAAATATAAAGATTACCAACATCTCGCTAGACTAAAAGGAGTTTCCGAAAATTATTTGGATCAAGGAAGGTTTGACGAAGGTTATGTGTGGGGAAATCTTGAGCTTGGGTCTGATTCTCAACCTAAGGCTATCATCGGAAGAGGAGTAGGTTTTTATCTTTCGATAGATATTGACAATGAGTTTGAATTGCTTCAAGTCTTTTATCCCAAAGCTCCCAGAAATGCAGGCACCTTAGATCCCAGACAACTTTATTCTAGAAATGTGATCAAGCCTGCTGCATTTTTTAGCATCGAAAAAGAGTTTGATGACAATTATATCATTGCCCCAATAGGTTTTGTAAGGGATTTGTTGAATTATGGCGAAAAGCTAACTTCTATTGAAATTAAAATTCAGGAAGGTTATAGAATCTCCACTGTGAAAAATAACCTAAAAACAGTGCTGGGGCAGAATTTTTCTGTAAAGGACACGGATGAGCAGCATGCAGGATTGCTCAGAACCATCAAAATCGAAAAGCTATTTGTCTTCATTACTCTAAGTTTTATTTTGGCAGTAGCTTCTTTTAATATTTTCTTTTCCCTTTCGATGATGGCTATAGAAAAGAAAAAAGATACTGCGGTACTCATTGCTATGGGTGCCAAAACAGAATTGATCAAAAAAATCTACATGAAGCAAGGCGCAATAATTGCGTTTTCAGGTGCTATCATTGGTTTAGTTTTAGGGTATTTAGTCTGCTTGGTACAATCCACTTTTGGGATCGTATCCTTGGGAATCAGTTCATCGGTGATTGATAGCTATCCTGTCAAAATGATTTGGACTGACTTTCTTTGGACGAGCATTGCAGTCATTACGATCACCTTTGTGGCTTCCTATAGACCTGCAGTCATTGCTTCGAAAGTGAAATCTACAGATTTGTAATTAATTTTTACGGATATACGCAACTTTGCCACTAACTAAAAAAATGCCTGATTTAGCTTAGATCCGATATTAATTGATATTAGATACTCATAGATATTGAACATAAGCAAGCAATCAACCTTGGAATTAAAGCTACTGGCAAAGAAGCGTATAATCATATTAATTTTTAAGTGTATCCGAATTCATGCACGTAGCCATTCAATAAAGTGTTGATGAATGAGTTGAGTGTCGTGGACAGTTGAGTATTCGATGGATCCGTATCCGCAATTTTTAAAATCCCTTATTTCCTTACTTGCAACATTGCGGATACTCTGATTATTTTTTATATCAATTTCAAAATTTCGTCAATATATTCCCTTGTATTGGATAATCTTGGCACTTTGTTTTGGCCGCCCAACTTGCCACGGGATCGCATCCAAGACTCAAACAAACCTTCGGATACCAAATGAATCTTCGGTTCTGTCAAAGCCAAGTCTTTATATCGCTTGGCATCATAGTCGGAATTGATTTCTCTCAGTGCAATGTCTAGAGTGGTTTTGAACAATTCGGGATCATCTGGCAAGGTCTTGAACTCTACGATCCATTCATGCGCCCCTTTTGATTTTGAATCGTTGAAATAAACTGGCGCAGCTGTAAAGTTAATAATGCTTGCATGGGTTTTGTCAGCTGCCATTTGAATAGCTTTTTCAGCATTTTCAACGATCACTTCTTCACCAAAAGCATTTATAAAATGTTTAGTCCTACCGGAAATTTTAATTCTGTATGGGAAAGTACTAGTGAATTTGACTGTATCGCCAATCTTGTATCTCCAAAGTCCTGCATTGGTAGAGATCAAAATGGCGTAGTTTTTACCTACTTCCACATCGCATAGAGGTACTACTTTTGGTTGAGGCTTATCCCATTCATCCATTGGGATAAACTCATAGAAGATCCCATAATCCAACATGAGCAAAAGCTCCTCAGAGTCTTTTTGGTCTTGTATCCCGAAAAACCCTTCTGAAGCGTTGTAAGTCTCCATGTAGTGCATTTTTTCGGAAGGAATCAATTCTTTGAACAGGCTTCTGTATGGGCCAAAAGCAACTGCGCCATGGAAAAACACTTCCAGATTTGGCCATACTTCCAAAATGTTTTTGGCATTTTTCAATTCTAAAACCCGCTGCAAAAGCACAATGGTCCAAGTAGGAACTCCTGAGATGCTAGTGACATTTTCATGCATGACTTCTCTAGCCATCCTATCTATTTTTGCTTCCCATTCTTCCATCAGTGCGATGTCGAGACTCGGCGTTCTGGCCATCTGTACCCAAATAGGGAGGTTTTGTGTAATCACCGCAGAAATATCTCCTACTTTGCTGGAGAGGTTTGGAGATATTGGGTTTGGTGCCAAACTTCCTCCGATTGTCAATGCTTTTCCTGAAAACAGTTTGCTGTCTGGATAATTATTGACATAAAGAGAGATCATGTCTTTGCCTCCTTTAAAATGACATTCTTCCAAAGATTCCTGTGAAACAGGGATATATTTACTTCTACTGGAAGTTGTTCCGGAAGACTTAGAAAACCATTCGATTTCGGTATTCCAAATTACGTTTTGTGATCCCTTCATTGTCTTTTCTATGTAGGGTTTCATTTCTTCATAATCATGAATAGGAACTTTTGAAGCAAAGTCTTTGTAATCTTTGATTTTTGAAAAATGATGTTTTTTTCCAAACTCAGTTCTTTTGGCGTCATCGATTAGTTCAAAAAGAATTTCTTCCTGAGTATCTATCGGATTTTCCATGAAATTTTTGATTTGACCAATTCGATTTTTAAAAATCCAAGTCATAAAAGTATTGACCACTTCCATCAATTAAACACTTTACGTTTCAATTCAAAATTTTGCCCTAAATATACCCTCCTCACTTGTTCATCTGCTGCCAACTCTTCTGCTGAACCTGCTTTTAGTAATTTGCCTTCAAACATCAAATATGCCCTGTCTGTGATCGAAAGTGTTTCATTCACATTATGATCTGTGATAAGGATTCCAATGTTTTTGTTTTTCAATTTGGCTACAATTGTCTGAATTTCTTCCACGGCAATAGGATCTACCCCAGCAAAAGGTTCGTCTAGCAATACAAATTTAGGATCAACAGCCAATGCACGGGCGATTTCTGTCCTTCTTCTTTCACCACCTGAAAGTACCATTCCCAGATTTTTTCTAACATGTGTCAATGAAAATTCTTCCAAAAGACTTTCGACTTTTTCCTTTCGGTCAGCTTTTTTCATTTTGGTCATCTCCAATACAGCCATGATGTTTTCTTCTACAGAAAGCTTGCGAAATACAGATGCTTCTTGGGCAAGATATCCTATCCCTAACTGCGCTCGCTTGTACATGGGAAGGGAAGTTATATTTTTGTCATCCAAAAAAATCTGCCCTTCGTTGGGCTGTATCAATCCAACTATCATATAAAAAGACGTGGTCTTGCCAGCTCCATTTGGGCCTAACAATCCAACTATCTCACCTTGCTTTACTTCCACAGAGATATCATTTACTACCTTTCTGCTCTTGTAAATTTTGACAAGGTTATCTGCCTTTAGAATCATCATATCAATCGAATTTTATGTCTTTGACGTACAGTTGCAAGCTACTGTTGTTCCTGAAAGTATTTTCTCTAATTTCAAATGCAAGGTCAAACCTCATTTTCTGTTTGAGCATCTTGTACACGATTTCATCTTCGTATTTTGTTCTATCAGCCATTCCAAAAGCAATACAAACGGGTTTGGTAACCTGTCCATTTTGAACGACATTGAAGCGAAGATGTTTTTCCTTAAGGATCCTCACGTCTTCTGCATATACCTGATTGGCGTAGAAAATGGGCTCTGGATTCCCCGGTCCAAAAGGAGCCATCTGCTTGAGTATATTGTAAAATTTATAATTGATCTGATCCAGCAAGATTTCATCATCCACCTCCAATACTGGCATCAAATGTACATCTTGAATTCTTGAGCTGACTACTCTTTCGAATTTTTCTTGAAAAGCTGCCACATTTGCAACTGACATTGTTAGCCCGGCAGCATATTTGTGCCCGCCGAATTGCTCAAGCAAATCACTACATTCGCTGATAGCTTCATATATATTGAAGTCATATACTGACCTTGCGCTTCCTGTAGCTTTGTTGTTGGATTCGGTAAGGATTATTGTAGGTCGGTAGTATTTTTCTATACAACGTGAAGCCACGATTCCGATTACCCCTTTGTGCCAATCTTCTTTAAATAGAACTGTTGATTTCATTTGATGCACAACATCCCTTTCTTCAATCATCTGAAGGGCTTCCCTTGTGATGTTTTCATCAAAATTTTTCCTTGCTGCATTGACAGTATCCACGATTTCTGCCCTTCGCATGGCATCGTCTAGATCTTTGGAGATCAACAATTCCACAGAGGCTTTCGCATGCTCTAATCTTCCTGAGGCGTTGATCCTCGGCCCAATTTTGAAGACAATATCCGATATATCAATCTCCTTTTCGACCAAATTACTTTTCAACATCAATGCCTTGATGCCAGGTCGCGGGTTGTTGTTCAACCTTTCTATTCCATAAAATGCCAAGATTCTATTTTCCCCTGTGATAGGAACGATGTCTGCCGCAATGCTAATGGCCAACAAATCCAGGTATGCAGTCACCTTGGAAGCATCCTTCTTTGTTTTCAATGCATAACCCTGAATCAATTTGAACCCAACACCACATCCGCTCAACTCCTTGTATGGATAGTTGCAATCCAATCTTTTTGGATCTAAAATTGCCACGGCAGGAGGCAACTCTTCTCCCGGTGTGTGGTGATCACAAATGATAAAATCTACCCCAAGCTCCTTGGCCAACTTGACTTTTTCAATGGCTTTGATCCCACAATCCAATGAGATGACCAATTTGAAATTTTCTTCTGCCGCATATCTCACCCCTCGCTCTGAAATGCCATAGCCTTCCTTGTACCTATCTGGGATGTAGAATTCCAAATGCTGGTAAAATTGGCTCAAGTATCCATAAACCAAAGCTACTGAAGTAGTACCATCTACATCGTAGTCACCATAGATCAAAATCTTTTCCTCAGCAGCGATTGCTTGGATCAACCTATCCACTGCTTTGTCCATATCCTGCATCAAATAGGGGTCATGGAGCTTATCCAAATCTGGGCGAAAATAGTCTTTTGCTTTCTGAAAAGTATTGATGCCCCTGTTGACCAGCATATTGGCCAAAGTTTCATTGACATTGATTTCACTACTTAAAGAAACTACATTTTCTATATCCGCCTTTTCCCTGATCTTCCAGTTGTACACCATAAGGCTAAATTACTAAACTGTATGGCTATTTTTATAAAGGCCTTGAATTAATTTGTTCTTTTCTGATAAACTGGATTATTGTTTATATTTTAATATGTGTAGTTTTCTGAGAAAATTAAAAAATTGAGGGCTAATTTGAAGGGTGAAAATGTATCGGCTGACATTGGATAGAATTAACATGTATGTTGAATAGCTAAATTACCATTTGCAACCTTTTAAAAATGGTACCGAGCGTTTGGAGTATTTGTTTAAAATGTATGAGGAGATGTTGCAGAAAGTTACGCTGTTTGCGAAATTTAAAAAATGAAGAAAAATGAGCAAGAAGGAAAACAAGAAATCGGAGTCAAAGGAGATAATCCGTTCTTCTTCAGCTGAATATTTAACTTTTATTGCAGCTACTGGAGAAGGAGGAGTTGAAGCTATTTATGCAGATGAAAATATTTGGCTATCACAAAAAATGATGGGTACGCTTTATAACGTGAATGTAAGAACCATTAACGAGCATCTTCAAAAGATATTTAAAGACAATGAATTACAAAACAATACAGTTATCCGGAAATTCCGGATAACTGCTTCAGATGGTAAAAACTATAATACACAGCATTACAGTCTTTCTGCAATTATTGCGGTAGGTTACAAAGTAAATTCAGAAAGAGCGGTACAGTTCAGAAAATGGTCTACACAGATAATCCAGGAGTTTACAATTAAAGGTTTTGCAATGGATGATGAGCGTCTAAAAAATGACGGCACTATTCTCGGCAAAAAATATTTTGAAGAACAGCTGCAACGTATCAGGGAAATCCGTTTGAGCGAAAGGAAGTTCTATCAAAAGATAACAGATATTTATGCAACAGCTATTGACTATGACTTGAGTGCGCAAGCAACCAAACGTTTTTTTGCAAACGTACAAAACAAACTGCATTGGGCAATACACGGCCAAACAGCGGCAGAAGTAATTATAAATAGAGCAGACCACCAAAAAGAAAATATGGGATTAACCAATTGGCAAGATGCTCCGAAAGGTAAAATTCAAAAATTCGATGTGAGCGTGGCTAAAAACTATTTATCCGAAAATGAAATGCAACAGCTTCAACGTTTAGTGTCTGCATATTTAGATATTGCAGAAGATATGGCCAACCGTCAAATCCCTATGACTATGGAAGATTGGGAAAGTCGTTTAAATAAATTTATAGAAGCTACCGATAGAGAGATATTACAAAATGCAGGCAAAGTAACTGCTGAAATTGCCAAAGCGCACGCAGAAAGTGAATTTGAAAAATATAGAATAATTCAGGATAGATTATTTGAAAGTGATTTTGATAAAATCATCAAAAATCAACTTCCGCCTAAAAAAGATTAAAAGGTGCCAAATAATTATACCTAACACACAACCAAACAGGGGAATGCAAATGCACAAAACCTTTTGGAATGCAAGAAATGGAGGAGAAAGCTTATAAACGTAGAGCCGATTAATATTTATGAATTAGGCATCTACAGCATCAGGAAAATCAAGAGCTACAATAATTATTGCTTTAAATAAACTGAAAAAAGGTCAACAAATCTTAACTTCGATAAACACTTTCTACAAATGTCATTGATCCCAAGTAAAAAAAGGTTAGCCCATATCGTTTTCGAACATGACGACAAAGCTTCAAAAGCATTTGATGTGACCATTCTTGTTTTGATCTTGGGAAGTATCATCGTAGTGGTATTGGATTCAGTAGGGGAGATTAGGGTAGAGTACCACAAGTTTTTTTCGGTCTTGGAATGGACTTTCACTATACTTTTCACATTGGAATACTTACTCAGGTTGTGGCTTTCTAAAAGGAAAATTGGCTATGTCCTCAGTTTTTATGGTTTAGTAGATCTTTTTGCTATTGTTCCTACTTACTTAAGTTTGTTTCTTTTGAACACACAGTTTTTGGTTGTGATTCGATCGCTTAGGTTGTTGAGGGTGATTAGGATTTTGAAACTGGGGCGATATCTCAATGAAGCTGAGTTTCTCAAAGAAGCACTAAATGCAAGCAAAGCCAAAATCCAAATATTCATTGGGTCAGTATTGGCGATTGTGTTGATAGCGGGTACATTGATGTACATTGTTGAGGGTCCAGAAAGTGGCTTCACCAGCATTCCAATGTCCATGTATTGGGCGATTGTAACTTTAACTACCGTTGGGTTTGGTGATATTACGCCATTGACAGCTTTTGGTAAATTTTTGGCTTCACTGATTATGCTAATGGGGTATGGGATCATCGCTGTTCCAACAGGTATAGTCACTGCTGAAATGGCTAGTGCAAAAAATAAAATCAGCATGGCAAATGCTAGATCTTGTGGAAATTGCAAATTCATAGAATCTGACGTCCAAGCAAAATTTTGTAAAAATTGTGGAGAGAAATTTCCCCAAAAATAAGCCATGAGGAAGCTTTACCCGTAAAAGTTCTAAAACTTAACCTTCACATATGAAAAAAGCTATTTTCTTTTGCTTACTGCTTGTGAGTGCCGGATTTACTGCACAAGCTCAATCTCAATCCGATGAAGTTCAGGAATCATTTACTGAATGGAAAATCGTAACTGTCGTAGAGTCAATTATTCCCATGGGCTTAGGTAGATCTCGAATGATCGAAAACATGACAGAGGTAGATACCGAACAGTTTCGAACCTCTAGGACAGATGGAAAGAAGTCTTCTCAAAGAAGTGTGAGCCGAAAAGAGCTAAAGGTCGATAAGTTTGACGAAGCGAAACTTTTGAATTTTTTCAGTGCAACGGGGATAAATTTTCAGAATATAGCTTCAAATGATGCGATGATAGCGGCTAGAATCATGGAACTTGAATCAGAGGGCTATGGATTGGTGTATGTGACAAGTGCTGTAGAAAGTCATGCTGGTTCCGAAGATAGTAGCGGATTATTTATTACTAGAATGTTTTTCAAAAGAACATTGGTTGACTAAAGTAAATTTGTCTGGCCTCCTTTGGCTTGGATTGCAGCTGAGGAGGTCAGACAAAAATTGCGCTAAGTGGTATCGAAGTTATAATTTTTTTATCTTTCAATCATGAAGTTTAAGATTGCAATATTAGGGACAGGAAATGTGGCCTATCATCTGATTCCTGCTTTGGAAAATGCAGGCCATACCATCACCGAAATCTATGGTAGAAACTTGGAAGATGCGGAAAAATTGACAGAAAAAGTCTATGTGGCGGAAGCTGTTGATGAGCTGGATTTTTCTGAAAGTAAAGCTGAAATTTTCATTTTGGCAGTAAGTGATTCCGCAATTTCAGATATTGCCGATGAGATTATCTTGCCAGAAAATAGCATCCTTGTACATACATCAGGCACAGTTCCTTTAAGTATTTTGGGTTATAGCTCGGCTACTTACACAGGAGTAATGTATCCTTTGCAAACTTTCAGTAAAGGGAGAGCAATTGATTTTGTAGATGTTCCTTTTTTGTTGGAGTCAGAGGATGAGGAGACTTTGCAGAAGTTGAAAAAATTGGCTAAAAGCCTAACTCCCTACAATTATATAGTCAAGTCAAAGGATCGGCTTGCATTGCACATAGCAGCAGTTTTTGCAAGCAATTTTACGAATCACATGATTAGATTGTCAGAAGAAATTATGGCAAGGCAAGGGTTGGATTTTGAAATGCTCAAACCCTTGATCATAGAATCAATAAGCAAAACTTTGGAAATCGGTGCCAAGAGGGCACAAACAGGACCTGCAATTAGAGGTGATTTTGGGACGCTTGACAACCACTTCCAGTTTTTGAACTACAACGAGCAAGTTGCAGAACTTTATAGACTGATCTCTCAAGACATTATCGACGTGAATTGAGAAATTGAAGATTGAAAGATTTGTGAAATTTTAAGATTTTATCAAGCTGGAAATTAGCCTTAAACTTCTTAGAATAATTGAGATGATTAGGCTTCAAATGATTAAAGATAAAAAAACCAAAGAGGTTTTGGAAACCCAAAACCTCATAAATTTTGATTTAGGACTAGTCCTCCCAAGTCCCAAATTTCCCTGCTTGATAATCTTGGTATGCTTGCATGATTTCTTGCTGAGTATTCATCACAAATGGCCCTTGCGCCACCAAAGGTTCGTTGAATGGCTTGGCATGTCCCAAAATAACTATTGCATCTTGTGAAGCTTTGACGGTCAAAGAATCTCCATCATTATTAAATTCAATAAGATTTCTGTAAGGAATTTTTTCCCCTTGTATTTGTACTTCACCTCGTACCACATAGAAAAAAACATTCTCTTCTTGAGGGATATTTTTGGTAAATGTACTTCCTGATTTCATATAAACTGTACTCATCATCATGGGACTGATGGTCTCAAATGATCCTTTGTGATTATCCCACTCACCTGAGATTAGTTGAACAGAGATTTTTCCATCCTCCAAATCAAAATGTGTGATTTCATCTTTTTGTAAGCCTTTATACTTAGGCTTAGTCATTTTGTGCTTTGCAGGTAAATTGACCCATAGTTGGAGGATTTCCAGATCTCCCCCTTCTTTTTTGAATTTTTCAGAACTAACCTCTGCATGGATAAGTCCACTTCCTGCAGTCATCCATTGAATACCACCTTTTTCGATTACAGATTCATGCCCTCCAGAATCCTTGTGCATGATATCACCTTCAAGAATGAAAGTTACGGTCTCCATTCCACGATGTGGATGAGGTCCAAATGGAAGTCCATTGTTGTTTTTTGGATAGGTTTGGTGCCCATGATGATTGAGAAAAATAAATGGATCGATCTGCCTCAACTCCCTTGAAGGGAGTGGGTTATAAGTTATAAGGTCTGCGATGGGGTGATATGATGCCGTATGAATTGTTTTGATAGTTTTCATATTGGAGTTTATATGTATATACATCTAAATAGATAAAAACTCAAAATTGTTCCATTTGGAGCAAAAAAAAACGCTGGATTTATGTCCAGCGTCTTGTAATTTTATTTGTTTTTACTTAAGCCAAGCTAGTTGAACCTCGTCAGGAGCCTTCATTCTGTCAGCTACACGCATGTATCTATCAGCTAAATTTGCTAAGTAGTCCTGTGCTTTTGAAGCTACGTCATTCAAGCCTGTCAATTTTTCGATATCCCAAAGTTTTACCAAGTGGTCAATAATTCTTGCATAATCCCAGCCTGTGTAGACACCGATTTTTTGGGTAATGGCAGAGAATTGATCAAAAAGAGTAGGGTTTGCACTTCCATGTCCCATGAGTACTGCAGGCATTACAATCTGCTTCCTCATCATTTTTTCGAATGCTAAAATAGCCCCATTTGGATCTATTTTGAAGATTTCAGACATAAAGCTTTTGTAGGCTTTTTCATGTCTAGCTTCGTCTCCTGCTATAGTTTTGCAAATTCTTGACAAGACATCGTCACCTGCTTTATCCGCAAGCTTTCCAGTGTTCACATGAGATACTTTTGTAGCTCTCTCTTGGAAAGATGTATATATAATTGCTTGAAATGGATCTTTTTCTGATTTTGGATCAAAGCCATTGTATATCAATCTATGAATAGTCTGCTCTACTTTTTTCATGTCAGCTCGACCAGAAAGGTATAAGTACTTGTTTAGAAGATCTCCATGACGGTTTTCTTCTGCAGTCCAAGCCTTTGACCATCTTACCCAGCCAGATGGACTTAGCAAGCTTCCTTCTTCGTTGATTCCTTCTAGCAAGTTGAAATATGTCTGATAACTCGGAAGTGCTTCTTCAGTAATCATATTTCCAATTAAGGAAGTGATAACCGTGTCAGGGATTCCTGCTGCTCTTTCTTGAAGTAATTTTACTTGATCAAATGCATCCAACTTAGCCATGTCTGGCAAAAAGTCTGTTGGTTGCCAACAGTCATCTGGATCTACCAGAACATTGTCCACTGCATGCCCCACGAAATCATCCAATTGACTGATGACTTCCATGTTTTTTTCTAATTCGTAATTGATATTTTTTGACTTGTTCATAATTTAATCATTCAACACCTTACCAAAAGCTAAAAAATTTTTAATCTCAGATTTGGGTAAGGTAATTCTTCTATAAAGATAAGTACAAAATAGATAAATGCGATGGGAGAAACTCGATTTCTAATTTGAGTTTACTTCTCAATAGGTTAATTTATATGCTACTACCTTGTTTTTAAAGAACGTAGGAACAAGCACAAGGTTATCTTCTGGAATGTAATCAATGTCAGCAGTGTTTGACTCTTCTGCCTTAGTATCAAGGATTTTGGTTTCTTGCCCATCTTGAATAAGATATATTTCGCCTTGCCATCTGCTTGCAATAAATGTACTTTCGTCGATAACGACCAAACCATCTCCACCTGTGACTACTTCATTGATCATTTCGAAGCTTCCGTTACTGTTATATTTTTTCAAACCAGATCCATCCAATCCATAAAGTACTCCATTTGATCCAACTCTTAGTCCGTTGATTTTATCCTGCCCTTCTGCAAAAGTGCTGATTGCCCCATCTTGGAACAAGTGAATCTTCCCAGTGTTCATATCGGAGAAATATACTTTGTCTCCATCTGTATCGACGTCATTTAGAAATTCAGCACCTTCTATTTTATATCTATTGCTGATCTCTGCAGTTTTTATATCTATTTCTACCAGCTCGTCTATATTGGTCACATATAATTTTCCATTGCTGATACCCATGCCTTTTGGAGAGTCGATACCTGACACCCATTCTTTTTGAATTATTTCACCTTCTTTACTGATGATAGCTATAGAGCCTTTACCATCTTTTTCTGAAGGGGAACCATCGATATTTGAAACATATATGATTCCTGTTGTGGGATCAAATAAAGTTGATTCATTTGTCATCAACTCAGCAGTTGTTTCCCAGACCTTGGTTAGTGAGGGCTCTATAGATTCCTCTACCTCTACTTCTGTTACTTCTTCATTTGTAGTTTTGGAATCGCAGCTCCAGATGATTAGAGGGAAAGCTAATGTTAGTATTAATTTTTGGGTGGTTTTCATCTTTTCGAATTTTGATTTATACATAAATTTAGGGATAATTTATGAAATAGAGCGAATTCCTATAATTCAATCTGAGTAGCTACAACAATAATAGCTGAAATCTGTTTTACCCAACATTTCAACCGCTTATAAATCTTGTGGTTAAAATATTTAAGTGATTGCTTAAATTGAAATTTAAACCTAATCATTATGAAAAAAATCTTACCAATAGTAGTCAGTTTAGTACTTTCATTTTCCTGTAGTGAAAAAGAAAAAGAAGTAGATTATTCGTTACTTTCTGATGAAGAAAGACTGGAAATGGCAAAGGAATTTACAAAAAACACCATTTTGGTGGATGGCCACATGGATCTGCCATTTCGAATGTATAATATGGGTAACACCATGACTGGAGAGGTCTATGATTTCATAAACAAAAGTGACCAAGGGAATATCGATTATGTAAGAGCCAAAGAAGGCGGGATGGATGCTCCTTTTATGGCCATTTATATTCCGGCGGGCTATCAGGAAAAAGGTGGGGCAAAAGACCTTGCTGATACTTTGATCATGATGGTAGAGCGCTTGGCAAATACGTGGCCTGAGCAATTGGCTTTGGCAAAATCTCCGAAGGAAATTGAAGATAATTTCAGTAAAGGTTTACTTTCCCTTCCAATGGGTATAGAGAATGCCGCTGCCATTGAAGATAAACTGGAGAATGTCGAATACTTTTATAACAAAGGAATACGCTACATGACCTTGACACATGGCAAGGATAATCTCGTAGGAGACTCTTCATATGATGATTCTGAGACCCATGGCGGCTTGAGTGAGTTTGGCAAAGAGGTAGTAAAAGAAATGAATCGATTGGGAATGATCATTGATGTTTCACATATCACAGATAAGACATTCTTTGACGTTGCCGAAGTTAGTGATGCACCAATAGTGGCTACCCATAGCTCTGCAAGGAAATTTACACCTGGTTTTGAGAGAAATGTTTCGGATGAAATCATCAAAAAAATAGCCGAGAAAGACGGAATGGTTATGATTACGTTTGGAGGTAGTTTTGTCGATCAGGCTTTCTCTGAAAAAAATACTGAGAATAGAGCTCACATCCAGTCTTGGATGGAAGAAAACAAACTGGATAGAAGAGATTCTGCTGCTATAGAATACATCAAAACATATATGGCAGAGAATAAGCCGACTGTCCATGTATCTAAAGTAGCTGAGCATATTGACTATGTTGCGAAAATGGTTGGGATAGACCATGTTGGCCTTGGGTCTGATTTTGATGGGGTTGGTGATACTTTGCCAGATGGACTAAAGGATGCTTCTATGTATCCTAATTTGATTGCAGAATTGATGAGGCTTGGATATTCTAAAGAAGATTTAGAGAAAATTTGCTACAAGAATTTCTTCAGAGTATGGAATGCAGTAGAAGCTGCGGCTAAAAGATAAAATCCTCGAGAAAAATCAAATACTAGTATTTCCTCTGTTTTGGAAAAGGTAAAGGGAAGTAGATCCTTTTACCTTTTTCCTTTTTATTTATATGACTATCCGTTTTCTTGCAAGTAGCCAATCAAAAGATTGTCGGGTGAACGATTTGTGGTTCTATTGACTGTAAGTTGTTTTCTGTTGACGAGTATCCGCAACTTATATAGCTACTTCTTACCAAACGTGCAACATTGCGGATACTCATATTTATTTACAATGTTATGCTTAATAAAAAATTCTTCAGCATAATTTCCAATGGACAACTTACTGTCCTATTCCAATTCCGTGATTTCTTGGTCCAATCTGCGGATAATAATTCCAATTTCTTTATCTATTTCTTCGAAAAAACTTTTTGCATCATTTGCGGGGAGTTCTTTAAGTTTCTCGACATCATTGGCCAAATGAACCAATCTTTTCAAATCCAAATTTAGAGCAATTCCTTTGATGGCATGTCCGGTTTGTTTTAGTTTGATTAAATTTTTCTCTTCAACATGATATAGAAGAGCGCTGTGCAGCAGATTGATGTTTTCCCTGCTTACTTCGATCAATTCTTTGAAAAACTCCGGGTCAGTCTTTTTATATTCTTCAAATTTAGATTCATATTGATTTTCTGGGATGGTGTTTTCTGCCTTTAGATATTTGAATAGTTTTTCGGAAATATCAGAAACTAAAATCGGCTTGCTAAGATAATCATCCATACCTGCCTCAATGCAACGACCATATTCACCTTTTACCGTGCCGGCAGTCAATGCAATGATAGGTACCCTTTCACTTTTTTCGGTTTTTTCGAGAGCTCTAATTTCCTTTGTCGCTTCATATCCACTCATTTCAGGCATTTGAATATCCATAAAAATCATCTCTGGCCTGTAAGTTTTGTACATATTGACTGCTTCTAAGCCATTTTTAGCTTCATATATTGCGGCATTAGGAATAATGCTCCTTACAATTGTTTTAGCTAAAAGCATATTAACAGCGTTATCATCTACCAATAGAAATGTTCTAGTAACACTAGCAAGCAAATTTGATTCAGCAGGATTGGTTTTTTCTATATTTTTCTCGTGTTCTAACTCATATTCTCCCAGCTCATATGGAACATCTAGCGCAAAATAGAATTTGCTTCCCTTTGACAGTTCAGTCTCAAGTTCAAGTTTACTGTCCATAAGTTCCAAAAGTTTATTGCAGATCGATAGGCCCAATCCTGTGCCGCCATACTTTCTTGTTGTAGAATTATCCTCTTGTGCAAAAGCTTCAAATATTATTTTTTCTTTCTCCTTTGACACCCCAATTCCTGTATCTCTTACTGAAAAATTTATGTTGGTTTTCTGAATATTTGAGTTGATTGTATTCACTTGAATTGATAATTCCACTTCTCCTTCTTCAGTAAATTTGATTGCATTGCTTAGAAGGTTTATCAGAATTTGTTTGATCCTGATTAAGTCCAAGATTACTGTTTCTGGTAATTTGAGATCTAATGAAAGTATTAGTTTAATATTCTTTGCATCCGCAAGAGGTTTAATGACATTCAGCGATTCCTTGGCGACTTCCCTTAGGCTAAGCCTGATTGGGCTAAGTTCAAGCTTTCCAGCTTCAATTTTGGAAAAATCCAATATGTCATTGATCAATTCTAAAAGTATATTTCCAGACTGAGTGATTGATTTTAAGTAACTTCTCTGCGTTTCGTCCAGTCTAGTACGGATCAGAAGATCTGAAAAACCAATCACACCGTTCAAAGGGGTCCTTATTTCATGACTCATATTGGCTAAAAATTCTGATTTTGCCATGTTCGCTTCACGTGCTTGCTGCATTGATTTCAATAAGTTTTGTTCTAGATTTTTCCTTTCTAACGCATTGGAAATGCTATCAGCAAAACTCAATAACAATGCAGCTTCTGCTTCACTCCATTCCTTTTCGTAGGTACAGTCATCAAAACCAACATATCCCCAGAATCTTTGATTTATAAAAATAGGTATCAAAAGTATGGATTTTATGTCTTGACCAACCAACAGAGACCTTAAATCTTCATCATTTATTTTTGACACGATTGCTTGATAGATTCTGTTTTGTTCCAAAAAAGCAACCGCTTCTCCATAAAATTCCATTGGAATATTCTGCAGTTCCGGATTGTTGATTTCAGGTGGTACGCCCATGGCACTCCATTCAAATCTCTGCGAACTAAATACTTTCCCTCCTTCACCAATACTGTTTTCAAACAAATAGGCTCTATCGACATTTGCACCTTCTCCAAGTATTGTAATAGCTTTTTGTGTGGCAATGGCAAAATCAGGGTTTGAAAGCAGTTCTTTTGTAGCCATTGTAATGGATTTGAGCATTCTTTCGTTTCTCAATAGACTTTCATTTGCCATTTTCAGCATTAGCTCATTTGATTTTATTAGCTCAGCTGACTTCTTTTCTACTGTCACATCTCGAATCATAATGTAATGAATCATGTTTCGGTGTGAAGTTGGGTCAATGGTTTTCTCTCTTTTTATCAACAATGTCTGACCCATCTCTATTGTCAATTCTAGTGGATCAGTGGTGCTCTGAACATCTAAAAAGGGCTTGAGGTAGGGGTATTCTTGAAGGATCTTTACACTGCTTATAGGAGGTTTTATTTTTAGAAATTTCGAAGCCACTTTGTTCTGGGTAATCACGTCACCTAGTGGGTCCAAGATGATTATCCCATCATTTAGCTCATTGAATATATGCTCAAATGCAATTGGAGTGGATTTGAAGATTTTTAGATTAAATAAGCCCCAGTAAGTCAATGATGCGCTTATTGCCAATGCAAATGGGACCAAGTCGATTTGAAAGTTGTATAGATCTAAAAGCTCAAGTACATGGGTGCTCCACGGAACTAGCGTCGCTATCAAGAAAATTATAACTTGCTTGGAATAAGTGTTTGGGACAAATAATAGTGTTCTGAATAGTAGTGTATTTGCGATTACCACTAACAGGGCAGTGTATGTTCCGTATATCCAGTGATAGATTCCCGGTATAAAGGAAATGGCATAGAAGTAATCATTTTTGATTACGTCAAATGATTTGTAATAAAGATGATGGTATTCATTAGTCAATATTAATATTATAGATATAAAAGCAGGTCCAAATAAAATCGCTTTATTGATCTTCGTTAAGTATTTTTCGTTTTTTGTGTATTTCAATATAAAGGACAAAAGTAAAGGTGTGATAAATACTGCACCAAAAAACTCTAATTTGAAAAAGAGGAGTATATATTCTAGCGATGTTGAAATCATTTCAAAACCATAAATAAAAGTATACCAAAAACAACTTAGTAATAAGTAAAAAAAGTATTTTTCACCAAAATAACTATCTTTTTTTCTGCTCAAAATGATAAGAAATAAAAATAAAATACTCGTTAGAAAAACAGGTATCGATATATAGTTGAATTGAAATTGTTGAAATACTTCCATCTTTTAAAAATTATATATGATTACCTAATACTTCTTTATAATAAAATTTATTGACCATAATAACACTAAAGACCGTCAATAGTTGACTAATAATAAGTCAGGTTAACTTCTTAGTAGGTATATTTTAGCGATAAGAGGCGACAAATTAATTATTCTTAAAGTTATATTCTAAATTACAAATAACTAATTAACCTTAAGTAATTATTTCAAAAAAGAATGTTTTTAAATTAATCCTTACATAAATGCTATATGACACTAAGACGTTTGATTTGATAAACTTGTCATCCTGTTTTGATTACTCTTTGACTTAAGTATATTCGATAAACAAAGTCATTAAATATGGATTATGATTATATGTAATGACGGGAGGATGTGAATTTTCGCAGAAAATCCTGCCGGTAATCTTTTATTATGCGACGCCTGTGCGCTTAAGCATATAAATTGATTTAAAGAAAATCATTTTGTGTGATTACTGCTAATAGGGCAGACATTCATGATATGGATTATTACTAGTATGAAAATTGAAAAAAGTATTATTATTTTTGAAAATATTAAATAGGAATAATTATTGTATGTTTTGAGAGCATACATTGCTAAACCAATTTTATAAATTATGAAAAAGATGAAGATTATAACAGGATTATTTTTAATGGTTTTTTTGGTGAACTTTCAGGGTTTTGCACAAGAAGTAGAATCTGAAAAAGAAAAAACCAAACAAGAAATTGCTGAAATGAAAAAAGCAGCAAAGGAAGAAAAGCAAGCTTTGAAAGAGGAAAAGGCAGCTTTGAAAGCTGAATCAAAAGAGTTGAAGAGGATAGCGGCAGAGCAAAAAGCAGAAGAAAAAAGAATAAAAAATCTCGAAAAGGCTCAGAAAGGATATGATAAAGCCTTAACCAAAAGGCAGAAAGCAGAAATCAAGCATTCACAACAAAACCTAAAAATCGAGAAAGCTATCAGGAAAGGGACGACAAATGACAAAATCGCCAAAATGGAACTGAAGCTAAAAGAAATGGAAATTGATGTGGAGAAAGCGAATGCAGAAATTGCCAAATTCGAGCGGGATTTAAAAAGATATAAATCCGATGAAGACTAATCTTCATTTAAAATAGTAAGCCTTTATTATAATTTTACTGAGTCATGTCCATTGGGCATGACTTTTTTTGTTACTTTATTAAGTCAAAATGGCATAAAAACATGATTTCACAACAAGAATTGCTGCCAAAAATTCCGATTTAAGATCAAGATCTTCTTTGGTTGATAATTTGATTAAATGCTTCTAACCACTTGAATTTACCAAAAAAAAACAAAGTATGGATTTCAAACAATTCACCATTAAATCCCAAGAAGCTATACAAAAATCTGCGGAGTTGGCAGTCAACGAACAGCAGCAAGTAATTGAGCCAGGGCATTTGCTAAAGGGAATCCTTATAGAAGATGAAAATGTAACTGACTTTTTGTTCAAAAAGTTAGCAGTAAATAAAGTAATTGTCTCCCAAAAACTTGATGAGGCTATCAAGAGCTACCCTAAAGTAAATGGGCAGCAACCATATTTATCCAATGCTTCAAACCAAGTTTTGACTAAAGCCAAAGATTATCTCAAAAATTTCGGAGACGAGTTTGTAGCCATAGAACATCTGATTTTGGCAATTTTGGATGGTTCAGACAAGGCTGCCCAAATACTAAAAGATCAAGGCTTGAAAGAAAAGTCATTGATAGAAGCAATCAAAGAACTTAGACAAGGAAATAAAGTGACAGATCAAAATGCAGAATCAAAATACAGGGCTTTGGAGAAATATTCCAAAAACCTAAATGAGCTTGCCAAAAAAGGAAAAATAGATCCTGTAATCGGGAGGGATGAGGAGATAAGAAGGGTCCTGCAGATTTTGGCAAGAAGAACAAAAAACAATCCCATTTTGCTCGGTGAGCCTGGAGTCGGTAAAACGGCAATTATAGAAGGGCTAGCCCAACGAATAGTGAGTGGGGATGTACCAGAAAACCTAAAGACCAAATTATTGATTTCTTTGGATATGGGGTTGTTGGTAGCTGGAGCCAAGTACAAAGGTGAATTTGAAGAACGACTAAAAGCAGTGATCAAGGAGGTGACTGATTCTGACGGTCAGGTTATTCTATTCATTGATGAAATCCATACTTTGATAGGTGCTGGTGGCGGTGAAGGCGCTATGGATGCGGCAAATCTACTTAAACCTGCTCTGGCTCGCGGGGAATTGCATGCAATCGGAGCGACTACCTTAAAAGAATATCAAAAATATATCGAAAAGGACAAAGCTCTGGAAAGAAGGTTTCAGTCGGTGGTTGTTGATGAACCCGACTCGGCTGATGCAATCTCTATTCTAAGAGGTATCAAAGACAAATATGAATTGCATCATGGGGTTAGAATTAAAGATGATGCAGTCATATCCGCTGTAGAACTTTCCCAAAGGTATATTTCTGATAGATTCCTCCCTGACAAAGCCATTGACCTTATGGACGAGGCTGCTGCAAAACTTCGTATGGAAATAGATTCACTGCCCCAAGAATTGGATGAGCTCAATCGGAAAATTATGCAACTTGAGATTGAAAGGGAAGCGATTAGAAGAGAAAACAACAAAGACAAGGAGACTGTATTGAGCAAAGAGATTGCAGAGCTTTCAGAAAAAAGACAAGGTATCAAAGCTAAGTGGGAAAGTGAAAAGGGAGTCATCACGGGTATTCGTACTGAAAAGGAGAATATTGATAGATTAAAACTAGAAGCCGAACAAGCAGAGCGGGCAGGGGATTTTGGTAAGGTTGCGGAAATCCGATATGGGAAAATCGTGGAGGCTGAAAAAAAGCTCGATCAATTCAAATCTCAATTAGCTGAAATGCAGCAGGGATCCCCTCTTCTCAAAGAAGAAGTGGATCATGAAGACATTGCGGCTGTAGTCGCCAAATGGACTGGTATCCCTCTATCCAGAATGATTCAAAGTGAGAGGGAGAAGCTGCTACACTTGGAAGAGGAACTGGGAAAAAGGGTGGCTGGACAAAAAGAGGCCATTACAGCATTGTCTGATGCTGTGAGGAGAAGTAGGGCTGGATTACAAGATCCAAAAAGACCTATAGGATCATTTATCTTTATGGGTACTACTGGCGTAGGAAAGACAGAATTGGCCAAAGCCCTTGCTGAATATCTTTTCAACGACGATAATGCAATGATAAGGATAGATATGTCTGAATATCAGGAAAGGCATGCTGTAAGCAGGCTCGTAGGAGCACCTCCAGGGTATGTGGGGTATGATGAAGGCGGACAGTTGACTGAGGCAGTTAGAAGAAAGCCATATTCAGTGGTGCTTTTAGATGAAATAGAGAAAGCTCACCCTGATGTGTTTAATATTCTTTTGCAGGTTTTGGATGATGGAAGGTTGACTGATAACAAAGGGAGGATAGCAAATTTCAAAAACACAATCATCATACTGACTACAAATATCGGGTCAGGACTGATTCAAGAACGCTTTGCTGAAATGGAAGAGTGGAATAAGGAAGAGGTTTTGGAAAAAACAAAAACTGAAGTCTATGATCTTTTGAAAAAGTCAGTAAGACCAGAGTTCCTTAATAGGATCGATGAAACTATAATGTTTGAGCCTCTCAGCGAGAGTATCATCAGGAAAATAGTTGACATCCAATGGAAAGAAATCCAACAGAGGCTTTCAGAATCCAAGATAGAAATAGATGCAACAAAAGAGGTACTGGATTATCTTGGAAAAGTAGGCTTTGACCCTCAGTTTGGAGCAAGACCACTCAAAAGGACAATGCAAAGGTTGGTGCTGAACGAGCTCTCCAAACAAATCCTTTCTGGATATATCAAAAGTGACTCAGCGGTATTGGTAGATTTGGATACTGAAAACCAAGTTTATTTCAAGAATATTGAGAGTGAATTTGTAGTTTAGGTTTTTGTGAGTAAATGTGAGGCCTTATTTAAGTAGAACTTCTTTTATTCCAAAAAAAAAGTGGGGATATTAAATAGGCAGCCTCAAATGTCAATTTAAAGATAGCCTCAAATAATATTAACTAACCGTATAAAGGTCTGTGCCCTCACAGACCTTTTTATGTTACCGCCTATTCAAAGCATGTGTTCTTATTGTCATTATACATTGTACCGTTTCATCAGGTTAGTGACTTGTGGGGGCACAAGCCACGATGAAAGAAGTAAATAGGTGAAAGTATAGGCTCCCTCACCTATTTACTAATTTAGGATGATTTGTAAAATGATTTTGGTATGGAGAAATCCAACGCTGACTTTGTTTAAAGCTCTTTTTATTTTTATTTGTCGATTTAGAAGTTTTTTTTTGTGTACTTTAATGCGATCAACCTTCGAAGATCCCCTAATAATGATTAAGATACTTATATCCGACGATCATCAGATGTTCATAGATGGGCTCAAATCCATTCTAACCTATGCCGAAGATATCGTGGTAGTGGGTCAAGCTATGACAGGAAAAGAAGTTTTGAATTTTTGTGACAACTTCGATGTAGACATCGTCATCATGGACATCAATATGCCTGAAATGGATGGAATAGAAACTACCAAAAAATTGATTTCCAAGCACCCAAAAGTAAAAATTTTAGGACTTTCAATGCATAATGATCGGAGTTTTATTTCAGACATGCTCAAGGCAGGAGCGCATGGGTACATTCTGAAAAATACCGGGATGCAAGATTTATTTACTGCAATAAAATCACTCCATGAAGGTGAAAATTATCTCGGAGATGAAGTAAAACAAACGCTCTTAAATAGTTTTATCAAAAACCCTTTCAAAACCCAAGTTTCAGAAAAATTGTCAGAAAGGGAGTTTGAGGTATTGGAATCTATAGCTTCTGGATTGACTACAAACGAAATAGCAGACCAACTTTTTATAAGTAAAAACACTGTAGAAACTCACAGGAAAAACTTGCTATACAAATTGAACGCAAAAAATACTGCTGAATTGGTCAAAAACGCTTACAAAAAAAGATTGATTCAGTGATTCTTGCAAATCCCTATTTTCAGGGATATTATAGGCAAAAATAAAATGGAATTTTGTATGAAGTGAATGAAGTCAGCTTTGGCTTTGCATATTTTCATATTATTCAAAGATCTATGATATTGATTGCTGATAGCGGTTCTACAAAAACGAATTGGGTATTTTTAGACTCAAAAGGAAGGGAGGTCTTGTCCCGCAAATCTGTAGGGCTTAACCCGTACTTTGTGACTGGTACAGAAATAAGAAGTGTAGTGGAGGAGGTATCAGGACATCTTTCTGATAGTATCGAGAAAGTGCTCTTTTATGGTGCTGGCTGTGGTAAGCAAAAAAAGGCTGATGTCGTTCAAAGTGCGATCCACCTAGCTTTGCCAAACTCCCAAGAAATACAGGTAGAAGGAGACATTCTCGGCGCTGCACGTAGCACGCTTCAGCACCAAGAAGGAATTTCGTGTATCATAGGTACTGGTGCCAATTCGTGTGTGTATGACGGTAGAAAGGTAGTGGACAATGTGCCTTCATTGGGATATTTGTTGGCTGATTTTGGTAGTGGAGCTGTTTTAGGAAAGGATACCATAGCGCTCTTGCTTCAAAAAAAGCTACCTATAGAAATTCAAGAAGACTTCTATTCAACTTATCAAATGGATGATCGAGAAATTTTGGATCGTCTTTATAATCGGCCGATCGTCAATAGTTTCTTGGCTTCTTTTACACCTTTTTTGCTTAAGCATTCTCATGTTCCTGAACTTGAATTACTTATTGAGCAAAATTTCAAAAAATTTTTTGAGTATTTTATTTTGTCTTATAAAGTAGACCTTACCAAATCCCCAATTACTTTGGTTGGGTCAATCGCTTATCACTTTAGAAGCTTTTTGTACAAAGAGGCAGAGAATCATGGATTGCAAATCAGCACAATAGTAAAGAATCCTCTCGATGGTTTGGTTCAATTTCATACAGCGAATAAATCAAAAGCATTCAGTATTTAATGTATACAATTTTAAGATTAATTTATGACTATCACAGAATCAGCCTCAAACTATACAAACTTGGAAAAAATGTCCACTGCTGAAATATTGATAAATATCAATAGAGAAGATCAGTTGGTGGCTTTGGCTGTAGAAAAAGTAATCCCTGATATAGAGAAATTGGTAGAAATGATGGTGCCAAGGTTTAATAATGGAGGCAGATTGTTTTACATAGGAGCAGGCACATCAGGAAGGCTTGGGATTTTGGATGCATCAGAAATTCCACCCACTTATGGTGCAAGCCCAGAATTAGTGACAGGATTGATTGCAGGAGGAGATAGTGCCATACGTAATGCAGTAGAAGGAGCTGAAGATGATGCCGATCAGGCATGGATAGATCTTTCTGCTTTTGACTTGACTACCAATGATACTGTTGTCGGAATTGCAGCTTCAGGTAGGACACCTTACGTGATTGGTGGTGTTCGTGCGGCTAAGGAAAGTGGAATTCTGACTGCTTGTATTACTTGTAATCCAAGCTCAAAATTGGCCGATTCAGTGGATATCCCAATTGTGGCTGAAGTTGGGCCTGAGTTTGTTACTGGCAGTACCCGTATGAAATCTGGAACTGCTCAAAAATTAATCTTGAACATGATCAGTACTACCTTAATGGTTAGACTTGGAAAAGTCAAAGGAAACAAAATGATCAATATGCAGCTGAGTAATGAAAAATTGATAAATCGAGGCATTCGTATGATCTTGGAAGAAGTCCCATCATTAAACGAAGAAAAGGCAAAAGAAATGCTAAAAAAATATGGCTCAGTAAAAGCTGTGATCGAAAATTCATAGAATCCATTTTTGGATTTGGTTTATATATGATAAAATCTTGTCCATCATTTAAAATTAAAGAATTTAATTATCAAAATTAACAATATAACCAAAATGACCACCAGCCGATTTTCATACATCATACTGACTTTTTTGTTGATGATTTCTCTAGCAATACAGGAATCACATAGTCAAGATTATCCTAAAAGAGAGCTGCGAGCCGCTTGGATTGCGACAGTGGAAAACATTGACTGGCCTGATGAAAAGGGACTCAAAGCACAAGAGCAGAAGGAACAATACGTGTTGCTCTTGGATCAATTGAAGGCAGCTGGAATGAATGCCATCATTATGCAGATACGGCCAACTGCTGATACTTTTTACCCATCGAGCTACGAACCATGGTCTGCCTACCTTACAGGACATCAAGCGCAAGCTCCACAGGCATATTATAACCCATTGACATTTTTGATTGACGAAGCAAAAAAAAGAGGAATGGAGTTTCATGCTTGGTTCAATCCATATAGAGCCAGCATGAGTAAAGACTTCGAACCATCTGAAGCGCATCCCTTGGTGAAAAACCCAGAGTGGTTTGTCAAATATGGAGGCAAATGGTACTACGATCCGGGAATCCCTGAAGCTAGAGAGTTTGTGTTTCAATCAATAATCGAAGTTGTACGTCATTATGATCTTGATGCAGTGCATTTTGATGATTATTTTTATCCATATAAAGTTCCAAATGAGGAATTCCCAGATCGAGCATCTTTTGAAAAGTATGGAAAATCAGATTTTGAGCATATTGATGATTGGAGAAGAGAAAATGTGGATTTTTTCGTAGAAGAGCTTGGAAAAAGAATCAAAGAAGAAAAAGCATTTGTAAAATTTGGAATCAGCCCATTTGGCGTATGGAGAAACAGTGACAAAGACCCCAAAGGTTCGGACACCCAGGCTGGAGTGACCAATTATGATGATCTCTATGCTGATGTATTGAAGTGGCTTGAAAATGGGTGGATTGATTATATTACACCACAATTGTATTGGCATATTGGCTTTGACAAAGCTGAGTATAAAACACTTGTGAAATGGTGGGAGGAAAATTCCTTTGGAAGACATTTGTACATTGGCCAAGGAGTATATAGAGTTGGAGAAAAAGGCTGGGAAGACCCTGAAGAGATTTTTAACCAAATCAATTTTAATAGATCATTTGAGAATGTACATGGAAGTATGTACTTTTCTGCTAAGACCATAGCCAATAATAAGAACGATGTAAATAAGCAATTGGCTCAGGTTTATCGTTATCCTGCATTGATTCCCACGATGGGATGGTTAGAAGAAGAAAAACCGGAGCCTTCTGTAATCATCAATCTTTTTGGAAGTCCTGACACAGGTATTGAATTGACATGGAAGGATCAAAATCCAGGGAATCAGTCATATTATGTGATTTATAGAGTGGAGGGGGAAGAATCGATCGATATCGAAAATCCGAAGAATATTTTGGCAATTGTACAGAAATCAAATTACCCAATTCAACAGTGGAGAGATGAAAATGTGGAGAAGAGAAAGAGTTATACCTATCAAATTACCTCTGTAAATCGACAGCATCAAGAAGGTGATATCAGTAACACTGTAAAATTGAAAACGAAAGGGCAAAGAAGATTAGTTAGAATTGAGAAGTTATGAGTGAAGGATTGATTTTTACTGTAGTAGTCATTTACTTTTTGATGCTGATTTTGATTAGCTATTTGACTTCTAGAAAGTCAGACCAAATGACTTTCTATACAGCAAATAGAGAATCGCCTTGGTTTTTGGTAGCTTTTGGAATGATAGGTGCGTCACTTTCGGGTGTCACCTTCATTTCAGTTCCAGGTGAAGTCGCGGCCAAGAACTGGACATATTTGCAATTTGTGATGGGGAATATGGTTGGTTACGCTTTGATTGCGACTATTTTGATTCCTTTGTTTTACAATATGCAATTGATATCGATATATGAATATTTGCGAAAAAGATTTGGAATTCGAGCCTACAAATCAGGCTCTATTTTTTTTATAATCTCTCAAACAATTGGAGCTTCTTTCAGGCTTTTTCTCGCAGCGACAGTTCTTCAGATCGGTTTTTTTGATGCTTTTGGCGTGCCATTTTTTCTTACAGTGTTGATTACATTGTTGTTGATTTGGCTATATACAGTGAGTGGAGGTGTCAAGACAATTGTTTGGACAGATACCTTACAGACTACATTTCTATTGGCGGCAGTCATGATCACGATTGTTGTGGTAAGTAGGCAGCTTGGAATGAATGGTAAAGAAATCATTGCGCTTGTTTCACAAAATGAAATGTCGTCAGTTTTTGAATGGGACATCCTCTCGGACAGAAACTTTTTCAAGATGTTTGTTTCTGGAATGTTTATTACCATAGCGATGAATGGCTTAGATCAGAATGTTATGCAGAAAAACCTTACATGCAAAAATAAGTCGGAAGCTCAAAAAAACATTTTCTGGTTTTCTATATCTTTCTTTTTATCGACTGTACTTTTTCTTGGTTTGGGGGTTGTGTTGTACTATTTCGCTAAAGTAAATCAAATAAATATACCTACAAGTACTGATGAGTTTTACCCGCTTTTGGCTCTCAATAATCTGGGTACGCTGATAGGAATAGCCTTTATGCTTGGTATTATAGCGGCAGCATTTTCCAGTGCTGACTCTGCATTGACTGCCCTGACCACTTCATTTTGTGTTGATATCTTAGGCCTACCGACAAACAAAAAATCATCAAAACAGAATGGGTTAACCAGGAATTTAGTGCATATATGGTTTTGTCTTTTGGTATTTGTAGTGATCGTAGTTTTCAATATTCTCAACGATACCAGTGTAGTGAGTGCTGTTTTCAAAGCTGCTGGTTTTACTTATGGCCCTATTTTGGGATTGTTTGCTTTTGGACTCATAAGCAAGCGAATAGTAAGAGATAATTGGATTCCTTTAGTTTGTATTTTGAGTCCGGTTCTATCGTTCATTTTGGATTCGAACAGTAGCGAATGGTTTAATGGATATCAATTTGGTTTTGAAATTTTGTTAGTCAATGCTTCTTTTACTTGGTTGGGTTTGTTTATTTTCAGTAGACCTAAATAGCTGTGTGCTGTGGTAAGCATCCTTGACAATATGCGTCATCGTAGATCATGTTGCTGCGGATATTCAAAAAAAGGTTGAAAGTGATGCGATTTTTAGAGTAATTGTAACTTCTGTTATGAATATAGGTGTCATGAAAGGAAGATCTAAGCAAGAGAATAATAGGATTAGTGAGAAAAATTGGATCCTGTTGGATACCATGGTCAAGGATATGTTGAGAGGTGAAAGCAACAGTCCTAGTGGTGTGCTAATCTCAGGTTATGCTGGCTCTGGAAAAACATTTTTGGTTGAGAATTTTCTGTCAAGTATGAGCGGTCAGCTGCCAGTTTTAACAGCAAGACACTACGTCAATCAGAAGAGTATTCCTTATTCTGGATTTCGATATGCGATTTCTAAATTCCTCAGTCAATTGTACAGTCAGTTAACTCCTCACCATTTCACTGATTTTTCCAAAAAACTCATGTTTGAGCTTGGAGAAGGGTATCTTTTAGTCCTAGATTATTTCCCCGAATTGTCTTTGATATCAGAGGCCAATCCTGTGCACAAAAATTTCTCTGTTCCCAAGATTGAGAATCAAGTATATCCCTTATTAAGTAAGATTTTTAATTTTCTTAGTACTTACTTTGAGCAGCCTGTTATTCTGTTTACTGATAACTTACAGTGGATGGATGGTTCGGGGGTAAACTTGCTCAATTATCTTTTATCTGATTTAGGAACAGAAAAACTCATCTGGATAGGTGCCCAGAGGACTCCTTTAGATCAATTGACCATCTCAAAAAGAATAATTGATAATCTGAGTTTTGAGAAAAAGCATATCTATCATATCGAAATCAAAGAACTTTATTTGGATCAGAGTGCTGCTTATGTTGAGAGTCAACTTGGAGGTAAATGTTCGCCAGAATTGATTGAAACTTGTCATAATCTTAGTCAGGGAGATTTTTTCCTACTGCAATTAATTGTAGAAAACCTCAAAAACACATCATTGATATCTGTGGACAATGGGATGTTTCATGGACAAGTTCAAGAAATAATCGGGGCCTTTGATGGTTTGGATAAGCAAAACATTCTTAACATTCACATGGAAATGTTGAGTTTGGAAGCCCAGGAAGTAGTGATGCTTGTAGCTTGTGCGGGTAGTATATCCAAGCGCCTTATTCTTCAGTGGTTGTCAAATGAACATGCTAAGCTTGACTTGATCCTAGAACAAGGTTCTAAATATGGCTTATTAACAGTCAGCCATGAAGTAGTTACTATATCACAGTTGCATTTGGGAGAATTGATCTACCAAGGCATGGATGTCACCAAAACAGATAAGCTACACTATCAATTAGCAAAATTACTTCATGGGGAGTACAGTCACCATGGAAATCTAGAAGATGTTATTTTAGCTGCCAACCATCTGAACAAGGGTCTTTCTGAAATTAGAGTAAGAGGAGAGATGAAGTTTGGTGCAGCATTAAATTTCCATGCGGGGATAATTTCGAAGCAGAAAAAAGTATTAGAGCAATCAAAAGAATTTTTCAAAGCATGTAATATTCTCCTCTCTGAGTGCAAATGGGAAGATGTAATAGAGATGACATGGAGTTCTTATCTAGAAATAGCAAGAACTGAATATGAACTTGGCGAATATGATTTTGCAGAAATCCATCTCGACTTTTTGTTGGAGCGCTTTTTCACTCCCGAAAAAAGGATAGATCCATACCTTTTGAAAATAATAATTAACAATCATTTGGGTAGGTATAGGAAAGTTGTACAAATCCTCAAAGAAAGTCTAAACGAACTGGGACTTCAAATTCCTGAAAATAAGCAACAACTTGATTTCGAAATCAACATGCTAAAAAAGGATTTGATAGAACGTGAAAAAGGTAAATCTGTAATAGGAAAAGCTAATTTTAATCACAAAAACAAGCATATCTTGGATTTACTCTATGTAGGTGGAATGGCGCTTCATCATACATCAGATCTTATGATGACCTGGGCTTCTTTGCAGATAATATTGATGTCTGACAAACCAGATATGCCCTCAGCAGTCAAGGCTATTGGATATGTCTCTTTTGCAAGGATGATGATCATAAGTGGGCAAATTTCCAAAGGTTTTGAATTCGGAACTACAGGTTTGAATATTAATAAGGAGCTAGGTGATTTGAACTTACGCTGTAGGGTATATGGTGTCTTTGCTTTTTACATCAAAACATGGAAAGACCCATTTTCAGAAAGCTTCGTTTTGATAGAAGAGGGGATTGAAGCTGGAAAAAGATCTGGTGACCACATAGGAGAATATATTCTAAGCACTCATTTATTGAATCTCAAATTCATATCAGGGAGTCCGTTAAGTCAGGTTTTGGATTATAATTTTGAAAAAATATATCCAGCAAATGAGCTTACTTATTATATAACGCATTACCAAAAAAGCTTAATTGATTACCTGACGGGCAAAGACACTATTTTCTCAATTCCTAGACTTCAAGGATCTTCTCTTGCAGCCCAATTGACAATCCAAGAGGAAAAATTTTACAGGTTTTATGTTTGGGGAAGATATTACTTTTTATTTGGGTTTTACAAATTGGCTGAAAAAGCTGCAAATGAAGCCGATCAGAATAGGAAGCTGCAGGAGGGTTCCCCTCTTGTTCCTGCCAATCTATTGATAAGATTTTTATCTATTACGCAATGTTGGAATAGTTATGATTTGAATCAGAGAGACGATCTTTCTGTAACTCTAGATGATATTTTGAGATCCTTTGCTCTTTGGGCAAAATACGCTCCTGCTAATTATTCCAGAATGTATTTTTTGCTCAAAGCGGAGTTAAAAAGAATTCAAGGAAAATCTGCTGAAGCAACTAAAGCATTCAAACAAACACTAAGTCTTGTAGACGGAGATTGCTTTTTGGAAGGAGTAGCCAAAGAGTTATTTGCTAAGCATTTATTATCTATTCACCTAGATTCAAAAAGCGCACGGGTCTTGCTCGAAGGGGCAATTGCAGCCTTCAATCAATGGGGTGCCATAGCAAAAGTAAATCAAATAATTCAACAATATCAGGGCATCTTACTCAAGCCAGATCAAGCTTGGGAAATTGATATTGAAACGATTCAACAGGAGCTGAGTGGAGATTTGGAAGTCACTTCATTGGTTAGAAAACTTATGGTTTTGTTATTGAGATTTTCTGGATCATCAAGAGTGGTAGTGAAAATGAAAAAGGAAAATGATAAATTTTTATCTTCTGATAGCCTGACTCTACTCAACACGTTGGAGTACCAAGATATTCCTGAATCATTGATTTTGTTTTCCCACAAAACCCAAACTACTTTGATGATCGATGATGTAGATTTGGAAATGTCCTCTACTGAGGTCAATATGCTAAAATCTAGAGGGGTGAAGAGCTACTTGATATTGCCAATCAACATAACAGGTCATTTGTCTATGGTAATTTACCTGGAAAGCTCTTTTGCAAAAAGTTGGTACAATAAAAACCGACTAAAATGGACACGCATCACTTCCAATCAAGGTGCAATAATTATAGAAAATGCGATGATCCATGAACAAACCATCCAATTAAATAATGAGATTACTAATGAAATGTATGAAAAACAGCGGCTTTCTAAGCTTGTTGAGCAGCAGCAAAACAATCATTTAAAGGATTTGATGGAAATTCAAGATAAGGAAAGAAATAGAATAGCCAGTGATCTCCATGATAGTTTGGGTTCAATGTTGTCTACAGTTAGACTCAAACTCAACGGGATTTATGAGAGAAATTTCCGAAATATTGAACAAGAAAAGTCTGAAGAATACAATGATGCGCTCGGAATGCTTGATGAATCAATCGAAGAGCTTCGGAGGATTGCACACCATATGGCACCGGCATCTTTGAAGAAATTTGGATTAAAAATCACCCTAGAATCATTCGTGGAAAATATCAATTCCTCGGGATTATTGAAAATCAATTTGCAAATTTTAGGTTTTTCTAAAAGAATCCCTGAAAAAATTGAAATTTCGATATTTAGAATTTGTCAAGAGCTATTGCAAAACACGATGAAGCACGCCAATGCCACCCATGCTTCATTACAATTGATTAGACATTTGGATAGGATCAATGTTTTAATTGAGGACAATGGTAAAGGTATGGATACTGCCACAATTGTACAGGGATTAGGTTTTATGGCTATCCAATCCAAAGCAAAACTTTTAGGGGGCACATTTGAAGTTGATAGTTTCCCCAATAGAGGTACGACTATTATTATTGATATTCCTTTAAAAAACGAGAAGAAAGCTATGTTTTGACAGGGTTTTCTTTGTGAAAATTTTTAAAATTAAATCAAAGTGATTTTTGGTGATTTGAGAATATCCCTGTTTTCAGGGATGGATAGCAAGCTTTTTTTGAAAAAATTTACAAGGTGTAAAAGAACCCAATAATCTGTAAAAAAACGACTTACAAGATTCTTTGTCTTTTTATGCAAAACCTAAACAATAAACCTATTAAATCAACATCTAATTTAAAACTCTATAAAATTAATTTCACATGAAGAAACTTTTATTGCTTGGTTCAATGTGGGGTCTCTGCTTTTTCTTAGTTAGTTTTCAAGCTCATTCGCAGCAAAGAGAAGTAACGGGAGTAGTAACCTCGTCAGATGATGGACTTACTCTTCCAGGGGTAAGTGTACTAGTAAAGGGAACTAGTCAAGGCGTGACTACCGACATTGATGGTAATTACAAAATAATGGTAAATAGGGGTGATGTACTCCGCTTTAGCTTTATTGGTATGATAGCCAAAGAAGTAGTAGTAGAAAATCAAAGTATCATTAACATGATCTTGGCTTCTGATGCAAAGACTCTTGAAGAGTTCGTTGTAGTAGGTTATGGTACACAAAAAAGAAGTGACCTAACTGGGGCAATTACAACTGTTGACACGGAAGTATTGCAGTCACGTCCAATCACAGATGTAGGAAGGGGTTTACAAGGCACGACTCCAGGTTTGACGATTACTTCTCCAAGTGGACAGATCGGGAGAAATCCCAACATCAGGCTGAGAGGTATGACAGGAACTTTAAGTAATTCTGCAGGTGCTCAGCCATTGATTTTGGTAGACAACGTAGAGATAGAAAGTCTTCAGCTAGTCAATCCAGAGGATATTGAAAGTATTTCTGTTCTCAAAGATGCTGCTGCTTCTTCGATATATGGATCTAGAGCTGCTTGGGGTGTTATTTTGATCACCACAAAATCTGGTGTGAAAGGTGACAAACCGAGAATATCTTATTCCAATAACTTTTCTTGGAATACGCCCACATATGCACCAGTGATTGCCAATGCAGCCGATGGGGCAGAGATGGCTTTTAGAGCTCTTCAAAGAACCAATCCATCTACCAACGTTTTCAGTGCTGTAGGAATGGCATTTGATCAAATAGGTATTCAAAAAATGAGAGATTGGGAGGCGCAATATGGAGGTCAAAACTTAGGGCCTGAAATGGTAATGGGAAGAGATTTTGAGGTAAGGGATGGAAGACTGTTTTTTTATAGATCTTGGGATCCTGCAGAGCTGTTTATGAGACAATGGACTCCTCAGCAAAAGCACGATATTTCAGTCTCCGGTGGAACTGATAAGACCAAGTACTATCTTGGAGCTGGTTATTTAGGCCAAGAGGGTGTGCTAAAAGTGAATCCAGATGAATTTAACCGATACAACTTGAACTTCAGTGTGAGTACTGAGGTGAATAAATGGCTCGAAGTAAGAGCAAAAGTACTCTATTCAGAGACACAATTTACCCAGCCATTCAACTTTGTAAGCGAAACATATGACCCTTGGTATTATATTTTTAGATGGCAAGCTGTTTATCCATACGGAACATATGAAGGTAGGCCTTTCAGAAACTCAATCTCAGAGGTAGAGCAAGCCAAAATGAACAATGAAAACAGCACAATGTCAAGGATCAATTTGGGAACTACCATAAGGCCAGCAAAGGGATTGAGCTTTAATTTTGATTATACATATAGCAATAATAATTCCCAGCTTCACCAGACAGGAGGTATCTTGTCAGCGTATAACTTTTGGGCAACAGGTGCAAACCTTATTTATGCCCCATACAGTGGGCCTGCTTTCAATAGAGTACAATATGATTCTAACCTAAGCAAAAGAAATACTGGTAGGGCATTTGGTACTTATGAACTGGATTTAGGAGAAGATCATTCATTTAAATTTATGGCTGGATCTGATGTTGAGACTTTTGAATACTGGGCGCATATGTCACAGAGAAGGAATCTTATGGATCCAGATAGAGGAGAGCTTTCACTGGCCACAGGTGATATGTTTGTCAGCGGAAGTAGAAATGAATGGGCTACTTTGGGTTTTTTCAGTAGAATGAACTATTCCTATAAGAATAAATTACTTTTGGAATTGAATGGTAGATATGATGGTTCATCTAGACTTTCTCCTACTCAAAGGTGGGCATTCTTCCCATCGATGTCAGCAGGATATGTGATTACTGAAGAAAAATTCATGCAACCTCTAGAGTCTGTACTTTCATTTATGAAACTAAGAGCTTCTTATGGATCCATCGGTAACCAAAATGCCTTTTTGGGAGATATCTATAGAATCATGAATTCTAGCAACTCAGGCTGGTTGGTAGGAAATGAAAACATGCTCACTGTGGCTACACCAGGAGCTCTGCCTGCTGCATTGACATGGGAGACTATCAGTACTTTGGATTTTGGTTTTGATGCGAGATTCTTCAAAGATAAGTTTGGGGTTACTTTTGACTGGTATAGAAGGGTTACAAGTGACATGCATAGTGCTGGTGTTGTATTACCTGCTTCTTTTGGTACTGCAGCGACCAAGCAAAACCTTGGTGAGCTTCAGACCACCGGCTGGGAGCTTGCAGTAGATTATTCGCACACTTTTAATAATGGACTTAGATTGAATTCTTCTGTAATGCTATCTGATTTCAAAGAAGTGATCACTGATTTTGCTGACAATAGAGGTGTACTTTCAAACAGGCCAGGAAGAGTATTAGGAGAAATTTGGGGTTTTGAAACTGACAGATTCTTTACAGCAGACGATTTTGTAAGAGATGCAAACGGTGAGTTTGTATTAGATAACGGCAGATACATCATGGCTGATGGAGTTCCTAATCAATCTTTCTTCGAAAGTGGATGGTTTTTCTATGGACCGGGTGATGTGAAATACAAAGATTTGAATGGTGATGGTAAAATCGATAGAGGTACCAATACTATCGATGATCCAGGAGACATGCGAGTTATCGGAAACTCAACACCTAGATATCAATATGGTATTAGATTAGGAGCAGATTTCAAAGGTTTTGACTTAAGCTTCTTTGTTCAAGGTGTAGGAAAAAGAGATTTCTGGGCTAATGGACCATTATTCGTACCAGGGTTTAGACCTGGGGAAGCTTGGTATCAGCATCAATTAGATTATTGGACACCTGAGAATCCAGATGCATTCTATCCAAGGCCTACAGATCATGGTCAGTCAAATAATGCTAGGAATTTCCTTCCTCAAACTAAGTATTTGTTGGACATGTCTTACACTAGATTGAAGAATGTGACTTTCGGTTATACCATTCCAACATCCTTGTCTCAAAGAATAAAAGTGGATAGGTTGAGGGTTTATTTCTCTGGGGAGAACTTATTTGAAATTGATAATTTGAGGCTGCCAATAGATCCTGAGACAGAGTATACTCCAGCAGGTTTGAATGATGCCGCTACTTTCGGTAGAGTTTACCCATTCCAAAGATCAATTTCATTTGGTGTACAAGTAACGCTTTGATGATTTCAGAAAAGTCAACTCCTATACAAAAACGGGATATTGACCGAAGCAATCACACCTAATAATTATTCTAAACTAGAAAAAAAATGAAAATCAAGATATTTGCAATTTTACTTACTACCCTAGTATTGGTAAGCTGCCAGGATGATTTCTTGGAAAGGCCACCACTAGATAGGCTTACAGATGAGACTTTCTGGGCCAATGAGTCCAATGTCAGGACTTTTGCATGGGGATTTTATCCTCAGTATTTCTCAGGATACGGGTCAGGATTCACTTGGGGAAGATTCTTCTCAGGACAATCATTGAACGATGACTTCTCGCCTAGCAGTCCGCCGCAATTCAGATTACAGCCAGTTACTGCCGCCACTGCTGCATATTGGAGATTCTCTTGGGTGAGAAAAGCTAACCTTTTCCATGATAGAATTCAGACTGTTCCGATGTCTGAAGAAGCAATCAATCATTGGTCAGGTGTTGCCAGGTTCTTTAGAGCTGTAGAATACGCACAATTGGTACAGCAGTTTGGTGATGTGCCGTGGTTTGGAGAAGAAGTGGATGATCAGAATCCAGAGCAACTTTTCAGACCTAGAGATCCTCGTGATTTTGTAATGGACAGGGTATTGGAAGATTTTGAATATGCAGCGCAATTTGTTAGACTTTCTGATGGAACACCAAAGCAGTCTGTAAACAAAGATGTAGTATTGGCGTATATGTCCCAATTCATGCTTTTTGAAGCATCATGGCAAAAGTATCACCTAGGAAATAACGAAAAGGCAGTTAAATATTTTCAAGCTGCTAAGTCGGCTGCTGATCAATTGATCCAGTCAGGCAGATATTCTCTTGGTAATTATCGTGAAGTGTTCAGCTCAGTAAATTTGGCAGGGAATCCGGAAGTGATTCTGTTCCGCCATTATGAAGCTGGAATGTTGACGCATGCCTTGATGAGTTATAATAACATGGAACCCCAAACAGGTGTTTCTAAAAATGCAATTGACTCTTACTTGGCATCTGATGGTTTGCCTATAGGTGTTTCTCCTCTTTACCAAGGTGATAGAACTAGAGAAGCTATTTTCGCAAACCGTGACCCTCGTATTAGTGAAACTTTCGTGACTTCTCAGTATAGATTAAATGGTATTTCTCCAAATTTCAGTACCACCGGTATTTCTACACACAAATATCTTAATGAATCATTGAGATTGTTACCTGAAGGAAGCTCGAGCTTGAATATTATTGATTCTCCAGTTATGAGATACGGTGAAGTCTTGATAAATTATTTGGAAGCAACAGCCGAGCTTGCATCTTTGGGAGGAACAGCCCTTTCTCAAGCTGATTTGGATAAATCTATCAATGTATTGAGAGCAAGACCAGGAATTAATCTTCCTGCTGTCACATTGGTTGGGGACAGATTTGCTGCAAATGGTGTAGCCTATGATGATCCTCAGAGAGACCAAAGTGTTTCATCTATTCTTTGGGAAATTAGAAGAGAAAGAAGGATTGAACTGATGATGGAAGGCTTTAGGTTGAATGACCTAAGAAGATGGAAAAAGTTGGAATATGCAGATACTCAAGCGAATCCTACGATCAATAGAGGTACATGGGTAACTAGAGCAGAATTTCCAAACTTACAAAGTGCTGTAGTCCTTTCTGAAGGTAATGAAGGTTATATCATACCAGCAAATGTTGCTGCTGCACAAAGAATCTTCAATAACCCAAGAGTATATCTTGATCCAGTTCCAATCGATCAAATAGCACTCTATGAAGAAAATGGAGTTGTATTGACTCAAAACGAAGGGTGGTAAGATATCAATAAGTTTATTTTTTTGGAGAGCTCGACATTCACACATAGGTCGGGCTCTTTCCTTTCTTATAGTAACTTAGATTTCAAAATTTAGATTTTAGATTTAATACATGAGACACAAGATATGAGATTTGAGACACAAGAAGCGTGGGAGATTCAAGACGCAAGATTCAAGAGAGAAGTGTGCTTTCAACGACTACGTCACCTCGACGGCAGGAGAGGTCTCGTCCCGTTTTTGTACAAAGAAGTGGGAAAATGAGCAGTGTAAGAAGGGATTAGTCATATCGAATTTACCTCAACAGAGGGAGGCGAAGTGAGATGTCTCCCAAATGGTCGATATGACTTGCCTATAAATTAGGGTATTAGCATAAAAAAGCGTTAAGTAATATCAAAATATGATATAGAAAATCCTATTTCATCACTATATTATAAAAGTATAAACCATCAACCAACAATGAAAATTAATTTAATCAGTATACTTTTTTCAACTTTGATCATTCTCGGAGCCAGCAATGCTCATGCTCAAGACAAAACAATCATCCCTCCACCTTTCATGGGTCAAGGAAGTGATTGGGTTGAGGCTACGTTTCAATCTATGACTTTAGATGAGAAAATCGCTCAATTGATTATGATTCCTGCTTACTCAAATAAGGATCAGGTTCATGTTGATTCGATTTCAAAGCTAGTCAGTAAGTATCAAGTCGGAGGAATCATTTTTTTCCAAGGAGGTCCAGTCAGGCAAGCAATCATGACCAATAAGCTCCAAGAAAAAGCAAAAATCCCGTTGATGATTTCAATAGATGGAGAATGGGGTTTAGGCATGAGGTTGGATAGTACGATGAGCTTCCCATATCAAATGTCTCTTGGAGGTATTTCGGATGAAGGATTGATTTATCAGATGGGAAAAGAGATCGCACTGCAATGCAGAAGGGTTGGCGTTCATGTGAATTTTGCCCCTGTAGTGGATATTAATAACAATGTAAATAATCCCGTTATCGGATATCGCTCGTTTGGAGAGCAAAAGGAAAATGTCGCTAGCAAAGCTTTGGCCTACATGAAAGGAATGCAAGACAATAAGGTGCTAGCGAATGCCAAGCATTTCCCAGGTCATGGGGATACCAATGTAGATTCTCACTATGGATTGCCTGTCATTCATTTTTCCAAAATCCGAATGAATGAAACTGAATTATACCCTTTCAAAAAGCTTTTTGATGAAGGTTTGGGAAGTGTGATGGTCGCACACATGAATATCCCTGCCTATGATGCTACCCACAACCTTGCTTCAACGCTTTCGAAGCCAATCGTGACAGATTTATTGAAAAATGATCTCAAATATGAGGGACTTGTCTTCACAGATGCACTAAATATGCAGGGTGTTGCCAAATTCTATGAACCTGGAGAAGTGGATATGAAGGCGCTTTTGGCTGGTAATGACATGCTTCTCAATACCATGAATGTCGAGAGGACTATCTTCGAAATCAAAAAAGCCATTGATAGAAATGAAATTACGATTGAAGAAATTGAAAATCGGGTAAAAAAAGTCCTTCAAGCGAAATATTGGCTTGGTTTGGATAAGTATGAACCGGTTGATTTGGAAAATCTCTATGAAGATTTGAACAATCCAAAAGCTCAAATGCTGAACAAAAAGTTGACGGAGGCTTCGATTACTTTACTTCGAAACCAAGATGACATTGTACCTATCAAAAATCTTGAAAAGCATAAAATCGCTGCTTTGGCAATTGGAACGGATGAAGAGACCATTTTTCAAAAGAGCCTAGTAAGATTTGGGGAAGTTGATCGTTTTTTCATCTCCCATAATGCAAGTATCGAGGAATTTCAAACATTGATGGAGCAGTTGGAAGATTATACGCTAGTGATAGCGGGTGTTCACAAACTTCAGATGAGGGCTGGGGCTTCTAGATTTGGGGTTACTTCTGAGACTAAGTTTTTTCTCAAAAAACTAATAGCACAAAAACCAACAATAGTGTCTGTTTTTGGGAATGTCTATAGTTTGGCAGAATTTGATCAGCTTAGCAAAGCGAGTGCAGTATTCGCTACATACCAAGAGTCTGAGAATGCCCAAGACATTGCCTCGCAGATTATTTTTGGTGCATTGGGAGCAAAAGGAAAGTTGCCAGTAACAGTCAATGCTGATTTCAAAGTCGGTGATGGACTAGAGACAAGTGGAGGCTTGAGACTTGGATATTCCTCACCAGAAGAGTTCGGTATGGATTCAAGGGATTTTGATGGGATTGAGACTTTGGTCAATGAAGCTATTACAAATGAAGCCATTCCAGGTGCACAGATATTGATAGCAAAAAGTGGAAAGGTCATCTTCCATGAATCATTTGGGATCCACACTTACGAGAGTAATGTGAAGGTAGCAAATGACCATCTTTATGATTTGGCATCTGTAACAAAGATCAGTACAAGTTTGGCGGCATTGATGAAGCTAAAAAGCGAAGGGAAATTTGATGAAAATGGCACTTTGGGAGCGTTTTTGCCAATGGCAAGAGGCACCAACAAAGAAAACCTCAAATACACAGATATCCTCACCCATCAGTCTGGATTGCAAGCTTGGATTCCATTCTGGAAGGAGACTGTCAGGAAAAATGGCAAATTCAAATGGAGTACTTTTAAGCATGACCAATCAGATAGATTTCCGATTTTAGTAGCTCAAGATTTATACATCCATAAGAAATACAAAGAAAAGTTGTATCGGCGAATTTGTGACTCACCAGTAGGTGAACAAGGGAAGTATGTCTACAGTGATCTGTCATTTATTCTAGCACCTGAAGTCATTAAAGCGATCACTGGGGAGGATTTTGAAGATTATTTACAAAAAAATATTTACAAAAAGATAGGTGCAAACTCCCTTACTTTCAATCCTTATCTCAAGTATGATTTAGATCAAATCGTACCTACAGAATATGATTCACTTTTCAGGAAACAATTACTACATGGCACTATCCATGATGAAGGTGCTGCCATGCTGGGCGGAGTGAGTGGACATGCTGGTTTGTTTGGAAATGCAAATGATTTGGCAAAATTGATGCAATTATACCTGAATGATGGTATTTATGCTGATCAGGTGATCATTGGCAACAATGTAGTGAGTGAGTTTTCGAAATGTAAATTCTGTGAAGAAGGAAACTACAGGGCTTTGGGGTTTGATAGACCGAGAGTTCCGGGAAGTGAAAATGGCAATGCAGCAAAAGATGCTCCTGCTTCCAGTTTTGGACATACAGGTTTCACAGGAACTTATGCTTGGGTAGATCCTGAAAATGAGCTTGTCTATATTTTCCTATCCAATCGCGTGAATCCTACAAGGGAAAACTCCAAACTTTCCCAATTGGGAACAAGAACCAAAGTCATGCAGGTAGCTTATGATGCGCTATCAAAAAGCGCTCAATAAACTGATTAAAATAACCTTATACATCCATGCGTATATTTCCAACAAAATTTACTTTAACCATTTCAATGTTTTTTTTGGCACTGGGATCCTACGCTCAGGATTTTAAGTTTGCCTTGGTTACGGATATTCATATAGGATCGCCAAATGGGGTGGCTGAAGAAGATCTACAAAGAACGGTGGATGATATCAACAAGCAGCCTGATTTGGACTTTGTATTGCTGACTGGTGACATTACCGAGATGGGTACAGAAGAGGAAATAGCCACGGCAAAATCGATTATTATTCAATTGAATATCCCTTACTACATTATTCCGGGCAATCATGACACTGGTTGGTCAGAGTCTGGTGGTGTTGGATTTATCCAAGCTTTTGGGGATGATAAGTTTGTCTTTGAGCACAAAGGATATAAGTTTATCGGTACTTCTTCAGGACCTTATGTGCGCATGTCAGACGGACATATTCCAAGAGATGCCGTCGTTTGGATGGATTCCGTGTTGCATACTACGCCCAAAGATCAACCAATCATCAATGTGAATCATTATCCACTAGACAAGGCACTTGACAACTGGTATGAAGCAACCGATAGGCTGAAGCAATACAATGTGCAATTTTCAGTTTGTGGGCATGGTCATACCAATAAAGTATATGACTTTGAAGGGATTCCTGGAATAATGAGTCGCTCAAATCTTCGGGCAAAGGATGAAGTAGGCGGATATCAATGGATCAGTATCAAATCGGATACAGCATATTTCCAAGAAAGAAATCCTGGAGTAGGAACCAAGGAGGTTTGGCATAAAATTGCTTTAGGAAAAAGAGAATTCGATGTAAACCAAACTTTTGAAAGACCGAGCTTTGAGATCAATGGAAAGTATCCAAACGTAGAGAAAAAGTGGTCGTATCATTCAGATGCAAATGTGATTTCTACGCCTGCTTATACTGATGGAAAGGTGATTTTTGGAAATGCTGTAGGGAAAATAGAAGCTTTGGACAAAGAGACAGGTGAAGTGATTTGGTCATTTGATACTGATGGCGGAATATTTTCTTCATCGGTGATTTCAAATGATTTGGTGATTTTGGGTTCTGGGGATGGAAATGTCTATGGGCTGGAACTTAATTCAGGTAAATTGATTTGGAAAAAAGCTTTTGAAAAGTCTGTCCTAGGTTCTCCAGAAATCTATGATGATCTAGTGCTTGTTGGTGGTAGCGATGGAACCTTTCGGGCGCTTGATTCGAAAACAGGAAAGGAGAAATGGGTTTATGATGGAATCGGAGGCCCAGTTGTTAGCAAGCCTTTGATTGATGGGGGAATGGTCGTATTTGGTGCATGGGATAGGCATTTGTATGCATTGGATATAGTCTCGGGGAACTTGCTCTGGAAATGGGACAATGGCTCACCCAATAGGATGTATTCACCGGCCATGTGTATTCCTGTGGCACATGATGGTGTGATCTATATCGTGGCTCCTGATAGGTTTTTGACGGCAATTGATGCTGAATCTGGGGAGACTCTGTGGCGAACCAATGAAGCTACCGTAAGAGAATCTATTGGGATTTCAGCTGATGGACGCTTGATTTACGGAAAAACCATGAATGACGAGATTGTCGCTTTCGAAACTGGAAAATCAGAAGCGAAATTAGCTTGGAGAATGGATTGTGGATTTGGATACGAGCATGTTCCTTCTATGCTGATAGAGCATGAAGACAAAGTTTATTTTGGAACTAAATCTGGGGTGGTTTACAGCATTGACCCAAAAAATCAGCAAATCATCTGGGCACACAAAGTTGATAATTCAATGGTGAATACTGTAAATGTGATTTCAGATACCAGTCTTATCGTAGCCACAATGGATGGGAAAGTAGAATGGCTGGAGTTTTAGAGTATTTACAGCACTCCAATCACCATATCAATATTTCGGATCAAACAGATTCATCCAACCATTAACTGAACTTGACCTAATTTGATAACTTGTCAAAAGTTTAGGACTTCTTTTTTGAGTTGTTTCAATTGTTAGTCCATTTAAATAGCAGTAAGAGAAGCGCTGCCCGTTTCATTTTTTTTAAGATTTTCAGTTTGGTTTCGAAAGTAAAGATAAATTGGGAGAAATTTAGCTGGCTCAGACAACCATTTTCCCATCAGCTGCATTTATTATTTTGTAAGCCAAAAGTATTTGATTTGATCGACATAGACCTTATACAAGATGCAAAAAAAGCAAAGCCTAAGGCGCAAAGAAAAATCTTTGAGCTGTTGGGAAAGCCTTTATTCATGCTTTGTTTGAGGTATGTGAAAAATCAACATGATGCCGAAGAAATTCTCAGTGCAACATTTACCAAAGCTTTTGGCAAGCTTTCGAGTTTCGAACCTCAAGGAGAAGGGTCATTTGAAGCTTGGATCAGAAGAATAGCTGTAAACGAGTCTTTGATGTTTTTGCGGAAGCGAAAAAATGCCCCACTAACCATCGAGCCAGATGAAAATGTGGCAGAACAAAGTGAATCAGCAATAGACAAACTCAGCAGTCAGGAGCTTTTCGAATTGATATTGAGGCTTCCTGAGGGATATAGAACAATCTTCAACCTTTATGAAATAGAAGGATATTCACATGCTGAAATTTCCGAAAAACTTGGTGTAACGGTTGGGACTTCCAAGTCTCAGTTGAGTAAAGCAAAAGCGTATTTGAGAGAAATAATCACCAAACTAGGACTGAACCATGCATCCTGATAGAAAAAATATAGACCATCATGTAAATCTTCCAGAAGGAATAGAATTCCGCCAAGATGCAATATGGGGTCAAATCAAACCCAAAAGCAATCACAAAAAACCATACTTCTGGTGGATAGCGGCCTCGGTAGCTCTGATTGCCTCGGTTGGAATCTTTTTGTTTTCAGAAAGTGATGATTTTCAGGAAAATCTATTGATGACTGAATTTGAAAATCAAGGGGTAGAAATTATACCACTTCCTGAAGTGGAAAAGCCAGCATCTGTAAGTCCTAATGAAAATCCTGCCTTGATCAAAGAGTCGAAAACTGTTCCAATAAAGAGTGAACCTCTAATTCACGAATTTAAAGATGCTGAAACTAAAAGGCTAAGTAATTTCCTGACAGAAGTGGTCGATAATGACACAACTGACAGTGTCCAACCAACAGAATCAAAAGCAGCTGAGATCCAACTTAGTCCAGCTGCCCAGAGATTACAGGCTAGCTTGGATAAGGTGAATCCTAAATCTGAGGTTAAAGAAAAAATAATTCTCCAGCGTTTTACATTGGCAGAGTTTCTCGGTGCTGACAAAAATATAGACTTAGCTAAGGAAAGTAATATAAACCAAGAATCAATTTTAAGCAGATTAAAGTTTATTGAAAATGAAAAAAATTAAGTTTCTATTTGTCTTATTAATTTGTTTTTTTTGGATTGAGAGTATCGCCCAAAATAATACAGAATTTAAATCTCAGCGAAAATATAGCAAAAGTTACGATGAGGAAAACCTGAAATTACTTGAATCCAATGACACACTTAATGTATTTATAAATGGAGAAAAGAAAGTTACTTTTCTTTGGGACAATATTTCATATTTAAATCGATTTGAAGGCTTTGAAAAAGAAATAGATACGCTTTTTATTTTGTTTGATCAATTAGACTTAGATTTTGTAAATAATGCGTACGATATAACTTTTAGTCCACAGACAAAAGAGCTTTTGATCAAGAAACATGATAGTCAAAAATTAAAGGCAGAAAATGATCAAATAATCCCTCTAGTTAGACATACACTAACTTTCGTTTATAGAAAAATCCATAAAGGTGAAGTAAAACTTTATTTGGGTGAGATTGATGAATTAAAGGTTTGGAAAGAAGCAGGCCTAACGGAAAGGATTAAAAATCTCTATGAATTAAATGACTGGAAAAATAAATACTTTACAAATGTATTTAGCAAAGATTTAATTATAAAAGAAAATGGTGAACAAGAAGTAATTACCTATAAAAATATTGAAAGAAGCAAGACTTTATCTTTTCATTTAAATATGGGGGTCAACGTAGTCGCCAATAATTTCCCTGCTGTCACGGAGTTTTCATTAATGTATAATTTGGGGCGATCTAATAAGCGGCTGGGCTTAGATCTTGGGTTTGGTTTGTATCACAAGAATTTTAGCTTTGTTTCAAAAAATGATGATAATAGTTTTTCAATCACAAATGATGGCTTCCTTGGTGCAGGTATTAACGTAAGCCCGCAGCAAAACATATATTCTATTCGATATGGACGATTAATAGGATCAAATAATTCATTTTTCAATACATATAGAAATAACCTCGGTTTTGAAGTAGGAATACGTGGTCCGTTTAAAGTTAATCTTGACTATATATCAGAAAAAATGTTCTCAGGAAGGACAATGATTGCTTTTGGTATTACCACAAGATTTTTCTAAACTTATTCTAATACCTCCCAACCCCAAATGCATCAATCAAGATTCCCGCAGGTTCTTTTTGGTGGATTTGGGTAAGGAGTTTGCCAGTAGCAGGAGCCATGGAAATCCCCATCATTCCATGTCCAGATCCTACAAGGACATTCTCTAGGCCTGGTGCCTGTCCGATGTATGGTAAGCCATCAGGTGAGCATGGTCTGAGTCCTTTCCAAATCTTGTCGGGCTCAGGGAATTTGGATTGGAAATCGGGATAATAGCGATTGATGGACTCAAATATGCCTCTGACCCTGTTGAGATTGATATTTTCATTGACACCAGCTATTTCCATTGTTCCTCCGAAACGAATGTTTTTGCCATATGGGCTTACAGCTACTTTTGTCTCAGTCAAAATCGCAGCTTGTTTGATTTCAGGCTGGTTTTCTTGGATGAAACTGTAGCCTTTTCCGCCCATCATGGGCAACCTAAAACCCAACATTCCAGCCAATTCACCAGTCCAGGCACCGCCACATAGGATAAACTGATTCCCCTCTATGGCACCTTCATCTGTGATTACCGAAGTTACTTTTCCAGCAGATTTTTCAAAACCTCTGACTTGAAGGTTGGGTTTGAAATTGACTCCTTGATCGGTTAGATATCTCTTCAGAAAACTATACAAAGCTGTAGGAGAGAGATGTGCATCTCCTGGAAATAAGATTGCACCCCTAGCATTGACTTGTATATTTGGTTCTATTTTTTGAATATCAGCAGGGCTTAATATCTCTGCTTCAAGCCCATGTTTCCTTGCAAGATGTGCAAATTCAATTTCCTCTTTTTCCACCTCGGGGGTTTGATAGAGCATCATTAGTCCCTTTTCCGCCAATTCCAAATCTGAATCAATATGCTCTAGTTTGAAATCCTGATAAAGGGATTTGCTCAGCAGGCTAATGTTTTTGAGATAGGGAATACTTTTTTCCACATGTTTGGCATTGGCCGATTTATAAAATAGCCAAGACCACTCCAAGAGCTTTTTGTCAAATCTTGGATGGATGTAAAATGGGCTTTTGGAAGAAAACATCCAACCAATTCCCTTGCTGATCATTCCTGGCGCAGCCAAAGGGATAATATGGCTGGGCACAATCATTCCGGCATTGCCTGTGGAGGTATTGGTCAGCATGTCACTCTTGTCGATGACAACAACTTCTACACCCTGCTCTTGCAGATAATATGCCGTAAAAAGGCCAACGATGCCGCCGCCGATAATGATGGTTGGTTTCATTTTTTGTACAAAATAATAATTACCATGTACAAAGTACTTGGCGCTTAGGTTTCTGATGGTATTAATAGAGAAAGATAAGCATTTTGGTTGTATGCATTCAACTTCTATTAAGCTACGAATATAAGATTTCTTGTAAGGATAGAGGTGGAGAAGGTTGACGAAAAATGGTATTGTATTGATGGGTGTTGAGGCAGCTCTTTGTCGATTTCACTATAGCTTTTTGATTCTAATAGTAAAAATATCGGATAATTTATCTAGTGTATTAGTAAAAATATCGGATAATTTATCTATCGTAATAGTAAAAATATCTAATATTTTAGCTATAATTGTGTTAATAAAGACTGTTGCCATGAAAAGAAAATTGTTTGATAAACTCTTGAAGCATTGTTTGAAGAAAGAATTTACGGTATTGACAGGAGCAAGACAAACGGGTAAATCTACTTTGCTAAAAGATCTCGAACAAAACCTTAAAAGCAAAGGAGTGCCTACTTTATTTGTGAATCTTGAAAATAGAATCCTTTTAGAGGACTTGAATTTTTCTCCATTGAATTTACTGGCATATTTGCCGACAACAGAGCAAAAAGTAACTGTCTTTATTGATGAAATACAATATCTAAACGACCCCTCCAATTTTTTGAAATTGCTTTATGATGACCACAGCGATCAAGTCAAGATTGTTTGCAGTGGTAGCAGTGCTTTTTATATGGATGATAAATTTAAAGACTCATTAGCTGGGAGGAAAAGAATTTTCAGAATCAATACTTGTGATTTTGAGGAGTTTTTGATGTTGAAAGACAAAAAGTCATTAATAGATGAAATCCAAAGAATACAAGAAAATAAAACCTACAAATCAGTAAAGATAGAATTGATAAGATTGGAGTGGGAAGAATATATGCTTTTTGGTGGATATCCTGCCGTGGTGATAGAATCAGATATCGATGAAAAGAAAGAAATTCTTAAAGAAATAAGGGATTCATTTGTGAAAAGAGACATCCAAGAGGCGGGAATCAGAAATGAAGAAGTGTTTTTTCAACTTATGAAACTGATAGCGTCACAATCAGGGCAATTGGTGAATATCAATGAATTGGCAAATACCTTGAGGGCTAGGAATGAAACTATTCAAAGCTATTTGGATGTCATGCAAACATGCTTTCATTTATCTTTGGTTAAACCATTTTATGCAAATCTTAGAAAAGAACTCACCAAAATGCCAAAAGGATACTTGATGGACACAGGCTTGAGGAACTGCTTGATCAATAATTTTCAGCCTTTAAATATGAGACTAGATAAGGGTGAGCTATGGGAGATGGCTGTTTTTAGAATGTTGGTTGACAAGCATGGGGAGGATGCTGTTCGTTTTTGGCGAACTGCTGATGGAAAAGAAGTGGATTTTATTATTCCTGATATGCAGCCACCAATTGCTATTGAAGCCAAATTTGATCAAAACCAAATCAAGCCAAAGAAATACAGTTATTTCCAAGAAAATTATCCTCAGTTTAAACTTGGATTTGCTACGCTAAGTCCTTGGAGTGAGGATTTTTTCCGGATGGAACACTGATTTCACGGATTATACAGATAGTTGCAGATGAAAAATCCGTGACCATCTGCGCTATCAGCCTTATCCGTGTTTCATACTCTACACAATATGAAGTACATGAAAAAAATTAATGGAACACTGATTTCACGGATTATGCAGATAGTTGCAGATGAAAAATCCATGACCATCCGCTCTATCAGCCTTATCCGGGTTCTATTCTCTAAATTACCTGAAAGCCATGCACATAAGGATCGTCATCATCTAAGATAATTGTATTGTACCCATACACTTTTGCCCAACCTTCTATACTTGGAATGATGGCGGGCTTGCCAGCGATTTCGGTGACTTCTTCTATCCTTCCAGTGAATTTGGATCCGATAAAACTCTCATGGATAAAATCATTTCCTGGTTTAAGTAATCCCTTGGCAAACCACTGTGCCATTCTTGCCGATGTACCTGTGCCACAGGGAGAGCGGTCTATGGCTTTGTCGCCATAAAAAACGGCATTCCTTGCCGTGCTGGTAGAGTCTAAGGTTTTTCCAGTCCATAATACATGGGAAAGTCCTTTGATCTGTGGATGTTCGGGATGAACGAATTCGTATTTTTCATTCATCTTTTGTCTTAAGTTTCTCGCCATGGAAATCAACTGCTCTGCCCTGTAGTGTTCCAGTCCCGGAAAATTCTGCTGAGGATCAACGATACAATAAAAGTTACCACCGTAAGCTACATCAACAGATAGTTTGCCAAGCTCTTCAGTTTCGATTTCCAACCCTTCTGCGGCTAGGAAGCTTTTTACATTGGTTAGTTTGACAGAAGTTACCTTATTTCCATCCTGTTTGTATTCCACCAAAACCAATCCTGCCGGAGTTTCCATTTTTAAAAAGCCAGATTTCTTAGGTTGAATCAGCCCTTCTTCAATAGCAATAGTGATTGTCCCAATAGTCCCATGTCCACACATTGGCAGGCAGCCTGAGGTTTCGATAAAGAGCACCGCCAAGTCATTTTCAGGATCATGTGGAGGAAAAAGCATGGAGCCAGACATCATATCGTGACCTCTTGGCTCAAACATCAATCCTGTCCTGATCCAATCTAGGTTTTCCAGAAAGTACTGACGTTTTTCGAGCATATTACTGCCTTTCAAAAAAGGAACGCCACCTGAGACTACTCTTACCGGATTGCCACAAGTATGGGCATCTATGCATTGGAAGGTTTTTTTCATGGTTAAATGATTTAAGGATATTGGATATTAAGATATTGTTTGATTCATTGGATTAAAAATTTCAATGAATATCTACCAAAATCGCACGGCAAATACCCATCATTATAAAGAATCCAATATTCAAGAATATCAACAAGTATCTATATATTTTATGTGTATCCGCTTTCTAGCACGTAGCCAAGCAATAGAATATTGGATGAACGATTTGTGGTTCTGTTGTCTGTGAACTGTTGTCTGATGACGAGTATCCGCAACTTACAAAGTTACTTCTTACCCTACGTGCAACATTGCGGATACTCATAATATATTTTATTGGTTCAAACAGCTTGCAGTCCAAGATACTTTTCCATATCAGAAAAATCTTTATCATGATGAAGAAGTTTTATATTATTGTTGATGCAGAATGTGGCAATTATTACGTCTATGGTTTTTCTTATTGTAACACCTTTTTTTCTCAATAATCTATAATGTTCTGCCGAAAGTAAAGCTGTTTCTTTTGAACATAAAGAGAAATATGGTAAGGATTCTAACGCCTCTTTTGCTATTTGGAACTGTTTGTCATTTTTAAATCCCTGTAATACCTCCACCAAAATCAAATCCCCAGTCACTAGCACTTTATTCCCAAGGAGCTCATATAGTTTTTCTACATGTTCTTCTTCTTTTCCATTGAAGAAATCTATCCAAACTGATGAATCTACTAGTATCATTGGTCAAATCTCATTTTTTCTAAATCCCCATTCCAGGTTAACTTTCCTCTTAATTTTCGGATTTTACTTTGTTGATTTAATTGAATGATCAACTTTAAGCCCTCTTCAACAGTAGCTTTCTTCGTTTTATGACCTGTGACCTTCATGGCTTCAGAAATCAAATCTTCATCTATCTCTATGTTTGTTCTCATTTATGTGTGTGTTTTTTATAAATATACACATAATTTGAAATTTTGGTTTTGTTATAATATAAAACAGGATAGAAATACATTTGAATAAAGTTGAAATATTTCATAAAGTATATTTCAAATCTTTTTATTAATGTGAAGGTCAATATTCACAATTTTCGCACGGCAAATACCCATCATTATCTGTTTCAAGATATTTTGTCGAAGCTATATTTCACTGATAGTTCGCCGAACTAGTGTACTATTAAGTAAAGACATAAATTCCGCGAGAGAACACAAATTTCCAATAATATCGAGAACCAAATATCCATTAATATCTATTATTGAGTTCCCCATCAATCATCCTCCAGATCCCCAATGGATTACTTTCTTTTAATGCGTCTGGCAAAAGCTTTTCTGGCATGTCTTGAAAGGCGATTGGTCTGGCGAAACGCTTGATAGCATATGCTCCAACAGAGGTAGAGCGACTATCTGAAGTGGAAGGATAGGGGCCGCCATGTTGCATAGCATATCCTACTTCAACGCCTGTTGGGACGCCTTTGAAAAGCAGCCTACCGCATTTTTCCTCTAGAAGATTGATAAGCGCTGATTTTTGAGAAAGCTCTTCCTCCTCTCCCCAAAGGGTTATGGTCAACTGTCCTTGAAGTTTGCGGGCAATGGCAAGTAGTTCCTCCGAATCTTTATATATTACCACTATCGCAAATGAACCAAATACTTCTTCTTGAAATAGGTCATCTTCCAACCAATCATTTGCTGTAATTTTTGCCAAAGCAGGATGGGCTTTGATGATGTCTTCGGCAGAATTTATTTGTAACCACTCAAGCTCTTCCTTGCTTTTTAATTTGGCAAGTGAATCATAGTAAGCTTTTGCTATGCCTTCATGTAACATAGGCGCAGCGGCAATCTCTTTGATTTCCTTTTTGACTGCATTGCAAAATGCATCTGTGTGGATTTGCGGTACCATGATCAATCCTGGATTGGTACAAAACTGCCCTGCTCCCAAAGTGAGTGAGCTTACAAAAGATTTTGCCAAGCCTTCAATGTTGGATCCTAATTTATTTTCTAATGTAATAATTGGGTTTACAGAACCCATTTCTGCAAAAACAGGAATTGGTTCTTCCCTTTGATTGGCGAGATCGAATATGGCTTTACCACCCTTATATGACCCCGTAAATGCAACTGCCTTAGCCATGCGGTGCTTTACTAACTCTTGTCCCTCTTCAACTCCACCTTCTATATGTGTAAAAAGCCCAAATGGAAGTCCTGAATCTGCCACAGCTTTTGAAATCAATTGTCCAACCAATTCTGATGTCTTGGGGTGTGCTGGATGTCCTTTGTAGATGACGGGACATCCTGCTGCCAAAGCAGAAATAGTATCACCTCCTGCAGTAGAAAAAGCCAATGGAAAATTACTAGCACCGAAAACTACCACTGGTCCGAGTGCAGTAAGGAATCTTCGGAGGTCTGGCTTAGGTGCCGGGGTTCTTTCTGGATTTGCATGATCTATGACTGCTTCTACCCAGCTTCCTTCTTCCACCAAGTCAGCAAATAGCTTGATTTGTCCTACTGTCCTACCTAATTCTCCAGTAATTCTCCCCTCTGGTAAGTTTGATTCACTAGATGCCAATGGGATTAAGGTGGTTTTTTCAGCTTCGATATTTGAAGCTATTTTTCTCAAAAAACCCGCTTTGCTTTTTCCCGAGATTTTTTTGAATTGCAAAAATGCTTCTTGTGCGTCTTGGAAAATATGGTCGTAGTTCATGGATGATTGTTTTAGTTATTGGTTGAATAGTGGATTAAGTTATTTTTGGGCAAATTCTCTGCTCTCGCAAAGCTTGTTCCGTAGAATTACTGAAGAAAGCAGACAAAGGCCACAGTGTCTAGTTTCTCGAAACAATATTCGACATTTTTTAAATCATGAATTTTGAACTCCGAATAATGAATCAAGAATTCGCTAGGTACTTGATTGTAATCCAGCATCTACTATCCTCAGCGCATCTCTGCAACTTTGCGATCTCTGCGTGACCTTCACTTGTTCTTGAATCTCGTCTCTCGCTTCTAGCCTCTCGGATCTTTCTACTTTCAAACCACCGGCCTATTCTCCAGACCTCTTTTGATGATGTTTTCTATTTTGATTCTTTCTTCGCCGACTAAGGTCAACCTTGGTGCTCTGACCCATTCTGTTCCGATACCGGTTAGCTGTTCTGCAAGCTTGATGTATTGGACGAGTTTGGGGTGTATATCCAGCTCCAGAAGCGGCAAAAACCATCTGTAGATATCCAATGCCTCTTCATATTTTCCTTCTTTCACCAAATTGAATACAGCAACAGTTTCTTTTGGAAATGCACAAACCAAACCAGCCACCCAGCCATCTGCACCCATCACTAGTTCTTCCATAGCCAAGGTATCCACTCCACACAGAATTTTGTAGCGGTCTCCAAATCGGTTTTTCATCCGTGTTACGTTTGATATATCTCTGGTGGATTCTTTTATAGCTTGGATATTATCACACGCTGTTAGTTCTTCAAACATTTGGATTGTTACCAAAGTCTTGTAATCAACAGGGTTGTTGTATATCATTATTGGTAAATCGATGCTGTTGGCTACGGCCTTGAAGTAAGTTACTACTTCTCTGTGGTCTGCTGAGTAGCGCATTGGAGGCAAAAGCATCAATCCAGAAGCACCCATTTCTTTGGCTTTTTCAGCCCAGAAAATAGCGTCTCGGGTGGCTCCTTCAGCTATATTCAAAATTACAGGCACCTTTCCGTTGATGTAATCGACAGTTTCGGTGGTGAGTTTGATTTTTTCTTCTTGAGAAAGTACTGATGACTCACCTAGGGTGCCTCCCAAGATGATTCCGTTCACCCCAGCTTCTAATTGGGCATCGATGTTTTTGAAAAACATCTCCATGTCCAGATTTCCATTTTGGTGAAATTTTGTAGTAACTGCCGGGAATACGCCTTGCCAATTCATATTGTCATGTTTAAGGTTTGCTTAGATTTTGAGAAAACTGATTGAGACATTCATCTATTTCACTCTGCTTAATCTACATTTTATAATTTAATATGATTATCTGCTTTCACACCAGTATCCATATAAATTTTAATTCCATTGATACACTAATGTCTAATGGACTGATAACAATTCTCCGCACGATTTCATGAGAAAATTCACTTTCTGGCATCCTTGCGGCTAATCATGTTATTCTATTTTCAAAGTTACAGTTCCAAAAGTTATTTATGCTATACATATTTAGTCGTTATTAGTACTATATTGATTTAATTGTAGTTAAAATCTATTAGATATATTAATTTACTATCGAAATACCGAATTTGAAACCTCAATAAATTGCCTAAGATATAGGAGTTGATGTTAGTCTATAAACTTCAAATGGCATATAAATCTTTTGTCCATTATCTTTCACCCCCTTACAGTCCATGAGAAAAGTCATATCATTTCAAATTCCAAAATCCAATAAAGAATTTGTAAGGTTCCAAGTAGACGCCGGGAAACATTTTTATGATAAGCTTCATCAGCATCCCCAATGGCAGCTTACTTTGATTTTGAAGGGAAAAGGACACTTGATGGTAGGTGATTATCTTGGGAGGTTTGAACCTGGTGATATGTTTTTGTTTTCTTCCAATATTCCACATGTATTTCGCTCTGACTCTGAGTATTTTGATCAGGAATCAGAAAAGGAGTCTTTGGGACATACCTTGTTTTTTGATTTTGAAGCATTAGGTAAAAAATTTATTGAAGTTGAAGAATTTGTCGAATTACAACACTGGATATACCAAACCAAGGGTTGTTTTTCTATTAATGGAGATGCTAAAAATGCGATAGCCAATAAGATGAGTTTTTTTTCAGAACAAAAAGGCTTGAACAAAATGCTTATTTCTTTTGAGATATTGAAGGTTTTAATGGAATCTAAAGATCTTGCTTTGCTAAATACATTGATTCCTTCAATAGATTACACTGAAACTGAAGGCAAGCGAATAGGGCAGGTGATGTCATTTATACTCGCCCAAAGTCAGCAAGAAATACATTTGCAAGATGTGGCAGAAGTTGCGAATCTAAGTAAGGAAGCATTTTGCAGGTTTTTCAAAGCACGTACAGGAAAGACTTATACTGAATTTTTGAACCAAGTTAGAATTCATCAGGCCTGTGAACTTCTGCAGGAATCAGAATTTCCGATTTCAGAAATTGCTTATCAATCTGGGTTTCAAAATTTATCATATTTCAATAGGGTGTTTAAGAAAGTCAAAGGAGTAAGTCCAATGAAATTTAGAGAAATGGGGATATCACGTAATAAATAGACCTTTTGAATGGACATATGGATTACTCATTTCCTTTAATGACATCATTTTTGTTGTTTTTTTTAAAATTAAAACATGAAACTTTTGCAGATAATACCATTGAGGATCATCCTTTGAATGGATTTAGTTCATAACTTTGACAGATATTGTAGCGTACTTAGATTATCTTTTTACTTGAATCAAATGAAAAACTCTAAATTAAAATTGTTAAAGGGAATAGTGTTGTTGTCTGCGGTGATTCTGTCTATCATTTCTTGCAATGATACCAACAACCTACCTCCACAAAATGAGCAATTGATTCTTGGTACAGTGGAAGATCTTCAGAATTTTACGCTTTTTGTGCAAGCGGTCAATCGCGCTGGACTTCAGGAGGCATTAGCCCAACAAGGACCATTTACTGTATTTGCCCCAAATGATGAAGCATTTAGGGAAACCTTGCAAAGTTTGGGAATCAGCTCAATTCAAAATATTCCATCGGATGAACTGCAAGCTCTTTTGGCATACCATATCATACCAGGAAGAATTCTTTATAATCAAATCCCAACTGGTGAAGTTGAAACCTTCCTAGAAAGTATAAATATCATTTTTAGCAGAAATGGCAATAATTTGACTATCAACGACTCTATACAAATTCTTTCTAGAAACATTGAGGCAAGAAATGGAATGATCCACGAGATCGACAAAGTTTTATTCCCACCAGCAAATTCGATTCTGAACGTGGTCGAGAATAATGGTTTTTCAACTTTCCTTGCGGCCGTAGAAGCGGTTGAATTTGAAGGTTTATTGGCAAATGAAGGGCCATTCACTCTGTTTGTTCCTACAAATGCGGCCTTCACTCGTTACTTGACTGAAATTGATATAGACCAAGAAACACTTTTGGATTCGCCAGAATTGGATAGGATCATTTCTTATCATTTGATTGATGGAGTACTTCCTGCAGCCTCTATAGTAGCGGGGAGCGTTCCATCACTTACAGAGGCGCCAATTTTCTTGAGTGTCGCACCTAATGGTGCAATTTGGGTCAATGGTAAGGCAAGGATAACAGCTTCTAACTTAGCCGCCGACAATGGTCTGGTACATGTGATAGACCAAGTTATCCAATCACCGACGCAATCTATTTCAGAAAAAATCACTTCTTTGAATACTGTTGAAAATCCACAGTTTATCATTTTGGTAGAAGCATTGGAGAAAACTGGCCAAATTACTGATTTGGATAGGGATTTTGAAGATAATGTGACGCTTTTTGCTCCTACAGATGCTGCATTTGAAGAGTTGTTCGCAGATTTGGGAGTGACGGGTATCAACGCTATAGAAGTAGAGACTTTGAGAAGAATCCTTCAATATCATTTGACTCCTAGTAGGTTGTTCTCCCAAGATCTAAGGGAAGGAGCTACACTTCCAACGTTGATCAGTGGACAAACACTAAGCGTAAACCTTGCCCAACTCCAGATCAATGAATCAGGTTTGATTTCAAACCTTCTCAATATCCATGGACAAAATGGAGTTGTCCATGGAATTGATAAAGTGTTGGTTCCAGAGGATTAGTTTCTGAAATAGGTGAATTTAATTATACTCCTAATACCATAGAATCAAGCCGGTAATATTTGTGTTCTTTGCAATTTTAAGCCAATGTCCACCTATAAAATCAGCTTTATCCGCAATAGCTTTACACCGTCAAGTGAACCCTACCTTTTGGTAAACTCTTCTTTGGCGGTATCTAAAAAGTTTACAAAACTTACAATATTTGTCTCATAGCCTATTGGTTTTACGAGCAACTCCTCATTATGATCCAAAATCACATAATAGGGCTGGGCATTGTTGTTGAACTTTGTGATTTGAAAATCTGCATTTTGTTTGCCAATAGTTTTCTTTTCCTTTCCATCATACTCGGACACAAACCATTCTGATTCTGGCAACTCAAATCTCTCATCGATATACAAGGCCACCAATACAAAATCTTCGTTCAATCGCTGCATCACCTGAGGGTCAGTCCAAACCCTCGCTTCCATTTCCCTACAGTTCACACAGCCATGTCCTGTGAAATCAATAAACAATGGTTTGCCTGCCTTCTTTGCCGCTGCCAATGCTTGATCGTAGTCAAAGTAACCTTGAAACCCAGGAGGAAAATGTAAAAGGTCAGCATATTTTGGGATTTCATCCAATTGGTTTGCTCCTGACATGGTCGAATTTCTGTTTACCATGATGTTAAAGTCATGCGTAGCCATAGGAGGTAAGTAACCGCTTAGGGCTTTCAGAGGTGCTCCCCAAAGGCCTGGAATCAAGTAAACTACAAATACAAACGTGGAAATTGCCAACATCAACCTCGGCACGCCAATAGTTTCCATCGGAGAATCGTGCTTTGTTCTGATTTTTCCCAAAAGATAAAACCCCAACAAAGCAAAAATAACAACCCAAATGGCAATGTAAATATCTCTATCCAACAATCCCCAATGATAAACCTGATCTGCTACTGACAAGAACTTGAAAGCCAAAGCAAGTTCTAAGAAGCCCAAGACAACCTTCACTGAATTCAACCATCCACCGGATTTTGGCAATGAATTTAACCAATGTGGAAAAACTGCGAATAGCGTAAAAGGAATGGCAAATGCCAAAGAAAAGGCAAACATTCCCAATATTGGCTTTACCAATGCGCCACCTGCTGAGCTGATCAATATCGACCCCACTATCGGGCCAGTACATGAAAACGAAACCAAAACCAAAGTGAAAGCCATGAAGAATATTCCAGTCATTCCGCCTTTGTCTGCCTTTTCATCCATTTTGTTCACAAAACTGCTTGGCAATGTCAATTCGAACATTCCCAAGAATGCGAATGCAAAAAAGATAAACACCAAAAAGAAAAAGACATTTGGTACCCAATGGGTGGACAGCCAGTTGGCAAATTCAGGGCCTTGAATAGCAGCTACGGCTGTACCTGCAATGGTGTAAATTGCAATAATCGAAAAGCCATATACAAAGGCATTTCTGATTCCCGCAGCTCTGGATTTTGACCTTCCCGTGAAAAAAGTGACGGTCATCGGGATCATAGGAAATACACAAGGAGTCAACAAAGCAGCCAAGCCAGCCAAAAAGGCTAAAATCATAAACCCAATCAAACCTTCCTTGTCAGAATCTCCCTCCAAATCAATGTAAGTTCTTTCTTGATCTTGAGTAGCTACCTCTTCTGTATTTGGACTTTCTTCGACTTGAGCAACCGAGTCCTCATTTGCATTTTCTTCAGCATCAGTTGCTGGTAATATTTGTGAGTCAACTGCACTTGCTTGATTTGTGGTAGCAGCTGCCTTAGCTTTTATGGTAAAATCCTCTTCAAATGGTACGCATTGCCCGGTGACATCAGTACACATTTGATAACTTAGAAAACCATCAATATTGATAGTTTCAGAGGTGATTTTGATCGTTTGCTCGAAGCTTCCCGAACCTTCAAAATAAGTCACATCTCCATCCCAAGTATCATCAAACTTTTTCTTGGGATTGATGGCTTTCAGCTTTCCGACCAAGGTGAAGCCTGTTGATTTCTTTTCATCTAATTCCAACTCTGTCAACATCGGCCCTAAATCAGGATCAAAATCATTGGAATAGATGTACCAATCTCTCGGGATCTGTGCTTTGAAAACCAGCTTTACTTCATCTCCTATTTTAATTTCTTTCTCAGACAACTGAATGGACCAGCTAGGTGGAGAAATCATCTGGGCACTCGCTACGTTGGTTAGGAATAAAAAGAGCGATAGGATCAGTGAAGATTTGATAAGTCTTGACATGGTATGTAAATGGATGCTAAACTGATTGTAAAAAGGATAAAAGAACTAAGAAAGTTCAGTAGGCAACAATTCTTGGAGAATAAATAAAAGAAAACTCCAAACAGCTTAATTCAAGTCGTTTGGAGTTTTTGAAATTACTTTTATTTGTTCGCTTGCTCTTTGAAATATTTAAAGAACAATGCGATGGTTTCTATGCCCATGTAGTAATTTTTCACTCCATAATGTTCATTTGGAGAATGCAGGGCATCAGTATCCAAGCCAAATCCAAGCAAAATCGGATCTAGACCAAGTTCTTGCTGGAACAGAGAACAGATTGGAATCGAGCCACCTTCCCTTGTTGGAATTGCTTTTTTGCCAAAAGCTTCTTGAATAGCCAAGTCGGCAGCTCTGTAGCCAGGCGTATCTGTAGAAACAACTGCTGCTTGTCCTCCATGATGCGGTGTAACTTTCACTTTTACAGAAGCTGGAGCTATAGAATTGAAGTGTGCTTCAAAAAGCTTAGAGATTTCTTTGTGGTCTTGATTGGGAACCAATCGCATGGAGATTTTTGCATAGGCTTTGGAAGGAAGCACTGTCTTCGCTCCTTCACCAGTATATCCTCCCCAGATTCCATTTACATCCAATGTAGGACGGATACCAACTCTTTCGATCGTCGAGTACCCCGCTTCTCCATGTACATCATTGATGTCCAATTCCTTTTTGTATGCTTCCAAATCAAAAGGAGCATCATTCAATGCTTTTCTATATTCAGCTGAATATTCTTCAACTTTGTCATAAAATCCAGGAATTGTAATATGGTTATTCTCATCCTGAAGAGAAGCTATCATCTTGCAAAGAATATTGATTGGATTGGCAACAGCCCCACCGTATGTTCCTGAATGTAGGTCTCTGTTTGGTCCGGTCACTTCTACTTGCATATATGATAGACCTCTTAGACCAACTGTCACAGAAGGGTCTTCCAAAGAAATCATGTGTGTATCAGATACCAATACCACATCAGCTTTGAGCTTTTCTTTGTTTTCCTTGACAAAAATATCCAAATGCTCAGATCCGACTTCTTCTTCTCCTTCGATCATAAACTTGATATTGCAGGGAAGGTCTTCATTGGCCATCATTGCTTCAAAGGCTTTGACATGCATATAAAATTGTCCTTTGTCATCTGCTGATCCACGGGCAAAAATCGCTCCTTCGGGATGTCTTGGCGTAGTTTTGATTACTGGCTCGAATGGTGGAGAATCCCAAAGTTCATAAGGATCTGCTGGCTGTACATCATAATGACCATAGACCAAAACAGTAGGAAGTGATGGATCAACTATTTTTTCTCCATATACAATCGGATAGCCTGCTGTCTGACAAAGTTCTACTTGATCAGCTCCTGCTTTTTCCAAACTTTCCCTTACAAATTCCGCGGCTGCAAAAACATCGTCCTTAAACTTCGGATCAGCACTTACTGAAGGAATTCTTAGCAAGTCTAAAAGTTCATTGAGGAATTTTTCCTGATTGTCTTGGATATATTTTTTTACTGACATATACTTGGGTTTGGATTAAATTTCGGAAATGACTCTAAACAAGCTATTTGCGAAACATTAAAATATTATTTTTGTTGTAACAATGGACATCTTCGAAGGCCATTTTCGTTGGCAAAATTACGTTTTTAATCATCAATTGCCTATTTTAGTCAAAACTTTTATCAATGAAATCCAAGCTTCTCAAGGCGGATAGCATGACCCAAGCTTTAGAACTTGATGTTAGAATTTCTAAATGGGACAAAGAGCTTGTCCATGAATTACGAATAATAACCATATGAAATCGAGCCTGCCCATAAGCATGGATTTCCATAGCTTGTTCCGATAAATCAGGAGGATATTTGAAAACAAATTTTAAACACATGAAAGCGATACTTTGCAAAGAACACGGATTACCTGATTCTCTAATATATACAGACATTCTTGAGCCATCTATAAATAGCACTGAGGTCTTGATCAAGGTTGCTGCTTGCGCAGTCAATTTTCCTGATGTGTTGATTATCCAAAATAAGTATCAATTCAAACCTGAGCTGCCATTTTCACCTGGTGGAGAGGTATCTGGAGTTATTGAGAAAGTAGGGGCTGATGTAAAAAACCTCAAGGTAGGGCAAAGGGTTTTGGCACTGTGTGGTTGGGGAGGCTTTGCAGAAAAGGTGAAGGTGAATTCAGATCGGGTATTCCCCATTCCAGACCAAATGGATTTCATCACAGCAGCATCTACCTTATACACATTTGGGACAGCATACCATGCTTTGAAAGATCGTGCACAAATCAAGTCTGGAGAGACTTTGCTAGTACTTGGCGCATCAGGTGGTGTTGGTTTGGCAGCAGTAGCTTTGGGGCAAGTAATGGGGGCGAAAGTTATTGCAGCAGCATCTACAGATGAAAAGCTTCAAGTTTGTAAAGAACATGGCGCAGAAATATTGATTAATTATGAGTCAGAGGATATCAAGGAGCGGATCAAAGTACTCACAGATGGAAAAGGAGTAGATGTGGTGTTGGATGTAGTAGGTGGAAAATATTCAGAGCCAGCCTTGAGGGGAATGGCATGGAAAGGCCGGTACCTTGTGGTAGGTTTTGCAGCTGGTGAGATTCCAAAGCTCCCTTTTAATTTGGCCTTGCTCAAAGGCTGTTCGGTCATGGGAGTCTTTTGGGGAAGGTTTTCAACAGAGGAACCAGAGCAAAATCAACAAAATATCATAGAATTGGTCGAAATGATACAAGAAGGAAAAATCTCCCAACATATACATAAGGCCTATTCACTCGAAGAATCACCAAAAGCCTTGCAGGATATGTTGGATAGGAAGGTGATAGGAAAAGCGATTGTGGAGATTGAATGAAAATCAGAAGATTACAATATTGGAAAATTATTTTATCTCAATAATTAGCCCCAATTGATTGGCTTGATTTAGAAATTGTTTGCTGTAATCTGCTTAAATAATTCCATGGTCAATTTCAGTTTACTAAATTCGAAGTCTCTTTTTCAATAAAAAATAACCGTCTTGTTACCAACAGGATAGACCTTGTTTTCTAAGTGATATTTGATTGCTTTTGATAGGACTACTTTTTCAATATCCTGACCCATCTGTACCAAATCAGAAACGGTATTATGGTGGCGAACACGCGCGACATCTTGCTCTATAATTGGACCTGCATCGAGCTCTTCAGTTACATAGTGTGCAGTGGCTCCAATGATTTTAACCCCTCTTTCATAAGCAGCATGATAAGGTTTCGCTCCAACAAAAGCAGGAAGGAAGGAATGGTGAATGTTAATGATCTTGTTTGGAAATTTTCTGATAAAATCGCCGCTCAATATCTGCATGTACCTGGCTAACACTACAAAATCCACTTCATGCTGTTCCAGTAGCTCAATCTGATGCTGTTCAGTGGCAGCCTTATTTTCCTTGTCCATCGGCACGTAGTGAAATGGAATTCTGAATGCCTCCACTACTCGCTTCAAATCCTTGTGGTTGGAAATAACCAAAGGTATCTCTACGTCAAACTGCCCCGAATAATATCTGCTCAGAATATCAAATAGGCAATGTGACTGCTTTGATACAAAAAGTGCCATTTTAGGCTTTTTGTCATTGAAATATAGTTGATATTCCATTCCAAAATTTGCACCTACTTGCTCTTGAAAGACGGTTCCAATTTCATCTTTTGTCAATCCAAAACTTTCCAATTCCCAAGATGCGCGCATAAAAAACATTCCCAATTCTTGATCTACGTGCTGATCGATTTCAAGAATATTACCTTGATGTGCGTACAAAAATGCAGAAACTGCCGAAACTATTCCCTTTTGATCTTTACATTGAATGATTAAGGTCGCTTTGTCCATGGTAAAATAGGTTTATGACTTAAAGTTTAAATAATTAAAAACACATTTATTTCTGAAGGCAAATATATGGGGTTTTCTTAAAATCAAATACTTGAAAGAAGGAGGAAATCGGTAATTAGCTTTGATTTGGTGATTTAGTTTTTGGTTAATTGGGGGATTAGGGATTAGGAGGTTAGAGGGTTAGGAGGTTAGTGGATTAGTATTTTAGGCTACATTTTGCTCACAATCAATCTAAAATCTGAACTTTAAAACCTAAAATTAAACCTATAACCTGAAGTTATTGGTTAATTGGGTTATCAGGAGATTAGTCTGCAAAGGCATGTTTATCCTAAACTTCTAAACTCTAATCCTCTAAACATAGCTGTTCAAGGATTAGGAGGTTAGAGGGTTAGAGTTTTAGGCCGCAATTTGTTTACAACCAATCTAAAATCTGAACTTTAAAACCTAAAATTAAATCTATAACCTGAAATTATTGGTTAATTGGGTTATCAGGAGATTAGTCTGTAATGGCATGTTTATCCTAAACTTCTAAACTCTAATCCTCTAAACATAGCTGTTCAAGGATTAGGAGGTTAGAGTTTTAGGCCGCAATTTGTTTACAATCAATCTAAAATCTAAACTTTAAAATCTAAAATTAAACCTATAACCTGAAGTTATTGGTTAATTGAGTTATCAGGAGATTAGTCTGCAAAGGCATGTTTATCATAAACTTCTAAACTCTAATCCTCTAAACATAGCTGTTCAAGGATTAGGAGGTTAGGGGGTTAGAGTTTTAGGCCGCAATTTGTTTACAACCAATCTAAAATCTGAACTTTAAAATCTAAAATTAAATCTATAACCTGAAGTTATTGGTTAATTGGAACCTTGTCTCAAACCTCACCTCTCACGCTCCTATCTACAATCAATCCAACAAGGCCTCAATATCATCTTTGCTCAGACTCTTCATAAAGCTCTCTTCCGTACTGATCAATTCGCCTGCAAGTGCCATCTTTCGCTCTTGGAGTGCCATGATTTTTTCCTCCACGGTGTTTCTTGTGATAAATTTATAAATAATCACTTTGTTTTCTTGCCCGATTCTATGAGCCCTATCTATTGCCTGTGCTTCTACTGCCGGATTCCACCATGGATCTAGCAAAAATACATATTCAGCTTTGGTCAAATTCAAACCAACCCCACCTGCTTTGAGAGAGATCAAAAATATCTTTACACCATCATCCTCTTGAAAGGTCGTTACTTGAGCTTGCCTATCTTTGGTTGATCCATCGAGATAAGCATATTTGATTTGATTTTTATCCAAATATTCCCTAACTATTGCTAAATGCCTCACAAACTGACTAAATACAAGTACTTTATGGCCTTCACTTGCTGTAGAATGAAGCATGTGAATCACATCGTCAAGTTTTCCTGAATCTCCTTCATAATCCTTATTTGTCAATTTCGGATGATTCGCAACTTGTCGTAGTTGTGTTAGACCTCTCAGTAAGGTAAACTGTTTGTTTTTCGCACCAGGTGAAGAAAGTTCATTGACAATCTTATCCCGATAATAGCTCTTGATTTCTTCATAAGCTTTTTCTTGTTCATCAGTCATAGAAGAGTACTTCACATTGATGACTTTCTCTGGCAAGTCCGTCGCTACCTGTGTTTTCAACCTTCGCATGATAAATGGTTTGATCATGGCATGAAGCTTTGAGGCTTTATCCATGTCATTTTTCTTCTCAATAGGCAGCAAAAACTGTTTTTTGAACATATTTTGATTTCCCAAAAGGCCCGTATTGATGAAGTTCATCTGTGACCATAGGTCCATTGTTCCATTTTCTACCGGCGTACCTGTGAGGATCAACTTATGCTTACAATTGAGCTCTCCGACCGATTTGGCAATGATACTTCCAGGGTTTTTGATTGCTTGAGATTCATCTAGGATGATGTAATTGAAGTAAAATGATTTCAACACGTCAAGGTCTAGCCGAATGATTCCATAGGAAGTCAGTACCAAATCGTAATTTGCAAATCTTTTACTATCCTTGATCCTATTCGTACCTGTGTAAGTCAATATTTTCAAGCCTGGCGTAAACTTTTTAGCTTCAAGCTCCCAATTATAAATCAGGGAAGTTGGCATCACCAATAAAGAAGTCGTTCCTTCGGTTTGTTTCTTCTCATGTGCCAAAAGTGCCAGTGTCTGCACAGTCTTTCCCAATCCCATATCATCGGCCAAACAACCACCGAATCTATATTCATTCAAAAACCTAAGCCAGTTGTAACCTGCCTTCTGATATGGTCTCAATGTGCCATTGAATGTATCTGGCAAGTCATATTCTTCAATCTGAGAGAAATCCCTGAGCTTTTCCAATTTCCTGCTCATAGTTAACTGAACCAGGTTATTGTTTTGTAGTTCTTGTGCCAGTGCTATATGGTGCTTCTTGAGGACCAAAGTCTGCTCATCAGAACTTTCATTGTCTTCAAGAAAAGCAAAAATCTCAGAATAATTCACAAACCAAGAATCTGGAATCACAGCAATTTCCCCATTGGGAAGCTCAAATTCCGATTTTCCTTGAAGAAGTAATTTTCGAATTTTTGCAAATGGGATTTTATATGGACCGAATTTGATCAGGGCATTCACATCAAACCAATCAATGTTTTCATTGACCTCTACAGAAATGTGTGCATGGCCGATAAAGTACTGCTTGCCTTTGAAAGTCGCTGATTGTTGGATTTTGATACCCATCTCCTCCAAGCTGTCTTTGTGTGTATTTATCCAGCCAAAAGCCTTTGATTTCTCTAAGGCAAATCTTGAGGATTTGACCGGTAGCCCAAGGTTTTTTAAGTAATCTCCGTAGGATTTTTCCTTAACAACATCTCTGATGACTTTATGAAATGTATAATTATCCCCTTCCTGCTCTAGCTCTACATTGTTTGAAGCGCTTTCTTCGGAGCGAAAGGCATAATTTCCATATTGGAATTTGAGGTCAAAAACGATTTTTTCTTCCTCTTGTATTTGATTATTATTGCCAAATAGGTCTGTCTTCGTTGATCCCGGCAAGTCACTCAAACTAAGGACAGGTTCGGGCTGACTTCGCTCTACTTTGATGTCAAATCCCTTTGCGTACACATCAAAAGATGCTACGAGTTGAGTGACAAATTTTTGATAGTATTGTTGCTCTACTTTTTTGGGTATTACGATAAATTTTTTGTTGAGAAATGGCATCAACTTCTTACCGTCCTCCCCTTTTGCAAAATGATAAAGATGATTGTCCACCACCAACCATGCAGGCTCGTTACATATCAAATAAGCATTTCTGTACTGCCATTCCAATCTTTCTCCCTGATATTTGATCGTAGGGAAATAGTGGGTGTTTTCCTCGTTTCTTCTAAAATGGAAGAGCACAGAAGCAGGCTCTTCCATTACGAAGATTTCCTTCCAAATCGGATTCCCGTCATTGGCCATTTCAAAAAGTCTCTTACCCTTCATTTTTTCAAGTATTCTTGACCTTAGTCCTTCCAACTTGATTTCAATCATTTCTTGGGAAGCTTTGTTTCCCGTCTTTTCATCATAAATCTTTCTGAGGTATTCTTTTGGCTTCAGTTTTTTGGTATTCAATTTTTTGGTGATTGCATCTTGCTGCATTTCATCCATCATTTTGATTAGCTGATAGTCTGTTTCATCCAGACCCGCCGCAAATTCACTGGCATTGACATGGGAAATGTTTTGATGCGCCAAGGATAACCTCCCTTTTTCATCCAACTGAATTACAAAGGACTCAAAAAGTAATCCTAAGAATTCGTGGTTAAAGAGAGAATAAACAATCTCAAATGGCTGCTCGGCAGAAACTTTCATAGTGGGTGGTATATGTCGAAGAGGCAGAATCAACGACAAATGGTTTTTTTGTGGTCTAAACTAGTTCGAAAAATACACAATAAAATCCAGTAAATGAAAAAATATCTAAAGAGCTTGTTTGCTATTTGAATTAGGGAGCAATAAAAAACTATCAGAATCAATAAGATAAGCTACCCTGTGGCTATCGTAATCTTATTCTACTTTTTTCAGTCTGTACCAATCCACAACTTGCCCTTCAGATCTTGATAGAATCAGGTTGTCATCATTTTCTTCAATCCGCCAATCCCCATTGAGGATCAGTGTCCAGTCAAAATCAGCCGTAAAGTTGCAAGTATTGGAGAAGGATATTGTCTTTCTTTTGATGGAATAATTTCCCGAACAAATCACCGGATACCTTGGCTCCTCACTAAGTCCATTGTAGTTGAACCCTTCAAAATTGAGTGAAACTTCTGCTATCCCTTCAGAATTCCCATCCACAAATCGCTCAAAAGTCCCTTCATAATACCCACTGAGGCTTTTTTCACCAAATCCATCCACAATTCCACATGAGGCGATCAAGAAGACCATTCCTGCGATCACTAATAATTTTGCTGCTTTCATTTGTTACAAATTTACACCCTTTAGACGGAAAAACGTGGTGGGATGTCTTGGGGAGTTGATTGAAATTAATTAGTATCTTTAGAAAAACTGCTTCATCCTTGAGCAAAAAGCCAATACCATATCGAGAACCAAAAATTGAAGTTCCTGTTTTTTGTGAACACATTTTCAAAGTTTTAAAAATTCAGAAATACTTCTTTTGTCTGTAATCTCGTCATTTGTCCACTCAAAACTCTCAAACTCGTGATATTCATGATCTATTTCAGAATCAAATTGATAATAATGTAGTTTGGGTAATCCCCATTCTTGGGGAACAAAAAACTCGTTCGAAATCAATTTCTTTATTAGTTTTTCAGATGCTTTGTGAGGTGTGAGGAAAGTTGGATTTGAGAAAACAGCTGAACCAAACTGTTTGTAATTTGCCCTATCTCGATAACAATAATTAAATTTTAATATAGGTGTTTAAATATACTCCTCAACTAGAATCTTATTCAAATAATCGTCCAATTCCTCTTCGGAGCCAAAAATAGACATTGGTTCCCTTCCAATTTCAAAAAACCGGATCAAATCAATTATGCTCTCAAAAAACCTAAATTGAATCCCTTCATAATTATATACAAAAACTAATTTTGATTTTCCTAAACTTGTTAATTTATAGACTTCAATAGATCTAGAAGGAGTAATATATTCGACACTGATTTGGTTTACTTTGTTCATTGTCTAAAATATTTTTAATGTAAATGTAAAGTATACTTTTGATTTGTGGACTATAGTCCGTGGTACAATAGGCGACATTTTTTGAGATTGCAAAATGGATATCAAAGTTGCATATGGTGATAAAGTAAAAGCCATTAGAAAAAAACAGAATGTTTCTCAGGAAAAGCTTGCTGAATTAGCAGACTTGGATAGAACCTATATTTCCGATATTGAGAATGGGAAGAGAAATGTATCAATTGAAACAGTGTTTAAAATCGCTAATGCACTTGATAAACCAATGGTAAGTTTTTTTGAGTTTTAAATTTTTAAGAAAAAGGATAAAATGATTCAAGAAGTTAGTGATTTAGTAAAAGAATGGGCATCAGAATTTGGTGCGAATAATGAAAATGAATTCTCCAAATCTTACATTTATAGAGAAAATATCAGAGGAGAAGCATTAAAAGATAATGGAGCCTTTTTTGGACTAATTCATCCAGAAGAAGAGCAATCGGGAGCCTATCATGATTATTCTTTTGTTATTTTTCCTACAGAAGAAGATAAACCTTGGGTTGTTTCATTTTGTGTTGGATCAAGTAATTTTAAAAGAGATTACGAATTAGCAAGTCGGCCTGGATTGAGAAGGCTTTTTTCAAACCTAACTAATATCAATGGTCATTGCTCACCAGACTTTACAAATACTACTTCATCACTTCCCTATAGTTTTAGTAGAAATTCGAAAATTCAGCATTTATCCCGAACAATCAAAAAATACTCTACTGTAATCAATAGCTGTCAAATAATTGAGAACCCCCTCGATGAAGAGGGTCAAAAATACATAAAAGGGTTTCTTGCTGCATACGCCAAAATCAGGGAATGGCCTACAAATCCACAACATAGAAAAGCTGTTTCAAATGCACTAAAACCGTTTCTTAAAGAAGATAATGTAAAGGACATAGAATCAATTCAAAACTTACTTTATGAAAGAAAGTTTATAGTTCTCCAAGGACCTCCTGGAACTGGTAAAACGACACTTGCAAAAGCAATAGTTACTGAACTAAAAGCAATAAGTTTCTTTATTCAATTTCATGCAGAGACTTCATATTCTGACTTTATTTATGGAATAAGACCTAATCTTACAAGTGATGAGCTTTCTTATCAAGGGACTCCAGGTAGTTTAACTGAAGCTATTTTGTTTGCAAAAGACAATCCTAATGAGGAGGTAGTACTTATAATTGATGAAATAAATAGAGCAAATCTATCCAATGTTTTAGGGCCTGTTTTTTATCTCTTTGAACACAAAATGAAAGATGCAGATGTCTTTATTAAAATAGCTCCTGGATTAGAAATAAATCAACTTCCCTCTAATTTCTATGTGATTGCAACGATGAACACTGCCGACAGAAGCTTGGCAGTAGTTGATTTTGCATTAAGAAGACGTTTTGCATGGTATCCTGTTAAACCAAAGCCAATCTCAGACCCAAATTTTTATAAAGATGACTTTAATAAAATTTCTGAAATTTTTGACTGGCATGCAACTTCCAATGAATTGAATCTCCAACCAGGCCAAGGTTACTTTCTAGCTGATTCAAATGATGAAATGGAAAATAGAATTAGATATGAAATCTTCCCTTTGATTAGAGAGTATATTGAAGAAGGCTTATTGACTTCCGCTATTGAAGAGTTCAATAGTTATTTCATGAATCGGATTAATCAACCACTTTTCGAATGATAAAAGGTCAATGCTTATTTCATGAAATCCCATGCTTAACAGAAAGATCTTCACCGATTAGTGGTAAAGAATTGCAAAAAAAAGTATTCAAAAAGGCTGATAAAACTATAATTGTCCTCTATTTACAAAAGTTTTTAGATTACAATTCAGATCTTTTTAGTTTTCTGGGTATAGAAGCTTTTATTGAAGGATCCGATTTAAATGCTTTTATCCAATTTAAAAGTTCTCAATACATTGGAGCTATTCCTCTTAGAGCCCCTGATACTGGTAAACAAATTGGTGATTTCGTTGTCTCTCCTAGATTTACAGGCAAAAACCGATTCGAAGAATATGTGGAAATTTTGGATCTCTTAGGCAGTGAAATAAATCCTGAATTTATTGATAGCCTCCCATTGGCTTCTAAAAAAGCTTTTAGGCCTCCGCTTTACTTAGAAGCTATTAAGTTAATTTCTGCTTTAGAAAAGCTAGTCAAACAAAACTGGAGAAAGTTTGATAATAGGGAAATTCAATCAAACCAACCAATTGGCCAGATTAACTGGAATAAATATATCAGTCAAAGTTACAAAGTTGAAAATAGGTTAATATACCCTACCCGGAAAAACTTTATAAGTGAGTTTCATTCCGAATATAGCGAAATTAGATTTGTCTATGACTTGTGCAAACTAGAATTATTAAGCCCAAATACCCCTGTAAGAATCAGAGTTCCCATTTCAAAAAGAATTTCTTTTTTGGATGAAAGATTATATTTCCATAAACCTAAAATCACCTCCAAAGTATCAGTAAAAAATGCTGATAGCTTTATAATCAAAGAAACCAAGGAAATCGCCAATAGAATTTTAAATTACAACCTTATAGAAGGAACAGCATGGAGAGTTGATTTTGCTGATGTTTTTGAAAAGTTTACTCAGCATATTTTCAAAGAGATAGCGAAATCAACAGGAGGAAAATTTATTCCTAAATTAAAAATTAACTCTAATTCTCGGAATAAATTCCAGTGGAATTTGAATAATCTAGAACCAGATGGAGTATTGATAAATGATGATCTAATTATTTTTATTGATGCTAAATACAAGTCTCACTTTTATAATAAATATGAACATAATGAAACTTTAAAGGAAGAGCACAGGAAAGACCTTCACCAAATTCTTGCATATAGTTCTTTTAATGATGCTAAAAATAAGATTGGATTCTTGTGCTATCCATCTAATAAAATTGAGTTTTCAATGAAAGAATATAACTTCTCCCAAATGAGTTTTTCAAATAAAATCTACATGATTGGGATACCATTTAAAAAAGAAGTAATTCATCAGGTAAAAGAAAAAGTTGCGGCCATAGTAAATGAGTTCAAAACAATTTAATTCTGCTAAGAATAAGTTATTTCTCAATCAATTTAGTAAATCCCAATCAGCCATAAGCGCTTTTTAAATGAAGTATAACTACTTCTGAACCCATGCCCTAAAATCGGCCGTAGCAGACTGACTGGTAATTAGTTTTTTGTCTTGTCCGCTCACTTGAATCGCCAGGTTGTTTTTGCCATAGCGCTCCATGCGGACGATGGCTTTCTTGTGAACCAATTCGGATCTATTGATCCTAAAAAATTGTGTCGGCGATACATTTTCCTCTATTTCTTTCAAAGTGCTGATTCCCATCAAATGGCCTTTTCCGTTCATTTCTATGGCTCTGACAATTCCCTCTTCGGCCAAAAAATAAGCTATGCTATCCACTTCCAAGAAATAGCTGTCTTTGGCGGTATTGATGATAAATCTATTTTTGTAAACTTGACTTGAAGAAGGTTCCGAAGGTGAGGTGAAAATGTTGGGAGGTTGATTTCTGAAAAGCAAAAACTTTCTCCATGCTTTTTCGAATCGATCAAAAGTAAATGGTTTCAATAGGTAATCAATCCCATTGCTTTCAAAAGCTTCCAACATAAATGTATTGTATGCTGTAGTAAAGATAATCGGTGACTTCAAGGCGATTTCCTGATAGATGTCAAAAGCATTGCCATCTTGCAGGGAGATATCGGAAATGATAAGGTCCACTTTTCCCCCATCTTCAAAAAAAGAAATGGCTTCATCCACAGTAGCACATTCAGCTAGCACTTGGATATCATCTTGCAGCTGCCCAATATAGCGCAATAGTTTTCTCCTTGCAGGAAGTTCATCTTCTATGATCAGGATATCAATATGCATCATTAAATAGGTATGGAAGTCGAATCGTAAATTTTTCTTCTGTTTTCTCAATGCTAGGACTAGTTTCTCCAAAAAGCTGATACTGGGCTCTTAGATTTTCCAATCCTCTTCCTCCATCGAGCTTTGGCAACTTTTTGGGTTTGCGTGTATTGCTTATTTGGAGTGATTTTTCTTCAAAGACCAGCTCAATTTCCACCGGGAATTTTTCTGTTCCAATATTATGCTCTATTGCATTTTCAAGCAACAATTGCAGACTCAATGGTGGTAAGAAGGCATTTGTTGGGAACTGCCCTGAAACGTGAAGCCTATAAGCATCTCCAAATTTCTGCTGCATCAGCCTGAAATAGTGTTGCGCAAAATGAAACTCTTCTTCCAGACTGACCAACTTTCGTTCCGATGCCTTAAGTACATAGCGGTAGATTTCAGAAAAATCATGGAGAAATCCAGAAGCTTTTTCTTTGTCTTCTTCGATCAGTTGATCAAGTACATTCAAGTTATTGAAAAGAAAATGTGGGTCTAATTGTGCTTTGAGCTTGGATAGCTGACTTTCGATCTGAGCTTTTTCGAGTTCTAAAATTTTCTCTTTGTCCTCCTGATTCTTGTGAAAATAATAATGTGCCAAGAAGAAACCTCCGTAGACAAATACATCAATGACATATTTGATGTTTGAGCTTGCCAAGGAGTTAAAATTGAAATTTCTCGCTACAGTATTGAAAGAAAGTGATATCAAAAATGCCAAAACGTTATTTCCAATCACATAAACAAAAAGGGAAATAGTGAATACAGAAAGCGCATGTCTAAGTGTCAGCTTTTCTTCAAACCTTCGGATCACCAAACCGATGATTACAAACAAAAGCATAGCATTGATCAGCTGACCAATGGCTGCGTCTGGAGTAAACAAAAACCAACGGAAGGATTTACTAAAGTAGAACCTGATCTGTATGGATTCCAAATAGGCAAAGATGACTATAAAAGCCAAAAAGTATTTGCTCAAATAAAGTGATTGGAAAAACTTCTTCATAGTATGATTGGTATTGTAAAAATAGCCCTTTCTTTCAAAAGGGCTATAAGCGATTGTTAAATCATTTTGATTACTCTACAGGAGGGAAAGAAAAGAGCACTTCGCCTTTTTCGTCATAGAAATCCAATTTGGCTTGGTTCTCTTGATCTACATAGAACATTGCTCTTGGCATCCCTTGGTCATCGAATAGGAACAGTCCGTTGTTTTGGCTTCCTGATTTGCCAAGCATCACCCTAGGTGCCCCACCAACAAATCCCTGTTCTTGATATTCCTGCATTTTGGCACGAGCTGCAGCAGGATCGGTTTTCCTCAACTCCTGTACTTCTGCCATGATTTCCATTGTTTTGAGTTGGGTTTCTTTTTCAGCCCTATCCATAAACACTAGACTGCTGCTCACCCTTCTTTTGTCACCTTGCTTGGCATCTGTAGTCAATAGCTGCATTACTTGGTCACCATCATATTGGTCAAATGTCAAGGACAAACCAGAGCTGTGGCCGTTTTCGGTAAGTGCGCCATCGTAGATAAATCCACCGCACTCTATACCGTCTTCATTAAAGAAAATCATTCCTGAACGCTTTTTTCTTTCAGCATTGGTAGGTCTGTCATTGATTTTGGTATCGCCATTTGGGAATTTATCCACATTGGTGATGATCATCTTGACGGTGCCATCAGCTTCCACGATATTGATTCTTTGGACATCAATTTCTTCAAAATGGTGATTTCCATTGTTTTTGAATGCAACTGATGCAAGTAAAATTGCGCCGCCCGCCATAGCTAGTGCAAAAGTTCTGAGTAATACTAATTCCCTGTTCATATTGATTTGGTTTTTGTTTTGAATGATTGATGCCTCAAAACTACATTCTACAAACCTGGTCGCACCCTAAAAAAAGATGAGCTAAGGAATATTTCCAATGAGCTGGGATAGAACTGGTTTGAACAAAGATGCTAAAAAATTACTTTATCTTTTGAAATTTAATAAAGTCTTAGTTTTTTTGTTAAAATTGATTTTTATGAAAACTTTTGGAAAAGCTCTTTACATGTTTTTGGTGATTGCATTTAGTATGAACATAGGTTGGGTGATCTATTATTGGAATATTCATGATAATTTTTCATTGTTAACCTTTGAAGTGCCCAAAACTATTTACCTCCTAATTCAAGTCCTAGCACTTGCTTCATTCTCAAAAAGTTTGATTGACTTATTCAAAACGGACAATGATAAAAATGAGATCTAATTGAGATTTTAAACATGAATATCAAACCTTATCTGGATTTTTACCAAAAGGAAAAAAAGCTCTCTAAGCCTCAAATAATCAAATTTTCTGCTTGTGCTTTGATCCTGAATTTTGCTTATCAATATCTTTTGATAGATCCTATGGCGATTCGTTTGGGGGTAGGAGGTATGGATACTGCTTTCAGCAATTCAGATACTATCACAATCTTTAGTGCATTGATTCTCGCACCCGTTCTTGAGGAGTTATTGGTTAGGGGCTATATGTCTGGTAAGCATATTCATTTTTGGTTTTTCTTTATTTTACCAATAATTGGGGCACTAGTTTTCATGAATTTTTGGTGGTTAATGATTGGTATTGGGCTTGTTTTTTTGATTTGGGCTTTATCGGAGAATAAAAAGAACCCAGACCAGACTTATATTTCTTCTGGTTTATTTTATTCAACTTATATTTTCACTGCATTATTTTTTGCGATTCTACACATTGAAAATATCGAAACCGATTCTATTTTCCAGAAGATTTCATTTTGTATGATATCTCTTACTCCGGGAGCACTTTTGTTTGGCTGGATCAGGTATCAAGGTGGCTTGCACTATTCGATTATACTTCATGGCTTGTTTAATTTGATTACTATAAGTTTGAATGAATTACTTTATGTATCATAATTAATTAACCAGACAGAACATTACATCTCTTCCATTTACACTTTGGCGAAAACCTCCGTTCTCTTTGTGGTTAATTCTACTTTGCGAATATTTGCTCCTCCCCAAACTTTGCGAGCTTCTACCTCACCACAACCTCACATACCCATTTTCATGAAGCTCTTCGACAGATTTTATCGGGAAAGTTCGGCCATTTTTGATCATGTAAACTTCATCGGAAATCTGCATGATATGTTCATAAAGATGGTCTGAAACCAAAATTCCTTTGTTCGACTTCTCTTCAAGGATTAGATTTTTGATCGTGTCCACGTGGACAGGCATGATGTGGGAGAAAGGCTCATCAAGGATGACAAATTTGCTTTTTGACTTGAGGACAAGGTATAATTCCAAAATTCGCTTCACACCACCAGAAAGATGTGCCATTTTTATTCCCCTGTACTGCTCAAACTCGGGAAAAGATTCGATAAATGCCTCAATATCTATTTCAAAATCATCAAAAATACGTTCTAAAGATAAGCTGTCTGGCACAAAGTTATGCTGTGGTAGATAGCGCAAATCCTCTGGTAGCCGACTAGAGCCCAAAAGGCTTTTGCCATTGATTCTGATTGATTTTTCCTCTGTAAGTGGATCGCCAATAATGATTTTCATCAAGCAGGATTTCCCGCAGCCATTTCTTCCCAAAAGCCCAGTGACATTTCCAGTGGTACATTTTAAATACACATTTTGCAAAATACGGTTGATCCCAAAGCTTAGCATCACACCATCTACTTCTAGGATATGGCTCATGCTATTTGTAAAGTTAAGATCATCAATATCAAAAACAGAAAAAAGTCAAAACCCAAACTTCCTATCCACAGGCTTTTCTTTCCAAGCCCGAGGTTTTTGTAATAGTAATATTCATGTCGCATCTCGTCATTTTGAAAGAAATAGATCAAACCGGATACCCCTAATTTTAGCCAAGTGAGCAGCATAAAGGATTTTCCTCCAGAAGAAAAAGCGATTACCAAGCATGTCAAAGTAATCACCAAACTAAATAAGGCAAAAGAGCTGTAGAATACCCTTATTAGTTTGATCTTTTTCTTTAGTTCTATCATGTACAAAATGGATTTCTATTTTACATTTAGAATTTTTTTTATATCAAACTTTGAATCATCGAGCTTCATTGGTACGATTTTGTTGGCAGTCATCACTTGATAGTAGTCATCGTAGTAGGTTACAATTCTCAAAGCAAGTGCACCATTTGTAAATTCAAGATATCCAGACCAATCTCCAAACTTATGAGATTCAAAATTTGCCGGATTCACTTTTATCTTATTGGAGTAAAACGTAACTGACTTATCCTTTTTTACTGATTCACAACGATACTTTAGGATTTTGGCTTTCTTTTTACCTTTGCTGTAGTTAGATTTTCCTTGTTCCCAAATACCAGCATCCAATTTATATACCCCATCACCATTTTTATAGTAATAGACATTTCCTTTTTGATTGTATAATTGTATCAATGCTTCTTCTTGATCGAAGGCTACATAATTCCCTTCTTTGATGTAATAATGTTGCTCTTTGAAAAGCACATCTTGCTTTTGCTTGGTGATGTTTTCCCCTTCGAGGGTGAAATATTCGTAAGTGTAATGAATGTATCCTTCAAAATACTCTTGGCCTTTGGCATTTTGCAAAAACATTAGCCCCATAAAAAGGGCAGAAAATAAAAGCTTCTTCATAGAAAGGGGATGTTAAAAGTAAATTTAAAAATTAAGTTTAAAATTCATGCAGAAAGTCTGGCTACTTTCTAATTTAAGTACCTTTTAATTTTATTTTTCATTGGAACCTCCAAAAAAAGGGTGATTGATGGTTATTTCCCCCTGACAAATTATGTTAAAAAATAAAAACTATAATTTTTATATCAATCTACAAACCAATAACCTAAACTAAAAAATATTACCAAAATTTCCCCTAAATCATCTCTTCGAAACTTTGCTCCTTCCCAAACTTTGCGAGAAACAAAAAAAGCCCCCTTTCGGAGGCCTTTTTAATATTTGAGGCAATAATTCTAAATCTATATCTGCTTTTTTACCAGTCGCCACTTACATTCATGTGCATATTCTAACTTCAGTGCAGTCGACTGTCAGCTGTTTTCTACACCACAGGCGCACAAGTCGTTGACAATTTGATCTTGTCTGAATTTGGTTTACACATTAGTGTCCAGTCTCAGGTTTTGTTCTTCGTTAATTGGATATCCCTTTTCATACTAGTACCCATTTTTAATATTGCTTGAAGTTCAAATCAATCAGCTGTTATCGTATGAGCGTCGACTGTTGTCAAATTTTTATTTTTTGTTTTTAACATATTTTTCCAACCACTCGTGTTGTTCATAAAGGGTATGTAGAATGGATTCTTCTGCCGCATAGCCATGGCTTTCGTGAGGTAAGAATACCAATCTAGTAGTAGCTCCATGTCCTTTTAGTGCATTGTAATAACGCTCAGATTGGATTGGGAATGTTCCTGCATTATTGTCAGCCATACCATGGATCAATAGAATTGGAGTTTTCACTTTGTCAGCATGCATAAATGGCGCCATCGTATTGTACACATCTGGAGCTTCCCAGTATGTTCTCTGCTCGTATTGGAAACCAAAAGGAGTCAAAGTTCTATTGTAAGCACCACTTCTAGCGATTCCTGCCGCAAAGAGATTGGTATGTGAAAGCAAGTTTGCAGTCATAAACGCTCCATAAGAGTGGCCACCAACAGCTATCTTTTCTCTATCTCCTATTCCAGAATCTACGATATAGTCAATCGCTGCTTCTGCATTGGCTACAAGTTGCTCTAAGAAGAAGTCATTTGGTTCAAGGTCACCTTCACCTACGATGGGCATCTCTGTCTGATCCATGATCGCATATCCTTGTGTCACCCAGTACAGCGGAGATCCCCAGCTTAGTCTGGTAAACCTGTAAAGAGAACCTCTTACTTGAGAAGCCACGGCAGCGGACTTGTATTCTCTTGGGTAAGCCCACATCAATACTGGCAATCTGCCATCTTTTGCTGGGTCATAGCCTTCAGGTGTGTAGACTACCGCTGATAGATCCAAGCCATCATTTCTTTTATATTTTACCAACTCTTTTTTGATTCCTTTGATCGACTCATAAGGATGCTCAAAATTTGTGATTTGAAGAGGAGCGATCCTTTTTCTTGTGTTTACCAACCAGTAGTTAGGTTGCAATTCTATACCTTCTTTGGAAGTGATAAACTCAGTAGCGTCATTATTCAAAACTTTCACTACCCTTTCATAGTATGGAGCTTGACTTCTCCAAAGTATTTTTTCAGTTTTGGTCTTTACGTTAAATGTAGAAAGGTATGGCATGCTTCCTTCAGGCGATCCCCCTTCACTTGTCATAAATACATCGTCACCTTTTCTTAAAATTACACTTCTTCCATATTGGTTGGTAGTAAATACAGGGCTTCCTGGATCATTGTAGATATCATCTGAAGATCTTTCGATGATCACTGTCCCTTTGTCCATTGGCTTGGAAGGATTTATCAGTCTTACGATTTGTTTTCTGGTAGCAGACCATCTTTCACTGAATAGTGCAAAATTGTCATCTGACCAAGAAATACCACCGTATCTATATGCAGTACTTGCAAATTTCACCTTGTTTCCAGAAAATGGAGCGTCTAATGTATATACGATATCTCTCTCCGCAACATCAACTCTGCCGTCACCACCATCTTGAGCTTCTACCCAGTATAGCGTCGCTGGCTTGTCAGCTCTCCAGTTGATCGATCTTGGACCGGTCACTGTTGCATCAAAACCAGTTGGTCTTACTTCATCCAAAGGTATTTCTGCAAATGTCTTGATATTTTTGCCAGTCATATCCCAAATCTGTACATCATATGGGAATCTAGATGCTGGTACTAGGTAAGAGAATGGCTTTTTGATCTTATCAATCATCACATACTTACCATCTGGAGAAAGACTCACTGAGCTAAACATACCTGGTTGTCCAAATGCTGTTTTGTTACCATCCAAATCGATTAGCATCAATTGTGAATCCATAAAATATGCGAATAGATCTTCTTCATGTCTGTTTGTCAACAGATCCTGATATGTTCTTGATGGAGCGGCATTTCCTGAAGTTTCCTGGATCGTTGGTCCTACAGGAGCCAATGGAGCTACTGGAATTGAACCTCTTTTAGGATTGATAGCTTTCAAAAGAATCTTGTTGTCAGGAGTCCAGCTCATGGTGCCTCCCATGACATCGTTGACAATTTCGTCTGTTAGTTTTTTTGCTTCAAAAGTCGTAAGGTCAACTAGCCATAAACTGATTCCAGTATTGCTTGTATTGGTGACAGCGGCATATTTTTCATCTTTTGAAAGAGCAAAACCTCCAAGTCTTGCATTTGTAGGCAATCCTTTGATTTGTGTTTCTACACCTGTTCTAGTGTTTTTGATTTTGACATTTTCTACAGCACCGCTACGGCTAGGACCATTGGTAGCTGGATTGATTCTCATCCCTGCTATTCTCAATTCAGGCTGAGCCAGATCTTCAATAGATGGATTTCCAGAGCGCTCTAGTAGCAGCATAAACTCTCCCGTACGGCTAAAACTTGCAGATGGGGTAGATGGTGCCAATACCAAGTCAGCGATTTCTTTTGGGGGTTTTTGGTAGGTTAAGGAGCTTTGTGCAAATGCGCTTGGTAGGGTAATGATCCATGCAAGGCATAGCCACATCGAAGCTTTCACCGTATTTTGTAATGAGTATAGCATAGTAAAATTCGTTATTTGTAGAAATTTACAGCTTTTAGTTCATCTTACAGCAAATTTTTGAATTTTAGGTAGCGCAAAGATATAAACGGTAAATTCTGGTGCTTAAAAACAAAAAAGGAGCACGATGGCTCCTTTTTGAAATCAAATCAATGATTTGAACTGTATATTTTTCCTAAATGGTTTATTTTCCAACTGCACCTACAGAAATCATGGCACATCTGAAACCAATGTGATTGGTTGCAGAGTCTTGGTGCATAAATCTCCTAGTTCCAGGGGATAACCAATATGCCATATCTCTCCATGATCCACCTTTGTATACTCTATAATTATCGTCGATCAAGGTAGTTTTGTAATCAGTTTCTTCATCAAATATGCCATCTTTTCTCAATGGATTCAAGTCGTCAAAATCAGTAAATGAAAGTGGTCTGTACACATCCTGAACCCACTCGTTTACATTTCCTGCCATTTGGTATAATCCAAAATCATTTGGTGGGTAATCATACACATTGGTAGGAATGATATCACCATCATTAGCAAGTCCACCTGCAATACCTGCATAATCACCTCTACCTCTTTTGAAGTTGGCTAGCATATCGCCTTGCTTACCTCTTCTTTTTATATTGTATGGATTTCTTACGCCTCTACCATCCCAAGGATAAATCCTTCCATATTCTTGATTTTCGTCCATGTACTGCGTTCCAATCATAGCCTTAGCAGCGTATTCCCATTCAGCTTCGTTAGGAAGTCTGTATTCTGGTATTGCCACGCCTCTTTCTAGTAATTGATTTTTTGTCAAGGTACTATCTAGACCTTCTTTTTCACGCATCAACTCACTGACACGTTCTGTTCTCCATTTTGCATATGCAGATGCTTGCGTCCATGAAACTCCCGCTACAGGATAAAAATTAAAACCAGGGAATCTAAAATAGTAAGTATCATATACGTCATTATATGACATTGCTCCTGCCCATACTTTTTCGGAAGGCTCTAGTTTCAATACGGAATCCGCACTGACTTTCTTTCGCATACCAAATAAAAACTCTCTGTAATCATTATTGGTGATTTCTGTTTCATCCATGTAAAAAGAAGCTATGGTAACTGTTCTTTCTACATTATCTCTGAAGGCCATTATGTCTTCTTCTTGAGATCCGATCACCGCTCTACCACCCTGAATATACTTCAAGTTTGGCCCAACAAATTGCTTTGACATTTTGGTTACGATGAAGTTTGTACTGTCATTCGCATCAAAACTAAAATCAGCACCGGTAGTGGCACTTTTTTTCCCTGGCTTAGCGGCAGTCCTTCTACCATAACCAGGCGTTTTATTACAAGATGATAATATGCCTGTTGCTATAAAAAGCAAAGCAATGGCAACTATCCCCAATTTATTCTTTCCAAAAACCATATGACATTAAGTGTTTTTTGTGCACAAATAGAACGCTAATATATAATCAATAATATCTTATCACAATTTTATTTTTTACTGCACTGCTCATAAGAAGTGCGAAATTGGCTAAAATCTTAGATATTATACAAAAAATATCTCCGAAGTGACAAATTTAATCCTACCAAATTTTTTCATTTTTCAAATTTTCATGTCTGTTAGCCATTTTTTGGCTCTTCCTATATCCTTTACTCCACTGATAGTCAGAATCAACCGGTTTTTGTGTTCTTTCATTTTGCAATATTTGGGCTGCGAACTCACATATCTCAATACTTGACCAAAAACTGTTGATTTGAAATAACTCTCTTTTGAAGATGGTACAAAATAACATTTCATCGCATCATTTTTCAAAACAAGCTTTTCAAACCCTAGCTGCTCTGCTAACCATCTTAAGCGAACTGTCTCAAACAAATCTTCGACCACTTTTGGAATTGGACCAAATCTATCTTGAATTGTTTTGATATATGACAATAACTCCTCCTCTTTTTTGATATTATCAAGCTTGGAATACAAACTCAATCGCTCTGAAATATTGCTCACATACTCTTCAGGGATCAATAACTCCATATCTGTCTCGATGACGCAATCTTGAACGAGAATTTCTACTTTTTCTTTCAAATCATCTTCAAACAATGCAGCAAATTCATTTTCTTTCAATTCTTGCACCGCCTCATCTAAAATCTTATGGTACATCTCAAATCCCAAATCAGTAATAAACCCACTTTGCTCTGCCCCCAGAAGATTTCCGGCTCCTCGAATATCCAAATCCCGCATAGCAACTTTAAATCCATCTCCCAAATCAGAAAATTCTTCCAAAGTTTGCAACCTCTTCCTAGCTTCTGTGGTCAACCCCGTAGTCGGGGTAGTCAATAAATAACAAAATGCTTTTTTGTTGCTTCTTCCGACTCTTCCTCGCATCTGATGCAAATCACTCAAACCAAACATATGTGCACGATTGATTATAATCGTATTGGCATTTGGTATATCCAATCCTGATTCAATGATATTTGTCGAAACCAACACATCAAATTCACCTTCGATAAATTTCACCATGATCTTTTCAAGGGCTTTGCCATCCATCTGCCCATGAGCTCCAGCGACCCTTGCATCCGGAACAAGCCTCATAATAATGTTGGCTATCGAGTCTATTTCCGCCACTCTATTATGAACAAAAAACACTTGACCTCCTCTTCGCAACTCAAATGCCACGGCATCTCTGATCACTTCCTCTTCGAAAGTATGAATCTCAGTGGTCACAGGCTGTCTATTGGGTGGAGGCGTAGCTATCACTGACAAATCCCTCGCCCCCATCAACGAAAAGTGGAGCGTTCTTGGTATTGGTGTGGCCGTCAATGTCAGTACGTCTACATTCAACTTCATCTCTTTCAACTGATCCTTGACCTTCACACCGAATTTTTGCTCTTCATCGATCACCAAAAGCCCCAAATTTTTGAACTTGACATCCTTGTTGACAATCCTATGGGTGCCGACTAATATATCAATCTCCCCTGTAGTAACCTGCTTCGTAATTTCTTTTATCTCCTTGGCAGTCCTGAATCTATTGATATAATCGACTTTTACAGGAAATGCTTCCAATCTCTCCTTAAAAGTCTGGAAATGCTGCATTGCCAAAATAGTAGTAGGAACCAAAATGGCTACCTGTTTTCTGTCATTTACTGCTTTGAAAGCTGCCCGTATCGCTACTTCTGTTTTTCCAAATCCTACATCTCCACAGACCAACCTATCCATTGGATAAGGCTTTTCCATATCGACTTTTACATCTGAAGTCGCTGATGCTTGATCGGGAGTATCTTCAAATACAAAAGAGCTTTCCAACTCAACTTGTAAAACAGAATCTGGCGAAAATTGGAAACCTGATGCATTTCTTCTCTTTGCATACAAGGCTATCAGATCCTTTGCAATGTCCTTGACTTTTCCTTTAACCTTCTTCTTTTTATTGTCCCATTCTGGCGATCCAAGTTTGGACATGATCGGCGCAGTGCCTTCTTGTCCAGAATATTTGGATATTTTGTGAAGTGAATGAATGTTCACATACAGCAAATCATCATCCCTAAATACCAACCTTACCGCTTCCTGAAACTTGCCATTGACATTGACTTTTTCCAATCCTGCAAACCTACCGACTCCATAATCGATGTGAACAATATAATCTCCAGCATGCAAAGCCTTGATTTCCTTTAGTGTAAGTGCTTTCGACTTGCTGGATCTAGGTTTGGTCTTGTATCTATGAAATCGCTCAAAAATCTGATGATCAGTGTAGCAGGCAATCCTTAAAGTCTTATCTATAAATCCCTCTCGAAGTCCAATCAGGAGTGATTGCGTCTTCAGAGTAGGATCCAATTCATTTAGAATGTTATCCAGTCTATTGATTTGTTTGTCATTTTCAGAACAAATTATATTCAGCCAGCTGTTTTTCTCATTGCTTACCAAGTTTTCTACCAAAAGATCAAAATTCTTATTGAAAGAAGGCTGAGGTTGAGAGTCAAATTGGATTATTTGGCTTTCTTTTTCATAAAATTTGTGCCCAAACTCTACTTTAACGAATGAATTTACTAGCTTTTGAAAAGCTGACGCGTTATCAAAAAGGTCAGTAGGTTTTGGAAGAAGCTTGTCGCTATTGATGCTGTTGCTTACTTGCTCAAAGTGTCTAGAAGCTTTTTCGAAGTTTTCATCCAGAACATCAAGTGTGAACTGCTGATCTTTTATCCAAATGATAGTGTCATTGGGCAAAAACTCCAAAAATGACTGCCTAACCTCTTGAAGAAGGCGAGTCTGTACATTAGGGATGATGCTGATAGAATTGATATTGTCCACAGAAAGTTGTGTCTCTGGATCAAATGTCCTGATACTCTCTATCTCTCTTCCAAAAAGTTCGATTCTGTAAGGTAGGTCATTGGCATAAGAATACACATCCAAAATACCACCACGAATAGAAAACTGGCCTGGTTCATAGACAAAATCGGATTTTTCAAAATCATAAGTAGAAAGGATTTCGGCAATGAATTCCATGTCAACTTTCTCTCCTACAGATGCTACAAAAGTGTTTTCTTTCAATGAGCGCTTGTTGATCACTTTTTCGTAAAGCGCTTCTGCGTAAGTGATAACTACCTCGTTTTTATTTTCTTTTGCGAGAATTTTATTCAAAATCTCCGCTCGCATCAGGATGTTGGCATTCTCTACTTCGTCAAACTGATAGGGTCGTTTGTAGCTTGAAGGAAAAAGTAGCGTATCCTTTTTTCCCAATAGTTCCTGCAAATCAGAGTTGAGATAGGCAGCTTCTTCCTTGTCGTGGGCAATTATGAGGTGAAACCCACCTAGGTTTTTGAACACTGAGGTGAAAAGCACCATGTCCATACTTCCAGAAACTCCCTTTATCTGAAAACCTCTATTTTTACGGTATTTGAGGTTCTCACAAAGGGTCTGTACAAAGGGATCTTTTTCGTAAAGCGATAAGAATGCTGATTTCTCCAAAATGGTAATTGATGTCTTTGATAAATATCTTCGCAAGTTAGGAAATTGATTCGTTACCTGCTTTACTAGATTAATATGAATTTGTAATCAATATTCTTGAACCTATGCTCTATAAAAATGTTTAGAAACCAAGGGTTAAATAATATCAATGAAAAAGCAAAAAGAAACTTGGTTTCAAAGAATCGAAAATATGCATCCTTATCAGACGTTGATGTATTTGGGGATGTTTGGTAGTGGATTGATATTTTTGTTTTTGACATTGGCATTTTTGGCTTCGGGATATGGAGCTTTAGAGGGGATAGGTTTCAAAATGCCCCGATCGTTTATCCTGAGTACGATTGTAATTATTTTTTCTGGATATACTTGTTCTAAAATGGCACTTCATTATAAAGATGAAGCCATTGGTAAATTGAAAAACAGCTTGTTTACCACATTTCTTCTGGGGATAATTTTCACAGCGCTACAGATCGTTGGATGGAAAGAATTGGCGAATATGGGAATAGATTTCCGTGGTCTTCCAAGCGGAAGTTTCTTATATATTTTGAGTGGAATTCACATTTTCCACTTGGTGGGGGCTATGATTTTTGCCTTGATCATGATTTTTCAATACAACAAAAGGGAAAAAGACGCTATTCAAAACCTTATCATGCTCACAAATCCATTCGAAAAAATGCGGATTGAGCTGTTTTCCAAATATTGGTATTTTATGGATTTGATTTGGTTGACACTATTTTTGATTTTTGTCATTTCCTTCTAAAAAACACTATCTTCGGCAGAATACTTTGATGGGATTTTGTATTGAAAAAATTCAAAAAAGAGAACAACAAATGGTAAATATAACCCGTAATCAAGGAAAACAAATGGGTAATAACCGTATTATTCAAGGTATTTAGCCTTATTCTTGTCATATTGAGGCATAAATTTCCGCAAGCGGACATTATTGCCTTACTTCTAATAAAAATAAATAATCTATAACTATGTCAGAAAAAAATTACGAAATCAATATCAATCCTGATTGGATCAGAAAGTATCTGAGCAAGATTGTCATTGGTTTGTTGCTTTTGGTAGCAATTTTATCAAGTGTAAGGACGGTAGGTCCAGAAGAAGAAGGGGTAGTGGTACAGTTGGGAGAGTACAACAGGACTGTTCAGCCTGGACTGAATTTTATGCTTCCATTCGGAATAGAAAAAATGCACAAAATCCCAGTCCAAAGACAGCTTAAACAAGAATTTGGATTCAGGACTACAAATGCTGGTCGAAGTTCAGATTATGTCAAAGCAGGCTACAACGATGAAAGTATGATGCTAACAGGTGACTTGAACCTTACAGATGTGGAGTGGGTGGTACAATATAGAATTACAGATTCCTTCAAGTACCTTTTTAAAGTAAGAAATGCAGACAAAACGCTTCGTGATATGTCTGAATCTGCCATGAGGAAAATCGTTGGGGATAGAACTGTAAACGAAGTCTTGACAGTAGGTAGGCAAGAAGTAGCATCTAGTGTAGAAGTGCTACTTCAATCCATGTGTGATGATTATGAAAACGGTATCCGAATAGACCAAGTGGTATTGCAAGATGTCAATCCACCAGAACCAGTGAAGCCTTCTTTCAATGCAGTAAACCAGGCGCAGCAAGAAAGAGAGACTTTGATCAATCAAGCTGAAGCAGAATACAATCGTGTAATTCCTAGAGCAAGAGGGGAAGCTGAAGAAACAATACAGCTTGCCGAAGCATTTGCCCTCAATCGTGTAAACAGGTCTATCGGGGAAGCTGAAAGATTCAATGCGCTATTTGAAGCATATATGAAAGCTCCAGAAGTAACAAAGCAAAGAATCTATTTGGAAACAATGGAGAAAATTCTGCCAAAAATCGGAAACAAGATAATTGTAGATGAAAAAGGAAATAATGTTCTGCCACTTTTGAATATCGATAAAGTAAAAACAGCAAAGCCATGAGAAAAAATAGAATAGGATATATCGTATTGGGAGCTATTTTGGCTATCTTGCTTTTCAACAGTTATTTTATCTTGGATGAAACCCAGCAGGCCATTGTCACACAGTTTGGTAAGCCAGTAGGTGAGCCAAGGACTTCTCCAGGGATCAATTTCAAGACACCATTTTTGCACAAAGTTCAATTCTTCGATAAGCGCTACTTGGAATGGGATGGGGACAAAAACCAAGTGCCAACCAAAGACAAAAAGTTTATTTTCGTAGATACTTATGCCAGGTGGGAGATTACCAATCCATTGCAATTCTTCATCCGACTTAGGGATGAGCGCTCTGCACAATCTCGACTAGATGATATTTTGGATGGGGAAACAAGAAATGCTATCGCAAGCCATGACTTGCTAGATCTTGTGAGATCTACGAATAGAGATCCGGAGATTACTGAGGATTTTATGGAAGAAATTGAGATTTTGGATGACATTACAGTAGGAAGGGATAAGATAGAAGCCATTGTTCTTCAAAAAGCTAATGAAAGAACTACTGATCTCGGAGTTAGAATTTTGGATTTTAGATTCAAAAGGATGAACTATGTAGATGAGGTAAGGGATAGGGTGTATGACAGAATGATTTCTGAAAGAAACAGAATAGCGGATCAATTCCGATCTGAAGGACAAGGTCGCGCCAGGTCTATCGAAGGTAACAAGGAAAGAGATTTGGCACAGATCCAATCAGAAGCTTTCAAAGAAGCTGAAGAAATCAAAGGTAAAGCTGATGCAGAAGCTACCAATATATATGCCTCAGCTTACAACAAAAACAGGCAGTCTATCGAGCTGTACAAGTTTTTGAGAACGATGGAAAGTTTCGAAAAATCCATGGATGAAAACACTAGCATCGTGTTATCCACTGATTCTGAATTCTTCAAATATTTAAGAAAATTGAATTAGAAGCAATTTACCTTGGACAGAAAGAACATACCTTTGATTTGAAAGTATTCCATATTTTGGTGTCATTCTGGTATCAATCAGAGCAAAGTATTGCTGTTCAAATTACTTAATTTTTTTTAGAAACTCTGCGCTCTCTGCGCCTTTGCGGTAAATAGTAACCGCGAAGGCGCAAAGAACGCTAAGATGATAGTCAAAAATTTAATTGATTTAAGAATAAGTACTTGGCAGCCTATTTGACTTTTAAGAATTTGTTTCCCTCTTGCAACTTCCTCTGATATGTCACAGGTAGATGTCATTCTGGTATCTATCAGAGCGAAGTATTGGTTTTCAAATGACTTAAATTTAAATATCATAAACTCTGCGCCCTCTGCGCCTTTGAGGTAAATAGTAACCGCGAAGGCGCAAAGAACGCTAAGATGATAGTCAAAAATTTAATTGAATTTATATTTTTAGTCTACGCTATCGGTATGTGGCAGCCTTCTGGGTTTTTAATAATTTGTTTCCCTCTTGCAACTTCCTCTGATATGTCACAGGTAGATGTCATTCTGGTATCAATCAGAGCGAAGTATTGGTTTTCAAATTACTTAAATTTAAATATCATAAACTCTGCGCCCTCTGCGCCTTTGCGGTAAACAGTAACCGCGAAGGCGCAAAGAACGCTAAGATGATAGTCAAAAATTTAATTGATTTAAGAATAAGTACTTGGCAGCCTATTTGACTTTTAATAATTTGTTTCCCTCTTGCAACTTCCTCTAAGGATATGTCACAGGTAGATGTCATTCTGGTATCAATCGGAAAAAAGTATTGGTTTTCAATTGACTTAATTTTTTTTTTTCATAAACTCTGCGCCTTTGCGGTAAAGATTAACTGCGAAGGCGTAAAGAACGCCAAGTTGCTAGTCAAAAATTTAATTGAATTTATATTTTTAGTCTACGCTATCGGTAAGTGGCCGCCTGCTGGTTTTTTAAGAATTTGTTTCCCTCTTGCAACTTCCTCTGATATGTCACAGGTAGATGTCATTCTGGTATCAATCAGAGCGAAGTATTGGTTTTCAAATGACTTAAATTTAAATTTCATAAACTTTGCGCCCTCTGCGCCTTTGCGGTAAACAGTAACCGCGAAGGCGCAAAGAACGCTAAGATGATAGTCAAAAATTTAATTGATTTAAGAATAAGTACTTGGCAGCCTATTTGACTTTTAATAATTTGTTTCCCTCTTGCAACTTCCTCTGATATGTCACAGGTAGATGTCATTCTGGTATCAATCAGAGCGAAGTATTGGTTTTCAAATGACTTAAATTTAAATATCATAAACTCTGCGCCCTCTGCGCCTTTGCGGTAAATAGTAACCGCGAAGGCGCAAAGAGCGCCAAGTTGCTAGTCAAAAATTCAATTGATTATAGATTTTTATTCTAAGCCATAAGTATGTGGCCGCCTGCTGGGTTTTTAATAATTTGTTGCCCTCTTGCAAATTCCTCTAAGGATATGTCACAGGTAGATGTAATTCTAGTATCAATCAGAACAAAGTATTGGTTTTCAAATGACTTTAATTTAAATATCATAAACTCTGCGCTCTCTGCGCCTTTGCGGTAAATAGTAACCGCGAAGTCGCAAAGAACGCCAAGTTGCTAGTCAAAAATTCAATTGATTTTAGATTTTTATTCTAAGCTATAAGTATGTGACCGCCTATTTGATTTTTAATAATTTGATTTCCTCTTGCAACTACCACAAGTCTTTTATTGTATCATAATCTTTTTCATCTTGTATTTCGAATCTATCGTCATGATTTAAATCCTTGTAGCATGACTTTACCAAACAATAATCATGGATTTTCGCTTATACTATAGATGGATATTAACATAGAAACAAAAGTTGAACAGGATTACCTTAAAGTCAAAGAAGGCTTTGATGAGACATTGTTTAAGAAACTTAGCCCACCTTTTCCTCCAGTAAAATTACTACGTTTTGATGGTTCGTCGAAAGGAGATTTGGTTACTTTGGAGTTGAATTTTATATTTTTCAAACAAAAGTGGACAAGTGAGATTACAGAAGACCGTACCGATGAGCAGGAGTTTTACTTTATAGATGAGGGCACGGTCTTGCCATTTTTCTTAAAATCTTGGCGCCACAAGCACAGAATTATCAAAAGTGGAGAAGGAAGTATAATTCGTGATGAAATATCCTACAGTGGCCCTTTTGGTTTGATGACATTACTTCTATACCCTGCATTATATTTGCAATTTTTGTATAGGAAACCGATTTATAAAAAACTTTTCAAAAAGTGATTTATCCAAACTGTAAATTTTCACAATTCTGAATCTGACAATCACCATAAAGCACAAGTGAGTGACTACTGATAGCTGACTGAAACTCCCGACCCATTGCTTCTTTGATCATATTCAGTCTTTCATCAGAAAATTCCCTGATTTTTCTACATTGATTGCAAACGTGATGATCGTGGTGCTTATAAGTCAAGGCCTGTTCGTAAAGTGCAACTTTATCTTTGAACTGATGCTTTACGGCCAATCCACACTCTACCAAAAGATCAAGAGTATTATAAATCGTAGCGCGGCTGATGGTGTATCCTTTATTTCTCATCAATAAAAATAACCCCTCTACATCAATATGCTCATCCTGTGGAAGAGCGTACAATTCATCGATCACAGAGAATCTTTCAGGTGTTTTTCTACTTCCTTGTCTAGAAAGGAAATTTTCAAAAATTTTTTTTGCTTTATCTACTACCGACTTTTCTGCCATGTTAAATTTTTTCTAAGAATTAAAGATGCAGGTTTTTTTAGATAATTTCAACTTTAATGACATTCAAATCCCAAAATCAAGCTTGCGAGTATCCATTGTCCTATAATTTTTTGAGAAGGGTATGATATTTATAAAATTTATCTAAAACAAATTTCCATTTATTTTCTTCTTATATTAAGAAAGTAATGTGTAAGCCTTTAAGAATTTTATGCCTAAAGTTCTTCCAATTGTATTAACCCAAATATGCCTGCTGATTTGTAATGTTGCCTTTGCGCAACTGCCAGGCTTCTTTATGAAGGAAACTGCCCGAAAAATAGAAGTGCGGTTTATCAATTCCAATAACTTAATTATTGTTCCTGTATCAGTCAATGGCAATCCGCCATTAAATTTTATATTGGATACAGGAGTTCGAACGAACATACTTTTCAGCAAGTCCCTTGGGGATCAAATGAATCTCAACTATACCAGAAGTTTGGATCTGATCGGTGCAGATGGAAAAACAGTGCTGACAGCCTCCATATCTCCCAATAACTACATAGATTTGGGTAAAATAGAAGGTATTTCACAAACCATTCTCGTTCTTGATGAGGATTTTTTTGAACTTGAAAGCGTCATAGGCCTGCCTGTTTATGGAGTCATAGGCTATGAGTTTTTTAAATTTAATCCTATCAAAGTCGATTACGATAGAGGTAAAATCACTTTTTATGAAGCTAGTGCTCTAAAATGGCGTCCTTTTGGTTTTAGAAAGCTAACTATGAATATTGAAATGAACAAACCTTATGTCTATGCAAAAATAAGACAAAGTGAAGGGCCTATATTGCAAAGTAAGTTATTGATCGATACTGGAGCAAATCATGGTCTATTACTTAATCCTGAAACCTCTGAGGACATAGTAGTTCCTTTAGCTAATTTGGAGGCGGACTTAGGCAGATCTTTGGGAGGAGACTTGTTTGGAGTAATAGCTAGGGCCAAGTACATATCTATGAAAGGTCTCAGATTCAGTAATATCTTAGCATCATATCCGGAAGAGACAGATTATAGTTACATTATCAAAGAGTCAGGTAGGCAGGGTAGTTTGGGTTCAGAACTTCTTGGAAGGCTAGAGATTATACTTGACTATCCTCGGGAAAGATTCATGTTTAGGAAAGCATCGACATTTATGAATCCTCATGAATATGATATGAGCGGTATCACTACTAAGGTCCTTCTAACTGACGAAAGAAGAATCTATATATCCAAAATAAGATCAAATTCACCTGCCGCAAACATAGGATTAAAAGAAAAGGATGAAATTATCAAAATCAACAATATTCCAATAGATTTTTGGGAATTATCGGACATTATCAAATTCTTTAAATCTGAAGTGGGTAAAACCATTAATCTTACTATCAATAGATATGAATCAGAAAATGTGGGCGAAGTTGAAGTGAAAGAATTTCAATTTAGGCTTCGAAGGCAAATCTAGTAATGTAAATTAACACTAAGGTTTAATATAAGTTGTTGATTAAATAATTTGTGCAATTTATTCTGCCAATTATGTATCTTTACAATCAAGATTTTTTGAGTAATAAAATATTAAATCAAAGGATTATAAGATTTTAACTTGTGTAGTAACATGTCTGAACATTCGAAATACAGCTTTCAGAACATTCTTTTTACGCTAAAAAAGTATAGTACTGGTACTTTTGAATTATTGTATTTTTCTTCTGAAGTCAGAGAGTTGATTAGTGTGGATTCAAAATTTTATAAAGAGTATTTTTTCGAATCTTTATTTCCCACATTAAGCAAGCCAATCTTCGAATTTTTTTTCAAATCTTTAGGAAATGGAGATAAATTTGTATGTCCTATTGTTCTGAAGGACAATTGTTTTCAATGGGTAAGGATAGAAGGTTATGTGATCAATCAGGCAGATGGATCATATTTAATTAATGCACTTGTATCTCCAATTCAGATTTCTAACAATATAAAGCAGTCATGGCTTTTGGTAGGGAGCCATTCTTATTCGATACAGAATAATGAAAACGGAGGAAATAATTTTGCGCATTGGGAACAATTAGTCAAGTTTAGGTTTTCATTTATTGGAGACTACGAGATTACAAAATTTAAGAATAGTGATTTCCCATCTTTTTTGACAATTTTCCCAGGAAGACTTTACCTTACCAAGAAGCAGCTTGGAGAAGACATAAATATCTTTCAGTTAGAATATCATACGTCACAGTCAGCGTTGGAGTCGGGACTCTTGGAAATCGACCCATCGGAGTCACAAAACCATTTTATTTATTATGAATACAACACAGAGTCAGAAGAAATGAGATTTTCTGGCGCTGTCAGAGAAGTTTTGGGTTATGATGTAGGATTTTTGGATGGTATATCTAAAGGTAAATGGGTGGAACATATACATCCTGATGACAGGGTGATTTTTAATCGTGGTTTTGAATACTCCAATACCATTGTGTACAAATATCTGCATGCCAATGGGCAATATGTATTTTTGCAAGATGAAAAAAGGACTATCATCAATGATGATGGCGGTGGGGAGATTATACTTGGAATCATCTCTGATATTTCAGAGTTTAAAGAGATAGAAAAGGAGCTTCTAGAAAACAAAAATATATTAGATGAACTCACAGGTGTAGTTCCCGGGATAGTTTACATGCTCAAAGCTTTCCCTGATGGTACTCATCAGTACATTTTTATTAGTGAAGGTAGCATGGAGTTGGCTGAGTTGCATCCTTATGAAATGCTTCAAGATGAGGCAGCTTTTGAAAAATTGATTTTAAGAGAAGATATTAATGATGTTCTTTTAGCAGATAGAAATGCCTACTTTAAGAATCAAAAGTTCGAGTCTGAATTTCGGATAAAAACTAAGTCAGGGAGCATAAAATGGATTTATGGAGCATCAAATCGGCTTAAAAAGCATCAAAATGAATCCATTTGGGCTGGTTTGTATGTTGATATTACACATCGAAAGCTTAAAGAAGAAGAGTTTACAACCAACCTGATAAAGTACAAAACGCTATTTGATGAGAATCCCGTATCGATATTTAATTATACAAAAGAAGGTACAATTCTAGCTGCAAATAAAAGTTTTCTGGAACACATTGGTCTGATTTCAGAAGAAGAAATAATTGGTAAAAACCTATTTGATCTCACTAGAGGTCAGCCTATCACTCAGTCCTTTAGAGATTCTATCGAAAAAGGTTTTGGTCAATATGAAGGTCCATACATCACTTTTTTTACAAACAGACTTTATCATTTGCGTGTCAATGCAAAGTCAATAGATAGCGGAAAAAACTATCAAGCAATACTTGAGGACATCAGTGAGCAGGAGTATGTACACAATGTTTTGTCAGAATTGACAGAAAGGACTTCCAAGTACAGTGGTCAGAAGTTCTTTGATGAGCTTACTTTACTACTTTCTGAAAGGTTGAACATGGACTATTGTTTTATTGCGGAGATCAATGAACAAAGCAACACAGCCACCACTATATCGATTCACTGTAAAGGAGAGAAAGCTCAGAATATTACTTACAATATCCCACATTCTCCATGTGAAAAAACATTGTCTTCTGATGTACCATTGATTATTCTTCAAGACGTACAGAAAATTTTCCCATTGGATAGTGACCTATCAAAAATGAATGCTTCTTCCTATATGGGAGTCTCACTTTCTGATATAAATAAGAATAAATTAGGAATGCTAGTTTTGATTGGGTCAAGACAAATGCATGTGAGTAATGCTTATGAAAATGTAATGAGTGTGATTTCAGATAGGATCGGTGCAGAACTTAGTAGAATTTCCTATGAAAAAAGACTTCTTGCATCCGAGCAGCTTTTTAGGAGTATTGCGGAAAACTTCCCCAAGGGTACCATAGAAGTACTTGACTCTTCCTTCAATTATGTATACACCGATGGTGAAGAATATAGACAGCAAGGCATAAATCCAAATTTTTTGATAGGTTCTTCTCTTTTTGAAAAATATGACGAGGCTACAGCAAAAAAAATAGAAGAACATTTAGTGCAAGTGTTGATAGGTGAATCTGTAGTTTTTGAGATTACAATTGGCGATCAGAATTATTTGAAAAATGGAGTCCCTTTAGTAAATAATAACGGGAAAATTGACAGGGTTCTATTGGTTACACAAAATATTACAGAGTCAAAAAATGCAGAAGAAGAACGTACATATTTAATCAAAGATCTCAAATCGCAAAACGAAGAACTACAACGGTTTGCCTACATTATTTCTCATAATTTGAGAGCGCCAATAGTTAATATTACTTCTTTGCTGGAGTTGTACAACAATCAGGATTCTTCTGACCCTGACAACAAAGAGATAATTGAAAACCTCAGGGTTGCCACTACGATATTAAATAATACCCTGCAGGATCTTATCGATGTGGTAGCTATAAAGAAAAATAAGCTTCCAAAAATTGAACTTGTAAGTTTTGACCATATTATTAATAATATTGAAAGAAGTCTATCAAAACAAATAGATGATGCTGGCGCCGAAATTATCAAAGACTTTACCAAAGCTTCATGTATCAACTATATCTATTCTCATTTGGAAAACTTCCTTACAAACTTGACAACAAACGCAATTAAGTATAGGCATCCTGACAGGGATCTGAAAATTTCCATCAGTACATTCACTCAAGATGAATTTACTGTAATTGAATTTAAGGATAATGGTATTGGAATAGACTTGAAAAGATATCGTGATCGACTTTTTGGCCTTTACCAAAGATTTCATTCTCATGTAGAAGGCAAAGGACTTGGGCTTTATCTAGTAAGAGAACAGATTAGGGCTCACGACGGTAGCCTTCAAGTAGAAAGTGAAGTAGGGATAGGAACTACATTTTCCATCTACTTAAAAAATCTGATTGTCAATACAGAGGAGTTTTCTTAAAAATCTAGTTCTATAAATTACTATTAAAGCTAGTTTTGGCTGTTTCCCAAAAACTGGCACTTTATGCATCTTTTTTGTACATTTGTTTTCTGAAAAACAGGTCCTCTGATGGTTTTTAGGATCAAGATCATGATTGAGTTTTAAGCGTAAATGACCCTCACTTTTTTAAAAAATCAGTGAATTTTGCATAAAAAACAAACCTCTATCCTAAATTTACGTCAAATACCTGCAATGTTTTTAAAAACATCAAAACTATGAAAAAAGCATTAATTCCAATTATTGTAATTGCCCTGATAGGGCTATTTGTATACACCAAAGCTGTGGGTGTTTACAACACTTTTGTACAAACCGAGGAAACCATCAATGGAGAATGGGCTGAGGTGGAAACTCAATACCAAAGAAGGGCTGACCTTATTCCAAACTTGGTAAACACTGTGAAAGGGTACGCTGATTTTGAGCAACAAACATTGACTGGAGTGATTGAAGCAAGGGCAAAAGCTACATCAATCACACTTCAAGCTGATGACTTGACTCCTGAAAACATTGCCAAATTCCAAGAAGCCCAAGATCAATTGAGTGGGTCTTTGAGTAGACTTTTGGTAGCAGTGGAGCGTTATCCTGACCTGAAGGCCAATCAAAACTTCCTTGAGCTTCAGGCGCAATTGGAAGGTACTGAAAACAGGATCGCAGTAGCGAGAAGAAACTTCAACCAATCAGTACAATCTTATAATTCAAACTTGAGAACATTTCCAAACAACTTATTTGCTGGTTGGTACGGATTTGAGCGCAAAGGATACTTTGAAGCAGCGGCAGGATCTGAAAACGCCCCTACAGTACAATTTTAATTAAACAAAACCATGGCAGAACAATTATTCAGCAAAGAGGAAAAAAGCATCATTGAAGCTGCGATTCATGCAGCTGAAAGAGAAACCTCAGGCGAAATCCAAGTACATATCGAAAGTCACTGTAAAATTGATGTCCTTGATAGAGCTGCTGAAGTATTTGAAATGCTAAAAATGCATAAAACCCAAAATCGCAATGCTGTTCTTTTCTACCTTGCAGTGGATGATCACAAATTTGCGATTTTGGGGGATGCAGGTATTAATCGAGTTGTTCCCAAAGATTTTTGGGAAAACATCAAAGAAGAAATGGCCCTACATTTCCGTCAGGGGAAATATACCGAAGGATTAAGAAAAGGTATAGAAATGTCTGGACAACAACTCCAGTCGCATTTTCCTTATGATCAAAAAGGAGATGAAAATGAATTGCCTGATGAAATCTCATTTGGCTAAAATTGAATCCACAAAAACATTATGAAAAATAAACCACTATTGCTTTTCTTTTTTGTGTATTTGATAAGTTCATTCGCTTGGGCACAAGGGGATTTTCCAGCAGTACCAAACCCTCCAAAGTTGGTCAATGATTTTTCTAAAACCCTTTCATCTTCCGAAATTCAAAGCCTTGAGAGAAAGTTAGTAGCTTACAATGATAGCACTTCGTCCCAAGTGACTATAGTAATGGTCAACTCTATTGGGCCCTATGATATCAGTGATTATGCGTTTCAGCTTGGAGATAAGTGGGGAATAGGCAGAAAAGACAAAGACAATGGAATATTGATCTTGGCAGCAATGAAAGATCGAAAAGTCTTCATAGCGACAGGGTATGGTATGGAAGGAGCTATTCCCGATGCACTTGCCAAAAGAATCGTAGAGCAGCTTATTGTACCAAACTTCAGGATGGAAGATTATTATACTGGCTTAGATAAAGCAACAGATATGATTTTCAAACTTGCTTCTGGTGAGTACGATGCGGAGAAAGTTACTTCAAGTGGAAATGGTGGTGGAGCTATATTTATGTTTCTTTTTTTCATATTCGTTTTTGTCATTCTTCCAATGATCAAAAACAGAAAAGATAATGATAACCACATGGGTGGTAAAGGGGGAGGAGTAGACCTCTTCACCACAATAATGCTTGCCAATATGCTCAAAGGAAGTGGAAGAGGAAAGTTCGGTGACTTCTCTTCTGGAAGAGGAGGTTTTGGCGGCGGTGGTGGTTTCGGAGGGTTCGGAGGAGGATCTTTTGGTGGTGGTGGAGCTGGTGGTAGTTGGTAGTGTATGTTTTGGATACTGCCTAAAAAATTACCGGTAAGTTTCTTCCAAGTAAATCAATCTCTTTAGAATGTTCTGAAGTTTTGCTTTTGGGAAACTTACCGGTTTATTATTTACGCATTATTTACCTTCTTTGTCTTCGGATTGATTGTCTGCCTCATCAGGTCCTTTCAAATATGTAGGCAGATTCAGCCCAGCCATGTTGAATAGATCATTGAGTGGAGGCACAGTTTTCATCATTCCTGAGACGAAGTTTGCGGTAGAGGAATTCCCATTATCAGCTTGTCCATTTCCAGAATCCCAAACTGTTATTTTATCTATTTTGATGTTTTTCACTGCTTCTACTTGTGTTTTTACAAGTTCAGGTAGTTTTTCTATCAACAACAACTGGAACGCTTTCGTCGGATCTCCACCAGCAGCTGCTACGACTTGTCTGTACCCGTCTGCTTGCTTTGTAAGAATTTCATATAGACCATTAGCCTCAGCTTCCATTTTCGCAAATATAGCATCAGCTTCACCTTTTGCATTTTCCCTGATCGTTTCGGCAGCAGCTTGTGCTTCGATGATTGCTCTTTGTTTTGCAATCTCGGCAGGCACCACAATGTTTGCAATTTGGGTAGATCTTTCTCTTTCAGACCTTGCTAATTCAGCCCTTTGCTCTGCTACATAAGACTCTTCCAAAGCTTTAGCTTCTTGAACTTTCTCAGAAGCGAGGGCTACTCTAAGGGCTTCTGCCTCCTTTTCCCTTCTATTTGCTTCTGATTGTGCTATCGAGATTTTAGCCTCATTTTCCCCCTTGATCGCAACGGCATTTGCTTCGGAAGTTTTTACCCTTGTATCTCTTTCTGCTTCAGCCTTACCGATAGTTTCATCTCTCTGAGCGGTTGCTATACTGATTTCTTTGTCTTTTTGGGTGATGGCGATCTTTACGTCACGGTCTCTGTGTGTTTCTGCTATCTGCGTATCTTTCTCTCTATCTGCTAGCGCCTTGCCTGTTTCCCCGATTTTTTCCTGCTCGGCTACGCTGATTTTTGCCTCATTGATCGCTTTGGCAGCAGCCTCTTTACCCAGAGCCTCAATGTAACCTGATTCATCTTTGATGTCAGTTACGTTTACGTTGATTAGCTTTAAGCCTATTTTCTTTAATTCACTGTCAACATTTTTTGAAATGTTTTCAAGAAACTTATCTCTATCAGAATTGATTTCCTCGATAGTCATTGTGGCTATAACCAAACGCAGCTGCCCAAACAAAATATCCTTTGCAAGCTCTTGAATCTGCTCTGAAGACAAGCCAAGAAGCCTTTCAGCTGCTGTATTCATGCTGTCTGATTCTGTGGAGATTGCGATTGTAAACCTACAAGGTACATCTACACGGATGTTTTGACGGCTAAGTGCATTTGTCAAGTTGGCTTCGATAGAAAGTGGTTTCAAGTCCAAAAAAGCAAAGTCTTGAATCACGGGCCAGATAAATGCGCCTCCACCATGGACACATCTCGCGGAAGTTCCTCCAGTTCGGCCATATATTACTAGGATTTTGTCAGAAGGGCATCGCTTATACCTTGAGACTAATGCCAGGATTGTTACGAACAAAACGATTGCCGCAACTACAACAATTATCATTGGTGACATAAAATTGATTTGGTTAGAGTGTTTCTACTATTAAAAGGTTATTACTATCAATTCTTACTACTTTGACAACAGCGCCTGAAGGAATAGTTTCGTTTTCAGTTACCGCATCGAGTTCATGAAAAGCTCCATTTACACTAATCATGATTTTTCCTTTTCCTTTTTTGTGTCCTGGAATCGTTAGATACACATCTGCAGTCCTGTTTAAGGTATTAGAAAGCTTAAAAGAATTGTCCTCTGCCAATTTTCGAACTTGATTGATGATCAGAAAAAAGAGATAGACAAACAAAGACCCTATCGCAATAGCCAAAAGTATTAAAATGGTCTTGTTGGAAATGCTAGTAAAAAAGGAAATTCCAGTCCAACTGAATCCCAAAAGGAAATTAATTAGATTCCTCAGTGAAAAAAGCTGAAATGGTGCATTTACTTCGCCCAAATAGCCTTCAAAATCCGCTTCCAAACCATCTGTAGCATCACCGCCTACAAATGTCAAAATAGTTTGAATTACAAAAATCAAGCTTGTTGGAATCGCTACGTACCAAAAAGTTCTGAGCAAAGGGTCTAAATTTTCAAATAATTCCATATGTTAAAATTTAACTGATGCTTTTTCAAGCCATTATGATTCAAATAGTTTGCTTTGACTTAAGAGATCTGTATTTTATTTTTTTATGATTACCCGAAATGACATCAAGAGATCAATTTTCCTATAAAATCATGCGGAAAATCGTTGTTTCGTAGTAGTCGATAAGAGTATTAATTAACTTAATAAATATCAAACTTTTTCGCGACTGGTAAGAAAGCAGATATACATATTATTATAAATTTTTAAAGAATTTTACTTGCTTTCGATCAAATAGCTTAACCCAATCCTAACATCCTACCTACTATAATGAAAACATATAGGATTGCTATTTACCTAAAATCTGCATATTTTTTTAATTATATCGAAATATTTTTTTTTGAAAAATTCACTTTTCTAAAAATGATATTGAAGTTAGCTTTTTTTTATTTTAGTCCAACTTTGATCTAATGTCGCTGCCAAGTGTAGCAGGAGGGGAATTAGAACCACAGGCTTGCTAAGTTTCCTTTTTTCTCTTCTAAAGAAAATAGTGAAGAAATTGCTAGCCTGTGGTTTTTATTTTAGTTTCCTGTCTACTCGTTTGCTGGCTTGCCAATTGTAGCCAAGATTCCACCATCTACATAGATCACTTGTCCATTGACGAAGTCACTTGCTTTGCTGGCGAGGAAAACAGTCGTGCCTTGAAGATCCTCAGGATCACCCCAACGACCCGCTGGAGTTCTATTGATGATAAATTCATTGAATGGATGACCGCCAACTCGGATTGGAGCAGTCTGGGAAGTAGCAAAATATCCCGGTCCTATGCCATTCACGTTGATATTGTATTTTGCCCATTCGGTGGCTAGGTTTCTTGTCAGCATTTTTAAACCGCCTTTTGCAGCAGCATACGCTGATACAGAATCCCTACCCAACTCACTCATCATAGAGCAGATGTTGATGATCTTTCCTCCACCGATTTCTTTCATTGTCCTAGCCACTCTTTGCGACATGATAAAAGGAGAAACCAAGTCTATATCAATCACTTTTCTAAAATCCTCCGGATCCATCTCTAAAGCTGGAACGCGCATGATGATACCTGCATTGTTGACTAAAATATGAATCGGACCAAACTTTTTCTCTATTGCTGTGATGTTTTCATCTACTGCCTTTTGATCAGTTACATCAAAAAGGTATCCATGTGCAGTAATGCCATTTTCTGCGTAATCTTTGATCGCTTGATCAATTTTTGACTGATCAATGTCGTTGAAAATTAAGTTAGCACCACTTTTTGCCAAAGAAGTAGCCATTGCCATTCCCAATCCGTGAGTTGCTCCTGTTACGAGGGCATTTTTGCCACTCAAGTCAAATAATTCTTTCATTAAATTTTAAGGTTTAAGGTTTGATTAAGTAAATCTTAAAGTTAGTATGATAAATTGAACATCCCATCCTGATTTGTCCTGTAGCGTTGGAATATCATACTACAGGATGGTTAAGTTGATTGAATTTGGTTTATTTATGTCAAATAAGATTTTCAGCAATATCAATAGCATGTAAATTAAATTATATGGGGGTACCTGCTTCCTTGCCAGCAGCCAAACAAATCGATGTGTTTTAAGCCAATTGATACACATATAGCCGATCGACTTATAATCCTTGTGCGCTACGCCTAGGCGCATGGGCGTAGCGTGATAACTATTGTCAGCCGTTTTGCACGATGCCAAAAAATATTTTATTTGACAATCGAAAAACATTACACCATTACCAATCAGTATCTATTTCATAAACCTATGAAGAAAGCCATTTTATTTTCAATCTTCCTGATTTCTATTTCTGCTTGTTCAACCCAAAAAACAGCCGAATTTCTTATAGCCGATGAAGAATTTCAAACAAACATTTATCTAGATCAAGAAGCAGATGATCTTGTAAAATGGGCTGTCAAGGACTTGTTGGAAGATCTTCAGATGATGACAGGAAAAGGTTTTGCAATCCAGTATGTGGATGATTTAGATGAGCAAAAAGTAGGGATTTATGTAGGGACTGTTGGAAATTCTATTGGGAAAAATTTATCTGCAAAACTCGCTATTGACTTAGAAAATAAGTGGGAGAATTTTATCATCGAACAAAATCAAAAATCACTCTGTATCGTCGGAAGTGATGTTCGGGGTACAGTTTATGGAGTTTTTGAATTGGCAAAAATGCTTGGCGTGTCTCCATGGAAATGGTGGGCAGATGTGGTTGTACAACAGAAAGAAATTGTGTCCGTTAATGTGCCAAATGGAAAGTTAATATCAGGTCCATCTGTCCAATATCGAGGAATATTCTTGAATGATGAAGATTGGGGCTTGCAACCATGGGCAGCCAAGACTTTTGAACCGGAGACAGGAGATATTGGACCAAAAACTTACGAAAAGATTTTCCAATTGCTGCTTCGCTTGAAAGCAAACACGATTTGGCCGGCCATGCATCCATCTACCAAGGCATTTTTCAAGATTCCAGGTAATAAGGAAATGGCGGAAAAATACCAGATTTTCGTCGGTACATCACATGCTGAACCCATGCTTCGAAACAATGTAGATGAATGGGACAAATCCAGATATGGGGAGTTCAACTATTTTTCGAACAGTGACCAAGTCAAAGCGTATTGGCAGGAGAGAATCACGGAGACAAAAGATGTAAAAGGCTTAGTGACTTTGGGAATGCGAGGAATCCATGATTCAGGTATGGAAGGAGATGCAAGTACCGAAGAAAGGGTTGACTTGCTCGAAACGATCATTTCGGATCAACGACAAATGCTTCAAGAGACCTACCAAAAGCCAATTGAGGAAATTCCACAGGTTTTTACGCTTTACAAGGAAGTACTAGAGCTATATGATGCAGGAATGAAAGTTCCTGATGATGTGACTTTGATGTGGTCTGATGACAACTACGGCTATATCCGAAGATTGGGCAAAGCAGAAGAGCAAAATCGTAAAGGAGGCAGTGGGGTTTATTACCATCTGAGCTATTGGGGAAGGCCACATGATTACCTTTGGCTTTCCACGACACAGCCTGGATTGATCTGGTACGAAATGACCAGGGCTTACCAAAACGGAGCAAAAAAAATCTGGATAGCCAATGTTGGGGATATCAAACCTGCAGAATATACCACAGAACTATTTTTGGATATGGCTTGGGATGTTAAAGCGATCAGCGAATCGAGTATTAACAAACATCTTTTGGATTGGAGTATTCGAGAATTTGGGGAAATCCATGCCAAGGAAATTACTGAAGTCATGCAGGAATACTATCGCTTGGCAGTACTTAGAAAACCAGAATACATGGGTTGGAGTCAGACTGAGCCTACTACCAAAACAAGAATGGGCGCATTTTTAGCTGATCAAGACAATGATGAGGTGAGCAGAAGGATTGAAGCATACAGCAATTTGGTAAGCAGACTAGAAGCCATTCAAGAAGATATTCCAGACCATAGGCAAGATGCATTTTTCCAATTGGTTTCTTATCCTGTACGTGCAGCAGCGTCGATGAATCACAAGTTCCTCTTCGCTCAGCAAGCGGCTTTGGAGAAGAATCCAGAGCAGAAAGAAAAATTGACAAAACGGGTAGAGGCGGCATACCAAAATATCATCAATTTAACAGAGATTTATAACCAGCAAATAAGTACTGGAAAATGGAATGGCATGATGTCCATGAATCCGAGAAATCTCCCTGTATTTTCTATGCCTACTTTTCATTTGGAAGAAAATGAAAGGATATCAATTGATTCAGAAAACGGCGGTAAACTTCCAAAACCAATTGCTATTCAGGCAAAGGATTATGTCAATTCAAAAGGCTCAGGAGATTACGAATGGAAAACTGTGGAGGCATTAGGGTATAGTGACCAAGCAGTCACTTTATTTCCTTTTGACAATTTTGTTTTCGATAAAGAAGCACAGCCCTACTTAGAATACCATTTTGACATAAAAGAAAAAGGAGACTACAATGTAGAGCTTAGATTAATCCCTACACATGCCAATGATTTTGACCATGAAGTGACTTTGGAGATCAATGGAAAAATTGGTAAAAGCCATTCTATCAATACCCGAGGTAGAAGCGAAGAATGGAAACAAAATACACTTCAGAATCATGCAAAGGTCATTTACCCAATTAGCTTTACAGAATCAGGAAAACAGGTTTTGAAGGTATATGTAAATCAGACTGGTATTGTCCTAGATCAGTTATCTGTGTCACCAAATGGATCTCCAAAATTTTATGAAATAGAAAAATAGCTTATCCCTTTGGTTTGGGACCTTGGTTTGTGTTCCCGCAATCCAACACCTTTCTCTTGGTTTGTGTCTCCACAAACTAATACCTTTCCCTTATTTTGTGTTTCCATAAATCAACGCCTTTATATTTCCTTGAATTTCTCTGATCCTTTGCGCTAATAACTAATTGTAGAGACAAGAAAGATGTATATATTTTTACTTTTCAATTAGCAGACGTCTATTTCAAAAATCCAGCTAACGGATTTTCAGGCTCCAAGGAAATTCCCTTTACGACAGCTTCCGCATTGAATTTTGCTCCAGCTTCAATGGTATGCGTGTGATCAGTTGTATTGAAATAATGTTCTCTAACGTAAGCTTCGCCTTTTTCATCATAAGCATCAGCAATGATTGCGTTGAGGTCTATGAAGATCGCATCGGAATTTTCAGCAGCCTGTTTAGCCCAAAGTCCGTATCCATCAGATGCTCGGTTGACTTTGTTTTCTTTCCAGCTATTTCTTGGCACTAAAGAGCAGACGATGGCTGTAGCTCCCTTTGCTTTGGCTTCCAGAATCATATTGCGAAGGTATTGTCCATATGAATATACGGTTTCTTGCTGCTTGGTAATTGGGTTGTAGATATGCTGTGCTTCCAAACCGGCACTTCGAATGGTTCCTCTAGCTCGAGCTTCGTCATCCAGTGGACTGCTATCATTATGTCCAAACTGCATAATGACAAAATCTCCAGGCTCAATCTTTCCAAGTACTTTTTGCCAAAGTCCATAAGTCTGGAATGTTCGTGAACTCGTCCCTCCCAAAGCGTGGTTTTCCACTTTTATTTTTTCTTCGTCAAAATACGGGGCTATAAAATCTCCCCATCCCCATAATCCTCCTGCGCCATCACCTTGACCATTTTTGACAGTAGAATCTCCAATCAGGTACAAGGTTGGTTTTTTGGCTGGTAAAAGGGAAAGGAGTTTTTCATTTTTAAGGGATTTGATTCCTTGGATGACTGACCAAGCGTTAATCCTAGCACCAGCTTCATTGGTATGGGTGTGGTCTTTTTCGAAAAGGCCTTTGACTACTTCTTGACCCCATTTGTCATATTGGTCAGCAACAATTCCATTTAGGTCTATAAATTCCGCACCTCCTTTTCTAGCAGCTTCCTTCGCCCAAAGTCCGAAATCCATACCGGCTCGTTCTACAGATCCTTCTTGAAATTTATTTCTTGGAATCATGGAAGCGACTATCGGATTTGCACCTTTTGATTTGGCATCTTCGATGAATTTCATCAAGTACCAACCATAAGTATGAACTGTTTCCTTTGTGCCATCTGGCCAGGTTAGCTCTTTGGTTTCATCACCCATTCCCCTCAGAACTCCACGATATCCTGCTCTTGTCGTATCAGGCTGACTGCCTTCATTGTGACCAAATTGCATGATGACATAATCCCCAGGCTTGAGGTTTTCCATCACTTTTTCCCATCGACCTTCTTTTACAAACGTCCTTGTGCTTCTACCTGCCATGGCATGGTTATGAACCTCCACTTTTGTACTGTCGAAAAAATCCTGTAAAAATGTACCCCAACCCCATTGACCTTGTCCGCCAGTTCCAGATTGATTTCGGACAGTGGAGTCACCAATTAAGTAAATATTTGTTTTCTCAGAAGAATCCGAGGATATCAGGTTTACATTTGTGAAGCTTGTCAAAGCACATATAAATACAACAAGAAATAAGGCTTTTAAACTAAAGTATTGGAATTTTTTTTGGTTCATGGGTTTTGGCTTTGGTAACTTTTAAATAATGCCCTAATTATTAGAAATGATGGTGTAATTTGGCATACGAGGATAATAGAACAATATTTTCGATAGGAATTAGAAATAATTTTTTTATAGATTTTAAACTGTTTTAGAGTCTTCGGAAATCTATGGCAAATTTGCGATTTACCCATCCTGTCCTAACCTGATTAGCAAGCTTACTTTTTTAACTAATTTCATTTTATCCGAATGTGTGCATGACAGAACAGGATTGATTTCCTATTTCATCCATGTAAATTTATAAATCTTTCAATTTAAAAATCTAAGAACTAGGCTTCTAGAAAATTGATAAATGAATTTTCCAACTATTTATATAACATAATAAACCTAAAATCAAACCCCAAATCAAATGAAACAAATTTTATTGCTTCAGTACTATTTTAGGATTCGTCTGACGCTATTGGTAGCGTTGATGATTCCCTTAGGCCTGACAGTTTCCCATGCTAGTAATATAGAGGAGGTAAGAGATGTAACTATCACAGGAGTTGTTACCGACAAGGAAGATGGAGTTACATTGCCAGGTGTAAACGTGGTCATCAAAGGCACCACAAATGGAACAGTTACAGACATTGAAGGAGTATATAGTATTACTGTACCAAATAATGATGCTGTACTGGTATTTTCATCTATTGGATATGTTACACAAGAAATGCGTGTAGGGTCTACCAACACAATTAACATTGAACTTTCACAAGACTTGCAGCAACTCGGAGAAGTAGTCGTGGTAGGTTATGGTTCTCAGAAAAAGAGTGACTTGACTGGTGCCATCACAAGTGTGGGGACAAGAGAGCTGGAAGAAAGGCCAATTGCCAATATTTCCCAAGCACTTCAGGGAAATGCCGCAGGTGTCCATGTGACTACAAACATGCGTCCAGGTGAACTGCCTGCTGTCAGAATTCGTGGTAATAGATCAATCAATGCTTCCAACGAGCCGCTTTATGTGGTTGATGGAATTCCGATCGTATCTCAATTGGGTGTAAGTTCATTTTCATTGAATGACATTAGTCCCAATGATATCGAATCAATAGAAGTTTTGAAAGATGCATCAGCTACAGCGATCTATGGATCTAGAGGAGCAAATGGTGTGATCTTGGTGACGACCAAAAAAGGACAAAAAGGACAGATAAAAGTAAATTATAGTGCTACAGTTTCCATGGATTCATACAGGAACCTTACCGATTGGATGAATGGTGGACAGTATGTAGATCTTTGGAGACAGTCGTTGATCAACGGAAGACTTTATGGGGATGCGAACAATGAAAATTTGAACGAACGTGCACAGCCTTGGTACCCAGATCCCTTTTTGGATCAACAAGTAATGGGTCTTGGTCAGGATCCTATCGCTAGGGATATGGTATGGCAAGGATATGAATGGGAAGAATTTGGTGTGACGCCAAGAACTAGACCAACTACTGCCGAGGAAAGAGCTCTAGGCTGGCCAGATCAAGTTCCTATCTACAATTCAAATAATGTTGGGAATCATAATTGGCAAGATGATGTGACCAGACAAGGGATCACAAATATCCACCAATTGTCACTTTCTTCTGGAACAGAAAATTCTAGGTTGTATTTATCTTTAGGATACCACAATCAAACAGGTGTACAGAAGGATCAAGATTTTGAAAGATTTACACTTAATATCAATGGAGATGTAACCCCAACCAAATGGTTGACTGTCGGATCCTCAGTATTGGGATCATTTTCTACCCAAAATTATGGGTTTATGGGGCCTAATACGAGTAATACTGGATCAAAAGATCTGTTTTCAAGAGCAAATAATCAATTTCCTTATGCAGTCCCTAGAACTCCTGAAGGTGAATTGATTCCTAATCCAGGAGGGAACTTGAACTTGTGGAACCCTTTGATGGATATTGATCAATCATTAAATGAAAGAAGAACCACTTCTATATTGGCTAATATCTTCTCTGAAGTGACTTTTACCCCATGGTTGAAATACAGGGTGAATTTTGGAGGACAAATTAGAAACTTTAGAAATGGTTCTTGGACTGGTCCAAATTCCTCAAACCACCTTAACCTCAGACCAAATACCGCGGGGATGTCAAAAGATGAAAATTTCTCGTGGGTTGCTGAAAACTTATTGTTTGCAGACAAAACCTTTGGAGATCATGTCTTTGGATTTACCTTACTACAATCTTCCCAGTATTCTAGAAGAGAAGGAATGGGAATGAGTGTATCTAATATTGTGATTCCAGCCAGTCAATGGTATTCCCTTAATTCGAACACAGTAGGTCGTCCTGATAGTTATGGTTCATCATTTACTGAAAACACCCTTCAATCATGGATGTTGAGAGTGAATTATTCATTGAAAGACAAATACCTATTGACAGCTTCTGGTAGATATGATGGATCATCAGTATTGGCACCTGGAAACAAGTGGGACTTTTTCCCATCGTTTTCTGCAGCTTGGAAGATGCAAGAGGAAGGCTTTTTGAGAGATGTAGATTGGATTTATGAATTGAAGCCTAGATTTGGTTTTGGTGTGACAGGTAACTCAGCTGTCAATCCTTATACCACGACTGGGCCTTTGAGCCAAAACCCTTATGTGTTTGGAAGTGATGCTGCTATTGGATTTTTGCCTCAGCTTGTACAGAATCCTGATTTAGGTTGGGAGAAAACGACTCAGTGGAATGCTGGTTTGGATTTTGGCCTTTTTGATGGAAGATTAAGTGGTGCTTTGGAAGTGTATGATATGACTACCAGAGGTTTGATTTTTGGTAGATCAGTTCCTGCAGTTACAGGGTATGTTCAGAAATTCGAAAATATCGGTAGCACGAGAAATAGAGGTATAGAATTGACTCTTTCCACTATCAACCTTGAGAGAAATGGTTTTACTTGGCAGACAGATTTCAACTTCGGTGCCAACAGAGAGCAGATCCTTGAGCTTGTCAATGGCGCAGAAGATATGATTGCCAACAATCTATTCATCGGTTATCCTATACATTCATTCTTCGATTACAGACATGAAGGAATCTGGCAAAATACTCCGGAAGATTTGGAGCAAATGGCACTTTTCAATGCAAATGGACATAACTTCTATCCAGGTACTGTCAAGGTAGTAGATCAAAATGGAGATTTTAGAATCGATGGAGATGATAGAGTTGTAGTCGGTACGAGACAACCTAGATGGACGGGTGGAATCACAAATAACTTCAATTATAAAAATTGGACTTTGAGTGTGATGGCTTATGGTCGATTTGGACAGACGTATTTTGGTGGATACCCTAGTATGGGAGGCACATTTCCAAATGGAAGAGTTGAAAATGATCGATGGAGCTTTGATAATCCTGGTGGACGTTGGCCAATGCCAACCATTGGAGCCAACGTAGAAAATATTGCTAATCCAATGCAGTTTAATAATGGTTCTTTCGTAACAGTTAGACACATTTCATTGGCTTACGATTTCCCAATTCAATACATTGAAAAACTGGGCATGTCGAACCTTCAGATGAATATGCAAATAGTCAATCCGTTTATTTTTGGAGGAGACGTTGTCAGATGGGGAATCAACCCTGATGATGATACCGCTTGGGAAAACAGAAATGCTTCTGGAGATCCTCTTGGTGGGATGAATAACAACACCATACTACCACAGAGTTTAGTATTTACTTTGAGAGCAGGATTTTAATCAAATTAAAGCAGAAAAAGATGAAAAAATATATATTGATTTTAGCTCTGGCAGCGGTAGGCGTGCTTAATTCCTGCCAGGACTTTTTGGATGAAAGACAAGTCGCGAATTTGACGCAGGATTATTACAATGACGAAAATGGTTTGGAGTCCCTTATCAATGGACTATATGTATATGCAAGAGTAAAGCACGAATGGGATGCCAATGGTGCTAGAATTACTCAAGCAGAAACTGATGCATATATGAGCACAAGTCCTCCTTGGGCTAGAATGGAAGTTGGTATTTATGGAAATGATCTAAGTAGTGTGGCAGGTAATATTTTCAATTACTTGGGTGCTGGTAATGCTAGCTTTGCGCCAATGGGTGCATATCCTCACATTAATAATTGTAACATTGCTTTGGATGTGTTGGAAAATATTGCTCCGGGAGTTTTTGGTACAAATCAGGCTTTCGCAAACCAGAGAAAAGGAGAGATTTTATTCTTAAGATCATGGGCATTCTATCTTGTTTCCAATCAGCTCGGAGATGTGCCTTTGTTGCTGGAGCCGAGAAGAGTTGACGATGGAATTTACCACTTTCCCAAAGCCTCACTCGAAGATATTTATACACAAATCATTGAAGATGTAACTTTTGCTTATGAAAATTTACCAAGTTCAGCCCCTAGGGGAAGATTGACAAAATTGGCTGCTGGTCATTTTTTGGCCAAGCTTTACCTTAATAGAGCTCAGGCAGCAGAATTTGCAAATAGCAGTGAAGAGTCTTTGAGAATGCTTTATAAAGGAAATGTTCCTACAGATCTAGACAATGCTATTCAGATAGCTTCCGAGGTAATTGATGGAGCTGGAGGATTGGCACCTGATTATGATATGTTGTTTGATCCGGCAATTTCTGAGACAAGTCCACACTCTGAGGTTTTGTGGGCAGGTCAATTTGATGTAAATACAGGACTGAACGGGAGATTTGGAAATAGATCTGTCAATTACCATGTTGGAAATTACACTGAGCAATCAGGAGTAGCAAGGGCGATGATCTATGGAAGACCTTTTGGTACATTCAAGCCCACAGATCATGGCTATGACAATTACAAAGACAAGATGCATGACTCAAGGTATGCAAAAACCTTCAGACATGAATACATCAGTAATATGGGTTCTAATTCTTCATCTTTTGCTTGGACTGCAGAAACTGCAGCATGGTGGAATGCCAACAAGCCTGCTGACCAACCTGAAGTGAGAGCTGGTGATAGAAGAATTCAGAATGGTCAAAGAGCTATTATCTATTTGGAAAATGACCGTGAAAATGCTTTGGATTCAATGGAAGTAATGAGCCAACCTTATCAGTTTATGGTAAGATGGGTGAGATCTTCCACTACAGGAAGGTATTATTACAGATTGTTTATCAACGGAGCAAATATGGGATTGGCAACGCAAACTGCCCCATATTTGTCTGTAAAAAAATACGTCGATCCATTGAGAGGTGGTAGCAATGACGAAGGTAACTTCAACTCAGAAGCTGGCACAAGAGATGTGATTTTGATGCGTTTGGCAGAGACTTATTTGATTAGGGCAGAAGCTTATGGTCGCAAAGGAGACTATGGTTCTGCTGTAGGTGACATCAATGTGCTGAGACAAAGAGCGGCATTCAAGGCTGGAGAAAACAGACCTTCACTCTTTGCACAGTGGTATCCTGAAGCACAGGATTTGGATGCGGCCGAATTGGAGCCTCCATTTGCTGCAAATGGCGATTCATACAATGCAATCATGGTAACAGAAAACCACTTCACTCCGGGTACGCCTGAAGCTAACCGTGAAGGTTATATTCCTACTGTAGGCACAAAAAGAGACATGTTTATCCATTTTATCTATAATGAGAAAAACAGAGAATTCTTGGCCGAAGGGATTATGTGGGAAGATCTTCATAATGCTGGAATACTTTATGACAGAGTGATGCATTACAATCAGATGGCTTCCAACAGAACAGGACTTTGGCCTGTGGCTTCCAATACTGGAGGAGGAAATGGACAGAATGGAAATGGAAAAGGACAAATGCAACCTTTCCATACTTTCAGACCTTGGCCATTCAACTACTTGGTACAATTGACAGATGAAACTGGAGCGCCATTGGATGAAGCAGCAAGATCAGCTTATCAAAATCCTGGGTATTAATCCAAGAGTTTAGCATAACCTTTAAAAAAAATCATCAAGGGATTAAAAGTGTCCCTTGGTGATTTTTTTGTTTATTAAAAAACACCTAAGGCATTATCTGTCATTGATTGTACAATTAAATAGCCACTTTCAGACACTACAGGAAAGTTTTTTGCTTAATAAGCATATTTTTGGGATTACATTAGGTATATATTTTACATAAAGCACAATGAACAACCTTATAACCAGAATTATCAATCCATTTATGCTCCTTTTGGCAGCGTTTTTTCTATTGAATTGCCAACCACAATCTGGAGAAAATTCCAATACGACAGAGGAAAACCCACCTGTAGAAAAGGAGATGAATGACAGTAATACTCCGCTTCATTTGTTGGAGCCAGATTATCCTACTCCGTATGGTGCTCCTGAGGTTTCAGAAGTGAAAGCTGTTTTGGATAGAGTAAAAGGATATTTAGAGAATACTACTTACACGACCATATTGACAGAAGAAGGCGGTTCCGAAATTACAGATTTTAGCAAGGTTGATGAAAAATCAGTTTTGAAAAAAGGTGATTTTAGACTTTTGAGCTACGAATGGGGTGTAACTTATTCTGCGATGCTTTTGGCAGGAGAAGTGACTGGTGATCAGTCTTACACAGATTATACAAACAATAGAGTGAAGTTTTTGGCGGATCTTTATCCACATTTTGAAAAAATGGGGAACAAAAGACATGCACTTCACTCAATCGTCGCTCCGGGAGCTTTGGATGATTGTGGAGCACTTTGTGCTTCATTTATCAAGACCGAAGCCAATGGCTTAGATGCAAATGTAGATCCATTGATTTCTAATTTCATGGATTATATTATGAATAAGGAATTTAGATTTGAAGATGGAACTTTGGCAAGAAACAGGCCATTGGATAATACACTCTGGTTGGATGATCTGTATATGAGCGTTCCTGCGATCGCGCAGATGGGAAAGAAAACAGGTGAGAAAAAGTACTTTGACGAAGCTGTGAAGCAGATTAAACTTTTCTCAGATAGAATGTTCAACGAGAAAAAAGGACTTTATATGCATGGATGGGTTGCTGATATGGATGTACATCCGGAGTTCCATTGGGCTAGAGCAAACGGCTGGGCTTTGTTGACAAAAATCGAAGTATTGAAAGTGCTTCCTGAAAGTCACCCAGGAAGAGCAATGATCATGGATTTGTTGCAAAAGCATGTTAGAGGTTTGGCAGCTTTGCAATCAGGATCAGGATTTTGGCATCAGTTGCTGGACAAAAATGATTCTTACCTTGAGACTTCTGCTACAGCGATCTATGCATATTGTATAGCTGCTGCAGTCAATGAAGGATGGATCAATGAAAAAGCACATGCTCCAATGGCGATTTTGGCTTGGAATGCAGTAGCCACCATGGTCAATGAACAAGGACAAGTGGAGGGTACTTGTGTAGGAACAGGAATGGCATTTGACCCTGCATTCTACTACCACAGACCAGTCAATAAGTTTGCCGCACATGGCTATGGCCCTGTAGTGGCTGCTGGAGCTGAAATTATCAGATTACTTAAGCAAAATAAATTTGAAATCAACGATAGTTCTTTGCAACTATTGGTGAAATAGAAGAGTAAGGGTGCAATTGAGGTTTGCACCCTCACTTTTTTATTTGAATTGGAAGCTTGTGTTTAAATCAAATAGAACCTTTTCTGCTCTTTTGAACCCGAAATATCATGAAATTGTATACCGCTATTTTTATCTTAGGTTTTTTACTTTTTGAAGGTGTCAATGCACAAGATCTGGTTAGTTATAAATTTGATTTTGGAGCAGCTAGCAGCAAAAAGGGATGGATTGCGATTTCTGATACGGATTTGTTTGATGAAAATAAAGGCTATGGTTTTGAAGAAATCCAAAGTTTGGAATCTGTCAAAAGAAGGAAAGGAAAGGCTTTTAAAAATGGGTTTATTCAAAGCGAAGAACCTTTTTACTTTTCCGTAAGTGTTCCAGAGGGAAATTATAGCGTAAAAGTGACTTTTGGAGATCTAAAGGGTTCATCTGAAAATATAGTCAGAGCTGAATCCAGAAGATTGATGGTAAACAAATTGACAACATACACCAGAGAAATCATATCAAAGCAGATGATGGTAAATGTACGCCATCCTGAAATTAGCGGTATTGCAAAGAAAGTTGCGCTGAAAGAAAGAGAGCAAGACTATCTCCATTGGGATAGAAAATTGACTTTGGAATTCAACGGCAGCCTTCCCAAAATCTGCGCGGTAGAAATCACCCAAGTTGACGATGCCATTACCGTTTTCTTGGCTGGCAATAGCACCGTGGTGGACCAAGCCAATGAACCTTGGGCTGCTTGGGGACAGATGTTTCCCTTTTTCTTTGATCCTCAGCAAGTTTCCATCGCCAACCATGCTGAGTCTGGAGAAAGTCTCTTGGCTTTCAAAAGAGAAGGAAGGCTTGAGAAAATCCTAAGCTTGATGAAAGCTGGTGATTATCTATTTATAGAATTCACTCATAATGATCAAAAACCTGGAGCAAATTTCTTGGAGCCATTTACTACCTACAAAGAGGAATTGAAGCACTATATCGAGCAAGCTAAGGCAAAAGGTGGAATCCCTGTCTTGGTAACTTCGATGTACAGAAGAAACTTCGACAATGAAGGTAAGATTGTCAATACTTTGGGAGATTATCCTGATGCTATGAGACAAGTGGCTATAGAAGAAAAGGTAGCCTTGATCGATCTGAATGCTATGAGTAAAGTACTTTTTGAGGCAATGGGTCCTGAGAATTCCAAAAAAGCATTTGTTCATTTTCCTGCAGGAACTTTTGAAGGACAATCCACCGATTTTGCTGATAATACGCACTTCAGCACCTTTGGCGCTTACGAATTGGCAAATTGTGTAGTAGAGGGATTGGTAAATACTGAGCTTGATTTGAAGTATTACCTAAAGGCTGACATTCCCAAATTTGATCCTTCTAAACCCAGAAAATTTGAAGATTTCTATTGGCCTTTGAGTAAAAAAATCTCAAGTCAAAAGCCTGATGGAAATTGACTTTTTGGCATTTTTACTGATAATCGTATGAATTTAAGTGTTTAAAATACATTTATTAATTATCTTTAGCACTTGTATTGTACGATTAATAAACCCTTACCATCATGAAACTCACCTTACTTTCTATTTTATTCCTATTTTTCTCAATAATTGGAACCCAAGCACAAGCTCCAGACATGACTTTGGATATTGATATCAACAAGAAGGGAGCAACAATTGCACCTGATATGTGGGGACTATTTTTTGAAGACATCAATTTTGCTGCCGATGGCGGACTCTATGCAGAGATGATCAAGAATTATTCCTTTGAGTTTCCTTCACCTTTTATGGGTTGGAGGAGAATTCAAGAAGATGGAGCCATGGGCTATCACTATACGAAGCCACATTTAGATGACAGCAAAAACAAGAAATACCTCCAAATACAGAGATTAAATGACCAAGGTAACTTTGGGATGTCCAATGAAGGATTTAGAGGAATGGCAGTTAAGGAAAATGAAAATTACCGATTGACATTCATCGCTAAAGTGGCTAAGGGAGAGAATCTGAGCATCAATGCACAGATTACGAAAGGTAAGAAAATCTTGGCAGAAACGACAATCGATCAGTTGACAGATGAATGGAAATCGTATGAAGTAATGTTGAAAGCCACTGAGACAGCAGACGGTGTGAATTTCAAGGTACTTTTGGATGGTGAAGGAGAGTTGGACATAGATATGATTTCATTGTTTCCGGAGGATACATGGATGGGAAGAAAAAGAGGCCTAAGAAAGGACCTCGTGCAGCTGTTGGCAGATATGAAACCTGGATTTTTGAGGTTTCCAGGAGGTTGTATTGTTGAAGGCTTTGACCTTGAGAACCGATATCAATGGAAGAATACAATTGGCGATATGAAGGATCGCGGCACGATGATCAATCGATGGAATATTGAGTTTGCCCACAGAAATGCACCTGACTATTTTCAATCTTTTGGATTGGGATTCTTCGAATATTTCCAGCTTGCTGCTGACTTGGGAGCAGAACCACTACCGATATTGAGTTGCGGATTGGCTTGCCAATACAATTCAGGGGAAATGGTTCCTTTGGCTGCTTTGGACGAATATGTCCAAGATGCCTTGGATCTGATTGAGTTTGCAAATGGATCGACGGATACCTATTGGGGGGCAAAACGTGCTGAAATGGGTCATCCTGAGTCGTTTGAACTGAAATATATAGGTGTGGGAAATGAAAATTGGGGGCCACAATATATCGAAAGAGCAGAGATCTTCGAAAAAGCAATCAAAGCAGCTTATCCCGAGATAATTATTGTCTCTACTTCGGGACCTTCACCAGACGGACATGAGTTCGACTATTTGTGGAAGGAACTCAAAGCGAGAAATGCAGAATTGATTGACGAGCATTATTACAAATCCCCAGAATGGTTTAGAGAAAATGCCCGAAGGTATGATGATTATGATAGAAGTGGACCAAAGGTATTCGCAGGTGAATATGCAGCCCATTCGACAACTGAAAACGATGCTTTGAAAAGAAACAATTGGGAGGGAGCTTTGTCTGAAGCAGCATTCATGACTGGGCTGGAAAGAAATGCAGACATTGTGAGATTGGCTTCCTATGCACCACTATTGGCGCATGTGGATGGCTGGCAGTGGGCTCCAGATATGATTTGGTTTGACAATTTAGGTTCTTATGCCACACCAAATTATTATGTCCAAAAATTGTTTTCCACCAATCCAGGAACCCAAATAATCCAAATAACAGAGAATGGGAATACATTGGCAGGTGAAGAAGGTATATACGCTTCATCCACCTATGATGAAAATACCAAAGAGTTGATTTTCAAAATTGTCAATACAAATACCGAATCAAGAGCATTTACAGTAAGGCTAAACGGAAATTACAAAGGAAAAGGGAATGGAAAATGGCTAGAACTGCAATCTGATGATTTGACAGAAGCCCACAGTCTGAAAGAACCAAAAAGGATTGTTCCTGAAGAAAATGACATTTCCATACAAAAGAAAAAAATACAAGTTTCCCTAAAAGGACAATCCGTCAACGTATTTAGGCTAAAAATATAATTTAGAGTTTTGAAGTTGATTATATTTAATATGATTATCCGCAATCATGCCACTAATCAATTAAACGATTGTTTTTTGGCAAACTGATACTAATAGATATTGGATATTTATTGATATTGGTTCGAAACCACAGGTTAATTCAATTATTCAGATTCTACTGGTAAAAAAACGGATAATCATAATATTTAAAATCACAGAATCAATAAACGACTCGATCACAACCTATCCCAAATCAATAACTCAAGCTCTAAACTTGTCCTTTCTTTGCCTTTTACCAAAAAGACTGCTGTGAAGTACTCAACTTCTTCACCGATCATTTTGTAAAACACATTTTCTACCCAATTTATATCAGTGAATTTATCGGTAGTAGCTTTTACACCGATATCGTGATCCGAAAAAAACATAAATTGTTCAGTACCATTTGGACCTTTAATTCTCGATACTACTACATGCTCGTATCTAGTTCCGTCTTCAATGCTTAGGTTGATCAAAGTATCCCTTTCAGCAGCAGCATCTTTATAGGTAATTGTGTATTGATCAATTTTGAACTTTGAGTTATTGTCATTGAAAAGATCGAGGAATAAGTTTTTGTTTTTCACAGGACCGATATAGATCGAATTGACTGCAGAAATGTCTTTTATAGATGTTTGGGAAGTAAAGCGAATGTCAAAATCACTTTTGTTTGAATGAAAAAGTCTAGAGATATTCATGGTGCCATTTGCGGCCATTCCTGTGACATAAGGATAGTTTGCAGGATAAATGTTTTCCTTTTTATCAGGGTTTTGCTCCAAAAATTCATAAAAATCTTGGAGGTTATTTATTTCATAGTCTCTGTTCCATCCATTTCTCCCCGTTACGGTATTACCCATAATTCCAAAGAAATCACCGATAAATAGGGTCGTTGGCTTTTTGTTACTGAAGAAAGGTTGCCACACAGGAACATCTTTATTGTAAATGGACAATCCTAGAATGATTATTGAAAACAAGACCGCCGCGGCGATAAAAAAGTATCTCTTTTTTCTTCGTGTTCTTATAATTAGCTGAGGGTCTTTTGAGCGCTCTATGAATTCTACTTGATATTGCCCTTTTTTTATCTCAAGTGTTATTTCGTCATTTTTTCCATCTGTGCTATAATATTTTTCTAGCTTTTTGCGAAGATGGTAGATATTGACACGCATGTGGGCGGCACTTTTTTCATCAGCATAGTCCTTTCCATACAGCTCCATAGAGATGGTATTCTCTTTTAAATCTTTATTCTCAATTGATGCTTCGACAAGATATTTCAGCAACATGCTAGTAGAAGGGGATCTTGAGAACAACTTATGTTCTAGGACATGTTTGAGAGCTTGAAGTTTTTCGGATTGATCCATTTTTGGAAGAAGTTAATATTAGTAGCAAAGGCATGATAAAATGCCTTTTGAGCAAAATAAGAGCAGGTTTTAACGGTTAAAGATACCGTTAAATGTACGTTAAATTTAGATTATTAATTTTTAATCGCAATCATTACATCGCTCAAAGATCGTCAAATAGCTGATTGATACAATTAAATTTTGACTGTTTGTTTCTTTACCAAAAAATCAAATTTATAGTTCAAATCCAGATGTAAAAACCACTAAAACTAGAGTAATCCGAAATCAATTGTTGATAAATATCGACAAGTCCAAAACAAATCATTTAACATTAACCCAATCTAATTATGAATAGACTAATACGAAGGATTATAATCCTTTTTGTTTGTTTTTTGGCTGTAAATTTTGCTGAAGCCCAAAATCAATCAAGCACAATCGAAGGAGTTGTAAAAGAAGCCGCAAATGGCGAACCCATCCCAGGGGTTACTATTGTAGAAAAGAACACAACAAATGGAACAGTTACAGATATTGATGGAAAGTTCAGTATTAATGTAAGTTCTCCCAATGCCATTCTTACCATTTCATTTATTGGATTTTCTTCACAAGAAGTAAGCATTACAAACAAAGGCTTCATTGAAGTGTCACTCAGTGAAGATATCAGTCAGTTGGATGAAGTTGTTGTGGTAGGTTATGGTACCCAAAAGCGATCTGATATCACTGGTTCAGTAGCTTCAGTTCCCAAAGATAGACTTTCAAATCTTCCAGTAACTGATATTACCCAAGCGATCCAAGGAACTACAGCCGGTTTACAAGTTTCTCAGGGCTCATCAGTACCAGGTAGCACAGGAGGTCTTCAAATTAGGGGGGTAAACTCTATTAATGCAAACACAAGTCCATTTCTCGTTGTAGATGGCTCTCCTTTTTTTGGAAGTATCAATGATATTAGTCCAAATGATGTTGAGTCAATTGAGATTCTCAAAGATGCGTCGGCTGTTGCGATTTATGGTACTAGAGGAGCGAATGGTGTTATTTTGATTACAACAAAAAGAGGTTCTACATCTGCCGGAAAACCTCGAATCAATTATAGTGCTTATACTGGTGTAGAAGGCATTGCAAACTTGCTCAGACCAATGGGTCCTGATCAGTATATTCAGAAATACGAAGATTTTCTGATTGCCAACAATTTGTCAATGACAAACATTCTCCCAAATGCTGCAGAAGTTGATAATTTCAACAATGGGATTACAACTGACTGGATGGATGTAGCCACTCAGCAGGGTAGAATAACTGAACATAACTTAAGTATTTCTGGTGGCACTGAGAATGTACAGTACTTTGTGTCTGGTTCAAAAGTTGATCAAGATGGGGTAGTGCAGGGATATCAGTTTGGGAGGGCATCCTTCAGAACAAATATTGATGCCAAAATCAATGATTATATCAAAGTAGGAACAAGCGCATTTTTTACGGATAGAAATCAAGATGGAGGAAGAGTGAATTTATTGCTCGCTTCAGCAATGAGTCCATACTCTAGGCCAAGAGATGATAATGGTGATTTCATTATATTCCCTATGGCACCGGAACAGCTTTTTCTAAATCCAATGCTTGGGCTTACTGTAGATAGAGAAGATCGCCAAAAAACCTTATCTGGCGGCGCTTATGTTGATATTACTCCTGGAATTATTCCTGGCTTGACTTACAGACTTAATGGGAATTATACCTACAACATCAATAGATTTGCTCAATATACTGGAAGACAGTTTAATGATCTTAATGGAACTGCACAAATAAACAATTCTGAAACCACCAATTGGGTATTGGAAAATATTTTATCCTATACCAAAGAAATAGGTGATCATAGAATAGATTTCACTGGTTTGTACAGTGCACAAAAAGTTGACTACTTTGCTTCCAATGCGTCTTCAAGAATTTTTACAAATGACGCGCTTTCATTCTACAACTTAGGTGCTGGCTCTACACAACAGGCAGGATCTGCTGGTAATGGCTACACATTACTCTCACAAATGGGTAGAATCAATTACTCTTATATGAGTAAATATTTGTTGACAGTAACGGGCCGTCGTGATGGTTACTCAGCATTTGGTGCCAATACCAGTAAGTATGGATTCTTCCCTTCAGTTGCCGTAGGCTGGAATATCCATAATGAAAACTTCATGGCAAACGCAACTTCTATAGGAGAATTAAAACTAAGATTGTCGCATGGACAAACAGGAAATCAAGCCATAGGAGTGAATCAAACAGCCACTACAGCCAATACTTCATTGCTACCGTTTAACGGAACACCATTGGTAGGAGTACTATTCAATAACCTTGGAAACTCAAACCTAAATTGGGAAACAACTACAGCTACCAACCTAGCCTTGGATTTTGGAGTCGTACAAAACAGAGTGAGAGGTAGTATTGAATTGTATAAGACTGTAACTAATGACATTTTGCTAAGGAGAAACCTGCCAAATATTACTGGATATGGAAATGTTTGGACAAACCTTGGGAAAATGCAGAATGTTGGTTTTGAATTAACTTTGAATACAGTAAACATTGAAAATCAAAACTTCACCTGGGAATCTAACATAAACTATTCTAGGTACAGAAATGAAATTCTGGAGCTTTATGGTGATGGTAGAGACGATATAGGAAATAGATGGTTCATAGGACAGCCACTTAGAGTAGTTTTTGACTATGAAAGAGTTGGGGTTTGGCAAGTTGGCGAAGATGCTGCTAATGTTGACCCAGTTGCGAGGCCAGGTGATTTAAAATTTGTAGATCAAAACGGTGATGGTCAAATCAATGCTGACGACAGAGTAGTACTAGGACAAAGGGATCCATTATGGATTGGCGGACTGACCAACACGTTTACTTATAAAAACTTTAGCTTGAGTATCTTCCTTCAAGCAGTAAAAGGTGGATTAAAGAACAATGTAGATCTATCTTATGCGGATGAAGCTGGTAGAAGAAATATCCCGGAAGAAATCGGGTACTGGACTCCTGAAAATCAGGACAACTACTGGCCTGGTTTAGGTGCTTTCAGAAACTATAGAGGATATCAGTTTGCTGAGGACTATAGCTTCCTAAGGATTAAAGATGTTCGACTAAGCTATGTAGTACCTAGTGAATTCTTATCGAGATATAGTATTCAAGGTTTGACAATTTATATGGCAGGTAGAAATCTGTACACTTTTACAAACTGGGTAGGCTGGGATCCAGAGATGAATTTCTCGCCTAGAGGTTCTGGTGACTGGACCAATAATTACCCATTGGTTCGATCAGTTTCCCTTGGTATCAACCTTACACTTTAAAATCTGAAGAAAATGAAAAAATTACTTAATTATATAGGAATTTTATGTGTGTTGGTATTTATCAATACAGCTTGCAGTGACTCTTTTTTGGACGAAAAAGTCTTAGATAGATATGCTCCTGAATCATTAAATGATAGGTTAGGTTTCAATGCAGCCGCCATTGGTTTACATAGACAGTTTATATCAATGTACACCAATGATCAAGATCAAACTCTGCAAGGCGTTTGGCATTTAGGCACAGACATTCTTTGGGCTCCATCTGGAAGATCAAACGGTGATGCTAGACCTTATTTTAGCTATTCTCAAATGAATTCTTTGGATCCTGCAGCAAGAAAAATTTGGAGTGCTTTATACATTTTGATCAACAATGCCAATCTATTGATCAATGCTGCTGAAAACAACAATCCTACAGGAATGACAGCTGCGGAAATTAGCGCATTCAATGCAGAAGCTCGTTTTTTCAGAGCATATGCTTACAATATGCTAGCAACGCTTTATGGTGATGTCCCTCTTTTGACTGAGCCATTGACTGCACCCAAAACTGACTTCGTTCGTACTCCTATCAATGAGGTGAACGCAGTGATCGAACAAGATTTGATTTTTGCTACAGAATTTCTTCCTAACGCTGGGTCTGCACGAAATGAAAGTAGAATCAATAAAATGATTGCACATCAATTGTTGGCAGAAGTTTACCTTAGACTAGATAAGCCAGCTGATGCTGAGGCTCAAGCTTCTGCTGTAATAAACAGTGGAAGATACTCTCTTATCAATCAAAGATTTGGAGTAAAAGCTAACGAACCAGGTGATTATTTTTCGGATATGTTTATCAAAGGCAATCAGAGAAGGAATCAAGGCAATACTGAATCTATTTGGGTTCTTGAAATGGAAAACCCTTCTGATGTGACTGGTGGAGGTTTTGGAGCTCCACAACAAAGAAGAATTTGGATTGGGGGTTATTACGACGTGCCAGGAATGGAACCTACAGATTCGCTGGGCGGTAGAGGTATCGCTAGAGTTAGACTCAACAACTGGGTACTCTATGGTCTCTATGATGATGGTGATATGCGTAATTCTCAATATAATATTAAAAGAAAACTTTATTTCAATCACTCTGGGAGCATTTATAACAATATAAGAGGTCAAGAAGTCCCTTATGGAGTAAATAGTGAGTTTACACTTACAAATGGAAATGTCGTTAGAATTTTTCCTGCTGATACAATTTGGAGAATGGCTCCTTACTCTATGAAATGGGGACAGTATGATACTAGAGACCCTTTTGGCTATGCAATGTGGAAAGATTTTATGGTGATGCGCTTGGGTGAAACTTACTTGCTCAGAGCTGAAGCTAGAATGAAACAAGGTGACCTTGCTGGAGCTGCATCAGATATCAATGTTTTGAGGGTAAGAGCAAATGCACCTTTGGTGACCGAAGCTCAGATGAATCTAGATTTTATCCTGGATGAAAGAGTAAGAGAACTCCTAGCTGAAGAAAATAGAAGAATGACACTTGTAAGAACAGGAACGCTCGTGGAAAGAGCAAGAAGATTGACTGGCACAAGTCCTCTAGCAAATGGTGAAATTGAAACTACAGCTGGTCTTCAAAATTTTCATATGAAACTACCAATCCCTCAATCAGAAATAGATCTAAATAAAGACGCTGAGCTGAAGCAAAATGAAGGGTATTAATCTTGTAAATGTGGCTTCAAGTCACAGATTAAAAGATTTACATGATTCTCTAGCAATATAAAGAAGTAATTAATTAGGGTTTATAGTTTTAATTGCAACTACTGGACTTTGTCTGGTAGTTGCATATTTATTTCACTAAAGTTTACTTTTATCCGCTAAGAATTTACTGCAAATTTGTCAAAACCCTTCTACGTACTCTAAGTGGGGTTAAAAAATAGTTAATTTCAAAAATGAAAAAAATAAACCTATTTTACACCATCCTTCTTATTTATACCATTGGTACAGCCCAAGCGAATAATCAAGAAGATAGAAAAACCTTTATTTCCCACCTTACCAAAATAGCAGATCCGGTTTTGACGAATCTAAGTCAGGATAAGCTCAAGGAAAATATGCCTGTGGAGACTGCTCCAAATGCTTATGGAGATAGGGATAAAGTGACTTACCTAGAAGCTTTTGGAAGACTTGTGTCTGGTATGGCTCCTTGGTTGGAACTTGGCCCTGATGACACGGAGGAAGGTAAGTTGAGAGAGAAATACATCCTTTTGGTTCATCAGTCACTCAAAAATGCCACAGATCCCAATGCAAAGGATTTTATGAACTTTACAGAAGGTGGTCAGCCTTTGGTGGATGCGGCATTTCTAGCCCAAGGCTTATTACGTGCACCCACCCAACTTTGGGACAGGCTTGATTCCCAAACCAAAAAGAACACAATTGAAGCTTTAAAATCATCTAGAAGTATCACTCCATATTATAGTAATTGGCTGCTTTTTACTGCCATGGTAGAAGCAGCTTTGATCAAGTTTGACGGTGAAGGTGACCAAGTTCGAATTGCCTATGCCCTCAACAAGCATAAAGAGTGGTATCTTGGAGATGGTGTCTATGGTGATGGTCCTGATTTTCATTTTGATTATTACAATAGCTTCGTGATTCAGCCGATGATTTTGGATGTTACAAAAACATTGCTGGAAGTAGGAAAAGGGAACAAAGGGGAGTTTGAGCTTTTCCTCAAAAGAGCAAGAAGATATGCCGCAATCCAAGAAAGATTGATTTCGCCAGAAGGAACTTATCCCGTAATTGGAAGGTCCATGGCCTATAGGTTTGGCGCATTTCAAGCACTTTCCCAAATAGCCCTTTGGGAGGAATTGCCACAAGAAATTGCTCCCTCACAAGTTCGTGGAGCCCTGATGGCAATTGTGGACAAACACATGCAGTCTGATTCAATGTTTGACCAGAATGGCTGGTTGAAACTCGGTTTTCATGGCAATCAACCCGAATTGGCTGAGCCTTATATTTCTACAGGAAGCCTTTATTTATGTTCGGAAGTCTTCTTGGTTCTAGGTTTGCCTGCTTCTTCAGATTTTTGGGCGAAGCCTAAAGAAGAATGGACACAGCAGAAAATCTGGGGTGGAAAAAAGGCAGTGATTGACAAAGCACTCTAAAATGATCCACAAAATTCAGATATCATTTCTGCTGCTTTTGCTAATAATGTCATCTTGTCAAGCCCAAAAGTTAGAAAAGGCTCAAATCACCACAAGTAATGTAGGAGAAGGCTGGGCAAATAACTCTGTCAATACAGTTATCTTCAGAAGAAATTCTTTGGATTCTGATGGCAAGCATCAGTTTATTGCCTACTACGATCCAGAAGGATTTGTCGTGCTTGGCAAAAGGGAATTGTCATCAGATACATGGGTGCTAAACAAAACAGCATACAAGGGAAATGTCAACGATGCGCACAATTCCATCAGCATTGCCTTGGATGGGGAAGGATATCTCCATATCTCTTGGGATCATCATGACAATGAATTGAGATATGCCAAAAGCAAGGATCCATTGAGTCTTGAGTTGGGGGAAAAGGAATCAATCACTGGCCTACAGGAATCAAAAGTAACCTATCCAGAATTCCATAGATTACCAAATGGGAATTTGATATTTATGTACAGGTCAGGATCTTCAGGAAGAGGCAATTTGTTGATTAATAAATATGATTTGAAATCAAAATCTTGGCAGCAAATCCATACCAATTTGATTGATGGGGAAGACCAAAGAAATGCATATTGGCAGTCTTACGTCGATCAACTTGGAAATATCCACTTAAGTTGGGTTTGGAGAGAGTCTTGGGATGTATCGACCAATCATGACATGGCCTATGCTGTATCCAAAGATCAAGGGTTGACTTGGGAAAAATCATCGGGAGAAAAATACAAGCTCCCAATCACTGAAAGTTCAGCTGAATATGCTTGGAAAATTCCCCAGAAGAGTAGCCTAATCAATCAAACAGGTATGACGGCCGATAATAATGGCAATCCATATATCGTCACCTATTGGGCAGATGAAGAGATTCCTCAGCTCCAAGTGATTTACCTAAAGGATGGATCATGGAAAAAAGCAAGCCCAAACCACCGGACTCAACCCTTCTACCTCGGCGGTGGAGGAACCAAAAGAATCCCGATTTCCAGACCTCAGGTGCTTGTGGATGATCAGCAAAAGATCTATATCATCTATAGGGATGAAGAAAGAGACAATAAGGTAACTCTTGTATATCAAAACAAATCAAAATGGGATATCAGAGATTTAACAAAAGATCCAGTCGGCCAATGGGAGCCAACTTATGATATTTCACTTTGGAAAAAGATGAAATCTCTACACTTATTTGTGCAAAATGTAGAACAAATCGATGGGGAAGGAATAGCTGAGGGAAAGTCAAGCACTGTTCGAATTATAGAATTAAATCACAATCAATAACATCATAAAAGTTTAAAAATGAAAAAGCTTTTTTCTCTAGTTATCTTACTGTCTTCGATTGTTTTTTCGAATTGTCAGGTCAAAAGTAATAGTATTTCAACACAAGAGGCCGATTTGAACGCCAAATTGGACGATGTCATTTTCAAGGCATCGAATCAGTATAAATTTATGATGGAAATCCTGCCTGAAAACAGATTTCCAAAAACTTATCATGAGAAAAATGATAAACTAGAAACATCAAATTCAGGCTGGTGGTGTAGCGGTTTTTACCCTGGATCTTTGCTTTATATGTATGAGCAAAACAAGGATGCTGAACTTTTAGCTGAAGCCAAGAGAATCATGAAAGTACTCGAAAAAGAAAAGTACAATACTACTACACATGATCTAGGTTTTATGATGTTTTGCAGTTTTGGAAATGCATTGGACATTTCTCCTGAAAACGACTATAAGGAGATCTTGATTCAAAGTGCAAAGTCATTGAGCTCAAGATTTGACGAAAAAGTAGGATTGATAAAGTCTTGGGACTCGAAGGAAGGTGATTACTTGGTGATCATTGACAATATGATGAATCTTGAACTGCTTTTCTGGGCATCTGAAGAGACAGGAGACCCAACTTACAGAGATATAGCAATCACACATGCTGACAATACGATCAAAAACCATTTCCGTGAGGACTACAGTACTTATCATGTAGTCAACTATAACCCACAAACTGGCGAGGTAAACAAAAAGCACACAGCACAAGGATATGCTGATGATTCTGCATGGGCTAGAGGTCAGGCATGGGGACTTTATGGCTATATTGTGATGTACAGATTTACCAAAGATGAGAAATACCTCGACCTTGCAAAAAACATCGCCAATTTGATTTTGGATCACCCAAATTTGCCAGAAGATAAAATTCCTTATTGGGATTTTGATGCTCCAAATATTCCAGATGCATTGAGGGATTCTTCAGCAGGTGCTATCATAGCTTCAGCGCTATTTGAGCTATCTACATTCGTAGATAAAAAAGACTCCAAAAAATACTTTACCGATGCAGAAACCATGTTGACATCTCTTTCCTCTGCCCCTTATTTGGCAGAACCAAAGACAAATGGTGGTTTTATCCTCAAGCATGGCGTAGGACATATTCCTGAAAATACTGAAGTGGATACACCACTGACTTATGGAGATTACTACTTCTTGGAAGCCATCAAAAGATATAAAAACCTATCAAAATAATTAAAAATGATCAACTTTAAGAACCTTCTTTTCGGTATTCTTTGTGCCTGCATATTGACTTTGAACTCTTGCTCTGAGCCAGTCAAGACTGAAGCTTATTTATTTGCCTACTTTATTGGCAATGGACCTGGTCAAGAAGCTGTCCATTATGCAATCAGCGACGATGGATTCAATTACCGCGCTTTGAATAACTACCTTCCTATCATCGACAACGATGTTATCAGCAAGCAAGGAGGCGTCAGAGATCCACATATCCTAAGATCAGATGATGGCAAGAGTTTCTTTATGGTCTTGACAGATCTTTATGTACCAAATGACGGCTGGACCAATGAAAGCATGATTTTGTTAAAGTCAGATGATCTGGTCAATTGGACTCACAGCAATATCCACATTCCTACGGTTTTTCCTGAGAAATTCAGTGAAGTTAGGAGAGTATGGGCGCCACAAACGATCTTTGATTCCAAGGCAGGAAAATACATGGTCTATTGGTCCATGCAGTTTGAAGGGGAAGCAGATATCATCTATTATGCTTATGCAAACAGTGACTTTACTGCTTTGGAAAATGAGCCACAGCAACTTTTTTTCCATCCGGAAGGAAAATCTTGTATCGATGGAGACATCATTTTTCATGAAGGGAAATACCATTTATTTTTCAAAACAGAAGGACATGGCAATGGTCTCAAAAAGGCAGTTTCGGATAAGTTGACTGAAGGTTATGAGATGCAGGACAAATACCTTCAGCAGACAAAAGAGGCCGTCGAAGGATCGGGGATTTTCAAACTAAATGATTCAGAGAAATTCATACTCATGTATGATGTCTATATGAAGGGATCCTATCAGTTTACCGAAAGTACTGACTTGGAAAATTTCACTGTTATTGATGAGCAAATCAGTATGGATTTCCATCCTAGGCATGGTTCTGTGCTTCCGATCAGTCTGGAAGAAAAGGAAAGATTGATCAAGGAATTTGGCTATGCCGACGAGGTAGTTTCTGGTAATCCTGTTTTGAAAGGTTACTATGCTGATCCAGAGATCATCTATTCTGAAAAAGAGCAGAAATACTTCCTTTATCCTACAAGTGATGGATATGATGGCTGGTCTGGAACCTATTTCAAGACATTTTCTTCAGAAAATCTTCGCGATTGGAAGGAAGAAGCAGTGATTTTGGATCTGAAGAAGGATGTATCCTGGAGTGACAGGAATGCTTGGGCTCCTACAATGTTGGAAGTGAAGAAAGAAGACGGATATGAATATTTTTACTATTTCACAGCTAGTCAAAGTATAGGTGTTGCAACTTCCGATAGCCCATCTGGACCTTTTACAGATTCAGGTAAGCCATTAATTGATTTCAAACCTAACGGTGTTTCCGGCGGACAAGAAATCGATCCAGATATTTTCAAAGATCCGCAGTCAGATATTACCTACCTCTATTGGGGCAATGGCTATTTGGCCGCAGTTCCCTTGAATGACGATTTGAAGAGTTTTGATAAGGAAAAAATCACAGTAATGACCCCTGACCAGACTTTTAGAGAAGGTGTGGAGGTGTTTTTCAGAAATGGAAAATACTACTTCCTGTGGTCAGAAGATGATACCAGATCAGAAAACTATCGGGTGAGATATGCTATCTCAGATAGTCCAGTCGGCCCTTTGGAAATCCCTGAAAACAACCTGATTTTGAGCAAAAACCCAAAGTTGGGAATCTATGGAACTGGTCACAACTCAGTGATCAATGTCAAGGATACCGATGATTGGATGATCGTCTATCACCGCTTCAAGAGGCCTGAAGGAATCAGAATGGGTCAATCAGCAGGTTTTCATAGAGAAGTGTGTATAGATAAAATGGAGTTTGACGAAAATGGATATATCCTAAAAATAGAACCTACAATTGATGGTGTGGTGCTAGAATAAGTAAGTGATCCAATGATACAAAATCCAAAAACCATACAAATCATTTGATGGACAATCAACTTATATCCTATCACTTCAAGGTAAAAAAGATGCATTCATTTTCATCGCTGATCGTTGGCAGCCTCAGGATTTGAGAAATAGTCCATACATATGGCTTCCATTGAAGTTCGATTCTGGTGAACCTATCGTCCAATGGAGAGATTCTTGGGATTTGTCTCTATTCGATTGATTTGTGTTCATGTAGTCTCTTTTATTTATGATTATAGACAAAATAGAACTATTTGACCACCTTATAAAACCAATATGTCACCCTTCAAAAACTGTGGTGGCTGTAACTTAGTGATCAAATTCTGAAGTCAAAATTCACTTAACAACAAGTGTGATGGTAGTAGCTCCCATTAACTTGAAATAACCTAAAATAATCATGAAGTATTTACTTGCTATTCCCCTTATGCTTTTGAGCACCTTTGTTTTTTCCCAAAATGAAAAAAACGAATGGGAAAATCCCACAATACTTGATAGGGGAAAAGAGGCTGGTCGCGCTTTTTTTATCCAATACGATTCGGAAGAAAAAGCAATCAAAAAAGACCTTCAATTCAACCACTATTACAAAAGCTTAAATGGGCAGTGGAGATTCAATTTGGTAAGAACACCCGACCAAAGACCTCAAAATTTCCATGAGAGCAACTTCAATGACAAAGATTGGGATATGATCCCAGTACCTTCCAATTGGGAAATGGAAGGACATGATATACCTATCTACACCAATGTAGCTTATCCTTTTCCTGCAAGACCTCCTTTTGTGGATAACAATTATAACCCAGTAGGGAGCTATAGGAAATCATTTTCTGTTCCGGAAGATTGGTCAGATAAGCAAATTGTCTTGCATTTTGGGTCTATCTCGGGTTATGCAAGGGTATTTCTCAATGGTAAAGAAATAGGAATGACCAAAGCCTCAAAAACTCCTGCTGAGTTTGACATCACAAATCATGTCCAAAAAGGAGAAAATCTTGTGGCGGTTCAGGTGTTCAGATGGCATGACGGAAGTTATTTGGAAGATCAGGATTTTTGGAGATTGAGTGGAATTGAACGGGATGTATTTTTGCAGGCCACACCGAAACTATCGATAGCTGATTTCACTATTCAGTCTGGTCTAGATGCAGGATACAAGAATGGAATACTAGCAGCTAATATCAAATTAAAAAATTCAGAGGGAAATAAGTTGAATTCGGCAAATGTGACTTTTGAGCTAATGGATGCTAACGGCAAGAAAGTTTATTCTCAAAAGAAATCTACATCAAACTTTAACTATCCCATTACATTCGAAGGAAAAATAAATTCAGTCAACAAATGGTCAGCAGAGTCTCCCTACCTCTACACCTACTTGATCAAACTGGAAGACGGCAATGGGAAATTGCTTTCTGCAGTAAGCAAAAAGACAGGTTTCAGATCCATAGAAATCAAAAATGCCCAACTGATGGTCAACGGTGTAGCTGTCTTGGTAAAAGGGGTCAACAGACACGAGCATCACGAGGTCAAAGGCCATGTGCCAGACAGGGATATCATGATCAAGGATATTCAGTTGATGAAACAATTCAACATGAATTCTGTGAGAATGAGTCATTATCCACACGATCAGGAGTGGTACGAGCTATGTGACGAATATGGACTTTACGTAGTCAACGAAGCCAACATCGAAACACATGGAATGGGAGCTGAATTACAAGGTTGGTTTAACAAAGAGAGACATCCTGCCTACAGAGAGGAATGGAAAGCAGCCCATATGGACAGGGTGCAGCGGATGTTTGAGCGGGATAAAAACAGTACCTCAGTCATCATCTGGTCAATGGGAAATGAATCTGGAAACGGGCCTGTTTTCTATGATGCATATGACTGGTTGAAGGCAAATGACAAAACACGACCTGTCCAATTCGAGCAGGCAGGTGAAAACAGAAATACAGATATTGTAGCACCGATGTATCCGTCTATCGAACACATGCAACGATACGCCGATGATCAATCCAAAGAGAGACCATTTATCATGTGTGAATATGCACATGCAATGGGAAACAGTGTAGGAAATTTCCAGAAATACTGGGACATTATCTTGGGAAGTAAGCACATGCAGGGAGGATTTATCTGGGACTGGGTAGATCAGGGCTTGTTGACGCATGACGAAAATGGAAAGGCATTTTGGGCTTATGGTGGCGATTTGGGAGGTTTTCATTTCCAAAATGACGAAAATTTCAATGCCAATGGACTTGTGGCAGCAGACAGAACGCCCCACCCATCTTTGTATGAAGTGAAAAAAGTATATCAAAATGTTCATTTCAAACTCAATGAAAACAACTCGCTTTGGGTTAAAAATTATTTCGATTTCACCGATTTGGATCAGTTTGCATTTTATTGGGAATTGCTGAGAAATGGGGAAGTGGTACAGTCTGAAACTTTCGAGGTAAAACTTCCTGCCCATGGTGAAAAGAATGTGAGTTTGAAACTTCCTGTAATTGGGGATGATGCAGAATATTTGTTGAATGTGTATGCTAAAACCAAAAATGCCACAGCAGCTTTGCCTGCCAATCACATTATCGCATCTGAGCAGTTGGTGATTGGTAACACCACATATTTTGAAATCGAGAAATCTTCCTCAAGTTCTCTCACCCACGAGGAAAAAGATGGGGTCTTACATTTCCAAACAGCTTCTATCATAGGTGAGTTTGATCTCAAAAATGCAAGCTTCAAGAAATACGCTTTGAAAGATTCCGATCCGGGGATCATCAGAAACTTCCCGGAACCTTATTTCTGGAGAGCGCCTACGGACAATGATTTTGGAAATCACATGCCAACAAGACTTGCGGTATGGAGAACAGCACACCTAGATAGAAAGGTTGTAGAATCCAAAGTCAATAAAAACCACGAAGATGGAATCCTGATTGAAGTGAAATACTTGCTAAACAACATTATGGTGGACTACCAAGTCGATTATTTGATCCAACACGATGGACAGATCAAAGTTACCGCAAGCATGGATTTCACAGATAGAGAATTGCCAGAGCTGGTACGTTTTGGTATGCGCATGCAGCTGCCGGGTCAATTTGAAAACCTTGAATACTATGGTCGTGGTCCTTGGGAAAATTATGAGGATAGAAAATCAGGTTCACACATCGGCATTTACCAAGACAAAGTTTCCAATCAGTATAATTGGAACTATATCAGACCACAGGAATCAGGCAATAAATCTGATGTGAGATGGTTGAAATTAACCAACATGGATGGTAAAGGATTGAAAATTGAAGGTGTTCAGGAAATAGCATTCTCTGCACTGAACTTGTCAGTGGAGGATTTGGATCCAGGGTTTTCCAAAAAACAACAACACCCTACTGACCTCAAGCCAAAAAATGCCGTATTCCTACACATCGATTGGAAACAGCGTGGACTTGGTGGAGACGACAGTTGGGGAAGGTATCCTCATAGAGAATACCTTTTGTTGGACAAGAAGTATTCCTACAGCTACAGGATTTCTTTAGTGGATTAGTATTTTTTTCTAACGTATATACTAAAGCTTACACTAACGAAAAATGAAAAAAGCCGGGTTCATCCCGGCTTTTTTCATTATAATGCAGTGAATCTTGGTGGTTCGATTCCATTGGCTCTGATGTAAGAAATCGCTGCACCACGATGATGGGTACAGTGATCATCTATCAATCCCAATACTTGTCTTCTGCTGGCAGTATATCCGAAAATGTCGATTTTTTCGGCTAGTTGTGCTTCTGTCAACTTTGAAAATGTAGCTTTGCCGTAATCATAGCAAGCCTCTACCAATGCCTTTAATTCAGCTTTTGTGGTTGGCTTTTTTTCTAGATCTATTCCAGAATCTTCTCCCATCAAAAAACCACCACCGATTCCAACAATGGCTGAGCTTAAGTGAGTTACTTGTTCATTGAAACTCATGGCAGTCTCGTGAGGCTTGTAATTTTGAAGATCATCAGGCATTGTCTCCACTACTGCTAAGGTCAATTTCTTGCCATTTTCCCATTTCATCATAAATTCTTCCATGTTAGTCTGAGCTGTAGCCACAGTTTGACCCACAAAAAGGAGCATGATGACGAATGCACTTTGAAGGATAGTTTTGCTTGTTTTCATAGTTTTGATTTTTGAATTTTATATAAATATCGTTATTCCAAAGCGCAAATCAATTCAATTTGATAACTTTGAATCATGTCATTTAAGAACATTTACTGGATCACTATTTTATTGTTGGTTAGTAGCTGTGGAGGGGATTATCTTCCAAGGCCAACAGGCTATAACAGAATAGACCTTCCAACGCATGATTTTGAAGTAATCAAAGGCGAATATCCTTACCGATTTGATTCTCCAATAGCAGTAGAGGTTGAGCAAGATTCTTTCAATTTGAATCAAAAAGACTGGATCAATCTTAACTATCAAAAATTCGGTGCCAAAGTTCACCTTACTTATTTGCCATTGGGGAGCAAAGGTGGAGATGTCAAAATGGTCTTGAATGATGCGATCAATTTGACTGCCAAGCATCAAATCAAAGCTTATGGCATTGAAGAGTCAGTGTTTTTGACACCTAAGGGCTACACAGGAGTAGTGGCTGAGTTGAGTGGAGAAGTTCCAACACAATTCCAGTTTTTTGTCACGGATTCTACCAAGCATTTCCTCCGTGGGGCACTTTATTTTGATACTGCCATGAAAAACGATTCACTCGCCCCAATCATCGAACATGTCAAAGTAGATATGATGCATCTGATCAATACTTTGGAATTTGTCAAGTAATGTGGAAGACACCAAGATGCTAAACTCTAGTCATAAGGAGTGAGATGCTAGACATTTAAATGTCATGTCCTGACAAAGAGATGAGAATATGCCCTGTAAGGCCTGTCCCGAGGATATTGGGAGGCTTTTGACATTAGCTTAGAGTTGTAACCCAATACAATGGTAAATGTCTGATTCGCTTTTGCCCTGACAGGGCAATTGAATAGCTAAAGAGAATAAAAAGAAATCTATAAATAAAGTGTCAAGAAAAATCAGGACGCGACAGAGTGTCAAGTAATTTCAGGACGCGACAATGAGAGAGAGTGAGAAGCCTGAAAGTCTTTAACAACTTCATTAACCCTCGGTGAAACCGGGGGATGAAAACACAATTATGGCGTCGCACGACCCTGAAAGGGTCGAACATTAAGATGTTGATAATTAAGGATTAAGAAACGAGAAGAAGAGACCCATCACGAAGTTCCTCTCTGGCGTCAGACTGGGTTGAACTTCTCTAACCAATAGAAAATTGTGTCAAGTATTTTCAGGAAGAGACAGTTCAGGAATAAGCAAAAAATATCCCGTCCATATTGCAAACTGGACGGGATTACTAAATGATTTTACGCTTCTTTGCCAATAGCTTTAATTCCAAAGTTGTTTGCTTGCTTATGTTCAATATCTATGAGTATCTAGTATCAATTAATATCGGATCTAAGCTAAATCAGGCTTTTCTTTAGTTAGTGGCAAAGTTCCGTATATCCATATTTTGTAAAAAGATTTATGGAATGGCATTTTACTTTCTATAAAAGGCCATTATACAAATTCTCACCTCATTTTTTTCCAACTTCTAAAAATAATAATGCCACCCAAAATCGCAATACCTGTAGCTATGGAAGCAGCTGCTACATTTCCATATATCCAGAAGCCTACGGCAAATAGGGTTGCATAAACCATCACTGATCCGACTAACATCAAACCAATTTCCATTGGCAATTGACCTTGTTCTTGTTCTTCTTCGGGGTAGCGATCCAGTAGTTTTTTCCACCCAAAGGCTGCTGGTTTTACTTTTCTGTAAAATGTAAGCAAAACAGCATCTTTTTCAGGCTTGGTAAATAAAGTCACAGAAACCCATCCGATTGTAGTGATAATGACGCCATATAAAATTTTAAGATACTCTTGGCCTTCTGCGATAGGAATGATGTTAAATTTTGGGTTGATGTATTGAAAGAAAATTGCCACAACCAAAGAAATCAACATGGCAGCGATTTCGGTTTTTGCATTGATTCTCCACCAGAACCAACGAAGAATGAAAATTGCTCCTGTTCCTGCTCCGATTTGAAGTAATATCTCAAAGGCTTCCAAAGCATTTGATAATGCCAGTGCCAGCAAAGCAGCTAACCCCATCAAAACTACTGTGGATATTCTACCTACCATAACTAACTCCTTATCGGTTGCTTCCGGCTTGAGAAATCTTAGGTAGAAATCATTTACCACATAGGAAGACCCCCAATTGAGATGTGTGGATAATGTTGACATAACTGCCGCAATCAAAGAAGCTAACACCAAGCCTATCAAGCCTGCTGGTAAGAACGTAAGCATTGCGGAATATGCCAAATCATGTCCCATCTTATCCACTGGAATATGTGGGAAGGCATCTTGCATATCAGATATATTTGGAAAAATTATCAAGGAACCCAAAGCGATGATGATCCATGGCCATGGCCTCACTCCATAATGTGCAATGTTGAAAAACAAAGTCGCACCAATGGCATTTTTCTCATCTTTGGCAGAAAGCATCCTTTGGGCTATATAGCCTCCTCCACCTGGCTCAGCACCAGGGTACCATGTAGCCCACCACTGTATAGCCAAAGGCATGATCAACAAAGGCACAATAACATTCATATCATTGAAATCAGGAAGAAAATTCAACTTACCCACTACATTTGGATGGGTGAGTAAATTGTCCAAAGAGCCAATTTCCGGAAGATCCAAAATATAATATGCAGCTCCAATTGCTCCAGCCATTGCTATAAAAAACTGGAAGAAATCTGTCAATAACACACCTTTTAGACCACCCAATGAACTGTAGATTACAGTTACAATCGATGCGATCAACAAGGTTTCAATGGGGCTTAACCCAAGCATCACTCCGCCGATTTTGATGGCAGCCAATGATACTGTTGCCATGATTACTACATTGAAAAATACCCCAAGATAAAGAGCTCTAAACGCCCTCAAAAATGCAGCTGACTTCCCGCCATATCTCAATTCATAAAATTCCAAGTCTGTGGTCACCTCTGACCTTCTCCACAATTTTGCATAGACAAAAACTGTCAACATTCCTGTTAATAAAAATGCCCACCAAACCCAGTTTCCAGATACTCCGTTTGTTCTAACTATATCTGTTACGAGATTTGGTGTATCAGCTGAAAATGTTGTCGCTACCATGGATACACCCAATAGCCACCAAGGCATATTCCGCCCAGATAGAAAAAATTCCTTTGCTGATGTACCTGCCTTTTTTGATGTATACACTCCAATAAGCATTGAAATCACAAAAAAAGCAGCAATGATGCCCCAATCTAGTAGCGATATGTTCATATTTTATTGATTTTATTATTTAATTTTTTTATTTTAATTATAATACTTAAATAAAAATTTTACTAATGTATATAAATTTTTCCCAAACACAAAGAGCCTTTAGATTAAGGTTTTTAATTTAAATGAATGATTCATTCAAAAATCTTACTTTTGCAAAATAAATTTCTTCAAGCATGGATTCTTTTTCTTTTTTACCTGAACTCAATGGTCTTTACAATCTTAATTGGGAGGGTAAGCAAGTCAAGCCATTTGGTAGTGGACATATTCACCAGACATATAAAGTGATTGATCCACAGCAGACCTATATTCTACAACGATTCAATAAATCTGTATTTAAGAACCCTGAGATCATTTCACATAACCACGAGCTCTTGATCAAATATATGGATTATTTGAGCTTACCTTTCGAGTTTCCACTTCCAATTGTAAATATTTTAGGTTTCACCCTTTCGGCTATAAAAGAGGATTTTTTCCGGATCTCTCCTTTTGTAGATGGTGTATGCTTAGAGGAAGTAGTAGAGCCCAAACATGCCTATTTGGCAGCCAAGGCATTCGCTGAATTGATCATTTCGGGTAACAATTTAGAAATTGATGAATTCAAGGAAGTAATTCCTGGCTTTTTGGACTTAGAGCTAAGGTTCAATCAACTCCTAGAAGCTATCGAACAGTCAAAAGCACCAATTGAGGGTGAGGTTATGGAATTAGTCGATTTCTTTACTTCCCGAAAATTTTTGGTGGAGGAATATAAAGTTTTGAAGGAAAAGCTTCCCTTAAGACTAACACACAATGATACTAAAATCAATAACCTTATTTTTTCTGAAGATTTAGAAAGTGTAAAGGCTGTTATTGATCTGGATACAATTATGCCAGGTTATGTTTTCAACGATTTTGGGGATTTGGTTAGGACTGTAGCGTGTTCACAGGGAGAAAACTCTATAAATTGGGACGAGATTTATGTTGATAAAGCCAAATATGCCAGCCTTCACCAAGCATTTACTGATGTAGGAAAAGGTGTTTTTACGAATGAAGAAATCAAATCTCTTCATTTTGGAGGAAAAATGATGACTTGTATCACTGGATTTAGATTTCTTACAGATTTTTTAAATGGAAATGTGTATTACCAAACCAAATATGAAAAGCAAAATCTGCATCGGGCAAAAAACCAGATGATACTCTTGCAGTCTTTGGAAAGAATCAGTTAACCTTATTGGCGACTTCTTTTATTTGTTGAATAAGGGAGGTCTCTTTTTTTGCCAATCTGTATTTTCTTGATAAGCTCTTCCTAGCATAATCAATTTTTCTTCTTCAAATAAATTTGCAAGGAAGGTAATCGATACGGGACTTCCGTTTTCTAAGAATCCACTAGGCATGCAGAGTGCAGGATGGCCTGTGAGGTTGGTTATTTGAAGTTGATTTCCCCCATAAGACGGAGTGATGATTACATCATATTCTTGGAAAAGCTGATGCATCTCTTCAATCAAAACGGATCGCATCCTGCTAGCTTGTATATATTCCACAGCTGGGATAAACCTCGCTGACCTGAAAAGGTTTGGCCAAGCATTTTTCCGTTGATTAACCATCAAATCATCCAAATCCATTCTGGTCATATCATCAAATGCAGCAGCACCTTCTGCTTGTAGCATAATCAAAATGCTGCTTACATCAACAGAAGTTTTAAGCTTAATGGGAGTAAGAGCTACGCCCATTTTCTTGATATCCTCCAAAACTTGCCTGTCAAAAGCATTGCCTTGCCTTTCGCCTTCGAAAAAATCTTCTAAGTATCCGATTTTCAGGTTTTTTATAGTGTTATCCACATTGTAATTAAAAGCTGCGGGAATCGTACTTTTGTCTAGCTTATCAACACCATTGAGTACAGAGAGTATTAAACCATTATCCAAAGCTGATCTCGAAATTGGCCCTATTTTGTCCATACTCCAGCTTAAGGCCATTGCGCCATGTTTGCTGACTCTTCCAAAAGTAGGGCGTAATCCAGTGACTCCATTCCTTGTAGATGGAGACACAATACTTCCTAATGTTTCTGTACCAAGGGCAAACGGAATCAGCCCAGCACTTACAGAAGATGCTGATCCTGCCGATGAACCACTCGCTCCTTGATTGAGATTCCAAGGATTTTTGGTAACTCCTCCATACCAAATATCTCCCATAGCTAGTGCTCCGAGTGTAAACTTTGCAAGTAATACCCCTCCAGCATCATTCAACTTATCCACAACTGTGGCCGTTTCATCAATCTCTTGGTCTTTATATGGCATTGCTCCCCATGTCGTTTTGGTATTTTTGACTGCAAACAAATCCTTGATTCCATAAGGTATTCCATGAAGTGGTCCTCGATATTTTCCTGATTTGATTTCTATGTCCATTGCTTTGGCTTGGTCTAGCGCTTCTTTCTCCAAAAGTGTTATCACAGATTGCAAGGTGTCTCCGTAGAGTTTGATTCTATCCAAATAGATTTTTGTCAATCTTTCTGACGTAATCTTTTGGTTTTTGATTAGTGAAGAAAGCTCGGCGACAGATAAAAATGCGATGTCATGATCTTTTTCTGGAAGATCAACCTCTGATGGTAAACCCCATTTTAGCGTTTCTTGATTTTGGCTTGGGAAAAACCCTTGGGGAAGGGGATTGAAAATCAATGAAGGACTGATTGAATTATCAATTTTTTTCTCCCGCATTTTTTCATAACCTGACTTGTAATTTTTAAGGTTTTGGATCATGCTGTCTTTTTCTGAAGGTGAAAATGACAAACCTATCAATGTCTCCGCACCTTCGATAGCTTGAGGGGTTATCTCCCCAACTTTCTTTCCGACAATGAAACCAGTCAATAATAAAACGGGAACCATAATAATTATCCCTATTCTGCGGGTGAATGTAAAATCCTTCATGTAGTTTTGTTATAGAAAAGAAACCTCAATGGTGCTTTTTTGTTAATTCTTCTGAAGATAATTAAATTATAATATGGATAACACTAGTCTTACACCGACGTTCCCAATGCCTATGCGAGGCTTGTTATTACTTACAGGAATGTACAGCTTTGCTTGGTCTGCTTTTTTCAGGTATTTTGGAGAAGACCTCTTGAGGTGGTTATCTATGGAGTCTGTTGCGCCTGTTGGTTTGAGTGCAACAGCTTTGGGTAGCTTTGGGATGCTTGTAGGCTTCTTGGTTTTTCTCAGTGCTTTCTATCCTATTTCATGGCATTACCTTATTGTAGTAGGTATTGCTGGAAAATTAGCTCTTGCTCTTTGGTTTGGGTTTGGGTTTGTTCCTGAATTAGGATGGAATAAAAGGACTATTTTCCACCTTGTATTCACAGAATTACTTTGGCTAATTCCATTAATCACAATTTATTTGCGCGCAATGAAAGTAAGAAGCTATATCAAGGCCTTGCCAGAAGAATAATTTCATGTTACTCCTATTCTACATTATGAAGCGTTCCACAATTCTTTTTCTCATAGCATTCATGTTTTCGTGCGCTTCCAGAAATGAAGAGGTAATTGAAGTGTTTAGCATAGAAAGTATTCACACTTTTGCTGAACCAAATGTTAAATTTGGAGAGCCTTATCTCTTTACTTCTCCAAAAGGTAAAGTTTATCTTTCATGGATCGAGGTGGAAGAAGAGATTAATTACTTGAAATATTCTCAATTATTTGATGGTGAATGGTCTCCCCCAATTCAAATTGCATCAGGCTCAGACTGGTTTGTGAATTGGGCAGATTATCCGCAATTAGCAGCTTTTGAAGACGGTACTTTAATTGCCTTCTTTTTGGTAAAAAATGGGAAAGGGACTTTTTCTTACGATATCAAGACTACGGTTTCGCAAAATGGTCTTGATTGGTCAGATCCAATGGTAATTCATGATGATGGTACCCAAACTGAGCATGGTTTTGGGTCGATGTTTCCGTGGGGGAATGACATGTTGATAACTTGGCTTGATGGAAGGAATACGCAAGAAGGCAGTCACGATCATGCAAACCATAATGGACATGCAGGTCAAATGAATCTTCGAGCAGCAATATTGACGAATGAGGGGGTGAAGTTGGATGAATGGCTTTTAGATGACCGTGTTTGTGATTGTTGTCAAACAGCAATTATACTTTTTGAAAATTCGCCGATGGTATTCTTCAGAGATCGATCACATCAAGAAGTTAGAGATATTGGGATGATTCGATTTGTGGACAACACTTGGCAAGAGACCCAACCTGTTTACAATGATTTTTGGAAAGTCGAAGGCTGTCCTGTAAATGGTCCTAGAGCAGCGAGTTTTGGAAATACCTCCGCTGTGGTTTGGTACACTGGAGTCAATGGTAAATCAGAGGTAAAGGTGTCTTTTATCCAATCAGGTGAATCTACTTTTGATAAGCCAATCAAAATAGATTTAGGGAAAACAATTGGTAGGGTAGATATAGCGCTTTTGGATGAAGAAACAGCAGTTGTGTCCTGGATGGAAGGTTCCAATATCTATCTAAGAGAAGTCAATGTAAATGGTGTGACAGCAAAGCCAATTCTTATCGCCTCCTCATCTGAAAAAAGATCGAGCGGTTTTCCACAGTTAACTATTGATGATGAAACAATTGTCTTAGCTTGGTCTGATGACAGCGGTGATGATCCTGTAATAAAAACAGCCAAGATAAAGGTTAGGTAGCATTTTTTATTTTACCATTTAGTGGAATCTCACTATTCAATAAATTATTTCTAAAGACTGTTATATAAAAATATGTATATCCGCTTTCTTGCGCGTAGCCAATCGATAGCTTGTTGGGTGAGTGATTTCAAGTTGGTTGACCACGCCGCGGCGCACAAGTATGGGCTGTAGTCGGTCGACTAGTATCCACCTGATCTTGCCTCTTCTTACCCAACATTCAACATTGCGAATACTCATATAAAAAAACCCTCCAGAAATGATTTTCAGAGGGTTTTGCATTTAATATTTAACTTAACAAAAATCAACTTCCACAACCAACGCAGTCGATGTGGCTATCCATCGGCTTTACTCCTTTGAGTTGCATTTCCAAGTTGTGGATTTGATCTCTTGTATCCATGTCTTGAAACATGTCTCCAGTCAGGCTAGACTTCAATTCTTCAATTCTTTTTTCGAGTGATGTGGTCTGTTCTGTAGTCATAATTTGTTTGGTTTTTATTCTAATCGATTTTCAATATAAAAAAGTTCTGTAAAATTTTCACACTGTTGACCCTAAGAACTTTAATTTATTTGTGGCTGAAATTGTCATGAGGCTTTTAATTTTTTTCCAGCAGATGTTATATCCAATCTGCTGACTGCTTTGTGTAATAATTGACAATTATCCACAAAATTATAGCTAGTTTATTCCTTCCTGACAAAGAAGCGGATTGTCTTATTTCTTTAATTTCTTCTCTAAAGGAACAATCCTTGTACAATTTTTGTCACTTATAGTAATAATGTTAGTTTCTATTTTTAACCTAAAACCCTCAAATCAATGGAGAAAGTGATTTTCGATCAACTAAAAGAGTTCAGGAAAACATTGCACCAAAACCCTGAATTATCAGGTGAAGAGAAAGAAACTGCCGATCGTGTGGTAAAGTTTTTTGAATTGATTAAGCCTGATTTAACGATCAATAAGCTTGGAGGAAACGGCTTGGCATTTGTGTTTGAAGGGAAAGAGGAAGGAATGACCTCACTCTTTAGATGTGAGCTTGATGCTTTGCCAATCGTAGAAAACAACAATATAAAACATCGGAGTAAAGTTCCTGGTATCTCTCATTTATGCGGGCATGATGGCCACATGGCAATCGTTGCAGGTTTAGGATTACATCTTAAAGACCACCGTCCAAAAAAAGGGCGCGTTGTATTGCTTTTTCAGCCTGCTGAAGAGACTGGTAAAGGTGCAGAATCGGTGATCAAGGATAAGAAGTTTTCGCAGATTAGACCTGATTATGCCTTTGCACTTCACAATTTGCCAGGCTATGACAAAAATCAAATAGTGATGAAAAAAGGAGCATTTGCAGCTGCTTCTGTTGGCATGATTATTAAACTAAAAGGGAAAAATGCGCATGCATCACATCCCGAAGATGGTAATAGCCCCGCTGAAGCCATGTCCAAAACCATCGTAGCTTTGCAAAAGTTGCCTGATGCGATGAAAAAGTTTACTTTGATTACTGTAATTCATGCTAGGCTAGGTGAAGTTGCTTTTGGGACTACACCAGGAGATGCTACTGTGATGGCGACATTGAGGGCTTATGAAACGGAGACGAGGGACTTGCTAGTCACTTATGCAGAAAAACTTTGTACACAAATTTCAAAAGAGTATGGGCTTGAAATTTCTTTTGAATATGTGGAAGGATTTGATGCTACTCATAATCATGAGGAGTCTTGGGAGTTTGCAAATGAAGCAGCAAAAAAATTAAAACTTAAGACCAAACATATAAGGATTCCATTCCGATGGTCTGAAGATTTTGGACATTTTTCCAACAACACCAAAACGCTTCTTTTTGGCTTAGGAGCTGGCAAAAAACAACCGCAACTTCATGAAAACAATTATGATTTTCCAGACGACATTATTCCTGCTGGAGTAAAGATGTTTGAAGAAATCATCAATCAAATACATGGATAAAATCCATTCCAATATTTAGTTTAGAGCCCATGCAAATCAGGGATTCGTTATAAATCAAAACTCTAATTCATTTACCTCTAATGGAAGTTGTGATTTACAAACTGTCTGAAAAGTATAACATTACCCCAAACCTCTTGTTTTTCCTTTAGAATCTATCAAATTCCCTATGAATCATACCTCTTATATTGAAATAAGCAAGTCAGCATACAAAAAGAATATTCATTTTTTGAGATCGGAAGTAGGTGAAAACACCACGATATCGGCAGTGGTCAAAGGAAATGCCTATGGACATGGGATCGAAAATATTGTACCTATAGCTGAGGGAGTTGGAATCCGTCACTTCAGTGCATTCAGTGCTGACGAGGCTATTAGAGTTTATAATTCCAGTAAAAAGCAATCAGAAATCATGATTATGGGTATGCTCCAAAACACTGATTTGGAGGGGTTGATCGAAAAAGGGATCAGTTTTTTTGTATTCGAATTTGATAGACTTGAAGAAACAATCAAAGCCGCCAAAAAACTTCAGCTCAAAGCAAAAGTTCACATTGAAGTGGAGACTGGCTTCCACCGTACTGGATTTGAATGGGAAGACAGAGAAAAGTTATTCAAAACACTAAGCTCTAATTTAGAACATTTGACACTTTCTGGATTGTGTACACATTATGCGGGTGCGGAGAGTGTTTCAAATTATGTGAGAGTTAGAGACCAAATAAAAAAATACTTGGCCTATAAAGATTGGCTCCTTGAAAAAGGACTACTATTCGAAAAGTTCCATACGGCATGTTCAGCCGCTACTTTTAGCTATCCTGAGACGATTATGGATATGGTGAGGATAGGGATTGCGTCTTACGGTTTTTGGCCGACGCAAGAGACATATATGTACAAATTCAAGACACTTCCCGAAAACAACAAAAATCCATTGAAGAGATTGATCAATTGGAAGAGCAGTATCATGAGTTTGAAAAAGGTAAAAATGGGAGACTTTATAGGCTACGGGTCTAGTTATATGGCACCAAGGGATATGGTAATTGCTCTCGTTCCAATAGGATATTCACATGGATATAGTCGCTTACTCAGCAACCAAGGGAAAGTATTGATCTCAGGCAAAATCGTATCTGTAGTAGGCACAGTCACCATGAATAGCATTGCAATAGATATTACTGACTTGAGTGGTGTCAAAAAGGGTGATGAAGTAGTATTGATAGGAAAGCAAAAAAAGAATGAAATCACAGTTGCTTCATTTGGCGAGTCTATTCAACAAATTAATTACGAATTGCTTACAAGATTACCACTTGATATACCTCGAAATGTCATTGCTTAGTATTATTCAAAGGTATTCGTACAATTTAAGATCTGTTGAGTGAGATAAATCAGGAAATGATGGAATTAAAAAAGAGGTTTAAAAATGAAAAATATATCAGCTTCATTTTTAAACCTCTTTTTTTTAATCTTCCTTATGCCGCCTGTCCCGCTTTTTTAAGGAAGTTGTAATGAGACTTTAGTGCAGAAAAGAAAGATTCATTGTCGTGATAAGGCAAATCAAATTCATGCGCTGTTTCTTTCACTATTTCTGATATAGCTGGATAGTGTATGTGACAGATTTTTGGGAAAAGATGGTGCTCCACCTGAAAGTTCAACCCACCACAAACAAAGGCTGCTAATTTGCTTTTTCTAGCAAAATTTGCAGTTGTTCTCATCTGATGTGCTGCCCATGATTCTTCAATGTTTTCATTCTCTTTGGGATGTGGTATGTGTGTTTCCTCTACCAAGTGAGCCAACTGAAATACCAAACCCAATACTAATCCCATCGTGAAATTCATAGCCAAATAGCCAATCAAAAACTGCCACCATGTGATGTCCATGATCACCAATGGCAAGATGATATACATTGTATAATATACTAACTTGTAGAAAAACAGGTTAAAGTATTCAATTTTTGGATGATTATTGACGTGCGCACCTATTCTTGTTTGGAAGAATTTGACATAGTCTTTTCTAAAAAACCAAGAAATAGAAGCAAGTGAATAAAGGAAAAACGCATAAAAATGCTGGTATTTATGAATTGGTTTGATTTCTTCATCCTTAGAAACACGAATCAAGCCTGGAGCCACATCCAAATCACCGTCATGCCCCATAATATTGGTGTAAGTATGGTGTACTTTGTTGTGTGTGATTTTCCAGATATATACGTTTGCACCGATCAAATTGAATATGTATCCCAAGGAGTTGTTGATCCATTGCTTTTTGGAATAAGAACCATGTAAGGCATCGTGACAAATATTGAAACCTATAAAGGACATTGTTGCTCCAAGTCCAATAGCTAATAAAAGACTGCCCCAAAGTGAAAATGCCTCAAATAGAATCAGAAAATAAAAAGATACAAACAGTGTAAGGTATAGGATGGTCTTGAAAACCATCAAACCGTTGGCTGTTTTAGATATATTATTACTCTGGAAATAATGGTCAATTCTGGATTTGATAGTAGCAAAAAACTGAGAATTGTTCGAGTCGACGAACTTAATGGATTGGTTCATATAGGTAATTGGAATAATTTAATTTATGATGGCTGGGTATGGCCTTTATGTAAGTTTACCGTTTGATTTTTTTTCAATCAGCTTCCTTACTTCACAGAATTAAGATATTCTTGGCCTTGCTAAGACTTGCGTTAAAATAGTAATGTGAACTGTTTTAAAGTTAGGAAATAAATATTAGTAAGCCAAAATCTTCTTAATATCTGCCGGAGAATAATTGACAGATTTAAGGGTCTTTCTATCTCCTTCTCTAAAGACTAAATAAAGTTCCCCTTCCTTTTCATAGAAACATGAAACACCTTTATCTTGATAATGTTTGACAGTTGCTTCAGCTTCGGAAATGTCTTTACAAGCCTTACTCATATTAGAACGCTGTACCTCGTCAAATAATTCCTTAAATCTATCTGCTAAGCCGAATTCCAATATTGCACCAGAAAGGACATACTGTATATCACACAGTGCATCTGCAACTTCCACTAAATCATTGCTGGCTATGGCTTCTTCTAGTTCTTTTAACTCTTCGGCAATCAGTGATACGCGCAAGTCACACCTCTTTTTGTCGGGAATCTGCGGGCTTGATAATACTGGGTGCTTGAAGGTTTGATGAAATTCAGCAACTGCCGAAAGTGTGCTAGGTTCTTCCATAGGTAAATAGGTTTTTGATTTATTGCATTGAATTTAACCTTAAAGAAAACAAAAAAGGCCGAAATTATCCGGCCTTTTTTCATAAAAATTAATTCCTAATAAAGTAGTTTTTGTGAAAACCTTTTATTTTTTCTTCAAAATCACTGAAGATTCAAGATTGCTTTCGATTCTAGATAAGATAGTCGCATTTCCATCAGCACTATTTGGCCCGATATCTATCCTTCCATCAGAATTTGCATCTACTGCTGTACTAAAATCTACTCCTGCAAAAAGCTTGCTCATATCGAATGAAAGAACCATTTCTGTTTCACCATCTACTTCTATTCCAGTTGCATTTTCAGATTTAGCTTTTAGAATCTTTTCATTTGTCAACCAGATTGTTGATATTTTCCCATCGATTTCACCTGCTATCCATAGAGATTTCTCATACATTGGGTCATTTTCATTTCCTTCTGTCTTTTTGAATAACCTAAAATCAACTTCTGTGTAGTTCCCATCAGGGCTTCTGCCTTCTGCGAGTGTAGAAACCATCACATTGCCATTGTTTACAAGGATGAGGTTTCTCGATTTTGAAGCTTCTGTATGGAATGCAGTATTTACATTGGTTTTAAAAGTAATGTCCCCAATGCTGATTCCTGCCAACAAGTCCGCTTTAGCAGCGTACTTCATTTCGACATCCTTTGTTCCGACTGAAAATTGGCTTACTTCAAACCCATTCACGTTTACCCTTTCATTGATTCGGGCGCCAGCAGTATTACTATTAGAGGCTGTGGCACTTAACGCTACATTGCTTTGTGGTTCATTTGCATTCACATCATCATCTTCTGTACAAGAAAAAGAGATTAGTCCAATAACTAGAGCAAAAGCAATTTTTTGATAGTTTTTCATTAAAATTTTCATCTTCATAATATGTTGGTTTAGAACCATACCTACGCAATGCCTATGCCAACGAATGGATTAAAAAATGACATTATATTGAGATTTTAAACCTTTTTACTGTTAACTTTTACTTAGAGGTGTAAAAACATTGATTTTTGGCTTTAGCAGCCATGACATTCTGCTCCAAATAGGAGGTTCAAAAAATAAAAAATATTCGAAATATCAGCACTCTTGTATGAAATGAAAAAGGTGAAAGTTAAAAGGAAATGTTCCTTTCAACTTTCACCTTTTTGTCCATTCCTATAATATTGGATAAGTGGAGATCTACTTCCTTTGCAGAAACTAGATAAAAGATCTACTTGAAGCAATCGATAAGCTGATTGCGACTATCCAGATAACTTCAAGAAATTAAGTCAATGCAGCATATCTTTCAGATACAGCTTTCCAATTGATTACATTCCACCAATTTCCTATGTACCCACCTCTATCGTTCATGTACTTTAAGTAATAAGCGTGTTCCCAAACATCAATTCCCAACAAAGGAGTTCCTTTGAAATCAGAGACATCCATCAATGGATTATCTTGGTTTGGTGTAGAGCCCACCGCGAGTTTTTGGTCATTTCCAACTACTAACCATGCCCAGCCAGATCCAAACCTCGTTTTGCCGGCGTCTTCAAATTTTTTGACAAATTCATCGAAGCTACCAAACTCGGCATCTATTGCTGCAGCAAGGTCTCCTTCAGGCTTCCCTCCAGCATCTGGACCCATTGTTTTCCAAAACAACTCGTGATTATAATGGCCACCGGCATTATTGCGCATTTTCGTAGAGTACTTTGATATATTCATCAAAACATCTTCAAGAGGCTTGCTCACATCTACACCTTCTTCAGCAGCTGCCTCAGCTAAGTTTTTGGCATAACCGGCAGCGTGCTTGGTATGGTGAATTTCCATTGTCATGGCATCGATATGTGGTTCGAGTGCATTGTAGTCATATGGGAGCTGATTTTGGTCAAAGCCAGTACTCAGCGCTATTTTTTCTTCTTCGCTGGCTCCACCTCCACAAGCTGAAAGAAAAGCAGAACCAATGACACTAGATCCGAGACCTAAAGCAAATGTTGCTTTAGAACTTTGGCTCAAAAATACTCTTCTTGATACATTAAAGGATGATTTTTTCATTTTTTTATGGTTTTCCTTTTAATTGATTGCGTTATTTAGATAGCTTTTTTTGGGTCAATTATATTCAATTTGGCCTAAGTTAAAGATTTCATGCCGATAATAAAACCATATTTCGGACAATAAGTCTGATTTTATGACAAGTTGCTTATGTTTGTAGAACCAATAACCCTTGGTTTGGTTTTTGAATTAAAGTTTTATCTGTAATTCTATCATTAGGGTTAGTTGGGTTATGGAATGTGGATAAGCTTCTCCTTATTAAAGTTGGAAAAAGGAATTTCATCTTAAATAAAGGAAGATATCCACCTATTATTACAAACATTGAGCAATTGAGATTTAGTAGAATGGAAATATCTTTTTATAAATATCAGGGAACTGGAAATGATTTCGTCATGATTGATGACAGAAGTGAAGTTTTTCCTGAAAGAGATCTAAGTCTTGTCCAGCAGCTATGTGACCGAAAATTCGGGATTGGTGCTGACGGTTTGATTTTGATTCGAAACAAAGAAGGCTTTGATTTCGAAATGATTTATTTCAATGCGGATGGCTCCCAAAGTATGTGTGGCAATGGGGCGAGATGCGCTGTTGCATTTTCGAAGTTCTTGGAAATAGTAGCTTTAGAAGCATCTTTCCTTGCGATAGATGGTCCGCATCAAGCATCGATTTCTGATGATATCGTTTCTTTGGGAATGGGAGATGTAAAGAGTCTTTCCAATTCTGGACAGGATTTCTTTGTAAATACAGGGTCTCCTCATCATGTCAGATTTGTAGAAGATGTAGCACAATATCCAATAGTGGAAACTGGGGCAGAGATTAGATACAGTAAAATGTATGAACCTGGAGGGACAAATGTGAATTTTGTAACACCCCTTTCATCAGATGAAATTCACGTGAGGACATACGAAAGGGGAGTAGAAAACGAAACCCTCTCTTGCGGAACTGGAGTCACGGCCTGTGCCCTTGTGTATGGATACCAAAATTCTCTCAATGAAGTCATTATCAAGACGCAAGGTGGGAACTTGAAAGTCAAATTCACAGCCTTAGCAGATGGTTCATTTAAAAATATCACTTTGATCGGACCCGCGAAACAGGTTTTTCAGGGAAAATGGAAAAGTGATCAATAAAAATTTCATTTAAATGTGAAGTATAAATAATTAACTAGTAGAAAAATTGAATTGTGATTTTTGGCTTTTTTAATGCCTCATCATCCATTTCCTTATTTTCTATTGTAATAAAAACAAAGTAATTTTAAGCCGCAATTATATAAAGCATGATATGTTAGAAATTATAGCAAAAGGTCTGGCAAAAGTTTTTGGAACTAAGTCAGATAGAGATATAAAAGAGTTAACTCCAAAAGTAGCGTTGATCAATCAGGAATTTGAAAAGCTTAAAAACCTTTCTGATGATGAATTAAGGGGTAAAACAGCAGAGATCAAGTCAATTATCAACGGGGATTTGAAATCTTTTGATGATAAAATAAAAGGTTTTAGAGATCAAATTGAAGCTTTGGCACCAGATAAAGTTCATGAAAAAGATGCTCTTTATAATGAAATCGACAAGACTGAAAAGGAAAGAGACGAAGCTCTGGAAGTTGTCTTGGAAAAAGTAATGCCTTTGGCTTTTGCAGTAGTAAAAGAAACAGCAAGAAGATTCAAAGAAGCTGGAAGCCTGAAAGTCAAAGCCAATCTTTATGACAAAGAATTGGCGGTCAAAAAGGCAAACGTTGAGATAGTAGGTGATGAGGCTATCTGGCACAACAAGTGGATGGCAGCGGGAACGGAAGTAGTGTGGGACATGGTCCACTATGATGTACAGCTGATCGGTGGGATGGTATTGCATAAAGGCAATATTGCAGAGATGGCAACTGGTGAAGGGAAAACTTTGGTTTCTACCTTGCCTTCCTACCTCAATGCTCTGGCTGGAAGAGGTGTTCATTTGGTAACAGTCAATGATTACCTTGCAAAAAGAGATTCGGAGTGGAATGCACCCCTATTTGAATTCCACGGTTTATCAGTGGACTGTATAGATAAATACAAGCCAAATTCCGAAGAAAGGAAAAAGGCTTACAAAGCTGACATCGTCTATGGAACCAACAATGAATTTGGTTTTGATTACCTGAGAGATAACATGGCTCGTGATGTAGGTGATTTGGTACAAGGCAAGCATCATTTTGCAATGATAGATGAGGTCGATTCAGTATTGATCGATGATGCAAGGACACCCTTGATTATATCTGGTCCTGTTCCGAGAGGGGATGAGCATGAGTTTATGGACATGAAGCCGAGAGTTGCCACTTTGGTTGATGAGCAGCGTAAATTGGTTCAAGGATATCTTTCTGAAGCAAAGAAGCTTATTGCAGAGAAAAACGAAAAAGATGGTGGTTTGGCACTTTTCAGGGCATTCAGAGGTATGCCAAAATACAAGCCATTGATCAAATACCTTTCTGAGCCAGGGATTAGAGTGATTCTTCAGAAGACGGAAAACTATTACCTTCAAGACAACAAGCGAAATATGCCTGAGGCAGATGAGCCGCTTTTGTTTACAATTGAAGAAAAAACAAATGGTGTAGAGCTTACTGACAACGGGATTGAAGTTATCACCAAGAAAAACGAAAACCCGGAATTTTTTATTCTTCCTGATATAGGAGTCGAAATCGCTGAGATGGAAAAAAATCCAGACTTGGACGATAAGGAAAAGTTGATTCGAAAAGAAGAAATCATCAAAGATTACGGTGTAAAAGCACAGAGAATTCACACTGTCAACCAGCTTTTGAAGGCATACTGTATGTTTGAAAAAGACACTGAGTATATCTTGGTGGATGGAAAAGTGAAAATCGTCGATGAGCAGACAGGTCGTGTGATGGAAGGAAGAAGATATTCTGACGGACTTCACCAAGCGATAGAAGCGAAGGAAAATGTGAAAGTAGAGGATGCAACGCAAACTTACGCCACGATCACTTTGCAGAATTATTTCAGGATGTACCATAAGCTTTCGGGTATGACAGGTACTGCAGAGACAGAGGCTGGGGAATTCTGGGAAATCTACAAATTGGATGTAGTAGTCATTCCGACGAACAGACCTATAGTAAGACAAGATAGGGACGACAAAGTATATAAAACAGTCCGTGAGAAATTCAATGCTGTAGCAGATGAAATTGTAGAACTGACAAGAGCTGGAAGACCGGTGCTAGTAGGTACTACTTCAGTAGAGATTTCGGAATTGCTCAGCAGGATGTTGACGATCAAAAAAATCCAACACCAAGTCTTGAATGCGAAGCAACATGCCCGTGAAGCAGATGTGGTCGCTGAGGCAGGTAAGCCAGGAACGGTCACGATTGCTACCAACATGGCTGGTAGAGGTACAGATATCAAACTTACTCCAGAATCAAGATCTGCAGGTGGGTTGGCTATCATCGGTACTGAAAGACATGAGTCAAGAAGGGTCGATCGTCAGTTGAGAGGTCGATCTGGTCGTCAAGGAGATGTGGGATCTTCACAGTTCTTTGTGTCTTTGGAAGACAACTTGATGCGACTTTTTGGATCGGAAAGAATCGCAAAGCTGATGGATAGAATGGGACTGGAAGAAGGAGAAGTAATTCAGCATTCCATGATTTCCAAATCCATAGAAAGAGCTCAGAAAAAAGTCGAAGAGAATAACTTCGGTACAAGAAAGCGTCTCCTTGAGTATGATGATGTGATGAATTCCCAAAGAGAAGTAGTCTATAAAAGAAGACGAAATGCCTTGATGGGTGAGCGATTGGAGTTGGATATTTTGAATATCATGTACGATGTTTGTTCTGATATCATTCAGATGGCAAAGTCCACTGAGGACTTGGAGAATCTGAGAATGAATATTTTCAGTTCCCTAGGAATTGACCATCCATTTAGAGCTGAGGATCTTGCCAATAAAGATGTGTATGCATTGACCCAAGAACTTTTTGACGCATCATACAAAAGCTATGTTTCCAAAAACGAAAGGATTCTTGAAAAAGCACTTCCAATCTTAAAAGATGTGTATGTACAAAGAGGAGCTACTGTAAAGGAAATAATGGTTCCAATAACTGATGGATTGAAGCAGATTGGCGTAGTTGTTGGTCTAGAATCCACTGTGACCAATGAAGGTCGCGATCTGATCAGGGCCATAGAGAAAAATGTTACTTTGGCAATCATCGATCAAAATTGGAAAGAGCATTTAAGAGATATGGATGATTTGAAGCAATCTGTACAAAATGCTGTTTACGAACAAAAGGATCCGCTGTTGATTTATAAATTTGAGGCTTTTGAGATGTTCAAGCGTTTTGTAGGAAGATTGAATGAAGATGTAATTTCATTCTTGGCCAAAGCAGAATTGCCAACACAAGATCCAAGTCAAGTAAAAGCTGCCCAAGCACCAAAAAGTCAAGAAAATGTGCAGGCATCAAAAGCAGAAGTTGGAAGTACTCTAAATCCAGGAGCAAATAGGCAAGCTGCTGCAGCAGTGGCCAATAGACAAGCTGAACAGCAAGTAGTAGCTCCAAGGAAATCTGAGAAAGCTTATGGCAGAAATGACAGAGTTACAGCACAATATGCAGATGGTACTGTCAAAAAAGACGTGAAGTTCAAAAGTGTAGAACTAGATGTGGCAGCAGGAAAATGTATAATTATAGAAGGCTAAATTAAAGTTATGATGAAATCATTTTTAAGTGGAATAGTGCTGATTTTCTTGCTAGGGTCATGTAATGTGATCAAGAAGGTTAGCAATGATACAAATGAATTTGATTCATACAACGAGGATTTGTCCGCTACCCGAATTAGCTTTCCTGGTATGGAAAACCAAATTGAAGACAAAGCAGAAGGCGAGTCTTTTAGTGGTAGTTTGGCTGTGGATTCTGATTTGGAGTATGCATTAAAAAGAAATGCAGACAAAAATAGGTCAGAAAGATACTATTCAGGTTTCACAGTTTTGGTCTATAGTGGAGTGGATAGAGATGCTGCATTCAAGACAAGGAATGATCTTTACATGAATTTTCCAGATATCAAAACAGAAATGGAATACCAGCAGCCACGATATTTGGTAAAAGTTGGGAAATTCACCAATAGAATAGAAGCGCAAGCTTATTACAATAAATTGAAAGAGACATTTCCCATGACGAGAATCATTCAAGATCGATTCAAGAGAAATGGGTATGTAGATTCTGAAGAAAATTAAATAATGATCAAGGAAAAAATCAAATCACTCGCAAATCAGTATAAATCCGAAGTCATTGCCAATAGAAGGCATTTGCATGCCAATCCAGAATTATCTTTTCATGAATTTGAGACCTTGGCTTTTGTAAAAGAGCAATTGTCGAAAATGGGTGTCACAGATTTTGAAGTCAAAGCAGAAACAGGCCTTGTCGTATTGATCAAAGGCAACAACCCAGAAAAAAAAGTGGTCGCTTTGCGTGGAGATATGGATGCTTTGCCGATTATCGAGCAAAATGATGTTCCGTATAAATCAACAAAGCCGGGTGTTATGCATGCATGTGGACATGATGTTCACACTGCTTCCTTACTCGGAGCTGCGCAGATTTTGAATGAAGTGAAAACTGAATTTGAAGGGACAATTAAATTAGTTTTTCAGCCTGGAGAGGAGTTGATACCAGGAGGTGCTTCGTTAATGATCAAAGATAAAGCTTTGGAAAACCCTAGGCCTTCTAGTATTATTGGTCAGCATGTGATGCCTTTGATCCCAGTAGGGAAAGTTGGTTTCCGTAAAGGGATGTATATGGCTAGTGCGGATGAGCTATATATCACTGTGAAAGGGAAAGGTGGCCATGGAGCCATGCCAGAGACTTTGGTAGATCCAGTTTTGATTGCTTCACATATGATTGTTGCCTTACAACAAGTGGTCAGCAGAAATGCATCTCCAAAGATTCCTTCGGTGCTATCTTTTGGAAGAATTGAAGCACTGGGTGCGACTAATATCATCCCAAACGAAGTCAAGATCCAAGGTACTTTCAGAACACTTAATGAAGAGTGGAGAGCAAAAGCGCATCAGCACATGATTAGCATAGCCAAAGGAATCGTAGAAGGAATGGGTGGTGAAGTGGATTTTGAAGTTAGAAAGGGATATCCATTTTTGAAAAATGCTGAAGAACTCACAGATCGTGCTCAGCATGCAGCTATTGATTATTTAGGCGAAGAAAATGTAATCGATTTGGATATATGGATGGCAGCAGAAGATTTTTCTTACTACACACAAGAGATCGACGGCTGTTTTTATCGATTGGGAACAAGGAATGAAGCCAAAGGAATCACTTCTGGCGTTCATACACCTACATTTGATATTGATGAAGATGCGCTGGAAATTGGTGCGGGTTTGATGGCGTACCTTGCTGTTAAAGAGTTGGAAGCATAAAAAAACATGAGTATCCGCAATGTTGTACGTTTGGTAAGAAGTAGCCACGTAAGTTGCAGATACTCGTCAACAGACAACAACTTACAGTCAATAGAACCACAAATCGTTCATCCGACAATCTTTTGTTTGGCTACGTGTAAGAAAACGGATAGTCATATAAAAAACTTTCAGATACAGAGAGATTCTAGATATTAAGGATATTTGTGTTTGAATCGTAAGCCCAATATCCAAATATCATAATATGATTATACGCTTCTTTGCCAGTAGCTTTAATTTCAAGGTTGATTGCTTGCTAATGTTCAATATCTATGAGTATCTAATATCAATTAATATCGGATCTAAGCTAAGTCAGGCTTGTTTTTAGTTAGTGGCAAAGTTCCGTATATCCGTATATCATAATATCTATATATATCCAGGCTTATAAATTTCAAAAGTATTTTATCAATATTTCTCGAGTATTTCAAATCGAATTATGAAAAAAATTAAATCAATCGCATTAGCTCTAGTTTTAGTGTTGGGGATTCAAACTCAGTCTTTCGCATGGGGTGCGATTGGGCATTATGTAATCGGTAAACTTGCCGAATGGCAAATGGATGCCTCAACTGTTGAGAAAGTAGAGGCTGTATTGAAGCAAGAATCAATCTCTGGTGTAGGTGTTTGGATGGATAACATTCGTTCGGACAAAAAATACAATTATACCAATACTTGGCATTGGGTGACTACAGTAGATGGGGAATATGATCCAACCATCCAAGAAGAAGCAGGTGATGCTTATGAGGCCTTTTTAAGACTGAAAGAAAATTTGAAGAGTGGAAAATTGACTCCAGAAGAAGAAAGAGATCAATTGAGAATGTTGATTCACATCGTAGGAGATTTGCATCAACCATTTCATGTAGGAAAGCCAGGAGATCGTGGTGGAAATGATGTGAAAGTGAGCTTTTTCAACAAGGAAACAAATATCCATGCGATCTGGGATTCTGATCTGATCGAAGGTAAAAAAATGAGTTATTCCGAAATAGCAACAGAACTTCAGAAAAGAATCAATCCAAGTTTGGTTGAAAAGTACACCAAAACTACTCCAGCGGATTGGTTGAGAGAAGCAGCTGCCATCAGACCAGATATGTATGATATACCTGAAAATGGCAGAATTGGATATGAATATATTTACAAGCACTACCACCACACAGAAGAAAGATTGATTGCTGCAGGTATTAGGCTTGCACAGGCTTTGGAAGAGATATATGGATAACTAGAAATCAATCATAAATAAAGAAAATCATGGTCAGTGAATGGCCATGATTTTCTTTTTGTCCAATTTCTTTATCCTTTTAGCTTTTTAAAATCATATAGGTTAATTTGTGACTTTTTAACAAAAGCCATTGATCATTGTCCGGATTCTTTGATACCAAGATAGAATTTCTAAAAGGAATGGGTCCGCAAAAAGCCGCCCTTTTCAATAAAGAATTGAATATTTTCACTTTTGGTGAGCTGATACAGCATTACCCTTTTCGATACGAGGACCGTACAAAATTCTTCAAAATAAGAGAATTGAATGAAGACCTTGACCATGTCCAGGTCATCGCTAGGGTAAGAAGTGTAGAGACAATAGGAGAAGGTAGAAGAAAGAGGCTCGTAGCCCATATTTTTGACGAGACTGGAGAAATGGAACTGACTTGGTTCAAAGGTATTCAGTGGGTAGTCAAAAAGCTGGTGACGGGAGCTGTCTATGTGTTTTTTGGCAAACCAGCCAAATTTGGAAGGAAGTTTAGCATAGCCCACCCAGAGATGGATGTGTTCACAACTGCCCAAGAAGAGCGGAATTCTTTCCAACCTGTCTATCCTACTACTGAAAAACTCAGGGCTAAATATTTAGATTCTAAAGGGATATCAAGAATTATGGAAGGGCTTGTCGCAACAGCCTATCCTCAGATTCAGGAAACAATGCCCGAGAATGTCTTGCAACGCTTCAATCTGATTCCCAAAAAAGAAGCACTCAAGCAAATCCACTTTCCCGAAAACCCCGAAATCCTCAAAAGAGCTAGGTATAGACTGAAATTCGAAGAGTTTTTCTACGTACAATTGAGGCTACTAAAGCTGAAGCTTACCCGAACGGAAAAATCCCAAGGGCAAATCCTCAATCAGACAGAGTTGCTCACCAAATTCTACAAAGAGCATTTACCTTTTGAATTGACAGAAGCACAAAAGCGCGTGGTTAGGGAATCATTTGCGGATATGAAATCAGGCAAACAAATGAATCGCCTGATCCAAGGGGATGTGGGAAGTGGGAAAACCATGGTGGCATTTATCTGTATTTTGATAGCAATCAGCTCTGGAGCACAAGCTTGCTTGATGGCACCGACGGAGATTTTGGCCAATCAGCATTTTGAAGGACTGAAAGAATATGCCGATTTGATGGGTTTGAATATTGCCCTGCTGACTGGCTCTACCAAGAAATCTGCACGTAAAGTAATCCACGAAACGTTGCTTTCGGGTGATCTCCATATCATCATCGGAACCCACGCCTTGCTAGAAGACATCGTACAATTCAAAAACCTAGGATTGGCCATAGTCGATGAGCAGCATAGATTTGGGGTTGCGCAGCGGGCTAAGCTTTGGGCTAAGAATGAAAGGTTTATTCCCCATGTTTTAGTGATGACGGCTACGCCGATTCCACGGACTCTGGCGATGACACTTTACGGTGATTTGGATATCTCAGTGATTGACGAAATGCCTTTGGGGAGAAAGCCGATCCAAACTGTGCATAGATATGACAAAGACAGGTTGAAAGTTTTTGGTTTTATGCGAAAGCAGATCGAATTGGGAAGACAGGTTTATCTCGTTTATCCATTGATTGAGGAATCCGAAACTTTGGATCTAAAGAATCTGATGGATGGCTATGAAAGTATCTGTCGGGCATTTCCTGAGTATCCGATTAGCATCGTGCATGGCAATATGAAAGCCGCTGACAAAGACTTCGAAATGCAGCGCTTTGTCAAAGGAGAAACCAAAATCATGGTTGCCACCACAGTGATCGAAGTGGGTGTGAATGTGCCCAATGCTTCGGTGATGGTCGTAGAAAATGCAGAACGATTCGGGCTTTCTCAGTTGCATCAGTTGAGAGGTAGAGTAGGTAGAGGTGCAGATCAGTCTTATTGTATTCTGATGAGCAAATACGAGCTCTCCAAAGACAGCAGAATCCGCCTAGACACCATGGTAAGGACTAACAATGGCTTCGAAATCGCCGATGTTGATTTGAAGCTCCGAGGCCCAGGTGATTTGATGGGCACACAGCAAAGTGGCGTTGCTGATTTGTTGATAGCTGACTTGAGCAAAGATGCAGCAATCTTGACCTTGGCAAGAGATGCGGCCCAAGAACTCCTACAATCCGACCCCGATCTCTCCCAACCTGAAAATGCGCTAGTCCTAAGACAAATCCGCGCTCAAAAGAAGCATGAGATCAATTGGAGTAGGATTAGTTAGGGTTGGATTTTACCACAGATGGACGCAGATTTAGACCATTCTCGATTCAATAAATATTGAGATTGGTCAAACAAGACAAACTTTTTTTATTCCATTTTCAGCTTGTAGATCGGGTTATCTTCATTCATAGGATTGAAGCCATACAAAATACCATTCGCTTGGTCAATAGTGATGAAATTTAAAGGATGATCTAATGCTATGTTTTCTTTTAACTTTCCCTTCCAATCAAAAACCAACAAGTTACATTGACTAGGATTTTCTAATTCCGTGACATTTTTCCCATAATAGATAGCATAGATGTTTTGATCAGTACTGGCAATTGCCGTAAAGGCTATATTAGTCTGGTCGGTATCATATAACAAATTGCCAAAAAGCGTTTCATGAAATTTGATTTCTTTTCCATCTGTTATGAGCAATTCATCATAATAGTTAAAGACCGAGGCATACAACTCTTCATTTGGCTTCTTTGTCAAATAATTTGAGGAGAAAGTTAGTTTTTTAGTATTGTCTTGACTTTGGAAGTGTGAATTTTTGATCGATAGGGGAAATGATTTTTTTGGTCCTCTTAATTCTCTAGAGATCTTAGTAAAAAGATTGGTATGACCTCCAGGCCGGAATACATATTCAGATTGAGAAATAGAAATTATTTCTTCAACTATATCTCTTTCAGGGACTAAAAATTCCTCTTGAATTAAGGCTCCAAAATTTATATCCAAACTATATAAGGTGTTTTTGAAACCATCAAATATATAGGGTTTTCCATCATCTCCAAGTGACAAGGATGGGTACGTTGAAAACTCATCAGGACCTTCCCCTAGTTTACCCACGCTATGAAGCAATTTCCAGTCCTGATCCAAGACTTTGATAAACCCATTAACCCCAAATTCATCTATGATGACCATTTTCCCATCACTTGAAGCTTTCATTTGGCTCGGGTTTTTAAGAAAATCCTCAGTTAAGATGTTTTCTAAGCTTTGATTTCTTTCTGTGATTATATCATCACTTTTGGAGCAAGAAGAAATAACAAATAAAAATAACAAAAGAAATAAACTATGATATCTCATAATAACTTTGTCTAACATCTTTTAATAACCCTATCTTACTTAAGAGATCTAACAGTTTTGATTCCATTATCTTCAATTTCAAACAATAAAGGAGTTTGTCTATTTTCTGAGAAATCAAGGATTGCTAGAAACAATTCTTTATCGGATATTAAATGCCAAGAAACCCAATCTTTAGTATCTACAGCGTAGCTAAAATCTTCCAAATTTGATTTTTGTGAATGCGAAAATACTACGCCGTAATATGGTTTTGAATCTCTTTTCCCAAAAATAATTTGATCTATACAACTGCTACAATCAATATTTGTAGTTAATATTAAATTATAAGAATCATCACTAATATTTAGTTTATTAAATACTGAGTGAGTATTATTTTCACCACAACTTATATTAATCATTAATATCCCAACTAACGATATCAATTTTATATTCTTCACTATCTTTATTAACTTTTTCAAAATAAAATTTACCGTTTTTATCAATGTATGTGAAATTTCTATATTCTTGAGGTAAAACATATTCCTTCCATTTATATGGTTCTTTTTTGTTCAAATCCACTATTTGAATGATATAATCGTGTTTTGGAGATGATATCGCATAAGTATTTAAATCTTTAATTTCAAGATTTTTTTGATTTAGTGCCTTTCTTACACATCTAACAAAATACTTTTTCCCTGAAATTGATAATAGATTTTCTGAGATTAAATTGTAATCATTTAGATTATGGTTTACATCTATATAATGATTTTTTTGAAACTCACCTTGATCTACATTGAAATCTACTCCAATTGCCGTTTTGTTGAGGACTCCATTATATTGAATAATTTTGTATTCATTAGACTTCTCAGAAAAAATATAAATATTGGGATCGAATGGAAAGCTTGTAAAATATTCTCCATCATAATAAATAAAGTGAGGTGTTTCATCTCCCCAAAAAAGATATTGCCTGTAAGGACTTTCTAGCGGATATTGAAAAAGAGGTAGAAATTCGCCAGTATTTAAATTCACTTTAATTGCAAGAAAAGAATTTTCAAAAAACATCTTTTGATTTGATTGGTAATTCCTGTCACCAGCTGAAAGAGTGATAAATGGTTCATTATTTAAGGTTTCAAACTTTATTATTTGACTTTTACCTCCCCCTGTGTAAATTTTTTCTTTTACTAATTTACGAATGTTCCAAGAATTTTTAATTTCAAGTTCGCTATCAAGCAAAATGATGTTACCACGTGCGCTTTCTATAATAAAAATAGAGTCTTTATTTAGAGAGTATAAATGACCTATATGCAAGAAATCAATTTCATTAATTCCATTTTGAAACCGATTTGACTTAATGAGTTCTCCACTATTGTCATATTTAAATACTACAGCTTTTGTCACATCATAACCATAAATCAAGGAATCATTAATTTTTGTGAAGTTTAAAAAATCAAGAGAATAAACATCATTTTCAATTTCAATTTGCTTTTCAACTGTAAAATCAAAATCCTCAAGCTGCGAATTATTTTTTGAACAAGCTTGGAAAAAAAATAGAAATACTAAAATATAATTTATATTTTTCATGTATATTATATAATAAAATAAAGGTGATTGTTGGAATATGGTTAACTATTAATTTTGAGTCTAGTCTAGAATTATAAATAAACCTAACAATCACCTTATTAAAATTAAATTTAGAATTTGTTGTTTAAAGATAAAAATCCATTAAGAATTTCAATCTAGCTTACACTGTAACACATAACAAATCCCATTTTCGTTGCAATCTTCACAAATTTTTGCAATAACATCGCCCCATCTATTTTTCACAACTTCTTCATCTGTCCTTACTTTAATGTCTCCCATTCCCGGTCCTACAGGATCTACAGATTCTTGTGCAGACAAATGACCACCATAAGTTATCATTCCAAGAATAAATAATAATGAAAATAACTTTCTCATACTTAATGAAATTTTGTTTTTTGAAATAATTTAAATTTTGGCAAAGTGCCAGTGACAAAATCTTAAAAATTCCTGCGCAGTCTTTTTTATTCTTTCGACTATTAATTATAAACATAAAACATAAAACATAAAACATAAAACATAAAACATAAATTATTTTTAGGGTGAATTTTTAATTAATTGATTAACAGGGATAAAAAATATTATAGATACCGTTTTGGTAAACCTACTCTTAGTTTAACCTATAGGTTTCTTAGATGGCTGATATCAAAATTCTTTAAAGTTCGGTTTTTGAGCAATAGCCTTTTGTGTCTTACTTTTCAAAACTGGGAATTCAATTATGGTCTTACTAATTTTTCTAAAAATTTAAACCTATGCAACGATTAACCTATTTAATCACCGCATTTTTTGCGTCGATTATCAACAGCATTTGAATAAAATTTTGAAAGTATTTCTTGAGCAAATGATATAGGGTTCGAAAAGAGTGATTTTTGACAGTGACAATTAGTTATGAAAGATATATTGTTTATTTTTAAGTGTAAATGAAAAGGATGAACATTGGTATAAGGCTGACATTGAAGTCAATGAATTATTCAAAGCTGAAAAACTTGAATCTATTTTAGTTTATGGCAGAAGTGACGGAGGCTTTGGATCATCTTGTGATATATTCATCCCTTCTGGAGCGAAATTAATAGCCTACTCCAAGAAAAATCAAAACGGTGAAGTCAATATTGATATGTGTTCAGGATTTCTGTACCTCGATTATAATTTATCATAGTGATTCATTTATAAAAATGAGATAAAGAAATTTATCCTAACTTTACTTTGCAAGCAAATCATCAATCCATGCCACAAAACCGCTACTTTATCATTTACAAACCCTTTGGAATTCTGAGTCAGTTCAGTGGTGATGCCAACACCTTGAAAGAACTTGGTGATTTTCCTTCTGATGTCTATCCAGTTGGTAGGCTTGACAAGGACAGTGAAGGCTTGCTGCTTCTGACCAATGACAAGTCCCTCAATCACCATCTGCTCAATCCCCGCTTTGCACACAAAAGAACATATCTAGCACAAGTAGAAGGTATTCCTACTTCAGAAGCGATCACCCAACTGGAAAATGGAGTAGAGATAAATGTAGATGGAAAAATGTACCATACCAAAAAAGCCAAAGCACTTTTGCTCGAAGAAGAACCGATTCTTCCACCACGAAATCCGCCTATTCGCTATCGCAAAAATGTCCCCGATTCTTGGATTGAACTCAATCTGATCGAAGGCAAAAACAGACAAGTAAGAAAAATGACAGCAGCGGTCGGTTTTCCTACTCTCCGATTGGTGAGGTATGCCATGGAAGATTTGTTAATTGCAGGTTATGAAGTCGGAGAAATCAGTGAATTTGATAAGAAGTCAATCTACGAATTGTTAAAAATTACTTAAAGATCAGCTTCCTAGGACTAACATTTTGGCTTAAAACATATTTTGTCCTAATTTAGCCTGAGTTTGAAAAAAGAATCAAGAAAAAACCTATTTGAGATAAGATTGAAGAAGCTTGCTCGTTCATTTCATTGATAGTTGTCATCGGAGAAATTAACGTTTTGAATTTTCATCTACAGTAATAAAATGAATTACGTTCTCAAATTTGTAGAAGCTTGTGCGCTAAAACGCTGTTGTCAGACGACCTTTGACTATTGACAAGTAGATATATGTCACAAGTTTGATTTAGTTTCAGACTTCATCAACATAAGAAATAAAACAAATAATTAAACATCCCATGCATCAGGAGAAGATACAACAGGTCATAGAAGAAGTAAAGAAAATAGTAGTAGGTCAAGACCGAATGGTTAATAGACTTTTGATTGGCTTGTTTACCAATGGGCACGTGTTGTTGGAAGGTGTGCCAGGTTTGGCAAAGACACTTACGGTAAATACCTTGGCCAAAGTGCTTCATTTAGATTTCAGAAGAATTCAATTCACCCCAGATCTTTTACCTGCTGATTTGATTGGTACCATGATCTACAATCAACAAGAGGCAAATTTTGAAGTCAAAAAAGGGCCTATTTTTTCCAATATAATCCTTGCAGATGAGGTAAACAGATCCCCTGCAAAAGTACAATCTGCACTTTTGGAAGCTATGCAGGAGAAGCAAGTTACGATAGGGGATACTACTTATCAGCTGGATAGACCATTTTTGGTATTGGCAACACAGAATCCTGTAGATCAAGAAGGTACTTACCCACTTCCTGAAGCACAAGTGGATAGATTTATGATGAAAGTTCACATAGATTATCCATCGAAGAGTGATGAATTGGAAGTAATGCGAAGAATGGCCAATATGACTTTCAATTCTGAAGTCAACGCTATTCTCTCCAAAGAGGATATTTTCGCTATCAGGAATAAGATCAATGAAGTGAAAATCGCAGAACCATTGGAAAACTATATCATTGAATTGGTTTTCGCCACAAGGTTCCCTGAGAAATATGGTTTGAAGGAAGAGGCAAAATACATTCAGTTTGGTGTATCACCAAGAGCAAGTATAAATTTGAACTTGGCTGCCCGTGCGGTTGCATTTATGGATGGGAGAGATTTTGTATTGCCAGAAGATATCAAAGAGATCGCTGAAGATGTGTTGAATCATAGAATTATACTGAATTACGAAGCTGAGGCAGACAATATCAATACAAGAGATTTGATCAAGATCATCTTAGACAAAATACCGATTAACAAAAGCGTAACATTGAAATAGCGTTTGTTGAGCTAAAAAACAGAATCCTCCCTTTAAACGGAGGATTTTTTGTATTTAAGTTTAAATGAATATTAAATTCTGAAATTATTTTTAAAGTAAGCATAATTCCATTTTTTCTATCCTGAAGATTTTTTGTGTCAGTTTTGTAGCGGTTAAAATTCATACCAAAACTAAACTTTCACAACAATGAAAAAAATTACCTCCTTACTCTTTATGTTTGTTGCTGCCATCATGGTTTTGACAAGCTGTGGAGATGAAGAAACACCTGATGCTCAAGTGAGTATTACAGGGATCCCTGCCACAGCAACTATTGAAGCTGGTGCAACATTAGGTCCAGTTACTGCCCAGATTTCGGCACCAGATGGACTTGTTTCTTTGACAGTCAAAAAAGATGGCGCCTCTATTGATACAAAACAATTTAATGGAGCTACCACGGGGACTTATGAATTCACATACACGGCTGTTGCCGCAGATGCTGGAAAAAACCTTGTATTTGAATTTGAAGCTGTAGATCGAGATGGGTCTAAAGGTACTGCTACTCACGTATTGACAGTAGGAGCTGCCGTTACTTCTGTTAGGATAACTTCCAATATTACTGGTGAGGTTACTTGGACTGCTGACAAAACATACATTTTAGGAGGTAGAATATTCGTTTTAAATGGTGGTAAATTAACTATTGAAGCGGGCACAGTTATCAAAGGTGAAGCAGGTTCTGGAGCAAATGCAACAGCCTTGATTGTAGCTCGAGGAGGTCAGATTTTCGCTAATGGTACTGCACAAGCACCGATTATTTTTACATCAGTAGCTGATGAAATTGAATCAGGAATGATAGCAAGTCCTAACTTGGATCCGGATCTTGACGGTCTTTGGGGTGGTGTGATTGTTTTGGGTAGAGCTCCAAGTTCTTTTGCTGGAGATGTATCTGAGATACAAATCGAAGGTATACCAGCTTCTGACACTAATGGAAGATATGGAGGAAATATCCCTAATGACAATTCAGGTGTAATAAAATATATATCAATTAGACATGGTGGTGCCAACATTGGCGAAGGTAACGAAATCAATGGCCTTACACTCGGAGGAGTAGGTTCTGGAACTGTTATAGAAAATGTAGAAGTGATTGCTAACCAGGATGATGGAATCGAATGGTTTGGAGGTACTGTAAATGTCAAGAATGCGGTAGTTTGGAACTCTGGAGATGATGCATTGGATACAGATCAAGCTTGGTCTGGAACTATGGATAACTTTATCGTTATCTGTGGTCCTACTACTGATCATGCTTTAGAGATCGATGGCCCTGAAGGTTCATTCAATGCAGCACACACAGTGAAAAACGGGACTATTGTCGGTCATCCTGCTGCTGAGATGGGTGATTTCAGAGATGGAGCAAGAGGTACTTTTGAGAATCTTTATTTCATAGGATTTCCTGACCCAGCGACAAGTAATGGTAGAGGAGATCTTTCTATAAGTGGAGACAAGAGTTTGGCCAACCTTGCAAGTGGTGTGCTAAAATTCAATAATATCCAAACTACTCTTGCTTCGGGTGTTGCACTAGATGTGGCTTTCAGAAATGGAGTGCATACTTCTGTGACTGCAGTGGCTGCAAATGAAAATACAGTTGGTGCTGATAAGTCGGCATTTGCTGGATGGTCTTGGACTGCTGTAGCAGGAAAACTTGACGCATTGAAATAATATCAATATAACTTTCTAAGGAAGAGGTTGCTATGCACAATCTCTTCCTTTTACTTTTTCCACTAAAATATAAAATTTCTGTTGCTGTATTAAAATTCTGAAATATGAAAATATCATTACTTGTTACCATAACCATCATCTTACTTGGAGCTTTTCCAATTTATTCCTCCGCACAAAACGGGACTATACGAGGTACTGTCATAGATGAAGGTACCGGCGAGCCGCTATTTGGAGTATCTGTACTCGTAGTAGGGACACAAATCGGCGCTGTCACGGATTTTGATGGTGATTTTGAGATCCAAATCGGTGCAGGTGTTCATACATTAAAACTCTCATATGTATCTTATAATACTGTAGAAATACCTAATGCTAAGGTTGAAGCGGGCAAAGTATTGGTATTGGATAATCTGGTCATGGCTGAATTTACTTCCGATTTGGAGACCGTTACCATTTCTGCTGAAGCAATTAGGACAACAGAAGCTGCTTTGATGTCGGTAAAACGAAACGCTTCAAACTTAATGGATGGAATTTCAAGTTCTACTTTTAGACAAATTGGAGATGGTGATGCTGCCGGTGCTATCAAAAGAGTGACTGGTGTCTCAGTCGAAGGTGGCAAATATGTCTATATCAGAGGCTTGGGTGATCGCTATACAAAAACAGTATTAAACGGAGTAGATATCCCAGGACTTGATCCTGATAGAAATACCATCCAAATGGATATCTTTCCTACAAATGTTATTGACAACATCGTTGTGTCTAAATCCTTTACTGCAGAATTACCAGCAGATTTTACAGGTGGGGTGGTAAACTTAGAAACCAAAGATTTTCCAGAAGAGAAAACAATGAACTTCAGTGTTTCTGGTGGTTACAATCCAAACATGCATTTTAATCCTAATGCACTAAGTGTCGGGGGTGGTAAAACTGATTGGTTAGGTTTTGATGATGGTGGGAGGGAGATTCCGACTGCTGGTGTGGCAGACATACCACAATTTCCGGATGTTATCGGTAGTCCTAACTCTGAAAGAGGACAACAGTTCCAATCCATATTGAGGAAATTTAATCCTACTTTGGGCGGAACAAGACAGCGTAGTCCAATGGATTTTGGATTAGGTTACTCTGTCGGTGATCAGTTTAATATTAAGGATAAGAAAATAGGATATAATTTCGCATTGACATACAGAAACGAAACCGAGTATTACAAAGAAGCAGAATTTAATTTGTTTGGAAAGCCCAGAACATCTGATGTATTTGAGCTTGAAGCTCTGGAGAGATCGTCAGGAGACTATTCTACAAACAATGTTTTGTTGGGCGGGATTGCCGGATTAGCTTACAAATCTGATTTTACGAAAATCAAACTGAATTTATTGAGAATTCAAAGTGGGGAATCCAAAGTCGCTCAATTTAATTTTATCAATACAAATTTAGGAGCTGAATTTGAAGCAGATCAGTATAATGTAGAATACAGTGAAAGGGCTTTGACAAATTTGCTTTTGAGTGCAAGTCATTTTATTGATGGAGGAAAGTGGCAGTTGAACTGGAAAGTCTCACCTACCTTGAGCACAATCAATGACCCGGATGTGAGAATTACAAGGTTCAGAGTACCAACAAACACTATAGGAACTGAGGTAGGTCTACCTACGAGAATTTGGAGGAGTCTTGAAGAACAAAGTTTATTTGGAAATGTGGATTTGACAAAAAGCTATATGTTCAATAGCAAAGCAGCTAAACTTAAATTTGGTAGTGCTTATGTTTATAAAAATAGAGATTTCTTGATCGAAAGCTTCCAGTTTAATGTTGGAAATACCCAATTTGATGGTGATCCAAATAGAGTGTTGTTGGAAGAAAACCTTTTCTCGGCTGAAAATAGAAATGGAATCAGGTACGAGCCCACATTTATCCCAATCAATCCTAATCAATACAATTCTAACTTGGCAAATATTGGAGCTTATGTTTCCAATGAATTTAATCCTCTGCCAAACTTGAAAGCAATTGTTGGGTTGAGAGTTGAGCAATACACACAATACTATACAGGCACGAATCAAACCAATACAATTATTTTTGATAATGAAAAAGTATTGGATGACTTGGATTTCTTTCCCACACTAAACTTGGTTCAGGCCATTGGACAAAACCAAAATCTTAGACTGGCAGCTTCGAGAACTATAGCTCGTCCTTCTTTCAAAGAGTTGTCTTTTGCAGAGATTTTGGACCCTATCACAGGAAGGACATTCATAGGGGCATTGTTTCCTGAAACTTCTGAAGGGGGAACAGAAATTCTTTGGGATGGAAATCTTCAAGCAACTAGGATCAATAACTTTGATGTAAGATGGGAAAAGTTTACTGGGAGAAATGAAATTTTCTCAGCGAGTATTTTCTACAAAATGTTTGATCGTCCAATAGAAATGGTTCAATTTCTTTCTGACCCTGGATCTTTCCAGCCTAGAAATGTTGGAAATGGCTCAGTTTTAGGCTTGGAATTGGAGCTAAGAAAATCACTTGATTTAATTTCTCCTTCAATGAAGAACTTCTTTTTTAATGCGAACTTAACCTTTGTAGAGTCTAAAATTGATATGTCTGAGTCCGAATTTAGGTCGAGAGAGCTTACTGCTAGAGATGGCGAAAATGTATCAAGAACTAGACAAATGGCTGGCCAAGCTCCTTATATTATCAATACTGGGATTTCGTACAACAATATGATTTCTGGAATTGAGGCAGGATTGTTTTATAACGTTCAAGGATCTACTTTGAATTATGTCGGGTTTGGTAACAGAACAGATACTTACACAGTACCTTTTCATGCTCTGAATTTCAATATCAACAAAACTTGGGGTAAAGAAGATAGGCTTCAGACTTCCATGAATGTGGTCAATCTCCTAGATGATAAAAAACAAGAGGTATTTAGGATGTATAATGCTGAAGAACAATTTTTCTCGTCACTTAGACCAGGTCGTAGAGTTTCTTTGAGTGTTAGATATGCTATTTGGTAAGTAATAAAACTATAGAAAATTTCTAAGCCCTCTCCTTTCAGGTGAGGGCTTTTTTGTTTTAATGTTATTTTAATGTTAAATTGTGTTAACAATTTGGTAACATTAAAATATGAAATGGTTTCTCACTTTTTTTTCGGCAACTATACTGAACTTTAGTGGTTTGGCAACTGGAAATTCTGCGGAGAATGTTCAAGTGAATTTTTCTGCTACCAATTTCATTGAATTTTGGAGCCAAAATGACCTGAATTTTCAGAAACTAAACATCAAAATCGAATCTGATTTTTTGAAATACGGTCACAGCCAAAAATTTCTTAAACTACTTTTTTATCGAAGTCAAAAAACATTGCTAAAATCTTATCAACAATATGCCCCAATCGATGCTTTGATTTCTGATGGGAATTATGATTGTGTAAGTGGCTCTTTGCTTTTAGCTGTATTTTTGGAAAAATATGACTTCGATTATCAAATTGTTGAAACCTCCTTTCATGTATTTATCAGTGTGAATATAGATGGAAAGGAACTCATTTTGGAATCAACAGATCCCTATAATGGCTTCATCACGGATACTGAAGAAGTAAAGGGTTTCTTTAATGATTTTGAATTAAAGACTGTGGATGCGAAAGACTTTTACCTTGAGCCAAACCACAAATTGCTAGCTGAGGTTTTTTCCCCAATTATTTTCAAAAAAATCAAGCTACAGGAGCTTCATGGATTGACTTTTTTTAATCGTGCTATTTATTTTAATAATTCTGGAGAGGTAGTAAAAGCTTTAGAAATGGTCCAAAATGCAGAGCAACATTATAATGCCAAAAGGATTCTGGCATTAAAGGAATTGCTTCAAGCACAATATGCAATCGCTTCACGGGATGAATAGATTTTTTTATTTTAAATGCTTACATTTAAAATGTGAACAATATTATTTCTTTCATATTGCTTGGCTATTTGATGCTATTGCTGATAGCACCCCTTCATGAAGCAGATCAATGTGATCATGGACCCGAACACACGGAGCAACATGAATCTGATCATGCTGAGAATCAGTGCTGCCCGCCTTTTTCGGTGTGCAAAGTTTGTTCGCTTTTTGTTTATCAAATGATTTGGCAGTTTGAATCTCTTGAATTTGAGTCTGTTCAAATTACAAATACTGTTTTGATCCAGTCAAAATACCCAACATCCAACATCCAAATCTGGCAACCACCCAAGCTTGCCTAAATTTTTCTAATTCCTTTTGTAGCGAAGTGTGCACAAAAGGAGTCTATACATCCTCTTTTTCATAAGGTAAGATTGCAATTTCCACTTCTTACTGAGAGGATTGTCAAAATTTATTTTTAATCATATTACAATATTTACTTATGAAAAAAATCTGCATGCTTGGCCTTTTTTGGCTGAGCTTGACTTGCTGTTTGATGGCTCAAGACCTACAAGTAGTAGTCAAAGATGAACACGAAAATACAGCATTAATAGGAGTCTCGATGCTTATCTTGGAGAATAAGCAGGGGGCTGTTTCGGATGAGAATGGTTTGATCATTTTCCCAAATCCACCTGCTGGGAAGCTGACGCTGAGGTTTCAGTTGATCGGTTATGAGAGGAAGCAAATCACTATCAATTGGCCAGATGATGTTGGTAAAATGCCTTTGGAAGTAGCCTTGCATGAATCCCATGACGAGATGGAGACTGTGACGGTATCTTCCACCAGAAGTTCGCGAACCATAGAGGATATCCCTACCAGGGTGGAATTTATAGCAGGGGAAGAATTGGACGAAAAAGTCAATATGAAACCTGGAGATATCAGGGTGCTTTTGAGTGAAAGTACAGGGATTCAAGTACAGGTGACTTCTCCAACTTCAGCCAATGCAGGGATCAGAATTCAAGGATTGGATGGCCGCTACACCCAAATCTTGAAAGATGGATTTCCGCTGTATTCCGGTGCGGCAAGTGGATTGGGGCTTTTGCAGATCCCACCTTTGGATCTGCAGCAAGTGGAGCTGATCAAGGGTTCGGCATCTACACTTTATGGTGGAGGGGCCATCGCTGGATTGGTGAATTTGATCTCAAAAAGACCTGATGAAGAGGGAGAGTTGAGCTTTGTGCTCAATGCCACCAATGCTAGTGGTTTTGATGCCTCAGGATTCTATGGTAAGCGAAATGATAAAATAGGCACGACTGTTTTCGGGGCTTACAACACCAATTCACCTTTCGATCCATCGTCAATTGGATTGAGTGCAATTCCGAAGTTTGACCGCTTTACTTTCAATCCAAAAGTCTTTCTTTATCCTTCCAGCTCTACTGACTTGGAATTTGGCGTAAACTTGTCTTTGGAAGACAGGGTTGGGGGAAATATGGATTATCTTAAGGGAAATCGGTCAAATCCAGATGCTTTTTTTGAAAGAAACCAAAGTGAAAGACTCAGCACTCAGTTTGTCTTAAACCATCGCTTGGAAGAAAAGAAAAGGCTTCAGGTAAAAAACAGTTACAATGTCTTCAATCGTAAACTCGGGACAAATGCTTATGATTTCAATGCGGTGCAACAATCTACATTCACTGAAATCAATTACCAGATAGATGGTGAAGCTACAGATTGGGTAATAGGAGGGAATCTCTGGACGGAAGCATTCAAGGAAGAGCAGACCAACAGCTTTCCAGTGAGAGATTATAACCTCAATACTTTTGGTGCTTTTGTACAGAACAATACTAACTTGAGTCAAAAGTGGGTTTTGGAGTCTGGTCTGAGAACGGATTATGTGATGGATTATGGGCTGGCAATATTACCAAGAGTAGCCTTGATGTACAAGGCAAATATGAATTTCAGTTCTAGGTTTGGAGGAGGATTGGGCTACAAGGCTCCGACGATTTTCACCGAAGAAAGTGAAAGGTTGCAGTATCAGAATATTCAGCCAATCGACGCTGATTTCAATACTTTGGAGAAAAGTTATGGACTCAATTGGGATTTGAACTACAAGACTTCCTTATTCAATGACCAACTGTTTTTCAGCGTCAACCATTTGTTTTTCTACACATATCTGAACAATCCATTGTTCTTGGAGCAAGTAGGTGGAACAGATTATCGCTTCATAAACATTGATGGATATAGTGATACCAAAGGAACAGAGACCAATGTCAAATGGATGTTTAGGGATTTCAAATGGTTTATGGGGTATACCTATACCCACGCTAGGATCAATTCGAATGGGATAAGAAGAGACAATCCATTGACTCCAAAACATAGAATCAATTCCGTGCTATTCTACGAAGTACATGATAAGTGGAAAATTGGCTGGGAGTCCTATTATTTCAGCCAACAGCGCTTGAGTGATGGTTCGGTGGGGCAGTCCTATTGGATCATGGGTTTTATGGCGGAGAAGATTTGGGAGAAATTTTCGGTATTTATTAATTTCGAAAATTTCCTAGATGCCCGTCAAACGCGTTTTGACACCATTTTCACAGGCAATATAGACAATCCAAATTTCAGGGAAATCTATGCGCCATTGGATGGATTTGTGATCAATGGAGGAGTGAAGCTGAGGTTGATGTAGTTCAATAAGGCCTAATTTTTCGATTATAATCTAAAAAATACGCCTAATTTTTCGAACGTAATCGAAAAATTAGGCGTGATTTTCTGAAGGTTGAACTTTGGAAAAGTTACTTATTGAAATAAAAATTCTACAAAATTGCTCTTACTGATCAATGAAGTCAGGTGTTCAGGGTAAGCTTGGAGAAAAGATGCTGGAAATCTTGCTTTTTGATCTTTCCATTTGAATTCATAAGCATCAAGTATTCCACCCTCTTCTTCAATATAATCGATTTCAGCTTTGTCATGTGTTCTCCAAAAGTAGGTGTTGACAAACTTACGATTGTAATGGTTGGATTTCATTCTCTCTGTGATGAGGAAGTTTTCCCATAGAGCTCCCTTATCCAAACGCATTTCAGGAATTGTAAAATTATTGATCAGGACATTTCTGATTCCATTATCGAAAAAATAGTACTTTTTGCCCTTTTTGATTTCATTCCGAAGGTTTCTGTTGAATGCAGGAAGTTTGAAGATAACAAAAGCTTTTTCCAATAAGTCAAGGTACTTTTCTACAGTGGCTGTATCAATGTTTCCAATCGTCTGGGCTAGTTCGTGATAACTGACTTCACTGCCGATCTGAAATGCCAAAGCTTTGAGCAACTTATCTATATGGCTTGGTTTGCGAATATTGTCAATTTGCAAAATGTCTTTGTAGAGATAGCTTTGCGCTATTTCTACCAATATTTCCTTTTCATTTCCAGGGTTGTTGACTACATCTGGATATGAGCCATAAATCAATCTTGTGTCCAAAAGCCTCTTTGCTTCCAAAAGAGACGTGTTTTGGGCTATTTCAGAATAGCTCAAAGGAAAGAGTTGGAAAGTTTTCTTCCGTCCGGTAAGCGGTTCTGCTGTATTGTTTTGGAGATCAAATGCAGACGAACCTGTTGCGATTATTTGGATTTCAGTTTTGCTGTCGTATATCAATTTTAGCTTTTTACCAATATCTGGGATTTGTTGAGCCTCGTCGATTATGACCAACTTATTGTTAGGGCCTATTAATTGAATCAGTTGGGTACTTGTCTTCGCATCGGTGAATGCCTCAAGAATGTCTGCTTCGTCGGCATTGAGCCATGCGGAAGGTTGGTTGATCTTTTTTGTCAATTCTTCTAACAAGGTGGTTTTGCCTACTTGACGGGCTCCAAGCAACAGGATCACTTTTCCTTTGAAGCAATTATCTATGATTTTATTTAAAAGCTCTCTATTGACCATAAATACTAAAATTGACTCATAAATTTAGAAAAATTAATCATGTAATCTAAATTTTAAGCCTAATATTCAGATTATAATCTAAAAATTACGCCTAATTTTTCGATTACGTTCGAAAAATTAGGCGTGTTTACTGAGGGTTTAACTTTTCCAAAGTGCACGGCGGCAATTTTCCCCTAAATGACACTTTTTTCCTTCCTAGTGCCCCTTGTGGAAATCTTAGTGTTCCTTGTGGTTAAAATTGAAGTCAATGTTTTATAAGATAATCACCAAAATCATACATATTTCAACTTAACCAAAACATTCATTTTAGAAATAAGACTAAATGCTGAATTTCACATGTTTTTGATAGATAAATACGACTACCAAAATGTATGGATTGCTGAATCGGATGCCATTGGAAGAGGTACAAATCAATTTACAGAATTGTATGATCGTATATCTAAAGAACTTGCAAGTAAACTTAAAGAGAATGGTTTTATAAACTAAATAGTTGTCAATTCTAAATTTCCTCAGCCATCCAACCAATCTTTTCACTGAGTAAAATTACTTTCTATTGAGTTATCTCTTAGATGGAAGTGAACCCGAAAAGGAGATGCCGATAGAATTGCCCGAGAACGACTCACCTTGTTTATTTTTATAGGTCATAGGAGTATATGTCAAGGCTGCCCACTTGTATCCAAACTCAAATCGCGGTCCAGATGTGCTGGTGTAAGTGACATCAGGGAAGAAACCATCACCTCTTAGTTTTGGGTTCAAATGCGTTGTAATACCTACCCCAAGTCTGAAGTCATCATTTATTTTCCAAAACGGAGTCAAGTGGACTGGGAACCTCAAAAACATAATGTTTGCATCATCTGCTGCTGTGGGAGTCCACTTCAAACTTATTGCAGAGCGAACCATAAACTGTTTTAAATTGGCAAATTGAAGTTCTCCTCCAAGGCCAAGGTTGATACCCTGCCCAGCGCGCATCTTTTGATCACCACCATTGGTAAAAAATACTTGTAATATTTCATCACCACCAAACTCGAAGCCCCCTTCGAAAAGCAATTTGACGCTAACTGCTTTCTCAGCCTCTTGTGAGAAAACAAGCGAATTAGTAAAAAAAAGACAGAAGCTCAAAGCAAGAATTATTTTTTTCATATGATTTTTTTAAGGTTATTAAAACTTGAAGAATACACTTGATTTTAGGAAAGGGGTGCGTTAATTTTTTATGGCAGGAAGTTTTTTTGGTGAGTAAACAAAAAGGGCTGTTGCTTTGCTATTTATGGCAATAAATAAAGAGGTTCTATTTGAGGACTAGAATGTTTCAGTGATCTAGCAAAAGGGTTTATTTGACCTATTTAGGTAGACCTTTTTTATAGACAATCTTTATTTTCCAGAAGATCCTATCAATTTTTTCCCTTCTTCTTCGGATATTTGATTACAGTAAAACTTCCCTTTTCCAAAGGCTTTTGTTTTTGTAGTGAGGGTAATATAATAAGTTTGGCCTGCATCAATATTTAGTGAGAGAACTGTTTCAGGGTCTTGCTTAATTTTTCCTCTGTATTGGGTATGGATTTCGTAGAATCCTGGATCGATTTGGTGAGTAGAATACTTTCCTTCGCCCAACTTGCTTATTAATTTTTGATTGAAATAGGTGTAGTATGGGACAAAATCATCAAGTCCATCAGGTCTTAATATATAAACCGTGGCTTTTTCACTTTGAGCCTGAATTTGAAATTGGAATGCAAAAAGAAGTGCAAATAGCCAAAGTTTTTTTTTCATATAGGAAGGATAATCTTTCGAAATCTAGATAGAAATCAAATCATTTGCAATAGCCATTTTGTTAAATTATTTCTAAATAAAAAATAATTTAATCAATTATAAATCAACAGTTTTTCTCCTGATTCTTTGAGAGAAATAGAAAAGCCAAAGTTTTAATATAAAAGAAAAAACCTAACCAGAATTAAAGTATAAATTAAAAAATATAAAATGAAATTTCTTTACTGTAATACTTTATGATTTCAATCAAAGCGTAGATCATACTGTACCTATTGCCATCAATCTAGTTCTATTATTTTCAAAAATTAATTCATAAAATTCCCTCCTAATACTTCCACCTATTTGCCAAAGCCACCAAGCTGAGCATAATCGGAACTTCTACCAATACACCCACCACAGTTACCAAAGCAGCTGGACTTTGCAATCCGAATAAAGCAATCGCAACTGCTACGGCCAACTCAAAGAAATTGCTTGCTCCAATCATCGCAGCAGGGGAACAGATGGCATGCGGAAGATTAAGCTTTCGCCCACCAAACCAAGCGATGAAGAAAATAAAGTAGGTTTGGATGATTAGCGGAACAGCAATTAAGACAATGATCAATGGATTGTTCAAAATATTTGGTCCCTGGAAGGCGAATAATAGCACCAAAGTAAGCAATAAGGCGAAAATACTGACAGGCTTGAACTTTGGCAAAAATTCATTTTTAAACCATGTTTCACCTTTGCTTTTGATCATTATTTTATTTGTAATTACTCCTGCCACCAATGGCACAACCACAAAAATCAAAACGGAAGCAACCAAAGTTCCATAAGGGATCGTGATATCAGTAATGCCTAATAAAAGGCCCACCAAAGGGACAAATGCCACCAAAATAATCAAGTCATTGACAGAAACTTGTACCAAAGTATAATTAGGGTCGCCATCAGTAAGGTAAGACCAAACAAAAACCATTGCCGTGCAAGGTGCTACACCCAGAAGGATAGCACCTGCTATATATTCTCCTGCAAGATCGGGATCGATGTAAGCTGAGTACAACTTGTCAAAGAATATCCAAGCAAAGAATGCCATGGTAAATGGTTTGATCAGCCAATTGATCACCAAAGTCAAGATCAATCCTTTTGGTGCTTTTCCCACTCCCTTGATACTACTAAAGTCAATCTGCAACATCATCGGATAGATCATCAACCATATCAATATCGCTATTGGAATATTGACATTGTAGATCTCCATGTCCGACAAAAAGGTGATATCCTCTCCCGCCAAATGCCCGATCAGGATTCCTACACCTATACACAAGGCGACCCAGAGGGTCAAATACTTTTCAAAAAAGGCTATTTTCTTAGTTTCAGGCATTTTTTTATCTAATTGAAATAGGGTGATATTGTAAGATTTGATATTTGATGGATATTAGCTATGCGATATTTTTAGATATTATTTTTCAGACCTTTGCGGATAATATAGCTTCTCTTCTCTGGTGATTGTAATAGATCAATATCAAAGAATATCCAATATCAATTTGTAACTTTTACAATTTTTGAAAAAACAAATAACATCTCCGAAGCAATCTGAAGTGATCGTTCATCGTATTTTTCAGCTTCTTGATCTGTGTCGTCAAATGCTTTTGGGTCTTCGTACCTGACTGGGATCCGGGCTTCTGCACCTGGAATAAATGGACAGTTTTCATCTGCATGGGAACATGTCATGATTGCTGCAAAGCCAGTAGGGGCATTGGCTACATCATCATATACTTTGCTGAATGCCACAATTGGCTCTTCGTCATCTGAGTATAAGACAAAATACTTTGGGTTGTCTTCACCTTCTTTGCTGACTTTGAAACCAAATCTTTTGATAGAAGCAACCGCCCTTTCGTTGAATGCTGTAACTTCTACGCCTCCTGAAAAAGAGCTCATATGAATTCCATGATATGCAGCTGCGACTTTTCCCCAAATTTGAGAAAATTGGCTTCTTCTGGAATTGTGCGTGCAGATATAATTCAGATTGATATCCTGTTCTTGATCGATTTTCTTTTGGATATAATCAATCAGAACTTGAAGGACAGCTTTTCGCTCTTCTGAGATCGGAAGTGCCTGAGCCTTCTCTATGTATTCTTGGAGTGCTGGGTATAGGTTCATGGTGTATTGCAGTAACCTTTGGGGTTTCCATAACCCCGAAGGTTTTTAGTTAAAATTGTGGATATACATTCAAACCTTCGAGGTTTTTATGGTTTTGAAGCTTTTAAATAATATTTCGGTTTCTTTAAACCTTCGAGGTCTTTAAGACCTCAAAGGTTTCTTAGCAGCAGCCCGATCCAGGTTCGCAGCTATTCGCTGTCTGAAGGGAAGCTAGGGAAACTCTTATTTTTGGTTTTTCGGATACTGGACCGCAGCAAGCAGCAGCTTTTTCTTCAGGCGTAGTAGCTCTGTCTTTGGCTTTGCAGGTCGTTTGGTCAGGTGTGAGTTGTACGATCAAGGCATTGCCGGTGTCTTTGATATTGTGGATTGGAAGTACGGCAGTAGGGAATAGAGAATTGCCATATTCGAATTTAATTTCAGTATCAGGATAGGTTTCTCTTACTTTGTTCACTACTTCAAAGATTTTTAGAGCTTTGTCACTATCCACTGAATGATCAGGTTCAGGGATTTCATTTTCCCAAAGCTGAATATGTACTTCAGACCATTGATTGCGGATTCCGCCACAGTCCACAGTGTCATAATTGACATTTTTGATTTCAGTGATGTGGAAGTCAGTTCTTACATATTGACCGCTTTGATACTCGAAGAAAAGTGCCTTTTCAGGGTTTTCTTGTAGGATCTGTATAAATTCTTTAGTTTTCATTTTTTTAGATTTTAGATATGAGACGCAAGACATAAGACTTTTAAATTTAAAACGCTGTCTTTGGCTCACGATATATTTTAAATGAACTTGATAAATTTATTTTAAACTGTGATTTGACGGGATACTTGAAACTACAACTAACCTAGTCTTGAATCTTGCATCTAATTTCTTGTATCTTAATCTAGCAGCATCCAGAGATCTTAGGGAAGCCATCAAATAGTCCTTGAAACAAATTTTGTACTTCTGTCCAGCGGATCGGGTCGATGCAATAACATACTGATACACCTTCGATGCTTCCCTTGATCAGGCCGGTTTCTTTGAGCTCGCGTAGGTGTTGTGAGATGGTCGCTTGAGCAAGACCCAGTTCCTGAACCAAGTCTCCATTGATGCAAGAGTCTGCGTGAATCAAATATTCTAGGATGGCTATTCTGGCAGGATGTGCAAATACTTTGGCTACTTTGGCCAATTCATTTTGGTGGTCGGTGAAGAGATCTGTTTTGGTAACACCCATTTTATAAAGGAGAAATTAAGAAGGTAGAAGGATGAATCTTTGAAAGTCTATTTCAAATTTATTTCATTTGTTATTACATTGCAATATTACGATAGATAGTTGTATGATCAAATAAATTTGTATTGTATTTTAGATTAAGTTAGAAAAAGTCAGTTTAGGACAAATTTTACTGGAAAGTACAGCCATGCAGTCATGTTTTTGCCATTCAAGTCTCTCGCAGGAACAAATCCTTTATCATATTTTTTAATTATACGTTCCACTTCTTTGACTAAAGCCTGGTTGATGATTTTTGAATTTAAAATTTTGCTCTCAATCACCTCACCTGAGTCACTGATTTGCATTCCAACCATAACCTCACCTTGAGCCCCGACTCTTCTTGCGGCCAAGGGGTAAGTTAGGTTGCTATTTAAAAATTCCTGCCAGATCATTTTACTTTTGAAGCTGGGTTCAAAAATGTTTCTATCAATTATTTCCACATCTCCATCTGATTTCAAAAATAAGCCATTACAATTGTTGTAAAGGCAAGCCAAATCCAAAATAAGATTATCGTCTACTATGATTTTTGTGAAAGCTGTATCAGCATTTGTAAAACTCAATTTGGTGAATTGAAGCTTTCCGTTTGATTCTAGTTTTTGTTCTTGTGTCCACAGCAGCACTTCTTTTTCCTCATCTCCAAAAGTATGCTTAATTGACATGACCAGTCGATTGTCCAAAGTATAAATCTTTTCATTTAGCTCTTTTTCAATTGCAGCGCTAATGACATTATTGAAGACGTGTTCTCCACCTCCAGCTTCAATAGCAAAAAAGTGCTCGTTCAATGGGATTATTTTCCTTTCCTGCGCATAGGATGTAAAGCGTAATCCAAAGATAAAAACGAAAAGTATCAGTTGTATTTTGGTAAAAATTTTAATCATAAAACTAACATATTGGTTTTTTTAGAAATTTCCAAAACCTTGGTGGGTTTCATTTATTGATACTAGCTATTATGTTTCAAATGAATTTGAATTATGATTGTCCGCAATCATGCCACTAATCAATTAAACGAAGGTTTTTTGGCAAACTGATACTAATAGATATTGGTTCGAAATCACAGGTTAATTCAATTATTTAGATTCTACTGGTATGAAAACGGATATACATAATTTGAATTTATAACTTGTTGAAAAAAATATAAAAACTCAAATCGAACTCTGGAAAGAAGAGCGTAACAGGTTGACTAATCAATTGACGGCTGTATTGAAGTATGGAGATTTAAGTGAGAATTGTTTGATTTAAGTTGGTAAATGATTTTTTGGCTTATAATTTTGCTTGCCAAATGAAAAGCCTATTTCATATATTCCTTTGTGCACTTCTGCTCATGAACGGCATGGTATATTCCGTGATACAGGGATCTTATGAATTAAATAAATCGGCTATCGTAGAGCGTTTTTGTGTCAACAAAAGCCAGCCTGAGCTAAAGTGCGATGGTAAATGTTACCTTGCTCAGCAATTGAAAGCCGAAAGGGAAAAACAAGAGCAAAACAGCAAATATTCCTTTTCCATTGATTTTGGACAATTTGTAGCTACTCAGGTTGACGCCAACCTTCCAACACCTGTGGTTATAGAAATACTGCAAGACTATTTGAAATATAATGAGGCTGTAACTGACTTTTTTGTTGAAGCAATAGAAGTTCCTCCGCGAATTTGATTTTTTTGGTTGATACCCAATTCTTCATTGAAGAAGAGATGCCAAATTTTTTGGCTATAGAATCCACTGTCGTTTTGATAAGATCCGGAAGGTTTTCTGGAAAAAAGGATGGTTCCTTGCTCCGATGATTTAGCTGTTTGCATGATCCTAAATGCTAGGTCTCAATCTCAACCAAACGACATTGCTTTTGAATTAATTTAAAATTTGTGAAATTGAACTCATTCTAACGAGTTTTTAGCATCCTACTTAGTCGGGATATTGATATGCTACGTACCCTTTGGATTTTGTGTATGGCTTGGATGATTGTACTGAATAGTATGGTTTACTCGGTCATTTGTGTGAATTTTCAACTCAACCGCTCCTTTATTTCGGAGATGTTTTGTGAGAATAAGGACATTCCCATGTCCGCATGTAATGGACATTGCTTTCTAAATAAGCAGCTTGATAAAGCAACTGATCAGCAAGAATCTGATTGGATGGATTTTAGAGCTGACTTCAATTTATTTACATTAATTGGGTCAAACTTTTCCTATCAAAAATGGTATTTCTCAAGCATCATAGATAATAATATGCTTTGGGAAATGCCAACATATTTGACTCACTTGTTCCCAATTGACAAACCCCCATCTTCTACTTCATTTTTTATTTGATGAATGTTCAACCTTAGATCTTTTAGGATTTATTGAAAACTTGATTTTCAGGGATCAAGCTAGTAAAGCCTTGAAGGATTTGTCATTCAGTATTCAATTGTTTACATGAAATTGGAGCTAAAAAAAGGTGAAAATCATCATGTTTTTCAGAAGGCTATCAAAAGTCTTCTACAATAAAATATTGTCAAAAAATTAAAAGTAGAAAAAATTTAATCATGAAAAATATCAAATCAAAATTAGCAATTTCAATAGTGTTTCTTTTCTCCTCCCTCTTTTTTTCTTGTCAGGAAAATGAAAATCCAAATTCTATTAGTCAAGGAGAAATGATTGTCGAATTTGATAATTATGTAGGTAATCAGAACATGGTTATAGACGAAGTAGGAAGTACAAATTACAGGTATTCAACCGCTAATGGACAAGAGTTTAATTTGACGAGGTTTGGCTATTACATCAGTCATGTAAGGCTCGAAGGGCCAAATGGCGAGGTTTTCATAGATGAAATGAATGCATCTGCTGATGCAAACCAAATCAAAGGCTACTATCGTGTGGTTCAAGGTGAATCCGATACCTATAATATCCATCTTAAGAATATTCCTGAAGGACAATACAACAAGATCATATTCAATCTTGGAGTAAAAGAAGACGGTATCCAAGAAGGTGCTGTAGGAGGGATTTTGGATAGAGCTGCAGGTGCTTGGTTTTGGAATTGGAATTCCGGATTTATCAATTATATCATTGAAGGGCATTCCCCAGCCTCATTGAGAGACGAAAATAGGCTTCAGATTCACATAGGAGGTTGGAAGAATATTCCTTCTGCAGACGAAAATCCGCAGAGATTCTTTGATAACAATGTGGAGGTTTCTTTACCTTTTGATGCGACTGTCAGGGTTAGTGAAACAATGCGACCTTCTCCACACATCATTATGGACTTGTTGAAAGTAATAGGAGATACTGACTTGGCTATTCAAAACAACATCCATTCTCCAGCAGCTGCAGTACCATTCGTGCAAAAGTTGGCAGAGGCATTTGTAGTGGATCACACCCATCAATAAAACGATGAAATATAATTTAACTTCAAGAGACAGGCTGATATGGCCTGCTCTCTTGTTTGTAGTAATCGTGTGGGTAGGATGTGTTTCGGAATCTGATGAGCCAAAATTGAGTTTATACAGATTTGAAAAACCTTCTCATTTTCCAGAGCCTACTTACACCTTCCAAAACAACGATGTGAATGAAAAGGGATTTAAACTCGGTAAAATGTTGTTTTTCGACCCTTCACTTTCTCGAGATGGTTCAGTGTCTTGTTCTTCCTGCCATGTCCAAAGCCATGCTTTTGCAGATACTTGGCTGCATCCATTCAGTTTTGGAGTGGAAGACCGAGAAGGTGTCAGGAATTCTCCTCCGCTCTTTAATTTGGCATTTCAAAATGAATTCTTTTGGGATGGTGGGGTGACCCACTTGGATTTTGCGCCAATTCTGGCAATAGAGTCTGAGATAGAAATGGATGAAAGTTTTGAAAATCTAGTTCATAAGCTGAATAATCATGCACAATATCCTAGATTATTCAAAGAGGCTTTTGGGGTGGAAGAGGTTACTGGTCCTTATGTTTTGCATGCTTTCAGCCAGTTTATGCTGCTGATGGTATCTGCGGATTCTAGGTATGACCAATTTGTCAAAGGAGACCAAAACGCATTGAATCAAGAGGAAATCGAAGGTTTGCTATTATTTAGAAAGCATTGTGAAAGCTGTCATAGAGAACCCCTCTTCACCGATTTAAGCTATCGAAACAATGGCGTGCAGAAAGTAATCACAGATCTTGGCAGAGAGACTATAACAGAAGTTTCGCAAGATCGTGCCAAATTCAAAGTTCCCTCACTTCGCAATATCGAAGTGACAAGTCCATATATGCACAATGCTAGGTTTGAGGGTTTGCTTCAGGTTCTCAATCATTATACAGAAGGAATACAGGAGCAGGTCAACATTGACCCTTTGGTATTCGAAGATGGCAAACCGACGATTAAGCTTTCAGATCCAGAAAAAGAAAAAATTATTGCCTTTCTAAAATCTCTCACTGATGACAACTTTCTTAACAACCCAATTTTCTTTAACTCAAATGAATAGAATTTGTAAATATATTTTCTCAATACTTATTCTTGTAGCAATTACCAATCAAAAAGCAATCGGTTGTGAGGCCTGTGGCTGTGCATTGGGAGGATTCAATTTTGGTATAATTCCACAAAATGAAGCCCACTTTCTTGGGATCAAATATTCTAGATCAAGCTTCTATGCAGAGATGACTCATGCAGGACAACGCGAGTTTTCAAACGATCTTTATCAGAGATTGGATATCATGGGTAGGATTGCCCTCAAAGAAAGATGGCAGTTGAATTTTGTGTTGCCATACATGTATAATCAAATGGATGGCAGCCATGAAAATGAAGCATTAAGTGGCTTTGGTGACCCCATGGTACTCTTGAATTATAAAGTGTTGGATCAAAAAGGGGATCCCATGGAGAAATGGCTGCACAACTTGTGGATAGGGGGAGGTATCAAAGCTCCTTTGGCAGATTTTGAATATTCCCAGACTTCACAACTGATCAATCCAAACTTCCAATTGGGCAGTGGTTCTTGGGACTATTTGACGATGGTCAATTATACTTCAATGAGAAATCGATGGGGTGTAAACTTAGAAGGTGTCTATAAATTTAACTCTGAAAATTCTCAAGAATACCGTTTTGGAAATCAATATAATGTCCAAGCTAGTATTTTCTATAAACCAAAAGCAGAAAAAATCCTTCCAATTCCAATGCTTGGAGTTTATCACGAAAATGGGGGACAGCATACTTTTCAGGGATTCTATCAAGCCAATAGTGGTGGGGATGCGACATTCGCTCAGGCAGGGGTACAGGTACAGTTCGGAAATATGATGCTGCATGGAAACTACCAATTGCCTATCCAGCAAAAATTCAAGAGCGATCAGCATGTAGAGATAGAGGCAAAAGGAAGGTTTTCTTTGACCTTCATTACATTTATCGGAAAGTCTAGGAGAAACAATGTCTTTGGAAAGCTTGAGGTCATTGACTGAGGTAATTTAGTTTTGCGTTGGAGGGAAATTCCTCTAGAGTAATTGCCGATATAAGAACATATTCAACAAAATAATATATAAATCATCATAGAAAATGCAAAGAGCCCGGTTTCTGAAAAACCGGGCTTTACTATAATAGAAGAACTATTGTAGGTTGTGATTTCCAAAAGGAGCTACTTGAAAAAAGACTTTCAAGCAGCTTGTAAATCTAAAATCCGAAGCCAATGTATAATTGAGCCACGGAATTTTTGGAGTCATTTGTTAAGTTTCCCGCTATTCCACTTTTCCCGACCTCTCGTAAGCCATAATTGTAGCGAGCTCCGATCGTAACGTTTTGAACATCAAAGCCAACTCCGGCCAAAAGCCCATAATCCAAAGTATGGAAATCATTTCTGTCCAATTCAGTGGCGTTTATTGTACTTAGGTCAGAATTCCTTAGATTCTTAACATTTGCGGAAGCAAGATAGGATAAATAAGGGCCAGCATGAATATTAAGAGGTCCCACATTCAATGTAAAAGCTAGTGGTAGTTGGATGTAATTCAGGTTGAAGCGAACTTCACCTTCTTCGATACCTAAAGCACTCTCCAATGTACTGCCCCCATAGGATATTTTTGATCCTACATTCGTGTAAAGTAATTCTGGCTGGAAGGAAACAAAGTTGTTTATTGGAATTTTTGTAAAAACACCAAAATGCAATCCCACTTTCATGTTTTCATCCTCAACAGTTGGTTGATTGACAAAAAATTGGGATAGGTTAGCCCCTCCTTTAATTCCTAATTTTGGACCAGGATTATTACTTTGTGCAAAGGATGGTGCAGCAACAATCAGCATTAATAAAGCTATACCAAGCCCCTTCCTGATACGGTAATCATAGTTTGTTTTCATTTCGATTTGATTTTTATGTGATTGTTTGAATAAGAAAATTTTAATCTGAAAAAATTATAAATAAAACAATATCTCTATAATATGTAACGATTAATCTCTTTATATGTTCAAATATATATTACTGAACTTTGATTTATTTAAGTTAAAAATAAATTAAGTTTATTTATCTATCACTAAGTGGTTTGTGATTTTTGCTCAAATCTTTAAATGCAATAATGTTGCATTTAAAGATTTGATATCTATTTTTGCATAAAAAAAGATTTATGAAAAAGTATTTTGCATTTGCTAGTGCACTATTGTTTGCATCAATGATAGGATGTCAAGAGAAAGAGGATCCTATTTTGGAGGAACCAAAATTTGAAGAGACAGAAAGTGAATGGATTAGACTGGCTTCATGGAATGAAAGTTCTAGAATCAGTCTAATTACACCTGTATCGGGCGATATAGCGCAACCCGACCTTTCTGCTTTTCAGTCTACGAGTGCGAACTATGTTTCTTCTACAGGTAGGTACATTGTCTCAATAGAGCGAGCAGATGGCAATGTGAGGTTTTTTGATACTGGGATTGAAAATCATGATGACCATGGTCATGCTTATGCTCCCAAGTGGTTGTCATCCAATGCGGCAGCGCCTTTGCCGACGCACTTTTCTTCGACCAATGGTAATATTATTATTTTCAATGATGGAGATGGGACAGTGACTTTTGTTAGAGAGGCCAACATGGAAGTTCCTAGTTTTACCCCTACTGTAATTGCTAACATCGGCAATGGCGTGCATCACGGTGCTGCTTCTTGGTTGAAAGGAAATAAACTTGCCGTTACATTTAAGGACGAAGGAACTGCAGGAGCCTTGCCGCAAAGAGTAAAGATCATCAATACTACTGGTCAAGTGTTGTATGAAAAAGAGGGTGTCTCTGTTACTGGCATCCACGGCGATGCTTCTAATGGTGACTATGTTGTTTTTGGTGGTACAGAAGGAGTGATTCTTGCGAGTTCAGATAATCAGATCAGTTTGATTCCTAATCCAAGCCCATTAGAATCTACTTCAGGGAATTGGATGGGTACAATAAAGGCAAATGACAACGTAAATAAGTTTTATGGTTATGCTCGGAATCATGGTGTTTTTGAGATAGATCCTGCGGCTGGTACTATCAAACCTACCTTTTTGTCAAATAATATCAAGACCTATTTGCTAAGTGCAGATGGTGGGCATTTGATTGTTCAGACTAATGATAATGTGGTGAAAGTTTTTGATACCACTTCAGGAAATGAATTGGCTTCCAAAACGGTGACTGTAGCAGAAAATGTAAATGCAGGTGCTCGAAAAGGAGCGGATGAGTTGGAGCATTATAGGATGATGAGTGAAGGAAACCCAGTTTTGACAGCTTCTGAAAACTACCTTTATGTACTGGAAGCAGACAAAACGAAGATACATGTTAGAAATCTAAAAACTCTAAATACTGTGGCTGTCATGGACGCACCATCGGGTATATCCAACATTATGAGAGTTGGGTTTCAAGTTAAGTAGTTAGAATGTGATTTGAATAAATAGCCAGTCCAAACCTTATGGGCTGGCTTTTTTCTTTTTCTATATTTTTGTGGGTGACTTATAGCACATTTTTTGTCTTATAAAAACTTGAGCTTTGCCTGTATGGTAAGGTTACTGAAATGGCAAGAATAAGCTCAATATTAATAGTACTTGTCTTTGGGATGATTTCTTGTCAATCCAAAACATCAGACCACCATCTGGTGGAAGTACATACAGAAAATCTCTTAGAAGCACTCTTAAAAGGAAATGAACGGTTTGCAGAGGACCACCCATTGCATCCAGATCAGACATTAGAAAGATTGAGGGAGTTATCTTCAGGTCAGCACCCCGTAGCGGCGATAGTTAGCTGCTCAGATTCGCGGGTTCCACCTGAGTTGGTATTTGATCAAGGCTTGGGGGACTTATTTGTCATCAGAAATGCAGGGAATATTGTTGGTGATTATGAAATTGGTAGCTTGGAATATGCTATAGAGCATTTAGAGGTTCCAATAGTGATAATCCTTGGTCATACCAAGTGTGGTGCCATTGGAGCATTTGTAGATCAAGATCATGATCATTCCCATCATTATTCTGAATACATTCAAAAAATCATTGATTTTATCGATGCGGAGGAAGAGGAAAAATCCATACCAAGAGACATTCCTGATTTTTATGAAAAAGCGATTGAAGCTAATGTCTTACATGGAATTCATGAGTTGAAAAATAAACTTCCTCACATAAATGAACGGATTGCTACAAATAAGCTGAGATTGGTGGGGGCTATTTATGATATAGATACGGGGAAAGTAAAGCTAGTTGAAGAGTAAAAAAAGGAAGCCAAAGACTTCCAATTTTTATTTCATACACTAGTCTAGCTTAGAAAATATGTCCAAAACCAAAGAAGAACTGACCGCCTTCTCTACTTTGGGCATAATCCAATCTAAGGACAGTCGATTGGTTCCAAGCAATTCGTCCCCCAACACCTGGAGCTCCTCTAAAATTATTAAGCTGCATATCTGTCAGCCCTTCCCATACTGTCCCGAAGTCATAAAATGGAGTAACACCAAGAGCAAAATGCTGATTGAATGCATTGAAATCGTAAAGCCTAGCTCGCATTTCCAAATTGACCAATCCTACAGTTGGGGCCATAAACCTTGCTTCTCTATATCCTCTCAACGAACGGCCACCGCCAAGAACCAAGATGCCTCCTGCCTCTGCTTGGGAAGAAAGATCCCACATTTCTATAAAGTTGATGTTTGGCCCGAAGATATGTCCAATAGCTGCCAAACCCGCAAAAGTCAGTCTGTTTCTGTTATTTTTCCATCTATGGAAAGTGTGGATAAATTGACCCTGAACCATAAACTTATTGAAATTAAAATCAGAAGCTAACCATGGAGCTGAGTACTCGTGGGAATATTGCAAGAATATCCCTTTCGAAGGATCTGGTTCTAAATCACGTGTATCATAAATCAAGGCTGCGGCCAGCATGGAAGTGAACTTGAACCCATCAGAGAACCCAGAAAGGTTGAACCTATCCCAAGTGCCATCATTGATTTGCTGATTGACCAAAGTCTGTCCTTGTATGGCTTCCACTTCGGTACCATTTGGTAGGAATGCTTCTTCAGCAATCCTACCAGTATAATCTTCAAAGGCAGTGAACAAAGCTTCATATCCAAACATCAATCTAAGTTTACCTCCCATTTCAACCCTCTCTCCCAAAGCATTGAAAAGCAGTTCTCTTTGGATAAACTGGTTATAGTGCGTATTTGTCTGCATTCTTCCTCCATTTCTGGGTACGGCGATTTTGAGGTTGTCTTCATAGTCATTGACTTTGTTGAATTGACGGACCCCTCCTTCAGCACCTGCCGATTTGTCTTGGAAACTAAGGTTGTTGAGTGTCTCTCTGCCTATTCCCCAATATTGTGCATTTGGATCCTCCCAAACTACGGCATCAGCCCTAAATCTCCATTTGGAGTTAAAGATGTAAGGGACATCCAAATTTACAGCAGCTCTAACACGGCCATTTTCAAAAACAAAGAACTCTGAATTGATACTGTATCTATATGGTGTATAATAAAAGAATGGATCTTCTTTGGTTTTGTTCTGGAAGAAAAACACATTTCCGCCAATACCGAAACCACGGATTGGGTCAAATTCAAATCTTGGCAAACCCGTTACAAAAAATCCTTCTTTCTTGTTAAGGATATCTTCACGAGACAGCTTTTTGTCATCTGACAATTCAAATGGAAGACTAATCGTATCCAAAATCGCCAGTCTTTCGGTGTTTTTGTGTCCCTCAGGATCTCTTATATTGATTGCCATTTCCTGGGCAAAAGCGGTTTTTGTCAGCAAGACGAAAAGAATTAATAGTAGTTTTTTCATAACGAAAAGAAATAGAATACACTACACAAAAGTACAAAGCAGTGCCCTGGTCATCCTTTAAGGATTGATTAGAAAAAAATTAGAATTTTCTTAGAAAGGTTTTTGTCAGAAGTTAATTGTGACTTGGGTTCCTTTACCTATTTCAGAAGATATTTGGATTTTTCCTTCATGTAAAGTGATAATCTTTTCTACCAAAAAAAGTCCTATTCCGGTTCCTTCTGCGAAACCTTTATTGGTACCTCTAAAAAAAGGTGTGAATAGCTTATTCAAATCTGATTTTACTATGCCGATTCCATTGTCGATAAAAGTTACCGTAGGTTTTGATTTTGTTGACGAAATTTTAACCGTACAAGTATGGTTTTCTGAAAACTTGCAGGCATTCTCAATCAGGTTTTTGAATGCTGTACTGATTAAATAGGCATTCCCTCTAACGGTAATCTCTTCTTCTTCCAAATACTCTGGTAACTCCATTTCTATTTTATAGTCGCCATGATTCTTCTGTACTCTTTGGCTTGCTTCTATTATACATTCATCAATTCTAATCTGCTGGAAGTTGACTTCTGTTGGATCATAACTCGCTTTAGCCAAGTCAAAGAAGGTTTCTGAGAGTTGGGCAATTTTCTTGGAATCATTCAAGACAGTTTCTAACGTAAGCTGGTATTCTTGGGGGTTTCTATCCTTTGATAAACTTAGCTCGATTTCTCCGATAACAATAGCCAAAGGTGTTCGGAATTCATGCGCGAGATAGGATACAAATTGCTTTTGAGATTCGAATGATTTTTCCAAACGTTTCAGCATTGCATTGAAGGTTTTGGCAAGTAAGCCTATTTCGTCATTTCCTTCTTTCAATCTTAAATCAAGGTTGCTTGCGGAGATCTTTCTGGCATCATCAGCCATTTTGGCCAAGGGTTTCAGGGATTTTTTAGAAAAATATTTCCCTGTCAGAAATATTAGTAACAATCCTGAGAAAAAGGAAATCAGCATTGTCGAACGAAGATTGTTTAATTTGTTATATCCATATCCATCAAAAGCAGCTGCGGTAATGATGAAATTTTTCTCCTGAAACTGATAGATCATCCCAATCACTTGCCAGTCAGCCTGGATGAACTGAATTTTATCTGCTTTGAGAATCTCTGCCAACATCTCGGGAGTTTCTTTGACAAAATCAATATCTACTGCATCATGATAAATCAAATTATAGTGATCGTCATAAATGGCTGTTTCTACTTCATAGAGTATTTCTCGATTATTCTTATAAATTGTCTGTAAGGTTTCTGCATCAAGTTGTGTTGCTAGTAAAAGGTTGACTTTTGTGATGGCTTCCTTTTCAAGGATATTGTAGAATTCGTTTGCTCGATTTTGTGAGGCTGAAAAATAAACGATAGTCATAAAAAGAGCTAAAATCCCTGCACTTACAGTGGTAAAAAGGGAAGTGATACGTTGCTGAATATTCATGGTGTCTGAAGGATAAATCCCATTCCTGGCCTGGTGTGAATCAGTTTTTCTTCGAAGGGTTTGTCAACTTTTTTTCTGATATAGTTGATATATACATCTATGAAATTGGTGCCTGTATCAAAATTGACCCCCCAAACTTCTTGTGCGATTTCCTCTCTGGACAAAACTCTCTCTGGGTTTTGGATCAAATAGGTGAGAAGATTGAATTCTTTAGGAGTTAGGTTGATCTCTTTCTCTGCTCTAAACACTTTTTTTCGTAGGCGATCTATCTTTAAATCAGCATAAGAAATTTCATCATTTTGGAAAAAATCATTAAATCCTTGACTTCTTTTGAGAAGAGTTCTGATTCTTGCCAATAGCTCTCTTAAATCAAACGGCTTGACTAAATAGTCATCTGCACCAGCGTCAAAGCCTTCTACCTTGTCATCAGTTGTGCCGAGTGCGGTAAGCATAATGATTGGGATTTTGGGGTGCTTTTCCCGTAGTTGCTTAGAGACTTCCAGTCCATCGATTTTTGGTAGAATTAGATCTGTAATCACTAAATCTGGTTTCGTGTTTTCAAACAATTTCAATCCAAACTCCCCATCATAAGCCAATAAAACATCCATTCCAGACTCTTCCAGTCCTCTTTGTAATAAGGAAGCTATTCTGACATCATCTTCTATGACAAGTATTTTGGATTTTTTCATTGCTTAAAGATACCAAACTTCCTAAGTTGTGATATTAGAAAAACATTATAAAACAAAAAACCTCGTATCTCTACGAGGTTTAAGTACCAGGAGCGGGAATCGAACCCGCACGGCCGTGAAGCCACAAGATTTTAAGTCTTGCGTGTCTACCAATTCCACCATCCCGGCTTCACTTCGACTTTTGTCGGAGCTACTTGTAAACAACAAAGCCCTTCTTCAAGGGCTTTTTGAGCGAAAGACGAGATTCGAACTCGCGACCCCGACCTTGGCAAGGTCGTGCTCTACCAGCTGAGCTACTTTCGCTTTTGTTTTATTTTTGACTTCAACCTTTTGTTTCCGTCTTTTGTGTGTGCAAAGGTATATCAGTTTTCTTTATTTGCAAAAGCAAAGAGAAAAAAAAATCAAATATTTATCCATTTAAACTTTCTAGTGTTGATTATCAGGAAATTAATTTATCGATGTTGTAAACAGAATTTTCATCAATTCTATTGTGTTTTTTGCTTTTAGCTTTTTGAAGATGTTTTTGCGGTGTGTATTTACAGTGTTTTTGGCAATGTTAAGAAATTCAGCAATTTCTTGGGAACTTTTACCTTCCAATATAAGATTTGAAATTTCTTTCTCTTTTTTTGTTAGATTGAAGTTGATCGTTTGAGGATCTTTTTTTGATGCATGGACTTTACCTCCTGACTGTGATGTGTAAGAATAACTCCAATCAAATACGTTTACCTGTGGGGGATTTACTAAATGCACAACTATGTGAAGGTCAAATACCACATTTTTATTCCTATCAATCAAATATGGCCTCACCTTAGAAGCAAACCATTTTACTTCTTGGGTCTTGAAATGTACCCATCTGACTGTGTACGAAAATTCAAAGGTTTCCATTTCTTCTCGGGACAATCCTTGCAATTGATCAAAAACGATCTTTTGAAACTTAGCTAATTCTGGCACATCTTCAGGATGCAACATGGCAAGCACAGCCTCCATTCCTTTGTTTTCAAAAAATGATCTAGGATATCCCATGATGTCTTCTACGTTGTCTGTGAAGAAGGCTAAACTCAAATCCCTGTAATCTATACAGCCTATAATTATGCCTTCTTTCATACCTAGATTTTGACTTATCGTCTCTAAATCCCTAAGTAGCTTATCTTCATCAATGTCCTCAGTATTGAATTCTCTCTCTTTCCACTCCGTAAAAAAATTTGAAAAGGAATTCTGTCTCTTTAATTTTTCTCGTAAAAATTTATCCATAATATAATCGTAATGGCATGATGTTATGAAAAACACCAATTAAAATATTTTAATTAGTAATGAGCAAACCAATTGTAACTCTATATGTTTTGTTTGTTTTTAGTTTCTACAAACTAAACCTATGATTATTCGATTGCAGCGTAATAGCCATTTTTTTAAAACTATTACTATTGAAATATATAATATAATTGTCAAGTTTCAAGCTTGAGTGTCATTAAAATTTATTAATTCTCAAGCTTTTTCTTAATTTCATTTAATTTAATTAAAGCCTCAACTGGTGAAATTGTATTGATGTCAATTTGATCTAACATCTCCTTTGCTTCTTTGTATTTTGGATCTATTTCAAACAAGGACAATTGATAGTTATTTTTTGGCAAGTCTTTAATTTTTTCCTTTTGCTCATTGAGATCTTTATCCTTCTCGAGGTGTACCATTATTTCAGAAGCTCTTAGAACAACTGGGTTTGGCATACCTGCCATTTGGGCCACATGGATACCAAAGCTATGTTCACTGCCTCCTTCTTTTAGCTTTCGCATAAAAATCACCTTGTTTCCAACCTCCTTGACAGACACGTTGAAGTTTTTGATTTTTGGAAAATCCTCCGCCAATTGATTCAATTCATGATAATGGGTTGCAAAAAGTGTTTTTGCCCTTGATTTCGGATGATTGTGCAAAAACTCTACAATCGACCAAGCAATGGAAATCCCGTCATAGGTAGAGGTACCTCTTCCGATTTCATCCATCAAGACCAAGCTCCTATCTGAGAGATTATTTAGAATGCTGGCAGTTTCTGTCATTTCTACCATAAAAGTAGATTCTCCTTTGGCCAAGTTGTCTGAGGCTCCTACACGTGTAAAGACTTTGTCAATGATACCAATCCTTGCAAAAGATGCCGGTACAAAACTTCCCATCTGCGCCATCAATACAATCAATGCTGTCTGTCTGAGTAGTGCAGATTTACCCGCCATGTTTGGCCCAGTGATAATGATGATCTGCTGGGTGTCATTGTCCAAATATATGTCATTGGGAACGTATGCTTCACCTACAGGCAATTGCTTTTCGATCACCGGATGTCTCCCATCTTTGATTTCCAGCGTGTCTGTATCTGATATTTTTGGCTTGCAATAATTATTGTTTTTTGCCACCGTTGCAAATGAAAGCAATCCATCTACAGTTGCCAAAACCCTTGCGTTTTGCTGTATTTGGGTGACATATTCTGATGCATCTTGAACCAAAGCAAGAAAATACTTCTGTTCTATTGCAATCATCCTTTCCTCAGCATTGAGGATTTTTTCTTCATATTCTTTGAGTTCTGGAGTAATATACCTCTCTGCATTGACCAAAGTCTGCTTTCTTATCCATTCTTCTGGTACTTTATCCTTGTGTGAATTTGTCACTTCTAAGTAATATCCAAAGACTTTATTGAATGCAATCTTCAATGAAGAAATCCCTGTTCTCTGTACCTCTCGTTGTTGCAATTGTACCAAGTAATCTTTTCCAGTATTGGCAAGACCTCTATATTCGTCCAATTCTGCATCTACACCATCATTGATGATGTTTCCTTGATGTGTTAGCATAGGGGCATCTTCTTGGAGTTCTCTTTCGATTTTCTCCAATAGAAACTCACAAGGATTTACTTGGTCTGCTAATTTTTTGAGTGAGTTGTTTGAGGATTTTTTAAGAAGCTCTTTTATAGGAAGGGTGTTTTTGAGCGCTTTTTTCAACTGGTTCATCTCCCTTGGATTGATCCTTCCTACTGCTACTTTTGAAATCAGCCTTTCAAGATCTCCTATTTGCTTGAGGTGTATTAGAATTTCATCAGAAAGTTCTCTTTCCGAAAAGAAGTGTTCCACTACTTTTAGCCTCTCTTCGATTGGCTCTTTTTCCTTTAGTGGCAAGACCATCCATTTTTTCATGATCCTCGAACCCATTGGCGTCACGGTATGATCCAAAATGGATATCAATGGAATCCCCCCTTCCTGTTGTGGATAGACCAACTCTAGGTTTCGGATGGTAAATTTGTCTAGCCATACATACCTCTCTTCGGCAATTCTGGAAATGGCTGCGATATGTTTTACCTCTTTGTGCTCAGTTTCTTCCAAATAGAAAAGTACGGCACCGGCAGCAATGATTCCGTGCTCCAAATTTTCTATTCCGAATCCTTTTAAGTTGTTTGTAGCAAAGTGATTGGTAAGTTTTTCATACGTGTAGTCAAATTGATATACCCAATCTTCACAATGGAATGTTGAAAAATTATCCTTGAGAATCTCAGAGGCCCTGGCTTTTGCAGTTTTGGAATAAATGACTTCAGAAGGGCTAAAGCTTTGTAGCAATTTTTCGATATAAGATTGAGAACCCTCAGCACACATAAATTCTCCTGTCGAGAGATCCAAGAATGCAATGCCTAAAGTGTCTTTTCCAAAGTATATTGATGCGAGGTAGTTGTTTCTTCTTTTGTCAAGCACGTTGTCATTGAACGAAAGCCCTGGAGTCACAAGTTCTGTGACACCTCTCTTGACGATCCCTTTGACTTCTTTAGGGTCTTCGAGTTGATCGCAGATAGCAACCCGATTTCCAGCTCTGACAAGCTTTGGCAGGTAGCTGTCCAAAGAATGATGTGGAAATCCTGCAAGTTCAATATGAGAAGCAGAGCCATTTGCACGCTTGGTCAATACGATATCAAGCACTTTGCTTGCCTTGATGGCATCTTCACCAAAAGTCTCGTAAAAATCCCCGACTCTGAAAAGCAGCAATGCTCCAGGGTGTTTTGCTTTGATAGCATTATACTGCTTCATCAAGGGTGTTTCTTTTACTTCTGTTACCTTCGCTTTGGCCATTTTGTACCTTAAATTAAATCTTTATGCTAATTTTGAATCTGCTTGAAAGCTTGAAATTAAAATAATAAGAAAGGTAATCAAAACCCAATGAAAAAATTAAGTATGGAAGAGCTCAATAGGCTCTCAGTGGAGGAATTCAAAGAAGTGGATAAGAGCCCGATAATCATTGTATTGGACAATATTCGCAGCTTGAACAATGTTGGGTCTGCTTTCAGAACTTCCGATGCATTTTTGATAGAGAAAATTTATCTATGTGGGATTACAGGTACACCTCCGCATCGTGATATCCAAAAAACTGCCCTTGGTGCTACAGAGTCTGTGACTTGGGAATATAAATCCACCACCCTAGAAGCATTGGAAGAAATCAAGTCAAAAGGTTACGAAATCTGTGCTTTTGAGCAAGTAGAAGGAAGTGTGAAGTTAAATGAATTTGATGCCAAACCTGAAAGCAAGTATGCGTTGGTTTTTGGGAATGAAGTATTTGGGGTAGAAGATGAAGTTGTCAAAGCTTCCGATCATGTCATAGAAATCCCTCAATTGGGAACAAAACATTCATTGAATATCTCCGTGACTCTGGGGATTGGGATTTGGGATTTTATGACGAAGATGGGTTTGTTGAGATAAATGCACTTAAATAGTATGACAAAAATATTCTATTTTTGCTGCTTTGCTTAACTTTCTTGCCTGACCGCTTGTGAGTTCGATTTCATGTTCACTTCTATGGATTTCTGCATGCTCAGGCTGATTTGGTAATGGTTTTGAAACTGGAAATGTTTCAAATTCCCGGCAAACATTTGCTCCTATTGAAACAACAGATTTGAGCGTAAACCGATTTCTTAATTCCTTTATGACTTGTTCAGGAGGTCTTGCAAAATCTCTATCGACAGAAACTCCTCTAGAGTCTTTAAATGCTGCCGATGAAGGTCTGTTTATCTCTGCTTTCCACCAATTTGGATAAGGCTTAATTGCCCTATACAGAATCTCTTGATCAGATATATAATTCTGAAGCATAAAAATCCTCAACTAGATTTAAAATGTCAATTTCTTCTACTTCTTTTTCCTCGTCGATTTCATTAAACTGAATTAGGGCAATGATTTTATCTTCAAAAATTTCGAACTCCAAGTAATTATCTTCCCGCTCGAATTCTAATTGAATACTATTTCGACCTGTTGGAAAGATTTCTGGTTGAAATGTTAAAATCGACAGAATATTATAAACTTTTTGAATTAAATCCTCAGAGAATTTAAAAGTATTCTCTCCATTCCATCCTTTTGGTAAATTTTTAATTGATTTTAGTGTATCAATATTGTTTAAAAGAGGACTGAAAAATTTGTTTTTGGGTGTTCTTGTAAATTGATTTTCAAATCCAATTTTTTGATCCCCCAGAATAGTATAATCTATAGATTTAACGCCTAAATCTATTACAAGACTTTTGGTACTTGTGTTTCGAAATATTAAATTATTCATTGTTCAAAAAAGTTTTTTCAAAGGTTTTCAAATGCTCTCCTAGCCATCTATGGATTTCTTTAGCGTGTTGATAATCCATAATTATACCATTTTCAACGACTCTAACCAAACTTTGTTCATGATCTAATGGTTTTCTTTCATTTTCAATTTCTTGTACTGAATTTCCATCGATTATCTCAAAGGTCTGTGAATTTGGCAAGGGCACTCTTTCAAAATAGAAGTTTATGATAAATTCTCCTTGTGGACCAAGACCTCCAAAAGCTCCATTGACATATTTAGGATTATAATCATCCTTGAAAATATATTTGGAAATGATTCTACTTTTGGTTTGCATATTTGTCGATTTTATATTGAAAATTACAATTTAAAACCAACATTCAAAAATTAAATTTCTAGATTTTATCAAAATTGCACAAGTACAAATGCATTATGTCCGTGATTCTGCACTTGTACTTGTGTAAAATATTTACTCCAAACCCTTATCCCGCATCTTAGAGAATTCGTCATATCTTCTGTAGATCGCCACACAGAATCCGATCAACATAATGATCGTCCCAGCCCATAGAATATTGATCTGAGGCTTGACAATAGCTTTGAGGATTACATAGTCTTTTTGAGTGCTATTGACTGTAAAGACAAACTTGTTCTCTTCAGGTAAAATATTCGTCAACTCAATTTTGATTCCAAGTTCATCATCTATGATTGGAACTCTGCCGACTTGATTATTTCTAATTATAAAAATTGGCTCCAACACTTTTTCCACATCATAATCCTGAATGGTTAGCTTGGCTTTTACGGCTACATCGCCATCGAATAGCTGCATCCCATCCAATTCCTTCACTACGTCCGCGCTTTCGAACTTGGTGACCATGTCAGATATGAAGAATGTGTCATTTGGAGATACTTCAAACACTTCTCCTTCTCTCCACTCAGGATCATCTAGATCGTTGATCACAGATACAAATGTGTACAAATCTTTACTCAAATATCTCTTTGAATCTGGAGATGATATCAAACCCATGGAGGTATTGTACTGTGCCATCGGACTTAAGGAAAAAGCCAATTGATCTTCTTGGTAGTAATCTATTTTGTAGTAATTGTTTTCTTCCAAGACGATTTGAACAAACTCACCTTCTCTGTGGTATGTTTTTCCATCCACTACGATATCTTTCAAAGCTATTGCCTGATTTACTCCTTCGGCTTTTTTCAAGATTTTGCTATCCACAAGTCCCGGTACACCGACTACCTTTTTCTGCCTACCTCTATAGATAGCAGTATAATCTTTGATCTGTGTAGGTTTGTTGATCCAAAGCAATACATGCTCTTTGTTTATTTCGTCTTCGAAGCTGTTTTTGTAAGTCAAACCCGATAGGTTGTAAGAAATCACTTCCGAATAGCCCGAAGAGAACATTACTCCAATCAAGATCATACCAAGTCCAATATGTGCCAAAGAGCCTCCAGCAAGTTTGAAGGTTGATTTTTTTAGGAGTTTGAACAAAATAGTAGCGTTCGCCACTATGGTAAATGCTCCAGCCAATACCACGATGATATAGCTAATGTCATAAACCTTCCCTGTAACAATAATTACCGCTGATATTAAAACTGAAATAATATATGGCATCACCAAAGTCTCTTTTAGTGTCTTACCATCTATTTTGTTCCACCAAAAGAACTGTCCTACGGCAGTAAGAAGAGCCAAAACTACAGCAAACCAAAGTTGGAATTTGGTATAGAAGCCAACTTGATCAGTAGGGGGTGCCATATTGGAGATTCCTCCAAAACTTTCTACTATGGCGTTCCATACCGGAATCGAAGTAGGTAGAATTACCTGAAATGCCATCAGTGACAAAGTGGTGGCACCAATGAAAATCCAGAATTCCCTCGAATATACAGAGGCTTCTTTGTCCGAAGTGGGGATGTGCTTCCACGCTCTGACAGCTAAGAAAATAGCTATTGCCAAGAAGAATAGCATGTATATCAATAGTTGTCCTGAAAGTCCCAAGTCCGTGAACGAATGCACCGAAGAGTCACCTAAAACACCACTTCTAACGAGGAATGTTGCATAGAGAATCAATATAAATGATGCTATTACCAGCACAATAGAAGTTTTTAATGCAGTGCTACTTTTCTTGTAAGTAATCATGGTATGAATACTCGCTACCATGATCAGCCATGGTACATAGACAGCATTTTCTACAGGATCCCAGTTCCAATAACCTCCAAAATTCAATGTGACATACGCCCAATAAGCCCCCATTATAATTCCCATACCTAATATCATCGCGGAGAATATTGCCCAAGGCAAAGCGGGACGGATCCATTCAGAATATCTTTTGAAAGCCAATCCGGCCATCAAAAATGCAAACGGAACCAATGTGCTGGCATATCCCAAAAACAGCGTTGGTGGATGAATGACCATCCAGATATTTTGCAATAATGGATTCAAGCCTGTACCATCCTCGGGTACAAAGTCTGGGTTCATCTGGAAGATCGGGGCAGATACAGCGTCTCTCAAGAGTATAAATGGAGAACTACCGATTTTCAAATCACCAATAACCACTCCCAGAATCATTGAAACCAAAAAAGCCTGTACAAGTGCAAATACGACCATTACTGGAGCTTCCCAAGATTTATTGGTATGGATTATTACCAGCCCTAAAACTACGTTCCAGAAAATCCATAAAATAAAAGCACCTTCTTGACCTTCCCAAAAGCTGGAAATCATGTAGTGTACTGGCAAGGCTATGGATGAGTGTGAGTAAGCATAGAAATACTCAAACCGATGACTGTAAATAATTTCAAAAAGTGATATTGCAATCGTCACACTCGCAACAGAATGAATATAGAAAAGTATTCGACTGAAATTTCTCCAGCTTGTCTTCTCCATCTCTGAAGCTACAGTATATTTATAATAGGAAAAGGCCGTCACTACAGCACTCACAAAAGCAAGAATAGTAGCAAAATGGCCTAAATTACCAACAAAGGTATTAATCATATCTTAGTCTTTAATCAAATTTACATTCCGGCAGTATTCACTTCCGTTTCTTGGTATTTGGAAGGACATTTCATCAAGATTTTATCCGCCATGAAAATTTCCTCTGATTTGTAAGCACCAATGACCACAACTTGCTCAGACCTGTGGAAATCTGCAGGTACAGGTTCATTGTAAAAGACTTTTTGCTCGGTACCATCATTATCTACCATCATGAAGTAAAATGAGGTTTTGTTTTCATTTACTTCAATTCCCTCTACTTCTCCTGATATACCTTTTTTCAATTGACCCACTACATGAATAGCCTTGTCTTCACCCTTCAACTTCATTTCCTTGGCAGTAGCAAAACTTTCATACGTACTTGCATCTCCCAACATCGAAACGATGATCACTATTGCTATTGCAATGATCCCAAGTCCTAAAATGTGCCCTTTTTTCATCTGTTTATAATTTGATTTTTAACGGTCGTAATTTTCCCCAATTATTAGGATGTTCTATCCCAACTTTTGGAGGAATCCAGTGTGACTTTGTTTGTGAAGTGTCCCAGATTCCGAATCTTTTTTATTTTGAATTTATCCCACGATCTTCTTCAAGCAATTTTTCCAATCTGCTGATTTTTCTATCTGTTGCAATTACATAAACCAATATTCCGGCAAATACGATCCCGATAATTCCTACTAAGACATATATTTTCCCTTCTGACCGCATGACATCAGCCATTTCGATTTTCGAATTGGTATAATCGTCTTCTGTGATGGCGATTTTCTCCTGTGCGTAGCTTTGAAGGCTAACCAAGAGAAATAATATAATAAACCACTTTTTCATCTACTTATAATTGATTGATCAATCTGTCTTCTATTTTTCTTTCTGCTCTTTTGAGCTTCACTCTCACTACACTAAGCCAAGTACCCAAGAGCGTCCACGCTATCACAGCAGGATAGAACACTTGTCTTAAGTTGCTATCCATATCGTATGCATTGAACCCTGGGTTACCACCATTCCCCGGGTGGAGGCTATCCGTCAATCTTGGTAATACGAAAATCAAAGGAATAAAGGCAGCAAAAGCGAAAATATTATATACTGCGCCGATTCTGGCTCTTTGGTGCACATCTGTTAGTGAATTTCTCAAAATCAAATATGCAAAATACATCAATAAGCCAATAGCTGATGCATTCTGCTTTGGATCTCCACTCCAATAATCTCCCCAGGTGAATTTTGCCCACAGCATTCCTGTCACAATGCCCAACACACCAAAAAGAATCGCTGCATTTGTAAACTCAATCGCAATGTCATCATTTCTAAGGTCGTTTGTCCTAAGAAATTTGATGCTATAGATGACTGCTACTACGAGCATGATGATCATTCCAAACCACATAGTGACATGGAAATAGAGTGCTCGGATGGTTTCGTTGAGAATAGGAAGTCTGGGAACATCAAGTAAGAGTCCTGCAATAATAGTATAAGCTAATAGTACTATTGTCAGAATTTTCCACCAGCTAGATTTCATGTGTTTATTATTTGTTTTTAAGAGGTCATCCCGACCGGTCGGGACAGGCTATGGAATCCCTGTCTACCGGTAGGCAGGTCGCATGATTTAATCATATCTACCATTGACATTTTCATTATGCTCGATTTTATGTAATCGATTTTTGCTTTTCAAGCGCAAAAATAAGCTATAAGTTCCTGATTCCTGTGCTTTTTGTCAGTTATTTAAACAGTACCAAAGGAATGTCAATGAATTGCTGGATTTTCAATATCAACTCCTCCACAAATAAGGAAACAAGATATAAGCTGTTGCTGAAATAATCGCATTGATTGCTAAAAGTGTAATCACCTTGTCCACACTGACACTCCAGTCCAAGCCGTCAATTGCATTTTTGGAAACTCGAATAGTCATCAGGAGAATAGGAATGATGACAGGAAAGCTCAAGATTGCCATCAATGTGGCATTGTTGCTGGCTTTGGAGGCGATGCCGGATACCATGGTAAGGCAAGCCGAAAAGCCCAATGACCCTAAGATAAGATTTAGCAGAAACAACCCTTGATCCTGAACGGGATTTCCCAAAATGATGCTAAATACCAAATACCCCAAAAGTGCCAAAACCAATGTCAAAATTGAATTGTAAATAATCTTCGAAACGATAATGGCTTCAGGAGAAGCTACCATATAATAGTACAATTGCCTTCCCTGATGCTCTTGTACAAAACTTTTTGCCACAGCATTCACGGCTGAAAAAAGAATGATAATCCAGTAAAGAGCATTCCAAGTAGGAACTCCAATATTACCCTGCTTTGCTCCTACACTGAGGTAAGTGATAAATACAGCTGAGACCACATACAGCAAAATCCCATTGAGAGCATATTTCTGCCTCCATTCTAGTGTGAGTTCTTTGAGGATTAGTGTATGGATTTGTTGAAACATGCTTGATGATTTGTGCCAAAGATAGTGGATAAATGATCTCCATTATAAATTTCTTTGTATCTTAAATCATCTAAAAATAACTCAATCATGTCAAAAGCTGTAAAAAACCCTTTTACCTGGCTCGAAATCTATGTTGAAGACATGGATAGAGCTAAAAAGTTTTATGAAAATGTTTTTCAAATCGAAATGATCCCCATGCAAACACCAGGGGACTTTAGTGATTTGGAAATGTGGTGTTTTCCTTGGGCAGAAGGCGAAAAGAATATCAGTGGGGCACTCTGTAAAACTGCCGACTTCAAACCTGGTGCAGGAGGGACACTTGTGTACTTCACTTGTGAGGATTGTTCAGTAGAGGAGTCCAGAGTTCAGCAGGCAGGTGGACAAGTTATCCAAGAAAAAATGCCAATTGGAGAGCATGGCTTTTGCAGTGTAATCTTAGACACTGAAGGAAATACTGTTGGTTTGCATTCAGATCTGTAAAAATGAATTTTAGAGTAGATGTCGATACCTGGTTTGTCTTTTGCATTCTGTTCATAACAGCACTTTTTTTGTTGGTAGTTGGATTTGTAGCAATACCTTTTTTCTTGAGAAAAAAGCAATTGAAACGGATTCAGTCTAAATCTTTGCGCAAAAAAAGTCTGTATGAACAGCTAGAGACAAAAATGAAAGCGCAAGAAATGTCGAGTTTGGAGTCTAGGAATTTTCTCCTTGAAACTAACTTAGAAGCTTCATTGCGAGAACTTATCAAATCTAACTTTAATGCATTACAAGTCAGTGCATTTTATGCAGAGTTTGAAAAAGTTTATCCACATTTTTACGAATCTCTTTATCAGTTGATTCCTGAAATCTCCACCCAAGAAGTTCGGTTATGCTCATTGATCAGAATGAATCTGACAGCAAAAGAAATCAGCCAAATTTTGAATATTACTCCTGCAAGTGTCAACAAAGCCAGGTATCGACTTCGAAAAAAAATCTCATTAGAACCTCAAGAAGATCTGGATAGTTTTATTTTAAGTGTCTGATAAATAGGTTTCTGTGTGCCTGTCCATTATTTGTCTATTAGGTAAATTGTCTCATTACCTCACACTTTTTATAGTTTCGGTCAAAATAAAAATATATGAGACCTATCGAAATCATCTTACTGATCACCTCCACGCTAATTCCAGTTTTTTTTCTCTTCAAACCTTATAAAAAGTATAGACTTCTAAGTATTGTATTAGTCTCCTTTATATTTTTGGCACATCTATTTTTCGAAGGCTTGAGATGGCAAATGTTTCCAGCATACATTTTCACCCTATTGAATCTGACTTTGCTACTTTCAAAAAAAAGCTTTTGGGCGAAAAATAAATTAGCATCTTTCACAATTGGGTTTTTTGCTCTAATTTTCATTTTGGTTGGTTGGATACTTCCTGTAGCCTTCCCCATATTTGATTTGCCAATACCCAAAGGTGAATATCAGGTAGGGTCCAAGCAGCTAGTTATCAACATTGATCGTCCCGAAATCATCTCGGAAAACCCCGAGGACAAAAGAGCTTTCATGGTAAAGGTTTGGTATCCAGCTCTCGTAGTAGATGAAATGCGTGAACCATATCTTGATCAAGGAAATAGACTTGGTTTTTCAAGTAAATATGGCTTGCCAAGCTGGTTTACCAATTATTTTGACTATTTCAAGACCAACACTTTTTTGAATCCGGAAATAGCAAATGGGAAGTTTCCGGTTTTGGTTTTTTCCCATGGCTCTTATTCAGAAGCTTATGGATATTATGCTTTGATGGAAGAATTGGTAAGTCAAGGATATATTGTTTTCAACCTGAATCATACTTATGAAAGCAGTGGTGCCCTTTTTCCAGATGGAGAAATAAAGCTTTACCATAAAGAGTTTGATAGAAAAACCAATAATCAAAAAATGGCAGAGATGGCTTGGAATGCTACGCAAGAATACCAAAATGCACAAAATGAAGCGGAGAAATTGGCGGCTGTAGAAGACCTGATCAGAGATTATGTTGCTGCCGAGATTACCGAGCGATGGAGTGAAGATATTACAGACCTGATTGATTACCTGCAAAAATTAGAAAACACCTCTTTTTTTGGTGATCATTTAGATTTGTCTAAAATTGGGGTGTTTGGGCATTCTCAAGGGGCTTCCGCAGCAGGACAAGCAATGCTAGATGATGACAGGATCTTGGCTGGGATCAATTTGGATGGAGTGCAATGGGGGACGATGATAGATACTTCTTTTAATAAACCTTTTCTTTTGATCTCTTCAGAATGGGACGAAAACCACCCTAAGCTCAATAAATTTTCTTATCGAAATTTGGATAAAGAGAATTTCACAAGTCTTATGATCAAAAATTCAGGGCACTCCAATTTTATGGATATTCCGCTCATTGTAAAAGTCCCTTATGTGAATGAATCTGGTACAATAGATGTTTTCAAAGCTTATGAAATTATCAATAGTTTGATTTTAAATTTCTTTGATAAAAACCTCTTGGATAAGGATCAAGAGAAAATGACTGATTATCCTGAAGTATTGAACGTTGATTAAGTTTGGCTTTGAGATTTTTGTAAAAAGCTTTAGCTTTAATTTTCAAGATAATTGGATATGATTCCAGTCTTTATGCCCATTTTATAAAATAGGGTTTATTTTAGTCAATAAATATCAGAAATTTTCAAGAACAAACCTTCAAGAAAAATGATACCCACAGCAGAACACAATGAAAGAATGGCAAAAATGACCTTTGCTTCGGTCTATCCTCACTATGTCGTCAAAGTCGAAAAAAAAGAGCGGACGAAAGATGAATTGCATCAAGTCATCAATTGGTTGACTGGCTTTGATGATGACAAGATCCAATCTTTGGTAGATGAAGGAGTCACATTTGAAGAGTTTTTTGCTCAGGCAAAACTACATCCAAATGCAGAAATGATCACCGGAACCATCTGCGGATACAAAATCCAAGATATAGACAACCCGCTCACCAAGCAGGTGAGATACTTAGACAAGCTGGTAGATGAGCTGGCCAAAGGGAAGAAGATGGAAAAGATAATGAGGGTATAGGATTATAATTTACGATTCAAATTGAGTTTTAACTGTTACTTGATTTAAGGGGTTTTAATGTCGTTTGTACCAGAATGTTTTTCTAGCCTATACCTTTCCTGGTTTTTTGGGAGTACCATGCTCCACGTTTGATCTTCATATTTCATTTTGATGATAAAATGAATATTAAGCTCGTCATTGAAAAACAAAGTGGAATCATTGATCTTAGCTAATGCTATACTCTTAACATATCCATTGTAAAAACTACTATTTTCTTTGAATAAAAGTTGGTTCCCATTCCTAATCAATTCAATGCTTGTCGAATCTTTATCTAAAAAATAGGTTCCTAAAAATGGCTCATCTTCCAAAGCGAGCAAAAAGTTTTTGGGATTATTAGTTTGTAAGATAGAATCAATTTTTAAGTAATTATCAATGTCTTGCGATCTATAACCCCGCACCATCTTTATGAAATTATCATCAAGAGCCTTGTAGTTATATAAGTCCGTCTTGTACCTAGGATTATTGGCGACAAATGGAAGCCATACATCCTCCGAGAGAATTTCGAATAGATCAGAATACTCTTTTCTTTTTTCATAAACCTGTGTTTTGAGGATTCCCTGCACCTCCATAATGTAATCATACCAGTTGACATACTGGGCACTCAGAGAAAAAATCAAATCAATGTTTTTGGAAGGAACGATTTCCTGATTTTGTAAAAGTGTTCCAAAAATAGATTTATTTGCCTTGAAGCCAGAGTATGACAAATGTGGGTAGAAATCGGCTCCTTTAATCTTTTTTATACTGTCCAAAGAGGCATCAAGAAAATAGTTTGCTGTAATGATGGAGTCCCTTTTTGCATGCTCTTTGATCGCATTATCACAACTCTTGATATCTAATTCTATTTCTTTCTGAATATTTTCCAAAATCAAATGAAACCTTCTTTCATTTGATTTTTTTTGATTGTAGTTATTTATCTGTAAGGCCAATAGAATTCCAATAATTACAAGAAAGATCTCTCCCAAGGCATACGTTAGGTAGTTCCAAAACTTTCCACTCTGAATAAATCCTTTCCTTAGATTTTTAAAAATATTTATCATATGCTTTGTTTTATTGTAATATGCGATAGGAAAATAGGCTAATATTATTATAAAAAAAACATCCTTCCTTTTTTTAAAATAAGATATACATGGAAATAAATAGAAATACTATAGATCTAAAATTGAAATATATTGGGGGTATTATTGGATACAGGGATACTTTATAAGGATTTGATATAAATGGAAATATGGTGGAAATAAATAGAAATAATTGGTAAATTCTTTGGCATATTTTAACTTTCGATTTTGATATCAAAACGATCATATGCATTATCTGAATTTTGACTTATTTGATTGGTTTTAGATTTTTACCTGAAAAAGAAGACAAAGAAGACTCTCTAATATAATGAAATACACAAAAATCTATCTTGACAATAAGAAAATAGAGATTTTCAACTCTCTTTTAGGAAAAGAAACCATCAAGGTTGATGATCAAATTGTTTCTTCAAAGTACTCCATTTTCGGTGCTGACCATCATTTTTCTTTAAAAGAAGAAGAGGAATTAAATCATTATCAATTCAAGTTTTCCTTGGGAATCAATGGGGTCCTCTTTGACTTCTATAAAAATGGCAAACCCATCATAGAATCAGAAAAAGGTGGCTGTCTCACTTTTATTTTCATGATGTTCATAATAGGAGTTGCAGTAGGCATTTTAAAAGCTATAGGACTTATATAATATCTATTTTTCCATATTTCAATAATATTTCACCGAAGGTATATATCTATTTATTTCACGAAGCATATTTCTTTTTAAACTGCCAAAATGACACTTTTCACCCTTTGGAACAGGCATTGATAAGGCTGTATTGTCAAAAATGTTTATCAATAATTAAAAATCTATATAGCTATGCAGGAAAAAGGTACCATCTCGATCCATACCGAGAATATTTTCCCAATCATCAAAAAGTTTCTCTACTCAGACAATGAGATTTTTCTTCGTGAATTGGTGTCCAATGCCGTAGATGCCACCCAAAAAATCAAAAGATTGGCTACACTCGGTCAATATACTGGAGAACTAGGTGATACAACTGTGGAAGTGTCTTTTGACAAAGACAAAAAGACTATCACCATCTCAGACAGAGGGCTTGGAATGACGGCCGAAGAGATCAAAAAGTACATCAATCAAATCGCTTTCTCTGGTGCTACTGAGTTCGTAGAAAAATTCAAGGATGCAAAAGATGCCAACGAGATCATCGGTAAGTTTGGTCTTGGGTTCTATTCAGCTTTTATGGTAGCCCACACTGTTGAGATCAATTCGCTTTCTTACCAAGAAGGTTCTGAGCCTGCCAAATGGACATGTGACGGAAGTACATCTTTCGAGATTTCCGAAGGGAATAGAACAGAAAGAGGTACAGATATTATCCTTCACATCAATGAAGAATCCGAAGAGTTTTTGGACAAGTGGAAGCTTCAGGGCATCTTGGACAAGTACTGCAAATTCCTTCCTGTTACCATTAAGTTCGGCACCAAATCCGAAAGTGTAGAAGATGGTGTGGATGAAGAAGGCAAGAAAAAGTGGAAATCTGTAGAAGTTGACAACATCATCAACACCACTTCACCGATCTGGACCAAGTCTCCGAGTGACTTGAAAGATGAAGATTACCTTTCATTCTACAAGGAGCTTTATCCAATGAGTGAAGATCCTCTTTTCTGGATTCACCTGAATGTGGATTATCCATTCAACTTGACAGGGGTTTTGTATTTCCCTAAAGTGAAAAATGATTTTGATTTCCAGAAAAACAAAATCAAATTATATAGCCGTCAGGTATTTATCACTGACGAAGTTAAAGACATCGTTCCTGAATTCTTGATGCTGCTTCATGGGGTGATCGATTCTCCTGATATTCCTCTCAACGTATCGAGAAGCTTCTTGCAAGCTGATGGAAATGTAAAAAAGATCAACAACTACATCACCAAAAAAGTGGCGGATAAGTTGTCGGAACTTTATAAGAAAGACAGAAAAGTCTATGAAGAAAAATGGAACGATATCGGTCTTTTTGTGAAATACGGAATGATCTCTGAGGAGAAATTTGCTGAAAAAGGAAAAGATTTCGTCTTGTTGAAAAACACAAAAGGAGAGTTCTATACCTTACCTGAATACAAGGAAAAAGTACAGGGAATCCAAACAGACAAAAACGAGCAGACGATCTATCTATATGCTACGGATGTCAACAAGCAGGATGGGTTCATCCAGTCTGCCAACAAAAAAGACTATGATGTCTTGGTGATGGATTCACCGATTGATAGCCACTTTATCCAACACTTGGAAGGCAAAGAAGAGAAGACCCAACTGAAGCGTGTAGATGCTGATGTTGCAGAAAAGTTGATCCAGAAAGATGATGCTTTCGCAAATCTTCTATCTGAAGAGCAATCCACTAAAGTGAAGGAAATCTTCGAAAAAGCGATTGACAATAAATCCTACAGTGTGGAAATCGAAGGCTTGAATCCTGAAGAACTTCCAGTGACTGTGACTATGGATGAGTTTATGCGCAGAATGAAAGACATGGCTGCAACAGGCGGCGGAATGGGCTTCTACGGTTCACTTCCTGACAACTACAAAGTAGCCATCAACGGAAACCACAGCGTCATCGATAAAATCCTCAAAGCCGAAAGCGAAGAAGAACAAACCAAGTTGGCAAAGCAATCTTTCGACTTGGCACTCCTTGCCCAAGGCTTGCTAACAGGTAAGGACTTGACTGAGTTTGTGAAAAGGTCTGTAAACATGATATAAACTCTAAACCTTTGGGGTCTTTTTCAGACCCCGAAGGTTTTTTCCCTAGAAACTTTGATGTCTTTATGATGCCAAAGGTTTTTCCCATTGAACTTTGGTGCCTTTCAGACCCCAAAGGTTTCCAATCTAAATTTCAAAACCCCGAAAATTCCTTGAATGGATATTTTCGGGGTTTTTTGTTTGATATGAAGTGATGACAAAAATTACGTTTAAATTTTCAGAAAATCTCTCTTTTATGACTTATCATATATGAAATTAAATAAGGTGAATTTATTTTTCAGTGATTTATAACCGCCTGATCTATAGTTGCCTAATAATTTTGGGGTTCGGTAAATTTAAATTTTTTCATGTTGAATATCAGATATTTACAAAATATTTCAAAAAAAAATTTTCTTGAAAACTTGACTTTTAATCTTGGGGGGGATATTTTTAAGTTAAGTTTTTAGCGCTAAGACCTTTTTAATCAATTTATTAACAATTAATTATTTAAAAAATGAGACACAAAATTTTAAACTATTTAGTAATTTGTTTTTTACAATAATTACTATATTTTCATGTGTTAGTGAAGATAATTTTCAAAAACACACTACAATAGAAAGTTTGGCTATAAATGAAGTTAGTAAATTAAAAGGAATACCTACTAACAATTTAATTGTGGTTACTCGCAATATCAAGGGCTTTGAAGTCCCCATAGTAACATCAAATGTTAATGACATAATATATCCTGTACTAATTAATGATTTAGGAATTGTAAAAGCAGTTCTTGAACAAAGAATGGTGAATAATGAAAATGGGTCGATTTCTTATTATCACTTTGCAAACGGGATAGAAATAGGTTCAAATACCGTTTTTGATGGTAAATTTACCGAATTCATGGGGGCACCTGTAGAAGAAAATTATAGAATTTTAAATGATTGTGAACAGGCTGAAGGAGAATCTTGTGCTGGATGTCATTATAGGCAAATGATGGAAATAATTGAATCTGATGGAGAAACACAAGCGCTTTGTGATGCATTAGGTCCTCAATGTGTAGCTGCTGTTTATGTTGCTTCAGCTATTCACTGTTGGTTAGAACATTAAACATCAATAATATGGATATCAATATAATTATACTTTCTCTAATATTAGTGGTAATATTATCCTCAATCTGTAATCTTCTTTTCAAAATATGGAAAGGAGACTTAGAAAAGAATCAAATGTTTTGGTTTTGGGTTATAATAGGTTTACCCCTTTTTGGCTCCATAGCATATTTTGCATTCAATTCAAAATTCAACCAAGAGGAAAGAGTTTTCTTGAGTAATAAAAAGAAATTCTCAAAATAATCTGCATACTATAAAAACTGTGAAAAGTTTTTAAATAGAATTTTGATCTAGGATTTCATGTTCTAGTTATTCTGACATGTTAAGTCCTTATTGAATTTGTCAAGAGGTCTAGTGGAATGATATAAATACTCAACCTTTGGGGTCTTTTTCAGACCCCGAAGGTTTTTTCCCTAGAAACTTTGATGTCTTTATGACCCCGAAGGTTTTTTCCCTAGAAACTTTGATGTCTTTCAGACCCCGAAGGTTTCCAATCTAAATTTCAAAACCCCGAAAATTCCTTGAATGGATATTTTCGGGGTTTATTGTTTGATATGAAAAAAGAATTAGCTAGTACAAATTGTGTAGATAATGCTTCAATAAAGAATTTCAAAAAATAGATTATTTTTTGAAATTCTTGAGAAAAAATTATATTTTTAGTGAAATTATAGCTTTTGTAGTTACATATTTAAATTGTAGTAAGATTTAAATTGTTCAAAATTTAATATCATGGTAAATAAATATTCATTCGCTCTCTTAATTTTTGTTTTACTTCTTGGTTCATGTGAGGAACCTCAAAATCCTGATACTATAATTTCAGCTGAAGTAAAAGTAGTTTTAAAATCAGATAAGCTTTTTTTTTCAACACACCCACAGTCTTCAAGCAGTGTTAAATTTTGGTTTCCTAGGCTAGACGATTATAGTGACCAACCTTTAACACAGTTAATCATGCTTAACAAAGATAGTGACACCCTCGCTATAACACCTGTGAATACCGCCCCTTTCCAGAAGACGTCTTCAATTACTGAATTAGAGTATGATTTTAAAGAGGGAGAATTTTATCAATTATATGTAGATTTAAAAGTTAATAAAGATAGTATTTTTAGATTTCAGCTGCCTGATTACCAGCATATCATAAAAACGCAGATGGCGGTTAAGCCTTTGGCTAAATTTGACCGTTTGGGTGAATTTGACTTAAGCCCCGATAGGGAATATTTGTTTTTGAATGATTTTGCCAATAATGAGATTAGCACTTATAGACTTGAAATAAATTCTAGTCAACTTCTCAAACTTGATGATCAATTAGGTACAAGATTAAGGGCTGTAGATGGTAATAGGGTCATATATCAAAATTCAGGGGTATATATAAACGACTTATTTTTATATGATATTGAAAATTCGTCATCCATTCCATTTGGACAAATGAGTAGTACAGGTAGAGTGTCAAGAGTCAATGATGGGCATTTGGTTTATTCCAATCCGATAGAAGATGGAAGCAGAACTCTTACAATTGTTAATTTAGAAAATGATGAAAGAAGGATTATACCAGATTTCGATTTTGGTAATACTAATAGAGAGTATATTATTGGGCAAAAAATATTTGGGAATTCGATTTTTGATATAGAAACCGGAACATTAAGTGAGGAGCTTTCTCCTTTTCAAGGAACTGCTTTGTTACAATATATTCCGAGTGAGGATTTAGTTTTCTATATTCAGGGATTAGGACCTGAAGCTTCACAACAAGGCTTCTCCTCAAAATTCGTTGTGGGTAAAAAAGGCCAAGAACCCAGCTTTGAGTCTCTTTCAGAAAAAAGTGTGACTTACTATCTACCTTCAGAAACTACATTGAAAGACAACAAGTTTTTGTTATACCTGATTTATATGCCAAATCAAGATGAACACAGAATCAGTGGGTTTTACCAAGTGGATTTGTCAAATGGATCTATCGAGTTAGTTCATTCACAGGACCGATTAAATTTTTCCCCAAATGGTTTGGTTCAACTTGAAGATAATTTGTGGTTAACATTGTTTTCTGGAGAAGTAGAGTTGATTCAGTTTGACTGATTGAAGATTTTATTTTATAATTCAAGCATTGTAGTTGATAGTCTGTATAATTCTTGTTTTTATCATGCTCTAGTCTTCAAAAGCTAGAGCATGATTTTACTCGGAAAAGAACCATTTTCCTAGATCGACCAAGTCAAGTTACCCAATATTTGTTTCATCTTTTCAAGTTTCAAAACTTTTTATCACGCGAAATAATTATTTTTGATACTATCAAAAAATGAAACCACCTTACGAGATTAATGCCACAATTTTAAAATTAATTACCTCCGTCTCGGAAAAAATAGGAGCTGTGAATGCCAAAAATCTGGTGAAGGAAAACCCGAAACTTCGAAAACAGAATCGAATCAGAATTATTCATTCCTCTCTAAGCATAGAAGGAAATACTTTGTCAGAAGATCAGATTTCGGCAATCATTTAAGATAAAAGAGTGTCAGGTCCGAAAAAAGACATCATAGAAGTATTGAATGTCTCAACTGTAAATAAAATTTTTCATAAGCTTTGTCATCTTGCTAATTGATTTTCATCTAATTTTTTATTTACTTCATATCACATTATTTAATACTTATTCTTTAATAAAAAGCAAAATTTAATTATGATAAAAATATCGAGTCAATATTTTATATATGTATTCGCATGTTTGGGTGTAGCAAATTGATAGGTTGGTTGAGCATTGAATTAAGTGTTGTGTCCAGTTGACTTTGCACAAGTATCTGCGTGGGACAAAGTCTTTTTCTATCATAACGAGTGACATTGCGGATACTCAGTATATTTTATATCGGGTTTAAACTCGAACGGTGTTTGGCGTTTCTTTTTTTCAAAAGGTTATCTGCTAGGAACCGCGAAATTGATAAATAATCAATATGATTATCCGCAATCATGCCACTAATCAATTAAACGATTGTTTTTTGGCAAACTGATACTAATAGATATTGGATATTTATTGATATTAGTTCGAAATCACAGGTTAATTCAATTGTTTAGATTCTACTGGTATAAAAACGGATATATATAATAATCAAAGTTTTAATTTTATTCCAATGGTAAACTGTAAATTTTTCTTTTTAGTATTCTTTATCGGAATCTTGGGCAATACTTTCGCCCAAGATTTTGACGAAATAGAAGGAAGGGTGATCAGAGATAGATCTGATTTTAAGCGAGGATTTCAAATATATGCTGTTATCCCTGCCTATACGATCAGTTCCTTTGCCAACATCAATGCAAACCTCTTCCAAAATGACTATCCAATCCTGCCTAGAGGACATCTAAATTATGGCTTTGGGTTTAACTATAGGCTGAATAGATTTATGATGGGCTCAGATATGTTTTGGGGTAACCAAATCAACACTATAGATATTCCGGATCGAGCTATGTCCAAAAGAAATCCATGGACTTACTCTTTCAATTTTGCCTACCATGTATTCAAAAGAGATGGATTTGCTATATATCCACAAGTTGGATTCAGCTTTACGGATACCAATCTGTTTCTATCCAACACCACGGCACCAAGCACATCCCTAGATGGTATATTGGCTTCCCCTGGAAACTCTGTCAATCTGTTCCATGAATCGTCAGGCTTGTTTGTAGGTGTTGGATTTGATGGCCATTGGTTGTTCAAGAAAGAATCCGTAACATCTACAATAAAAATTGGAAAGCGATTTCAAATGGAAAGAAGTAGTCCTTGGGAATCTTTTTACACGCCAATCACCAATTCTCCAACTGACAATTTCAATTATTGGTTTTTTCAATTGGGTTTTGGAGGGGTATTCAATTGGGATAAGAAGTCAGAAAGGAGATAGGTTAGCAAGAAGTAAACTTTTCTAAAGTTCGAAACTTTAGAAAAGTTCTCTTTTAGGCAAAGGCTGATTTCTCTTTTTCTACCAATTACCAAAATGTTAGGAATAACAAAAATTGTTGAGTTAGTCAATGACTATATCAGTCAGGTTAGGGATTAAGTTACATATTGGATTGGAAACACCTTGTCTTGTTATGATACACTTCAAGCTGAGAAGTGGAATCTACTATGATGTAAATAGTTACATATACGATCTTACCAATAGGAAATTGGCAAGATTATTAGTTTTTCAGTTTCAATTAAAAAAAGTGGATTTGGCGGAGAAAAGCAACTTCAGCAGCAGCACGAATGCTATTATCCCTTTCATCTGCATATTTTGGGTAATTTTCAAATCTTTCAATCCAAAAAAAGTAGAGTTTGTATCCCTTGTCCATCAAATCTGCCGAGGTCGGGCTATTTCAACTTTCCCACTTTCCAATCTTCTAACCCCCAGTCAACTCGCCAATTATTTCATTTCTCCTGCTTCTTGATATAGGGATCTTGGAGAATCCCATATCCAGTTCATTTCCCATGATTCCAAGCACTTTTGATTTGGATACGATATAGGTTTTGTGGACACGCAGGAATTCGCTTCGTGGGAGAAGTTCTTCGAGGCTTTTCATCGTCATTAGAGTAATGAAGCGATCCTTAGCGGTGAAAATAGAAGCGTAGTTTTCCATGCCTTCTATATAGTAGATGTCAACAAAGTTGATGCGTTTCAAGGCATTATCTACTTTGATGTAGAAGTGTTCTTTTTCTATGGTGCTGGCAGTGGAAGTGTTGCGATTTTGCTTGAGTTCGAGGATTTCCTTGGCTTTGTTCACCGCCTTGATAAATCTGTCGAAGGGATAGGGTTTTACCAAATAGTCCACCACATTCAGTTCAAATCCTTGCAGGGCATAGTTTGGATAAGCTGTAGTCAAGATCACCAAAGGTGGGTTTGAGAGCGTCTTGAGGAAATCAAGGCCAGTAATCTTGGGCATTTGAATATCCAAAAACATCAAGTCCGGTTTTTGCGAAGCTATCATTTCATTGGCTTGGAGGGCATTTTCACAGACACCGCAGAGTTCTAGGCATTCTATTTCACGCACATAGCTTTCCAAACCCTGACGGGCAAGTGGTTCATCTTCGACTATTATTGCCCTCATTTTCATACTTCCAGCTTGATTTTCAAATGTACAAAATATCCCTCTTGGTCATGCCTAATGTTCAGCTCATGTTGCTTTGGATAGACCAGTTCAAGTCTTCTCTTGATATTGTTCAGACCAATTCCACCCACTTCTTGCTCTTTCAATACATTCTTGTCTTCGCAAGTATTGAAAAATGTGGCTTCCAGAAGTTTTCCGTTTCTTTTTATATTGATCTGAACAATGTTAGGTCGGTCTGTATACGTTGATAGATGCTTGAAGCAATTTTCCAAAAATGGAATCAGCATCAAAGGTGCGATCTTAAAGCCACTCAAATTCCCCTCCTTTTCAAACTTCAAATCCAATCTCTCACCTTTTCGAATCTTTTCAAGAGCAAGGTAGTTTTCGAGGTAATCCAATTCTTTGGCGATGTCTATCCTGTCTTCTGTAAATTCATAAAGCTGAGATCTTAGCAAATTGGACAGCTTGATCAAGGTGTCAGAGGCCTTTTCCGGGTCAATCTTTATCAATACATAAATAGAATTGATGGTGTTGAAGAGAAAATGTGGATTAACTTGTGCTTTTAGGTATTGCAGTTCTGTTTCTAGGCGTTCTTTCTCCATGGCTTCTACTTTTCTTTGCTGCCTTTTGTTGTGGGAGAATATTGCAAGTACCAATAAGGCACCCACCGTGAAGAAGTTGGAAATAGAAAAAAACATGATGACTTGCATGAAATCTGCTTTGAAGATTTCTTCGGGCATGACTCCAAGCCATAATTTGATCATGCCATACATCACAAAACTTATAGCTCCGCATAGAGCAAGATATATGATGATCAATAAAAAAGAATTCAGCTTTTTTTGATTCTCTGATAGGAATAGCCATCGCATAAGATAGAAAAGTGAGGCATGGGCAAAGAGATAAATTCCCGTTACCCCATAAAGATCAATTATGTTTTCATAGTATGGAGTATAGTATTTGACCCAAAAGAAAAAGTATGTCACCCAAAATGAAATATGGTGAAGTTTGTACTGTCTCAGTTTTTCAATCATCTCATTTTTTTTTAGAATCTAAAGTATTCATGCGCAATTAGGTGCCGATTTTTTAGTCTCCATATCTTTTTTGCCAGATGGGTCTATACTTTATGTAAAAAGCTATACCAATTGCCATCACGACAGCCGTTCCGATTCCGACAAATTTGTAAAACACGATATTTGGCTGACCGGTATCGGTCAATACTATTTCAGGAAGCCTTGAGAAGGTTTCTGCCATCAAAGCACAATAAAGGCCTATTACACTCCAATACATAAAGTTGAAATGGTACACGAGATAGTCTTTTGTGTTTTTGACAAACAAAGGAAAAAGACCGGCAATCATTGTCAAAATACTGACAACCGCAAACCAGTGAAATATTCCAAACTTACCGAAAAGCCTATAAATCATAAATGCAGTAAGATTTACTACGACCATGAATAAAATATACGCATAGCCGATTTTTTTATGTCTTTTTGTCCCTTTGGCAGAGACCAAAACATAAAACCCTGTAACCAATGCCGCAATTGAAGCAAGCAAATGGATTTGCCCAATGAAGTTGCCAGTAATGTTGCCCATAAATTTATTTGTTTTGAATATTTATGAAATCAAACTTTGAGCTTTAACCTTTACTTTTTTTTTGAAAAGCTTTAGCCAGACCTAAAGTTAAAAACACAATAGCTACAATATATAATGTCCACCAAATCATTTTATTCTTTTTCCAAAAATCGCAATAATCAAGAAAGCAATCAAAATTGATTGACCAATCGCAAGTTTTCAATGACCAATTGCCGATAAAAACGGATTGTTTGAGAAAAAGGAAGTTTTATGCCTTAGAAGCAGTTTTTGAGAGTGCTTTTTACATTTCGTCAAATCTCAGCGTCCCTGTGTCAAAGTAATTTTAGGAAATCTATTCCTTCTGCCAAATTTGAGTCAAACAAAACAACAAAATCATGAAAACAACAAATTCAATCTTGACGCTTTTTTTATGCGTGGCATTTTCTGGGATATTATTTGGACAGCAATCAGAAAAAGTTATGAGTACGACAGTGCTTGGGAAAGGACAGCCGATGATCTTAATTCATGGAATGGCTTGCAATTCCGATGTTTGGGATGATTTGGTGGAAAGATATACGGAAAACTATGAATTGCATCTGGTTCATATCAAGGGATTTGGAAATGATGAGTTTGTGGAAAAAGATCATTACCTCAAAGCCATTTTAGAGGAGTTGATTGCTTACACGAAGGAAAAAAAATTAGAAAATACTATTTTAGTAGGTCACAGTATGGGAGGTTTTTTGGGACTGTGGGCAGCAGCAGAGGAACCTGAACTTTTTGAAAAAGTGGTTTCAATAGATGGAGTGCCGTATTTTCCTGTTTTGCAGATTCCTGGGATCACTCCTGAGTCAGCCAAGCCTATCGTTGAGCAAATGACTTCAAGCATGGCCTCAATGAATGAGGAGCAAGCATTACAAAACCAAAAAATGATAGTGGAATCGATGATTGCTACTCCTTCAAAAAGAGAAAAAGTGATAGAGATGGGAATGAATAGCAACCCTCAAATAATCGGACAAGCTTATGGAGAAATGTATACCACGGATATCCGTCCATTAATGAGTAAAGTCAAAATCCCAGTTCAGGTATTTGGCGCTTGGGCCGCGTATCAAAATTATGGTGCAACCAAAGAAAATGTGACATTTGGATATAAAAATCAGTTGAAAGATATCCAAAATGCAAATTTGCTAGTTGCAGATATTGCTTATCACTTTGTCTTCTTGGATGAGCCAGAGTGGTTTTTTTCGGAGGTGGAAAAATTCATAAAGTGAAATTGATGCACTAATAACTGATCAACTAATAACGATTATCCGCATGATTTCATTAGAAAATTAACCTACTGGTTTCATTGCGGATAATCACATAATATTTTTTCTAATTTATACTTAGGTGTTTGTCTATATCTAATTTCAAATAAGTAAGTTTTTCTTTCGATTTCGTTATATTATTTTGATTCTACAGGGGTTTTCTCAGTAGAGCCTATGTTTATTCTGATTCATAAATAAACCTTATCTTCAAGACAATAAGGGACATTTGTATAAGCGAATAAACAGTTTTTAAGTAAATACAATCCTAAGTACATTTGTACCATTAGCAAAAACTCAATCATGGATAAATATTCCTATATCGCCAATGCACATGTAGCTTACATCGATGAGCTATACGCAGATTACAAAAACAACCCAGAGGCAATAGACCCTAGCTGGAAGACATTTTTTGATGGATTTGAATTTGCCATCACGCAATATGGAGAGGACGAAAACGGAGGCGCCCAAGTATCTTCTGCTTCCAATCAAACAAAACCTGCTGCGAATGGTGCTCTTGCTACTAGAGGTACCATTATGGACATGGAACAACTGCCAAAGGAAATCAAAGTTCGTGCTTTGATTCATGCGCATAGATCCAGAGCCCATCTTCGCTCAAAAACAAATCCTGTAAGGGAAAGAAGAGATAGAAAAGCTTTGATAGATTTGGAAGATTTCGGTTTGGATCAAAATGATCTGAATACTGAATTTCAAGCTGGAAATGAGATCGGAATCGGTGCAGCAAAGCTCTCCAAAATCATCGAGTCTCTAAAAACTATTTATGAAGGACCTATGGGCTTCGAGTATCTATACATTAGAGATCCCGAAATGCTCGATTGGTTGAAAACAAAAATTGAAAAAGAAGCGCTTTCCTTCAACCCTCCAACAGAAGAAAAGAAAAGAATTCTATCCAAATTGAATGAGGCGGTGGTTTTCGAAAACTTTTTGCATACAAAATACCTCGGCCAAAAAAGATTTTCCCTAGAAGGTGGCGAAAGCACAATTCCATTTTTGGATGCTGTCATCAATAAAGGTGCTGAACTTGGAGTAGAGGAGGTCATGATTGGAATGGCGCACAGAGGAAGGTTAAATGTCCTTGCCAACATCATGGGTAAAACTTACGAGCAGATTTTTTCTGAGTTTGAAGGTACGGCAAAGCCTGACTTGACAATGGGTGATGGGGATGTAAAGTACCACATGGGTTATTCTAGTGATATCACTACGATTGACGACAAGAAAGTAAACCTCAAATTAGCTCCAAACCCTTCTCACTTAGAAGCTGTAAACCCAGTAGTAGAAGGTTTTTTAAGAGCAAAAATTGATTCTCAGCACAAAGGAGATTCTACTAAAGCCCTTCCGATATTGATCCATGGAGATGCGGCAGTTGCTGGACAGGGGATTGTGTATGAAGTTACACAAATGGCTGGTTTGAAAGGTTATAATACTGGAGGGACTATCCATTTTGTCATCAACAATCAAGTTGGTTTTACTACTGATTTTGACGATGCTAGATCTTCTATCTACTGTACAGATGTTGCAAAGATCATTGATGCACCTGTGATCCACGTAAATGGTGATGATGCAGAGGCGGTGGTTTTTGCGGCAAGACTTGCAGCAGAATTCCGTCAGAAATTCAACAAGGATATTTTTGTCGATATGGTGTGCTACCGTCGTCACGGCCACAACGAATCTGATGAGCCTAAATTCACGCAGCCTGAACTTTACAATATCATTTCGAAGCACCCTAATCCAAGGGAGATTTATGTAAAAAGACTTTCTGAAAGAGGAGACCTTGATGCTAAAATCGCCAAGCAGATGGATGCTGAGTTCAGACAATTGCTTCAAGACAGATTGAACATGGTGAAAGAAAAGCCACTTCCATATCAATTTACAAAATTTGAAAAGGAATGGCAGTCACTGAGAAGGTCAACGCCGGAGGATTTTGACAAATCACCTGACACCTTCATTTCTGAAGAAGCAATCAAAAAAGTAGCTGAAGCAATCACTCAAGTGCCAAAGGGTTTCAAACCTATCAAGCAAATTGATATTCAGCTGAAGCAAAGAAAAGAGATGTTTTTCAATGCGAAATCTTTAAACTGGGCATCTGCTGAGTTGCTTGCTTATGGGTCTTTGCTATTGGAAGAAAAAACAGTTAGGATCACCGGACAAGATGTGCAAAGAGGGACTTTCTCCCATAGACACGCAGTAGTTCATGATTCCACTACCAATAAGCCTTACAATTTCCTAAAGGAAATGAAGGATAGCAAAGGTCAATTTAGCATTTACAATTCCTTGCTTTCTGAATATGCTGTTTTGGGATTTGAATATGGATATGCAATGGCGAGTCCAAATTCTTTGGTTATCTGGGAAGCTCAGTTTGGTGATTTCGCCAATGGCGCACAGACCATGATTGACCAGTTTATCTCTTCTGGAGAATCCAAGTGGCAAAAAATGAATGGCTTGGTCATGTTGCTTCCTCACGGATATGAAGGTCAAGGTCCTGAGCATTCCAATGCCAGACCAGAGAGATTCTTACAGCTTTCTGCTGAATACAACATGGTGGTGGCCAACATCACAGAGCCTTCTAACTTCTTCCATTTGCTAAGAAGACAAGTGGCTTGGGAATTTAGAAAACCGTGCATTGTAATGTCTCCAAAATCGCTTTTGAGACATCCTAAGGTTGTTTCTCCTATTGAAGAGTTTACATCGGGAGGTTTCAAGGAGGTTATTCTTGACAATACAGTCAAAGCAAAAGATGTGAAGCGTGTCATCCTTTGTTCAGGGAAAATTTTCTATGACCTAGAAGAAGTAAGGGAAAAAGAAAAAGTAAAAGATGTAGCTATCATCAGAATAGAGCAACTTCACCCACTTCCTAAAAAACAAATGCTCGATGCCATCGCCAAGTACAAAGATGCTGAAGTAGTTTGGGTACAAGAAGAACCGGAAAATATGGGGTACTGGAATTATATCTTGAGAATGCTTTACAAAGAGCTTCCAATGGATGTGATCGCAAGGAAAATGAGTGCTTCCCCTGCTACAGGATATAACAAAGTCCATGTGGAAGAACAATCCAATATCGTGAAAAAAGCATTAAAACTTTCATAAAACCCCTAGCCAGCTTTTAAAGAAAAGCTGGCTTAGGTTTAATTTAAATTTATTCATGTTAAATTAACCTTAAATTCTGTAATAGAATTTGGGGGTAAAAAAGAAAAAACAATGAGCCTAGAAATCAAAGTCCCTACCGTTGGGGAATCTATCAGTGAAGTGACAATTGGACAGTGGTTCAAAAAAGACGGTGACTTCGTCGAAATGGACGAAGTAATCTGTGAACTGGAGTCCGATAAAGCAACTTTTGAATTGGCAGCAGAGGCTGCTGGAATATTGAAAACCAAAGCAGCTGAAGGCGATACTTTAGAAATCGGAGCAGTGATCTGCGAAATCAACACAGACGGACAAGCTGGAGGTAAAATCGAAAAGTCAGACAAACCAGCTGAATCATCGTCTTCTTCTTCCGGAGGAGGCAAAACTGGTGAAGTCAAAGATATGATTGTACCTACAGTTGGAGAATCAATCACTGAAGTGACTTTGGCAAATTGGCTGAAAGCGGACGGGGATTATGTGGAATTGGATGAAATCATCGCTGAGGTTGATTCTGATAAAGCTACTTTTGAACTTCCTGCTGAAGCAAACGGTATTTTGAGACATGTTGCACAAGAAGGCGATACTTTAGAAATCGGTGGTTTGATCTGTAAGATTGAAGTAATGGAAGGTGGAGCGCCAGCTTCTGAAGATTCTTCTGAATCAAGCTCAAAGGAATCAGTAAGTACTTCGAATTCTTCTGGAAACGAAACCTATGCTACAGGCCATGCTTCTCCGGCAGCTGCAAAGATACTTGCAGAAAAAGGAATCAGCGCCAACGAAATCAAGGGAACTGGCAAGGATGGAAGAATTACAAAAGAAGATGCGGAGAAGGCTGAAAAATCAGCTCCAAAGCCAGCAGCGAAGCCAGCTGAATCCAAAAAAGAAGAAAAACCTGAAACTGCACCTAAAGTAGCTGGATCAAGAGATAGCAGAAGGGAGAAAATGACTTCCCTTAGAAAAACTGTTTCTAGAAGATTGGTTTCTGTGAAAAATGAAACAGCCATGTTGACCACTTTCAATGAAGTGAACATGGGACCAATCATGGAAATGAGAAAAAAATTCAAAGACCAGTTTAAGGAAAAGCATGGTGTAAACCTTGGTTTTATGTCATTCTTTACCAAAGCAGTTTGTGTGGCATTGCAGGAATGGCCTGCGGTGAATGCACAAATTGACGGAAACGAAATCGTTTACAATGATTTCTGTGATATTTCCATTGCCGTGTCTGCACCAAAAGGACTAGTAGTACCTGTAATCAGAAATGCAGAGGCAATGAGCTTTGAGGAAATCGAGAAGGAAGTAGTGAGATTGGCTACAAAGGCAAGAGACAACAAATTGTCAATTGAGGAAATGACAGGAGGTACATTCACATTGACCAATGGAGGTATCTTCGGATCCATGATGTCTACTCCAATCATCAACGCACCTCAGTCTGCTATCCTAGGAATGCACAATATCGTAGAAAGACCAATGGCTGTAAACGGCGAAGTGAAAATCCTTCCAATGATGTACTTGGCGCTTTCCTATGACCACAGAATCATCGATGGTAGAGAATCCGTTAGCTTCCTGGTAAGAGTAAAACAACTATTGGAAGATCCAACGAGATTGTTGTTTGGAGTTTAACAAAGGATGAATTAGGAAGGTAGAGGGATGAATAGTTCCTCTACCTTTTTATTATAAAATCAAGTTTTAATTTGGGAGATGCAAGTCTTGTTTCTTGAGTCTCACATCTAAAGTCTAAAAATATGTACGACGTAATCGTAATCGGCTCCGGTCCAGGAGGATATGTTGCTGCTATTAGAGCAGCCCAATTGGGAATGAAAACTGCCATAGTAGAGAAATACCCAACACTTGGAGGGACATGCTTGAACGTTGGATGCATTCCTTCAAAAGCACTTTTGGATTCCTCCGAACATTATCACAATGCTGCCCATACTTTCAAAACCCACGGGATCAATTTGAGCAGCTTGAAAGTTGATATCAAACAGATGATTGCCAGAAAAGATGATGTTGTAAAGCAGAATGTCGATGGTATTCAGTATTTGATGAAGAAAAACAAAATTGATGTTCATCAAGGTTTGGGTTCCTTTGTAGATAAATCCACCATCAAAGTAACCAAAGATGATGGCTCTTCCGAGAATATCCAAGGCAAAAACATCATCATTGCTACGGGTTCTAAACCTTCTACACTTCCTTTTATCAAGTTGGACAAGAAGAGAGTCATTACTTCTACAGAAGCCTTGAACTTGAAAGAAATTCCAAAAAACATGATCGTAATCGGTGGTGGTGTGATTGGAATGGAATTGGGGTCTGTGTATGGCAGAATGGGAGCGAAAGTTTCTGTAGTTGAATATATGGATTCACTTATCCCAACTATGGATAGAACCATGGGTAAGGAATTACAAAAGTCTTTGAAGAAATTAGGCTTTGAATTCTACTTGAAACACAAAGTGGTGGAGGTAGAAAACAAAGGGAAGGAAGTAGTAGTCAAAGCGGAGAACTCTAAGGGAGAAACTGTAGAGCTGAAAGCTGATTATGTGTTGGTTTCTATTGGTAGAAGACCTTACACTGATGGCTTGAATGCAGAAGCTGCAGGAGTTAAAATTACAGATCGTGGTCAAGTGGAAGTTGACGATCATTTGAGAACGAATGTATCGAACATCTACGCTATAGGAGATGTAGTGAAAGGTGCAATGCTTGCTCACAAAGCCGAGGAAGAAGGTGCTTTTGTAGCTGAAGTTATTGCAGGACAGAAGCCACATATCAATTACAACCTTATTCCAGGAGTAGTTTACACTTGGCCTGAAGTTGCTGCAGTAGGTTTTACTGAAGAGCAATTGAAGGAAAAAGGTGTCAAATATAAAACCGGCAAGTTCCCATTCATGGCATCAGGAAGAGCAAGAGCTTCTATGGATACCGATGGATTGGTGAAGGTATTGGCAGATGCTGAGACAGACGAGATTTTGGGAGTACACATGATTGGCCCAAGAACAGCAGATATGATTGCAGAAGCAGTTGTTGCCATGGAATTCAGAGCTTCAGCAGAGGATATTTCCAGAATGTCGCATGCGCACCCGACCTATACAGAAGCATTCAAAGAGGCATGTTTGGCTGCTACAGATAATAGGGCTTTGCATATATAATCGAACTTATTCTTCGCGGGAAGAAAATATTTCAATAAAAACATAGTTCATATCTCTCCTATTAATTTGGGAGAGATTTTTTTCGTTTGATGGCTTTGGTCTCAGATGACCTAAAGCACTAAGCTACAAGGTTACAGTTGTAAGGTCTCTTTTTATTCTTTTGAAATTGAAGAACTCGAGACAACAAAAAATCCATCAGCGGAAAGAAACACCATTTAATCTTAGTTAAATTTGTTCACACGTTAGAAAGGTATTTTTTTGATATTTGCAATGAGTATAAAATTGATATTATGAAAAATTTCCCCACCCTTGAAGAGATCAGAATTGCACATCAAAGAATTCAACCTTTTATCCACAAGACACCAATTATGAGCTCAGAAGCTATAAATCAAATGGCAGGCTGTGAGATATTCTTTAAATGTGAAAATTTTCAGAAAGTCGGTGCATTCAAGGCTAGAGGGGCAGCAAATGCAGTAGTCAAACTCACTGAAGAGCAAAAGAAAAATGGTGTAGCTACACACTCATCTGGTAATCACGCAGCCGCATTGGCTCGGGCAGCAACTGTGGCTGGAATTAAATCATACATCGTTATGCCATCTTCAGCTCCTGAGATCAAAAAGAAAGCTGTAAAATCTTATGGAGGTGAAATCATAGAATGTGAGCCCAATTTGATAGCAAGGGAAACTACTTTAAATACGGTAGTGGAAAAGACTGGAGCCACATTTATTCCTCCTTATGATTATTTCGATGTCATTGAAGGACAAGCCACTTGCGCTCTGGAAATGTGGGAGGAAGGAATTGACTTCCATACCATCATGGCTCCAGTAGGTGGTGGTGGGCTTCTCGGAGGCACTGCACTGACTACCAAATACATTTCACCCATAACCAAAGTTATTGGTGCTGAGCCTGAAGGGGCTGACGATGCTTTTAGATCATTTCAGTCAAAAAAACTAATCCCCATGCAAGGGCCAAATACCATAGCGGATGGATTATTGACATCTTTGGGGAAATTGAATTTTGAAATCATCTTGGACCATGTGGATGATATTCTCACGGTCAATGACGAAGAAATCATTGCTGCCATGCGCCTCATTTATGAAAGAATGAAAATAGTTATAGAACCCAGCTGTGCAGTTCCACTGGCAGCTTTGCTCAAAAATAAGGAGCATTTCAAAGGCCAAAAAGTTGGGATTATTTTAAGTGGAGGAAATGTTGATTTGGAGAAGTTGCCATTTTAAATCAAAAAAAATAACTTTTTCATATTTTTTATAAAATTTGGTTTAGATTTAAACCAAATTTATCTGTTTTATATTGAATAAAATCAAAACTAGCATTGAAAAGAACTGTGAAAGTTGGTCTGGTTCAGAATTCTTGTTCTAAAGACCTTGCCGAAAATAGAGAAAAAGCAATAGTGGGCATCAAGGAAGCTGCCAAAAATGGTGCCCAGATCATTTGCTTGCAGGAGCTTTTTGGCTCCTTATACTTCTGTGATGTAGAAGACCATTCGAATTTTGAACTTGCAGAAAAAATACCAGGTCCGTCTACTGATTTTCTTTCCCCTCTTGCCAAAGAATTGGGAGTCGTTATCATAGCATCACTCTTTGAAAAAAGAGCAGAAGGACTGTACCACAATACTACTGCGGTCTTGGACACAGATGGGGCTTATTTGGGGAAATATAGGAAGATGCATATTCCCGATGATCCAGGATATTATGAAAAGTTCTATTTCACTCCTGGAGATTTGGGATACAAGGTGTTCAAGACTAAGGTTGCTACGATAGGGGTTCTGATCTGTTGGGATCAATGGTATCCCGAAGCTTCACGGATTACTGCATTGATGGGAGCAGAGATCTTGTTCTATCCTACTGCCATTGGTTGGCACAAAGACCAAGATGACACCACCAACAAAGAACAGTATCACGCTTGGCAGACCATTCAAAAATCCCATGCTGTGGCAAATGGTGTCCCTGTAGTTTCTGTGAATAGGGTAGGAGTAGAAGGGGATATGAGGTTTTGGGGAGGTTCTTTTGTCACCAATGCCTTTGGTTGGGTTACATATCAGGCCAGTCACGAAGATGAAATGGTACACGTAGAAGAATTGGACATGGAGAATTCTGATAGATATCGTACACATTGGCCTTTCCTCAGAGACAGGCGCATAGAAACCTACAGTCCCATCACCAAGCGTTATATAGATGAAGATGAATAGCCTCTCACAAAAAACCGAATCACAAGCGACTCCAAAAGAATTGGGTTATTCATTTCCTGCTGAATTTGCCACGCATCAATCGACTTGGCTGAGTTGGCCACACAAGGAAGCATCTTGGCCTGGGAAGATTCATACCATATTCCCTGCTTATGCAAATTTTGTGAAAGCTTTGGCAGCTGTAGAAGAAGTGCATATCAATGTAGCAGATCAACAAATGAAGTCCTTTGCTACACAACATTTGGAGGAAGTAGGCACAGACCTATCAAAAGTTTTTTTTCATGATTTCCCTACCAATGATGCTTGGTGTAGAGACCATGGTCCGGCCTTTTTGACAAATCCACTTTCAGATCAGCCCAAGGCTTTGGTGAAATGGAATTACAACGCTTGGGGAGGAAAATATCCACCGTTTGACCTTGACAATCAGGTTCCATATCATATCGCCGCATACAGAAATATCCCTTGTTTCACTCCAGGGATTATTATGGAGGGCGGTTCCATTGAGGTCAATGGTAAAGGGACTCTTTTGACCACTGAGGCTTGCCTTTGCAACCCAAATAGAAACCCACACCTTACCAAACTTCAAATAGAAAAATACTTGGTCGATTATTACGGAGTAGAGAACATCCTTTGGCTAGGGGATGGGATTGAAGGGGATGATACAGATGGTCATATTGATGATCTGACGAGGTTTGTAAATGAAGACACTGTGCTGACAGTAGTGGAACACAACAAAAAGGATGTCAATTACAAACCTTTGAAGGAAAACACCAAATTGCTTCACAAGCTTCGACTCGAAAATGGAAAGCAGTTGAATGTAATAGAACTTCCAATGCCTGCTCCAATTATATTTGAAGATATGAGGTTACCGGCATCATATGCAAATTTCTACATTGCAAATGATCTTGTTGTAGTGCCTACTTTTAGGGATGACAATGATGAAAAAGCTTTGGAGACCATTGCTTCTGCTTTTCCCGAAAGAAAAGTAATTGGTATAGACTCTTTAGACTTAATCTGGGGACTTGGGAGTTTTCATTGCCTAAGTCAGCAGGAACCTATATAAACTAAAAAAGCCCCAAATTTGGGGCTTTTTTATGTTTGTAGCGTTGCATTTATTGGTCAACTAATTCTGAATTAGTTAGATCCACCTTGTACTCCACCTTGAGGGATTGGAATACCTAATTTCGTCAAGACCAATTCTGTAAATTTATCATCATCTCTAGTGTACAATAATACTGGAGCTTGGCCAGCTGACTCAGAAAAGATGTGAGTGTAGTTATTTTCGGCAGCTACTGCATTGATTGCATTGAATACCTTAGTTTGAACAGGCTCTAAAAGCTCCTGTAATTTTCTTTGGTAAGAAAGTTGTGAATCTTCTCTGTATTTTTCTAAGTCCTGATTTACTTTCGTAAGCTCTTGTTCTTTTGCATTTCTTGCTTCTTCAGTCATAGTCTGTGCAGCTTGTTGATAAGCCTGTACCTGTCTCTGAAAATCCGAAGTTTTTGTCTGGATTTGGGTTTGAAGTTGCTGCGAATAGTCTTGTATATCCGCCCCAATTTGCTCCATTTCTGGCATCAAATCCATAATCAATTCAACATTGGTATAGCCAATTTTTACTTCTTGAGCCTGAGCTACGAATCCTACGCAAAAGATAGCGATTGCTGAAAGGATAAATTTTGCTTTCATCATTTTAGTTTTTATTTGTTTTTTTATTTGTTTTCTATTCCTAATTCTTCCAATACAAATTCAGAGTAATCATGACGTGGATCTGTATAGATCAAGCCCATATTGGCAGCTTTGTCATGCAAGGCAGCAAGCCCATTTCTTTTGGCCACCCGATCGATGGCATCAAAGATTTTGGATTGTAGTGGTTGTAGCAATTCTGATTGTTTTTGGTAATATTGGCCATTGATGCCAAATACCCTATTGTTGAATGCTACAGCACTCTTTTGCTTCTCTTCGATCGCAGCCATGCGTTCTTGATACATCTCCTCTGTCAATAATACTTCCTCTGCTTTTAAGTTGGAAAGCATTTCTTTAACTTCTCTTTCCAAATTTTGTGCCTCTTTTTTCCAAGAGGCGTTTAATGCTTCCAATTCATTCTGAACAAGCTTGTAATCAGGATGTTTGTTCAGGATATATTCGGAATCTATATAGCCCCATTTTTGTGCTGATACTTGCTGAATCCCTGTTGTCATCACCAAACTTGCTGACAAAATTAACAAATTCAAGAAATTTTTCATGATTATCTGAATTGTTGTCCAATAGTAAAGTGGAATTGTGGACCAGATCTGCTTCCTCTTTGTGATTGATTAGTAATAAATCGTTCCTCAAGAGGATCAAAACCATAACCCCAATCTATTCCCAATAAACCGAATGCCGGCATAAATATCCTTGCACCTACACCCGCAGACTTATAAAGATTGAACGGGTTATACTCTGCATAGGATCCCCAGTTATTTCCTGCCTCAGCAAAACCAAGTAGGAAAATCGTAGCAGATGGATTTGGTGATACCAAGAACCTCAACTCCATCACATGTTTGTTATAAGCTACACCACCTCTTCCACCTTGATTTGGTGTGAGGACTTGGTTTTCATAACCTCTCAGACCTATGATTTCCTGACCCAATGCAAAGTTGTTGAAGGTCATTCCATCACCACCAAGTACAAATCTTTCTAATGGAATCATGCCTATTCTATTTCCATAGGAGCCCAAGAAACCCATGTGTGACCTTGCACTGATGACCCATTTGGTAGAGCCAAATACAGGGGTATAGAATGTAGCATCAAACATCCACTTATGATACTCTAACCACTTGAACCGCTCTTCATCAGGAGATTCTCGGTTTATATTTTGATTAAGTGATGAATATGGTGGAGTAAATGATGTGGCCAAAGAGATATTAGAACCTAATCTTGGATAGATTGGGTTGTCAACGTTGTTTCTAGAGATGGTCGTATTGAATGTTACACTGTTTGACCTTCCTGTATTATATGTCAAACCAAATCTTTCTCCAAATCTGTCAAAATTATAAACTTGATATTGAATGGAGTTACTAATCATAAAGTAATCATCCGGCCATGTTACTCTTTTTGCTAAACCTAAAGTGGCCCCTGTGATACTAAAAGAACCTCCATCACCAAATGGGTTTTGTGTTTGAACACCTCCAAATCCTGGAAAACCAATTTGTCTTTGAACAGAGTGGTTGAAACTAAAGCTTAGTGCATTTGGTTTTTTGCCACCAAACCAAGGCTCTGTCAAAGAGGCACTATAGTTTTGGAAAGATCTACCATTTGCTTGTACTCGCAATGAAAGTTTTTGTCCATCTCCTACAGGAAGCGGTCTCCATTTATCAAAATTACCAATGTTTTTGATGGAAAAGTTATTGAATACCAATCCAACAGTACCTACAAATCCGAAGAATCCACCCCAACCTCCAGACAGCTCTACTTGGTCATTTGGTCTCTCTTCTAATTTAAACACGATATCTACTGTAGCATCCTCAAAGTTTGGACGCATATCAGGTTCTATATTTTCTGGATCGAAGTATCCCAATTGTGATAGTTCTCGTATTGTTCTTACAAGTAAGCTTCTATTGAATTTTTGCCCTGGAAGGATTCGGATTTCACGCATTACCACATGGTCTGATGTCCTTTCGTTTCCTTCTATAGAGACAGAGTTCACAGTTACTTGTGGACCTTCAAGTATTCTCAATTCTATGTCAATAGAATCATTTTGAACATTGATTTCTACAGGGTCTATATTGAAAAATAGATAGCCATCATCTTGATAGAGCGAAGATATATCATCACCTTTTTGAGGATCATAATTCAATCTTTTGCTTAGTTTTTCTTTGTTATAAACATCACCTTTTTCGATACCTAGTTTTGCCAACAAAACGCTGTCCGAATAGATGTAGTTACCAGTAAAATTGATATCTCTATAATAATATTTGTTGCCTTCTTCTAATGATAAGCCTACGTTTACTGTAGTTTCTGAATACTTGTAAACTGTATCTGACAGGATTTCAGCGTCCCTAAATCCTCTGGAATTATAGAAATCAATTACTTTTTCTTTGTCCTCTCTGAAGTCTTTTGTGACGAACTTCGAACCATTGAAAAAATTCAGTTTGAAGTTTTTATTCATATATGTAATCACCTCTTCGTCAGAAACAGGATTTCTATATATAATTGCTTCTTTGGCAGATTTCGGAGTTGTATTGGTCAATCTACTGTAAAACTCTCTAAAAATATGTAGCCTTGGATGTTCTTTTGTGCCTTTTAGTTTCCCTTTGACTTTTCTATCGCTGATCTCCTCATTACCTGAAATAATAATTTCATTGATTTTAACTTTTGATTTAGTGTCAACATCAAATTTCAATTTAACACTATTTGGTAATGTGGTATCTCTTTCCTGAATTACTTTTACTTCAGTATTCAAGAAGCCTTTGTCCACAAAATACTGTCGAATATTCCTTTGGGAGGTATTGAGAACATCATCTCTTACTACTCTACCACGGATTTTGACTTTATCTTTTAGCTCACTTTCTTGGGTTTTGTTTACCCCAGAGAACTCCACCCTGCTGAACCTCGGCCTTTCGGTCAAATCCAACAATAGATAAATATCATCACCTTCTATTTTTGTCACTAAAATTTTAACATCGCCAATAATGCCTTGTCCCCAAAGTTTTTTTAGCGCATTGGAAATTGCATCTCCTGGTACTGAAATCATATCATCTACCTTCAATCCTGAAAGAGAAACAATCGCAATTTCATCAAGTGTTGCAAGACCCACAGCCTTGATTTCTGCTATCCTAAACTTTTGCGGTTTTGAATAATTAAGTTCCAAAATATCCACCGGTTTTGGAGAGGTATAACGACTCTGACCCAAACGAATCTGAGCCTGAAGTGAACCTGCCGTAAGGAGGAGAGCTAGGATAATAAAGTACTTTTTCATCAATTATTTATGATTTAATCTGAGTTCCGGTTTTACCAAACCTTCTCTCTCTCTTTTGATAATCCAGAATAGCAGCTTCTAAATGCTCTTTTCTGAAATCAGGCCACAACACATCTGTAAAATACAGCTCTGTATAGGCCATTTGCCAAAGTAGAAAATTGCTGATTCTCAGCTCTCCACTTGTCCTGATCAATAATTCTGGATCAGGCATGTCATCCGTATTTAAATGAGAAGCAATAGCTTCCTGATTTATTTCTTCCAAGGTCATTTGACCATCAACTACTTTTTTGGCAATGTTTTTTACTGCTTGCTCCAATTCCCACCGTCCACTATAGCTTAATGCTAGGTTTACCCTGACTCCAGTGTTGTTTTTAGTGGTTTCTACTGTGTTTCTAAGATTCCTCTGCATACTTTCGGGTAAACTTTTTATGTCTCCTATTGCTGTTAGGCGGACATTGTTTTTCACCATTCTTGGGAGTTCACTTATAAAACTGTTGATCATAATTTCCATCAAGGCACTTACCTCATCAGCTGGTCTCGACCAGTTTTCTGTGGAGAATGCATAAAGAGTTACTATTTTCACTCCCAGATCATCTGCTGCTTCTATTGTGTCACGTACTGCTGCTAGGGCATGTTTATGACCAAACACTCGCATAGCACCCTTTTTTTGTGCCCAACGACCATTGCCGTCCATGATTATAGCTATATGTCGAGGGATTTTTGTACTGTCTATTGATTCCTTCATTCCGTTCAAATCCAAATACGGTTTTTTTTGGAGGTACAAAAATGCTATTTCTTTTTCAATATTCTAACCTAACGGTCAATTAATTAATAAGCATAACATTTATATGAGTTAATGGAGTAGCTTATGCTGACTCCCAAAAAATAATACCAGTCTTTGTCACTGTAATTCCCGAAGTAAATACTGTTTCTCACTTCATCTGGTAGTGGTTGAATATTTCCGTCGTTATCTGTAGTTCTCAGGAATCTTTCTTGACTGTCTATTCTGTCCAAGAAATCAGTAAAGGTCGCCCGAAACCCTAGTTCCATGGCTAGGATCCAATTGTTAGTGATTTTGTATTTTACTCCTATACCAAATGGAATGACCGGGGTTGCCAATGAATATCTTCCTCTATCATCATTTCCGTCAAAATTGAATGCACCCCTTCCAGAAAAGTAGGTAAACCCAAGACCAAAGAATCCATAAGGTGAGTACCTATGCTCCGATTGCGGATGTAAATAATCCAGAAAATGATATTCCATCACTGCTGAAGCTTCAAAGATATTTCCTTTGAAATATGCATTTCGAAACTCTGATACAGGATCTATTGGATTTATATTATCTGCTGCACTGATACGGCCATATGATAAACCTGCCCTCAGTGACCAAACATTGTCAAAATTTCGTCTGCCAAACAACGTGCCTTGAAGTCCTACTCTGCCTTTGTCTAATCTTCTGACAATATCACCTGAGTACGCAGCCACTCCCAAGCCTCCTCCAATTTCATATTGTTGTGCTTTCACCTCTACAATCGACAGCATGCACAATAGGCATAATGTCACTGAATATACAAGGAGACTAAAGTTGACTTTTTTCAAGACGTTGCAATTTATGAAGTACTTAACGATATAAAAACCCACTTTGGTATTTACAGGGTTAATTTATGTTAAGACTAGGTTTCGACTCACAAAGATGAAAAGATTAGTGTCAATTCACAAGTTCTTCTCTTGCTTAAATCTCACCTCCTCTATCTCAATTTCTCCTCCTAAACCATATATTTGCTACACGTTTCAAAAAAAATATATCTATGTCCGTGGAAATTTTTAATTCTTTAGATTGCTTCCCTATTATGGGAGAGAAGCTTAATCGATCAAATACACTTCCTTTGGATTTTTCCCCTTCAAACAAAGATTTGGCTTTGGTGGAATTGGAGATCACTGGTGAATTTGATTCTTATGTTTTTGGGCAGTTGAAGAGTGCAGGTAAGGATTATGGTATTGGTGGTTACATGGAGCACAGATCCATTTACAGTAGAAGCGATGTTTTTGTAACTCAGGATCAGGATTTTAGGGATATTCATTTAGGTATTGATATCTGGACTGTTGCAGGACACCCTGTCTTTGCTCCTTTGGATGGAGAAATTCACAGCTTTCAGGACAATGCTGGATTTGGAAATTATGGACCAACTATCATTCTTCAACATAGTATTGAAGGTAGGACTCTTTACAGTCTTTATGGGCATTTATCAATCAAAGACTTGCAGGGAATTGCAATAGGCCAAAATATAAAAAAAGGTGATTTGCTTTGCCATTTGGGGCCCTTTCCTGAAAATGGAGACTGGCCTCCTCATTTGCATTTCCAATTGATGTGGGACATGCATGGGATGAGTGGGGACTTCCCTGGTGTTTGTTCCCACAGAGAAAAGGAGAAGTTTCTCAAAATTTGCCCTGATCCAAATTTAATTATTGGTTTTCAGTAAATGAATTTGCATTCGTGATCAACCGGATCCCTTCAAGTGTTAGGTTTTTGTCAACCTTGTCAAATGTCGATTGAAGATTGGATAAAATAGATGCAAGCCCACCGGTAGCGATTATCTTGAAAGTTGTAGAAGTCTCATGTTCTATTGCTTCAATCATGCCTTTTACCAAACCTGTGTAGCCATAGAGAATTCCAGCCTGAATTGATTCCACCGTATTTTTCCCAATTGCTGATTTTGGGAATTTCAACTCTACTTCGGGAAGTTTTGATGTGTGATGAAAAAGTGAACGTTTTGCTGTATTCAAACCAGGAACTATATTCACCCCCATCACATTACCCTTTTCTCCAACTATTGTAAATGTCAAAGCGGTCCCAAAATCCACAATAATGCAATTTGACTTGAACATCTCATAGGCAGCAGTCACATTACACATCAGGTCTGTACCGATTTCGTTTGGCCTCTTTGTTGATACTTTTAGTTTTTGGTAACTCTTACCTGAAATCATATGCAGAGGAGCCCTTAAAAATTCCGCACAAAATTGCTGGATTACAGGAATTATTTCTGGAACCACAGAGCTAAACCCAACCTGATAGATCTGTTCATATTTGATGTTGTTTTCCAGGAAAAAAAGATGGAGTTCTTTTTCCAATTGAAGAATACTGATATCTATCCGGGTGGTTACTCTACACTCATGTTTCCAGGCAGCCTCTTGCTTGTCATAAAATCCAAAAACAATATTTGAGTTGCCTGCATCAATTGAAAGAAACATAGGTTGGTGATTATTTTTGTCCAAATATAAAAATTGATTTCAACCTTTTTAGAATTTTGGCTAATTTCGAATATGTATAAGATTAGAAAAGGAGAAAAAGAAGATCTTCCAAGGGTTTTAGAATTGATCAGGGAACTTGCACTTTATGAAAAAGCACCCGAGCAAGTTTCTAATACTGTAGAAATGATGGAAATGGATGGATTTGGTCCAAATCCAATTTATGGTTTTTTTGTCGCGGTCAAAGAGGCAACACAAGAGATTATTGGTATCTCAATTTATTATTATCGCTATAGCACTTGGAAAGGTAAAAGACTTTATCTAGAAGATATTGTGGTGACAGAATCTGAAAGAGGGTTCGGTGCTGGAAAGTTACTTTTTGACAGAACCATGATGAAGTGCCTTGAAGACAAATGTTCTGGAATGATGTGGCAGGTACTCGACTGGAATGAACCTGCTATCAATTTCTACAAAAAATATGGTGCGGATTTGGATGGTGAATGGATCAATTGCAATCTTCAAGCTGATGAAATTCAAACTTTGCTTTCATAAGTTGGAACTTAAAAAATCATTAGGTGAATTTTTACATGAAATCAGGAGGGTAATCATTACATACGCCACGCCTGTGCGCCTAGGTGCAGCGAGCAAGGGTTATTAGTCGATTAGTTATCAGTGTACTAATTGATTTAAAACATATCATTTTGCTTAGCTACGAGTTAGAAAGCGGACTTACTGATTCAAAAAATAGACATTCAAGGATGCATATTGGTTTTATTGCATCCTTTTACTTTTAATCCAAGCTTGGCAAATTCAATTTTTCCTCACGGCAATCATCTTAATACTGATCACTGTTGAAATAGAGATCAAGACATTCTAGTGCCATTCCTTTCCAAAGTGGTTTTGTGATCAAAAACTTTTCCCCAAACTGATTCCAAATCCAATTGGGATAAATTGAACAGGTTTTTCTGAAACGCCAGAATTATAGAATGCTAAGGTAGGTGTATATCCTATTCTATAAAAAAAGCCTCCATCAGGCTTCTGATAGCGATACCCAATTCTCGCCATAAGGAATCTATCCCAATATGTTTTTTCCTCAAGTTCGCCTGCCTGATCAGGGTCTGAGAGAAATCTTCTGTTTAGAATCGTGAAAAATCCTGCTCCAAACTCAAAATGATGTTTATCTCTCCCAAGAAACGCTGTAATTTCTGCTGGAAAGACAGGAATCAAATAGCCAGAATGAATGGGTTCACTGGGTTGGCGATATCTCAAAGAGAAACCTACACTTGCTGCTATTTTTAATTTATTGTTTTGATGTATAATGCGCCCATAGTTGACGGCATACTGAAGCGGATTTCCCCCGAGTTCAACAAATAAAGAGTTTTTAGCAGTGAAAATTTCAGCCTCTTTTTGGGCAAATGAACTGAATTGGAAACATAGGAAAAAGACCAAAGTGGAAGAAAAAAAGTGTTTACAACATATTGATTCCATAGCTGTATTGAGTTTAAATGAATATTCACAAAAAAGATTTTAACACTTTTCAAGATCTAAAATAGTCAAATAAATCTTTTAATCCAAGCTAGGCAAACTCAGTTTGTATTTTACAGCTATCATCCGAATACTGATTACTACCGACATAGAGATCAGTAGGTTATAGTCTCTTTCCAGGCCAAAATGATTTAAGATCAAATATAAAATAGCACCGGTAAGACAAGCACTGGCATAGATTTCTTTTCTAAACAAAATCGGGATTTCATTGGTCAGGGTATCTCTCAATACCCCGCCCATTACTGCAGAGAACATTCCCATGATTGCTGCAATCTCTACACTTACGCCCAAGCTAAGCGCTTTCTCTACTCCCAATACAGTGAAAAAACCAATACCCAATGTATCAAAAAGGAACATGGTCTTCCGAAGTTTCAGCAAGAATTTCTGGAAGAAAAATGCAGATAGAATCCCCGCAAAGATGGCATACAATACATGTACATCCCCAATCCAAACCAACGGATAGCTTCCAAGAAGAATGTCTCTCAAGCTACCACCTCCGATGGCTGTGATGAAACCTGTAAAACCTGCACCAAAGAGATCATGTTCACGATCTCTCACAGCAAGTGCTCCAGAAATAGCAAAGACAAAAGTTCCGGCAAGTTCTAGCGGGTATTGTAAATCCATGGGGAGATAATTGAAATTTTCCCTAAAGATACCAAAAAATTATCTGTAGCGTTTTCTAATCGAATTACGTCTAGGGGGAAAATTGTTGACCATATGAAAAATCTAAAATTTCCAGCCATACTAATATTCTTGATGACAGCTTTTGCATTTCAGTGCGAGGATATCACCCCAAATGAAGTAACTGATTGCATTGATCCATCAAAAATCAAAAAAGATGCGGCTTGTTACATGATATATGCTCCTGTATGTGGTTGTGACAATAAAACATACGGCAATGATTGTATAGCTATCAATGCAGGGGTGAAGTCATTTACTCAAGGTGCTTGCAAGTAATTCTAATCTTGCTGATCTTCATACCATTTTTCTTCGAATGTTGACTCCACTTCAACATCAGCTGTCAGTACTTTGTAAACCATCCAAAGTATAAGGAGTGGTGATACTGAGAATATGAATAAAATTACAGCGATATTGATGTTGGTAAATAGAAATGTCACATAAATAATCAAGATTGCAGTGACCCAATAGACTGGTGAGAGGAAATTTTTCATGATTTTTTTGTTTATTCTTTCAATAAGGTAAACTAGCAAGCACCTATTCTTGTTATGTGCCTGTTATGAAAGGATTCAGATTTACACAATATATACCGCCACAAGACCCCGATAAGAATAATTTTGAAAATTTGCTGAATATCTTCCTCCAATTAGTGACCATGACTGGAGGAGATGCTGCTGAAGCATTGAGTTGGTTGACTAATTTGGACAAACAATACAACCTGACCAACCCTCAATATGGCATTGGGGATTTTATCGAAGACCTCAAGGCAAAAGGATATTTGACAGAGCAAAATCAAAAAGGGGAATTCAAAATCACTGGGAAAGCAGAGCGATCAATAAGAAAATCTGCGCTAGAGGAGATTTTTGGGAAATTGAAAAAATCAAAAGGAGGACAACACAAAACCAAACATTCTGGAACAGGAGATGAAAGAGGTACTGATAGGAGACCTTATTCTTTTGGAGACAATTTGGATCAGATTGCACTTACTGATTCCTTGAGAAATGCCCAAGTCAATCATGGTTTTTCTGGGGATTATTTACTCACAGAAGACGATCTTGAAATCGTGGAAAATGAAGTCAGAACACAGACTTCTACTGTTTTGATGATTGACATTTCTCATTCCATGATCCTTTATGGAGAAGATAGGATCACACCTGCCAAAAAAGTTGCTATGGCGCTGGCTGAATTGATCAAAACTCGCTACCCTAAAGACACCTTGGATATCATTGTTTTCGGAAATGATGCTTGGCAGATTGAAATCAAGGATTTGCCCTATTTGCAAGTTGGCCCATACCATACCAATACTGTTGCTGGGTTGGAGCTTGCCATGGATTTGCTTCGAAGAAGAAAAAATCCCAACAAGCAGATATTCATGATTACAGATGGGAAACCTACCTGTCTGAAAGTTGGGATTAAGTATTATAAAAACAGCTTTGGAATAGATAGCAAAATCCTTAGCGAAACCCTCAAACTGGCAGCACAATGTAGAAAATTGAAAATTCCGGTAACCACATTTATGATTGCTTCCGATCCTTATTTGAAAGAGTTTGTAAAGGAATTTACAAAAGTAAACAATGGAAATGCGTACTACAGTAGCTTGAAAGGATTGGGAGATTTGATTTTTGAAGATTATAAGCGTAATAGAACTAAAAGATTTTAAATAAAATGGAGTATAATAAACTAACTGCAAAAGAATTACTGAATATAAAAACATTGGGAGAGTTAAAGGCTGCTGGCTACGAACCCAAATCTATCAAAGAAGAGCTCAGGCAGAATCTGATTTCCAAAATCCAAAAGGGAGAAAATGTCTTTGAGGGGATTTGGGGATATGAAGATACAGTTATTCCTGATATCGAAAGGGCGATTCTTTCTAGACACAATATCAATCTACTCGGATTGCGTGGACAGGCAAAAACAAGGATTGCTAGGATGATGACATTTTTGTTGGATGAATTTGTGCCAGTCATAGAAGGTTCGGAGCTCAATGATGATCCTTTAGCACCACTTTCATCATCATCCTTGGCGCTGATAGAGGCCAAGGGAGATCATACACCAATCGCCTGGTGGCACAGGGCTGATCGTTACACAGAAAAACTAGCTACTCCAGATGTTTCCGTAGCTGATTTGATAGGTGATGTGGATCCCATCAAAGCCGCTACTTTGAAATTGTCATATAATGACGAAAGAGTAATTCATTATGGATTGGTACCGCGCTCACACAGATCGATTTTCGTGATCAACGAACTTCCAGATTTGCAAGCCCGAATCCAAGTAGCACTTTTCAATATCTTGCAAGAAGGCGATATTCAGATCAGAGGTTTCAAACTTCGCCTTCCATTGGATATTCAATTTGTCTTTACAGCAAACCCAGAAGATTACACCAACAGAGGTTCTATAGTCACACCTTTGAAAGACAGGATTGAAAGTCAAATCATCACGCATTATCCAAAAACGATAGAAATTGGAAAACAAATCACAGCCCAAGAAGCAAAACTAGATGGTAAGCCTTTGGACAAGATCCATGTGCCAGAGCTTATGAAGGATTTGATCGAGCAGATTGCCATAGAAGCAAGGCATAGCGAATATGTGGATGAGAAAAGTGGTGTTTCAGCTAGATTGACTATTTCTGCTTATGAAAACTTGATTTCTGCTGCTGAGCGAAGGCTTTATAAAAATAAGGAAGAAAATACCGTTGTCAGAATTTCAGATCTTATAGGAGTGATCCCAGCGATCACGGGGAAAGTCGAATTGGTCTATGAAGGAGAGCAAGAAGGAGCAGGGTTGGTTGCATACAACTTAATCGGTAAGGCAATTAGGACCATGTTCGTTGATTATTTTCCTTCTCCAGAGCAAAAGAAAAAAGACAAAGAGGGCAATCCTTACGTGTTGCCATTATCCTGGTTTGGCGAAGGGAATTCACTTGATATTCTTGCTTCCCAATCTGACAAGGAGTACAAAACAGCATTACACAATGTGCCGGGTTTGGAAGAGATAATTACGGCAACAATCAAAGGACTTCCTGAGAAAGAAAAAGAGTTCTTTATGGAATTTGCCTTACATGGCTTGGCGGAATACAGCCAACTTAGTAAAAAATTGCTTGATACAGGCATGCAATTCAAAGACCTCTTCAGTTCTATGTTTGACATGGGTGCTCCCGATGAAGATGAATTCGATGAGGATGATAATTGATACCTTTATCTAAAGTCGAAAAACAATTTCGTCTCGACAAAAAGGTCTTTGAACAAAAAGGGGCGTTAGCCCTGTTCTCTTCGTAAAAAAAAACGAAAGACTATTAAACGAGGGGCGTAGCCCTGAAATCTAAATAATAGTAAGTGAATTAAAAAAGCCCATAGCCTGAATAAAATCGGGCTATGGGCTTTTATGCTAAAATCGAGTGCTTTGAAGAATCCTCTAAGTCCTATAATAGAGCCTCTAGTGAAAATATAAGTGGTAGTTATTTATATTTCGCCGTAGGCTTACTTCGACTATATTTCAAAAGACCTTAGCATGTTTCTTTTGCTTAGCTGTTTTACTTATCCTTAGAATTCTGATTAAAGAACTCTCTCAGCTTGATTGAAGAAGAAGTTTCCTTCGATTGCTGCATTTTCGTCAGAGTCAGAACCGTGAACGGCATTCGCCTCGATAGATGTAGCGAAGATTTTTCTGATTGTTCCTTCTGCTGCATCTGCAGGGTTTGTAGCACCGATCAATTTACGGAAATCCTCTACTGCGTTGTCTTTTTCCAAGATCGCTGCGAAGATAGGTCCTGAAGACATATATGCACAAAGGTCAGCGTAGAATGGTCTAGCCTGATGAACTTCGTAGAATTTACCTGCCAATTCAGGAGTCAATTTAGTAGCTTTCATTGCTACTACTTTGAAACCAGCTTCTTCGATCATTTTCAAGATAGCACCAGCATTTCCTGCTGCAAAAGCATCAGGTTTGATCATGGTGAAAGTTCTGTTAGTTGCCATATTATTAGATTTATTTCGTTTTTATGAATTAGGGTGCAAAAATACGGGAAATAAATGAAGTTCCGAATGATGTAAGTAAAATCTGTGTTATCTCTTTTGTTTTGAGTGCCTTATAGATATTGGGATTTTTAAAAAATTATCATGACCTTTGCAAACTGTGTTCTCAAAAGGACAGGTACAAAAGCTTTAAAATGCAAGCATTCGAGTTATTTAAAAATAAAATCGCCACTCCAGCAAAAATAGTCATAACTACCCATTACAAGCCAGATGCAGACGCATTGGGTTCCTCGTTGGGATTAGCTAACTATCTGCTGAAAAAGGGGCACGAAGTTTCAGTGATTACACCATCTGATTATCCATCTTTCCTTCACTGGATGAAGGGGAATGATGCTGTAATCAACTTTGAGGATAAAAGTGTCCAGCAAGATGCAATAAAGAAAATTCAGGAAGCTGAAATTATTTTTTGCCTCGATTTTTCATGTTTGAGCAGGCTTCAGGCCATGCAGGACTATGTCAAAGATTCCAAAGCTTACAAAGTGAACATAGATCACCACCAAGATCCAAAGGATTTTTGTGATTTTAGATTTTGGAGTACAGATGCTGCCGCTACTTGTGAATTGTTGTATGAATTGATCGTAAAGGTTGGGGACAAGGATCTTTTGGACTCTGATATTGCAGAATGCCTTTATTCTGGGATCATGACAGATACAGGAGGATTCAGACATCCCAATACGACTAAAAATGTTCACCTAATTACAGCAGAATTGATTGAGCTGGGAGCGGATAATTCGAAAATCTCAAAATTGATCTACGATACCAATAGCGTCAACAGGCTGAAATTCATAGGTTTTGCGATCTCTAGAAGATTGATGATCAATGAGGATCTCAAAATTGCTTATTTTGCCATCAGTAAAAAGGATCTTCGAAAATACTCTTCCCAAACAGGAGATACAGAAGGTTTGGTCAATTATGCTTTGTCAATAGGTGGGATCAAAATAGCAGCATTATTCACAGAAAGAGAAGATGGGATTAAGATATCTTTCAGATCTACTGAGGAAGTGGCTGTCAATAAATTTGCACAAGAATATTTCAATGGTGGTGGGCACAAAAATGCTTCCGGCGGAAAATCGGACTTGACTTTGAGCGAAACAACAGAGAAATTTGAGAAATTAATTAAAGAAAACTATAATACATTATTCAAACAACTTGAACTTATCCATGAAAAAAATTAAGAGTCTTTTATTATCAACCGTCGTTTTTGCAGCAGCAATAGGTATGGTTTCTTGTACCAAAACAAAGAAAACGACAACTGATGGCATCGAATATACCTATATCAAAGAAGGTAAAGATAGCCCAAAAAATGGTGAGTTTGTCTTATATAACCTAATCGTGACAACTGAGGATGATTCTACATTCATTTCTACATATGATCAGAATGCTCCTCAATATTTTGTTTATAATGATTCTTTGGAATCAAATATGGGAATTGAGGAGATATTACTTGGTTTGAAGAAAGGTGATAGCATCGTATTCGAAGCACCTGCTGTTAAGATTTTTGGTGAATTCAATACGCCACCATTTATCAAGGCCAATGCTAACGTGAAAGTTAGAATGAGTGCTTTTGAATTAATGGACGAAGAAGGAATCAAAGCTTATTTCGCAGAGCTACAGGAAGCTCAAATAAAAAAGCAAGCTGAACTATCTGTAAAACAACTTGAAGAAGATGTGAAATTGATAGAAGAGTATATTTCTAAAAATAATTTGAATGCAACCAGGACAGAATCGGGTCTGTTCTACGTCATAGAAGAAGAAGGAAGTGGAGATCAGATTGAGACAGGTCAAGTGGCCTCTGTAAATTATGCAGGATACTTGATGGATGGGACGGTTTTTGACACCAGTGTGAAAGAAAAAGCACAAGAAGCTGGAGTGTATAACGAACAAAGAGATCAATATGACGGATATGCACCCCTTGATGTAGAAGTGGGAATGGGAAGAGTAATTCCAGGATGGGATGAAGGTCTAGGACTTTTGAAAAAAGGATCTAAAGCTAAGTTGCTAATTCCTTCTACTTTGGCATATGGTGAAAGAGGTTCTGGAGCTGTGATCAAACCTAACTCTGTTTTGATCTTCGACGTAGAAGTCACAGATGTAAATTAAAAATAGAATATGAAAAAAGTAAGCTTATTTGTGTTTTCGGCCTTTATCCTATTGTCCGCTTGTATTTCAGAACAAGAAAATTTCAATCTACGAATGGAGCAGGATAAAGAAGCAATATTAAATTATATTGCTGCAAACACCTTACCAGATGCCAAAGAGTTCAAGGATGTACCCAATGGTTTTTATATGTTTTGGGAAGTAGTCAATCCGACTTTGGATTCGTTAATGATAGGTGATACTTTGTATATAGACTACACAGGTAAGCTTCTTAATAATGTGGTGTTTGATACATCAAATGATAGTATTGCGAGAGCAAATAATATTCATGTATCTCAGCGAGATTATGAGCCTTTGAAATTTATAATTGGGCAAGGTGGGTTGATTCAAGGTTTTCAATTTGCTCTTTCTCAAATGAAAGAGGGAGAGAAAGCTACTGCATTATTCCCATCTATATTTGGATATGGACCTTCTTCACAAGGTAGAATTCCGGCAAACTCACCGTTGGTTTTTGACCTTCACTTAGTGGAAGTCAGGAAAAAACCTGTTGAAGAATAATTTTAATTAAAACTAACTTCTGAATGAAGCATTTAAAATATTTGCTATTATTAATTCCGGTATTATCAATAGTAAGTTGTGAACAACAAGATCTCTTTGGCGGTCCGAGGTATGATATTGAAGGTAACCTTGCAATAGATAGTGTGAAAATCGCCGAATATCTTAGAGACAACCCTATTGAAGGAGAAAGAATCAATGACCCTTCAGGGGTAGTGATTATAGTTCAAGAAGAAGGAATAGGATCTAGGCCTACACCAAGCACTGTGGTTTATACAGATTTTGTTGGTAGTCTACTTGATGGATCTGTTTTTGATACGACCTACGAGGATATTGCAAAAGAAAATGATATTTTCCAAGAAAATAGAACTTACGGAGTTTACATTTTTAATATACCTCCTGTAGGAAGCTCTGGCAATTCTATCCAAGGATTCAGTATTGGGTTTAAGAGGCTTAGACCTCAATCCAAAGCGGTATTGTTGATACCTTCGCCTTATGGTTATCAGGATTCTGATAATAATGATCGAATTCCACCTAACTCAGTACTTAGATTTGATGTAGATTTTAGAGGGATAGATTAATATGTGTATCTGCTTTTGCACCTTTAGTCATTTACAATAATGATTGAAGTTCATTTCGATCAGCTTTGGTCGGATGAAAGTAGGCAGTTGACGATTATTCGAATATTTATAAGTGATGTTTTCATCTACTTGTATCGTTGCGGATAATCATATAGATTTAGTAAGGTAGCTCTTTGGGCTACCTTTTTTTTATTTGTAAAGTCAATCTGTTTTTTTTGTGCAGATATATAATCTTTATGTTTTCCTTTCTTTGCCAGTATCTATAATGTATTCACCTCTCATCCTAGATCAAATTTATCGATCATTGTTCTTAGAAATAATCAAAATGCCATCTTATATTTAAATGTCATTCATTGTGGTATTTGCTTTACTCCAAATCAAAACATTCATGTATTGTTGGGTATAAGAGGTAAATGATTTTTCTGTATTCACAATTTTACATAACTTAAGGCTTTGCAATCAAAATCATACTGTATGAGAAAAGGATTCAAAATGGACCGTTTTCCTTAAAGTCTCAAGCATATTGGTCCTAGACCGCATTTGATTGCTATCACTGCAAAATCTGACATACTTTGGGCTTAGTGTAGACATGTAATGACAAAAGGGTGACAAAGCCTTTATTTATTAAGCTAGTTCTTTATGAGTTAATTTGGTACGATGAATTTGTCTTTGGTTTGAGGTCAAAGTGTCAATAGTCGGCAATCGATGGCAGCTGATTCAAAAGTAGATGCCAACATTTTGGGGGATTGTGTGACAATCGACATATGGATTACAATTATTTCAAATTATAACACATATACTGTTTAAGATTTATGAAAATTGGACTGATAAAAGAAGGTAAAGTTCCCGCTGACAAAAGGGTTGCTTTTACTCCCGAACAAATATTGGAAATGCATAGAACTTATGCTGGACTTGAGGTTTTTGTGGAAAGTAGTGATGTGCGTTGTTATACTGACGAAGAGTATGATTTACTTGGAATAAAAGTAGTAGATGACCTTAGTCATTGTGATGTGCTTTTTGGCATCAAAGAAGTACCAATAGATAATTTGATACCTGAAAAAACATATTTTTTTTTCTCACATACCATTAAAAAACAGCCATATAATAGAGCTCTTTTACAAGCCGTTATTGATAAAAACATTAAGTTGATTGACTATGAAGTTTTGAAAAATCAGAATGGACAAAGAGTGACAGCCTTTGGTAGATGGGCAGGCATAGTTGGGGCATATAATGGGCTATGGACGTATGGACAAAAGACGGATTTGTATCATATTAAAAGGGCATACGAGTGTTTCGATCTAATCGAAATCAAAGAAGAGCTTAAGAAGGTACAGCTTCCGCCTATCAAGATAGTGGTGACAGGTTCAGGAAGGGTTGGGAAAGGAGTGTTAGAAGTTTTAAATTCTGTTGGGATAAAGCAGATTGAGCCGCATGATTTCTTATTCAATTACTATGAAGAGCCGGTATTTACCCTGTTAGGTTCAGGTCAATATAATAGAAGGAAGACAGATGGAGGTTTTGATAAAGAGGAGTTTTATTCAGAGCCTTATAAATATGAGAGCCATTTTCTCAAATATACAGAAGTGAGTGATATATTGATTTCAGCAGCCTATTGGGACAATCGGGCGCCACGGCTTTTCAAAAAAGGAGATATAAAACTCGAAGAATTTAATATATCTGTAATAGCAGATATTACTTGCGATATCGATGGTTCATTGCCTACTACTATAAGAGCTAGTAAAGTCTTCAGCCCTGTTTTTGATATAGATAGAGATACTTTTGAAGAGCTTCCAGCATTTGGCAGGCAAAATAGTATTTCTGTAATGGCAATAGACAATTTACCAACTGAATTGCCCAGAGATGCATCCAAAGATTTTGGTGATCAATTGATGAAGTTTCTTATTCCTGAATTATTCAAACCTAACTCATCAATGATTGACAAAGCAACCATAGCAAATGATGGAGATTTGACATTAGAGTTTATATATTTAAGGGATTATTTGGATGGAATAAATGATTCGGAAAATGAAAAACATAGCTAGATATATTGAACAGACAGTTTTAAAGCCACTTACGAATGATTCTGATGTCGAAAAACTTGTAAAGGAAGCTAAGCAATATGGTTTTGTAGGTGTATGTGTGCCCCCCTTTTGGGTCAAAAAGGCTAAAAGGGAAATTGGTGATTCAGATATTCAGTTGGTAACTGTAGTGGGTTTTCCCCTTGGGTATAATATGTCGGAGACAAAGGTTTTCGAAACAGAACAAGCGATCAAGGATGGAGCAGATGAAATTGATGTAGTTTGGTCATTGACAGCATTCAAAGCAGGCCTAAACTGGCCGAAGATAGAACTGGCTAAGATCGCTACTCTTTGTCATCAACATGAGCGGATTCTAAAAGTAATTATTGAGACTGCATACCTTTCCAATGAAGAAATAGTGCAGGCCTGTGAGATTTGTAGAGATGCAGGAGTAGATTATGTAAAAACATCCACAGGCTTCGCACCAGAAGGAGCAAAAGTGGAAGATATCAAATTGATGAGAGCAAACCTTCCTAGTAATGTTGGGATAAAGGCAAGTGGGGGAATCAAGACTTTAGCTCAAGTAAAAGCACTGATAGAGGCTGGAGCTGATAGAATTGGAACCAGTTCAGGAGTGCAGATTATAGAAGAATTTTCTGGGTAAAATCACTTTTCTACAGAGATTTCCGTCTTTGTTTTTACTTGGTAATGCGAATGTCTAACATCTTCATTTTTATTGAAATAAATCAGAAGAAATGGAATGATAAAAAATGTAAGCAAAATGTAAGCAAAACCAATAAATCTTGTCCTTACGGATTCTCGACCAAGGAAAGTGGCGATTTTCACAGGGATATTCCTAATTGAAGGAAATGGCAGTATAATCATGGCCCCGATTACATTGAATAGGATATGTACAATGGCTATACTTATAGCTGCTTCAGTTTTGTAAATTGCAGCAATTACCGCAGTTATTGTAGTACCTATATTTGCTCCTACAATGAATGGAAATACTTTGATCAAAGAAACTTTTCTATTGGCCACTGCAGGTACTATCAAGGATGTGGTTACTGTACTTGATTGAACAGCTGCAGTAAAAAAAATGCCATATATAAAAGCTATTGCCGGATTTTTGAAGATGTGTTTGCTGACTTTTTTGAAGTTCCCTGATACAAATGATTTAAAAACAGTTTCTGATAGTAATTTGATAGCACCAAACACGAGTAATACACTCAATATCATTCCAATAATCGGTGCATTTATTTTTGCTACTATCCATAAGGTTGCAGGACGAGTGAAAATGACATTGTATTGATAGTTAGCTTCTGAGTAATTCTTGGACTCAAAGAAAGTGTTGGTTAAAAATAACGCTGAATTGCTCAAGAATCCGAAATACATCTCCAAAGGAAACAAGATGATTACCGTAACAATATTAAAAATATCATGTATAACTCCAGCAGATAGCGCTTTTTTAAACTCACCTTTCTTCATAATAAAAGAAAAAGAGACCAAAGTACTCGTGATTGTAGTACCTATATTGGCACCCATTACCAAAGGGACAGCTTGCATCAAGGTTAAGTTTCCTGAAGCTACAACTGCCACAATCATCGCTGTGACAGTGGAGCTACTTTGTATCAATGCAGTCATCAGGAGGCCAATAAAAAGACCCACAAAAGGATTGTTGGTAGCTCGAAGAATATCTCTTGCTATTTCGCTATTTAGCTGAAGCATGGAGACAGTAAGCATGTCTATGGAAAACATAAAAACCAACAACGCAACTACCATTTGTAGAACGAAAATTGCTTTTTTGGGTTTGTTTACACTTTGAATTATCCCTGTCATCTATAGAAAAACCAGCCTAACGATTTAATTGTCAAAATTATCTTACAAAGTAAAAGAGGAACATTCATATTTATGTGTAAAGCATATGAAGATATTGTTAATATTAATATCGAATAAGATTGAATATAAATTTACAAAATGAAATTTTATTCTTTATTTTGATTAAAGTAACTCTTAAAATTTGGGTTGATCAAGATAAATCGATGCTGAGCTTAGAAAGCACTAGTGTTAATAAAAGGTATCATTGACTTAACAATTAATTAACATTCAAGCCAAATAATCTTCTTTAACTTTGCATTCAATTTCAAACTCGCCAAACTAAAATTATGGCCAAACTTAAAGATCAAAACATCAATCAGGACGCACTATCAAAAGCTTCCTATTCACTTTTTGATTTCACTAGAAAAGAAAAACCTTTCTTAATAGTAATTCTGATTCTGGTTTCGATAGCAGGAATAATAACGCCATATACCTACGCCGCCATGTGGTTTGGATTTGCTTTGGCAGCATATTCTGCAATAGCCAATGACAGTATTCAGACCATAGGGACATTCATCGCTTCCAATCAAAGTAGAAAATGGTACTGGCTTTGGCTCTTCATGGGGTTGATTTTTGTTGGGACTGTCACTTTCAGTTGGTTTACTTACAATGGTGATGTCAGTTACCAAAGGCTTCAAGTACCAGGATTGGAGCAAGCACCTACAAACTTTGTCTTTTTGCAGATTGCAGCACCTATAGTTTTATTGGTGATGACACGACTCAGAATGCCAGTTTCTACTACATTCTTGTTGCTGAATGTATTTACTTACAAGGCAGGTACCATTGTCAGTGTTATGCAAAAAAGTTTCCTCGGATATCTTTTAGCATTTTTCATTGCAATAATCGTATGGTTTACATTAGAGAAGTTTGTCAAAACCTATTTGAAAGGTGAGGCAAAACCCTACTGGTATGTATTGCAATGGATTACTTCAGGTACACTTTGGGCAGTGTGGATCATGCAAGATGCCGCCAATATAGCTGTATTTCTTCCGCGTCAATTAAACGTTTGGGAATTCGTAGCCTACACTGGTTTTGTATTTATAGGTTTAGGATTTTTATTCTACCTGAAGGGAGACAGGATTCAAGGTATAGTAAATGAAAAAACCAAAGTAACAGATGTAAGGGCCGCTACTATAGTTGATTTTGTATATGCGATCATTTTGTTCTATTTCAAAATAATGAGTAATGTGCCTATGAGTACAACATGGGTATTTATCGGGCTCCTTGGTGGTAGGGAGTTATCCATAGCATTGGCTAAGTCCAGAAAGTTGAAAAAGAGAAAAGCAAGACTAGTAAGAGCATACAGATTAGCCAAAAAGGATGTAGTCAGAGCAATGATAGGTTTGTTGGTATCATTGATACTTGCTTTGATAATCAATGAAGGAGTAAGAAAAGAGATGATAGATTTGATTTTCTAATATTTTTGGTCAAAATATATTAGAAATAAACGAGCTAAATAGATAACAGACCCCGAAGGTTTTTCGAAACTTTCGGGGTCTTTTTTTTGGCTTATCCTTATCAAAATACAATCGAATTTTTGTCAAAGTCAAATTACCGACCAATTTTCAATACCCTTCCAGTTTTTACTAATTAAATCATTCAACTGATAACTATTTCCAATTAACTACATGTTTTTTTAACTTGCTAGTCTTTATGTAAAATCACAAAAATATATGGATCTTTTAACAGACGAGTTTTTTATGAATGAGGCCATGAAAATGGCAAAAATTGCTTTTGAAGAAGACGAAATACCTGTTGGGGCGGTAATTGTTTGCAGAAATAGAATTATTGCAAAAGCTTACAACCAGACAGAAAAGCTTACAGACGCAACTGCCCATGCTGAAATGCTTGCAATTACTTCAGCTGCAAATACTTTGGGGTCCAAATATCTGAATGAATGTAAATTATACGTGACTTTGGAGCCTTGTGTCATGTGTGCGGGAGCGAGCTACTGGTCACAACTTGGAGAAATACATTATGCTGCTTCAGACCCAACGAGGGGGTTCTCTAGATTAGCAGAGCGAGTGGTTCACCCTAAAACTAAAATAAAAGTTGGATTGATGGCAGATGAGGCTAAGATGTTAATGGATGATTTTTTTAAAAAATTGAGAAAATGAGATGTTTTAGGGAAAATTAGAACCATTTTAGGATAGACTTGGTTTGTTAATTGAATCGCATAAAGAAAATTTAATTTTATTTCTAACTATAAAACTTTAAAAAAAATGGCTTTTGAACTTCCAAAATTACCTTATGACTTAAATGCGCTAGAGCCGCATATTGACGCCAAAACAATGGAGATCCACCATGGCAAGCACCACAATGCTTATGTTACTAATTTGAACAAAGCAATCGAAGGAACTGATCTTGAAGGAAAATCTTTAGAGGAATTGATGAAAGTGGCAGGTTCAAATGCAGCCGTAAGAAATAACGGTGGAGGTCACTATAACCATAGTCTTTTTTGGACAATTTTGGCTCCTAATGCTGGAGGTCAACCGTCAGGTGATCTGGCTAATGCAATAGATGCTAAATTTGGATCTTTTGATGCTTTCAAAGAAGAGTTCAACAAAGCAGCAGCCACTAGATTTGGTTCAGGATGGGCTTGGTTGTGTGTTGATGAGAAAAAAGAACTTTGTGTATGCTCTTCACCAAATCAAGATAATCCATTAATGGATGTTGCTGAGTGTCCTGGTACTCCAATCTTAGGATTAGATGTATGGGAACATGCATATTACTTAAATTACCAAAACAGAAGACCTGATTATGTTTCGGCATTTTGGAATCTTGTGAATTGGGAAGAAGTAAGCAAAAGATTTGAAGCAGCTAAATAAGTAGAGTTTCTTTTTTTCATAAAAAGCCCAGGAAATTATCTTTCTGGGCTTTTTTGTTTCTATACCGAACGAACGATGTGTACGATTATGATACACATAAGATTTTGTTTTGTTTTTTAAAATACTGAAAAACAGTATGTTATATATTATTTTTTGCTTTGGCACTTGTTTTTCATTAGGGAGGATACCAAACAATACGGACACAATTAATTCCAACACTAATGAAAATCACAATACAAGTATTCACGATCTTTTTCTTCTTCTTTTTGGGAATGAGCAATCTAGCGGCAAAAGATATGACAGAAATTACAGGTCAGGTAAAAGATCAAAAAGGAGAATCTCTTCCTTTCGTAAACGTCATGTTGATGGACGCCCAAAGCGGATCATTGCTAACAGGTGCTGTCACTGACGAGACAGGGAGCTTTAAAATAGAATCTTCCAAAACTGGAAAGATGCAGCTTGTAATTTCATCACTAGGGTTTGAAACTTTCAATTCTGAATCTTTTGAAATTCAATCTGGTGACAAAAAGGATTTTGGAACCATCACAATGGAAGAAGAGATCGCAGCACTTGGTGAGGTGACCGTGAGAGCTACAAGACCTGAAGTAATCATCGAACCTGACAAAACAACAGTAAACATAGAAGGGACAGTAATGGCTGAAGGCAATACAGCCTTAGACGTCATCGGTAGATCTCCAGGAATATATGTAGATCAAAATGGAGTCATCAACCTCAACGGAAGATCAGGCGTGACTGTGATGATCAATGACCGCCAAACATACATGAGTGCAGAAGATCTGGCTAATTTCTTAAGGGCAATGCCAGCTGACAATATCAAAAGCCTGGAAATCATCAACAATCCCACATCAAGGTTTGATGCTGAAGGTGGCGCTGGAGTGATCAATATCAAATTGAAAAGAAATAACATTGACGGTGTATTTGGAAGTGTTCAAGTAGGAGGTCAATACAATGGACAATTTGCTCCAAATACAGGAGTGACTGTAAATGCCAAAAAAGGCAAATGGACAAACAATGCAAGTCTAAACTATAGTGAATATGCAGTTTTCAATGATTTAGAAATCAACAGAAACTTTCAGTTAGAAGAAGGTATTTCGAATTTTGACCAAGAAAGTAGGATTACGACAAGAAACAAAAATCTATTCTTCAGTGGAGGTTCAGATTATGAAATCAACAAGAATCATAGCGTGGGAGTAAGTGTACAAGCTTCTGGATCAAACGGGGAAGATATAAGCTCTGCACTAACAGAGGTTTCAAATCCAGGGACTAATGATAGAAACTTTCTAAGATCTCTCAATGACAGTAAGGATCAAAATAGAAGGGTCTTTGCAAACTTCCACTATGTGGGGCTCTTGGATACTTTGGGGACTAAGTTGACTACAGATTTTGATTTTACTAATATGAGTTCTGACGCTGAGGCTGTTTTGTCAAATGCTTATTGGTTGAATCAAGAAGAGGATCAAGCATTGAATGACCGAATTAGAAATATCAACAGTATGGACTATAATATTTTCACGGCTAAGGTTGATTTTACCAAGCCATTTGGAAAGGGAAGGGTTTTGGAAACGGGTTTGAAAGGAAGTTGGGTAAAGTCTGATAATGACTTAGATCTTGCTAGATCTATTGAAGAGGCACCTTACACTCCAGATCCAAATAGCAACAGGTTTATATACAAGGAAAATGTTTTGGCAGCATACGCCACTTATAAAAGTAAGTTTTCAGACAAAGTGAGTTTTCAGGCAGGTTTGAGAGGAGAGTATTCTGATATCCTCGGAACTTCTGTGACTTTGGATCAAGAAAATTCTCAGAAGTATTTCAACCTGTTTCCAAGTGTGTTTGTACAACAAAAAGTGAGTAAGGACTACCAGATTATATACAATGCAAACAGAAGAATAACCAGGCCAAATTACAGGTTATTAAACCCTTTTGTTTTCTATATTGATCCATTGACTACTGAAAGAGGAAATCCAAACTTGAGGCCTCAGTATGCACACAATCTTGAAATGAACCATGTCATCAAAGGGGCATATCAGTTTAGTTTGGGATATTCCTTGACTACGGATGTCTTTCAGCAAATCTTCGAACAGGATGAAGAGTCCAGAACCACTACGACATTCAATGCCAACTTGGATAGGTCACAAAATATCAACTTCAGGGCAATAGTTCCTTTGGAAATCACGCCTTGGTGGAATACCAACAATATGGTTCAAGTGAACTATGCACAATGGAAGTCAATGATTGGAGATGCAATGCTAGATGTCTCACAAGTGTCTTACATGATGAGATCTCAGCATAATTTTGTCTTGCCAAAGGGATTCAAAGCAGAAATCATCGGGATGTATATGGGGCCAATGCTTTGGGGTCAAGCGACTATTGGAGCGATGGGAGGATTGGATGCAGGTATCACCAAGTCATTTGCCAAAGATAAATTTACACTTACTGTCAATGGTACGGATTTGCTAAGAACACAGGTGATCAGAGCCAATGTGCAGTTTGATCAGATTGACACATCTTTCAGGCAATACAGGAGTAATCAAGGTGTAAGATTGACTTTGAGGTATAAATTCGCTCAAGGAGAAAGCTTTAGGGTCTCAAACAGAAGTGGAAGCACTGAAGAGAGAGATAGATTGGATTGATGGGGGAGTTGTTAATGGTTAAAAATGTTAAATCAGCCGCGGCAGACAAGCTGTTAATTTAAAACATTTCATTATCAGAAAAAATAGATTCAAATAGGATAATAAAAGGAAGGTTAATTCCGGAAATAAAACAGGCCCCAAGGATTCCTTGGGGCTTTGTTTTTGGAGACTTAGTAAAGCTCAATTTTTATAATATTCAATTGGGATTGGGATTTTATAAAATTGAATACTATCCCGCAGTAAATAAAATGACATTAGATGCCCAGATGTAAATTACAGGTTTTTTTTAATGTCAATCGAATTATTTACTTACGTATGTAGCTTCCATGATTAGACGGCAAACTCTTTCCCAATAATCATCTTTTTTCTGGAAAATGAAGATTGAATCCTCTGTTTTTTTCTTTCCTGAAAAATGCAAAAACCTGATTATTGCCCAATCTTCATGAATAATCGGAAGCGAGTATTGGGAATAATTTAAATTGCTTTTTTCAATTAAGTTTAGCCTAGGCAGTTTTTCGCTATCCCAAAATTTCAAAGTATCAAGCTTTTTGTTTTTCAGAAGAATCTCTTGAATTTTGAATTCTCTGATTACCTCATTTATACTTTCAACTCTACAGGCGCCTCTTAGGCCATTTTGAAGATTTATTGAATCTGATAGATATATTAGCCAGTCATCATTCATGTTGATAGCTTTTAAAATTTCATGATCTTCAAAATTCTGAATAAGATTTTGAAAATTTTCATGAGATTTATCATCGACTATTTCCTGAGCGTAAAGTTTTCCAGAAAAAAAAGTAAAGCATAATGTCAAAATAAATTGCTTAATCACATTTTTTACCTTTTGCATCAATTGTTCCATTTTGCTCCTTAAATAATATTTCCGAATGGATATTTTGATTGAATAAAATCAATTTGATTTTCAATAACCATAGTCTGGGAACATTTCATGAATAATAAGGATACATGCCGTAGGCCATTGATTTTTCTCATTCTTCTTCATGATGTAGATATAGTCACCAATGTTATTGACAGAGTCAAAACTCTTGACTCTTAAAATACAAATCTCGTTATCTATAATAGGGATACTATATTTATATGTCAAACCTTTTTCTGAAATTTTTTTTCGCAATTTGTAAGTATGATTAAGTTTTTTTCTTTCCCAAGTGAATTCTGTGGTGCTTCTTATCAATTCCTTTGCCTCAGATAAATTTATTTGAGCAATAAGACCTTCTATGCTTTCATTTGTAAAGACGTGTCTGAAAGCATTGTGTATAAATGCTGTATCCTCTAAATAATCTATCCAAGCGATTGATAAATCTACCTCTTGCAACAATTCAATCTTTCCTTTATCATTAAATTCAAGGAATTCATTCAGCATGAAATGATACGCATTGATATTTTGGCTAAATCCAAACGAAACCGGAATAATAAAAACTATAAAAGCATTTATTACAAGTTTTCTTAAATTAATCGCACTTAACACCTTTTGCATTTTCATTTCCATCTTGCTCGTTTTTTAATATATTTTTAATCTTTAATCTATCACTAGATTTTGGTATCAATTCTTTAAAGCTATCAGTAGGCGTATTTGTATTTGTTTTAAAAAGCCCTCCAAAAGCCATAGCTCTATAATAATCATCCCCTAGGTTCCCGCCACCATCACCAAAAATTGAATCCCACTTTTTGAGAGAAAATGCCATCATATCAACATAGCCTCCCATCAACTCATGTTGAGCCCTATTCATATCAGGATTTTTGTCCAAAAGATAATTTTCATATTTATCACCAAAATCACTCATGAAATCAAAATTTCCCGAATTTAATTCATGGACAATATAACCATGTACCATTTCGTGAATTATTGTCCTAGCAATAGATAGCCGAGTTGCATTATTTAAGTAATGGTTAGACAAAGTTATTGTGACTTCTTTTTTGCCATTACTATTATTAAACCCACTTGTAGTGGATCCATTTACACCGGAAATATTATCATTTTTGATTATTAGATTAAAATTTTGAGACTTTTCAAATAGTTCATAAATCGCTGATGCAAAATCGTAATTTGATAAAGGATTAGATGTGCCTATTTCAAAAGGAGAATTGATTTTACTAGCATTTCCAATTGACTCAAAAATCTCACTAGCACAAGGGTCAGTAAGTTCATTCACAATCTGATCCTCCAATTCCTCCGGAAAAGGAAAACAATCAGGTCCATCACAGTAATTCAAAGGATCATCTATCCATATGTAGGTGAGGGACCTACACCTCCATAGGATCCTGCACCTGATCCACCACCACCACTTGGGCTTCCTTCATCATGGCTGGGACCTGTTGACGGGCCCCCATCAGGCACCGTAGGCATGTCCCAGCACTGCTGTACGTATATGGACTGCTGTGAGCCTACACCCCCAGGTATACCATAATAGGGAAAATCAAGCCAATAGCCAGTACAATGAGTCGTCAGACTGTGTCCCAAGACCATCAAACCTAGACGCAAGGTCTTTGAATCCATCGATTGACTTCAGCTTTTCATTACTGTATGACTTAACAAAGCTAAATCGGTCCATCAGCAGTCACCCAAACCTCGTAAGCTGTGAATTTTTTATTCCAAACAAATCTTTCTTTGGACATATAATCTTCATATAGGATCATGTAGATTTTTTGTTTTTTACCTAATTGTTCTAAATCTCCCCAATCCATAAAATCTAAATTTTCTGCAAATAAAACTTGTGATTTAGCCAAATCTAAATGTCCAACTTCAACTTTTTCATGACTATATTCCCAATGATTCACTTCAGGAGGGATATGAAATAAATTGGCTCTCAGGTTAGGGCTTCCAAAACTTACCCAAACGCTTGTACTACCATTTCTATCATAGACATCAATACGTTTTGAGTCTTTATTAACAATCAAAATTATTTTTTCATTATTTCCAGAACAATCTTCAGAAATAAAACTACCCAACGATATTAATGAGACTAATAGCGAAAGTAAAATGTTACTTATATTCGTCATAAACAATTCTTTCTACCTCTTTTCACATTATCAATATCTTGTGTAATAATTTCAAGAGGTGATTTTATTGGAGGTGTCGTAGTGATGTTTTTCATCAAATTCCAAGCAATTGTTCCTTGAAGCCCATCCCATGCAACAGATTTGTAAAAATGGTCTGGAATACCATTTGGATAGTAGACATTTTTGAAAGTATTGTAACCATCTGAATCAAGCATTTGGTGAACATCTTTTAGAATCTCCCCCATCTTAGTCACCCATTCATCAGCCATCAGGTTATGTTGTTGATCAGCTGAGCCTCTGTACATCATTACATAAGTATTGAAGGTCTCTCTAAAATCCAGCTCCTTTTCTGTGGGATTGGTAGTATTGATCGCCCTATATAATTCTGCGTGTACCATCTCATGAACGATAGTCCTAGCTACTTCTAAAGCAGATCTATTCATTTTTATTTCATTGAATGTAATTTCTATTGGCTGATTGGAGCCTCTCCACCATGCTTGGCCATTGGCTGATGCATTTTGTGTTGCTCCTATTTTAAGTATCACATCAAATTCTGTCCCAAGACCTTCAAACCCTGATGCTAGGTCTTTGAACCCATCTATAGACTTCAGCTTTTCATAAATACAATCTGCGGTAGTTCCAATGAAAGTTGAATCCTTTTTGATTTCAAAGAGATCTATGACACACTCCAGATCATACCCCATCATTTGCAGAAATCCACAGTCTTCTAATGTGGTAGGTCCACTTTTTACTTTTCTACTTTTTTCTTCAATACCCATGTTGATGGGACTGCGGGGAAAGGATAATTTTCAAGTTTAGTTATCTTTTTATCTAGTCGGCTTTGATAGTTTATAAACTCAAAAACTAAATGATCATCTTCAAATTTTACTGTAAAGTTGACAGGATTTGCATTTTCAAGAATTTTAATACCTCCAGATATTCCTTTTTCATTAGCTGAAATTATTATAGGAGGGATTCTATTAGGATGGTTTTTTACGTCAAAAATTTCATAAAAATCAAAACTGTTTTTTGAGTTTAAGAATTCAACGAACTCCAAATTATCACATATTAGATTTCCGTCTACAAGCAATTTTATATAACCAAAAACAAATGGTTTCTCGGGGGTTTCATTTATTTTTTTATAACCTAAAAGAACGAGAACATTTATTTTTTCATCCTGGTAAAACCAAGCCCCTTCTAAATCTTTCAATTTTTCCGCATTGATGTTAAATTGAGCTTTACTTTGACTAAGTGGTAAAACAATTACGATAATAGTTAATAATATAATTAATGAGTATTTCATGATTAGTTACAGTTTAAGTTTACAATATTTGTTCCCTGATTATTTTTCCTGACCCTATCCCAACTATTAAAGTTTGATAAATTACCCTTGTATAATGAAAGGCCTAAATTTGAAGTGTTTAGGAATTGAAACAGTCCAATTTCATTTTGCAAAGCAGAATTATCAGGCTTAACATAATTAATATAGATGCTTCTTAATATTTCTAATCCAGAAGATAAATTAGAAAACGCTATTGGGTCAGAAATACTTAGTAGGTAAGTTCCTTCGGAAGTTACTACGCCAAAAACGAAATTTTCAATATTGTTAATCAGATTCTCTTGAACCATTGCTCCTAAAGCAAAAATATCAGATAAAGAAAAGATAGAAAGCATATCGGTTCCTAGGTTATGACTATGGATTAATCCATCAATTGGGGAATTGACTGTTAATCCGTCAAGTGAGCCTGAATTTGGAAGCCCTTGAACATATTCATATCCAAAAGTCCCATCTTCGTATCTGTTCATTTTGTAGCCAATTTCATAATTAAAATTATTGGCTGCACTTTTCAAATCGCCCATTTTTATTTTAAAGTCATTATCTGCGATAAGTTGTTGTATTTGCTCACAAATATCTGCAGGATCTTC
>NZ_JAKZGO010000031.1 GCF_022549785.1 Belliella alkalica
TACTGATCAAATCGGGACTCTTTCCGAAGTGACCTGAAACAACACTTACAAGACTTAGATATGTCTTGATACTTCTTGGAGAGTAATGCCGATAAGACATCTCTTCATACATCCTTTGACGCAAACTTTTTTTTCCATGATGATATAAATTAATGATTTAACATGGTGTAAATTTACGATAAATACCAAAAAATCAACCACTTGAAGATAATGTAAATACTACCGACGAAGGAGGTTTAGTTCAACAATAATATTATTGAAATAGACCCAAAATCAAAAACCAATACAACAAAAGCTTCTATTCCAGCGATGTTCTATAACCATAATTATGGTGATATGATTATCGAAAATCAAGGTAATTTATATTTTAATCTAACTAATTATTCAAATAACTTCTCAGATAATAAATTCTTTGTGTATTCACCAACTACGAATTCGATCACAGAACTTCCCAAAATCCCATCAGAATCACTTCGCTTATTATCCTACTTTGCAATTAGCAATGAAATCTACGTATTAGCTTCCAGTAGTGAATTCGAAAACAACCGACACGTTTACAAAAACCACATTTTGAAATATAATATTTCTAATCAAAATTGGACACGAATAAATAACATAAACAACCCAAAATCATTTATTGTGATTCCATTTGAATATAATGGTGAAACTTATGGTATTTCCGGAAATTATCAAAACCCAAATGGGACCGAATTATCCAAATTCAACCCTACAACTAATCAATGGGTACGTTTAAAGACTTTTAGCCATATGGTATATTTTGATAGATTCAATCAAGGGGCAGTTATCGGTGATAAAGTATATTTTGGTGATAATCATGCAGGATATTCTATTGACATGAAAGACCTATCGATGGAAATAATAGATATTGGTAATCAATATTTCCATTTAGGGACATCGATTGGTGATTATTACTATTATCCTTACTCAAATGATTTCGGAAATTCAAGTACCTTATTCAAATTTGATCCAAGCCTTTAATTATTATCCCCAAATTATCACTAATTATTTTCATAAATCTCTATCCTTAGGCAATCGAAATGGATCAATCCATCAAACCCTTTCTCATATTTATTCTGCTGATTTTTGGAAGTAAATCAGCAATGTCCCAAAACACATTTTCCTCAAAAGGAAACATCATCACCAAAGATGCTGAGAACCTGATGGGAATGATTTCTTTTGACCAAAACAATGAAATCACCTCTGTAATTTATGAAGATCAAAATGGAAATCGAAAGACATATACCACAGAAAATCTTTTAGGTTTTCGTCTAAAAGATGGCAGTTACTTTGTACAGCAAACTAAAATCAAAACTGGGGTATTTATCCAAAAGCTATTTGAAGGAAAATTGTCACTGTATAAATCAAATGACCAATATATCATCATTGATTATTATGGTGATTTGATTTATCTAAATCCTAACTCAGGTGAAGCCGCCAAAAGGGAAAATTACAATACAATTTTCGCCATCACTGCTGGGCTTTGTAAAATAGAAGATGGTTTTCCATACAAAGCTTTTAGTATGGATAACAAAACATTAACAGCAATACTCAGAGAACATCATCATTGCGAAAGCGAAAAATATACGAGCTACTATAAACAATCTTTTGAAACTGATTTCTTTGTAGGATTAGGGGGCGTTTTCCAATACTCTTCTATGAACAATAATCAATTGAAAGCAAGTAGCATTTTCAACACTTCTCTAGGAGTGCTAGCACAAGCTAGAATAAGAAGCACTAATCCTAAAAACAAAAAATTCAATTTAGACATTGCTCTCCTTTTAAATCAGTCAAACTCTGAACTTATTGCTGTTCAAGAAAATAGCGCATCAACTATCTCATCCAAAGAAGAATTTAAAATATTAGCAATAAATCTCCCTGTCACCATCAATTATTCCTACACCTCATTTTCTGCATTCAAACCATATGTAGGGATTGGGATGATGACATCTATTCATTCTAGTAAAAGTCACCATGGGGTTATTGGTAATTTCGACAGAAGTACTCAATACGAATCAATCAGACCATCTCAAATAGGCTCTGTATCTAGTTTTAATCTATCACCTATTGTTAAGCTAGGAGCAATTGTAAAAAACAAGTTTATAATAGAAAGTATAATTGGCCATACTCCAAACTTTCAAACACTAATCCTACACCCTGATGCTGATAAAATCAGTCGTCAATTTTTCACATTTAGCCTAGGCATTAAACTCTGATATTATGAAAAAGAATATTATAGTAGTTTATTTGATGATTATTGGGATTTTTGCTTCCTGCAATAAAGATATGGAGTTAGAATTTACCAGTCCAAATTTTAGCACTCCATTTATCGGACAGATAAATTCACAAGGTGTAGAATTCAGTAGCGAAATATATGAACTGGGTAAACTTGGCATTGAAGAATATGGATTCATGTATTCTACAGATCCAAACCCGAGACCTGAAAATGCGGAAACTATTAGTGCGCAAGGTTCACCATCAAGAAGATTTACTTTGATTGGAAATCATTCATTGCAAGAAAACAAAACATATTATGTGGTAGCATACCTAAAGTCAAGTAGAGGATATACTTTTTCTGAAAGTACTGAATTCGATAGCAGAGGAAGTAAAGGTTTTACAATATCAAGTATTGAATTCCCTGAACCTTTATATTTCTTGGACACTATCAAGGTCTCAGGGACAGGCTTTAGCCGATTCAAAGAAAACTATCTCGTAACTATCAGCAATACTATTGAAGTCGAAGTTTTTGAAACTAATGAGCACGGGTTCAAGTTTTTGCTGCCACATGAATTCGACTATATAAATAATGTTTTTTCTGAGAAAGAACTAAGGCTCGGTGTCAAAGTTTTTGATAAATCCTCTTCTATCAAAAAAGCATTTTCATTTCAAAAACCCACCTTCAATCTTCAAAACCCAAGAACTTACAATTTCAATGAAGAAGCCATAGTTACAGGCACATTTTTATATTCAGCCAAAGATTACCCCCTGTATATTGACGAAGAAGGAAACGAAAAACAATTACTCCCAAACTATATCAGCAATGACACTATAGCAATGATTTTACCATCAGATTTAAACTCCACAAACCCCACAATAAAATTCACAATCAGAGGGGAAGAGTACAATTTGAATAACCTATTCTTGGTAAATCCAACTGAGTTGAAGGAGAACCAATCATTTAGCATAAAAGCTAATGATGTTTTTAAAGTATTTGGAACAAATTTCAATATTTTCTATCCCAATAAGCTTTTGATAAATGATAGAATTCCACTAACAGACCTATTTTATGCTTCCGAAATCAATGAATCAAGTATAAATCTTCAGACTTTCGACTTTACATATTTCAAAGACCAAGCTTTAGAGTTGGGTAGAGAGTTTGAGATTTCCGCAAAAAGTCTTGGAGTTATCTCGAAAAACAAAATTAAAATCACACTAACTGATCCTATAGTACCATATTTAAAGTTGCCAAGGAGATTTGAAGATGAACTTTATGTCTTACAATTTGAGGAGAAAAACTACCTAATGTATGACAATATTATCCAGCAAATAAATCACCAAAACAAAACTATTTCAGCACTCAATCTTAATATTCCGAATACGATAGGATTAGGCAATCTTTTTGTTCAATATATTGACAATGGTAGAGCAATCTTAGGCTCCTCCACCCTTAGTTTTCCCCAAACTATCAGCAGGACTTATATATTTGATTCAAAGACGAACAGTATTTCTAGGCTGGCTGATTTCCCAAGTTCAGCTGGTATCTTTTTAGGGACGACTTTTATGAATGGAAAATTAACAGCGGATATTTCCTACCACAACGGTAAACCTAATCAGTACACAGAGAAATGGCAATTTGACTTAGCTAAAAATGAATGGGAAAAACTAGGTGAAACCTCCAACACTTCAGCTTACATAAGCTTCAATGACAATGGGGAAACTTATGCATTCAAGAGTACTTTGTTAAATAGTGTTCAGTTAGTAAAGCTTGATCCAAGTTCAGGTGATTGGATAAATGTTTCTGGAGAAATCAACAACACTTTCTTCTCATATCGCTCAAATATCATATATCTAGACGGTAGTCCTTCTCTACTTACTAATAACGGGATGCTTCTTCAATTTGATCCTTTTACCAAAGAACTAAACATAAGAACCTTTCCTAACTTATTTAGCTATTATTACCGAACTAACTTAAAAACAATATTTGAAAGGAATAATAAAGTTTATTTTGTGGATGATTCTGGATATATCCTGGAAATAGACCTAGATCTACTCTAACCATCCCTGACAAATTGCCAAATAAATAACCTTGGCACAAGGCTTGAATTAATTGGAAGAACCTTCTTAAATTGGGGGTTCTTTCTTATTTTAAAAATAACGTGACAGTTTGACTGTCATATTGTCTATATGAACAATTTTGAAAATCAATTATATCAATCATTAATGGTAGGAGATTATGCTGGTGAGGGTGACCTTATCCAATTGATTACAGATGATGAAGGTGATGATATCAACCAACATGAAAATTACGCTTCTGACATTCCAATTCTTTCGGTAAGAAATACTGTTTTGTTTCCAGGAGTAGTTATTCCTATCACCGTAGGTAGACAACGTTCAATCAAACTAGTTAAAAAAGCTCAAAAGGGAGATAAATTAATTGGTGTTTGTGCTCAAATCAACCCCAACAATGATGACCCCTCCTGGGACGACATTTACCATGTAGGAACTTTAGCAAAAATCATTAAAATGATTGTGTTGCCAGATGGTAATACTACAATAATCATCCAAGGGAAAAAGCGTTTTAAAATCACTGAAACGCTCACAGAAGACCCATATTTCACTGCTAAAGTGGAATATTTAGAAGAAACATTCCCAAAAAATAGCAAAAAAATCGATGCTCTTGAAGAGTCTCTAAAAGATGCTGCTGCAAAAATATTACATCTCAATCCGGAAATCCCCCGTGAGGCACAAGTAGCTCTTGACAATATTGACAACACAGCATTTTTGACACATTTCCTTTCTTCAAACATCAATGCCCCAGTTGAATCCAAACAAAAACTATTGGAAATCAATGATGGTGTCGAGAGAGCAACCCTACTTTTGGAATTCATGATGAAGGATATCCAAATGCTAGAATTGAAAAGTGAGATCCATAGAAAAGTACATACTGATATTGATCAGCAGCAGCGAGACTATTTCCTTAGACAGCAAATGAAGGTACTTCAAACCGAGCTGGGAGAAGAAGGTCCAGAAAAAGAAGTTGAAGAACTGAGAATAAAAGGCGCCGTTAAAAATTGGCCGAAGTCAGTTGCTCAGCATTTCGAAAAAGAACTAGACAAAATACTTAGAATCAATCCCTCTGCTGCAGAGTACCCTATAGCGCTCAACTATGCCGAGACACTTGTAGAGCTTCCTTGGAACGAGTTTACAGTGGATAATTTTGACTTGAAAAGAGCCAAATCTATTTTGGATAAAGACCACCATGGCCTCGAAAAAGTAAAAGAAAGGGTCATTGAGTACTTGGCAGTACTCAAGCTGAAAAATGACTTGAAGGGGCCAATATTATGTCTTTATGGCCCTCCAGGAGTGGGTAAAACATCCCTTGGGAGATCCATTGCTAAAGCTTTGGGAAGAAAATACATCAGGATGTCGCTTGGTGGTGTCCATGATGAAGCAGAGATTCGTGGTCATAGAAAAACCTATGTTGGTGCAATGCCTGGAAAAATCATTCAAAATATGAAGAAGGTCAAAACCAGCAACCCTGTCTATGTATTGGATGAAATTGACAAATTGAGTTCTGATTTTAGAGGTGATCCATCATCCGCATTCCTTGAGGTTTTGGACCCAGAGCAAAATAGCACATTTATCGACAACTATCTTGAAGTGGAGTATGACCTTTCAAAGGTCCTTTTCATTGCAACAGCTAACTCACTAGACTCCATACAGCCTGCGTTGCGAGACAGGATGGAAATCATCGAAGTGACTGGGTATACTATGGAAGAAAAGCTAGAAATAGCAAAAAAACATTTGATCCCAAAACAGAGGAAAGAACATGGCCTCAAAGCCTCTGACATAAGCTTCGATAAAAATGCAATCATAAAAATCATCGAAGACTACACACGAGAATCTGGAGTCAGAAGTCTTGAACGAGCAATAGGGAAAGTAGTCAGAAACATCACCAAATCCATCGCAATGGAGGAGGAATATGATAAGAAAGTAACCACAGAAGCAGTAAGAAAAATTTTGGGAGGAGAAATTTTTGACAAAGAAATCTACCAAGACAATAGTGTGGCTGGAGTTGTTACGGGATTGGCCTGGACATCTGTAGGGGGAGAAATCCTTTTCATAGAGACTGCATTGAGCAGAGGAAAAGGTAAGTTGACATTATCAGGACAGCTCGGAGATGTAATGAAAGAATCCGCAATGACAGCACTCTCCTATTTGAAATCAAAAGCTGAGAAATTAGGGATTGATTACCGTGTATTTGATCAATATGATTTGCATATACACGTACCTGCTGGAGCCGTTCCAAAAGATGGCCCATCTGCTGGTATCACAATGCTTACAGCAATGGCATCTCTGTTCACTCAGAGAAAAGTAAAAAACAAAATAGCCATGACAGGTGAGATTACTTTGAGAGGCAAAGTGATGCCTGTTGGTGGCATAAAAGAAAAAATACTGGCAGCACGAAGAGCTGGGCTTAAAGAAATCATACTTTGTCAGAAAAACAAAAGAGACATCGATGAAATTGATGAGCAGTACATCAAAGGAATCACCTTCCATTTTGTCGATAAGGTAGAAGATGTATTGGAAATTGCTTTGATGAAAGCAAAAGTCGATGATCCGATGAAGTTCACATTTACAAGTGAAAGCAATTCAAACTGAAATAAATATCCAAAAACGTCATTCTGATCTATCAGGAGCTACAATTTGTTTCTGATAGGTCAATAGAAAGTGATCATTGTCAAAACCAAAAATTCACTTTGATGTTTTATCCTAATAAGGGCTTTTGGGTGGCAGCTGATTTTCCTATTTCCCTCTCCAAAATATCACAGATAAATTTAATTTCGACACTTTTGAATGTGATTCTGAAAGACTTGAAAAAAAGCATTATTGGTGGATATCCAATAATCTTTCAAGACCCTCAGACAACTCAAGTAGTAGAGGCTGCCAAAGTAATTATTAATGAAAAACGTTTTAACGTTAAGAAAATATGAGAAGTGATTTTAAAGATTTAACACCGAAGCAAATTGTAGCAGAGCTTGACAAATATATTATAGGTCAACATGATGCAAAAAGAAATGTAGCCATAGCGCTGAGAAATAGAATCAGACGTTTGATGGTCAAAACAGAAATACAAAAAGACATCGTGCCAAACAATATCTTGATGATTGGCTCTACAGGAGTAGGAAAAACGGAGATAGCAAGAAGGTTGGCAAAAATAGCAAATGCCCCATTTACCAAAGTAGAAGCGTCAAAGTTTACTGAGGTTGGTTATGTAGGTCGAGATGTGGAAAGCATGGTGAGAGACTTGGTAGAGCAATCAGTGCATCTTGTGCAAGCACAGAAAAACGAAGAAGTTAAAGAAAAAGCAGCAGCAGCAGTTGAAGAGGCTATTTTGGACATATTAATTCCTCCTGTAAAGTCCGCTGGGTTTACCAGAAACATCAATACATCGGCAACAGAATTCAATCCCGAAAGCTCTTCTGATGAGGAATTGAATGAAAGAACGAGAGACCGCTTCAGGGAAAAACTCAGAAACGGTGAACTTGAAGATCGCAAAATTGAAATCAATGTCAAGCAAAGCTCTCCGGTAGGAATAGGCATGATTGGAAATGGCATGATGGATGACGCTAGCATGGCTGGAATCCAAGATATGTTAAGTGGTATGATGCCCAAAAAAACCAAAAAGAGAAAGCTAACCATTGCTGAGGCCCGAAAAGTGCTTTTGGAAGAAGAGGCGAGCAAACTGATAGATTTCGATGATGTGAAAGAGGAAGCTATCAAACTTGCTGAAAATAATGGAATCATTTTTATCGATGAAATCGATAAAATAGCCTCAAAAAGTGGTAAAGGTGGAAGTGGTCCTGATGTATCTAGAGAAGGTGTGCAGAGAGATTTGTTACCTATTGTCGAAGGTTCAGCGGTGAACACCAAATATGGAATCATCAACACGGATCATGTATTGTTCATAGCAGCAGGAGCCTTTCACGTAGCTAAGCCTTCGGATTTGATTCCCGAACTTCAGGGTAGATTCCCGATCAGAGTAGAGCTTAGTAGCTTGACAGAAGATGACTTCTACAGAATCCTCAAAGACCCAAAGAATGCTTTGACCAAACAGTATCAAGCACTATTCGAATCAGAAGAAGTATATCTTGACTTCAATGATGAAGCCATTAGAGAAATAGCAAAACTAGCTTTCCAAATAAATGAGGAAGTGGAAAATATCGGAGCAAGAAGACTGCATACTGTAATGAGCCATTTGCTCAATGATTACCTATTCGAAGTCCCAGACACGATTGAAGCTAATTCTAAAATCATGATTACCAAAGAAATGGTCAACGAGAGATTAAGTGGATTGATTAAAAACAGAGACTTATCCCAATACATTCTGTGAAATGGGATTTCAACCATACAAATTTATCCCTATAAACTAAAGTCAAAGCAGGCTGTCAATTTTTTTGGCAGCCTGTTTATTCTTTAAGTGAATATTCATAACTTCAGTTCTAAAATCAAAACAATGAAATCTCTATTCATCATAACAGGTAGCAGCAAAGGAATTGGAAAAGCACTAGTAGAAATGCTTTCCTTAAATTCAGAAAATCAAGTTATAGGAATCTCAAGATCGGAAGTCAAATCAAAATCATCAACTTTCAAAAATATCCCACTTGATCTCAATAATTTTGATTTGATTAGACAAAGCTTTGATGAAATCTTTGTTGAAGGAGGTTTTGATAAAATTGTATTAATAAATAACGCGGGGTGGATCGGACAAATTGAACATTTCGGAAAACTGAAATCAAAAAATATCCGAGATATTTTCAACATCAACACGATCGCTCCTGCACTTTTGATGAACGAATTTGTACACAGATACGCTGATCTAAAAAATTCTGATAGAATAGTCGTGAATATAACATCAGGCGCTGCCACGAAAGCAATCGATGGCTGGTCAGGATACTCAGCTTCAAAAGCAGCCCTCAACATGATGACAGAAACCGCTCAAAGAGAAGCTGAGATTAACAAAACTGGAATCAAGTTTTACGCTTTGGCACCTGGTGTGGTAGATACTGATATGCAATCAGATATTCGGGCCTCTTCCAAAGATAGCTTTACATCCTTACAGAAATTTTTGGATTTAAAGAAGAATAGTCAATTGAATACGGCCAGCGAAGTTGTAGAAAAAATATTATTCTTGATCGAAAATCCTAATCTTTTCTCTGAGGTTATTCAAGATGTGAGAGATTCTTCATTTGATAAGTAAAAGATTATTAACACTATGTCTAGATTGATTCATACAAAATCAGAACTTTTGAAGTTAGAAACTGAAAATGGTGTATTGAAAGTTGTTTGGTGTTTTTGGGGAGGAGGAGAAATGAATGAAACTAGAAAACTGAGCTTCAGAATGCTCCAAGAGAATATCGGGGTTCCGATATGCCTGATTACAAATGACAACGTCCAAGAATTCGTATTGACTAATACACCGCTTCACTCAGCCTATCCATACCTTAGCGCTGTACATCAATCAGATTATTTGAGATCATATTTTCTTCATCATTATGGTGGTGCTTGGCATGATGTGAAAGCAACAATGGTGAGTTTTGATAAAGTATGGCAAGCATTTGTAGACGAGAATGTTTTTTTGATCGGAAGACCAGAAATCAAAGGTGGTCCAGCTAGAGTTTATGATGTAGAAGGAAGATGGCTTCCAGACTATTGGCAAGATCTAATATCTGCAGGCTATTGGGTAGGCAGGCCCTACTCGGCTCTTTCAAGCGAATTGTTTCAGAACATGACTACATTCCTTGACACAAATATGACATCATTAAAACGCTACCCAGCCAAACACCCTCGAGAAAAGAAGATTGAGAAAAAATTTTTCATAAGTAAATTTTTGAAAAAACTTTCATACTTATCACAGGGTAGAAATATTCACTATCCCTTACCTTGGACCTTATTTGGGAACATCTTCCATCCGGTCAACTATAGATTTAGAAATAATATTTTGAAAACATTACCCTGTGATACAGTGAAAAATGCAGGAGTGAGACATAGATAGCAAACACTTCATTTTTACTTATTGATTTTTCGGAAAGTCATAGAACCACTTCTTAGCATTACGCTGCCCGACATTATTCCAAGTGTCAGTTTCAAACACAAAACCAAACTGACCTGAAGTAGGCAGATTATCAATTTGAAGACCCAAATCCTCTATCAAATCATTGAATCCAGGATTATGTCCAAAAACCAACAAAGTCATATAGTTATCATCTGACTTTCGTATCCAATTTAGTATTTGGGAGGAACTTGCATGATAGAGTTCCCTTGTAAACTGGATTTTATGTTTTGGGAAATGTAGCTGCTCTGCCACTATCAAAGCCGTTGTTTTTGCCCGTTCTGCATCAGAAGAAATATATAGATCTGGAATTACTCCACTTTTCTTCAAACGCTGCCCCATTCGTGGACAATCTCTCAAGCCTCTCTCTGACAAAGGACGCTGGTGGTCGTCCAAAAAAGGATCATCCCATGATGATTTCGCATGCCGCATTAGTATAAGCTTTTTCATTTTGCCAATTTAGCAAAATATTTTTTTGTTTTTAAAATAGGTTTAATTACATTTATTGAACATTTAACCACATATTTTAATAATATATTATGCTTACCGGAACAGTAAAATTCTACAATGACGCGAAGGGGTTCGGTTTTATCGTCGATGACGAGTCCCAAAAAGACGTGTTTGTGCATGCAACTGGATTAGTTGACAAAGTTGCACAAGATGACAAAGTAACCTATGATGTAAAAGAGGGCAAACAAGGCCTCAATGCTATAAATGTTAAAAAAGCATAAACAATACCCAGCATTAGGTTGAAAAAAAAATGGGCGGTGAATCTTCATCGCTCTTTTTTTTATACCTACATTTTTATACAATGATTAACAATTTTTTTGAGTATTTTCACCTAAGTAAGTAAATGATCATGATAGAACCAAGAGAAATCAATACTGATAGCTTCTACTCCAAAAAAGTAGGTGATCTTCATTATAGGAATTTAAGAATCTGCAGGCTAGACATTCCGATTTTTCAAGCTGCCCAAATCATGGCAAAAGAAAAGGTGTCCTGCCTATTTATTGGAGATTCTTCCAATGAGATCCAAGGATTTGTGACAGACATTACGCTAAGAGATAAGGTTATAGCCAATCAATTAGATCCATCTAGCCCCATCAAAGATATCATGGATAAAGGAATTGTGGCTATTTCTAGGGATGCATATTTATATGAGGCCTTATTGTTGATGTTTCAGACCAAGACTAGGTATCTATTGGTGAAAAATGAAAATTCATATTTTGGATGGATCAGTAGAACAAAAATACTGACTGAACAATCTCAAGGTCCCTTTATCTTTATCCAATCTGTGAAGCAGGCTATGGATGTAGATGAACTGAGAGAAAAATGGCTACTTGTGCCAAAAATCATCCACCAACTTGTCGCCAATGGGCTCAAATCAGAAATTATCAACCAAATCATCACGACCGTCTCGGATACGATCGCTTTACGCGTAATCGAAAACGTCATAACCGAAGTAGGTACACCACCTGCCAAGTTTGTATTCTTTGTAATGGGTAGCGAGGGTCGTGGGGAGCAGACATTGAAGACAGATCAGGACAACGCCATCATTTATGAAGACAAAGCTAATGAACAAAGAGAACTTGTGAGGGATTACTTTCTTGACTTCTCTAACCGAGTCTCTACAGCATTAGACCATATAGGATTTAGCTTTTGCCTTGGTGGATTTATGGCAAAAAACCCCAAATGGACTCACTCTTTATCCCATTGGAAAAGAAATTATGAAAGCTGGATCCAAGAATCTACGCAGGAAACTGTAATGAAATATTCGACTTTTTTTGACTGTAGGGCAATTTATGGTGATTTCAGAATATTGCAAGAATTAAAAGATTTCATGGATCTGCAACTTCAAAACCCTACTGAAAGATTCTTCATGAATATGGGGACTAATGCCTTACTTTTTGAGCCGCCACTTACTTTCTTGAAAAATATCAGAACATTCAAAATCGAAGGGGAGAAATTCTTTGACATCAAAAAAACCATGACTCCAATTGTGGATTTGGCTCGAATATTTGCTTTGAAAAACAGAATATTCGAAACAAATACAGGAAAAAGAATCATTTCATTGCAAAAAGCAGGAGTTTTTACAGAAAAAGAAGCACAGGAACTTCATCATGCTTATTATTATTTAATGTCTCTACGGCTTGAAAAACAGTCACTTATGATAATTGAAGAAAAGAAAAAACCAGAAAATTTTGTTAGTATCAAGAAACTTACAAAAGTGCAAATGGTAACACTAGTTGAAATCTTTAAAGTAATTAAGGAGTTCCAACTCAAGATTAAAGTAGAATTTACAAAAAACATTTTTTGATTGAATAAAATACTTTTTTAATTTTTTTATAAAACTTTATTATTTTTGTTAATTTTTTTGTTTATTTACATATTGAATCTGTATAAGAAAAAAAGCTTCTTTAAACACAGATTCATGTAAAAGCTATAAACCAAAAATCCTTTTAGCACATGCTTAGCAATTATCCACTATCCGTTGTAGAAAAAGCCTTTCAAAAAGAATCAGGACAAGTAAACACTTCTACTTTGATACCTTATTTAATGGTAGACAATTTCCCTAAATTAGGTTTACTCACTGCATGTAGATTTTTAGAATGGGTATCTCTAAACCCAAAAGGAGTAATAAGTCTCCCCACAGGAAAGACTCCAGAATATTTTATCAAATGGACGCAATTTTTATTGGACAATTGGGATAATAAAAAAGGAAAGGATGTTAGAGAAAAATATGGACTTGACAAAGTAAATAAGCCAGTACTAAAAGATCTTACATTTGTCCAGATTGACGAGTTTTATCCAATTTCTTCAAGTCAAAACAACAGCTTCTACCACTATGTGAACAAGTTCTATTTAGATGGTTTTGGCTTGAGTAAGGAAAATGCAATCTTAATCAACTCAAATGAAATCCCACTTGCTGAAGGTAAAAACTTCAAAGAAGTATTTCCAGATCTAAAAGTAGACCTTTCTCTTCGATTTAGAGAGCCTACTTCACCTGAGGAAAAAATCCAACAAGAATCTATTTACTTAATTGATAAGTGGTGTGGAGATTACGAACAGAAGATTAGAGACAAAGGTGGAATCGGATTCTTTTTGGGAGGTATTGGTCCTGATGGCCATATCGCATTCAATACTCGTGGTTCCCACATTTTTTCGACAACAAGATTGACAGAAACCAACTTTGAAACACAAGCAGTCGCAGCAGGAGATCTTGGTGGAATCGAAGTATCTGCCAATAGATTGGTGATCACAATTGGTTTGGAAACGATCACCTATAACCCAGATGCTGTGGCAATTATAATTGCTGCTGGAGAAGCTAAAGCTCAGATTGTAAAAGAATCTCTCGAGACTCCACTTGACAATGTATACCCTGCGACTTCATTGCAAAAATTAAAAAATGGAAGATTCTATCTAACCAAAGGAGCTGCGACAAAATTAACAGATTCAATAGACGCGTACTATGAACAGGGGGAATGGACATGGGAAAAGACCGAACGTGCAGTTGTTGATCTTTGTAAAAAATTGAAAAAATACGGACACCGTCTCAAAATTGAAGATCTGAAAAATGATAAATACGCATCCTTGATCCCTGACTTATCTGAAGATACTGTCAATAAAGTGATGCAAAGCATGGTAGAAAAGCTCAATAGAGGGACAGCCAAAGAGCAAGATGAAGTTTTGCTTCATACGGGTCCACACCATGATGATATCTCTTTGGGTATTCTACCACATATCACCAATCAACTTCAAGAGAACACAAATGAAGCTCATTTCTCGGTATTGACATCTGGATTTACAGCGGTGACCAATACATTTGTCATCGACACATTGCTTCATACTAAAAAGCTTCTAGATAGTGGAGAGATCCAAATGGTACATTATGAAGACTTTTTTGAGTCTGGTTACAAACTAAAGACTGATAAAGATGTCTATCATTTCCTAACAAATGTCGCGTCAGAAAATCCAAGCCAAAGATTGCGTGGATTGTGTCATCGCGTAATTAGGGCAATAATTACCATCTTCGAAGTAAAGAACAAGCAAAAGCTAAGAGAAACCATCAACGATGTCATCAGCATTTTGAGGAATTCGTATGACGGAGAAAAGAATCCTCCAAAAATCCAAAAGCTTAAAGGGATGATCCGTGAGTTTGAGGAAGAGTTGGTATGGGCACATTTTGGTGTCCAAGTAAAAAACGTTCACCACTTAAGGCTAGGGTTCTACACTGGTGATATCTTCACAGAACAGCCAGACAAAAAGCGTGATGTAGAACCTATTTTGGATATGTTCCGAAAAGTAAAACCAACCAAACTAAGCCTTACATTGGACCCTGAGGGCTCAGGTCCTGACACCCATTATAAAGTGTTACAAGCTACAGCTGAAGCAGTAAGACAGTGGAGCGAAGAAGAAGATTTGAGTAAGTTACGAATTATAGGGTATAGGAATGTGTGGTTCAAATTTGAACCGCATGAAGCAAACGTAATCGTCCCAGTATCTTTGGGAGACATGTCGGTAATGGAAGACTCTTTTAGCAACTGTTATCTCAGTCAGGTAAATGCCTCTTTCCCAAGCTATTCTCACAATGGCAAATTCAGCACAGTCGCAAAGAGAATCTGGGTAAACCAACTTCAAGACATACAATTGCTCTTGGGCAAGAATTATTTCTATCTGCATGAAACAGCTAAAGTCCGTTCTAGTCATGGACTAATATTCTTCAAAGACATGAATGTAGAAGAATTCCTTGCACATGCTCGTGAGTTAGAAAAATCAATTGAGGGATTTTTATAAAACCATTACGCTCAAGCCTATAAATAAAGAGAAGGTGAGCAATCACTTTCTCTTTTTAATTCAAACCTGTTGTATACAAAATTAATTCTGATGAAATTCAATAAACCTATTTTGGGATTAGACATTGGCGGAACCAATATTAAAGGAGGAGTCCTGATTGGAGAAGTACTTCTTGACATCAGAAGCGTACCTACTCCAGCAAATGAAAGCCAAGAAATTGTATTAGAGACAATTGCTGAATTTATTGCTACTTACCAACACCATGGAATTGGAGCTATTGGCATTGGAATACCTGGACTGGTAGATGTAGAAAATGGAATAGTTTTGAATCTCTGCAATATCCCTTCTTTCAGAAAAGTAAGCTTGAAGGATTTTTTAGAACACAAATTCAATCTTCCTGTTACGGTAAATAATGATGCGAATTGCTTTATTTTGGGAGAACACAGGTTTGGTACTGCTAAAAAATACAAGCACCTTGTCGGTATCACACTTGGAACAGGTTTAGGTGCTGGGATAATTGTAAACAATCACCTCTACAATGGTGTAAACTCCGCAGCTGGTGAATGGTGCTCAGTAAAATATCTAGACAATACATTTGAAGATTATTGCAGCAGTAAGTTTTTCATTAGTGAATTTGGAAAAAAACCAAAGTCATTAGCAAAATTAGCTGAAGCAGGTGACCCTATGGCACTCGATGCTTTTGCACAATTCGGTAAACACCTGGGAGAGCTTGTCAAAAACATCCTTTATACACTTGCTCCAGAAGCAATTGTTTTTGGTGGGTCGATCAGAAAAGCATTCCCTTATTTTAAAGATAGTATGTATAAAACTCTTGAGTCATTCCTTTATCCATCGGTAAAGGAGAACCTTAAGATTGTCATTTCTGAATTAGATGAAACTGGAATTTCGGGGGCAGTAGCACTTGTTGAGGAATATATAGACTTGGAAGCCTAACCTAGAAAATTCATGTTTAGTATGAATTCACATAAAACTATGACCGCTAAATAGTGGTGCCATTTCTGATAAACACCTTTGAAAAAACACTTTTTGAAAAATGGGAAAAACCCTCAATTCTATCGATTTTGATTGAATTGAGGGGTTTTGACTTGAATAACGAAGAAAAAAACAAAAGAAAATTTAAGCTCCGCGGCCAGATTTTTTTAATACGATGTCAGTCAAGTCTGCAATTTTCACTGGCATATTGGTTTCGATACTGTTTCGGGCAGCTATTCCTACCAAAATAGAAAGTGCTCCATCCCTGGTGCCAGCTGATTGTCTGTAGGGATCCGCCATAGTAGGATCTTTGAATAATTTGTCTTTCAACCTGATATCTCCTCCACCATGACCGCCTTTTCCATGAGGTATACTGATTATCTCTGTTTCTCCAAAGTTTTTGGTCAACCTGAGTTCATCCACTTCCTTTTCCTCCCATGGCTGCGTTTCTTTTATCCAAGCCTCTACCCTTCCCTTGGTTCCATTGAAAGCAATCCTATATCCTTCATAAGGCGAGTAGGAAGTAAGAGAATAACTCACTTGGATTCCATTCATATACCGAATTTGAACAGCCATTTTATCATAAATATCCAAATCCTCCCTAAATACACATCCATCCCTGAGATAACCATCATGGTGCTCATTGTTGACATAAAGATCTACCATGTGTTGGCTTTTGGTAATGTCCCAATAAAAGTCACATTTATCCTTATGGGTACATGGTCGGCAATTGGTATGTCGGAAAGGTCCATTTTTCCCATAAAACTCCTGATCTCCATATGCAAATACTTCTTCTGGATCAGAGTCTAGCCACCAATTGAGTAAATCGAAATGATGTGTTGATTTATGAACTAGCAATGTCCCTCCCTTTTCTTTGAACCCATGCCATCTTCTGAAATAATCAGCCCCATGGGAAGTGTCCAAATACCAATGGAAATCTACAGAAGTTACGTCTCCAATTTCTCCATTTCGAAGTATTTCGTATATCCGCTGTCTATGGGGAGAGTATCTGTAATTAAATGTAACAATCACCTTATTCCCAGTCCTGCGTTCTGCATCCAAAATCTGTTGGCACTTATCCTCATCAGTGGTCATCGGTTTTTCTGTGATTACATTAGCACCAAACTCCAATGCCTTTACTATAAAAGTATGGTGGGTATTATCTACCGTGGTGACGATAACTACATCTGGTTTGGTCTCGACAAGCATCTTGTCAAAATCTGCAAAAGTCGGGCAGTTTACCCCAATATACTTTTTGCCAAATTCTAGCCTCCCTGGATTGATATCACAAAAGCCTACAAATTCAATTTTATCGTCATAGTCCTGTTTTACCTGCCTGCCAAACATATTGACACCTCTCACCCCTAAGCCAACGAGCGCTATACGCATCTTTTCATCGGGATTGTCATGCATGACCAAGGCTTCGGCAATACTATTCAAGAATATAGAACCTGTGAGAAATGTGGATGATTTTAACAAAAAACTTCTTCTAGAAGTATCTGATTGATTGGATTTCATATCATTTTGGGTTTAATGGATTTCCTAAAATATCAATTTCATCCAAAAAAACTATCCTGTAGTCTAGGAAATCTCTATGCCATATTTCCCCAATAAGCCTTTGACACCTTCAAGAGAGAACTTAGCTTTTTTTAATCTGTTTACTTCTGGATTCAAATTAAAATTGAAAGCTGACCTGAAATCAGAGCTTTCTAGATTTGTCCGTTCAAAAATAGCTCCTGACAAATCGCAATTGTCAAAAACTGATCCTCCTAAATCTGACTGTACAAAATCAACTTCAATCAATCTGCACTTGAGAAATTTTGTTTTCTTGATTTTACATTGGTAAAAAGATGCATGGTCAATTACACAATTCGAAAACTCAAAAGCCAATCCAATAGGTTCGCACTTGTCAAACCGCAAAGCTAGCAGCTTACAATCGCTAAATACCACCTCTTGGAAGGATGTTTTGAAAAGCTTGGCCATGCTAAGATTACAACTTATGAACTGACAATCGATAAACACTATGCCTGACAAATCTGAATTGGAAAAATCACAATTGCTAAAGACACAACTTTCATACTCCCCTTTTTCTATTGGATGATTTGAATAATCCCTTTGGGTGAAATTCTTTTGATACATGGCTTATTCCTTAATTATTGACAATTCTTTTAAGTACCAATCTTGAAATCATGGCTGTCATTCAGTTATCATTAAACTCCTAATTTTAGCAAAAATACACAAGTAGTATCTAGATTTAGGAAATAAACATAGAAGATTTATAATCGTTTTGGACAGGCCCAACTTAACCAAACTAAAAATTAGAAATCAATAATATGAGTATCCGCAATGCTGCAAGTTAGGTGAGAAGTAGCTTTGTAAGTTGCTGATACTCGTCAGCAGACAACAGAGAACTGTAAACAGAACCACAAATCGTTCATCCAACAATCCATTGTTTGGTTACGTACAAGAAAGCGGATAGTTATAATCAATAAAATGAATCATCTATTTAAAATTAAATAATATTAAATTCTTATTTAAACCCTTCTTAAAAGAGAAGAATAGTTATATATTTGCCCGAAATTCAATAGAGAAATCACCTAAATAATGTCGAAAACATTTGTATTTTTATTACCATTTTTCTTTGTTTTTAATTTCTCTTATTCTCAAGACGAAAGTCCTGGAGACATGTACACTTTTTATCAAAAATTCATCAGTGATATTCGAAGCCAAAGCTGCCCAATGTATCCTAGCTGCTCCAAATACTCCATGCAGGCATTTCGAGAAAAAGGATTCGGTCAAGGTCTAATTATGACTTCAGACAGGTTAATGAGATGTGGTCATGAACATAAATTATATGACCTAACCGTCTCTTCTGACGATTACAAATTGGTAGATCTCATTGATGATAGTGACAATCAAGTGGTAATAAAAAAAGAAATTGAATTCTCGAAAAAATTTCCATCCAAAGAAGTAAATGACACTATCAAATTTTTTCTTCACTTGATTGACAAAAATTTGTATCAAGAATCGATAATTGAATATAATCGGATTAAGTTTTTTGATCCTTCTCTTGATCTTACGCTGGAGTACAATTATTTCAAGGCGCTTATGTCTTTGGAAGAGTACGAGAAAATAATTTTCGAATATGACAATCTTATTGGGACGGATTTAGAAAACAACCCTCATATACTGTTGAAGCTAAGCGAAGCTTGGTACAATCTGAACCAACCGGAAAAAGCTTTGCAAATTCTGGACAATGATGTGGATTGGGAGGAAATATCAGATAGAAGATATGCTTTCAGAGGTTATATTTATGCTCAATTGGAAGATTTCGATCAAGTAAAAACAAATTACTCTATGGTTTCGGAAGAATACCTTTATAGAGAATATTTGACCAAAAACCTTCAGACGATCGAATCGATGTCCAATCTAAAGGAAAAGAAACCGGTAGTAGCAGGACTTTTGGGGATTATTCCAGGAGCAGGGTATGTTTATTCTGGACATACCACAACGGGGGTTTCTTCACTTGTGCTCAACGGACTCTTAGGCTATGCAACGTACACAAGTTTCAAAACTGAAAATTATGGCATTGGGATACTGACTGGGATGTTTTCTACCGCTTTTTATATAGGAAATATTTCTGGTGGTTATAAAGCAGCCAAACGATACAACAAAAACCAAAAAAACAATCAAAGAAAAAAATTAATGTACTCTTTCAATTAAATCAAACCCCTTAAAAAGAAAACTATGATAAAATTTATCCAAAACTCAAGATTCGTTAAAGTTTTTAGCGTAATGCTATCAATTTCGATGCTTACCATGTCATTTGCCTCAAAGAACATGGAAACTCTTTCATTAAAGGCAGGAACAGTTATTTCGGTTGAAAATGCAACAGAAATCAATTCCGAAAACTTAATCGCTGGTCAAACCTTGGATTTCTTCGTAGTTGATGATGTCAAAGTAAACAACAAGACTGTTATCAGAAGGGGAGCAAAAGCTAAAGCACAAGTTACAAGAGTAAACAAAGCAAAAGGTCTTGGAAAAGAAGGTTCTGTAGAAGTAGAAATCAAATCCGTAGAGGCTGTTGATGGTTCTGAAGTAAGACTTACTAGCGCAAGAGTATATGAAGAAGGCGAAGACAGACAGACCGCTGCAATCTTGTTAGGTGTATTGGTTTGCATTTTGTTTTTGACCAAAAAAGGAAAAAATGCAGTGATACCTCCAGGATTCTCTGTTGATGGTAGAGTCGCTTCAGATGTTCAAATTTCAGTAGAATAAACTATTCGAAATGGTACATTAATAAAACCTGCCAGTTTTTGGCAGGTTTTTTTGTTTATATGATTTTTATCAGTTTTCCATCAAATTTTGATCATTGAAAGACTAGCTGAATTCCGAGAAATTTGTGAAGTAATCTAAATCAAATATGGAAAGCAAGTCCCTCCTTCTCAAAAAATACAATGTGCCTGTCCCAAGATATACTTCTTATCCCACTGTACCACTTTGGGCTAATGATTTGGATCAGGACAAATGGAACAAACTTGTCAGATTGGCTTATGAAGATTTTGGGGATTCAGAAGGCATAACCTTATACATTCACCTTCCTTATTGTGAAAGTCTCTGCACCTACTGTGGATGCAACAAGCGAATCACAAAGAACCACACTGTGGAGACTTCATACATCGAAACAGTCATCAAAGAATGGCAAGCATACCTAGCTGTATTGGAAAAATCTCCTAAACTGGCGGGGATCCATTTAGGTGGTGGTACCCCTACATTTTTTTCTCCAGAATCATTGAATTTGATGATTTCATCTATCCTTGAGACTTCTGTGTTGATGAAAAATGCAGAACTAAGTTTTGAAGGTCATCCAAATAATACGACAAGAGCGCATTTGCAGACATTATTTGATTTAGGTTTTCGGAGAGTAAGCTACGGAATCCAGGATTTTGATATAGACGTTCAGAAAGCCATCCATAGAATCCAGCCTTTTGAGCGGGTCAAAGAAGCTACAGAAACCGCACGGGAAATAGGTTACAATTCAATAAATTTTGACCTGATCTATGGACTTCCGATGCAAACTTCCGATACGATTAAGGATACTTTCGAAAAAGTATCTCTATTGAAACCGGATAGAATTGCTTATTACAGTTATGCACACTTACCAACAGCATTTCCCGCACAAAAGAGTTTCGAAAAAAACCTTCCATTGGAAACCGAAAAAAGAGCACTTTATGAAAAAGGGAAAGAGATCTTGGCTTCAATGGGATACAAAGAAGTAGGAATGGACCATTTTGCATTGAGCAATGACCCATTGTATCAAGCAAAAAACAAGAAAACACTACATCGGAATTTCATGGGCTATACTACCTCTCCATCAAAAATCCTTATTGGGTTGGGAAACAGTGCTATCTCAGATGTCTATTATGGTTACAGGCAAAACGCCAAAGACATAGATACATATAAAAAACAAACCCACGATGGACTTATTGATGTCAAAAAAGCCCATTCAATGAGTAATGAAGATGTGAATATTAGAAATTTGATCTTGGAATTGATTTGCAATCAGGTTGTAGCATGGGATTTTAGCTTCTATTGCAAACTAGGAAAAACTAACCTCAACAAGCTCAACACCTTTCAAAAAGAAGGTCTTTTGAAATTCAACACAACCGGTCTGAGGATTCTACCTGCTGGTCTTCCTTTCCTAAGAAACATTTGCAATGTGTTTGACAAACGCATGCAGGAAAATGAGGTAAAACTATTTGGTTTTAGCAAAGCTATTTAGGGGGAAGTTATTTTTGATTTTAGATTTTAGATTGTAGACAAGACATGAAACATAAGGATCAAGACAGATTTGCCCTAAAATCCCTGTCCTATGCCGATAGTTATCGACACAGGAGGTAATTGTATGGCTATTTGTAATTTAGGAAATCGATATAAAAGTGTCAACTATTTTCAGGACGCGACAAGACAATCAAGTGAAAAATTGAAAGTAACAAGTAACAAGTAAAGTGACCTCAGGTACACAGCAGCGTTTTTAAGGTAACTTAAAGACATGAAAAAAGACGTGGTAATGTAAAATTCTTTGTAAACCTTTCCTTTTTAGGCGTCTCACGTGAATTCTACGGAACAGGTTTTTATGAGAAAATAAAGTTTAAAATCTCGATTGATTATCGACATATCGTAATCTCCACTTGTTTATTTCCGTAATCAAAGACCTGCAATTTCGGACTCACATAGTGAATCCCCAAGCCTAAACCTCTAACAATAAACAAAATACCTATAAACATTGCGAAGTATGGCAAGGCAGAAGTTAGTTTGGTTCGAACTTTTAGGGAAAGGATTTTTCCAGAAACCATCACTCCAATCAGCATTGGAATGGTTCCCAATCCAAAGAAAAACATATATGCGGTTCCTAGCATTGGACTTTGCAAAGCCAATGAAGCAATCAGTGCAATATAAACCATCCCACAAGGTAGTAGCCCATTTAACATGCCAGATGCAAAAAAGGCTGGGCTTCCGCCTTTTTTCAAAAAATACCCCAAAGAAGATTTCAGCTTATATACAGCTCCAAACAAACCCGACTGTGTAATAATCCGCTCCGAACGTTTGTAAAAAAATGCCATTAACAAAATAACAACTCCCATTATGATTGAAACCCATTGCTGTATTCCTGCCAAAGCCAAAGAAAATCCTATCATCCCTATGACTGCACCCAATAAAGAATAAGTGAGTGTTCTTCCAAGATTATAGATGATTTTGTTGCGGAGAAAAGGAGCATTATCCTTGGCAGAAACCGCCAAAGCAATAGGCCCACACATTCCCAGACAATGGAAAGAACCCAAAAAACCCAATAAAAATGCAGTCCAAATCATTTAGATGTTGATTTTTTTCTCTTCATAATACGCTACTCCATTCTCCTCCCAAGTCAACTTTACCTTCCAATAGCCTGACTTCAATGAAGAAACATCCACAGTGTTTTCATCAAGGTTAATCAATTGAAATTCAATTTTCTTATCAAGCCTAGCATCTGATGGCCTGAATAAGTGCAATGTGCCTTTTGAGCCTAAAGGCAAGTTCATCACCACTCTTTTGACCTGTGTGTTGTAGGTCAATACTTCATAGTCCAATGCGTTTGCATTGACAATTTTATCAATTTGGTCTTGATACTTGATTTCTTCTTCGTAATAATTTTGCGTAACCAAATGTATATCATCCTGCTTCACACAGATTGTAACTAATCCTGCCATAAGCATTACAAAGACAGCAATCACTATAACTATTCCTTTTCCCCAATCCATTTTTTTCCTGATTATTAAGTTTCTTGATAATTTACATTAGGGTGAGCTGGGTTCCTATTCCAAATAATCAGTTGATTAAAAGTATTGAATGTTAAATCAGCTTGTCCGTCTCAATGGATTTAGCATAAGCCACAATTAACATTTAACACTTAACTTAGAACGTTCTGCCCAGCCATCATTTTACTTTTAAAATAACACTAGATTCAACACCAAAGTATCAATTTCTTGAAATCGGCCCTACAAAGCTTGTCTTGATCTTGTCAATAACTTCTCCATTTTGAAGCAGCAGTAGCACCACATTATCTTGGTTTACTAGTACATCTTTTTGATTTTTTACAAGAAAGAATCTTCCGTCAAACTTTGATTGCCCTTCCAAAGTCCAATTCTGATCTCCTACTACTTCTACTTGATATAGAGGATCTTCAGCTTTCAATTCTATTTGCTGCGCATCGAATGTTTTATTGATAAATGAAACTTCATACAAATTACTAATCTCACCAGTATCTCTCGCCTGATAAGTCATTCCCCTGAACCTTGTAATTGTCGCTCCCAAATCATCTCTAGTCGCGATCAGTGCCACAAAAGCTCCCATCAGAATGATCAAAAGGAAAGAATAAATCTTCACTCTTGGTGTCAATAATTTTTGTGTTTGCTTCAATATGCTATTGTCTGAAGCATAACGAATCAAACCCTTTGGCCTGTCCACTTTGACCATTACTTCGTCACAGACATCGATGCAAGCGGTACAGTTTACGCATTCCATCTGTACACCATTTCTGATATCAATCCCGGTGGGGCAGACTTGCACACAAAGACTACAATCTACGCAATCACCTTTTGGTGTTTCTTCTAATTTGTTTTTTCTGATCATCCCTCTTGGTTCCCCTCTGACATGATCATAAGTGACATTGATCGAATTCGCATCAAGCAACACACCCTGTAGCCTGCCATAAGGGCAGACTACGATACAAGCTTGCTCTCTAAACCATGAAAAAACGAATAGAAAGATTCCTGTAAATGCCATCAAGCCAATAAAGCCAGACAAATGTGCTGAAGGCGGTTGACTTATGATTTCTTTCACCTGATCCACTCCTATCAAATAAGCCATGACAGTATGGGAGATCAATAGAGAAATGAAAGTGAAAATCGCCATTTTAGAACCTTTTTTCCAGATTTTCTCTGAATTCCAAGGCATTGCATTGAGTTTACGCTGCTGATTGGCATCACCTTCTATCCAGTATTCAATCTTCCTGAAAACCATTTCCATAAAGAGCGTTTGTGGACAGGCCCACCCGCAGAAGACCCGTCCAAAAACAGCAGTAAATAGAATGATAAATACAAAGAAAATAAGAAGCAGAAAGATCAGTAAGTGAGTATCCTGTGGCCAAAATGCTGCCCCGAAGATGATGAATTTCCTTTCGAAGATATTGAATAGCATATAAGGTCTTCCGCCAACTTGGATAAATGGGCCAGCGAATAATATTGCCAGCAAAACCCAAGACAAGTAGGTTCTCCAACGGTAAAATTTCCCAGATACCTTTTTTGGGTAAATCCAGTTTCTTTTGCCGTCCTCTTGAACTGTCCCTAGAGAATCCCTAAAGCTGTTTGGGTCGAAAGCCCCTTTTTTGCTATTCATCTTCTTTTATATCTGATTTTCTTCTTCCTCTACCGGTACCAATTCCAACTCATCCTCAGTCAAAGCATCCAAGGGCTCTTCAATAGCAGGTTCATACTTCTCGCCTTGAGGTTCTTTTGGATTTGCAGGAGTGGTTCCAGTTAGTGTCAAAATATAGCTGGACACGTTTTGCATTTCTTCTGGGCTCAATTGATCTTGCCAAGGAATCATCCCTTTTTCGACGACTCCATACTTTACCACCTTGAAAATATCCGAAATACTGCCACCATGAATCCAATATTCATCGGTCAAGTTTGGACCTATTCCACCACCACCATCTGCAGCATGACAGGCAATACAGTTGGTATCATAGATAGATTTTCCTGAATTGATAGCTGGAGTAGAGGAATCGAACACCACTGTATTTTCATCAATAGAGCTCAAGGCCAAGAGTTTGTATTCTTCAGCTTGAATAGCGGCAATTTTCAATTCTTCCTGATATTCCTCTAGTTGAGTCTTACCAAGTCCTAATACTGAATAATATGTAAAATAGGCTATAGCAAAAGCGATCGTTACATAAAACACATTAGCAAGCCAAGGCGGCATGTGGTTATCAAGCTCCACAATACCATCATAGCTGTGGTCAAGCATCATTTCTTTCTCCTCTTTACCACCCACAGGCTTCATGTTACCTACAATGTATTTCAGCTTAAACTCATCCCACCAAGATGGCTCGGACTCTGTCTGAGGACTATCCTTTTTCAAAACAGTCACCATAAATGACATCAAGTAAATCATTAAAACCAAAAGCAATAAAATAACTCCTAGTACCACTGCCAAAATCACTAATAGTGTTAGTTGGCTACTATCCATTTCTTGGAATTTATTTACCCAGGACATTTCACTAGTCTGAGCAAATGCTGAAAGCGTTGTAAAGAAGCTTATCAGGACAGTAAATAAGATTTTAAACTTTTTCATAGCCGCTGTTCTTTTGTGTTTCATCTTCGAAAGGCAAGTCTTTCATGTGGTCGATGTAGTTTTTATCTGCTTTGACTACCCAAATAAACATCCCTACAAAGAAGAGCACAAAGATCAAGAGAGAGATGATAGGGTAGATTTCTATGTTCTCGATGGAACTTAAAATATCTTTTTTCATAGTTCTGTGGATTAAGGGTTAGAAGCTGTTGTCTTTTTAATGTCCGTACCTAATCGTTGTAGATATGCTATCAAAGCAACGATCTCTGATTGTGGCAATACTTCCACTCCTGCAGACTGCAAGTTTGCTACAATCTGATCTGCCTGAGCATCTAAGTCTGCATTTGCATGTTGATCATACCCTTCAGCATATGGAACGCCCAATTTCTGTAAGGTCCTGATTTTAGCAGGGACATCATTATGCGACATCATATTGGTTGCTAACCATGGATATGGTGGCATCAAAGAACCTGGTGACATACTTCGAGGATCTACCATGTGATGGTAATGCCAGCTATCAGGGTACTTACCTCCCACTCTATGCAAATCTGGACCTGTTCGCTTGGAACCCCACAAGAATGGACGGTCATAGACAAATTCGCCCGCTTTAGAATACTCTCCATAACGCTCCGTCTCCGATCTGAAAGGCCTAATCATCTGAGAATGACAACCTACACAACCATGTGATATGTAAAGATCTCTTCCTTGAAGTTCTAAAGGCGTATAAGGTTCTACACTAGAAATAGTAGGCACATTGGATTTTACCAAAATAGTAGGGATTATCTCAATAGCTCCTCCAATCAAAATTGCGATAGTAGCAAGGACTGTAAAGAAAATAGGCTTTCTTTCCCATGCTCTATGCCAAAACTCTCCTTTTTCTTCTTTGTGTGGTACCAAAGCCGGAGCTTCGTCAGCTTCTTCAGGTACGAAAGTCCCTTGGCTAGCTGTCTTGAACATATTGTACACCATCAAGAATACACCAGATAAATACAACACTCCACCAAACGCTCTTAGCATATACATTGGTACAATCTGCACCACTGTCTCCAAGAAGTTAGGATAAACCAATCTGCCTGCATCTGAGAATTCTTTCCACATCAATGACTGAGTCAAAGCTGCTACATACATTGGTAGCGCATAGAAGATGATTCCTATGGTTCCCATCCAAAAGTGAGTGGTAGCGAGTTTAGTCGAGTATAAATTGGTCTTCCACATTTTTGGCCATAACCAATATAGCATCGCAAAAGTGAAGAAACCATTCCAGCCCAATCCTCCAATATGTACGTGTGCTACAATCCAGTCAGTATAGTGAGCGATAGCATTTACATTTTTCAAAGAAAGCAAAGGGCCTTCGAAAGTAGCCATGCCGTAAGCTGTCACAGCCACTACCATAAATTTCAAAACAGGATCAACTCGTACTTTGTCCCAAGCTCCTCTCAAAGTCAAAAGACCATTGACCATACCTCCCCAAGAAGGTGCTATCAGCATCACTGAAAATACCACACCTAGAATCTGAGCCCACTCAGGCAAAGCTGTGTAAAGCAAATGGTGAGGTCCAGCCCAGATATAAAGGAAAATCAAAGACCAGAAATGGATAATCGATAGTTTATAGGAATAAACAGGTCTGTTTGCCGCTTTAGGCAAATAATAGTACATCAAACCCAAGAATGGAGTCGTAAGGAAAAATGCAACTGCATTATGCCCATACCACCACTGAACCAAAGCATCCTGAACCCCTGCATACGCAGAGTAACTTTTGAAGAAAGAAACAGGGAGTGCTAGCGAGTTAAAAATATGAAGTACTGCTACAGTAATGAAGGAAGCCAGATAAAACCAAATCGCAACATACATATGCTTCTCTCTCCTCTTGATCAAAGCACCAATCATATTTGCTCCAAAAGCAACCCAAACCACTGCAATCAAGATATCAATTGGCCATTCCAATTCCGCATATTCTTTGGAACTTGTCAGCCCTAGAGGCAAGGTAATCGCTGCCAAAAGAATGATCAGTTGCCATCCCCAGAAATGAAACCAGCTAAGTGCTTTGCTCCACATGGGTGTTTTCAACAACCTTGGCATGGAATAATAAATTCCAGCAAAAATTGCGTTACCCACAAATGCAAAAATTACTGCATTGGTGTGTAATGGCCTAATCCTACCGAATGTAGTATAAGGATTCCCTAAGTTGGCCTCGGGCAAAAACAGCTGGGTAGCTGCCAATATCCCGACCAACATCCCGACGATACCCCAAGCTATTGTGGCTACGCCAAAGTATTTTACGATCTTGTTGTCGTAACTGAACTGTTCCAATGTTGTCCCTGACATACTTACTTTATTTTATTTGTTGGTACTTTTTTATCGATTTTTGACTGTTTATTTTCAAATAGAATTCTAATCGCTGGAGTATGATTGTCATCAAACTGACCATCTTTCATCGCTCTGAAGAATAGGTAGAGAAATGAACCCGCCAGGATTAAACTGATTGCTATTAAGATGAATATGACTTCCATGTTTACCAGATTTTATCTTTTAGACCGCGCTTATATGCTAGATAATTCGTAGTGATTGTTGTAAAAATCACCACCGAAATACTGCTGATAGGCATTAGAATCGCACAGAAAACAGGGCTTACCAAACCTTGCACAGCAAAGTAAACCCCAACCGCATTGTAGGTAAAACTTAACCCAAAACTTGCTTTGATAATACTTCTGCTAGTCTTTGCGAAATCAAGAAAAGCAGGAAGCTTAGAAATGACCGATGCATCCATAATCGCATCTGATGCAGGAGAGAAGTTTGTCACCTTATCAGTTACTGCTATCCCTACATGACTTTCTCGAAGTGCCCCAGCGTCATTCAAGCCATCACCTACCATCATGGTGTTCGCTCCTTTGTTATTCAATCGCTTGATGTAAGCAAGCTTGTCACTAGGTCCTTGATTGAAATTCATGGATATGCCTTCACCAAAAATATTGTTCAAATTAACCCTTTCATGATCCTGATCTCCTGAAAGAAGATGTACTGCCCTTTCTTGCCGCACTTCTGAAACCACATTTTGGATTCCTTCACGAAGACCACTTTGGATAAAGAAATAACCTAAAACATAATCCTCTACAGCAAAAAACACTAAGTTCCCCCCTTCAGGCAATCCATTACTTGAAGCTCCTACAAACTCCATGGACCCCAAACGAAACTCTTGGCTTTTGTATTGACAAACCAAACCTTTTCCTTGAGTCTCGTCTATGCTTTGAAGCTGCACTGGAGTAATTTTATCCAAATATGAATTGATTCTATTACTCAAAGCATGCGTAGAGTGCATGACCATGGCCTTGATGATTTGCTTAGATTCATCAGAAAGCAATTCTCCTATATATTTAACCTTTGCTTTATTAGGATCAGTCAAGGTGCCTGTCTTATCAAAAATTACCGTATCAACTTTTGCGATTTTCTCTATCGTCTGGGAATTTTTCAAGTAAAATTTCCCTTTCCCAAATACCCTGAGCGTATTTCCCAAAGTAAATGGAGTGGACATAGCCAAAGCACAAGGGCATGTAATAATCAAAACCGATGTGAATGTCAAAACTCCCAAACTAACTTGTCCTTGGAGTACCCAATAAATCAAAGCTGATATTGCTATAAGCAAAACAACCATAGTGAACTTTCCAGAAACCTTATTTGCTAAATTTTCAAGACTGTTTACTTTCTCTTTTTCGAAGGATTCATTGTTCCATAAATCTGTCAAGTATCCTTGAGATGGGGATTTTTGGACTGTCAAAGTCAAGACAGTTCCTTTTTGCCTTCCTCCAGAATAGATAAGCTCTCCTTGTTTTTTGGCTACTGGCACTTCTTCACCAGTTACAAAACTGTAGTCTATATATGCATCACCATCCAACAAAATACTATCCGCAGGGATCAACTCCTCATTTCTAACCCTGATGATATCTCCAACCTTCAATTTGATTAGGGGAATTACCTCTTCTTCGTTTTTGACCAGCTTGGTGACTGCTACAGGAAAATATGATTTATAGTCACGGTCAAATGATAAGGTGTCATAAGTCTTTTGTTGATAATATTTCCCAATCAACAAGAAGAATAACAACCCACCCAAGGTGTCCATATACCCTTCATTACCAAGAAAAAAAATATCATACAGACTATAAAAAAACAGTGTAACTATGCCCAAAGCTATTGGTACATCCATATTTACGGCAGTGTTTTTCAAGGAAAGCCAGGCAGATTTGTAATAGTCTGTGGCGACATAAAAAAACACAGGCAAAGAAAGTAGTACATTTAGATAATTGAATGTCTTTTTGAAACCTTGCCCTAGCAACTCTGCCTCTGCGAAGTATTCTGGCAAGCTGAAAAGCATCATATTTCCAAAGCAAAATCCAGCTACTGCCAATTTGAAAATCAATTTTCTATTTGTAGGCAAAGCATTTTTCTTGTCAATGTCAGCTAAGTTGAGTGAAGGTTCATATCCTATTCTTGAAAGCAACTGAACCAGTTCTTTAAGGCTAATCTGACCTTTTGAATATTTTACCTGAACTTTCTTTTTGATAAAGTCAACTCGTCCAGAGACGACACCACTGTGAAGCTTTTGAAGATTTTCTAGCAACCAAATACAGGATGCACAATGGATCAATGGAATAGTGAATGTGATGTGAACTTCTGAATCGTTTTGAAAATCAATCAAGCGGTCAATAATCTCCTGATCATCCAAATAATCAAAGCGATTATCCTTTGCTTTTGAGTTCCCCAAACTGGTACCTGGAGCTTCGGCTATTTCATAGTAAGCACACAAGTCATTTTCATTCAAAACCTCATATACAAGCTTACAACCAGAGCAGCAAAACTCTTTTTCATCAAAATGCAAGACTTCATCCACACAACTTTCGCCGCAGTGGTAGCAGTTTGCTTTTGCTATTGGAGTATATATTTTACTTACCTTACCCATTTTGGTGTTTTGATTTGATAATTTGGTACATGCTTTTTGTCATGGAAAAAATCAATAGGATAAATAAAATGACAGGTTATTATACCACATCCCTCCTTTGTAGAAATGAAAAAGGACTTTCGCCAAGTCTGCTTGGTAGTTTTTGGAAGTTACTAGCATAGTACATTTATGCTTGACAGCATAAGACCAAAAATCTCCAATCCTTGTAAAGTTAAACTTGATGAATGACGTTTCGTAGGTATGTTCACTGATCAATTGAATTAGCTCTTGTTCATCCCTTTGTTTTGCCTTTGGTATGAAAGAAGGTGAAATAATCGTAGCCTTGCTACTTCTTATGTTGTTTTGGAAAAGCTCTATGAAATTTTTGATCAAATCAGCAGATGCAAGTGTACCATCATAATGAAATAGTAATTGATCAGTTGATAGTTTGTTGTCATACAAAAGAACTGGAATGTTGCATGGATTTTCCTCGAAAACTTTAGGCATCTCAGATTCATGAAGCCAATCAAGAACATTGGGTAAATATGCTGTGATTAAACTAGGATGTTGGTTTGGATGACACATTAAGCTTCCTTGTAACTCAAGAAGCTCAGAAAATCCCGACGGCAATTGATTACAAAAATATTTCTCTATCAATTCGTCTGGAATTGTCAGCTTTAAATCAACTCCTTCTTTTAGATGCATAGCTTTCGTATTATTTAATACAAAGCTAAATCCTTAAACACTCCCTTTTTGTGATTAGAATAAGGTCAAAACATGATTAATATCATGTTTTTATACTCTGGCGTATTTGTAATCTTATTAAGATTAATACTAAAAGTTACTGTATAATTTTATATAACCGTCTACTCTTTTATTAGTACCAAAAAAACTAATCAACTAAAAACCCCTGTACAGTAGCATAAAGGACGATTATGTGCATGATTAAATTGACAAATTCACCTATTTGTTTCATTTCAAATAACCATTACAACTTAAACAATAAAAAGACCCACCTCTAAGAGGTGAGTCTTTTTATTGTGATTTTAAGAGACTTCCCGCATGCTATGCCTATGCAAGCGGGCACCTTTTTTACTTCTTCAGCTTCAACTCTGTCCTTCTGTTTAACTGATGCTGGGCGGCATTGCACTCTCCACAGTCCACTACCGGCCTTGTCTTGCCAAACCACTCGTGCTGCATCCTTGCKGCATCYACACCCCTGTTCACCAAGTACTTCATCACAACTTCCGATCTTCGCTCTGACAGGGACTTGTTGTACTCCTCGCTTCCACGCTGATCGGTATGACCCTCGATATACAGGTTCAAGTTCGGCATACGTCGCATCATGATCGCAGTACGCTCCAACTCCTTCATATGGACTGGTCTGATAAACGACTTGTCAAAATCAAAATATACGATAGGGATCGCTATCAACTCCTTCTGCAGCTCCTCAAAGATACC
>NZ_JAKZGO010000032.1 GCF_022549785.1 Belliella alkalica
AATCTGTAAACTCAAAACAACGCTTTGAAGTAGTCAACAAAATGCTCGATCAAGAGATCATGAAAGTTGTACAGATGTTGAATAGAGGGATTTGATTTGAGTTAAAAAAAAATCTAGCAGGAAATTGGATTTGATTATCTGAGTTTTCAAGTGTCATTTACATAAAAAAACCACCTTCAAAATTGAGGTGGTTTTTTTTATGGTTTTTGAAAAATGATTACTCTTTTTTCATCAGTGTAGATAGTTTTTAACAAAAATTTTTCGGATAACCATTTCATAGTTTTGTTGGAGAAAAATGTGGTGTGCGTAGGGTCTTTGATGTAATACCAATCAGAAACCTTATCCAAACCAGGATGCAATTCAGTCATGATGGAAAGAAAGCCTTGTGGTTTTAGTAGATTGAAGATTTTGTCAAAATCATTTTTTGGAAAGTGGAAATGCTCTATGCATTCAGTTGCAAAAATCAAGTCATATTCAGAAGACTTGATGCCGTCCTGAAAAAAGAACGGATCATAATTGTCACAAGAGATTTTATACTCTTGAAGAATGGAATCGATTGTGGGGCCTGGGCCACACCCGAAATCAAGAGCCTTCATGCTAGGCTGGAGATAGGAGAGCAATGGGTTTACTGCTTGTTTTAAGAATGAAACATATCCGGGGAACTGTGGGCCGTTTTTATGTTTTAGGTAATGGTCTTTTTCTCCCTTTCCCAAAAACGGAGATTTCGGCTTCCTAAAAATCAGATCACAATTTTGGCAACAAGTAAATTCATCCCTGCATTCAAAATTAAAGCTGGAAGATAGGCAGAGCGGGCAGTTTTCAAACATTTTTTAAAGTTGAAGAAAATAATCTAAAAGCCAAAGTTGTATAGAGAGCTTTTGGGTTTAAGTTTTCTTGGAGTGCAATTTTATAATGATTTAGCATAAGATTCAGGGAAGAATAGCTATAATCATTTTGTAAAGAGAGTAAAGTAAAATTTAATTCTGATTGTAAGCATAAAAAGCTTAGCTTTGCGCCTTCTTTAAACAAAACACAAGGCAAAGAGATGACTTGTACTCCACCCTGAGTATTTCTTTTTTTAATTTAAATCTGCTAATCACCTGATTAGGGGTAGCATAATATTGCCTTTTATTAAGATCATTCCTTTTAAACATATTACACTATGACACAGATGTTTTATCGCCTGTTTAAACCTACGCAGGCAAATCTGAAAGATGAAGTATTATCAGGGCTGACAGTAGCCTTGGCTTTGGTGCCAGAAGCTGTTGCATTTTCTTTAATTGCAGGTGTAAGTCCGTTGATTGGACTTTATACAGCTTTTATGATAGGTTTGATCACCTCTATTTTGGGAGGTCGTCCGGGGATGATTTCTGGAGCAACAGGAGCAATTGCGGTAGTTGTTGTGGCTTTGGTGGCTACCCACGGGGTTGAGTATCTATTTGCTGCAGTTGTTTTGATGGGTCTTATACAGATTTTGGTCGGCTTGCTGAAGCTTGGCAAACTAATCAGGTTGGTTCCTCACCCTGTAATGTTCGGATTTGTCAATGGCTTAGCGATAGTGATAGCAATGGCACAATTTGACCAATTCAAATTCAAAACCCCAGAGGGGATTGAAGTTTGGATGACAGGGAATACTTTATACATGATGATTGGCCTAGTGATTTTGACGATGGTTATCATCAAATTTTTGCCAAAACTTACTACTGTGATTCCTTCTGCACTTGTAGCGATATTGGTGGTATCAATAATTGTGATTTTTGGGGGTATAGATACTAGGACAGTAGGAGACCTAGCTTCAATTAGTGGAGGTTTGCCACAATTTCATTTACCATCAGTACCTTTGAATTGGGATACATTTATGATAATTCTTCCTTATGCAGCTATCATGGCAGGAGTGGGGTTGATAGAGAGTTTGTTGACATTGACACTTATTGATGAGATTACAGAAACAAGAGGTCATGGAAACAAAGAGTGTGTTGCCCAAGGTATAGCAAACTTGACCACGGGATTTTTTGGTGGTATGGGTGGATGCGCGATGATCGGACAGTCACTTATCAATGTAAATGCTGGAGGAAGGAATCGGATTTCGGGAATAGTCGCTTCAGTCGGACTTTTGATGTTTATTTTGTTCCTATCTACTTATATAGAGATGATTCCGATGGCAGCACTAGTTGGGTTGATGTTTATGGTAGCAATTGGTACTTTTGAGTGGGCTTCGTTGAAAGTGTTCAGGAAGGTGCCATTTCATGATGTTTTGGTGATGGTGGTAGTTACTTTAGTGACGGTTTTTCTTCACAATCTTGCCTTGGCTGTATTGATAGGTGTGATTATTTCAGCCTTGGTATTTGCATGGCAAAATGCCAAAATGATCAGAACTAGAAAAAGGATAGATGAAAACGGGGTAAAGCATTATGAAGTGTTCGGGCCATTGTTCTTTGCTTCAGCGTTGACGTTTGGGCAAAAATTCGATCCGATCAATGATCCAGATGAGATTGTTCTTGATTTTAAAGAAAGTAGAATCGTGGATCATTCAGGAATAGATGCAATTCATAAAGTGACAGAAAGATATGAGAAGGTAGGGAAGACGGTTTATATCCGACATCTCAATAGTTCTAGTAGAGTTTTGTTAGAGCGAGCAGAAAAGATCATCAATGTGAATTACACAGATGACGATCCGAGCTTTAAGATCATAATGGATTGATTTTAAAATTCCAATAATTGTATATCCCAAAAATCACATTTGGGATATACTTGTTTTTAATGGTTTTTAAAGTATTGGTAATCAAGATAGAAGAAATAAGCCGACATTGTTTTTAAAATTAATTGGTATCCATACTTGCAAAAGAGAATATATACCACTACTTTTGTACCACGATATCAGCAAATGGCTGATCAACAAAGAAAATAATCGATAAAAATATATCGCTGGATGGATTAGCCTTGGCAAATCGTAGAACGCATATCCGCCGCGGCGGACACAGGTTCGAGTCCACAAAAAAGTGATTTGATTTAATAAAGATATATCGCGGGATGGAGCAGTTGGTAGCTCGTCGGGCTCATAACCCGAAGGTCACAGGTTCGAGTCCTGTTCCCGCTACTTCGAAACCAAGCAGAGATGCTTGGTTTTTTTTTATGTCATTATTTTTGGAGTGGCTCTTATCCGCCGCGACAGACACTTGTTCGAGTCCTGTTCCTCTCTACTTCGAAGGATACTGGAAACAGTGTCCTTTTTTTGTTTAAAGTGAGTTAGAATTGATACAATCCATAGAATTATATCCCTTTTTTTGATCCTATAGAATACATTCATTTAGAATCTTTTTTTAGCTAATTTAATTTATGTCCGCATTCTTACTAGTAGTCGTACCTAATGTTGTTTTCTAAATCAATTTTCGCATTGATAACTAATAAGCCATTGATTTTAAAAGATTTTCTCCATGATTTCATGTGAAAATTCACTTGCTGGTGTTATTGCGAATAACCATAATCTATTTTGTATCTCAAGTATTTGAAGTAAAAAATGTTAATCTTATATTTAGCAATCATTTAAAGTCAATTTAATGCGCTATACCAACTACTAGGTTGAGGGATTTTTCAATCTGGGGGAGTAGTAAGTGAGTTTTAGATTGCTTATGCATAATGGGCATACTGTAGGTATAGCACAGGAGATATACACCTTCTAGGCGTCATTTTATCCAAAATAGTTGAAATGTCCTTTTTGGATTTTTCACACAAATACCTTTTTGAACCATTTGGGATACGTTTAGCCCAATGGAAAGTAGATCCTTTAGCTTTCATAAAGAGAGTACCAATATTTTAATTAGACCTATTTATCATGCCACAATAGGTATGATGGTCAAAAATCCTGGGCGTTAAAATAAAAATCAACTAGGCTTGGATGAAAGAGAGCATATCATTCATAGTAACTCCGCAAGGGATATGTAGACCATTCCCAATAGATGGATATGGCTACTTGTGGTTGTTGATTGACGCGTCGGGATACAAAACATACTGTGGTATTGGATTTGGTGGGCAATATATGATGACCATTCCAGATCTGGACATGATTATCGTTTTGACATCGAAGTACAAAGGGAGTGTACCTTCCCAACACTTTTCAGATATCGCAATTTTGATCAATGATTATATTTTAAAACCAATTAAAAATTGAAACTAAGGTGGGGAAATTTAACAAACACAAAAAAAACCTAGTGGGATTATTTTTGGCCATAGTACTTTTTGCTTGTCAAAATACTAATCAAGATTCCGAGAAAAATACACTCTTGGCTATCGAAAAAGCCATCATTGGGCAGAAAGATAGTTTTTTTTATATCAACTCTGAAGAATATCAAATCAGCTCAGACCTTCCAATAGGGTTCTTTGATTCGGGAACAGGTGGACTTACGATCCTAAACTCCGTGTTGGAGTTTGATGAATTCAACAATGCAAMAAGGTCTTTCGGGAGTGATGGTATTCCAGATTTTGCCAATGAAAAATTCATTTATCTCGCAGATCAAGCAAATATGCCTTATGGTAATTATTATGCTGAAAACAATTCTGATTTACTTCTTGAGCACATTATCAAAGATGCCCAGTTTCTATTTTCTCAGAAATACTACTTGGATCAAGATGCCAAAAATTTTAGTAATGATAAAGAAAAGGTGAAGGCTATAGTCATTGCTTGCAATACAGCAACGGCATATGGTAAGGAGGCCTTGGTGGAGTTTACSCAAAAAGCAAAGTTGCCTGTAAAAATCATTGGGGTTATTGATGCTGGTGCAAAAGGAGCGCTCGAAAAATTTTCCCTTGATGAAGATGGGTCAATTGCAGTTTTTGCTACTGTAGGGACTATTGCGTCCAAAGGCTATGAAAATACTATTTTGGAATACAAAAACAAGTTAGGKTATACAGGTAATATTCAGGTTTTCAACCAAGGAGGTCATGGTCTCGCAGAAGCTGTAGATCAAGAGTCAGATTATATTTTGCYTGGTTCAGACCAGCCAAGAAAAAATTATAGAGGGCCAGAGCTGAACCATCAAGATTTTCCGATTTACAAAACTTTGATGGATGTCTATAATTTTGATTTTGACCATGGYAAAATGCTATGTGATAGCAATAGCATCGAAGATTGTGATGTGTTGCAGATCAATAGTACTGAAAACTACGTACGTTATCATCTTGTCAGCATGATGGAAAAAATCAAGGCTAGCAAAGATCCCAAACCACTCAAAGTAGTACTTCTGGGATGTACACATTATCCATATCTTGAAAAAGAAATGAAAGCCGTGATAAAGGAACTCTATGAATATCAAGATGAAGATGGTTATAGGTATAAACATCTAATGAGCTCCAACATTGAAATTGTAGACCCCGCATTGAATGTTGCAGAAGAGCTTTTTCAATTTCTGAATGAAAATGACCTATTGAATCCTAAAGGACAAGTCTCAGACAGCGAGTTTTATATAAGTGTACCAAACATCCAAAATACAAATGTAGTAACAGAAGGAAATCAAAATTTCACCTATGATTACAAATATGGAAGAAGTGCTGGAGATATTCAGGAATATGTCAAAATAGTCCCTTTTTCAAGAAAAAATATTTCTGATGATACTTTTGATAGATTACAAGAGTCTGTTCCAACTGTATATCAGACTATTATCGGTTTTCATAGTGAAAACAACAAGTTGAAAGATTTACCTAAAGACAGTTTGATCAAATGAAGTACTTTATAAGTTTCTGCCTGACTTGTGCTATCATTTTGGGATGTGTTGACAACCTATTTTGTCAAGTTCTTCATGAAAATAATAGTGGAAAGTCTTATTACATACATGGAGCTATGGTATATGATGGGATTTCTGTAAATCCGAATAAAGTAAATGTTTTGATTTCAGAAGGGAAAATAGTTTTATTGGATAGTGAAGAAACCCGATCTCAAGGTTTAAAGAATGCCGAATACATAGATGCTTCAGGATTGGTTTTGGCACCGGGCTTTATTGATCCACATACACATTTGGAATCTGACCTTTCCAGCCCAGACAAAAATCAAAATTTATCAGCTTTGTTTCAAGGAGTGACGACTGTTTTCGCAGGCAACGATGGTGGAAGCCCCTTTCCAATTGATAGAAGTTTTAGGCAATGGACAGAAAATGGTATAGGTACAAATGTGGCTCTTTTTGTTGGTCATGGGACTGTGAGGAGATTGATACTTGGTATAAAGGATGTTCAGCCAGATAGCCTACAGTTAGAAAAAATGAAATCTCTTATAGCGCAAGCAATGGAAGAGGGGGCTTTTGGGATGAGTACAGGCTTGTTTTATGCACCTGGTAGCTTTGCCAAAAGTGAAGAAGTAATAGAGCTCGCCAAGGTAGCTGCCTCCTACGGAGGTATATATGATACCCATATCCGGGATGAGAGTTCGTATTCAATTGGTTTGATAGAGTCTATCAAGGAGACATTAGATATAGGTAGAAAGGCAAATATTCCTCTGCATTTTTCTCATATTAAAGCATTAGGCTCAGATGTGTGGGGTTTTAGTGGTCAGGTAATCGAAATGATCGAACAAGCCAAAAATGAAGGACTGGAAATTACTGCAAATCAATACCCATATATAGCTTCTAGAACTAGCCTGATTGCTGCATTGATTCCCAGATGGGCTGAAGATGGCGGATATGATGCGTTGTTGGAGAGGTTGGAAGAACCAAGCTTAAGAGATCGAATTTTACTTGAAATCAAAGAAAATATCAGGCGTAGGGGAGGCGAAGCTTCTTTGATAATTAGTGCTGAGGATTTGAAGGAATATCATGATCATTCTTTGGATAAGCTGAGTGATAAATATGGAATGCCTGCAGAACAATTAGTAATAGAGATATTACAAAAAGCCGCTGGCGTCAGGGTAGTTTCTTTTAATATGAAAGAATCTGATTTAATTCATTTTATGAAGCAAGATTGGGTGTTTACGGGCTCAGATGGTGTGGTGGGGCACCCAAGGAAGTTTGGGTCATTTTCACGAAAAATAGAAAAATATGTAATCCAAGATCAGGTTATAAGTTTGGGAGAAATGATCAAAAAAAGTTCATGGGATGTAGCTTTTCATTTTGGAATAAAGGATAGAGGAGCCATCAAGCAAGGGTTTCACGCGGATGTCATCATATTCGACCCTACGAAAATCAAAGAGAACGCATCTTTTCAGCAGCCTTCTGAATATAGTGAAGGAATGGAATATGTATTTGTCAATGGAAAACTGGTGGTCAATAAGGGAGAATTTTCGGGAGAATTGGTAGGAATCACAATTAGAAAAAATCAACAATAAATCTTAATAAATTTAATTCTAACGATATGCAGATGTTTAAATTAAACGGCATTGTAGTATGGTCTATGCTCTTTCTTCTTGTTTTTGCTTGCGAGCATAAAAAAGAAACAATAGATTTTGTGGAAGGCAAATCTGCAATTTCAGAAAAAGCCATGGTGGTGAGTGCTCATCCTGAAGCATCTAAAGTAGGCGCAAAAGTATTGGCTGATGGGGGAAATGCTATAGATGCTATGTTTGCAGTGCATTTTGCTTTGGCAGTAGTATATCCATCGGCAGGAAATATTGGAGGTGGGGGATTTATGGTATATAGAGATAATGAAGGAAGCTATAGTACATTGGACTTCAGAGAAAAGGCTTCTATGCTTGCCCGAGAAGATATGTACCAAGATGGAGAAGGAAATGTTGATGTGAATGCAAGTTTGTATGGGGTAACTTCTGCTGGTGTTCCTGGATCAGTTGCAGGGATGTTTGAAGCTCATTCGAAATATGGAACTTTGCCATTTGAAGACCTTATACAGCCTGCGATTGAACTTGCCGAATCTGGGTTTAAGATTACTGCACAACAAGCTCGAAATTACAATAGTCTCAAAAAAGATTTTACCGAAAACAACAGATTTCCTGAAAAAGTATCTTTGCTCAAGTCAGATGAATGGAAGGAAGGTGATCTGTTAGTTCAAATAGAATTGGCTGAGACTTTAAAAAGAATTCAAAAAAATGGACAAAAGGGATTCTATGAAGGTGAGACTGCTGATCTTATAGTGGAGGAGATGAATCAAGGGGCAGGCATCATGACACTTGAAGATCTAAAAAATTACAAAGCAGTATGGAGAGACCCTATTATTGGAGATTACAAAGGATACAAAATTGTTGGAATGGGACCTCCTAGTAGTGGAGGTATAGCATTGATGCAATTGCTGGGTATTGCGAGCCACTTTGACCTTAAATCTTCTGGACACCAAACAGCATCTACAATTCACCTTATGACTGAAATGGAGAGAAGAGTGTATGCGGATAGAGCTTCTCATTTGGGGGATCCTGACTTTTGGGAAGTTCCAATCAGCCAGCTTCTGGACCCAAATTATCTGAAGTCAAGAGCTGACGAAATAAACCCATCTTTGGCAAGCTCAAGTAAAGACGTGAAAGCGCTTGAAGTTGAGGTTTTTGAAAGTGAAGAGACTACGCATTATAGCATTATTGACCAGTTTGGTAATGCAGTTTCTTTAACCACGACGATCAATTCAGCATATGGTTCCAAGACTTTTGTGAGTGGAGCAGGGTTTCTATTGAACAATGAAATGGATGACTTTAGTGTGAAACCGGGGCATCCAAACAAATATGGCTTACTTGGCGGGGCTGCGAATGCGATTGCACCAGAAAAAAGGATGCTTAGCGCTATGACACCCACCATAATTGAAAAAGATGGGGAATTGAAGATGGTAGTAGGGACCCCAGGAGGCTCTACCATCATAACTAGTGTGTTTCAGGTAATCTTAAATACTTTGGAACATGATATGTCAATGTCGCAAGCAGTGACTGCAAGACGCTTTCACCACCAATGGTATCCAGAGGATATTCAATTAGAAAAGGATGCCATAAGCATTCAGGTAAGAGAGGAACTTGCAGGTATGGGACATAAGTTTATAGATCGGGGAAATATAGGAAGGATAGATGCGATTTTGGTGAGAAAAACTGGCAAACTGGAAGGAGCAGGTGATCCAAGGGGAGATGATTACGCAGTTGGCTTTTAGAGATTTTGGTCTGTGTTTTGTCGTTTTCTTCTCCGAGACGTTATTAGAATGGACTTCATGTTAAGTTAGTTGTTTGGTAAGAAAATTTATATTTTAATTGTCATTTTGCCACAGCGATTCTAATACGTTAGTTTAAGTAATAGAGTAATTCACTATATCAGGTGGATTCAAATTCAAATACTTAGCAATAGTAATTTAATTACAAAAAAAACTCACAGCTTTTTGGTGTGAGTTTTTTTAAATCTGTAAGTTTAGTTAAAAGCCTTTGTTTTTGGACTTTTTAAATAAATAAGCTATTGGAGGATCTACAAAAATTTGTAAATATTGGGGGAAAGAACACTAAAACTATGTGGAAATTGATAAAATGAAAAAGGAGCCAATCAAGTATACTAAAAAATCACTCAATTGATTCAGTATTTCTATCAATTGTATAGTTTAAATTTTGATTAAAATAATTTTTTAAGTAATTTAATGTTTCAAAATTACCTAAAATTGGCTGTTCGTAGTTCGTGTAGTAGATTTTGAAAAAAGAATATAAGTGTCTAATAATCATGCGTTTAGAGGTTTGGTTCGAATCCCTTCCTCTCTGCAAAATAAAACCTAACCTATTCAACATAAATAAGTTAGGTTTTTATATTTTGAAATGTATCGAAATTAGGCTTAAATCTAGATGCTTTTTGAAAGAAAGCAATTGTATTTTTTATGATGCTCCTCGCAAATACTTGTATTACTGATATTCTTTTTAATTTCTCACACGAATTATTAAGTTTCTAGATTGATGATATGGGTTGTTGTATATTTTTCATTTCTTTTTTTAAGTAAAATGCAGATCTGCTTCCTTATTAGTAGCGAAACAAAATCAAATTTTTTAGATCAATTTGCGTGACGATAACTAATGAACCCTTTTACTTCTCACTTTAAGTAACGATTATCCGTATGATTTCATGTGAAAATTTACAATCTGATATCATGACGAATAACTATATTCTTTAATTTTATAATGCATTCCAATGCTTTTTACCAAATTGAAGTTTCATTTCATGAATGATTTAAGTCTGAATTTTTACCTTTTTTTCTAAAGTTAATTAATAGAATTAAATCGTTAATCTGTAAGTGTTTTTAAATGTCATTTTATTTTTATAACTTTAGTTCATCGAATCAAAGCCTAAGTAAATTTAAAAATAGATATGGTATTTGTGCAAAGAAGATCTGTCATTCGTGAAAGATGAAAATTAATTTATTGTTGAGAAAAAGTTTTCAACGAGATATTTGCGTAGGAATGCGTATCATCAAAAGAATTTCTTGATGACATCAATACTAATATTTTCCCATTTAATTTAGTTTTAACCCATTTGCATAAATTTCCTAATTACTTCATAATGGATAATTTAGCTTGCGAAATGATTTTGAAAAAGCCTATTGATATTATTTTCTCAAAAAAATATGAAGCAATCCTTTGCAATTTGAATTGAAAAAATGATAACTTTAAAATTCAATATTAATTTAGAAACCGTTTAACCTTTATTTAAAGTCTATTAAAATCTACATTATGAAAAAGTTAATCGCTTTATTCATGCTATCCGGAATCCTTTTATCTCCGGTTATCTCGAAAGCTCAAGACGCAGACCAAGATTCTGCAGAAAATGACACAACAGAAATTGTTGAAGCAGTTGAAGCAGATACTGCTCCTGTTATTGTTGATGATGAAATCATCGAAGAAGACAAAGGTTTTCACCAAGTAATCAAGGAGAAATTCATTGAGGGTGGTACTACTTTTATGTCTCCGGTACTTATTTGTTTGATCTTAGGTCTTGCAGTTTCTTTGGAAAGAATCGTGACATTGAATCTTTCTACAACCAACACTAAGAAGTTACTTGCGAAAGTTGAAGAAGCTTTAGAACAAGGTGGTATCGAAGCTGCAAAAGATGTAACCAAGAGCACAAAAGGTCCAGTTGCATCTATCTTTACACAAGGCTTAATGAGATACTCTGAAGGTATCGAAATGGTTGAGAAGTCAATCATTGCTTATGGTTCTGTTGAAATGGGTAGATTGGAAAAAGGTCTAGTTTGGATCTCACTTTTCATCTCTCTTGCTCCAATGCTTGGTTTCATGGGTACTGTAATTGGTATGATCTCAGCATTTGATGCAATTGAAGCAGCAGGTGACATCTCTCCGTCATTGGTAGCAGGTGGTATCAAGGTAGCACTCTTGACGACAGTTGCGGGTTTGATCGTTGCGATTATCCTTCAATTGTTCTATAACTACTGTGTCTCAAAGATCGATTCTTTGGTAAACGACATGGAGGATGCTTCTATCTCTTTGGTAGATATCCTAGTGAAGCATAAATTGACTAAGTAATTACTGGTTGATTATAGTTTCAACTATTAATTATTTATAACTTTAGCAATAATTCAATATGGATTCTATAGATATTTTCTTATACGTATCTTACTTATTGATTATCGTTGGTGCGATTGTGGCAATAATTATGCCTTTGATCAAATCTCTAGATAATCCTAAAAGTCTTGCAAAAACCGCAGCAGGAGTGGTTGTGTTAGGTGTAATTTTCCTAATAGCATTCAGTACTGCTGACAGCGAAGTAGCTCCCAAGTATATTGGTGATCCATTTTACATGACTCCTACACTAACGAAATTCGTTGGAGGTATGTTAGTGACCACTTATATATTAGCTATAGTTGCATTAGTAGGTATCGTATTTACTGAACTTAATAAAGCAATCAGGTAATGGCTAGCAAAAGAGGCAGAATGGCGCAGGAGGTAAATGCAGGGTCGATGGCTGATATAGCCTTCTTGCTTTTGATCTTCTGGCTTGTAACTACTACAATTGCTTCGGATAAAGGTATTCTCAATATCTTGCCTCCAAAGCAAGACCCGAACGTACCACCACCGGAAATACCTCTTAACGAGAGAAATATTTTCAATATTTTGGTCAATGCAAATGATCAGTTGTTGGTGGAAGGTGAGTATTTAGACAATACTAATAGCTTGTCGGATGATGTTAAGGCTTTTATACTAAACTTTGGCGCTCCTAACGCAGACGCTATCGCACTATATAATAGTCTTCCTGAATCTTTAAAGTCACAAGCAAACAGAGACCCTAAGTCGTCTGATCATCCTTTGACAGGCGGTGCAGTAGTTTCAATTAAGACTAACCGTGGTACATCTTATGATGTATATCTTCAAGTTTTGGATCAGGTGAAAAAAGCATATTTTGAAATTTATGCTGAGAGAGTTGGTATTACGGCAGAGCAATACAGAGCACTGTCTGGTAAAAACGCCGCTGAAAAAGAACTTATAGATAGAGGTAAAGCAGATTTACCAATGGCGATATCAATTGCAGAACCAGATAAATCAGGAGGTAACTAATATGTCAAAATTTAAGAAAAAGAACAAGGTTTCGGAGAATATCCCTACCTCTGCACTACCTGACATTATCTTTATGCTTTTGTTTTTCTTCATGACTACTACTGTTTTGAGAGAAAATACAATGTTGGTCGATCAAAAAATCCCGGAAGCTACTCAGCTTCAAAAGTTGGAGAAAAAGACGTTGATATCATATCTTTATATAGGTAAACCAAAGAACACTGCTTTGTATGGTTCAGAGCCTAGAATTCAGGCTAATGATGCCCTTATAAATACAACTGATATTGCGCTTTGGGTCAACCAAGAGAAAGATAAAAGGTCTGAATCTGAAAGAGAAATGTTGACTATTTCTTTGAAAGCAGATAGAGAAGTTAAAATGGGTCCAATCTCTGATATTCAATTTGAATTGAGAGAAGTAGATGCACGAAGAGTACTTTATGCTTCTGTAGGTAAGTTGGATTAATAATTTCCCAATTTCTAATATTTTAGATTGAGCCACTCTATAAAGAGTGGCTTTTTCTATTTATAAATTGATACTTTGAAAATCCTATCAATTTTTAATTCACTCAAAATATTCTTTTAGCTTTGAGAAAAATTGCACTTTGTTTATGAGTAAAAAGAAAATTCAATCCGCTTGGGCAATGTATGATTGGGCCAATTCAGTCTATAGTTTGGTCATCACTTCTACCATTTTCCCGGTATATTTCAACAGTGTTACCAAGTCCGAAGATAGAGGTGATTTAGTCGATTTTTTTGGTTTTGAAATTGTCAATACCGTCCTCTATTCATATTCAATTTCATTTTCATACTTGGTAATTGCTTTGATTTCGCCACTTCTCTCTGGTATAGCTGACTCAGGAGGAAAGAAGCTCTTTTTTATGAAGTTCTTTGCGTATTTAGGTTCTATTTCTTGTGTTGGGCTATTCTTTTTTGAAGGAGATAATTTAGAGTATGGGATCATTTGTGCCATGATGGCAAGTATAGGGTATGCAGGTAGTATTGTTTTTTATAATGCCTTTTTGCCTGAAATAGCCACTGAGGATGAATTTGATTTTTTAAGTGCCAAAGGGTACTCTTTAGGATACATAGGTAGTGTTATTTTATTAATCTTGAATTTAGTGATGATTGAGGCTCCAGAATTATTTGGACTGTCTGATGGTGGGCAAGCTGCAAGATGGTCTTTTTTGATTACAGGTGTTTGGTGGGCAGGTTTTTCTCAAATCACCTTTAAGCATTTGCCAAATAATCCTTATAAGAAACAAGTTGATAAGGAATTCCTTTTAAGAGGTTATAAAGAAATAAGAGAAGTTTATTTCAAAGTGAAATCTTCCAAAGTAATGACAAGATTTCTTACTGCCTTTCTCTTTTACAGTATGGGAGTTCAAACAGTCATGTACTTGGCAGCAACTTTTGGGGATAAAGAATTGGGGTTGCCTGGTGATATGTTGATAATTACAATTCTTATTATTCAAATTGTAGCCATTGGAGGCAGTTATTTGTTTGCTTATATTTCTAAAATTTATGGCAACAAGCGTTCGCTTGTTATTATGGTTTTTATTTGGGTCTTTATTTGTATTGGCGCTTATTTTGTCAATACAGAATATCAATTCTTCGCTTTAGCATTTGTAGTAGGAATGGTAATGGGAGGTATTCAGTCTCTTTCAAGATCTACTTATTCCAAATTGATTCCTAAAGAAACTACGGATCATGCTTCTTACTTTAGCTTTTTTGACGTGACTGAAAAGATAGCAATTGTTTTCGGGACATTCTCCTATGGCTTTATCGAGCAACTTACAGGAAATATGAGAAATAGCTCTTTAGCTTTAGGATTATTTTTCTTTGTTGGTTTAGGTTTTCTATTTTTATTAAAAATACCCAAAAGTGATTTTGAAAAACCAGTCAATGTGTGATATGTTGCCAATACTCGTAGGGGAAAGTATTAAAGAACTTGATCAAGAATTCATCTTGTCTAAAGGTATTCTATCTTTAGACTTAATGGAGCAAGCGGCTAACGCTTTTACAAATTGGTTTTATGGTGTTTTCGAAGATAAAGAAGTTCAAATCTATATTTTTTGTGGTCCTGGAAATAATGGTGGTGATGGACTTGCCATAGCTAGGCTGTTAAGTGAAAATGGATATTCCATAAATGTTTTTTACCTGAAAAATGAAAAAGATTGTTCAAATGATTTCCAGGCCAATTTTGAGAGATTGCCAAAAAATATTTCTGCAACCAATTTCGAAAAATGGGATAAGAAAATTGAGGATGGGGGTATCATAATAGACGCTATATTTGGGGTTGGTTTAAGCAGAGTTTTAGAAGGGCCAATTAGTGATTTGATATGTGAATTGAATAGTTCTCTTGCAACTCGTATTGCTATTGATTTACCATCAGGCTTGCCATCGGATTCAGTTACGACCGGACAAGTATTTCATTCGGATCATACTGTCACATTTCAATTTCCTAAACTTAGCTTATTGTTTCCAGAGCATATTCAATTTACTGGAGATCTTCATATCATCGATATAGGTATTGAAGATGGATTTCTTCAGGATTTCAGTAAAAAGGCATTCTATATACGGAAACAAGATATTTCCAGCAGACATAGATTTTTCCACAGGTTTAGTCACAAGGGTGATTTTGGAAGGGTTCTTTTTATTGGAGGAGCTCCAGGGAAACTTGGAGCATTGTTTTTATCTTCTTATGCAGCACTGAGAACTGGTTCGGGTTTGGTTTCTTGTGCCCCGGAATTTGAGGACAGTATAGGCATTCAAGTTCCTTATAATGAAATCATGCTTTATCAGGTCAAGTCAAACACAGATCTTGCTGAAATGGATGCCATAGGAATTGGATCAGGTTGGGGGAATACCATTGATCCTGATTATTTTCTTTCAATTATGATTCGTTTCAATAAACCAATGGTTATTGATGCCGATGCCATAAATCTATTAGCCTCAAATCCATTTTTGTTACAAAAAGTACCTAAGAACTCTATACTTACACCGCATGTCAAAGAATTTGAAAGGCTGGTAGGTAAAGTTGCAAATCATGCAGAGAGAATAGAAAAAGCCATTTCTTTTGCAATAAAATATGAGGTCATTTTAATATTGAAAGGCGCACATACTTTAATTGCACTGCCTGATGGTAGGCAATTGTTCAACTCCTCCGGCAACCAATATATGGCAACTGCTGGTTCTGGGGACGTGCTTACTGGTATGATTACTTCTTTTTTGGGTCAAGGATATACTCCTGAAAATGCTGCTATTTGTGGTGTTTTTCATCATGGATTGGCAGGAGAATTAGCCTCTGAATCCAAAAGGAGAGGAATGGTAGCATCAGATATAATTGAAAAAATACCAACCACTTTTGTTGAGTTGAAAATTTCCTAAATGCTAATTATCTGCTTTTATCAATTATAAACACATGTTTGATAACAGGAGTCTAAGTTTTCTGAGAATTCCAAAGAACTTATTTCTAACCATGAGGGTTTGACTTAGATATCTTACTGGAATGAACAAGGAAAAGCTTTTACTTTGGACGCTAGCTGCGATCAATTTTACACATATTGTTGACTTCATGATTTTGATGCCACTCGGGCCTCAATTGATGCGGATTTTTGAAATTTCACCAAGAGAATTTGGGCTATTGGTCTCTTCCTATACTTTTGCAGCTGGCGCGAGTAGTTTTTTGGGAGCTTTCGTACTGGATAAATATGATAGAAGAACGATTATGATGTGGGTTTTTCTAGGTTTCTTTTTGGGAACTATTGCCTGTGCCCTATCTCCAAACTATATCGTTTTATTGACAGCAAGAATAATTTCAGGATTGTTTGGGGGGTTGACCTCTGCTCTGATATTATCCATAATCGGAGATGTCATACCTGACAGCAGGAGGGGGAGGGCCATGGGCTTGGTGATGGCGGCCTTTTCGGTAGCTTCGGTTTTTGGAGTGCCTTTTGGTTTGTTCATTGCTAGTATTTCCAATTGGCATGCACCATTCATATTCTTGGCGATTTTATCAGGAGGTATATTTTGGATGATTTACAAATTCATACCATCACTGACAGATCACATTGTGACAAAAAGTAATAAACCTACTCCGATTCAAGTAATCAGAAGAGTAACAAGTAATGGAAACCAAATGAGAGCCATTTCATTGACCATCATGATGATGCTTGGGCAATTTATGATCATACCTTTTTTGAGTCCTTATATGGTTGCAAATGTAGGCTTCACCGATATGGAGCTCACTTATATCTACATGGCAGGTGGTGCATTTACTATCTTTACATCACCTTGGGTAGGTAAGTTGACAGATAAATATGGAAAGGTCAAGATATTTACCATATTCATGACATTAAATGTAATTCCTATAGCTGTCATCACTCATTTGGGAGCTACTCCAATCCCTTATGTCTTATTGATTTCAACTATGTTTTTTGTGACATCTAATGGTAGGATGGTGCCTGCATCAGCATTGATTACCGGCACGGCATTACCTGAAAATAGAGGTAGTTTCCTCAGTTTCAATTCAGCAGTTCAGCAAATTGCAGCAGGAATGGCTTCTTTTGTTGCAGGATTGATTTTGGCAGAAACAGCAAATGGTGAACTCATCAACTTTAATGTGGTAGGGTATATTGCTATTGTTTTTAGTTTGCTATGTATTCCTTTGATTAGAAGGATAAAAGTTGTGGATGTCTAGGATTCCTGTGGTGTTTATCTATTTGAAAAATGATTGAATGCAATTATGAAATTTCAAAAAAAAAATCGGTTGACTTTTCAAAGTCAACCGATTTTTTTCGTTTCATTGGCAAATTGTAAATATGCTTATTCATTAAAACTCTGCATTACCCGGAGTTCTTGGAAAGGCAATCACATCTCTGATATTTCCCATGCCAGTTACAAATTGCACAAGTCTTTCAAAACCCAATCCAAATCCAGCATGCGGAGTGGCACCGAATCTTCTTGTGTCAAGATACCACCACATTTCTTCTTGAGGGATATTCATTTCTTCCATTCTTGCAGTAAGGTTTTCCAATCTTTCCTCTCGCTGTGATCCTCCTACGATTTCACCTATTCCAGGGAATAGGATGTCCATCGCAGCTACAGTTTTTCCGTCTTCATTGAGCCTCATATAGAAAGACTTTATTTCTTTTGGATAGTCTGTAAGTATAACCGGTTTTTTGAAATGTTTCTCTACCAAATACCTTTCGTGTTCAGACTGAAGATCTACTCCCCAATCATTTATCAAGTATTGGAATTTTTTCTTTTTGTTTGGTGTCGAGTTTCTGAGGATTTCTACAGCTTCAGTATAAGTGATTCTTTCGAACTTGTTGTCTGTCACAAATTGTAATCTTTCTAACAATCCTAACTCACTTCTTTGATCAACTTTTTTACTTTGTTCTTCTTCAGCTGCCCTTTTGTCAAGAAAAGCTAAGTCGTCTTTGCAATGCTCCAAAGCATACCCAATGACTGATTGAAGAAAGTCTTCAGCTAAATCCTGATTGTCTTCTGCATCATAAAATGCCATTTCAGGTTCAATCATCCAAAATTCAGCCAAATGCCTTGTTGTATTGGAGTTTTCTGCTCGGAACGTTGGTCCAAAAGTGTAGATCTCAGCAAGTGCCATCGCAGCCAACTCTCCCTCCAATTGGCCTGATACAGTCAAATTCGTTTCTCTTTCAAAGAAATCTTCTTTATAATCGATTTTGCCATCTTCCGTCAAAGGCGGGTTTTTCATGTCCAAGGTAGTCACCTTAAATGTCTCTCCAGCACCTTCAGCATCTGATGCAGTGATAATTGGTGTATGGATATAAAAGAAGCCTTTATCATTGAAATATTTGTGAACAGCAAAAGCTAGCGCATGCCTCACTCTAAATACAGCGCCAAAGGTGTTTGTGCGCATTCTTAGATGAGCAATTTCTCTGAGGAATTCCAATGAGTGCTTTTTTGGTTGCAATGGGTATTTTTCAGGATCGGCGTCTCCCAAGATTTCAATTTTGGAGGCCGAAAGTTCTGAATTTTGTCCAGCACCCTGAGAAGCTACTATCTGTCCGGTGATTTTGATACACGAACCAGTAGTGATTCTTTTTAAAATTTCTTCCTCAATAATATTTGGATCAGCCACTACTTGGTAATTATTGATGGTCGACCCGTCATTCAAAGCGACAAAAGAAACATTTTTGTTACTTCGCTTGGTTCTTACCCATCCCATTAGAGTCACTTCCTGACCCACAAAATCGCTTTCCAGCAGTGATTTGATTTTAATTCTTTTATTGAATGCCATGACTACGTGTAGTTTAATCCGATTCTTGCATTACTCCCAATCTTTGGGAATTGACAAGTGGAATGCAAAAAAACGATATAATAAGCTTTTTATCAAAAATTTGATCTAATTTCCTAAATTTGAAAATCAAAAACATTTTACAGACGTAAAAGATTATAGTATTTTTACTACAATTCATCCTTATTCTATATGCAAAAACTTAATTTAAGTCAGGTTCTTTCACAAAAGCTGTCTCCTCAGCAGATTCAGTTTATCAAATTGCTTCAAGTACCGACCGCCGAGTTGGAAGCAAGGGTAGAGGAGGAACTAGAGATCAACCCCGCGTTAGAAGAGGGGAGGGATGAGGAAGAGAAAAACCCAGAGGAAGAATTTCCGGAAAACTTTGATGAAGATCTAGGGTCAAGAGAAGGGGATGTCAATATAGATGACTATCTCAATGAGGATTACGGGGGGTATAAAATGCAAGGTGATGGGAACTACTCTCCCGACGATGATGATCGTGAAATCCCTTTGTCTGGCGGCGTCTCTCTTCATGAGCAGTTATTGTCGCAACTAGGGTATCTGAAGCTTGATGATACGCAAAAGCTGATTGGAAAGCAGCTGATTGGAAGCATAGAAAGTGATGGTTATATCAGGAGAGATTTAGAGGCTATTATTAATGATTTGGCATTTAGCCAAAATATAGAATCGGATATTGATGAAGTAGAAGAGATCCTTAGAAAAATTCAAAATTTCGATCCAGCAGGAATTGCTGCAAGGAATTTACAGGAATGTCTTTTGATCCAGCTAGAGCGAAAAGAGCATCCAGACGATCCCAATGTTCAAAATGCAATTAGAATTATCAACGATTGTTTTGATGAATTCACAAAAAAACACTATACTAAAATTCAGAAGAGGCTTAATATAGAAGATGAAGATCTAAAGGAGGCAGTACAGTTAATAACAAGGTTGAACCCAAAACCAGGAGGGATATCTGATGGAATGGTGAAAACACAGTATATAATTCCTGATTTTATATTGACTCATGTAAATGGGAAGTTTGAAATTTCACTTAATTCAAGAAATGCTCCTGAGCTTCGGGTGAGTAGGTCTTATTCGGAGATGTTTGATGCTTATGATAAAAGTGACAAAAAAGATAAGAAGTTAAAAGAGACAGTCACTTTCGTAAAACAGAAATTGGATGCTGCCAAGTGGTTTATTGATGCAATTAGACAAAGGCAACATACATTGTTGAGAACTATGCAATCTATTCTTGATTATCAGGAAGAGTTCTTTTACGAGGGTGACGAAACCAAGTTGAAACCTATGATCTTAAAAGATATTGCCGATAGGATTGAAATGGATATATCCACTGTTTCTAGGGTAGCTAACAGCAAGGCGATTCAGACTGAGTTTGGGATTTATCCTTTGAAGTACTTCTTCTCTGAGGGAATAGCTACAGATTCCGGTGAAGATGTAAGTAACAAAGAAGTCAAAAGTGTGTTACAAACATTAGTAGATGGGGAAAATAAAAGAAAACCGTTGTCAGACGATAAGCTTGTAAAGCTGTTAAATGATAAAGGTTACAATATTGCCAGAAGAACAGTAGCCAAATACAGAGAACAGCTTCAAATTCCTGTAGCAAGACTTAGAAAAGAATTATAAGTGTATAAAAAAATATGTGAGTTAATCTCGGTGGTTTTTCAGCCTTTGGTAATGCCCACCTTGATATTTGTATTTATGCTTTTTGGACTTCCCCAAACCGAAATAGCAATAGGAGGAATAAATAAGGCGTTAGTTTTGTTCGTGGTTTCAGCAAATACTTTATTTATTCCTTTGGGGATCATTTTAGTAATGCGCTTCACCAAAGCTATCCCCTCACTACATATGGAAAACCATAGGGACAGAGTATTTCCATTTTCGATCATTACTCTACTTTATCTGGTGACTGCTTACTTTTTTTATCAAAAAGATTGGCTGGATTACAAGCTTATTTTTGCCTTGTTTGTCATATCAATTTGCTTGGTATTACTGACGAGTATCAGTTATTTTTGGAAAATCAGTGCCCACATGATGGGAGTAGGGGGGCTGCTTGGAATAGTGTTAGCTTTCAGTATGATGGTTCAGGGCAATAATCTTTTGAACCTAGTGTTGTCTGTAATTATATTAACAGGAATCTTAGGAACTGCTAGACTCTACCTCAATGCACACACTCCCTTGCAAGTTCTTGGAGGTTTATTGTTAGGCTTTGGGGTATGCTTCGGGTCTTTTTATTTCGTTTGGTTGTAGACATAAAAAAAACCGACTAATGCCGGTTTTTTTGTTATTGACTCTATTTTTTTTATGAATTCCCGCCTCTTTGCTATTTGCTTCAATTTCATGGTTGCTTGCTAGTTCATACTCAACATTTAGGAAGAGCCTCTCCGAGGCGGCGGATCTAATATCAATTAATATCTGAGCGAAGGTAAATCAGTTTTCTCTATCGTTACAGGGATAGTTCCATATATCCAAGCTATTTTCATCAATAAACATTTAAAGTGAATATCAATGATACTTTTTCAATGATTTAAAATCGAAAATTTTTTTATCGAACTGAATACTATTGTGAATTTTAGAAAAGAGCTACAGAGATTCCGAAGTTGATTTGATTAGCTTGTGTTGAGAATGGACCTTTATCCTTCTGGAACACTTGGTTGAGACCATAATAACCCCATACATTGAAGCCAGAAAAGCCCAATCTTGCCGTCAAGCCATATCGAATTGGTGCTATTCCATAATTTTGCCTGTCTTTTACTTTTCTTTCTAAGCCATTTTCATCTTCATAAGCGATTTTGGTGTGAGAATTCATCAAAAAACCAACTTTACCGCCAAAAGCTACTTTCATACTTTTCTGGTAATTGTTTCTATTAAAATGATATCTAAATTCTAAGGGAATATCAAAGTAATTAACAGCAACATTGTTTTTGCTGATTCTGATATTGTCTCCATAGACATCCGTTATTTCCAAAAGTTGACTTGACTCAGGGCCAACGGCAGGGTTGTTAAACAAAGTTTTGTTTTCTGTAAATGCCATTTTGTCAGTGCCTATTCCGATTCCTGGGTTAAATGTAAAGCCAGACCCTTCTCCAAAAATGTTTATGGGATATTGGTAATACACATTAAAAGTTCTGGAAGGGATAAATCGAGTTTTTAATTCATCAGGCTTATTATTTAGTGTATTGAATCCAAAATCTAAAAAAAGATCACCTTTTACATCTGGTCTTCCTCCGATTGGAGTTTTGGTTCGTTCTTGAGCTGATACACTTAATGTAATTAATCCTCCTATCAATATTAGAATAAGTCTTTTCATGAAAGATGTCGTTGTATTTAATTTGAGCGGCTAAATTATAAAAACATCAGCGATTTATAGTCCTTTTTATCTTAATTATTCTTAATTGGTAATTTGTCTAACATTAACTTAATCAAAAAAACCTTTGGTAGCTTCTTTGTAATTATAAAAATCATATCTACATTTGCAATCCCAATTATGGCCTCGTAGCTCAACTGAATAGAGCACCTGATTACGGCTCAGGAGGTTTCAGGTTTGAATCCTGACGAGGTCACACTTAATCCCCTTACAAGAATAGGATTTTGTTTGAGAAATAAACAAACATTTCTCAGAAAGTTGCAGGGACGGCATCGAGCATCGGTATATGAATCCTGACGAGAACACACTTAATCCTTTTGTTAGATTAGGATCTGTCATTTAAAGTTTGATAGAGACTATCTCATAAGCTCACTCCGATAATACATAATCGTTTTGAGTTTTGTCAAAAGGAAATCTTGCACCTCCATTTTCTCAGAGTAAAGAAATAAAAGGTTAATTGTTAAATTGGTTTCCAATAGAAGTTTGGAAGCTTAATGATTGAAATCGCATTGTTTTCAATGTTTGTAATTCATAAAAGATTTGAATATCATAATATGTTATGAAGCTTTGAAAATTTATCTAATTGAAATTCAAGCCTTAAAAATAATTTTAATAAATATTCTTTTTAAAGTTTGCAGGATAAAAAAAAGAAGTTCACATTTGCACTCCCAAACGAGGGAAACAGCAATTAAAAAACAGAATGAAATTTTAATTTTTGTTCAAAAAGAGGAGAAAAAATAATTTAATTTTATCAAAAATAATTTTTGCAAAATTAAATTCTATTTCTACCTTTGCAAACCCAACTCGGAAGAGGGTTTGTGGAATAGGCCTGAGAGGGTTTCAAGACACCGGAAAGTCGGTGTATAAGTTCATTGAAGTACTGTAAGACAAAGAGACAGAGACAAAGCCTTAGGGCTAGTTTCGCAATAATAGATAGAGAATATATATCCATTGGCGTCAGGAACAAAGAGATTATAAAGATCTCTACAAAAAACTTTACAATGGAGAGTTTGATCCTGGCTCAGGATG
>NZ_JAKZGO010000033.1 GCF_022549785.1 Belliella alkalica
TATCGTCGCCGTAGCACAGTTGTCCGGATTCAATACCTCACAGATGCTGTATTCCAACGTATAGGTACCCGCAGGCGTACCGGCAAGAACGTCTACACTGCCGTCTGCATTCAATACTACCTGAGTAGTTGGGTTGYTGTCCGCGTCTAGGAACGATACRGGAGTGATGACCTCTGTGCCTCCTACCGACAACGTAACCTCGGATGGATCTACTGGATCTCCGTTCAACGTGTCATTATCAAACACATTCACTACATCATCCTCACCATCGTAACCGTYGATGTCTATCACCGTGTCATCAGTCGCCACTATCTCTGCCGCTTCTACCGTGATGCTTATCGTCGCTGTAGCACAGTTGTCCGGATTCAAYACCTCACAGATGCTGTACTCCAACGTATAGGTACCCGCAGGCGTACCGGCAAGAACGTCTACACTGCCGTCTGCATTCAATACTACCTGAGTAGTTGGGTTGTTGTCCGCGTCTAGGAACGATACRGGAGTGATGACCTCTGTGCCTCCTACCGACAACGTAACCTCGGATGGATCTACTGGATCTCCGTTCAACGTGTCATTACCAAACACATTCACTACATCATCCTCACCATCGTAACCGTTGATGTCTATCACCGTGTCATCAGTCGCCACTAACACATTCACAGGCACCGGCGTAACTGTCGATGTATTGTTACCCGGCGTAGGGTCCGTTTCATTACCATTAACAGTAGCCGTATTTTCATATGGGCCAGTAGCTAAAACAATGGCTTCTATGGTAAGTGTGACAGACTCATTAACTCCCAAAGTACCAATGATCCACGTTGGAGCTGTCCAAGATGTACCTGCTGGAGCAGTTACATTGGTTACTGAATAACCTGCAGGAACATTATCTGTCACAGTCACACCTGTAGAAGGCGAGGTACCATTGTTAGTGACTTCAATCGAAAAGGTCACGCTTTCCCCTACAAATGGTGTTAAGTCACTAACTGTTTTTACAATCTCCAAATCCGCAGAAGGACAAGGAGGCAAAATAATCACATTGACGCCAGCTGTAGAAAAGTCTGTGTTGTAACATAAATTAACTGTATCAAAGAAAAAAGCATAATAAAAACCAGAAACAGTGACATTAGTCGGGTCAGAAACTTCCGTACCAGGCTGACGATCTTGCGTCGTAAACCACTGAAGCACTACACCAGATGGAGGAGTGCCTGTGTACAAAGCATTTAAATTGACTGATTGTGGGCCATTGGTACAACCTAAAACACCTGCACTGTTATTTGCAGGATTGTTGTCAGGATTGTTTCCACTGATAGTCGCTAAGTTAAAGTAATCACTTTGAATCGAAATAAGCTCTGCGGTAATCACTAAAGTATGTGAACTGCCAGCGTTTAAATTACCGATTTCCCATTCACCTGTCAGAGGGTTATAAGTAGCATCTCCATTGGTAGCAGTGTGGCTTTGGTAAGAATAGCCTGCCGGTAAAAGATCCAACACTTCGACACCAGTGTCGTTACCTGGCCCGTTGTTAGTCGCAACAATAGTAAACTCAACTGTATTACCGACTACTGGGGTAGGATTATTTACTATTTTGGAGACAGAAAGATCTGATGATAATGCAGCGGGAGGAAATGTCCCATCGGTATTGGGACAAGCACCAATATTTGAAACAAGCGGAGCTGCACAATTACCCTGTGTACGACAATCGAAAGACTGTGTAGCAACTTCAAGGTAAGTTCCATTCATATTTTGAAAAATCCACTGTCTATTTGAATTGACATTTGTACCATTCTCACCTGCTCCAGGTTTAGATGAGGTTGGTCTACCATCGCCATTTAGAGTTGTTCCTTGCGTAAAAGTCCAATCAAGGTTAGGGCCTATTTGATTATTATTTAGGTTAATTCTATTATTTCCTGTAATTTCTATGTAGCCCAACTTTCCAGTTCCAGTCGAAGGCCCTTCTATACGACCGTCACCTTGAAACTCACGAATCCTAACCAATCCCTCATTATATAACAGAGAGGTTGAAGTAGAATTATTGGTTCCATTCAGGTCAGCTATTCCAAAATTTCTAAAACGACCATTATTACCATAATCTATTTGACCAGAAGTGACATTAAAAGTCCCTGTATTAATAAACTCACCTCCGCCAATATTGACACCATTAGCAGAAGTCATCGTGCCACAATTGATGTACAAACTACTGCTATTGTTATTATAGCTTTGGCCAATAGTAATTGTATCCCAGTTTCTTAATACTGTATTTCCCTGAACGTTAATATTTGAACCTATAGTAAAAAGCCCATAGTTGTCCACAATGTTTGTACTTGACGAATTAGTAAAACCTAGTACAGACACCTGTACAGTACCATTATTGTTGAGGACGTTGTTTACTCCAGAAAAGGTAAAGTTATTCCCACCTGTAGTGCCAGAACGCATAATTCCATTAGTACCTATCTGAACGTCAAGATTGGCATTGATTTGAGGGACTTGGTTGAACTGAAGTGTTCCATCTATTTGAAACTCTAAATTATCACCATTAGAAGAGTTGATATTGTTTTGAATAACAACTGTTACTCCCGGAGCAACACATATTTTACTGTTATTTTGAAATACTACGTCACCTAAGGTAGCGTTTGAAGTAAAGCAAACTGTAGTACCCGCTGCAAACGTATAATTCCCACTCAGGACGGGATTGGTCACAGTACAAGAGGTACACTGTGCATTTGCATTCTGGATATTGAATACACCTATGAATAGTGTAACGAATATTAGTAAATAATTTCTCATCTGTAGAACTAGGAATTATTGATTATTAGTTTTTGACCCACTCAATGGTACTTGCGCATCGCCAGCATTACATACTGTAGTGGTACTTACACTTGCTTCATTGTTAGACAAACTAGGATCATCATTGTCACCTGATATTGTCGCTGTATTGGTATGTTCGCCAACTACATTTATTTCAGCTATTATTTGCAAATTAACACTTGCACCATTGGCTAAATTTCCAATAGCCCAAGTTGACCCTGACCATGTTCCTACAGATGGTGCGGCACTAACAAAAGTGTAACCTGATGATAAGACATCTTCTACAATTACATTAGTATCAGTACTAGGCCCATTATTGGTGGCTGTAATAGTGAAAATAACTTGCTCACCCACGTTTGGAGTTGGATTGTTTACTGTTTTGGCAATAGACAAGTCAGATAGTGGATTATTTATATCTGTGGCTTCATTATTACTCAAATCAATATCATTGATATTTGAAGGTGGTGTTACAGTAACAGTATTTGTCATTGAACCTGTAAAACCTGCAGGAACTGAGACTGTCAAGGTGTAGGTGACTGTTCCGCCCACAGGTATATTTACTACATCATTGATTGCTCCATTTTGCGTTCCAGATACACTTGTGGTTGCTCCTCCTGAAACAGATGCAGTATAACTGTGATTAGCTGCAGGAATACCAGCAATCAAAGGATCGCTGACTAAAACATTTGTTGCTCCAAATGGACCAGCGTTGGTAACTACTATTGTGTAGACTACATTACTACCAGGTGTGTAAGTATTACTTCCGTCTGTTTTGGTAACTCGCAGGTCCGTATCAAAAGTTAAAATACTGGACGCACATATTGCTCCATCATTCAAGGAAGAGGATGGTGCCCCAGAAATAACTGTTCTTTGTCCAGTAGTCAAATCAAATTGATAAAACCCACTGCCATTGTTAGCTACTCCATAAAAATTACCCAAAGCATCTATAAATAATGCTCCGAAATTAACTGTCGATGAAGGAGTTGGACCTAACGCTACAACAGCTCCCGTATTCCTATCTATTTTCCAAATTCTACCAGGAGCAGAAGGATCTGTATTACCTAAAACCGTATATAAAAACCCATCTACAGGATTGTATGCTAAATCAAAAAAGATAACATTTCTAAATAAACTGATCGTTTGAACAACAGTGCGTGTTGCAACATTAATCTTAAAAATACTATTAGATGTGGTGCCAGTGCTGTGAACATACAAGAAACCATCTTCGTCAAAATCACCAGAAAGATAGTTTGCTAGAGGCAAACCAGTAACTGCTCCCAAATTAATCGGTATGCCAGTCGCATCAATGACTACTAGTTGATTAGTGCTTTCTCGAATACCGTAAACAAAATTATCTTGAGAATTGTACCCAATGGCATTATAAGTAATTCCATGACTTCCATTATCAATTGGAGTGTAAATAAATGGATTATTAGATCTTTCAATATCGAATAAAATAGAAGGATCTGAAGCTACTACAGCTTGATTTAAAAACAACCTGTTGTCACCACAATTAAAGGGAATCAAAGGGTTTGTAATTACACTAGCTTCATTATTATTCAAGTTTGAATCACCATTATCACCACTTATTGTAGCCACATTAGTATAATTTCCCGAAGCATTTACAGTAGCCGTAATGGAAAGTGTTCTAGAAACTCCATTGTTTAGATTTCCTATATTCCATAAACCCGTGCCTGGTGTATATGTACCTCCATCTGCTGAAACTGTATGACTCACGTAGCTATAGCCATTTGGCAACAAGTCTTGAACTTGAACACCAGTATCGTTATTTGGTCCATTATTAGTAGCTGTCACAGTAAACACAATATTACTACCAACTGAGGGTACAGGATTATTTACTGTTTTTGTTACCGATAAATCAGAAAATGGACAATTTTTAACTTCCACTGACCGCATACCGATATCCCTAACCTCGGTAGGGTCACTGTTAGCTGTAAAAGTAAATAGTAATGCTCCCGATTGCGGAATACCAGATGGTAAAACTATGACCAGATTGGAGTTGCTCGATCTGGACGTTTGTGAAGCAACCAAAGGTAAACTTGATATATTGACAGTGGCTCCATTATTCCCCGCAACTGACGGTGAGGTTGTAGCATCCACTGTTGTCGAGGAAACTGTGGCATATATGGTTCCAGCATAGGATACAGTAAAAGTAAAACCTCCAGCATTAGTATCACGCAATGTTCTAAACCAATAAAAATCATTTAAACTTATTGTGGTTAACCCATTGATATTTGTTAAGTTTTGCGAAAGGGTAGTAACAGTATTTACATCTCTTCTAAACTCCAAACCATTTGCATTTAATTGTACTCTACCTGTTGGTGAAGCCCATGGGCCAGAAGGTGCATACGTCCCACCTACTATCCATCCTGGAACCGTATTCGTATTTCCGCCTGTAGTAGGGAAAACACCATTAGTTACCCTATTTATTGAGCTTGGGCAAGGGAAAGGAACGACATCAATACTAGCCTGATTATTCGATAAAATAGGGTCCGAATTAGTTCCTGAAATTGTAGCTACATTAGTATAATTTCCCGAAGCATTTACAGTAGCTGTAATGGAGAGCGTTCTAGTCACTCCATTGTTTAGATTTCCTATATTCCATAAACCCGTGCCTGGTGTATACGTACCGCCCCCTGCTGATACTGTATGTGATACGTAAGTATAACCACTAGGTAATAAATCTTGTACATTTACTCCAGTATCGTTGCTTGGGCCATTATTAGTAGCAGTTACAGTAAAAATAACATTTTCACCCACGTTTGGAGTAGGGTTGTTTACTGTTTTAGTAACAGAAAGGTTTGATTCTAGGCTACTTAAAGTTAAAATCCAACCATCTTCTACACCAGCAGCTCCCCAGTTCGTGCCAGCTACACCAGCTTGACCTCTAACAAACACTCTAAATGTTAGAGAAGTAATTTGATCACCTTGAACAAGCACAGATCCATGTGCGACTCCAGCTCCATTAGCTCTTGGCTCAGCAGCGGTATTCAAAATTTGATTTCCCGCAACAGAAAAAAATGGAGTACCGGAAAGTCTATTTAATGTGAGTCCTGTAGTTAACAAGTCTAGTTCAGCTGTAAAACCGCTTCCTGCACCGCTACCTCCTAACCCCATAAAATGAAGAACAGGATTATTTACAGGTCTATTAAATGTTATCACTATATCGTGCATCCAGTGCTTCCCGGCAAAAGGCAATCCATTTAAAACAGTAAGTCCATTCGCAATTGCAACACCCCTATTCGAAGCAACAGCAATACCTGTGCCAGCTGATATATTACCACTCGATGTAAAATTTGAATTAACTGGATCACTAAAAAAATTCAATAATGGAAAAATAGGATCTGCTACATTAGATCCAAAAAACCATCCAATAACACTCGATGGATTATTTGGATTCCCTGCATTTCCATTAGTGTTTTGTGGGTGATTGAGATACTGTTGATTTGTTAACGCAACATTTACATTTAATGCTGGGTTGTAAGTGGCAAATGTATTCCCAGTTGGATTATCGGTGTTATTCCTAAACCTTATAGTGGTTGAGGTTACCGGTCCATTTCCTGTAGGATTCCCATCCCCAGCTGCAAATTCTAAGGCAGGGTTTTGGGCAAATGTTGAAAATACTACAAGCAATAGAAATGTTTGGAGTAGAATTTTTTTCATATATATTGTTATAATGGAAAATCTTTTTTAAAGTACTATTTACTTGTTATAAGTATTCAAAGCCACTAATTAGCCATGTTTGAACATGTACACAATCAGCGTTTTATTATTCTATAACAAGAATAAAGTACCTCACAATACGCAAAAGTACTTATTTATACATAAAAATGTACCTCGGAAGCATTTTTTTTCCGTTGACCACTGAAATTTTTTTTTCGCCGCTTATCAAAAAGACCCTGACCAAAAAAATAACTGCTAAATTCCTGAGTCAAAAAAAAAAAAGGAAAAATCATAAAAAAGTCTTAGTAGCTCCTAATATGTTTAATTGATTAATAATCAATACTTTTTTATTTGTGAATTTATTTGAAACTAAAGGTGCCTGATATTTACCTCCATTGCATAATTCGACTGCAACTTTGATGGATTTTTTTTTAAATCAGATCTGTAATGTTTGCCATTAACTCTGAGATAAACTCCAAAAGTGGTACTCATAATGACTTGCCCAGTAAAAAGTATAGATCTACTGTAGGATTTCAATCACCAGCACATAATTCCAATGCTGGATTAACTTGACCAGAGGACTATGTTATTATTTAAAAAAAAGGAATTTTGAATACGATCTATGGGAAGGAGTTGTTGATCTTTGATTGATTTAGAATAACTTGATTTCTACCTGCATTGCAAACTGTAATGCTTGCAGTCGATAGATTGTTTGAAAGATCCAGATCATCATTATCTCCATTGATAGTAGCATTATTAATATAGTCCCCTGATGAATTTACTAAAGCTACGATTGTTAGCACTCTTGAATCTGCTAGCTGTAGATTACCGATATCCCACAAACCCGTAATGGGGTTGTATGCCCCCCCGTTAGAGGAAATCGTATGGTCTAAGTAAGAGTATCCTGAAGGAAGTAAATCCTGTACAAATACCCCAGTCGCATCACTAGGCCCATTGTTGGTTGCAGTAAGTTGAAAAGTGATAGTATCACCACTATTAGGAGTAGGATTATTTACATCTTTGGAGATAGACAGATCTGAAACAAGATTGTATCTTAACAAAACCACTCCAGAACCTCCATTGGCTCCACCATGCGAGGAACTACCACCTCCTCCGCCACCACCAGTATTGGGAATCCCTGCCGTAGGAGCGATATTATCTCTTGCACTAGATCCATTTCCGCCACCACCTAGGCCTCCAGATCCTAAAGCACCCAGTGCATTACCACCTCCTCCTCCTCCTCCAGCAAAAAAACCATTAACTCCAAATTGCGTCCCAAATACAGTTCCATAATTTAAGCCATTCCCTCCAAGCCCTCCATCATTCCCAGTAATATTTGCTGGCTGAGAACCTGCCCCACCACCACCAGCACCACCATTATCATTAGAATTTCTAGCACCATTGTTTCCAAAACCTCCAGAAGCACTTGTTGGCTGCAAACCTAAACCTGCTGGATTCTGTCGCCCCCCACCTCCTGACCCTCCATTGTTTGCAGGGGTATTATTATTTGCAGGGGTAATGATCCCACCACCGCCACCAAGGGCTACCAGTCCGTCAAAAACGGAATTACCCCCATTCCCTGCAGCAATGCTTGGGACGTTAATTCCATTGCCCCCGGCACCTACTATGACAGAGATATTGGAACCTGGTGTGACTGAATATCCTTCTCTATAGATGAGGCCGCCTGCCCCGCCACCGCCACCGCCTGCACTATTGAAGGCAGAATTACCAGCACCTCCGCCACCACCTGCTACGATCAATACATCTACAGATTGAACTCCCTGAGGAACTTGCCAAGTTTGGCTTCCAGTACCTTCAAAAACCACAGTTACCTGTGCAGATACTTTCGATAAACTCGACAATGTTGAAATTAGTATCATAATTACTGAATACCGCAATAAGCTTATTGAAATGCTATAGCGAAAAAAAACAATTCTAGGTTTTTGAAATAAGAAAATAAAAAACTTAAACAAAAACACTAGAAACAAGTATATACTCCTCACCACTAATGGTAATTTACTTATGATGGACAATTATATTTTTACTTTAAGTAATAACTAAACAACAATCATCTTCTGTTAGATAAATTTTTAGTAAATCGCTTCAGTTCAAAACTTACTAAGCGATCCACCATCCAAATATCATTTACAGATTCGATAGAAGTGCAAATTATTAATTTTTGTACAAACAATCGTTTTTTTAATTACACAAAAATCAATTTGTTCAGCAATAATTTTGCTATAAAAATCTCTTACCCCCGAAAATCAGTAAAAAATAGAGGTAAAAAACCTTAACATAATCATTTGCCTGTAGGAGCAATTGTATATAAATAGACTTTAAGGAGCCATTTAAAGCAATTCCTCAAAAGACACCTTCGCATTATTGATTAACTATTCTCGTACCATTTAATGGAACTTGTTCATCACCAGCGTTGCATACAGTTGTAGTGCTTACACTTGCAGAATTATTTGACAAATTAGGATCTTCAATGTCGCCATTAATACTCGCTGTATTGGTATGAACACCAATGATATTTACAAATACCTCAATTTCTAAAGTGATACTCTCTCCGGAAATCAAGTCACCGATTGTCCATAGTCCAGTAACTGGATCATATGCTCCACCTGAACTGTCCCCAATATATTCGAATTCTGAAGGCAATTCATCAGTAACAATAACTCCATTTGCATCTCTTGGGCCATTATTCGTCGCAGTTATTGTGAATCTAATACTTTCACCCACGGTTGGTGTAGGATTGTCCACTGTCTTAACTATAGCCAAATCTGAATTACAAACATCCTCTGATCTGACCACTAATACTTGGGCTCTATTGATGGTAAAGGTATGAGAGCCAGTAACACCAAAAATAAATCTACCAGTGCTAAATGTATTAAAAAACATCTGAACTGCATGATTTAAATTTTCTATACCAACATTCTCCCCAGGGATATTACTTGGCCTGAAAAGTTCAAAGCCTGCTGATGTAGAAGCCAAAAACCCTTCATTGACAAGTTCTCCACCAACTAAAAGTCCATCGGGAGCTGTTGAAAGAGAAAATCCAGTTACTTCACCTACGTTAATTCCTAAAGCGCCATCGATATCAGCCAATGTAATCCATACATTACTTAGCGTAACAGCAGTACCGGTAGGATTATCAGATGTCGCAGATCCTGCCTCAATTATGGTGTAATCATAGACGAAATTAGGATCGGAAGTAGCGAGAACATTTGCCAACTGTAAACTTCCAGCATTTAAACCTGACTGGGCTATTTCGAGTCTACCACTTCCTAAATTATTTAACTCAACTATTTCAATCAAAACATCATACTGCGTACCAGCAATATTGAAAGCATTTTCTCTAATGAGAAAATCCCCTTCATTTAGATCTGTAGCTGTACCAGTGCCTGACAAAAACTGTAGGTCATCTAACACCGTGTTTCCGAGTATTCCAGCCTCAGTACAGTTTATTATACTTATGATTCCTGCATTTGATTGATTATTAATTATGTCAGGATCAAAATTATCACTTTCAATTGTCGCGCTATTTATATAAACCCCTGTTGGAAGTACCACAACTTCAATTTCCAAAGATGCACTTGTTCCGCTGACCAAGTCCCCAATCGTCCACTGCCCTGTTACGTTATCGTAATTACCTATAGAAGATGTCGCACTAACAAAACTGTAGCCTGATGGTAACAAATCAGTAACGACTACACCTGTAGCTGTATTTGGTCCATTATTATTTGCTACCAAGGTAAATACAACATTAGAATCAGCAAGTGGAGTGGGGTTATTTATTGATTTTGTAATACCAACATCTGATTTCCGGATTGGTGTTACGGAGGCCTCAGCAAAATTATTTGTCTGATCACTATCCAAAGAATTACCTGCTTGGATACTCGCCTGATTCAAGTAAATACCAGTTTCATTTACAATTGCCTGAATCTCTAGAGTCTCAACATCTCCATTTTCAAAAAGACCTATATTCCAAATTCCAGTCAAAGGATCATAAGAACCTTTAGAAGCAACTGCCGATGAAAAGGTATACCCAGTAGGCAATTGATCAGATACTGACACTTCATTAACACTGTTTGGGCCATTATTAGAGGCTGTCAATGTAAATATCACAGTTTCACCAAATGCGGGACTTGTTTCATTAACTTCCTTTTCCAATTCTAGATCTGTCTCTTGTAAACCGATTATCTGATTTAGCAATACTCCTGAATCGTATGAAGGATCCCCCACATCAGCAATTGCTACTTTGAATCTATAAGTAGCTCCAGGAACCAAACCCGCTATATCTCTGACTATAGCTGTAGTGATACCGTTATACTCTATATGAATTGGAAATGGACCAGGTTGAGGAGCCGGATTGAGTGCGCCAGTATTCAAATGTCCATTATTGATATAAAATTGTGTTTGTGTTAGATCTGCAGGAGTGCCATCCGATGCTACACCTAGCACTCCACCATTCACAGAATTAACCGCTATGACAGCATTGTTTGATGGTAGGAGAGCTACGTTTTGTGGATTCACTCCATCGCCTATACCCGGCCCAGACACAAAAAAACCAAACACATCATTAAAAAAACTTCCTACATAATCTGGATATTCTTCTGATCCAAATTGAAAAATTATTCGAATACCACTTGAATTTGGATCCAATGTAATATCAAAAGAATATGCCACGGTATTAAAGCTTGCTGCAGGATTGATCCCTAGGATATTTGGGTCTGTACCTGTAGAAGTGGGATTAATGGATCTGCTTGTCGATATATTTCTATTTGTAAGATCCTGACCTGCATTTCCTGTAGAAAATAATACGCCTGAATCAATCCCTAATCCTGCTCCAGCAATCCCATTTGAAAATGTGGCGATTTGTGGATTTCTGGAACCACGTTCAAGCGTAGCATTCGAAATCCCTAGACCGTTACCAGTCAGCGCTGTTACAATCTGCACATCATTTGGATTGGTTGTAAAGGTTGATTGCGCTCTTAATAACCCCCCAGAAAGAAAACAAAAACTTAAGATCAATCCTAAAGAGATGATTTTTATTTTATTAATAATTACCATCATTATTCTTCTATTTGAAACCAAAGTTTTATTAGCCCTGACTTTTTCAAAACATCAATTTGCTGAGAATCTAAACTGTCCTCTAGTCGTCTAAATAAAGAATTCAAAACCAATTGAGTTCGTGAATTAGCAGTATTTGGCACTTTCAAATACTCATATTTATCTAATAAAAGAGATTTTAGCTCCTCTTCCTGTTCTTGAGAAACACCAATCAACTCCTTGACTTTCAATAAATCTTCTTCGACTTTTCTCATTATCACAGAATCTTGAAACATGTTTACAGTTAAGGGGAAATCAGGTTTTGAAGAGGTAGAATCACTATTATCATTATTAAATTCAAATTTGGAATTGTCTATCAATACTGCTCCAGAAGTATAAGAAAATTGCTTATCTAAAAATATACCTTCGCTTAACGCTGGAACACTACTTACACCGATTAGGGTAATCAAACGTAAGGAACAACCTACTAATTTTGAAGTTTTGAAGCTTTTCATTTATTTCTGAATTCTATGCATCCTGCATTTATCTAAACCACAAATTATTTTGTTAATCAAAATCAAATTGTATTTCAAATAATTGGACAATGTGTACAACTTAGGTAATACCAACATCTAATAAAACCTTACATATCTATTAATATGAAAGTTAAATTGTTTGTTTTTTTGAAAGGATTTCTACTTTAAGAGAATTTTAGAATAACTTTAACTTTTATTCAATTTCATTCATTTCGATTTGAATATTGGGTGATTTTTCAGTTCGGAATTGTAGAAGGGTGATCTGGAAAAAAGAATATGCTTTAGAATCATTTTTGAATTTGAAAGCAAATTTTAACCAAACCTAAGTATTTTCAAACAAAATTTTACCTTTTTTAAAAATTTTTCGTTTAAAAACCTATTTAAGGAGCTTCAATACTATTAGTGAAAAATGAATTTCCACATAATTTTTTATGATTATCCGATACTTTGCCAGTAATAACGTAAGCAAATAATCATGTTGAGGAAAATGGTCACCTTTCAACGAACGACAGTTAATAGCAATAAAACGCCGTTGTTGGTGAAAGTTTGTTTAGCTAGTGGCAAATTAGCGTATATACATATGATTTTTCCTGATGATAGGCCACAACAACACTTTGTGAGTATTTCAGTTAAAATCATGTGGACAATCTTTATTTGTCAATTAGTTACTAATGCATCAATTGACTTAAAACATATCAATTTGGTTAGCTTCTGTCAAGAAAGTGAATAAACATAAAACTTAAATTACAATAGTGGATTTAAAAAAAGACCCACCCCTAAGAGGTGAGTCTTTTTATTGTGATTTTAAGGGACTTCCCGCATGCTATGCCTATGCAAGCGGGCACCTTTTTTACTTCTTCAGCTTCAACTCTGTCCTTCTGTTTAACTGATGCTGGGCGGCATTGCACTCTCCACAGTCCACTACCGGCCTTGTCTTGCCAAACCACTCGTGCTGCATCCTTGCTGCATCTACACCCCTGTTCACCAAGTACTTCATCACAACTTCCGATCTTCGCTCTGACAGGGACTTGTTGTACTCCTCGCTTCCACGCTGATCGGTATGACCCTCGATATACAGGTTCAAGTTCGGCATACGTCG
>NZ_JAKZGO010000034.1 GCF_022549785.1 Belliella alkalica
GAATGAAATCATCGATTCGGATGATGATAAGCGAGAACACTACCTCGAATCAAAACCCCATAAAAGAGTAAATAAGAATACCCCAAAAGACATTGATCTAAATCTAAAAGCGTATCAGATGTTTGAGGGAACAGATCTTTTGGCAATTGAAGGTATGAGCTTTTCTACGGTTTTGGCATTGATGAGTGAAGTAGGCATGGAAGGGATCAAGAAGTTTAAAACAGCCAAGCACTTTGCTTCATGGCTTAGGCTTGCCCCAAACAATAAAGTAAGTGGTGGCAAAGTACTGTCTAGTAAAGTGCCAAAAGGGAGCAACAGACTTAAAATAGCCTTGAGAAATGCTGCAAATGCCATCGGGAACCTGAAAGACTCTACACCCTTGAGGGACTTCTTTCAGAGGATAAGCTTTAGAAAAGGCAGAGTTTCTGCCATCAGCGCCACAGCAAGAAAGATTGCAGTCATCATTTGGAATATGGTCGTAAAAGGAATTCCATATGAAAATCCCGAAGGCTATCTTTTCTTGGATCAAAAAAGAAAGTTGGGCTTAGTTAAGAGAATAAAAAAACAAATCGATAAATTCGGTCTGACTAATGAGGATTTAGGCCTCGAAATCAGCTCAAATTGAGGGAATTTATTTACGTTAGTCAGAATTTTAAAAGACGACCAAGACAATACTGATGAATGAAAAAGAATTGACAGATAGAATCAAAAATGCTATCATTTTACTTCAAGATGGACATTCATTTAAAGTAGGCGACTTGACATTTGGAAGCGACAATAAAAATAATTTTTTTGTTTCAGGTTGGGCAGAGAGTTATGACCTTAAAAACATATCAAAAACCAGAGCTTTAAATGAATTGAATGAAACAAAGGAACTGTTTTCGAAAATGCTTTCAGCTTCACCTGACTTGAGAAAGTTTATTAAAGACAGGAATATAGAATATTCCGTTTCTTACAACTATGGAATGGGAAGTCTTGAGTTATGCAGAGAAAAAAACGGAAATATTGAATGGACAACCGAATTAAATGACAATTAAAGAATTACATAAACGATTGGAAGAAAGTGGAATTTCGGAAGACCAATATTTCCTTCACGGACTTTTCGGCTCTAATGACGACAATGACAAAATAGGTTTAACAATAAGACAAGGACAAAACGGACTTGAATATGAAACTTTTTATAAAGAGCGTGGCGAAAAACACTCAATAAGAACTTTTACGACTGAAAAAGAAGCTTGTGAACACATTTTTAAAAAACTCATTGACGAACAAACACTTTACAGAATCCAAAAAATTGTTGGACTATCAGGAATGACAGTCAATGAAAGGCTTTGGGAAAGCGGACTAATGGACGAGTTTGATAGAGCCAGAAAGAAAGACAAAACAAGAGCGAAAGAAATTTTAAGGTGGTTAAGAGTTGACGAACCTTCAATTCTAAAGATAGTAAAATGACGACCGAAAGAAGAAAAACGCCCTATAACAGCACCTACCCAAAAGTGGCGGTTCAGTGGTTAAATCAAGCTTTGTACTTCTATCAAAGTTTGTGCTTAACTGACAGTGAAGTGCTTCGAAATCGCCACCTTCGGGTAGCTGCAAAACGTTACCACACATTTGAGAAAAACAATGATTGAACAATTAATAGAAAGAACAAATACAACAGAATTCTATCAAAATGGACATTTACATTTGACTGAATTAAAAGGCCAGATAGGTCAATATAAGACAATGGAGTTCAATTTTGTGGTTGAAGAGCAAGACGATTTTGGGAAAATGCATAATGCCGAGCATTGGAGATTAATAGCTCACAAAACAATTGATTTTAACGGAATTTATGCAGACCTGTATCTACCATATATTAAACTGAAAATTTTAACTGACCATCCATTACTCTGGACTTATAACAAAGCAGAATTGGAATGTGAACTAATAAAGTTTCCAGAAAATCCGAGCGAATTTATAGGTGATTTATTCTTTGAGTATGAAAAAGTTGCTGGAAATTGGATTCCGCTTCACAAGAATTTTTGGGCTCTGAATGAATATTATAAACAAAACGGAAAGCGGAATTTATCGATACCTAAACCGTTAAAAGAATCCATTGAAAAAGTGTGTAAAAAACACGGAATAGAATTTAAAGTAAAAACGGAAACGGACGGATATGATAAAGGTTACGCAAATCGTCCGAATGCAAAACTTTTGATTTTTGGAAACGAAGACGTTAGCCCAAACGATTTTAGTTTAGGACAACCATATATAATCGCAGATGAATTTATTGCAAACCGAAGATAAAAAACGTGTGGTAACAGCGTGTATAAGAAATAGCGGGTTTAGTGCTGCATTAATGGTCAGTGCTTTTAATAAAAGTCAGTACCAAACTGAAAGTGAAGTGCTTTTTAATCCGCTACTTCTCATACACGCAAAACGACGTTGGCTGCAAGGCGTAAATAAAATTCAACAAACTTGAAACGACTGACCATTTTACTATTGACTATTATTTCATTTAGTGTTCGCGGACAGGACTCAACTTTCGGACTTATTGGAGTTTATGAATCGACTCAAAATAAATTCGAGAGATACTCAATTCTAATTCTTGAAAAGGACAAAAAATTTATTTACAAATACGGAGTTGGTGGCTGCCAAGGAGAAGTTAAAGGGACTTGGACAATTCAAGATAAAAGACTTGAATTCTTAAATGACCAAGAATTCTTAAACAATGATATAATCAATTACCCAAATTTAGCCTTGACTACTTGGACAATAAAGAAGAAAGGAATTAAGCCAGACAAGTTGGTAAACAGCGGTTGTGTAAAGGACAATAAACTGCACGTTAAGAATAAATAGAATTGTTGACGCTGGTCATTTCCGCCTGACCTAGATTTATCATATGACAACTTTTATTCAGGCAATTATGACTTCATTAACTGACAGTGATTTGTGCAAATAAAACGGTCGACAGAAACGCCCAGCAGCCAACACCGTGTTTGCGCAACAGCCGGTGGACATTAATGATTTTACTATATTTACAAAACAACGTTCAGCCATGCCGGATAGTAAAGTTTTCAAAACGGCTGATGCGCAAACACTAAAACGTTGGGTGCAAGCCTAAAAGACCGAGACCGACATAAAATAAATTGACATTATGACAGAACAAGAAATAAAAAAAGGGATTAAAGATGTTTGTGAAATTTCATCAGAAATTGCAACACTTTATGCCGACAATAATGCTTTAGTTGCAAAATTAAATTCAGTCCCACAAGACGAGCTTCAAAAAGCATCTGATTATTACGCTTCTCGTTCTGGTGTTATTGTTGACTTAAGAAAAGACGTACTGAAATATCTCAAAGACGGCAGTAAACTTGACTTAACTACTCTCGAAGGCTTCATTGTTAAACATAAAACTGGGAAAGAAAATCAATATCGTGCTTACAAAAATTACTATTCAATATTTTTCCCGATTATTACTTTTTACGGGCATAATCCAATAAGAGAATTCATCGACCAATTTATTTTTGAAATTATAAACAGACTTCAATTAAAGGACAAAGTAAAACACATATACTTTGACTTTCAAGGTGCGAGACAACAAGGTAGCGATAGACTATGGTTTGCATTATTTAATAAAAATCAAGCAACACAATCGACTGGATTACAAATTTTTTCAGACTTTCATCATGGTACAATTAAATATGGAATTTACAGGCATTCCGATGCTTCATACATAAAAGGTCCCATTGAATTATCTCCTGAAAATTTTGATTTTGAGGAAATGTTGAAGTTCTTCGAAGAAAACAAAAAACTAATTATTGATGACGAACCAATTAAAGACAAACTTCTAACTATTCCACTTTATCAAAATCGACTTTATAAAATCTCTCATGGCTCATTTAAGACAAAAGCTAACGAAAGCATAAGAGATGTTTTTAAGGAAAATCAATGGATAGTTATTCATGAAAACACCAAAAAAGGGCAAGCAGAAGCTTTTAAAAATGACTTAACAGAAGGTGACTTTGTTTATATCACAATCGGAGGAAATGAGTTATTTGCAATTGCTAAGGTTAAAGCGGGTTCATGGGGATATGTGCCAGAAGACATAACGGACGAAAATGGTTGGATTTATAGAGAGGTAGAATATGTTAAATCTGCAATCAATCCAGACCCTTCACCATTGAAGTCACTAAAGGAGTTTATTTATCCTAGTGGCAATAGCACATTTACGGAAATTACAATTGATAAAATTGAAGAAGCCAATAGAAATATATTCGAGCCTCATTTTGGAGTAGAATTTATCTCTAAAGGTGCGACAAAAATTAAGGAACAAGGAGAATTCCAAAAGCACCCTAACAATATTATTTTATTTGGCCCTCCTGGAACTGGAAAAACCTACAACAGCATAGACAAGGCAGTTGAAATCGTCACTGGTATTAAAAGTAATCATGAAGACAGTAAAGAGATTTTTGACAAGTTAAAAAAAGAAGGACAAATTGAATTTGTCACATTTCATCAAAACTACTCATATGAAGATTTTATGGTTGGAATCAGACCAGATATAGAGTTCGACCAATTACGTTTCAAACCATATCGAGGTATATTTTATGAAATAGCAAAAAAAGCAAAGGAGAATTATTTAGCTTCAAAAGAACAAACAGCATTAGCAAAATCTTTTAGTCAAGTTTTCAATGAAATAATTAAACCAATAGAAGAAAAAAATGAAAGTGTTGAAATCACTATGGTTTCAGGACTTAAATACAAAATCACGGATGTAAGTGATACTACTATTCATTTTACAAAACCATCTGGCGGAACTCAACATACTTTAAGCATTCAAACACTTCAAGATGTAGTCGAAGGGATTAAAGAAGTAACATCAGGACTTTCCGTTTACTATAACCCTTTAGCTAAATTAATTCAAGAAAAGAGAAAGCCATCAGGAAGTGGACAAAAGGAAAAACTCAAAAACTTTGTATTAATCATAGATGAAATAAATCGAGCAAATATTTCAAAAGTATTTGGCGAACTGATTACTCTTTTGGAAGAGGACAAAAGAATTGATGCTAAAAACGAATTGCGACTTACTCTGCCAAACGGAGATAAAGAATTTGGCGTTCCGCCAAATCTTTATTTAGTTGGTACAATGAATACAGCTGACAAATCAATTGCTTTAATTGATATTGCTCTTCGCAGACGTTTTGAATTTATTGGATACTTTCCTGATTATAGCAAGTTGGAAGAGAGTGATGGAGACTTTCTAAAACACATCAATAAGGAAATATATTCTCGTAAAAAATCTGCCGACTATTTAATAGGTCACGCTTATTTTATGACAGTTATCGACACTTTTAAAGTTATCAAAAACAAAATCATTCCATTATTAATGGAATACTTTTCAGGTAAAACAGAGGTTGTCGAAGAAATTTTTAAAAATAGCTCGTGGGTTATCAAATACGATATTGAAAAGTATGATTGGATTATTCAACCTGCCAACTAATGTTTACACTTTTTGAATATGGCCAGCAAATTTCAGTAAAAGACAGAATTGGTCTTGAAGGATACTTGCGTTTTCTTTGGCAGGATTATAAAAATTTGTGGGTTGATGAGAATCAAGAAACGGAAATTATAAACAGCTCAAATTATCAACCTTTCATTTCTTTTGATGGTGAAAAGGCTAAAGCAAATAATTTTGTTGGCTTCATAAATTGCAATGATGATTCATTGGAAATTTATCCAAAAGTCTTTCAGGGCATGCATCCCCCTAATAAGGATTTAATGCATAGACATTTATTCTATTGGTTTAGCTATTGTAAGAAAATAAAATTCCCATTTAATCAATCTTTCCTTGACAACTTTGAGATTGACCGTTTCCCTGAACTAATTATCTATTTAATTGGAAAGCAAATCAATGAAACTGTAAGTTCAAAACCATTTTCTGCATATGAGGAGGTAGAAGAAGCATTAATAACTCCGAGAGGCAAAATTAACTTTAATAGATATACCACAAATCTGTCTTACGGCAAACATCAATTCATTGATTGTGATTATGAGCCTTTTGTATATGACAATAAAGTCAACAGAATAATTAAACATTGTGTAAGGTTATTATTGTCACAAACGATAATGCCTGAAACTCAAAGAATACTTCATGAGATTATTCATGTACTTGATGAAGTTGAAGACCAAGTATGCACAATAAATCAACTGAATCAAATTAGAATTCCGACATTATTTGACGAGTATGAAGATGTGATGCAATGTTGTAGAATGATTCTTGAAAATAAGATATATTCACACGCTGAATATGAAATGAAAAATTGGAGTTTACTATTTCCAATGGAATACGTTTTTGAAGATTTTATTTCAGGTTTTTTAAAAGACCATTTCAGCAAAGACTTTGAAATTGAATCTCAAAAATCAGAACTTTATCTGCATCAAAATCCGAAAACCTTCAACTTGCAACACGACATTTTATTGACAAATAAAATGACTAAAGAAAAAATCATTATAGACACAAAATATAAGCCTAGATGGGATTTAAAATCATCTGACAACAAAAAAGGCGTTTCTCAGGCGGATATGTATCAAATGATTAGTTATGCATATCGAAGAGGGACAGACAAAGTAATTCTTATATATCCAAACACTTCCGAAAAACTTGCAGAAGATTATATTTTTAGAATTCAGAAATCTAATGACAACGAAGAAATTAAAATCAAAGTAATTGACGTTCCATTTTGGTCTTCTGTTAACCATTCTGAAGTTGAGACAAATTTATCAATCAAACTTGACAATGTACTGCGAAATGACTTTTGAACAAACAAGACAAGGAAGGCCAGCACCCAACAGGCGTTTGGCTCAATGGCGGGTGAAGTGGTTAATTGAACATTCTACCTCGCATCAATTTTTGTGGTTTATTGACAGTTTTCTGCTCCGAAATCCGCCACTGCGCCAAGCGCCAAAACGTTGTAGTGCATTTAAGAAAAAAAAACTGTACACAAATAAGTAAGAAAAATAAATATTAACTAACTAAATAATTAAGCTATGTTCAAAAAATTTAATGAATTAAAGAAAGGTGTAAAAAGAGCAATTATTGTTGGAACAATTCCAGGTGCCATGATATTAGGAGGAACGTTAGGAGCATTTAGTGAATATTATTATGACATAGATGAATTTTTTCTTTATTCAATTTTTCCAGGAATTCCATTTTACTGGATTTCAGTATTGATTGGTGTTTGGGTTTATGATGGTTTCAAAGAGAATAATTAGTTTTTAAAAAATGGAAAGTAATATTGTTTATAAATATTCCGATTGGAATGACCATTCAAAGGATGCCCTTAAAAACAGATATTTTTGGTTTTCAAAACCTACTAATTTCAATGACCCTTTTGATAGTAATATGAATATTTTAGGCGCTTTTAATAGTTCGGAAAATATTTTTACTCAAACAAAATGTCCTGAAAATGGAACTCTTTTAGATTTTGTAAAAAGAAAAACAGATGATTTCGGAATTCTTTGTCTTACTAAACCAGCATTAAAAGGTAAAATAGGAGATAAAGGATTTAATAATCTTCATTTTTGGGCGCATTATGCAAATTCCTATAAAGGCATTTCAATTGGTTTTGATGCAAAGGAAATTGAAAATTATTACTCTGATAAGCTATTTTGCAAAGCACAACTATTGAAAGTAAATTATTTTGAAAAACCAATTGATATTGATTCGTATGATTTTATTATTAATCAAGATGAATATGGGAATACCTGTATATTCCGAACCATCTTGACCACCTATTCCGGTGATGTTGACCACTTTTTTCTGATGATGTTGACCACCCCGTTAAATGAAGGTTAATGTAATCTAGGGTTAAGATTCCGGTGATGTTGACCACTGTCAATCTGACCATGTTGACCATTTTATTATAGTGGTCAGTATTGTCAGAATGACATTTTTGACCACTATTATTTTATCAGTTATCGTTTGCTTTATGGTAAAACTAACACCGTAAAGC
>NZ_JAKZGO010000035.1 GCF_022549785.1 Belliella alkalica
GAAGAGCTTCTACAATAGTTGTATCACAGCTTCCTGTCACAAAATGGTTCGAAACTATAGGTGACAGTACCATTGCTGATGCCATTCTTGACAGACTCGTTCATACAGCACACAGAATAGAGCTAAAAGGTGAATCAATGAGAAAAAAACAATAACTTTAATTGCCGTTAAAACGGTAACTGAAAACCCAAAAAGAAGGGGTGGTCAGAATGACCGGATTGGTGGTCAAGATCATCGGATTAAACAATACCACAACAAAAAGAATTAACGGGATTTTTGGAGCGTACAGAAATGATAAATACATAGATGCTTTCTTTGAGCAAATTTTACTTTTTAAAGACAAAAGAATTTGGGGGCAAGAAAATGAATTTCGGATTATTTTAGCTGGTTTAGCTATAAATAATATGAAAAGCTTGAACTTATTCTCTAATACAAATTTTAAATTGTTTGAGCCAAATGGATATAGGCTGCCTTATCCTAAAAATGACATCATAAGAGAAGTAACTTTTGGTGTTAATTTCGACAAGAATAAAATAGTTGAAGCAGTGAGTCTTATAAGTAAAGGTAATAAAAACGTTAAATTTTATACTTCAAAATTAGACTTTGTAAATTCAGACATAACTAGAGAAGAAATAAAACGACACCACAACATTGTATAAGAGCAATAGCGGGTGAAGTGGTAAATTCAAGGTCTGTGTATTTAATAAACTTTGGTGGTAGCGGACAGGTAATCTGCTTGAAAGCCGCTACTGCTCTTATACTTGACCGTTGTAGCACATATTAAGAACCTCCAAACCAGAGACAAACAAATTTTAAAATTTTGAAAATAGTAACTTTAAAGTTACATTTGTTTTATGGAAAAAATAAGGGAAGTCATAGCTTATCAGGACCATTTTGAGAACTTTTTAAAAGCCCAAACAGAAAAAGTTCAAAATAAGATTTTTAAGGTCATTGAAGCGATTGAAACTTTGGAAAGAGTTCCTGAGACTTACCTGAAACCTATCAAAACAAAGAAAGGGCTATATGAAGCAAGGGTTCAGTTGGCATCTAATATATGGAGGGTATTTTGTTTTTTCGATGAAGGAAAGCTTGTGATACTTCTCAATGGCTTTCAAAAGAAAACCCAAAAAACACCAACCAAAGAAATTGAAAAGGCTGCCAAACTGATGGATGAATATTATACTGAAAAGGAAGTTCAAAAAGGAAAAAAGAAAAGGAAATGAATACGAAGAGCTGGAAGAAAATCAAAGATGATGTGTACGGAGTCAAAGGAACCGAACGCAGGGATGAATTGGAAAGGGATGTTGAGTCATTCAAAATTGGGTTGCTATTAAAGAAGGCAAGAGAGAACAAGAATCTCACCCAAGAGCAATTAGCGGAATTGGTGGATAAGAAGAGAACCTACATCTCAAGGGTGGAGAACAACGGAAGTAACTTGACACTAAAAACCCTTTATGAAATTGTTGAAAAAGGATTGGGTGGGAAGGTGAAGATTTCGATTGAACTCTGAAAAAGGAAATACGCGCTATAACATCACCTTGGATACAGCGGGCGGTTCCGAGTTATTATGAAAATCAGTATCTTTAAAAAATTAGGAGTAGGCTGGAAGCGAACGGCTCCGAATGCCCGCCGTCTCCAAGCTGAATCCCGTTGCAATTATAAAGAAACACAATGAAAATATTTACCGACAGAAATTTTAGAACTTTTTTTTTAGTCGGAATGGGTATTTACTTTATCGTTGAACATGGAACAAGAGAACATTCAGTTTCAACTGAAGACCTGATAGAACTGAAGGGTAAAATTATCGATTACTCATTCAAGGATAATACAGGATGGAGAAGACAAGGTCAACAGTATTACATATACTTGGATGAATACCCAAACAAATTCCAAATTAAAGCGGATTATTTACGATACTTTGACAAAGAAATTTTTAAAGAAAACTTTGAATCAGGAACAATATTAGAAATAAGTTTCCCGAAATATCAAGAACACTTAATTGGGACTAAAGAAGCCGTGTTATTGACTTCATTGTCAATAAACTCATATGAATACATAAGCCAAAGGCAGACAATAGAATTTGAAAAATCATCAAAATCATCAAACTCTGACTACTTGCTTGGAATAATATTTATCATCCTTGGTGTATTAGTATTTTTATTCCACAATAAATTATAAAATGCAACTAACATCACCTTGGATACAGCGGGCGGTTTAGAGTAAATAGAAAGTTTCCTATCTTTAAGAGGTTAGGAGTAGGCTGGAAGAGAACGGCTCCGAATGCCCGCCGTCTCCAAGCTGAATCCCGTTAGCTGCAAGAATAAGTATGAAAATCAAACTCAACATCTTACTAATATTTTTGTTCTTCAATCTTACAACAGGAGTGGCTTGCTCCTGCTTTGAGGTTCAAATTGATTCTTCGTTTAATTATTCAAGTTTGATATTTAAAGGGAAAGTAAAAGAAATTATAAAAGGAAAGTTTTTTAATTATCAAGGTTATACCTCTGATATAGTTAATTTTGAAATAGTAGAAGGTTTTAAAAAGGCAAAAGTAGAACAAGGAATAGTTTCTATTATTAATTACAATTCCTCTTGTGATTTTTTATTTGAAGAAAATAAGGAATATATAGTATTTGCAAATGACCTTGGCTATGGTCATTATTCTACTTCAATATGTACCAAAACAGCAGAAATAGACGACTTTCATCCTGATGACCTGAAAAGATTAAAAGAATTGTCAAAGAATTGGATTGATGACCTTTATAATTATCAGGATTTGTTGGTGGTAGAAAAAGTTACTTATAACGCCCTAATAAAAGAAAATGAAGACCAAAATGCTATAATTGAAGAACAAAAAGGTCTATTAAAATTAATTATTTACCTGATTGTAGGTGTGATTTTAAGTGTTATTATTTTCATGATAGTAGCCAATAAGGCGAAAACCAGCCACTAACATCACCTTGGATCCAGCGGGCGGTTCCGAGTAAATTGAAAATTTAGTATCTTTAAGAAGTTCGGAGTAGGCTGGAAGAGAGTGGTTTCGAATGCCTGTCTGCCGCCAGGCGGGCCTTCCTAAATTCAGACAGGCCAGCCATCCCCAAGATCAATCTCGTTAGCAACAAGCTGAAAAATAGAATTGAAATTCAAAAACTAGAAAATGACAAAAATTATTTCAAGCCCTAATTGTGGGAATTCACCCAAAATGACATTTTTAAAAGAATTCAATATTGCTTTTGCAAAAGGCAACTTAGAATTTATTATTGAAAATGTAACGGACGAAATTGTTTGGAATATAATTGGTGATAGAAAAATTGAGGGGAAAAAGAAGTTTACAGAGGAACTGGGTAAAATGAAATCTAAAAAGGCGACCGAATTAATAATTGAACAAATCTTATCGCACGGAAAAGAAGGAGCTGCGAACGGAATTATGAAAATGCAAAACGGAAAAAAATACGCATTCTCTGATTTTTATGTGTTCAAGAATACCAAATCAACTGATTTAAAATCGATAACATCATACGTAATTGAACTTTAACTAAAAGCACAATAAAACCAGTTGCAAATATCACCTACCCAAAAGACGGGGTTCAATGTTCCAATGACAGCTTTGTGGTAAATCAAATATCAGTTTTTCAAAGAAAGTTTTGTGTTAAAAGCTTCGCGCTTCGGGCAGCCCAAAAAATTGATCAGAATTTTGAAAAATGAAAACCATTTACACAATTAATAAAAATGACACACTAAACTCTCTAAAATATTTAGTGAGACGAATGTACGCCTTGCCTTTCTTGTTAATTCTTTCTGTTCCTTTTGCGCATTACATAAAAGGAATGGATTGGGAAACTTCAAAGGAATTAGCCCCACTTTTCGCGCTTTTTGCAGTCTTTATTTTTCAAGTGATTCCTACAACAATAATGCACTTAACTCATTATATATCGAATAAAGAATTGACTGTTGAAATAGACAGAATTGAACAAACAATAACCTTTAAAAAGGGTAATGGAACTTACTGCTTTCATTTTGAAGATTTAATAGTTGAATTATACATCCCAATCTACCATAAAAACAAAATTGATAGTATGAAACGTTGGGCAACTCCGTGGTCCAACTATTCATATATGAAAGTGATTTCAAAGGATAACAAGGAATTTAATATTAGCTCAACCTTAATAAGACCAGAAGAATTACCACTTCATGTAGAAAAAACCAATTATTCCTTATGGCCTGTAATTAAGAATTGGTTTGTTAACAGACAGGAAATAATTGATGCTGAGTTTGAATTAGAAAGAGAAAGGTTAAACAGGTGGAAAGATAAATTTTCAGCTTTGACTCTAGAAGAAATTGAAAGAAAACTTTCAAATGCAGAAAGATTAGATGATTATCCAAAAAAAGCTCTAATGGATCTAAGAAATGAAAAAAAGCTACTAATTTCACCTAAGAGCTAGCAGGCTGGAAATGCTAAATTTAAAGTGATTACCTTCAATATACCTTGGTCTTGGCGGACAGGGAATCGGGTTTTAAAGCCCTCCTGCTCTAAGCCTTGGCCGTAAGGTGCGAATAGAAAAATGAAAATAAACAGAATCACTTATTCCATCAAGAAAAATGAATTGAGAGAGGAACAGCTCAAAGATTTCAATATTTTGACATCCTTCTATGAAGAATTAATATTCAATTTTTTACCAAAAAATACCGAAGTGGGTGGGTATGGTTTTCTAGACATAAAATTTGAATTGGATGCTGATATACCAAGTGTAAGGATTTATGGACAAATTATTGAGGCATTTCGACCAATTTCACAAAGTGAATTGAAATCTTATCTGAATTGCACAACCGAAGAAAAAATAGTCTTTTTAGGAAATCATTTAAAGGGTGTTTTGTCCGATGTAAGGAAGCAAATGAATGTTGATTTTCAAATATTCGAAGAAGCAAATTTAAAAGCAAAGGAAAACTACAATGGTTTTGAGCAGGAATTAAATGTTTCAAAAAATCATAAAAGTGGGAAACTTAAGGTATCGATATGCAGAGTTATAAGACCTGAAGATGAATTTATTCAATGCAGGATTGTAATGAAATCGGGAGAAATACTTGACAAATTTGACCTGATGAAAAATTCGTCTATTTATGATTCCTCGCACGATTTTAAAAAATCTAGATGGAAGGAAAACTCGCTGGTAATATTCAATAGATTTAACGAAGAAAAAATATCTATAGATGTATCAAAATATCTAAATTAAAAGCACCTAACATCACCTTGAATACAGCAGGCGGTTCAGAGTAAATTGAAAAATCAGTATCTTTAAGAAGTTCGGAGTAGGTTGGAAGCGAGTGGTTTCGAATGCCTGTCTGCCGCCAGGTGGACCTTCCTAAATTCAGACAGGTTATCCAACTGGATATTCCGGACAATACTGACCCCTGTTCTGGACATATTGACCCCTCTAAAAATGGGTTTGGTTCTATAATCTGTTAGGCTGACAATTTTACATTTTTTTTCTGAGACTTTCTCCTTTTAACTCTATTCTGTAGGAAGAATGGACTAATCTGTCAAGAATAGCATCTGCTATAGTTTCTTCCCCGATGATATCATACCAGCTTGATACGGGCAACTGACTGACAATGATTGTTGATTTCTTTCCAT
>NZ_JAKZGO010000036.1 GCF_022549785.1 Belliella alkalica
TGCTTTACGGTGTTAGTTTTACCATAAAGCAAACGATAACTGATAAAATAATAGTGGTCAAAAATGTCATTCTGACAATACTGACCACTATAATAAAATGGTCAACATGGTCAGATTGACAGTGGTCAACATCACCGGAATCTTAACCCTAGATTACATTAACCTTCATTTAACGGGGTGGTCAACATCATCAGAAAAAAGTGGTCAACATCACCGGAATAGGTGGTCAAGATGGTTCGGAATATACATTGAAGGACATCTCCAGAGTAAATGGAAATAATGAGCCTTAAATAATACATTTTCTGTTGAATTAGCCCTCTCTAGCAAGTAATCAAACTCTCTTTTTGCAGCATATGTTAAATCTTCATAGGAACAGACTTTTTCAGGTTTATTTGTCTTCTTGCATAACAGGGGAAAGTATGCTTGACTTTCAAAATCAAAAATAGCATAGTCTATCTCGAACTGAGCTTTTTCTTTATCTGCTAAAGACTTGGCTTGATCTCTAAATTTCACCAGTGAATTTAATCTACTTCTTTTATGAACCAATTCTAAAAATAAATCATCAAAGAAATCATTAAATTCTAAAATTGAGTTGAATTTGGTAGTATCGATTTCTTCTGTTGCCATATCCTAATTTTTAACAAATTAATCTATATCAATTTTTAAGCTAGCTGCAAGATTTTTAATTGACTCACTTTTTGCTCTTGACTTTATAGCTTGATTGAAGGTGTCTCTTTCTTCATTCCCAGCATTATCAAGAACCAAACTCATATCGGCTAAACGTTTGCTTAAAATTTTCAAACAACTATCATTATCTAGAATTGAAGGTTTGAAAATTGTTCTTATAGAATCAGAAGCCTTCTCTTTCAATGAACTAAAATCAAATAACCATTCACTTAAGAAAAGAAAAATTTCTGGAGTAATTCTATTTGTACTGATTAGGTTATCACGAACATTTTTGAATGTTGATGAAAGTCGTTGACCAACATCATTCATATTTTTTACTAGGTATCCAATTACTTCTGTGTTAGCTAACTTATTTTTTTCAATTATTTCTAATAATAAAAATTCTAAAGCTTCAATTGCAAAGCTATTCCAGTCAGAATAGTTAATAGCCTTAACTCTTTTAAAACTATCTAAATTAGGCTTTCTAAAGACATCAATCCACTTTGATTTGTCATAATTATTAAAGTGATTTATTAACCCATCAACGCAGTCTTTACATAAACTCAATTCAAGTTGATGAGCTATTTCATAAAAGCCAATACTCAATTTGATGAATTCTAAATCAGATTTTTCGTAATCAAATGAATTTAAATCCCTTATAAGGGATTCAGCAATTAAGCTATTTGCTTCACAGATCTCATCAAAATTCTTTAAAATCTCATTTACATAGGCCTTTTTCTTTGGGTGATCATTCTCTACTAAAAACCTTACAATTTCTTTATTCAAATCACTTGAACTAAAAGAAATTGAATTGATTAATAAGTCATCATAACGGATGAAATGAAGAATACTGTTAGATACTTTTTCAATAATGTCTTCCTCGGTATTTTGAAGGACCTTATTAAATGGGGAATTGTAATTTGGATGGAAGCTACTTCCTATTATTAGTCTCAAAGCTAAGAGATCGAAGTAAAATGATTCTTCTGGGCTTGTTGCAGAGAAAAAGTTATAGATAGTATCATCAGAAATGGATAGATCAATTATTTCATTAAAGCAAATTTTAGATAGTCTACTAATTTCTCCAATTATTTTTGAATTGTTTTTATTTTTATTGACTCTTTCAATCAAAGATTGACCAAATAAAGTAAGGTCATATTCTTTAGGGATGTATTGTAAATAATTAATGTCCTCTAAATCACTATCCTTAAAACTTGATAAATAAGAATTTAATTTATTTTCATCACAGTAGATGTTATATATATGTGATTTCTCGCCTACAGCTTTAACAAGCTCTATCAATTCTTTTTCTTCCACATTTTTTTCAGGTAAATGCTGATAAATCACAAAATCAATTTTTTGTTTTTCTATCGAAGTATTCAGTTCATCGATTATGGATGCATACTTCACTGTATCAAACTCTTTGACTTCGACAAAATCATTGATTAACTTTCCTATCCACTTATTTTTATATTGAGGGGAAATCTTTTCTAAAAGTATAAGATGTGAGTTTTTAAGTTCTAATTGCTCAATTCTAATAGGCATTATTTTTTTGTAAATATCATCCCATATTTCTTGTAGAAAGAATTTAGTGATTTTAGCAGATTCATCAATAGTGTTCAAAACCTCGATTGGATTTGAGTATTCAATGATTTCCTCTCTTAAAACCGTCCTAAGAATATTCCCGAAAATATTGGTACCTGCAATCTCCTTAAATTTTGAAGTCTCTTTGTTTATTAATGCATTCTTGAGTTGTTTTCTATAAATCACCTCTAATGAATTATCAGAACTGATTTGATAGGCTAATGCAGTTATATATTTTTGAAAATCTTCGTCTCCATCAAACAGGTATTTCAAACCATACAAGTAATGTAAATCAGTTATTGCACTAAGAGGATTATTTAAAATGTGTTTTTTGTGGAGGATAAAAATTGAAATGTATCTATCAGGGATCGACTTATCAAGCATTTTGATAGCAATCACTTCATTAATAAAAGCGATTATTTCTCGGGGAGTTATTTGAGGTCTATAAACTTCGTAGGCTTGAATAACTTGTAAATACTCTTTTTCGTCATATTCAGAATTAGCTTCTTTCCATTTACTTTTGAAAAAATCCTTCCAATCAGATAATATAGGAGCTGAAACCCTGTATACCAAATCAAATGTTTTATTGATATAATCATCCGCATAGTCATGTTGCTCTCCATTCATTTCCTTAAAAGCATTTCGAATATGGTCTCTATCAAATGGAACAATTACTTTTATATTTTCATATTTTTTCTCAGAAAACAAAACGTGAAGTGAGGACCAAATATTGAGAATATGTTTTTTTGGGAGTCGATCAAAATTATCAAATACCACTACAAGTTTATTGGTTTTTAAATCTTGATCTATCGCATTAGTCCATTTAGTAAAATCTCTTACTGTTGGTTCACTTTCAGATATAGTTTCAATTTTAGTCTCTTGCTCTTGCTTATTAGTATAGACTTGGAATGTTTGTTGAGCTGCTAACTTAAATGAATAACAAAACCCTTTTTTGGATAACCAGTTATTCACAACATTAAAAATATAAATACCTAGCACAATCAAGATTGGGAAAATCACCAAGATAAACTTCCAAAAAATACTTTCAATATCTAGAAAATCATCAAGGTTATCCTTAAAAGTATTGACAGTAGGTATGTAAATAATTGAGAATAATGAAAATATAAAGCCTATACTAAGATATGGCCTATTAATAGTAGTGATTTCTCTTTCCTTACCTAGTAGCTTTTTGAGGTTTGATTTCCAAATAGTAGTGTTACTAATAAGTTTGTTATTTTTATCTAAAATAAAATCAGTCAATTCAATTAAAATAGATTTTCTCTGGTCATCCTCTTGATGACCCCATACATCATAAATAAAAAATTTATGATTTGGAAGTTTGTTATCTAATATCTTAACTAAGTTACTTTTACCCGTTCCCCAACTACCATCTATTCCTAAAATTTGAAATTTTTTATCCTCTAGAATTTGTGAAATTACTTCGGCAGTTTTTTCCTGAGATTTTCCAGCAAATAGGTCAGCTCCTATTGGCTCATTTGATAAAAATTTTAAAGTAGTCTCCTTTTCTGTTTTCATATCTCTTAATTTTCTATTTTAGCCAATCTAGATAGTAACAAACCCTTCAATTCCGTTAGCTTTTGGTTTTCTTTTTCAAGGTTTTCATTACGGGCAATTTTTATTTTCAACTTTTCATTGAAGTAGCTAAGAATATTTATACAATGTAGAGCAACATCAATATCATTTATAGAAGCTGTCGTTATACTTGGAACTGCTTAGCCTTGATTTAAAGCATCAAAATCAAGTTTTTTTAATATGTAATAAGTATAATATCCATTTATTTCATTATTAAATATTGAATAGAAGATTGTGTCAACACACCAAAAAGGCTGATTTATAAACATATTATTGCTCAATGTTCCTGTTCTTGGAATTAGAACACTAGGTTTAGTGTAAAGTGGTTTGTTGACTTTTTCTATTATCCGCCTGAATCATATAGTGGAATTTCTCCATCCGATAAATGCGAAAAACTTTTGCCATATTTTACTTCAAGCAAATCTGGTAAATTCCCAACCCTCCACCCCTCAGGCAAATTCTCTAAATCAATCCCATTCACGAACGACTCCCAATAAATCGCCTGTGCGGTCTCTTCCAGTTTTTCAATCAGTTTTTGGTTGATTTGGATGCGCTCCTCTATGGATTGGTACTCTGCAACGAACTCTCTTCAAATTTATCAGAAGCAAACTTCAAGAATATCAATCCTAGGATCACATGCTTATATTCAGAAGACTCTACAGTACCCCTTAGCTTGTTTGCCGAATACCAAAGACTCTATTCAATTGATTTCTGTTTTTTTGTAGCTACTTTTTTTGCCATGATGAATTGATTATTTCTTCTTAAAACTAATGAATATTTTGAAAAGATGACTTGACGAAGTGCAAATGTGTCAACAATTGTCAGAGTTTTTTTCTTTTGGTGAATTAGAGGTTTCTTTACTAACTCTTGATGAAGCTTGTTGTGGTGTAGATCTCACGAATTTTATCTCACCTTTGTAATCAATTAAAAACACCTTGATAGTAGGATCTTTAAGAAAAGGTTTTGCCATTAACATAAGGATTACCTTATTGAAAATTAAAGTCAGAAAAGTGAATTATGGTAATGCTCATTGGTTCAGGCTCCAACATTAACCAAAATTGAAGAAGAACCCATGATGGTTCAGAATATTCATTGGTAGGATTGGTGGAATCCATTTCTCTTCTAACAAAATATCTTCTCTACAGGTTATTTTTCACTATCAAAAAAGGAGGGATAGGAGAGGAGCTATACTGAGAATAGGTGAAAATTATGCTACTTAAGATCAAATAAAAATGGGTTCAATTTGGAAACTCTTCACCTATCTTCCAAATCTTCTTTTCGTAAAATAAACTACATTCTTTTCTGATGCATCAATAGCCTTTTCAATAGAAGTGATGTATTGTGAGAGGATGTTAACAGTCGAAATCGTTAGTTGATTTTTCTCTAGCTCCAGTATTTGTAAATCCTGACTGTATATTCCGAACCATCTTGACCACCTATTCCGGTGATGTTGACCACTTTTTTCTGATGATGTTGACCACCCCGTTAAATGAAGGTTAATGTAATCTAGGGTTAAGATTCCGGTGATGTTGACCACTGTCAATCTGACCATGTTGACCATTTTATTATAGTGGTCAGTATTGTCAGAATGACATTTTTGACCACTATTATTTTATCAGTTATCGTTTGCTTTATGGTAAAACTAACACCGTAAAG
>NZ_JAKZGO010000037.1 GCF_022549785.1 Belliella alkalica
TGCTTTACGGTGTTAGTTTTACCATAAAGCAAACGATAACTGATAAAATAATAGTGGTCAAAAATGTCATTCTGACAATACTGACCACTATAATAAAATGGTCAACATGGTCAGATTGACAGTGGTCAACATCACCGGAATCTTAACCCTAGATTACATTAACCTTCATTTAACGGGGTGGTCAACATCATCAGAAAAAAGTGGTCAACATCACCGGAATAGGTGGTCAAGATGGTTCGGAATATACACTGGCTCTAACTGGTAGATTTTTCGGAAATGTTGGTATTCAGTTACCGTGTTTTCGATTTCCATTTTTAGCAGTGCCAACCTATTTTTCTTTTCAAGAAAATCAGAAAGTTGGGATCCAAGTGCCACCACCTGTTTATTTAACTTCTCCTGCTGTTTGGGAGTAAGGTAGAATTCTGAGAGATCTGGAAGGGCTTCTTGGTTGTCGATAAAGTTTTTTTTGTATTCTGCTTTCCCCAGAGGTGCAGCTATAAATTCAAGACCATATTTCTCAAGTTTCTCATAGACATTCCTGGTTGCAGCGTTATTGCTGGAGACTACTGCAACACTTTTTCCAGTCATGACAGCGTTTGCAATGATATTCAGTATGGTCTGTGTCTTCCCAGTTCCCGGAGGTCCCTCTATGATGCTTAGCTTATTCGAGAAGGCAAGGTTGGTTGCTGCTTTTTGGCTGGAATTGAACCCAAAAGGAAAAACTATAGCTTCATTAGAGGTATCGATTTCAGACGGTAATGAGCCATTGAGAAAAAAGGAAAGAATGCTGTCATTTGGTATATGGGAAATAGATCCATAGCTTTTGGCAAGAATACTTTCGTCTCTATCATTTTTCAGCCCGATGGCCTCAGCAATTTCTTTCAGGTATTGGAATATTTGGAAAGCCCCATCTTTGCTTAGTGCGGTTTTAATGATGACTGCCCGATCCTTGCTGTAAGCATATTCCTTTTCTCCATTCTTAAAGACCACATGACACTTGCCACCCCCGTACCTGAAGTGCTTTACCCGGTCGGTTACATCTTTATGGTCTATATAGATCAGATCTCTATGCAGTGGCATTTTTGTAGGTTTTACCCGGTCCTATATTTCTTAAAATTCTCAGCCTGCTCAAAAATCCCCTTATACACTTCATCCCTATGTACTGGAGGGTAATCATTCTCCGCCTATATAATAACCAAACCTTTTAAGATTTAAAATAGAATGCTGTATTCTTTTGATATTTTCATGATATCAGATTCTGAAGCTCCTATTTAATAGTCCAAGTGATTGTTTTAAGTCTTTCTCGAATCATTTTTAAGATTTCTAAAACGTCTTCTTCTTTAGGTAATTCTCCATAAACAAGGTTTTTGAAACTCTCACTATATGTAGCTTTCAATTCATTCCATACCTTATCTAAGTCTTTGAAAATAATTGCTTCGTTGGGGTGAAATATTAACCAATTGTTATTGTTTCTGAAGCTTATCACATCATCTTTGGCTACTTTCAATAGCATTTCATCAAATGCTGGTGATTGAAAGAAGTTCAAAAACACATCTTGTTTGAGTAACTGATGTAGGTCGTAAGTATGTCGTATTTTGTTTTTCAAGTCCCCAATTGGATTTTCGGTATGGGAGAAACGAACTAAGCTCATTATTTTTTCACAAATGGTTCTAGCGGGTTCTAATACCAATAAATCAAAAGGCATCAATCCATTTTCTTCAGCAATTTTATGCTGGTTATTTTCAATCATCATCTGACCTACAAATGACGCTATGCTCTTGGTAGTATATGGTTCATAATACCCCAACCAAGTTGATTCCAGAATGATCACGTCTCTAACCTGACCATAATTGCCTTTAAACTCTTTATTATAAGAGTGGGCTGTTTTTCTGTTCATGCCCATTTTTCGGGTGATACCTTCAACCTCAACTTCAGGCAAGGTAGTTTCCACAATCCTGCTTATAGTCTTTAGCTTTGATTTTAACTTATTATCTGATTCGCCCTCTCGTCTAAGTACTACCAGGTCAATATCTTCAGAAAAGCGGTCTATCATTTTATAGCATTTAGACAGCGCGGTTCCGCCTTTGAATACAGTCTCTTGACCAATTTCATTGCTAAAAATTGTGAATAGCGCATAAGTTACCCAATAGTCTTTCTCAACATAAATGGCTGGGATCTTCATTCGGTCTGCTGTAAATAGAACAGCTTGTCTAAATAGAGTCTTGTCTTCGTGCAGTTTCATATAATATTCCATTTTTCAGTACTGGATAATACTTTTCCTGCACCAGCGAGTTTATACTTAGTGATTGGATTTAATGACTTAAAAAGTGGCTCGGTTGCTTCCCCTAGTTGTAGCTCTTTTAATATAGCTCCCAATAAAGCCCTTGTGGAAGGTGGGTATTTTAAGGCTAATCGAACCAGAGTAATGACTTCTTTGTTGGTAAAATTTTTGATGATAGCCAAAAACCGCTTACAAGATGATTCCACACTTGCATCAGGTATTTTTTTGATATAACGAATACTATCCAACACTTGCAGAAGGGGGATGTTGTCTTTAGTAATGGTATTTTTTTGTTTTATAAAAGAAATGCTATAGCGCTCTCTTTTAAAACTAGGGCGTGTCTGATTTTTTCCGATTTGTATCGTATTACTGATTTGGGTAGTCAACCCCAATTTATTGAAAATACTAAAACCTGTTAGGTAACCTGTGACTTTACCATCTTCTTCCAACAGGTCTTTGACTACCTGCTTTTGTTCAGGCTGAAGATCACCGAAAATTGTTTTTTCAGGCTTGTAAAATTTCCCTTTTGATATCTTAGCGATTTTACCTGATTGTGCCATGCGGTTTAGCGCTTTGATTACAGCTTCTTTTTGTTTCACCTCTGTGATAAAATCATCATAGGTGAATACAAATCCATTTGGGAATCTATCTATCGTAAATGCTATATAATCAGTTGTTTTCATGAATAGCAAAAGTAACAAATAAAAATAAAATGTCCAGTTTTTTAATTAAAAAACTGGACATTTTTGAGTTACCATACTTTGTCTTCTTTAGAATAAAAAGAATACTTCCCCAACCTTAAAAGAGCTGAAATTAAAAGAAGCATTTTGTCAGAAGTGTAATGGCCCTCAAGATAAAAGCAATGAGCAACGTTATTCCTAATATCTAAGCCTCCATTACCACTGAATAAAAATTCAAAAAGGAGTTGATCATCCTGATTGAATAATTTCTTGAAGCCTTCTGATTCTAGTAAATTATTTAGATTCATTTCCTCTACTCTGTTGGCTACGGTTTTGGAAACAGGATATCCACATTGCTCTATGAAATACCTAATTAATCCCTCAAACTTGGTCGTAAGACTGTCAATGCATAGTATGAAATCAGTTTGATAATCGGGATTTTCGACCTTTGCGATTCTTTGATTAAAATATTCTTTGATTGATGGGCTGATTAACGGTATCCATGACAATTCATATGTATCATCATCTGAATCTAAAACGGTGAAGGGTTGTCCAATCCAAGTTTTTTGAGTTATAAAAGAAATAAGTTCGTCAGCTGTAAGTGTCTTGTTCTTTAGTCCCTCTTCAATAAGGGTGTCCAAATATGGTAGTGTCATAAAATCAAGTTCAAATTTGTAAAATTTCATTTTCATGACTTGCAGGTCAATATTATCATCTCCTTGCATTGGATTACTATTGATATCAAAAAATATTGTAGTAAACGTTTTTAAAAAGTCAGGATATAATTTTTGATAATTATCATCTATGTGTTTGGCCGATGGATAATCAATACCAGTTGTGATCCTAAGGAAAATTGCCTCTGGACTTTTGATTGAGATTAACTCTTTGGCTAGGGCTATACTTTGATCTCTATATTCGAAGAGAGCTTTATTTTTTTCTCGAGTATACAAAATCTTCCTAGTAGGAAGATTTATGTTTTTCCTAACTTTTCTAAAAAAAGCTTCCGATTCCGAAAGCAGAATTTCATTTTTTGAGGCTTTAAAACAAATTATAGCTTTACGAAGGTAATTGCTTAATAACCATTCTTCCTTCTTCTGGGTTTTAGCATAATTCAAATGAAACTCACCTAGTAGATTAATCCATTTGCTATCACTTAGGTCAAGTTTTTTGCTAAGGATAATTGCGTTTGGAATATAGTGGTGCTCAATTAATAATTTATCATCAGTTTTTCCAATTTCAAAAAATTCCTTTTCATAAACATTCAATGCAACTTGGAAACTTTCTTTTGTGAATAATTTTGGTTGCTTTAACGCAATCGTAATCAGGTGGTCTTTTTCATAAAATGGAATATTTTGATAGTTCCTTAATAGGTTTATGAAATTTCTTTCAAGGTTAATTGTTTCAGCTTTGATATCAGAAATCAAAGTTACTAGAGCAGAAAACTGCTTACCAATAAGGTTTAGATAAAATTCATTAACAAGATTATTAAGTTTCTGCAATACTTCGTCTAATCCTTTACAATAATACATGATTGCCTTCTCAGCATATTCTTTTCTTTTAAGCTTTGAATGTTTAATCCGATGATCTTGACCACCAATCCGGTCATTCTGACCACCCCTTCTTTTTGGGTTTTCAGTTACCGTTTTAACGGCAATTAAAGTTATTGTTTTTTTCTCATTGATTCACCTTTTAGCTCTATTCTGTGTGCTGTATGAACGAGTCTGTCAAGAATGGCATCAGCAATGGTACTGTCACCTATAGTTTCGAACCATTTTGTGACAGGAAGCTGTGATACAACTATTGTAGAAGCTCTTCC
>NZ_JAKZGO010000038.1 GCF_022549785.1 Belliella alkalica
GCAATGTGTTGACAAACGACACGTTGAAYGGAGATCCTGTATCGATAGATGATGTGACGTTGACGATAGTTACGGCAGCGACACCGATCAACGGCGGTCCTGTACCGAGCATCGATCCATCTACAGGCATCGTAAGCATTCCTGAGAACACCCCAGCGGGAACATATACAATCACATACCAGATTTGTGAGGATCTGAACCCTACGAACTGCTCGACGGCCTCTGTAGAGGTTACGGTAGAAGCGGCASMGATAGCGGCGAMTGATGACGACCTCGGTCCGATCAACGGCACTGATGGCGGGACGACCCCAAGTGTGTTGGCAAACGACACGTTGAACGGCGATCCATTAGATCCAGCTGATGTTACATTGACAGCAGTTAGCTCAGATCCTGAGTTGACGTTGAACCCTGACGGAACGATAACAGTAGCACCGAACACACCTGCTGGTGATTACGAGTTGGAGTACAGCATCTGTGAGGTATTGAATCCAGACAACTGTGCTACGGCAACGGTAACGGTTACAGTAGAAGCGGCAATAATAGAAGCCAATGAAAACGACTTCGGTCCGATCAACGGCACTGATGGCGGGACGACCCCAAGTGTGTTGGGTAACGACACGTTGAACGGCGATCCATTAGATCCTGCTGATGTAACCTTGACGGTGGTAAGCTCAGATCCTGAGTTGACGTTGAACCCTGACGGAACGATAACAGTAGCACCGAACACACCTGAAGGGGAATACGAGTTGACTTATAGCATCTGTGAAGTGTTGAATCCAGACAACTGTGCTACGGCAACGGTAACGGTTACAGTAGAAGCGGCAATAATAGAAGCCAATGAAGACGACTTCGGTCCGATCAACGGCACTGACGGCGGTACAACGCCAAGCGTGTTGGCAAACGACACGTTGAACGGTGATCCATTAGATCCAGCTGATGTTACATTGACAGCAGTTAGCTCAGATCCTGAGTTGACGTTGAATCCTGACGGAACGATAACGGTAGCACCGAATACACCTGCAGGGGAATACGAGTTGACTTATAGCATCTGTGAAGTGTTGAATCCAGACAACTGTGATACGGCAACAGTAACGGTAACAGTAGAAGCGGCAATAATAGAAGCCAATGAAGACGACTTCGGTCCGATCAACGGCACTGATGGAGGCACGACCCCAAGTGTGTTGGCAAACGACACGTTGAACGGTGATCCATTAGATCCAGCTGATGTTACATTGACAGCAGTTAGCTCAGATCCTGAGTTGACGTTGAATCCTGACGGAACGATAACGGTAGCACCGAACACACCTGCAGGGGAATACGAGTTGACTTATAGCATCTGTGAAGTGTTGAATCCAGACAACTGTGATACGGCAACAGTAACGGTAACAGTAGAAGCGGCAATAATAGAAGCCAATGAAGACGACTTAGGTCCGATTAACGGCACTGATGGAGGCACGACCCCAAGTGTGTTGGCAAACGACACGTTGAACGGAGATCCAGTAGATCCAGCTGATGTTACATTGACAGCAGTTAGCTCAGATCCTGAGTTGACGTTGAATCCTGACGGAACGATAACGGTATCACCGAATACACCTGCAGGGGAATACGAGTTGACTTATAGCATCTGTGAAGTGTTGAATCCAGACAACTGTGATACGGCAACAGTAACAGTTACAGTAGAAGCGGCAATAATAGAAGCCAATGAAGACGACTTCGGTCCGATCAACGGCACTGATGGCGGGACGACCCCAAGTGTGTTGGGTAACGACACGTTGAACGGCGATCCAGTAGATCCAGCTGATGTAACCTTGACGGTAGTAAGCTCAGATCCTGAGTTGACGTTGAACCCTGACGGAACGATAACAGTAGCACCGAACACGCCTGCTGGTGATTACGAGTTGGAGTACAGCATCTGTGAGGTATTGAATCCAGACAACTGTGCTACGGCAACGGTAACGGTAACGGTAGAGCCGGCAGTAATAGAGGCGAATGAAAACGACTTCGGTCCGATCAACGGCACTGATGGCGGGACGACCCCAAGTGTGTTGGGTAACGACACGTTGAACGGCGATCCAGTAGATCCTGCTGATGTAACCTTGACGGTAGTAAGCTCAGATCCTGAGTTGACGTTGAACCCTGACGGAACGATAACAGTAGCACCGAACACGCCTGCTGGTGATTACGAGTTGGAGTACAGCATCTGTGAGGTGTTGAATCCAGACAACTGTGCTACGGCAACGGTAACGGTAACGGTAGAGCCGGCAGTAATAGAGGCGAATGAAAACGACTTCGGTCCGATCAACGGCACTGATGGAGGCACGACCCCAAGTGTGTTGGCAAACGACACGTTGAACGGTGATCCATTAGATCCAGCTGATGTTACATTGACAGCAGTTAGCTCAGATCCTGAGTTGACGTTGAACCCTGACGGAACGATAACGGTATCACCGAATACACCTGCAGGGGAATACGAGTTGACTTATAGCATCTGTGAAGTGTTGAATCCAGACAACTGTGCTACGGCAACGGTAACGGTAGCGGTAGAGCCGGCAGTAATAGAGGCGAATGAAAACGACTTCGGTCCGATCAACGGCACTGATGGCGGGACGACCCCAAGTGTGTTGGGTAACGACACGTTGAACGGTGATCCAGTAGATCCAGCTGATGTTACATTGACAGCAGTTAGCTCAGATCCTGAGTTGACGTTGAACCCTGACGGAACGATAACAGTAGCACCGAATACACCTGCAGGGGAATACGAGTTGACTTATAGCATCTGTGAAGTGTTGAATCCAGACAACTGTGATACGGCAACAGTAACGGTAACAGTAGAAGCGGCAATAATAGAAGCCAATGAAGACGACTTCGGTCCGATTAACGGCACTGATGGAGGCACGACCCCAAGTGTGTTGGCAAACGACACGTTGAACGGTGATCCATTAGATCCAGCTGATGTTACATTGACAGCAGTTAGCTCAGATCCTGAGTTGACGTTGAACCCTGACGGAACGATAACGGTAGCACCGAACACACCTGCAGGGGAATACGAGTTGACTTATAGCATCTGTGAAGTGTTGAATCCAGACAACTGTGATACGGCAACAGTAACGGTTACAGTAGAAGCGGCAATAATAGAAGCCAATGAAGACGACTTCGGTCCGATTAACGGCACTGATGGAGGCACGACCCCAAGTGTGTTGGTAAACGACACGTTGAACGGTGATCCATTAGATCCAACTGATGTTACATTGACAGCAGTTAGCTCAGATCCTGAGTTGACGTTGAACCCTGACGGAACGATAACAGTAGCACCGAACACGCCTGCTGGTGATTACGAGTTGGAATACAGCATCTGTGAGGTGTTGAATCCAGACAACTGTGCTACGGCAACGGTAACGGTAACGGTAGAGCCGGCAGTAATAGAGGCGAATGAAAACGACTTCGGTCCGATTAACGGCACTGATGGAGGCACGACCCCAAGTGTGTTGGCAAACGACACGTTGAACGGAGATCCAGTAGATCCTGCTGATGTAACCTTGACGGTGGTAAGCTCAGATCCTGAGTTGACGTTGAACCCTGACGGAACGATAACGGTAGCACCGAACACACCTGCAGGGGAATACGAGTTGACTTATAGCATCTGTGAAGTGTTGAATCCAGACAACTGTGATACGGCAACAGTAACAGTTACAGTAGAAGCGGCAATAATAGAAGCCAATGAAGACGGCTTCGGTCCGATTAACGGCACTGATGGAGGCACGACCCCAAGTGTGTTGGTAAACGACACGTTGAACGGCGATCCATTAGATCCAGCTGATGTTACATTGACAGCAGTTAGCTCAGATCCTGAGTTGACGTTGAATCCTGACGGAACGATAACGGTATCACCGAATACACCTGCAGGCGAATACGAGTTGACTTATAGCATCTGTGAAGTGTTGAATCCAGACAACTGTGATACGGCAACAGTAACGGTAACAGTAGAAGCGGCAATAATAGAAGCCAATGAAGACGGCTTCGGTCCGATTAACGGCACTGATGGAGGCACGACCCCAAGTGTGTTGGTAAACGACACGTTGAACGGCGATCCATTAGATCCTGCTGATGTAACCTTGACGGTGGTAAGCTCAGATCCTGAGTTGACGTTGAACCCTGACGGAACGATAACAGTAGCACCGAACACGCCTGCTGGTGATTACGAGTTGGAGTACAGCATCTGTGAGGTATTGAATCCAGACAACTGTGCTACGGCAACGGTAACGGTAACGGTAGAGCCGGCAGTAATAGAGGCGAATGAAAACGACTTCGGTCCGATCAACGGCACTGATGGCGGGACGACCCCAAGTGTGTT
>NZ_JAKZGO010000039.1 GCF_022549785.1 Belliella alkalica
GAGGGTACGAAAGTTTATACTTACACGTATGAGGATTGCGCAGGAGAAACATACACCTGGACATATACCTACACGATAGAGACACCTGTGGTAACGATACCAACCAATGGCTCAGCTACTGTAGCTTGTGTGGGCGATGCAGTGGAGCCGAGTATCCCTACAGTTACTGACAACTGTGGCAGAACCATTGTTCCAACTTTGACAAGTGTAAGTGATGACCCTGCCTGTGAGGGTACGAAAGTTTATACYTACACGTATACAGACTGTGCCGCAGAAGAGTATACCTGGACATATACTTACACGATAGAGACACCTGTGGTAACGATACCAACCAATGGCTCAGCTACTGTAGCTTGTGTGGGCGATGCAGTGGAGCCGAGTACCCCTGCAGTTACTGACAACTGTGGCAGAACCATTGTTCCAACTTTGACAAGTGTAAGTGATGACCCTACCTGTGAGGGTACGAAAGTTTATACCTATACTTATACAGACTGTGCCGGAGAAGAGTACATCTGGACATATACCTACACGATAGAGACACCTGTGGTGACAATGCCGTTGAACGGATCAGAAACCGTAACTTGTGTGGATGATGCGGTAGAACCGAATGCCCCTGCAGTTACAGACAACTGTGGCAGAACCATTGTTCCAACCTTGACAAGTATAAGTGAAGATCCTGCCTGTGAGGGTACGAAAGTTTATACCTACACTTATACAGACTGTGCCGGAGAAGAGTACATCTGGACCTTTACCTACACGATCGAAGCACCTGTGGTAACGATACCGACCAACGGATCAGAAACCGTATCCTGTGTGGATCATGTGGTAGAACCGACAGCGCCAGAGGTTACGGACAACTGTGGCAGAACCATTGTTCCAACCTTGACAAGTATAAGTGAAGATCCTGCCTGTGAGGGTACGAAAGTTTATACCTACACTTATACAGACTGTGCCGGAGAAGAGTACATCTGGACATATACTTACACGATAGAGACACCTGTGGTGACAATGCCGTTGAACGGATCATCTACCGTAGCCTGTGTGGATGATGCAGTAGAACCGACAGCGCCAGAGGTTACGGACAACTGTGGCAGAACCATCGTTCCAACTTTGACAAGTATAAGTGAAGATCCTGCCTGTGAGGGTACGAAAGTTTATACCTACACGTATACAGACTGTTCCGGAGAAGAGTATACCTGGACCTTTACCTACACGATCGAAGCACCGGAGGTAACGATACCGACCAATGGCTCAGAAACTGTAGCCTGTGTGGACGATGCGGTAGAACCTACAGCTCCAGAGGTTAAGGACAACTGTGGCAGAGAGATCATACCAACATTGTCCGTCGTAAGTGAAGATCCTGCCTGTGAGGGTACGAAAGTTTATACCTACACTTATACAGACTGTGCCGGAGAAGAGTACATCTGGACCTTTACCTACACGATCGAAGCACCTGTGGTAACGATACCGACCAACGGCTCAGAAACCGTATCCTGTGTGGATGATGCAGTGGAGCCAAATGCCCCTACAGTTACTGACAACTGTGGCAGAGAGATCATACCAACATTGTCCGTCGTAAGTGAAGATCCTGCCTGTGAGGGCACTAAAGTTTATACCTACACGTATGAGGATTGCGCAGGTGAAACATACACCTGGACATATACCTACACGATAGAGACACCTGTGGTGACAATGCCATTGAACGGCTCTGCTTCTGTAGCTTGTGTGGATGATGCCGTGGAGCCGAATGCCCCTGCAATTACTGACAACTGTGACAGAACCATCGTTCCAACCTTGACAAGTATAAGTGAAGATCCTGCCTGTGAGGGTACGAAAGTTTATACCTACACTTATACAGACTGTGCCGGAGAAGAGTACACCTGGACATATACCTACACGATCGAAGCACCTGTGGTAACGATACCAACCAATGGCTCAGCTACTGTAGCCTGTGTGGATGATGCAGTAGAACAGACAGCGCCAGAGATTACGGACAACTGTGACAGAACCATTGTTCCAACTTTGACAAGTGTAAGTGATGACCCTGCCTGTGAAGGCACGAAAGTTTATACCTACACGTATACAGACTGTGCCGGAGAAGAGTACACCTGGACATATACCTACACGATAGAGACACCTGTGGTGACAATGCCATTGAACGGCTCTGCTTCTGTAGCTTGTGTGGATGATGCGGTAGAACCGAATGCCCCTACAGTTACTGACAACTGTGGCAGAACCATCGTTCCAACCTTGACAAATGTAAGTGATGACCCTACCTGTGAGGGTACGAAAGTTTATACCTACACTTATACAGACTGTGCCGGAGAAGAGTATACCTGGACCTTTACCTACACGATTGAAGCACCTGTGGTAACGATGCCATTGAACGGCTCAGCAACCGTAGCCTGTGTGGATGATGCGGTAGAACCGACAGCGCCAGAGGTTACAGACAACTGTGGCAGAACCATCGTTCCAACCTTGACAAGTATAAGTGAAGATCCTGCCTGTGAGGGTACGAAAGTTTATACCTACACGTATGAGGATTGCGCGGGTAATATACAAGACTGGACCTTTACCTACACGATCGAAGCACCTGTGGTGACAATGCCATTGAACGGTTCAGCTACTGTAGCCTGTGTGGATGATGCGGTAGAACCGAATGCCCTTGCAGTTACAGACAACTGTGACAGAACCATCGTTCCAACCTTGACAAGTATAAGTGATGATCCTGCCTGTGAGGGTACTAAAGTTTATACTTACACGTATGAGGATTGCGCAGGTGAAACATACACCTGGACCTTTACCTACACGATCGAAGCACCTGTGGTAGCGATCCCAACCAACGGCTCAGAAACCGTAGCCTGTGTGGATGATGCCGTGGAGTCGAATGCCCCTGCAGTTACGGACAACTGTGGCAGAACCATCGTTCCAACCTTGACAAATGTAAGTGAAGATCCTGCCTGTGAGGGTACGAAAGTATATACCTACACATATGAGGATTGTGCAGGTGAAACATACACCTGGACCTTTACCTACACGATCGAAGCACCTGTGGTGACAATGCCATTGAACGGCTCTGCTACTTTAGCTTGTGTGGATGATGCGGTAGAACCGAATGCCCCTACAGTTACAGACAACTGTGGCAGAACCATCGTTCCAACCTTGACAAATGTAAGTGAAGATCCTGCCTGTGAGGGTACGAAAGTTTATACTTACACGTATACAGACTGTTCCGGAGAAGAGTATACCTGGACCTTTACCTACACGATCGAAGCACCTGTGGTAACGATGCCTACTAATGGCTCAGCTACCGTAGCCTGTGTGGATGATGCGGTAGAACCGACAGCGCCAGAGGTTACGGACAACTGTGGCAGAACCATCGTTCCAACCTTGACGAGTGTAAGTGAAGATCCTGCCTGTGAGGGTACGAAAGTTTATACCTACGCTTATACAGACTGTGCCGGAGAAGAGTATACCTGGACCTTTACCTACACGATCGAAGCACCTGTGGTAACGATACCGACCAACGGATCAGAAACCGTATCCTGTGTGGATGATGCGGTGGAGCCAAATGCCCCTACAGTTACTGACAACTGTGACAGAGAGATCATACCAACTTTGACAAGTGTAAGTGAAGATCCTGCCTGTGAGGGCACGAAAGTTTATACCTACACGTATACAGACTGTGCCGGAGAAGAGTATACCTGGACATATACCTACACGATAGAGACACCTGTGGTGACAATGCCATTGAACGGTTCAGCTACTGTAGCCTGTGTGGATGATGCGGTAGAACCGACAGCGCCAGAGGTTACGGACAACTGTGACAGAACCATTGTTCCAACCTTGACGAGTGTAAGTGAAGATCCTGCCTGTGAGGGCACTAAAGTTTATACCTACACGTATGAGGATTGCGCAGGTGAAACATACACCTGGACATATACCTACACGATCGAAGCACCTGTGGTAACGATGCCAACCAATGGTTCAGCTACTGTAGCCTGTGCGGATGATGCGGTAGAACCGACAGCGCCAGAGGTTACGGACAACTGTGGCAGAACCATCGTTCCAACTTTGACAAGTGTAAGTGATGACCCTGCCTGTGAGGGTACGAAAGTTTATACCTACACTTATACAGACTGTGCCGGAGAAGAGTACATCTGGACCTTTACCTACACGATCGAAGCACCTGTGGTGACAATGCCATTGAACGGCTCAGCAACCGTAGCTTG
>NZ_JAKZGO010000040.1 GCF_022549785.1 Belliella alkalica
GTGATTCCTCTGATTGTGGCAGGAGTAATTTCCAAATCTGCTGTCAATACGAAATCATCGAAGTTTGAACCGGTTATCCTAGCGGTTACCTGTTGGTTTCCGACATTCGTTCTTCCATTGTTTTCATAGGCAACTGAAGCCCCCGCCGGAAGTGTACCTGAGATTTCGATGGTTTTTTCTGTTCCATCAAATACAAAGGATCCGTCTTCGAAAGTGAATCCTGTGATTGTGGCTGGGCTGATGGTCAACTCAGCATATAGTACCAATGTGGTATAATTATAACCTGAAATGGTGGCTGTCGCTTGCTGCGTACCCGCATTAGTTCGAGTATTGTTGGAATAAGTCACTGAAGCTCCATTCGGAAGCGTGCCTGTTATTTCAATGATTTTTTCAGTTCCGTCAAATACAAAATTTCCATCTTTGAAAGTGATTCCGGTAATAGTTGCAGGAGTGATTTCCAACTCTGCAGTCAATACCAATGTGGTATAATTGGCTCCTGAAATCGTAGCTGTTACCTGTTGGTTTCCGACATTAGTTCTTCCATTGTTTTCATAGGCAACTGAAGTTCCATTTGGAAGTGTGCCTGTGATTTCAATGGTTTTTTCAGATTCATCGAATATAAAGGATCCGTCTTCGAAAGTAATTCCTGTGATTGTTGCTGGGGTGATGGTCAATTCTGCATTTAGAACCAACGTGGTATAATTATCACCTGAAATCGTAGCTGTTACCTGTTGGTTTCCGACATTAGTTCTTCCATTGTTTTCATAGGCAACTGAAGCTCCATTCGGAAGTGTGCCTGTGATTTCAATGGTTTTCTCAGATTCATCGAATACAAAGGATCCGTCTTCGAAAGTGATTCCTGTGATTGTGGCTGGAGTGATGGTCAAATCTGCAGTCAATACCAACGTGGTATAATTATCACCTGAAATCGTAGCTGTTGCTTGCTGCGCACCCACATTTGTTCTGGTATTGTCGGTATAGGCAACTGAAGTTCCATTCGGAAGTGTGCCTGTGATTTCAATGGTTTTTTCAGATTCATCGAATACAAAGGATCCGTCTTCGAAAGTGATTCCTGTGATTGTGGCTGGGGTGATGGTCAATTCTGCATTTAGAACCAATGTGGTAAAATTGGCTCCTGAAATTGTAGCTGTTGCTTGCTGCGTTCCCGCATTTTTTCGGGTATTGTTGGCGTAAGCAACTGAAGCTCCATTCGGAAGCGTTCCTGATATTTCAATGGCTTTCTCCGATTCATCAAATACAAAAGATCCGTCTTCGAAAGTGATTCCTGTGATTGTGGCTGGGGTGATGGTCAATTCTGCAGTCAATACCAACGTGGTATAATTATCACCTGAAATCGTAGCTGTTGCTTTCTGCGTTCCCACATTTGTTCGGCTATTGTTTTCATAGGCCACAGAAGTTCCATTCGGAAGTGTACCTGTGATTTCAATGGTTTTTTCAGATTCATCGAATATAAAGGATCCGTCTTCGAAAGTAATTCCTGTGATTGTTGCAGGAGTGATTTCCAAATCTGCTGTCAATACCAACGTGGTGTAGTTGGTTCCAGTAATGGTGGCTGTCGCTTGCTGCGTACCCGCATTTGTTCGGGTATTGTTGGCATAGGCAACTGAAGTTCCGTTCGGAAGTGTGCCTGTGATTTCAATGGTTTTTTCAGATTCATCGAATACAAAGGTACCATTCTCGAAAGTGATTCCTGTGATTGTTGCTGGGGTGATGGTCAATTCTGCATTTAAAACCAATTCGGAATAATTATCACCTGAAATCGTAGCTGTTGCTTGCTGCGTTCCCGCATTTGTTCGGGTATTGTTGGCGTAAGCAACTGAAGTTCCGTTCGGAAGTGTGCCTGTGATTTCTATGGTTTTCTCAGTTCCGTCAAATACAAAGCTTCCATTTTCGAAAGTGATTCCTGTGATTGTGGCTGGGGTGATGGTCAATTCTGCAGTCAATACCAACGTGGTATAATTATCACCTGAAATCGTAGCTGTTGCTTGCTGCGTTCCCGCATTTGTTCGGGTATTGTTGGCGTAAGCAACTGAAGTTCCGTTCGGAAGTGTGCCTGTGATTTCTATGGTTTTTTCAGATTCATCGAATACAAAGGTACCATTCTCGAAAGTGATTCCTGTGATTGTGGCTGGGGTGATGGTCAATTCTGCAGTCAATACCAATGTGGTGTAGTTGGCTCCAGTAATAGTAGCTGTTGCTTGCTGCGTGCCCGTATTTGTTCGGGTATTGTTAGCATAGGCAACTGAAGCTCCATTCGGAAGCGTACCTGAGATTTCGATGGTTTTTTCTGTTCCATCAAATACAAAGGATCCGTCTTCGAAAGTGATTCCGGTAATAGTTGCAGGAGTGATTTCCAACTCTGCTGTTAATACCAGATCATTAAAGTTTGAACCGGTTATCCTAGCTGTTACCTGTTGGTTTCCGACATTTGTTCTTCCATTGTTTTCATAGGCAACTGAAGCTCCATTCGGAAGCGTGCCTGTGATTTCAATGGTTTTTTCAGATTCATCGAATACAAAGGTTCCGTCTTCGAAAGTGATTCCGGTAATAGTTGCAGGAGTGATTTCCAACTCTGCTGTCAATACCAATTCGGAATAATTATCACCTGAAATGGTAGCTGTTGCTTGCTGCGCACCCACATTTGTTCTGGTATTGTCGGTATAGGCAACTGAAGTTCCATTCGGAAGTGTACCTGAGATTTCGATGGTTTTTTCTGTTCCATCAAATACAAAGGATCCGTCTTCGAAAGTGATTCCGGTAATAGTTGCAGGAGTGATTTCCAAATCTGCTGTCAATACCAGATCATTAAAGTTTGAACCGGTTATCCTAGCTGTTACCTGTTGGTTTCCGATATTAGTTCTTCCATTGTTTTCATAAGCAACTGAAGTTCCGTTCGGAAGTGTGCCTGTGATTTCAATGGTTTTCTCAGATTCATCGAATATAAAGGATCCGTCTTCGAAAGTGATTCCTGTAATAGTTGCAGGAGTAATTTCCAAATCTGCTGTCAATACCAACGTGGTGTAGTTGGTTCCAGTAATGGTAGCTGTTGCTTGTTGCGTACCCGCATTGGTTCGGGTATTGTTGGCATAAGACACTGAAGTGCCATTCGGAAGCGTACCTGATATTTCAATGGCTTTCTCCGATTCATCAAATACAAAAGATCCGTCTTCGAAAGTGATTCCGGTAATAGTTGCAGGAGTGATTTCCAACTCTGCTGTCAATACCAATTCGGAATAATTATCACCTGAAATCGTTGCTGTTACCTGTTGGTTTCCGACATTCGTTCTTCCATTGTTTTCATAGGCAACTGAAGCTCCATTTGGAAGCGTGCCTGTGATTTCAATGGCTTTCTCAGATTCATCGAATACAAAGGATCCGTCTTCGAAAGTGATTCCTGTGATTGTGGCAGGGCTGATGGTCAACTCAGCAAATAGTACCAACGTGGTATAATTATCACCTGAAATCGTAGCTGTTACCTGTTGGTTTCCGACATTTGTTCTTCCATTGTTTTCATAGGCAACTGAAGCTCCATTTGGAAGCGTACCTGAAATTTCAATGGCTTTCTCTGATTCATCGAATATAAAGGATCCGTCTTCGAAAGTGATTCCGGTAATAGTTGCAGGAGTGATTTCCAACTCTGCTGTCAATACCAATGTGGTGTAGTTGGCTCCAGTAATGGTAGCTGTTGCTTGCT
>NZ_JAKZGO010000005.1:2500-308396 GCF_022549785.1 Belliella alkalica
GAGCATTGGGATGATTTAGGATCTCTTTGGCCTTAGACATTCCATCTCCAAGGAAATAAACATTCCCTTTGCTTAGATACTCTTCAAAAGGATTTGACTCTAGAACTACAGGCTCTGCTGTTTTAACAACCTTGCCCTCAAAATCAATTACACTTGCGTAAACTTCCATCCTCCTCGCATCAATCATCGGGATCACAAAATCGCCTTTCAAACATAAGGGAACTGCTTGGGCTGCCAATGACTCCAACGTACCTACAGCGATCAAAGGAATATCCAGCGCAAAAGAAAACCCCTTGGCAATTGACACTCCAATTCTCAAACCTGTATAAGAACCAGGGCCACAAGAGACAGCTACTGCATCTAAATCTTTACTAGCTAAATCTAGCTGATTCATTAGGTTAGAAATGACACCCATAAGTTTTTGGGAGTGCACATTGTTCAGATGAACTTCATTCACCCCTAAAAGCAAACCATCTTTATGAGCGGATACAGAACAGACCTGCGTTGCTGTCTCTATGGAAAGAATCAAAGCCATAAATGATAAATTACTTTTTCTTACTTGAAGCAGAAAGGATATTTGAAATTTTGACAGGCTCAGAAAGAATCTTTACAGCTTCCTTTATGTCCACATCACTTTTCAAAGAAGCCTCTATCACACCTTCTTGATAATAATATCTTGAAATCAATTCATCTGACAAAGCATCTTTAATTTCAGACTTGAAAGTGATCAGATCTTGCTCCTTGCTATGAGTCACTTTTTTCTTTAGAGCTTCTATTTGCGTTTTGATATCGTCATAATATTTTTCCTTCTCTGCATATTTCTCCAAATCATCGATTGATTTTTCTACATAAGTCGTATAATCATATTCCTTACCTTCTAGCCATGCTACAAAATCATCGTAAACTTGGTCTGAAACTTCAAACTCTCTAGGGGATGGAATCTCCTTGTTTTCTATAAAAAACTTATTCCCAAAATCGAAAACATGATTTCTGGCTACAAGACTGTAAGTAATCGGAGCGTAAGTAGTGGATTCTGTTTCTGCATCTGGTTCGATCCCAGCTCCATCTAGCACAAGCCTTCCATTTTTCGTTTTAAATTCATTTCTCAATGAATCTGGAATTGAGCTTACTTTACCTGAACCATCCTTTTTACTATAATCTATTGCTTGGATACATCTTCCGCTTGGAATGTAGTATTTTGCAGTGGTCACTTTTACTTGTGAATTGTAAGAAAGCGGAATAGAAGTTTGAACAAGACCTTTTCCAAAGGTTTTTTTACCGATCAAAATTGCTCTGTCATAGTCTTGCAATGCACCCGCTACAATCTCAGATGCAGAGGCACTTCTTTCATTTATCAATACTACTAAAGGAATATCCTTATCTAAAGGTGATTTTGTTGTTTTATATACAACATTCACACTTTCTAACTTTCCAATGGTACTTACAACTTCTTTTCCTTTCGGTATAAATAGGTTTACTATTTCAACAGCTTCTTTCAAAATCCCTCCTGGGTTATCCCTTACATCGAGAATCAGCCTAGAGATACCTTGTGATTTCAAATCCACCAAGGCTTTTCTCACATCAGATGCTGCGTTGGTAGTAAAATCAGTAAGTTTTATATAGCCTGTCTTATCATCGACTTTCCCATAGTAAGGCACATTACTGATGACAATCTTCTTTCTTACCAAATCCACAGAAATGGTATCGTCTCCCCTCTTGACTTGAACGTTGATGGATGTATTTGCAGGTCCCTTTAGCAAGGCAGATATATCTGCTGTTTCTTTTTCACGGACATCTACAGTATCTACCTTCAAAAATTCATCCCCAATCCTCAGCCCTGCTTCTTGAGCTGGGAAGCCTTTATATGGCATCAAAACCATATTTTTCCCTGTCCTATTTCCAATCAAAGCGCCAACGCCAGCATATTCTCCAGTAGTCAATAACCTGAAATCATCCGCATTTTCTTCAGGAATATATTCAGTATATGGATCAAGTTCTTCAAGCATTGCATTGATACCAACTGTCACCAAATGCTCTGCGTCAATTTCATCAACATAATATGAGTCCAATTCTCGAACTAATGAGGCAAAAATGTCAAGGTTTTTGGCTATGGTAAATAACTTGTCATTTTTCAAAGTGAAAGAAAAAAGGATACCTCCCATCAAGATGGCAAGGACAAGTCCAATAAATGATTTGTTTTTGAATTTATTGATCATAAATAATTAGCTTTCACTGGAAAGGTGATCCAGCTTTTTGAGAATTTTTTGAATAACAGGTTCTATGCTCTTGAACGTAGAAATGTCAGAAGAAACGTAAATAAAGGCAATATTTTTTATGCTTTTATTTTTACCTGTCAACAAGTGCTTGTTAAGCCTATAAGCTTCCTTGATTCTTCTTTTGACATGGTTTCGGTCAACAGCTTTTTTTATTTTCTTTTTTGAAACAGAAAAAAGTATCTGATTAGTTTCAATTGAATTTTGAGGGCTCTCAAAATAGAGGACTTTGAAGGGGTATAAAAAAAAAGAGGAACCTTTATCAAAAAGTTCCTTTATTGACTTTTTAGAATGTAATCGTTCATTCTTGGAAAGTGTGTAATTCATTGCATTTTTATTTACGTACTCAACATACGAAATCAATGCTGAGAATTATTTCTTAAGTGTTTTTTCAGAAGAAACTGTAAGCTTGTGTCTACCTTTTGCTCTTCTTGATCTGATTACTCTTCTACCGTTTGCAGTAGACATTCTCTCTCTGAATCCGTGCTTATTTCTTCTTTTTCTACGAGAAGGCTGAAATGTTCTTTTCATGACGCTATGATTTAATATTTTTTGTGCTTTCCTATGACTTCCTTCTAAGCTTCACCCTAAAAAGGACTGCAAAGATAGATAGGTTTTTTTTATTTACAAATCAGTCGATTACTTTTGTTTAAATCCTTTTGACAAAGATACATGCAATATTCAATATCCCGAAATTCAAAAACTTCTCAATTCATACAAATCACCTTAAAGATTCAGTGCAAAAGTACGGAAAATATCCATCTTCAACTAGCAGCTTGGAGACCCGGTCGCTATGAGTTGGCGAATTATTCTCAAAAAATCCGTGCTTTTGAAGTGGTGCTTAAGGGAGAAAAAATCCATTTTTCTAAAATCACCAAAGATCTTTGGCAGTTTATAGCAAGTGAAAATGGCATTTATGAGATTACTTATGAATTTCACGCTTCTCAAATGGATGCAGGAGGGAGTTGGTCAGACGATAGGCAGCTATACTTGAATTTTACAAATTTTATTTTTGAAGTCTCCGGTCGTGAGTCAGAAGAGATCATTTTGGAAATAGATCTGCCACAAGATTATAAGATTGCTACGCCACTTTTTTTCCATTCAGAAAAAAAATGGAAAGCAGAATCATACCAGCATCTAATAGACAGTCCATTTTTAGGAAGTAAAGATTTAACACATTTTTCTTACAAAACCCTAAGTTCCAATTTCCATCTTTGGTTCAATGGTGAAATACATTTTGATGTGGACCGCTTGATCAGCGTGTTCAAATCATTCACAAAAATACAAATAGAAGCATTTGGTGATTTCCCTGCTGAAGATTATCATTTCATTTTTCAACTTTTGCCCTATTGGCATTATCATGGGGTGGAGCATCAATTTTCAACGGTTATCACTTTTGGGCCAGCATTGACATTGGGAGAGGAAAGTCAAATGAAAGAATTGATTGGAGTAAGCTCGCATGAATTGTATCACTTTTGGAATGTCTGTAGGATCCGTCCAAAAGGCCTAACACCTTACAACTTGGCAAAAGAAGTCTATCTGGATTCGGGCATTGTGCTTGAGGGAGTAACCACATATATGGGAGACTTGGTTTTGATGCAGTCTGGATACTTTAGCTTGGAGGAATATTGTGGTGAAATTCTCGACAAACTTCTGCAAAAAGAGTTTAACAGTTTTGGTTGGCAAAATCAAAGTATTGTAGCATCTAGTCTGGATTTGTGGCTGGACGGATACAAAATTGGCATTCCAGATAAGAAAGTAAGTATTTATAACCGTGGGGCATTGATTTCACTTTGTTTGGATTTAATGCTGATCAAAAACGGCTCTTCCTTGTCATATGTTATGAGAGAAATGTGGCTGGAGTATGGGAAAACAGGGATTGGATATGAATTAGCAGATTTTGAAAGACTGGTCAGCAACAAACTTGACAATGAAATGAAATTCAAAAACTTCTTCAATCAGTTTGTTTTCGGTACTGAAGATTTGCTCCCACTGCTCAAAGCACTTTTGATGGAATTTGGAGTTGAAATAACAGAGACCTTTGATAAAAACGACCCTTTACTCCATGATTTTGGGATAAAAATGGTGGAAGGCAAAGTAAAGCTAATTCATCCAATAAGCGATGCATACCAGAAACTAATGCTTGAAGACAGGATACTGCAGATTGGGACGAGCGACATGACCATGTCACTTGAAAATCCAGAAAAGGGACTTCTTTTAGTAGTAGAAAGATATGGAAGAAAAATTGATGTACAGCTTGAATCCGAAAAGCTCAATGTATATCCCAAACTCACTTCAAAAATAAAAGAAACCAATAAGCTGACCGAATTTTGGGTTGGGAAAGGTCGCTGAAACAAAAAAGAGGAGGTTTCTGCAAACCTCCCCTTTATTTTATGTTGTTTATAATAATCCACTTTCTTTCCTGTAGCCATTTATAATATTGTATGGAGTACAATTCAATCAGCTGTAGATTGATGACTTCAGACAGTATCAATTATTTCGCATAGAAATATGTAAAATATTTACCTACTAGTGTCATTGCGGAAAATCATAACACTTTTTATTTAAAATCTTCGTCAGTCAATTCTCGATTGAATTCGATGGTGGTGAATTTAGTTTCGAGTGCAAAAGGAAGCATTGGGCTCTGAATAGTAGCGGTTTGAGGAATCAATACACCTTCGATTTCTTGATAATCTGTGTATGTAATATCTCCCGCTGCATCAGAACTTGTTTTTAGTTTCAAGCCAGATTTAACGCTGAAATACTCCAGTGTCTTCATGCCATTCGGCAAATTCACTACTAAAACATGAGCTTCTTCACCATTGACTTCTTCAGTCCCCCTTAATTCAAGTTCTATACCCAACTCTTCATATCTTGTTTCAGGAAAAATATATACTTGAAGCACTAAAGAACTGATCATTTCTTCTGGAACAGGTTGTTCTTGTCCCATAACAGTCATCGTACACTTACCATCTACCAAGATAGTTTTTTGCTGCACATTCCCCATAGCTGACACCTGCTGCTTCATTCTAACATTTTCTGAATCAGATATGGTTAGCATTTCGATTTTCGCACCTTGAAAGTCTGCTTCAGCCATCATGTATACATTTCTGATTTTATCTACATTTTCTTGTCCACCTATTGCATTGATATAATTTGCAATGACAGTCTGCGGATCGTTTTCTAAAGCTAAGAATTCAGTATTCTCATATTTAAAAGAAACAAGGGAACTGGCAACTGAGCCCTGGTAAATCCCTAAGGCCAAAACTGGAATTATAAGTAATTTAAATTTCATATTTTTTGATTTTGCTGTGGTTAAAATGTAAAAAAAAGCTAGGCTAAAAGCAGCCTAGCTAAATATTATCAATTAAATTCAGAGGCGTCAATTTTGCTGTTAAACATAACCTCACTTACAATTGCATCTAAAGGAACAGGAATCATTGGGGATTTAATGATCATTTTCATTGGATACATCACTCCATCCACAGCTTTGTAATCTGTGTAAAACACTTCTCCAGTTTCTTCACTTTCTGACTTTATTTTTAAACCTGTTTCTACACTATAATAATTGATAGTGGTAGAGCCCATTGGGTTAGAAACAAGGACCTTGTAAGCATCTTCCCCGTCTACGTCTTTGATACCATCTACATCCAATGTATATCCCAATGATTCAAAATGCAACTCTGGAAAAATAAACATACTCATTTTTGCTGCTTCAAACTGTTCGTCCGTTAGAGTTTGCGATCCACCATTTGCCTGCACCACTCCTTTTCCTTCTTTTAAGAGTGTATTAGACATAACATTGCCACCCATACTTACTTTATTGGAAAAAGCTTGGTTTTGCTCGTCATAATAGTAGTCAAAATCAAGTTTCATCCCTTGAATTTCAGCCGAAGATTTGACAATAGAAGTTTTAATAGCTTTTACATTATCTACTCCGCCAATTGATGTAAGGTAATTATTAATCACACCATCAGCAGTGACATTCGCATCCATTGCAACCAATCTCTCAGGCTCTCCCATATTTGTAAACATTTTTACTTCACCAAATGCCATCAAGCTTTCCTTCACTTGTGCTCCATTTCCTACCACAGTGATGTACATATTATCTGGCTGTAAGAATTTTTTGGCAGCGGCATTGACATCCTCTACCGTAAGGGCATTCAAGCGCTGTAGGTATGTTGCATAAAAATCTTTTGGCAATCCATAACGTTCCGTATTGATTGCAAAATTTGCTACCGTACTTGGACTTTCTAAAGACCTTCCGAAAGAGCCACTAATGTTTGATTTTGCCGCATCCAATTCAGCTTGCGTGATACCATTATCTCTCATGTTTCTGATTTCGTAAATGATTTCATATACCGCTGAATCAGTAGCTGACCCCCTCACACTTGCATCAGCAGAGAAACTTGCAACAAGTCTATCAGAGCCTATTCCTGCGTACGCCCCATAAGTGAAACCTTTGTCTTCACGTAGGTTCATGAATAATCTTCCAGAACCTCCACCTCCAAGTACTTGTCCTAAAACTCTACTAGCCAAAAAATCTTCACTTGGCAAATGGTTTTGTACTGGGTAAGTAATACTAATTACTGATTGTTGAGATGCGGATCTATCTACCAGAGCAACTACATTTTCAGATGGTGCTTCAGGAATGGCATACTTAAAAGTAGGCACATCTGCTTTTTTCCACGAGGAAAAGTGCTTCTCCACCATTTTTTTTGCTTCTGATAAACTTACATCTCCCACAATTGCCAAATAAGCAATATTTGGTTTGAAGAACGTATTGTAGTAGCTTTTAATATCTTCTACCGTAATATTTTCAATTGTAGCTTCTGTCTCAGTTTCTCCATAAGGATGAGTAGAGCCATAGACTAATTTTCCAGACAACACACTTGAAATACTACTAGGATCATTTTTAGCCAAAGCCAAACCTGATTTAGACTGAGTTTTCAATTTTGCTAGTTCATCTTCAGGGAATAATGGATTGTAAAGCACATCTGCCATCAATTCCAAAACTTTCTCCTGATGTTTGGTCAAAGTCGAGGCTGTCAAAGAAGTGGAAGAAGCAGAAATCCTAGCTCCAAGAAAATCGATTTCCTCATTGAACTTATCTTTTGATCTGTTTTTAGTACCTGCAGTCATCATCTCACCTACAAAACCCAACATTCCGGCTTTATCACCTTCAAGAATTGGATCTCTGTCCAAGATCAATGAATAAGTCACTCTTGGAAGTTTGTTGTTTTGAATAACAAAAACCTTAAGTCCATTTTTCAAAGTAAATGATTCTGCGTCTCCAAATCGAATTTCTGGTGCCGGACCTGGTTCGGGAAGTTTCGATCTATCTATCTGAGCTATTGCAACAGTAGAAAAAATGGAGAAAATAAAATATATAAATAGTTTTTTCATGTTTATCACAATTAAGTTTTGAACTTATTCAGTTGTATCTGTTGGTTTAGGAAGATATTTCAACACTACTCTGCTGTCTTTATCAAGATACTTTTGAGCAACTCTTTTGACATCCTCCGCTGTTACTTTTCTGAATAAATCCAGTTGGGTATTGACATAATCGGCATTGCCATAAAACACGTGACCTTGAGCTAATGACTGTGAAATGTTTGCTACAGATCCAAAGCCATTGATAATTTGATTTTCTTTGATATTTATCAATTTCTGCAAGTCGTTTTTATCGATACCGTTGGTTTTGACTTGATCCAACACTTCGTCGATAGCGACATTCAAATCATCCACATCTACTCCCATATTTGCGATAGCAAGTACAAGAAACATACCCCCGTCTTCCAAATCATTTGGGAAAGCAACTGCTTGAATCGCTTTTTGGCTTTTGTCCACCAATTCTTTGTACATCAAAGAACTCTTTCCTGACAACAAGTAAGTACTAAGTAAGTCCAAAGCATAGGTATCAGGATGATCTTTTTTAGGCATTAGGTAGCCTTGGAAAATCGCCGGCAACTGAATGTTGTCATACACTACATCTTCGATCTCGTTGCTTAACTTCTGAATCTCAATATTAGGTCTGTAAGGTTCGATTGTTCCTTTTGGGATTTCTTCGAAATATGCTCTTACCAATCTCTCAGTTTCTGCATAATCAATGTCACCAGCTATAGAAAGTGTGGCATTGTTTGGCTTGTAATAAGTCGCATAAAACTCCATGAATTCCTCCAGTTTGGACGCTTCCAAATGTTCAGCGGAACCAATGATTGGGGATTTGTAGGGATGGTTTGGATATAATCTAACTGGAATTTCTTTTTGAAAAGAACCATATGGCCTCTCTTCCATTACCTCTTTCATCTCCTGCTTGATAACCTCTCTTTGGGTATCGACACCAACCTGATCTACTTTAGCTTGAAGCATTCTTTCAGACTCTAGATAAAGTGAGAGCTCTAATTGATTAGATGGAAGGATTTCGTAATAAATTGTATAATCTTGGCTAGTACCTGCGTTTAGAGTACCTCCAGCAGACTCTACGATTTCGAAAAACTTCCCCCTTGGAATGTTTTCAGAGCCTTCAAACATCAAATGCTCGAAGAAATGTGCGAAACCAGTTCTTTCTGGGTTTTCATTTTTGGAACCTACATGATATAACACTGATGTAGCTACAATAGGTGTTGTATTATCCTGATGAAGGATAACATGCAACCCATTATCCAATGTGAATTCTTTGAATTCGATTTTGTTTTGACCAAAAACCGAAAACACGAAGCACACACCGAAAAGTGATAACAAAGCGGATTTTCTCATATAATATATAGTTAATAATTAATTTGTGATTGCTTTAGATACAATAACCATACTCGATAAATTGTTTGAGCGGAAAGAATAAATTTTATTTAGCCTAAAATCTGTTTTAAAAGGACTTGAAAGTTAATATCTGGTGATAACATTACCAATATTTAAATCGAACAAATCTTACTTTTTTAATTTTTGACCGAATATGGACATCTATTTTCAGTATACTGTTCGGAATCGGTCATGTCAAATCTTTACAATCCTTCTGAATAAATATACATGAAGAGTGTTTGAATATCTTTTTTAATTGATTTGGGATAAACTGTATTATTGTCCAAATGAGTAGTCCGAACATCTAGTTCGACCAAAACATCTTTTTCAGCAAGATCATAAAGTATGTAGTTCGTATGAATCCAATAATCAGGGTAAGTCCATAATGAGGATCCTACCACAGAACTGTTTTGATTGGATTCATTATAAAGCATTGTTGCCCCTAGCTTACTTAATCGAGCATATTTCTTATTTACAATTTCCAAATCAAGTAGATACCTCACCCCTAAATCCGCATACAACTTTTCTCTATTTCTTTCAGTTGTAAAATCACTTATCCCTACTGATTTTAATTCGATTTCGTGATAATCAGTGTCCCAAACCTCTCTAAAGCCATAGCTTTTCAATTCTTGAGGAAGGGTTTCCAGAAATGTCCTATAATCCTTTTGGGAAAAACCTGCTGGTAAATTGACCAAAATAATCTCCCCTCTATCAAGAGGTGGAAGCATAGAGTTGACATGGATCTGTTGCACTATTTGTTGAACAGGTTTTCCACAAGCAAACAAAAGGAGAATAAGTAAATAATTAAAGTATCTCATATTCAATAAGCTTTCAAAAGTTGAAAGAAAAACCTCTGACCGATTAAGATAGTTTATATTAATTCAATATCAAAAAGCAAAATTCAAAATGGCTAATCAAAAATACTTTACCCTACCAAAGAGGTCTTTAAATATAACTTATTCTCGTTATTAAAACCGAAATAAGTAATGCTCAATCCTGCTAAAGACCTCTTGGAAATGATAGAACAATAATCAGGTCACATTATATTTTAGATATATAATTTTTGAAATATTTCAACCTACTCCCATACCAGCTAAAAATCTCTCCGTCAACCAACTGGATGGTAGAATCTGGCAGGATTGCCGAAAATTCATCCAGATGTTTTTGCTTGAATGGGTATGGTTCTGAACTTAGAAGCAAAAAATCCGCGTTCATTTCGGTGAGTTCTTTCAACGAAAGCTCTGGATATCTGCTTGCACTTACCAAATTCTCGTAACCTGCTCGATCAAGCATATCGTCTATAAAAGTATTCTTACCTGCTACCATGATTGGATCTTTCCAAATTAGGTATACTGATGTCCCCTTTTTCTTGGGAACATAATCCATATCCTTTTGAATCATATCAACCAATTGCTGTGCTGCTTCAGACCTTCCTGTGATTTCCCCAATCCCAAGCATCATCTCCATTGCATCGCTTAGATCGAAGATATCACTCATCCAAACCGGATACTTTTCCGCAAGCTTCTCTATTCCCTCCTGATAATTCTCTTCCTTGTTGCCAATAATCAAGTCAGGCTTGAGCTGATCAATTTTATCAAAATGAAAATTCTTTGTTCCCCCAATGATTTGCTTTTTCTCTTTGAATCCTTCAGGATGAACACAAAACTTGGTTACCCCTACTATCCTATCCCCTAAACCAAGATCCACCAAAAGCTCAGTCTGTGAAGGAACCAATGAAATAATTCTCTTCGGACTTTCGGAGATAGTTACTTTTCTTTTGAGTTGGTCGGTGAAGATGGGCATTAAGTTTGGGATTATTTGCTATTGGATTTTAATGAAAGTATGGACAACTTTTCCTCAAAGATAGAATCCAGGAATGGAGAAACGAGAACTCTGTTTATGTAAATCAGTTTGAATTTTATCAGACCAATGACGAGGATTTTCAATCAAAGTAGCGGACTGATTCATTTAAGGAATTTTAAGCGCTGGTGTAATAATATAAAAAAATCGTAACACACTCTGTATTTATCAATAAATTAATGCGTATTCACAAATGGTCATTTGATCTATTTTCTACCAAAAGATTAGACAAAAAGTGATATTTTAGGTAAACAAAGTGTTATTTTTGAATCTAATAATCAGCACTTTAGTCCCCATGCCTACCTATCACCTACATTTGAAATTCTACCAAATCTGCATAATTTGTGTAATCTTACTCAGATCTCACACAATAAACGCTCAGAATCAAACAGTTGATTCACTCATGATCGTTTTAGAGAAAGAGCAAAACCCCCAAGAAAAATTTCAAATATTAAATAAGCTCATCCCGCTATTTGATAGAAAATATGACCGTCAGCTAGTCATTTCGTATTACAAGTTAGGCATCTATTTCGCTGAGCAAACAGAGAATTTCATGGAGTTAGGCAAATGGTCAAATGAACTCTTTGAGATTTACAGATTGGAGTCTGGCAATGAGGAGGAAGCCCTAGTGCTTATGCTGAAGGCAAAAAAACACGTAGATAAAATCAACGACACCCGAATTAAAGGAAATGTTTTTCTAAAACTTGCGGCAGCCTATTATGATAAAACGGACTTTTCGGAAGCAATTGAACAATACTCAAATGCCGAGCAGGAATTTTCCGAGAACGACTCAATTTTCATAGCTGACGCGCTATTCTTTCGAGCACAGGCAAGAGATTATAAAGGTGAACTGATAGGTGCAATGACTGACTATCAAAAAGCAAGATTGTACTATGAAAACTTGCATGATAGTGACTATGTAGAATTTGTCAACAATGGTATGGCTGTATTATATAGCAAGTACAATATTTTTGAAGAGGCCGAAAAAATCAGACTTGACCTCGCAAAATCCTATCTTCAGCAAGACAAAACTTATGAATGGGCCGTCACGATGTATAATCAGTCACGGGATTATCTAAAGCAAAACAAGCTAGAAGAGCATTCTATCACTCTAACTAAAGTGTTTGACAAAATAAATAATGATCCCACAATAGACCCTGAGATAAGGGCAATTATTGGCCTCTCATTGTCAAATTTCTTTTCACAAAAAGAAGATTTTAAAATGCAGAACAAATATTTTTTAGAAGCAAAATCAATCATTGAAGAAGAACTGCAAGGTTCAAGCTTTATAAAACTGCCCTATTTAAAGTCAAGAGTTTTAATTTTGGAAAGTCAAAAAGAAATAGACCAAGCCTCCCAACTAATTAGAGAATATAGGGAGATGGCAGTATCTGCAGCCAATATGGATCAAATTATAGATGCATATTTGATAGAATCTAGAATTTCAGAAAAACGTGGGGATTATAAGAATGCTTTCATGGCTCTTTCAAAATATCAAAACTTCAAAGACTCTATATTTCAGTCAAACCAAGCCAATACATTTAGTTATTATCAAACTCTCTATGAAACTGAGAAAAAAGAAAGGGATCTACTCTTAAAGACCCAAGAAATCTCAGATATCAATGAAAAAAATCGTACAAAAACTAGATATATCATCACAATATCCATTTTTATCATGACCATTATGTTATTATGGTTTTTGATTAAGAATCTGAGAGATGCCAATAAGGCAAAAAAATTGCAAGAAAAATTCAGCCAAGACTTGCTCCTAAGTCAGGAAATCGAACGCAAAAGAATATCTAAGGATCTTCATGATGGACTTGGACAAAGCCTCCTATTGATAAAAAACAAAGTGGTATTGAACCGTGACACTGCCACATCCGAACTGCTCAACCATGCCATTGAAGAACTAAGAGGGATCTCAAGATCCCTGCACCCTTTCCAATTGGAAGAACTTGGAGTGACTGGAGCTATTCAAAACTTATTAGATCAAATCGATTCGGAAACAGATATATTTGTCTCATCTGAATTAGACGATATTGATGATCTACTTGATAAAGATCAACAACTTCATGTTTATCGCATAGTTCAAGAATCATTTAACAACATTATAAAGCACGCTCAATCGTCGGCTGTGAAGGTATCAATGTTTAAATCCAACCGAAAAATCTCTTTATCAATTCAAGATAATGGAATTGGTTTCGACTTTTCGGAAAAATTTAATGATTTTAAAAGTCTAGGTTTGAAAACTCTTAAAGAAAGAACAGCTACCTTGGGAGGTACTATGAAAGTAGAGTCTGAGTTAAATAAAGGAACAACCTTCACTTTTTTAATATTTACATAAAATGAAAATTGATTTAATTATTGCAGATGATCATCCTTTACTCCTAAAAGGACTTAGGGACTTTTTGGAGGAAAACAATTTCAACATCATAGCCCAAGCAAATAATGGGAGAAGTGCTTTAGAACTAATTGAAAAACACAAGCCCTCAATAGCTATCTTAGATTTGGAAATGCCAGAAATGACAGGCTTAGAGGTAGCAGCTGAATGTAAATTACGTAAAATTCAATCAAAAATCATTCTGCTTACCCTTCACAAAGAAATCTACATTTATCAACAAGCCAAAACTCTAAACATTTCAGGATACTTATTAAAGGACTTCGCAATCGAAGAACTAATCAATTGTATAAATAAAATAAACAAAGGAGAAGACTATTTTAGTGGAAAACTTTTTCCAGAAGAGCGTAACCAATTAGATTCAAAAATGAATGAAAAACTTACACCTTCCGAGGTTAAGATATTGAAACTTATTGCGGATGGTCTATCATCAAAAGAAATTGCCAATAAACTTTTTATAGCCGAGAGAACTGTCGACAAACATAGAAGTAATATCATATACAAATTGAATCTAGACAAAAAACACAACTCACTATTGATCTGGGCTCAAAACAACAAAGGTATCATATTCTAAACAAGCATATTCCCTACTTATGAAATAATACACAATGATACTATAGAGCATTTTTTACGATTCAAAAAACAAAATATAGGTGTTATTACGTATTGAAACGAGGTGAATTTAAATCTACCTTTGAAGAGTACTTAATTAAATTGTTATGGAAATCACATGTGCTTTTGGAACTTTCAAGGTTGTTCAAACTGTGAAAAATAAAGATGAGTTATTGATTATTTCCAAATGGAAAAGTCTTTGCAGTGTTTTTGGAAGTAATAGAATTTTTTTGATAAACAAAAAAGAAGAGATATTTGGGATTTACATTTGCAAACAAGAGTGTGCTGAAAAATTGATAAACCTTATAAAAAGTATTGAGTATAAAGATTGGGATCAATTTAAAATCAGTAGCGAGATCTTCTCATCAAGAATGCTAGCTTAATAATTATGATTTTAACTTTTATCATTTTGCAGTAAACTTCTAGTATTGCATTTCAGCAAAAAAAACATTTAGTAATTGTTCAAAAAGGAGGCAGTAATTGAATCCTCCAATAAAAATCATGCTGATAATAGTTACTAACCGATTGTTTTGCTTAGGATCAGTTAAGTTAAAATATATCACCCAGCTTGAATACTGGTGAAAAATCGAATATCCACAAAACATTGTTAATTTAAGATAGCCAATCAATGACCAGCTATCTTATTTAATGTATGCCTAATCAAATCATCTACAATATCATAAGAGTTTGAAGCAAACTCATGTGTAATCCTGTTTGCCACAATGGCATTGAGGCTTAACACTTCATGACCAAGCAATCTTCCCATTGCATAATAACCTGAGGTTTCCATTTCGAAGTTGGTGATCTTGAAACCTTCCAAATCAATCGATGATAATTTTTCAATAATATCGGGAATAGCTGGCTTCACTCTAACTTCTCTTCCCTGTGGTCCAAAAAACCCTGGGCAAGTTGCTGTATTACCTTTGATCAATTCTGCTCCAATCTTTTCCAATAGCACTTTTGAACCTTCAATACAATAAGGAACAAATGGTAAATTCAAAGTCTTTTGAACAGTTTGTGCCACTTTTTTCTCCAAATCAGAATACTCAGCATTATAAAAAGCCATCAAAGTATCTAAACCAATTCCATAGGCAGAGGCTAAAAGTGAACCTGCCAGGATATCACTTTGCATACTTCCTGATGTCCCGACTCTGATAATATCAAGGCTTGTGTGCTTTTCTTTAGGAAATCGGGTTTTCAAGTCAACATTCACCAGCGCATCAAGTTCTGTCATGAATATCTCAATGTTGTCAGTACCCATTCCTGTACTAATAGCCGTAATCCTTTTGCCTTTATAAGTACCAGTATGGGTTACAAACTCTCTTTTGGAGGTTTTGAACTCTACTTGGTCAAAATATTGGGAAACTTTCTCTACCCGATCTGGGTCACCTACAGCTATAACAGTTGAAGCCAGATGTTCTGGCTTCAAATTAAGGTGATATATACTCCCATCGGCATTGATGATCAATTCAGATTCAGGAATGCGCTTAGTCATGTATCTCTAATTTAGTTTTATCCTTTTTATCTTTACGAATTAGTCCTTTGTAAGGATTGTATCCATTGGTGTTTTTTTGATAATATCCAGTCCCATCATAAGGACGCTTCTCTGGATGCTCCTTACATTCGGTAGAGCAAGCCCCGTCTAGCTCCCAACCGCATTTTTCACAGATCGGCAAATGCTCATTGCATTTTGGATTGGCACAGTTCACCATTCGATCACACTTCTCGCCGCAAACATGACACTCTGATACAACAGTAGGATTTACCTTGTTTATATCTACAGCTATTCTGTTATCAAAGACGTAACATTTCCCCTCAAAATCTTCACCTCCAGCTTCCATCCCGTACTTGATGATCCCTCCATGAAGTTGATATACATCTTCAAAACCTTGATCCAGCAAAAAGGCTGAAGCTTTTTCACATTTGATCCCTCCTGTACAATAGGTCAAGACTTTCTTTCCTTTGAGATGTTCCAACTCTTTGACTTTTTCCGGGAAATCCCTGAAATTATCAATATCCAGTGTAATGGCATTCTTGAATCTACCAAGTTCATGTTCGTAATTAGACCTTACATCCAAAATGACCACATCTTCTTGATCTTTTAAAGCTTTGAATTCCTCAGGTGCCAGATGTTTCCCTGTTTTCACTTTCGGATCAATATGCCTCAAGCTACTGTGAACTATCTCAGGCTTTACCCTCACATGAATTTTGGTAAATGCATGATTATCATGATCCTCTACCTTAAACTCAGTTTTGGCAAATCGGGCATCACTGTGAATGTAATCCATGTACTTTTTGCAGTCTTCCTTGAGCCCTGAGACAGTTCCATTCAAGCCTTCGGAAGAAATAATTATCCTTCCTCGGATATTGTTTTCAATACAGAACAAATGATGTTCTTCTCTGTATGCTTCTGTATCCTCGATATCAGCATAGCAGTAATAAAGCAAAATACTATAGTCTTTGTTTTCCATAACTAGAGCCTTGTTTCCGACAAGGTGTTTTGGTTTTTAAGTAAGAAATTAATTATTATGATTATCCGAAATGACAGCTGTTAGTGAATTTTCACATAGAATCATTCGGGTGATCGTTTTTCGTTATCAGTCGATTTGTTATCAGTACACGTATTGATTGGTAATAAATTATATTGTTTGGCTACTGGCAAGAAAGGGAATACTTGTATTAAAGGTAATTTGATCTTGTCATCAATAATCAAAACACGTAATGACTAAATTGTTTTTTTGGGATTTTAATGATTAACGTTTAACATTTATCGCTTGTCATCCCAAATATTAACTTGTTCGATCAAAGCCTCTTCAAATTACTCAAACTCACTTTTTGATAGGTGCAGCTGGATTTCCAAATACTGTATCATTTGCTTTCACATCAGAAATCACTACCGAACCTGCTCCGATTCTTGCATTTTTCCCAATAGTAATCCCAGATACTACCACTACTCCAGAACCTATGAATGCCCCTTCCTCAACAGTCACGTTGGAGTTAAGGATTGCTCCAGCTCCAAGTTGGACGAAATCAGCTAGTTTAGAACCATGATCCACAATCGCTCCAGAATGCAAAATACAGTGACTGCCAATAGTAGCACCTGTCCCGACATTTACTTTCGCATTGAAGAAATTACCATGACCTATGGCCGCATCTGTAGATATATACGCAGTGTTGTGTATGGCATTCACTGGCTGGACTTTTCGGTTATCATTGAGCATTTTAACCAAAAACTGTCTGTATTTATTGTCATCAACTGCTACAAATGCTTCACACTTTTTCCCAATCAACTTCAAGAAGCCTTCATCCTCAGGATTTCCCAATATAGGAACTACATTGATTTCTTGACCATGCAATTTTTCATCCTCATCCAAAAACCCATAGACAACCACTTTATTGCTATTGAAAATTTCCAATGCAGGGTGCGCTATCCCTTTTGCTCCTAAAATTATTACAGGTTTTTCCATTATGCTTTTACGTTTGGATTGCAAAAGTACGGCTAATTGAGGTTTTTAGCAAAAATCATTTTCTGCCAGGCTTTAGAAGATTTTGTCCAACTTTGCACTCTAAGCACTTTTTCTGACTACAATAATTCTGAAACTGCCCTATCATCCCTTGGGATTCGAAGGCATTGTTTGCTTTCCAATCGCAATCTCTAAATTTTCTGATGATAAAATTCTCTTCAGAATCAATTTCCTGTAAAAGGTCAAAGCACCTTTCCTGCCAGCTACTATCTTGAATGTATTTTCCATATGCAAACCATAGAGGAACTACAAAATTGATCATCAACAAATTAAGGGTCTGTGCGCTCAGTGATCTAGAAAGCCTTTTATTGGTTGGTTTATTAATTTGATAATGATGCTGCCAATACTCAGGCACTTTGATGTCAAATACTTTTTTGAACTCACCAAAATTCCTTGCATCATTCAGAACCGTGGACAAAAGACTAGGATTTTTGGAAATTATCTCAGCAAGTTGCACAAGCCGCAGCGAAGGAAAATTCCCTGGCCTTACACCCATAAATTTCCACTCCGAAAAATTAACAGGAAGCAGTAAACCGTACTTTTTCTGATAAAAATCATATTCCCTAAAGAGCACATCTCCATAATCATCTCTTTGCTGATTAGGAATCATTCCTGCTTGGCCTAACAACAACGCTTGGATAATGATCGTATTTCCACTATGCTTTTTTAGGATTTTAAATGGAATTTTGGTTGAAAGCCTGAGCATAGCATCACTATTTGTCTTGAAACCAAATGCTGACATCAGCCAACGGAAGCAGGTTTCTTCCCAATCCTTGTTGGTATCATCTAGTAATTTGAAAATCAGTCTTGCTTTACCTTCTAGTCGCTCTACCAATGATTTTTCCAAGGAAGAAAAACGAATGATATCTGGAATCTCTCCCAATCCCGAAGCACAAATCAAAGCCCCTTTGCCACTCACCAAACGTTCATAATTCCGGACGACATCAAGTAAAATTTTTCCCTTCAAAACCAAAGTAGGAATAACTGTACCATCATTTCTCAATATCGGTCTATCATCTTCCCAAACCACATGAAGAATCACACTGTTGTACCTAGGATCGACATCATGTTCGTGGTTTTTCCAGTCGGAAGACTTGCGATGCACCTCCACATGACCAAAGTATTTCATCTCACCTATTTGAATCTGTGCTTCCAAAAAATCAGGGCCTTCATGAAAATTATGATAGCCAATTTTAAGAATTGACAGAGCGCTTCCGTCTGTCGTATTTAAATTATTTTTATCAAAATATTGGTATTTCCATACCGTCTGCAGAAAGTTTTCCTGAAAATCCATCTTTAAAAATTTTATATAAAACAATAATTCCAGTCACTAAAACTGATTAAAAATAAGCTAAAAAATTCTCTTTTGAAAATTTCTATCCACAATACTCCTCAAGCAAGTCAGCCATCTCTTTTTGGAGTTTTTCAGCTTCTTGTCTTGCCTTTTCTGCAAAATCCTCACCTTTCCCTGCGTAAATTATCCCTCTTGATGAATTGACCAAAAGTCCACAGGAGGCATTCATTCCATACTTAGCGACTTCTTTCAGACTTCCTCCTTGTGCACCTACTCCAGGTACTAAGAAAAAATGATCAGGAACAATCTTCCTGACTTCTGCTATCAGCTCTCCTCTTGTAGCGCCAACTACATACATCATATTATCTGTATTTCCCCAAACTTGGCTTTTTTCCAAAACTTCATGAAATAATGGCTTTCCTGACTTTGATTCTATAAGTTGAAAATCTGAACTCCCACCATTTGAGGTCAATGCCAACAGGATTACCCACTTGTTTTTGAATTCCAAAAACGGCTGCACACTATCTATCCCCATGTATGGTGCTACGGTAATAGAGTCAAAATCCATGGTTTCAAAAAATGCCTTTGCATACAATCCAGAAGTATTTCCTATATCCCCTCTTTTTGCATCTGCAATTGTAAAAACATCGCTTGGAATATATTCAAGAGTCTTTTGCAAACTTTCCCAGCCTTTTGGGCCAAGTGCTTCATAAAATGCAATGTTTGGTTTATAGGCTACTGCAAAATCTGCTGTCGCATCAATAATCTGCTTGTTGAATTCAAAAATCGGATCCTCAAGTTTTAGAAGGCTACTGGGTATTTTGGAGAGGTCAGCGTCCAATCCGACACATAAAAAAGATGATTTACGTTTAATTTGTTGAAATAATTCTGCCTTGTTCATGCCTTTGCTGGGTTTGGGCAAAAATAGGGATTTTTGAACAGAAAAAAATAAAAAATGCGCTAAGTGTATTTCTTAGCGCAAGTCAATTATTTCTATTTTTCCATGTTTCTGTGGATCAAACACAAAGTAACTATCAGCTAACTTTACTTTCGTGTCCACGGATTTAAATTGATATTTCAATTTACCTCCTTGATCATCAAGTATTTCCCAACCTACTAGATCTTTTTTATTTTTATCAACAAAAAGAGTCACTTTTTTGAAAGGTTGTCCTGGTTTTTCTGCTTTCAACTCAACTTCTTGGACTACTTGTCCATTGACAGTCTTCTCGCCAAGCAATTTGTAGTTATAACCTTTTTTATATATGGTGTAAACGGAAGAAGGCTTCAGTTCATCATCCATTTCACCGGCAGAATTGATAGTGACCTCTTTATAATTTCCAGAATTGATAAAAGTCCAAATCGTTTTGCCATTGTTGAAGATCTCTTGGCCTTGATCAGGTAACACAAGGTGATATTTATCTCCTTTAATTGCTATTTCTCCTTTTTGGCTTTGTGGAGATGACTCCCCTTCCATTCCAAAAGAATACTCAAATGTAGCCTTCAGCCCCTCTAGCGCAAGATACTTCTCACTGACTGCGTCGAGTATCGCTTTGGCGTTTGAATCTTTTTGTGCTGATGATGTTCCAGAAATCCCGGCAACCAACAGTATAACTACTATAATTTTTCTTAACATGATATTGTCTTATTCTCTTATTTGAACCTAATCTTTAGGTTTTATAAGCTACTCAACAACCGTTCCAAACTTGCCTCGTCCTGGATTAGAACTTCTCTCGCTTTACTCCCTTCAAAAGCCCCAACAACTCCTGCAGCTTCCAATTGATCGATAATCCTACCTGCTCTATTATACCCAAGCTTTAATTTCCTCTGAATCAAGGATGTACTTCCTTGCTGATGCATCACGATCAACCTTGCCGCATCGTCGAAAAGTGGATCTCTATCTGCTAAGTCAACATCCAAATTACTTCCGTCACCTTCTTCACCAACAAACTCTGGAAGTAAATATGCATCTGGGTAACCTTTTTGCTCTCCAATCCAATCACAAATCGCATCTACTTCTGGGGTATCCAAAAATGCACACTGTAACCTGGTCATTTCTGAACCAGTGGAAAGCAGCATATCTCCCATACCGATCAACTGATCTGCCCCTCCTGCATCGAGGATTGTCCTACTGTCAATTTTGGATGTAACCCTGAATGAAAGCCTTGCTGGAAAGTTTGCCTTGATGATACCTGTAATTACATTTACCGAAGGTCTTTGTGTTGCTACTACCAAGTGAATCCCAATAGCCCTTGCCAATTGCGCTAATCTTGCAATAGGCGCTTCAATTTCCTTCCCAGCAGTCATCATCAAATCGGCCAATTCATCTATAACCAAGACGATATAAGGCATGAATTTATGACCTTTCTCAGGATTAAGCTTTCTGGCTACAAATTTCGCATTATACTCTTTCAAATTTCTACAACCTGCATCTTTCAACAAATCATAGCGATTGTCCATTTCAATACAAAGTGAATTTAAGGTATAAATTACTTTCTTGGTATCTGTGATAATCGCCTCCTCTGCTCCTGGAAGCTTCGCCAAGAAATGTCTCTCAATTTTGTTGAATAGTGTTAACTCAACTTTTTTCGGATCCACCAAAACAAATTTGAGTTGTGACGGGTGCTTTTTATAAACCAAAGAGGCCAAAATCATATTTAAACCTACGGACTTTCCTTGTCCTGTTGCTCCCGCCATTAGTAAGTGAGGCATTTTAGCCAAATCCATCACAAATACTTCATTGGAAATCGTCTTTCCAAGGGCAACAGGTAAGTCTTTGTCGCTATGCATAAACTTCTCTGTACCCAACACTGCCCTAGCTGGAACCAACTCTCTGTTTTTATTCGGAACTTCAATCCCGATAGTCCCTTTACCAGGAATCGGGGCTATTATCCTAATTCCCAAAGCCGCCAAACTCAATGCTATATCATCCTCAAGATTTTTGATCTTCGAAATTTTCACTCCAGGATCAGGAACGATTTCATACAAAGTTACCGTAGGCCCTATTGTAGCTTTGATTTCTTGGATTCCAATTTTGAAATTCACAAGCGTTTCTACAATCTTGTTTTTGTTTTCCTCAAGTTCTTGACGAGATACAGTGACTTTTTTGACATCGTATTCATTCAAAAGATCGAGTGTCGGGTATTGGTAGGATGGCAAATCCAAAGTTGGATCATAAGGATCTAAATTTGAGACTTCTTCTGCTGTTTTTTCCTCCCCAGCAGTAGCAACGGAAAATCGCTTCTCCATAGGTTCATCCAATTCGAGTTCTGACTCGTCTGGCAAATCTTCTGCACCCTCAATCTTGAAGTCAAGCTCTGGCGATATTTTCTTATCTTCTTTTACATCTTTATTGATTGTCCAAGAACTCCCATCATCGACAACTTCATCTTCTAACGGTTCATCTTCTGCCGTCAAGTCCGCTGATCCATACATCGCCTTGAACTTATCATTGATGTCTGTTTCTTCCTCTTGAGAAATCAAATCTTCATCAAGATCATCAATAAATTCTTCTTCATCGGCATCAATGCTATGTTTGGCATTTTTGATTGCATCATTATCACTTGTATCACTATCCTCAGAACTAGCCTGTCCATTCGAAAACCAGTTTAGCTGATCTATATTAAAAAAGAAAACGACAAAGATCAGCAATGCACCTGCCACCAAGGCAATGGTGCCCCAACCAAGAAAATCATTTCCCAACTTACCCAATTCATAGCCGAAACCTCCACTAAGGTTATTCAAAGCAGAATATCCTTCGGTCAACTGCACGATATATCCAGTTAGCAAACCTATCCAAAAGGTGAAAAACAATGCAAAAATACTGTAGCGTGTAAGTGAAAAAATTGTGTACTTAAATGTCAACCTTACTCCGAGTAATATCAAAAAAGGTGGTAATAGAAATGCTGCTATACCAAACCATCTCTTGATAAACAATTCGGCAAGATATGCACCAAAATAACCCTGCCAATTTTTTGTTTGGGTGGCATTTTCCCTAACACCAGCGTCCAACTCAGTAAGCGTGCTCTGATCGGCTTCTCCGGTAAACAAATAGCTTGTAAAAGCAAAAAACATTACCAAACCAAAGACTATCATCACTATACCGATAGTGATGGGAATCTTTTTATCTTTCATGAATTCAAAGGAAAAGTTTTTGGCAGGCTTTGCTCCAGCTTTTTCCCTAGCTTCATTTTTCTTTCTAAAAGTATTTGTTTTGGGGGTCGATGACGCCATATTTTGAACTTGTCAATCTATTAATGAAAATGATTAAATCGAAATATACAGAATTCTAATTTATTGATCTCGGAAATGTGACGAAAGTCCCTTTTTGATTTTCTTGATCATACTTGGACCTTCATAAATCATCCCCGAATATACCTGAACCAAACTTGCTCCTGCTTCAAGTTTTTCGATCGCATCCGCAGCTGTGACTATGCCACCAACTCCAATTATTGGAAAAGACTTGTTTGACTTTTGGGACAAATATCTGATAACTTCAGTACTCCTCTTAGCCAAAACTTTGCCACTAACTCCACCTGCGCCTATGGATGCTACTAATGAAGGATCTGTCTTCAATTTACTCCTATCTATGGTGGTATTTGTGGCTATGACGCCAGCTATCTTTGTCTCTTGCACAATCTCTACAATATCGTCCAATTGTCCATCTGTAAGATCAGGGGCGATTTTTAGCAAGATTGGTTTTGGAAAGTCTTTTTTGTCATTGGCTTCTTTTACAGCAAGCAATAATTTTTTTAAAGGCTCCTTTTCTTGCAAATCCCTCAGATTAGGAGTGTTTGGAGAACTTACATTCACCACAAAATAATCCACATAAGGATGCAATGCTTCCAAACAGATCAAATAATCATCTACAGCATTTTCGTTTGGCGTCAGCTTATTTTTTCCAATGTTGCCACCTATTATCACATCAGATTTTCTTTTCTTCAAGCGCTCCACAGCTTCCTTTACTCCGCCATTATTGAAGCCCATTCTATTGATCAAAGCTTCATCCTCCGGAAGCCTGAACAGCCTTGGTTGTGGATTACCCTCTTGAGGCTTTGGGGTCAAAGTGCCGATTTCTATAAACCCAAAACCTAACATGGCCATTTCATCTATCAACTTGGCATCCTTATCAAAGCCAGCTGCCAAACCGACTGGATTTTTGAATTTCAATCCAAAAACCTCCCTTTCCAAATTTGGAGCTTCGAAGGAAAATTGCTCTTTGACAAACTGCTTAACAATTGGCAAATTGAAAGTGCTTTTGATCAAAGAAAAGGTGAAATGATGCGCTGATTCAGGCTTTTTCTGAAAAAGAATCGGTTTTATAAGGGATTTGTACACTGCTCGAAGATTATTGCTGCCGCTAAATTACAGTTTTTAAAAATCTTTTGCGAAGCAAATGTTAAATTCCATATAAATTAATGTGATTATCCGCTATGACACCAGTATGTGATTTTATCACAAATAATCTTGCGGATAATTGTCAACTGTCGACAGCTAACGGCCCACAGCGCTTCAAATATACTATTTTAGATTATTTTAAGTGGCTACTGGTGTAAAAGCGGATATACATATAAATTAATATGATTATCCGCTATGGCACTTGGAACTATATAAAAATACTGGTTCAAGCGGATAATCGTCGACTGTCCACCGTCAATGGCCAACAGATTGGAAAGATTTCATTCTAGACGTATTCATCATGGCTTGTGGTAAGAAATGGTATGTAAATTAATAGCAAACGAACTAACCTTCTCTTATTATTTACCGTAAAAAAGTAAAACTTTCCATCTCTAAATACCATAAGCATGAAGAATTTACTCTGTGGAATAATACTTTTACTCACTACATCACTCACTGCATTTTCTCAGGAAGGCTTCGGAGGAATAAATTTCAACGCTGGCATTCCAACTGGTGATTTTAATTCTGAGGTTGCCAATATTGTTTTTCCCTCAATAAGTATAAATGGTCTATATAAAATTCCTAAAACTCCAATTTATGTCGGTGGTGAATTTGGCTATGGAAGATATGGGACAGAAATGACCCGAAGCAGCAATATCATCAATGGTACAGAACAAAGTTTCCGGATCAGAAGAAATAACAATGCCGTCAATCTTACTGGAGTAGTGAGAGTAATGCCTGAGACAAGTTTCTTGGTAAGGCCCTTTGTAGAAGGTCAATTTGGAGGGATTCATACTTACACAAGATCCAGAGTTAGAGAAAACAGAATATCGGAACCCATTTCTTCAGGGACTGAAGTTTATGATTGGGCAACAATCTATCAGCTTGGAGGTGGGCTGATGATTCCTTTAGGAAAAGGAAATGATACGTTTATTGAATTGAAAGTAAATTATGTCCAAACTGGAAATATGAATATCCTGACAAAAAATGACGCTAGCTACAATGATCAAGGAAATGTAACTTTAAGTCCAAGAAACACCGCTTTCCAATTGATCCAACCAAGTATTGGGGTGAAATTTGAGTTTTAGTCTATTTTCTTGGATGAAATTCATTCAGCACTTGCCTCAAATAATCACGGTCAAGATGGGTATAGATTTCTGTGGTGGTGATACTTTCATGTCCCAACATTTCCTGCACAGCCCTTAGATCGGCGCCGCCTTCTATCAGATGCGTTGCAAAGCTGTGACGAAAAGTGTGCGGACTTACATTTTTCTTCAAACCTATAGCCTCCACTTGTTTTTTGATGATCAAAAAAATCATCACTCTGGTCAATTTCTTACCTCTTCGATTCAGAAATACAAATTCTTCATGTCCTTTGGCGATGGATTGGTGAACACGAAACTGCTCCAAATAAATTTTCAAGTACTTCAAGGCATCCCTGCCTACAGGAACCAGCCGCTCTTTGTTTCCTTTTCCAATTACCCGCAAAAAACCAATATCGGCATACACATTTCCAATCTTAAGATCTGTCAATTCGGAAACTCGTAAACCACTGCAATACAAAATCTCCAACATGGCTCTATTCCTATGCCCTTCTGGTAGCCCCAACTCTATCCCATCCAATATCTGACTGATTTCATGATAACTCAACGTATCTGGCAATTTTCTCCCAAGCTTTGGCGCCTCGAGCAATTGCGCCGGATCTTCGTGAATCAAATCTTCATACATCAAAAATTTATAAAACGCTTTGATTCCAGAGATGATTCTTGCTTGGGTATATTCGGAAATTTCAAGCTCAGCAAGTCCATTGACAAAATAGCGAAGATGCTCTAGCTGCACATGGAGCGGATTCACCAAGGGAAAGTTATTTTCCATATAACGGATCAACTTCTCCATATCCTGTTGATATGCCAAAATGGAGTTTTTGCTCAAAGACCTTTCGAGTTTGAGATAATGCTGAAATTGCTTGAGATAGGAAGTCCAGGTGGACATGTTTGAGTTTGATTATTTATTGGACAGGTAAATAAGCATAAATCTGTCAACTTACACAAATGATTAAGTTTAGCACTGCCCTCCCTTTTACAAGTTGATTTCAGCGACGATATTTATTAATTATATCATTAAGTCTTTTTGAATCATTTTCATCAATACCTTTCAAGTCAAAATCATAAGTAATTCCATCATACTTATAAATTGTCAGCATATTGCCTTCCAATTTCGAACTTTTAATGTCTTTAAATGAAAGTGATTTTCCCCGGAAAGGTTTTATTCTGATTACAACTCCCTTTTTATTCCATTGGACATAATTTTTGAACCAAAACATTCTTGAAAAATAAATGGTCATCAACAAAAATCCTAGTGCACTAATTCTTCTTTTCAAATTCAATTATTTCAAAAAAACCGAAAAGTAAACACAACAAGGAAACTATTATAGTTGAAATAAAAAACCAATTAAACTGTAGGTTGTCGAATTTAATTCTTTTCATAGTTATGTTTTTAAGTTTTGCGTATATGATTTATGGTGGTTTTCGAAGCTCTTTCTTGTCTGCTTGCACCACACTTACTTAAATGAATTACCACTATCCCCACCATAAGTGATAACTCTACTGTGCCAAGTTTTTCTCTTTCCTTCAATGTCCATGTCCGTCATCTTCAGCCATTAATTTTTCATAGGATTCGGTCAACAGTATACTTAATCGTTCGTTATGACTGTCAATTTCAGATTTAAGGTTCTTTTATAGTTTTTTGTTGTATTCGTTCTTTGGGTGTGGTCCATCGAACATGAATCGGAAGACACTTTTAATCTCTTTGTCAGAGAATGTTGAAAGTACTTTACAAGCATTTTCGGTGTCTTGTATAAGTCTGTTTGCAAAATCAAAAGCTTCTCTAATATTGTCGGCTTCCCACATTCCCCCAATGTTTATTCTAACGTATTTGTCATAGTAAGTTGAGTCTGGAATGGATTCCAACTTACTGAAATACTGAATCACATTTTCTCCTTTTGGAAAATCATATAAAGGTGCTGCTCCATTTTCATCGTCGTGACCAAAAACAGCCTCCATTCCTTTGAACGAGTCCGGAAAGGAACAAAAAAACTTTTGTTCCCACAAAATTCGATTTGATGAACTCGAATCTTTAGCTTTTTCCATAAATGCAAATATCGAGTCTGCTTGTTGTTTTGCTGAATTGAAGTAAATGCCGGTGCAGTTCACTTCCTCAGTTTTATGGTCTTTCTTGGCAGTCTCAATTTCAGTAGTTGTCTTTGTTTGCTTGTCAGCCTGTTTTGTATTGTCAGTTTTATCAGATTGACCACAAAAAGTCAAAACGATTAATGTCGATATGATTACTAGTCTTTTCATTTTTTCAAATTTAAACAAAACGGCAAACTCTCGTTAAGCTGTACAGATTATGAAAAAGCCCCTACTAATTTTAGTTCAAATCATTTATACCTGGCCCGCCGGATGGCGGAAATCCCTCTAAAATTAGGGAATTTAGTTGTAATAGTTTTTTGACCCTCAAATTATTTCCATGAACCATATTCAGGGAATAGACCGACTCCAACTAACTTTTTCGAGTTTGGATGAATTGATAGATACGGAAAACTCAATAAGGATTATTGATGCCTTCATTGATAAACCTGATCTTGACTTGCTCGGATTCATTTCCAGACCAAGTAAACTAGATAAAGATCAAAAACTAAAAAACACTTCTCAAAACCCACCAATCAGCATACTATTCCACCTAGCAAACCCTTCACCCTGCGGATGTACGCCGCGGCACAGCCACTTAATTCGAAGAATTTCGGACCCACGGTAGATTTTCACATCAATCATGGCTTACCTATAGGGATCGGTACGAAAAGCTTTTGGCTAGTAGGCTAAATGTTAGCGGCTACTAGGACTATCATCTTCGTCTAAGAGTTTGTTTAGTTCGTTCTCAAGTTGTTTTTTGTCTGGCAAATAAAGTTGATATTTGCTTATAAAAAGTTGGTTACTTATACTCTCGGTCGCATACTCTACCAAAACATGGTCTTTAGCTGCTCCTAAAACTATTCCGATTGGTTCGTTATCACCCTCGGTGCTAACTTCTTTCTTGAAATAATTCAGATACAAGTTCATCTGTCCGACGTCTTGATGTGTTACTTCTCCACGTTTCAAGTCAATCAGCACAAAGCATTTTAATATACGGTGATAGAAAACCAAGTCAACAAAAAAGTGCTTTCCACTGATTGAAATTCGGTATTGTCTTTTTTCAAACGTAAAACCTTTACCAAGTTCCAATAAGAAGTGTTGAAGATTTGAAATCAGTTTTTCTTCCAACTCACTTTCTAAAAATTGATGGCTTTCTGGGATATTCAAGAACTCCAAAACGTAAGGGTCTTTAAGAATATCGTCTGCCTTTTGAATTTCTTGTCCCTGTTCTGAAAGTTCCAATACTCCTTTCTTGTCTTTACTCAATGCCAAGCGATGAAACAGCATACTTTTTATTTGGCGTTTAAGTTCTCTTACACTCCAGTTTTCTTTCTCGGCTTGTTTGACGTAGAAGTTGATTTCAAGTTCATTGTCGGAACGCAAAATCTCAAAATAATGGCTCCAACTCAATACGTTAGACAGTGTCTCCCTCTTTGGGAAGTTCAAATACAGCTTCCTCATATACAATAGGTTAGACCTGCTAAACCCCTTTCCGTAAAGCCGTGTCAAGTCTTTGGAAAGTTGTTCAAAGAGAAAAGTCCCATACTCAGCTTTTTCTTTACCACCCTGCTCAAATTCAACGATGTGCCTGCCTATATACCAATAAGTTTGAACTAAAATTATATTTATAGATTTGGCAACTTGCTCTCTCCCTTTTTGAAGAAGTCCACCAATTTGGCTTATTAAGTCAGTATATTTTGATTGTTCAATATCCATTTCGTCAAAGGTAAAAAATTGATAATGAAAACGGTCTTGTTACATACAGATTTCTCTCTGTTGAAGTGTCGCTCACTGCTTACTGCTAATAGGGTCAAGCATGGGAATTCCACCTCACCTTCTCACTAAACTCCCGAAAATCGAGAAAAGCTATGCGTGAGACTGTCGCCTCACACTGCCAGCTCCGATGCATCAAGGGCTTATTATGCTTTTAATACGCTTAGATTCTAATTTACCTAAGGTTGAACCAATTTTCAATATTAATATAAAAAACAAAAACCTTTCAAACCAAATCCAGCCCCTTCCTGACATGTATTCAGGATCTAAGAAAACAATGGTTGGGTCCAAGACATCTCTAAAGCAGAATACCCCAATTTTGGGTAGGGGCTTTTATGCCTTTTCCATAGGGATTGGTCAAATAATAGTAGAAATCGTAACTAATGAAAAATAATTAAAACCATAAAAAGAGTACTAATACACCTAGCAAACACTTCACCCTCCAGTTGTCAGTCAACAGCCACTAGCAAAAGCCCTGATAGATTTTTTTTCCTATCAGGGCTTTTTTCAAAGGGCTTTTCTCTAGTGGGCTAAATGTTATGAGCTGCCCTTCTTCTGTTTTTATTCTCCCGTGTCAAAATGTTCACGTTTTACTTTTGATTTATCTTTCTTAATTAGTCTTATATAGTCGTTGTCAAGTTTAAAGTGGTCAGTTTCTGTCCAATTCCAACTTTCACCCATTGGCATATTAATACCACTTGCACTAAACCAAACAGAGATATTATTTCCCTTAACTATCAATGTTATTTCGTCAAATGTATTTTGGCTACTTGCTGTGTATGGGGTGGTCGGGCAATTGTAATCAAATTCTTCTAAAACCTTCTTGTCATTCTTAAACCATTTTCGTAAGAATCCTAAGTGCCTGTCTGAACATTGATAACCCAAATTTAATGCGGTTAATATTTTACATTTTAAATTACTTCTGTCGTCTTTGTATTCTCCGTCCCATTTACATTCACTCCCAATATAAGTTCCAACGTAACCTAATACTGCAATTTCAGGTTCAGTAAGTGTCTTACATAGTTCTTCGTTTATAACAATTGTATTGAAGGTGTCTTTTAATTCTTCGTCATATTTGTCCTCACGCCATAAAAACTTTTCAATCTTGTCTGTTAGTTTGAAGTTCTTTACTGAATTATTTTCTTCAGTCTTAGGAATAGAGTCAGAAATAACAACATCGTTTTTGTCAGAGTTGCTATTTGGCTGTCCGCAAGAGGCAAGAAAAACTAATATAAATATGTATAAGTATTTTGTCATTGTTGTCGTCTGTTAGGGTTGCCTATAACTTCAATATACCCGATACAACTTTCGCTTAGCAAGCTTCAATATAGGAAAATAAGCGAATGATATACTCTGAAATTTTATAGGGTTATCTCTCAATCATCAAACCTACCAATTCCCCATTAAAGAAAAAATACCAACTACAGGGTATATTTGACAATCTTCAACCTTTTTTTTATTCAAAAAATTAATTTCCCTTTTTCAAAAACGTAGCTTCTAACGAGGAGAAACTCTTCGGGAATTTATCCAAAATCGAATTCTTAATTTTACTGCCACGTTTGAAGGTAAAAATCCGCTTTTTACTTTTTACTATTTTCAGTTTGCTTTTTGGTTTTAAACGGATTCAATCCATACATCCAGCACATAAATCCAAGGAAAACCAAAGAGCCAACGAAAATAACTAATCCCCCTACTCACAAAGTTTAATTCTCCTTTATTTATGTTATCTCTTATTAATCAAATAACTTTGCCCAATAATACAAACCACTAACCATTCGCCATTTTGAAAATCATCATTATCAACGGTCCAAATCTCAATCTTCTCGGAAAAAGAGAGCCGGAAATCTATGGAAATCAATCTTTTGAGGATTACTTCCTTACGCTTAAAAGCAAATATCCTGAGTTAGAATTGAGTTATTTCCAAAGCAATGTAGAAGGAGAAATCATCAACAAAATCCATGAAGTGGGTTTTGAATGTGATGCTATCCTACTCAATGCCGGCGGATATACCCACACTTCTGTTGCTATATCTGATGCCATCGCTGGAGTCAGTACTCCTGTCTTGGAAGTCCATATCTCCAATATCTACAAAAGGGAGGAGTTTAGACACAAAAGTATCATCACAAAAGAGTGTGTAGGAATGATCTCCGGACTTGGACTTAGAGGATATGAACTTGGATTGCAATACTTTCTCACAACCTAACCTACCATCATGACGACTACATTTTCACCGGGACCTTCTAAGGTCTATGAAGCATTGCCAAAATACCTGCAAGATGCTTATGAATCAGGAATCCTAAGTGCAAGCCATAGAGGTGCTGCCTTTATGAATCTATATAAAGAAACTGAAACATTGATGCAGGAAAAACTTCATGTTCCTGCTGATTATAAATTGCTATTCACTTCTTCGGCCACTGAAAACTGGGAAATCATCACCCAATCGATCGTACAAGGAGCGAGTTATCACATATTCTCAGGTTCATTTGGAAAAAAATGGTTTGAATATGCAAAGCACATTAATGCAAAAACAGAATCATTAAAGATCAGCGCAAATGACACCATCGATGTGGAAAATCTGCAAATAGATAATGATTTTGATGTAATTGCAATTACCCAAAATGAAACATCAAATGCTACCCAAGTAAAGAATGAAACGATAGCTGCAATCGTGGAGAAGTTTCCCGAAAAGATGATTGCTGTCGATACAACTTCTTCCATGGGTGGAATCGAACTGGATTTTAGCTTGGCTGATATATGGTATGCATCTGTTCAGAAATGCTTTGGCTTGCCAGCAGGACTTGGTGTATTGATCGTATCACCGAAGGCTATTGAGAAAGCAAAAGACAAAGGTGAAAGAGGCAGATACAACAGCCTGAATTTTATGTTGGAAAATGCGGACAATTACCAAACCCACTATACGCCCAATGTTTTGGGGATTTATTTGTTGAACAGGGTTTTGAAAGACATGCCAGAAATCCAGCACATAGATCAAATCACCAAAGAGCGTATGCAGAAGTTGGAATATACTGTTGCCATGACGAGCAAAATGAAGCTTTTGGTAGAGAATGAAGAAAGCAGAAGCTCGACGGTTTTGGCGATATCAGGATCAGAGGAGTTCATCACTTCTGTCAAAAAAGCTGCTGAAAAAGAAGGTATGCAAATGGGAGGTGGTTATGGTCCTTTGAAACCAACCAGTTTCAGAATCGCAAACTTCCCAGCGATCACTGAAGCGGAATTTGAAAAATTGATTTCATTTATAAAGCAATATTAAATCAGCAATGTTCGATTTCAAAGAAATACTTTCGGTCACCTTGATCCTATTTTCGGTCATTGATATCTTGGGTTCTATTCCCATAGTGATCAATCTGAGAAAAAAGGTTGGACATATCGAGTCCGAAAAAGCTACGCTAGCCGCGGGATTATTGATGATCCTATTCCTGTTTCTCGGTAAATCCATCCTCAACCTTTTCGGGATTGGGGTAGAGGACTTTGCGATAGCGGGAGCTTTGATCATTTTTGCCTTGGGTGCTGAGATGATCCTTGGAATCGAACTCTTCAAACCTGATCCAGACGCAAGTGGTGGTGCGTCTATTGTACCAATCGCTTTCCCTTTGATCGCGGGTGCGGGTACACTTACGACTATTTTGACATTGAAAGCTGAGTTTGCTCAAATCAACATCGGAATTGGAATCGTCATAAACTTAATCATTGTCTATGTAGTCCTGAAAAGCACAACATGGCTAGAGCGCAAACTTGGAAAAACCGGTTTGGATGTATTGAGAAGGATCTTTGGGATTATACTCTTATCCATTGCTATTAAAATATTTAAATCCGCGTTGTTTTCAGGGGAAATGATATAGACGATGGTCAATGAAAGATAGTCAACGGTTACACTAGTGATCTTGCCTGAATTTGGTTTACACATTAGTGGCTAGTGCTAGGTTTGGTTTCTTAACTAAACAACATTGAATTATGTATAGCTACTAGTATCAAGTCAAATATCCACCTACGAGTTAATATTCCTTCTTGATTACTTTCGGAGCAAAGAGACAAAAAGAGTTGGCTTTGCGGCCCTGCGTGATACTAAACCTACAATACCTTTAAAAATCTCGATGAAACTCACAGCACAAATTGTATCGGACTTAAAAGAAGTTGCTTTACCTGAAAAGGCTGAATTCTTCCCTAACTTTTTCAAAACAGGAAAAGGACAATATGCTGAAGGTGATTTATTTTTGGGCGTAACAGTCCCTTTTCAACGAAAAATTGCCAAGACCTATTGGAAAGATATCAATGCATCAGAACTTCAGGAACTGATTCATTCTCCTTTTCACGAAGTGAGACTGACGAGTATTTTTATGCTTGTGCTGAAATATGAAAAATCAAAGTCCATTATTGAAAAAGAAAAGTGGGTCGGTTTTTACCTAAAAAACAAAGCAGGTGTGAATAATTGGGATCTCGTGGATAGTTCTGCTTTTCAAATTTTAGGTGCATGGCTTTTTGACAAAAACAGAGATTTACTGTTCGAGCTCGCTCATGCCAACAATCTCTGGGATCAGAGGATTTCAATAATGAGTACTTTTTATTTTATCAAAAGGAATGATTTTCAGACGACTCTTCAACTGGCAGAAATACTTCTCAACCATCCTCATGACCTTATCCATAAAGCCGTAGGTTGGATGCTGAGGGAAATCGGCAACAGGGATCTTGAAACTGCAAGAGATTTTGTCTTAAAATATATTGACAAAATGCCTCGTACAATGCTTCGCTATGCTATTGAAAAGTATGAAGAAGATGACAGGAAAATGATTCTCTCGCTCTAGTCATTTCGACCAAAGGGAGAAATCTCAAACTGTGATTTTACCAGAAATCGAAATTCGAAAACCCCTAAATCTCTGCGCCCACTGCACCTCCACGGTCAATTTTTACCGCAAAGGCGCAAAGAACGCAAAGCGAATAGACACACTTTACTAATTATATCACAGCGCTCTACATTATTCATGCATTATTTAGCTGAAATAATTAGCCTAAATTTATATTTGCTAAACAACTAACTATTTAACATTTCAACTTTAAAACCTTTCAAATTGCCTTTAGAAGACCAAAAGAAATCTTGCCGAATGATTTAGAAAACAAAACCGAACGTACAATTCCCTAATTTATTCAATCCCCTCCAACTCGCTCAATTCCAACCATCTCAACTCCAAAGATTCAACTTCATTATCAATCTCCTGAATTCTATTGGACCAATCCATTAATTTTTGGTGATCTTCAGTACCAATAGTTATCAAGTCCACGATCTTGGCTTTCTCAGAATTCAATGTTTCTATTTTCTTTGTCAATTCCTCAAATTCCTTCTTTTCTTTGAAACTAGCTTTCGGCTTTGATTCATTTGAAGTACTGGAAACCTGTTCCTTTTTCTCTTCTTTTACTGGCTTTTCGTCTTTTTGCAAGAGCTTGGTTTCTTTTTCCCACTCTCTGAAATCGGTATAGTTCCCAGGGAAATCTTTGATCTGACCTTCTCCTTCAAAAACGAAAAGGTGATCAACCAACCTGTCCATAAAATACCTATCGTGTGATACGATGATCAAACAGCCCGGGAAATTATCCAAGAATTCTTCTAGTGTGTTCAAAGTCACGATATCCAAATCATTGGTTGGTTCATCGAGGATCAGGAAATTAGGACTCTTGATCAAGATCATCAATAGCTGCAATCTCCTTCTTTCCCCACCACTTAGTTTGGAAACAGGGGTATGCTGTTGCTTTGGTGGAAAACCGAATTTATTCAAAAATTGAGCAACTGTGATCGTTGCTCCACCAGCTACTGTTACTACTTCTGCTACTTCCTTTACGATATCAAGAATTCTCTTTTCTTCATCAAAAGAGCCTTCTTCTTGCCTATAGTATCCAAAAGCTGTCGTCTGACCAATGCCTACTTTTCCACTGTCAGGCTCCAAAGCACCTGTAATCATGTTCAAAAATGTGGTCTTCCCAGCTCCATTTGGACCTACAATCCCGATTTTATCCCCTTTCTTAAATGTGTAACTGAAATTCTCTACAATCTTTTTGTCATCATAAGATTTGTTCAGTTTCTCGATCTCTATGATCTTGTTCCCCAATCTTTGTGAAGTGACAGAAAGCTCGATCTCTCTTTCCTCTCTTTTGTTGAATGCTTTCTCTTTGGTTTCTTCGAAGGCATCCACTCTATATTTTGCTTTTGTACTTCTGGCTTTTGGCTGTCTTCTGATCCAGTCCAACTCTTTTTTGTACAAGCTTTTTGCTTTGTCCAATTCTGTAGCTTCGATTTCTCTTCTTTCTGCTTTTTTCTCTAAGAAATAGCCATAATTACCCATATATCGATGGATACTGCCATTGTCCAATTCAAGGATCTGATTCGTCACTTTTTCCAAAAAGTACCTATCGTGAGTCACCATGAACAAAGCAAGATTGGCTTTGGAAAGATATTCTTCCAACCACTCAATGGTCTCTAAATCCAAATGGTTGGTCGGTTCATCAAGTAGAAGTAAATCTGGTTTCTCCAAAATGGCTTTTGCCAATGCAACACGTTTTCTCTGTCCACCACTGAGATTCCCTACAGAAATATCCGTGTCATGCAGTCCCAATTTCCCCAACACTTCCTTTACCTGATACTCAAAGTCCCAAGCTTCAAGCTGATCCATCTTTTCAAAAATAGTCTGCAACAGATCTGAATTATCCATTCCATTTTCAGAATCCAGCATCGCTTTATGATAATCCTCAATCACTTTGAGTGTCTCATTGCTGCTTCCATCAAAAATAGTTTGATAAATACTCAATTCACCCGAAAAAACAGGGTTTTGATGCACATAAGCTACTTTTACTTGTTGATTGATGGCGACTTGGCCAGAATCAGGGACTTCTATCCCCATGATGATTTTCATCAAAGTGGACTTTCCTGCACCATTGATACCGACTAATGCTACTTTTTGTCCTTGATCAAGGCCAAATGATATGTTTTGAAAAAGTTTACGCTCGCCAAATGACTTGCTGAGATTTTCTACAGATAGGTAATTCATGCCGCAAAGATAGGGGAATTAAATATTGTAGGAATAATTTTCTCTGATTATCCACAAAACAGTACGATTGTTAAAAATTATTTATTCAATCCTTTCTAAACAATGTATTGAAAGCCTCTCCTAGCTGTTTAAAAGCATTTATAAAGTGTCTCTTAGACTTTTTCAAATTAGGCTCCATTTCAGATTTCTTTTCTTGGTACAGCTTTTCTGCTTTTTCCCTACCCTTTTGGAATTCCTGCGAAATAGTGGTTTCCTTGTCCTTCAGCTCTTTTATTTTTTTCTCTATTTCGACTTTTGCATCACCACTTACTTCTGCAGCTTTTTCTATCAACTGTTCTATTTTGGAACCAATATCCTGTAGAATATTTTCCACCTCTTCAAAGCTATTCTTTTTGGCAGTCATAAGTTTGTCTGTTTATTTTTCATCCCAATTTACAAATGATATCTAAAAATAATAGAATTTGAAGTAAATCCATAAACTTATAAAAGCTTATTCTTCAACAATTTCATTATTTTGGGTCTGTTTTTCATACAGTTCTGCATAGACACCTTTCTTTTCCATTAAGAAATCATGGGTTCCTTGTTCGACCAGCTTACCATCATCAAGAACGATGATTTTATCAGCAAGCTTGGCTGAGGACACCCTATGGGAAATAATAATGGAAGTTCTATCCACCATTATTTTCTTGAGTGCATTGAGGATTGAGTTCTCTGTTTTGGTGTCCACAGCAGATAGACAATCATCCAAAAGCAAAATACTTGGCTCCTTGGCAATAGCCCTTGCGATTGACACTCTTTGCTTTTGACCACCTGACAGCGTAATTCCACGCTCGCCTAATTTGGTATCAAATCCTTTGGGGAAATCAATGATGTTTGCATACACATCTGCATCTTTCGCCGCTTTCTCTACGATACCTTCTGGGATTTCATCTAATCCAAAACCAATATTGTTTGCTATGGTGTCACTGAAAAGAAAAACATCCTGTGGAACAAACCCAATTTGTTTCCTTAAGGAAGCGATATCGTACGTTTCGATTTTACGATCATCGATGCTAATCTGCCCTTCAGACACATCATACATGCGCATTAGAAGATTTGCGATCGTTGATTTTCCTGAGCCGGTTGTCCCAATGATGGCTAAACTCTCTCCTGACTGTATGCTGAAAGAAACATTTTGCAAGGCTTTGATACCTGAATCTGGATAGATAAAAGATACATTTTCTACCTTGATGTCTCCTTTTATGAAAGTATCCAGTCTTTCGGTACTTAATATTTCATTCTTTTCGTCCATGAATTCATTGATCCTGGTCTGCGAAGCTGCTGCTCGCTGGATGATACTTGTCACCCAACCTAATGATGTCACAGGCCAAGTAAGCATGTTGACATAAAGGATAAATTCAGCAATCACACCATAACCTATAGTCCCGTCGATCACTTGCATACCTCCTATATAAACAGTCAGGATTGTGCTAATTCCAATCAAAGCAAGAATCAATGGATAAAAAAGCGATTGCACCAATGTAAGACGGATCGACTTATCTTTATAATCTTCACTTGCTTTCCTAAAATCATTCGCACTATCATCTTCTCTCACGAATGCCTTTAATACCCGAATTCCTGAAAAAGACTCTTGTACAAAAGTGCTCAATCCAGACAAACTCCTTTGTATTTTTTCGGAGCGCTCGTTTATAAGATTATTGACAAAATAAATACTGATGGATAGCACCGGAAGTGGTAAAAGAGAATATATAGTAAGTTCTACATTGACACTAAGCATATAACCTATCACCAATGGGAAAAGCACTATTAAATTCAATCCATACATAATAGCAGGACCAAGATACATTCTCACTCTACTGACATCCTCGGTGATTCTAGCCATAAGGTCACCTGTACTATTTTTCCTGTAAAAGCTGAGGGGTAGTTTTTGATAATGGTCAAAAATTTCATTTTTCATATCAAATTCCACCAATCTGGAAAAGATTATAATGGTCTGACGAATAAGAAAAAGGAAAAAACCTCTAAGAAGTGCCATGACAAGTATCAGCACTCCAAAAATAAAAATGAATTTTAGGAAGGATGATCGGGCAAAAACACTCAAGTCTCCTTCACTAAATACCTGATAATAAGCAAAACTCTCAACAACATAATCTATTGCAATTCTGACTAGTTGGGCAGGAATAATTACAAATATGTTGGAAATGATAGTAAATAAGATTCCCAACAAGAGGTAACCCTTATATTTTAACAAATATTTATTTAAGCGCCAAAGTGGTTTCACGAAATAAAAACTTTTAAATCTCTTGATTAGTTTTATTTAACTCTTTTAATTGCATTGGTAAAGCCCGAGAAAAATATATAATTTTGCACCGGAGTTTTACGTCACATCAATCCCAAATATAACACAATATAAATTTCCAAGTTCAAATGGTAGAGATTAATACTGGGGAAAAAGTAAGAGAAGGATCAATCTACGGACAGATCACTTCCTTAGGTCATGAGCAATTGGTCATCTGCTATGATGAGCCAACAGGCCTAAAGGCAATAATTGGTATTCACAACACTGTCCTTGGCCCTGCACTGGGAGGAACTAGGATGTGGAATTATGCATCAGAGGCAGAAGCGATTACGGATGTCTTGAGACTTTCTAGAGGCATGACTTTCAAAGCTGCGATCTCAGGATTGAACTTAGGCGGAGGAAAAGCGGTAATCATTGGTGACCCAAAGCTAAAAAATGAAGCTTATCTTCGAAGATTCGGGAGATTTGTAAACAGTCTTGGTGGAAGATACATAACTGCTGAAGATGTAAACATGAAAACCAGCGATATGGAATATATCGCAATGGAAACAAAATATGTTACTGGACTTCCTGAAGTTCGTGGTGGCGGTGGAGACCCTTCTCCAGTAACTGCATACGGAACATACTTGGGCATGAAAGCTGCAGCCAAAAAAGCTTATGGATCGGATTCATTGACAGGAAAAAGAATTCTTGTTCAAGGAATTGGTCAAGTAGGAAAGTATTTGGTTTCACATTTGACAAAAGAAAATGCTGAAGTTTTTATTACTGATATCTACGAGGACAAATTGATCGAAGTAGCCAAAGCCACTGGAGCAACTCCAATTGATCCAAATATGGTGTATGATTTTGATATGGATATCTATTCGCCTTGTGCGCTAGGTGCGACGATCAATGACGATACCATCGATAGGTTGAAATGCAAAGTCGTAGCCGGTGGAGCCAACAACCAATTGAAAGATGAAGAAAGGCATGGAAAGATCCTATTGGAAAGAGGTGTGATTTACGCTCCTGATTTCTTGATCAATTCTGGTGGTTTGATAAATGTTTGTGCCGAATTTATGGGAGGATACAACAGAGAATCTACGTATTTGCATGCTGAGAAAATTTATGATATCACAACCGCTATCTTGGACAAATCAGCAGTAGAGAATATCCCTTCTCAGCAAGCTGCCATAGAAATGGCTTGGAGCAGAATCGAAGCAATAGGAAAAGTTAAGCTTCCTTATTAAAAATTTAATAAAAAAATTCCACCTGATCAGAGAGATAAAGCCTCTATCAGGTGGATTTATACAATATCTGATGGCAATAGACGAGTCCATCGCAAAACCTTAGTCTAAATTATTTATATTTACGTTCTTTAAAATTAGGTATGTTAAACAGAAGAATACTCAGAGTTAAGGCTTTCCAAAATCTCTATGCATATGAGTTGTGCAAAGCCTCTAATTTCAATCTTGCCAAAGATCAAATAAAAGAAGCATTTCTTCCTGATTTAAACAGTATGGAGACGCAGGATAAAGTACAGCTCAAAAAAGATGCTGAAATCTGTGTTTCACTTTTTTCAAAAAACCTAAATAGCAAAGCCCTTGTATCCCAGCAAGAAGTCAGCGTCAAAATCAAATCAGAAGCCATCAAAGCGATCAATGCTTTCCACAAAGCAAATGAAAAGGATTATGATTTTCTGCTGAAAAACATGATCAGTTCTGCTGAACTTATTCCCCAGCTCTATCTTAACTCCATCCAATTGCTGATTGCATTTGGTGATCATGTAAAAAATGAAGCTGAAAGAAAAAGAAAATTATCTGCAGATCAAGTAGTCTCTACAAGTGGTGAACTTAACTTTGCAAAGAACGTTATTCTAGAAAAGTTAAAGACTTTACCTGAATTCGAGACCGCCATCATTCGCCATGACGCATTGTTGGATGATTTGGAATTGGAAATCAAAGATTGGTTTAGACAATACATCAAGCCTTCTGAGCAATATCAAGAATACATTAAGATCGATCAACCAAGTCGAGCGGATGATTTTAATATCTTGGAGTCAATATTGAAGAAAATCATCTTCAAGAATGAAGTGATCTTGAATTTCTTCTCAGAAAAAGACATGAATTGGACAGAAAACAAATCTGTCGTAAGAAGTCTTGCAGGTAAAGTGATCAAAAATGTGTTTGAACAACTTGAAGAAGGTGCGGAATTACTTCCCGAAATTGCCATGAACTGGGAGGACGACAAGGAATTCTTCCAAAATATCTTTAACTTGACAATCGAAAATGAGGATATCAACAAAGAGTTGATCGCCAAAAAAACACAAAATTGGGATATCGAAAGGATTGCATTCACAGACAAAATCATCATGTCTATGGCAATCACAGAGATGAAAGAATTTCCAAGCATTCCTGTCAAAGTAAGTATCAATGAATACATCGATATTTCCAAGACTTACAGCACACCAAAAAGCAAGCAATTCGTAAACGGCTTATTGGATGTACTCTCAAAAGAGATGATGGAGAATGGTGAAATCAAGAAAAGTGGACGAGGTCTTTTGGATAACAAATAACAATAAAGCAATGAGCAAAAATACTAACAATTGGATCACATTCATAGTTGGAGCCGGAATGGGCGCAGCTTTGGGGGTTCTTTTTGCCCCAGATTCAGGAAAAAACACCAGGGATAAATTGTCTTACAAATTATCTAGATACAAAGAGGAACTTGAAGAACTTGTAAGAGATCTGAAAGAAGGTAAGAACATGCCTCACAACGAAGCAAAGTCAGAGGGCAATAGAGTTATCACTGATGCAAAAAACAAAGCAGAAAACCTTCTTAGTGATGTCAATAAACTTATTGAACAAATTAATCAAGAAGCAAATTAATCGATTACCCATGAAGTATTTAAATTTATCAGCATTGTTGATTATAGGAGCCATTACGGTTTCTAGCTGTGATAATAATGATCAATCAGAGAAAATTGCTGAGCTTGAGCAAAAAATCGCTCAAATAGAGACGAAAGCTCCTGCAGTACCAACCAATGTACAGACTTCGACAGCAGCCGATCCTTCCACTTTAGGTCAATTTAAGTTTGAAGATGTTGAATTTGATTTCGGCACGATAGCAGAAGGAAAGACTGTGGATCATGTATTCAACTTTGTCAACGAAGGTCAAGCACCATTGGTGATTTCAAATGTAACTGCCTCTTGTGGATGTACCACTCCTGATTATTCAAAAACACCTGTAAAACCAGGTGAATCTGGATTCATCAAAGTATCGTTCAATTCAACTGGCAAACCAGGTACACAAGCACCGACAGTATCTATTCAGGCTAATACTAGCCCAAGCGTAAATAGATTGAGACTTAAAGGAAATGTAACACCAAAAACAACAGCAAGTGCTGCGGGACAATTAGGTCCTGTCAAAAAGTAATTATGAACAATTTTATTTTATTGCAAGCAGAAGGTGCTGGTAGTGGCATCATGGGTCAGGTTTTTCTATTCGGATCCATTATTTTGATCATGTATTTCTTCATGATCAGACCACAACAGAAAAAACAAAAAGACGCTAAAAATTTCTTGGAAGAAATCAAAAAAGGTGATAATGTAGTAACTATAGGAGGCATACATGGAAAAATATATTCCATTGATGGCGACACGATCACCCTTGACCTTGACAAAGGTTTCAAAATAAAAGTTGAAAAGTCCGCAATCTCATTGGACTTCACCAAAAGAGCAAACGGAACAAAATAAATTGTCCCTTGACAAAACTGAAAAAATACTTTTCTTCTGCCAACCCTAGAAAAGTTGCAAACATGAAAGTGGTAGCCCTGTGTTTTCTTGCAGCTGCCACTTTCTGGTTTTTAAATGCCCTCAACAAGGACAATTACAACACCGTTGTGGATTATCCTATAGATATTATTTTTGATACGGAAGAATTCATGGCTGTCGAACAGCTTCCGAAAAAAGTAAAAATCGAAATAAATGGAAATGGATGGGATTTGCTGAGGAAATATTTCAACATCAACGAAAATCCATTTTTGATTGAGATCAATAATCCCTCAACAAAAAACTACATCTTAACCTCTGAAGTTAGGAGAAGTCTCGCTGAAAACATCAGCCCTACGACACTCGTATCCATGGTTTCTGATACAATACATTTTAAAATTGATAAAATCGTCACGAGAAAAATCAAAGTTGAAATAGACTCATCTTCATTTGCATTGGCAAACAACTTCAGAATCGACGGCGATATAAGTATCGATCCTTCTACAATTGACTTGAAAGGACCTACTTCTGCACTAGAAAAACTAGATGGTTCTCTGAAGATCAAGCTGAACGAAGACAAAATCAATAAGAATTTCAACAAGATCATTCCAATCTCTATACCAAGTGAATTGGAGAGCTTCCTGCAGCTACAAGACGAGAGCGTCCATGTAAAGTTCGATATTGTCCAATTTTTGGAAGGTAATAAGCGCCTTAAACTCAATAAATCGAACTTTCCCGAAAATGTCAGCTTACTTCAAGAACCAAATAATATAATGATGTATTATTTGATTGACGAAAGAAAAGTCGAGGAACTCAAAAAGTTTGAATTTGAGGCGGTATTGAATTACAATAATAGAAACAGAGAAGACTCTACAATCAATGTTGTCGTTAGTCCTAGACCTTCAATCTTAGAAAATGTCCGATTGGAGCCTTCAATATTCAGGTTGAGATATGAATAGTAAACCGTTTTTGATAGGTATAACAGGAGGAATTGGTTCTGGAAAAACAACAGTTGCCAAGATTTTTTCTATTCTTGGAATTCCAATTTACTATGCTGATGACCGTGCAAAATGGCTTATGTCTAAAGACACTGCTCTCAAAAACCAAATTCAAAATGCCTTTGGAATCAATTCATACAATGAAGACGGCAGTTTGAACAGGGAATTTATCGCTTCTAATGTTTTTGGAAATAAGGAAAACACAAAAACTATCAACAGCCTTGTACATCCTGCTGTCAAATCAGATTTCGAACTATGGGCTAAATCTCAAGAAAGCCCATATGTATTAAAAGAAGCGGCTTTACTATTTGAAACTGGATCATACAAAGATTTAGACAAGATAATTACTGTAAGTTCTCCACTTCGGGTTAGAGTCAACAGAGTGCTTTTGAGAGATCCTCATAGAAACGAGGAACAATTGAATACTATCATCGACCAACAGATGCCCGAAGAGGAAAAAATTCATTTGAGTGATTATGTTATCAAAAACATAGACAATAAACTTCTGATCCCGCAGGTTCTAAAGATTCACGACAAGCTACTTTTATTGGGTAAAAAGTAAGCTCTGACAACTTTTTGTAACTCAATTCTTTTGATAGAATTTTTACAACCGAGGTGTAGATGGTGCGGAGTTTTAGTTCAGCCAAACTTAAAATACCAGAGTTTGACAAGTGTACTTAACGTTCGATTTTAAGATTGATCTGATCAAGATAAAACTTCATTCTGGTATGTTCTCTATTCAAAAAATCGATTTTGTCTATCTTGTCTTGCTTGTGGTTATAGAAAACCTCCACATATTCATTGCCTAAAAGATACAGGTTCACCTTGTGTGTATAGTATCTAATGGCCACGACAAACGTTCCATCGAGATACAGTTTCTGTATTTTCTTTTGCAAAGTAAGTGTCTTGAAATCTTCTCTACTCATACTACAATTTCGCCAGTTCCATTTCTGATGCAATATACCCAAAAGCAGACCAATATCCAGTATTTATTACATTTTGAAATATTGATTTTGCCATTGCAGTATCTCCTTTTGTAAGATAATAATTCCCCAAACCATAGCCTTGGGTTACATATTGAAGTTTTTGATCGGAAGCATTTTCATCTACATTCAGCAATTTCTCAGGATTGATTTCACCTTTATACATCAATATCCTTTTGAAATAGGCATCATTCTCGATAATATCCATATCATTTTTTACTGGTTTTATCAGCTCTTTTGCCTCCTTTTCCCTACCCATTTTCCTCAAAGTCATGTAATACCAGTCCATCGTAGCTATTCTGAGATCATCATTTATAGATACTTCCAAACAGTTCTTATAAGCTTCCAAAGCATCATTCCAATTACCTTTGAGATAATGAGCAAGTCCTAAATGATACCAAACATTAAACTGTACATTCGACAGTGGAATATTGAGTTTGTTAGGCATTCCATCTTGTTCGATTTGAATCTCAGAACCATTCATAAGTATAGCAGCTTTTTCAAAATCCCGGATCGCTTCATCAAACATTCTGATCGAGAGATATCTATGACCTCGATGCCTCAATGGCTCGAAAGCCTCAGGATATTCTGATACAGCTTTGGTAAAAGTCCTTATCGCCAAATCATACCTTCCCAAGTAAGCCTCTCTTCTTCCTATCCATATCAGATTATCGAGGGTAGATTCATTCAGATATGCTCGTTCAGCCTCTAAAAGATCATTTATTTGCTTTTTCTGAGCTCCCGAATCTATTTTTGTAAACAAGGAGTCTCCTTTCAGACTTCTAGCTTGAAAAACACTTTCATTATGAATAATAAAATTGTTCTTCGACTTTTTCTTAATTGTCGTAGTACCTTCGCAAGCGAATAAAAAAGCAATCATCACCAGAAAAAAACTTCCATTCCATTTCATAATTATAGGTTTTCTTGACGTTAAGACTTTGAAACATTAAGATTGGTACGTATAATTGAATTTAAATAGTTTTCAGCAGAAATGAATACAAAAACAAGAAAATTTTACCAAACGAAAAATCTATTCATTTTTATACTGATTTTATCAACTATCCAATTAACTTCTTGCTCTTCTACCAAAAAAATCCGAAGACAAAATATCAATCAAGTAGTCGAAACAGCAAAATCGTACAGAGGAACACCATACAGGTATGGTGGAACGACCCGTTCTGGCATTGATTGTTCTGCCTTGATTTTCCATTCATTTGCAAGTGTAGGGGTTACAATGCCCAGGACCTCCGCTGATCAAAGCAAGATTGGTAAGAAAATCTCTGGAAATAAATTGGAGAAAGGTGATGTTGTATTTTTTGCCACTGGAAAAAGAAAAAGACAAGTCACCCACGCAGGGATAGTCACTGGCAACAACAGGGGGCAGATTTTATTTATTCACTCTTCCACTTCACTGGGGGTGACAGAGGATAATCTAAATAATAAATATTGGTCAAAAGCTTATCTATTCGGTAGAAGGGTTTTTTAAATGAATTTCACAAATCAACGAAAAGTGACAGCTAAAAGTAGTTCAAGCACTTAATTTTACTCGTTGTTTAAAAGATCACCTTCAAAAAAGGTGGTATTCGTATGAAAAAATAAGGTTTATAATAAAAAGGGTAATAAAACCCGATTTAATTTCCAAACATCCTTTGGTATTAAGCTTTTATAATTAATTTTGCACTCGAATTAATAAAGCGTCATTCCCTTTTTACATCAACACATAAAAATGGCAAATCTTGGTAAAATAACTCAGGTAATTGGTCCAGTAGTGGATATCTCTTTTGAAGGAGGTAAATTACCTAATATCCTTGATGCACTTGAAATAACCAAAGAAAACGGTCAAAAAGTAATCTTGGAAGTTCAACAGCACTTGGGTGAAGACAGAGTAAGAACTATTGCAATGGATTCCTCAGAAGGAATGGTAAGAGGCATGGTAGCAACCGATCTAGGTGCACCTATCTCTGTTCCTACAGGTGAAGGTATCAAAGGTCGTCTTTTCAACGTAGTTGGAGAAGCTATCGATGGTCTTCCACAACTTCCTGCAGGAAAAAGACTTCCTATTCACAGATCTGCTCCTAAGTTTGAAGATCTTTCTACTGCGACAGAGGTCCTTTATACAGGGATCAAAGTTATTGACTTGATCGAGCCTTATGCAAAAGGTGGTAAAATTGGTCTTTTTGGTGGTGCCGGTGTAGGTAAAACTGTATTGATCCAAGAATTGATCAACAACATCGCAAAAGCTTATTCAGGTCTTTCTGTATTTGCTGGTGTAGGTGAAAGAACTCGTGAAGGTAATGACCTTTTGAGGGAAATGATCGAATCAGGAATCGTTACTTATGGAGAGGACTTCGTTCACTCTTTGGAAACTGAAGGTGGATGGGATCTATCCAAAGTAGATTTGAAGAAATTGGAAGAGTCTAAAGCAACATTCGTCTTTGGCCAAATGAACGAGCCTCCTGGGGCCCGTGCTAGAGTAGCCTTGACAGGATTGACTTTGGCTGAATATTATAGAGATGGCGAAGGTGATGGAGCAGGTAAAGACATCCTATTCTTCATTGATAACATCTTTAGATTTACACAGGCAGGTTCTGAAGTGTCTGCACTTCTTGGACGTATGCCATCGGCGGTAGGTTACCAGCCAACATTGGCAACTGAAATGGGTACCATGCAGGAGCGTATTACTTCTACTAAGAATGGTTCGATTACATCTGTACAAGCAGTATATGTACCTGCGGATGATTTGACCGATCCAGCCCCAGCGACGACCTTCGCTCACTTGGATGCTACCACTGTACTTTCTAGAAAGATTGCAGAATTGGGTATTTATCCTGCTGTGGATCCTTTGGATTCTACTTCTAGAATCCTTTCTCCAGAGATCTTGGGTGAAGAGCATTACGGATGTACTCAGAGAGTAAAAGAGATTTTACAGAGATATAAAGAACTTCAGGATATCATCGCAATCTTGGGTATGGAAGAACTTTCTGAAGAAGATAAGTTGGTCGTACACAGAGCAAGAAGAGTTCAGAGATTCTTGTCTCAGCCTTTCCACGTAGCAGAGCAGTTTACTGGTCTAAAAGGTGTGTTGGTTGATATCAAAGATACCATCAAAGGATTCAATATGATCATGGATGGTGAATTGGATCATTTGCCAGAAGCAGCATTCAACTTGGTAGGTAGCATTGATGATGCCATCGCAAAAGGTGAAAAAATGCTTGCTGAAGTAAAATAAGTGACTAGAAATCAGTTATTAGTTATCAGTCTTTGCAAAAAACATTACTAATAACCCAATAACTATTCACTCAATAACTAAAACAAAGATGCAACTAGAGATAGTAACACCAGATAAAAAAGTATTTCAGGGAGAAGTCTCTGAGGCAAGCTTTCCAGGAGCAAATGGTGCTTTTCAGGTATTGAAAAACCACGCACCGCTTGTCTCTGCTTTGGCAAAAGGAACTGTTTCCTTTACCACAAATGATAGCAAGCAAAGCATGATAGTAGATGGTGGCGTTGTAGAAGTAAAAGACAACAATATCGTTCTCCTTGCTGAAAAAGTACTTTAAGCATATAAAAATTATATTCTAATTACAAAAAGCCTGGCAATAGCCGGGCTTTTTGGTCTATAAGAAATATAAATTCACTCAAAGCATATATATCCAACCAATAGTTTTTAAACCAAAATAAATTCCCTACCTTTGCAACCCTGAAAGGAGGTGTAAACATATGATCATAGTCAACGTAAAAGAAAATGAATCTATCGAGAAAGCGCTTAAGCGTTTCAAAAAGAAATTTGATAGAACAGGTGCTGTAAGAGAACTTAGAGCAAGACAACATTTTGTAAAACCTTCTGTAAAAAACAGAGAGCAGAGAATCAAAGCTGCATACAAGCAAATGTTACAAACTGAAGAAGCTAAATAATATTATTTATTGTTTGCTATCTTTTTGAGATACACTCAATTGGCGCATCTACCGAAAGTGGATGCGCTTTTTTTTTTGCAGTATCAATGGACGCGATCCACAACTCAATAGAAGCACTCCAAAAATAAGGATAATTCCTGATCTGGACTAAGCTTAGATTGCATCTAAGCTTTTTTATCCTAGGAATTTATAATTCCACTTTCACAGTAATCCTATCTTCTAAATCAGAATACCTAAAGTGTAGTTGCAAACTACTCCCAGTCGGAGACTGACTAAGCTTAGATTGAATCTAAGTTTTTTTATCCCAGAAATTCAAAATTCCACTTGCACAGAAATCCTATCTCTAAATAAAAACACCTAAGGTGTAGTTGCAAACTACACTCAGTCGGAAATTAACTAAGCTTAGATTGAATCTAAGCTTTTTTATCCCAGAAATTTAAAATTCCACTTTCACAGAAATCCTATCTTCTAAATCAGAATACCTAAGGTGTAGTTGCAAACTACTCCTTGAAAGCAAGTGGCTAAGCAATAAATTCAGATTCATTACAATATCAACTAATATCCAATATCCACAATTATCTTGCCCCTAGCAGAGTATCTATTTCAACCCTATTTATACCATATTTTATTAAGCCTATTTCTACCATATTTCATTTAAAATAATTAACTTGAAATATCAGAAACATCATACATGATAGAATCCTTCATCAATTTCTTAGAGTACGAAAAAAGGGCAAGCAAACACACTGTCATCGCCTATGAAAAGGATCTGGGGCAGTTTCAGGAATTCTGTAGTCTTTCATTCGAAAAGGATGACATAAGCTTCGCTGAGCATGCCGAATTGAGGGCATGGGTAATCGATCTTGTCGAACAAAACCTCAGCGCAACTTCTATCAATAGAAAAATAGCCACACTAAGGTCATTTTACAAATTCCTACTAAGATCTGGAGAAATCAAAAAAGACCCTACATACAAGCTCAAAGCACTAAAAACCCCAAAAAGACTTCCTGAATTTGTACAGGAAGAATCCATTGAAAAAATCATGGATCAGGACATGTATGATTTTGATTTTGACGGGCAAAGAGACCGGATGGTCATGGAATTTTTATACTTGACAGGAGTACGATTATCTGAACTTTTGGAACTCAGATGGAAAGATATCAACCTTCATGAAGACTATGTGAAGGTGATTGGGAAAAGGAAAAAGGAAAGAATTATACCAATCACTTTGAACCTAAAAAAGAATATAATTTCGTACAGAAAAGTATTTGAAGAAACATTTCCTTTTCTAGACGAGAGTGATTATTTTATCGTTACAAATACAAAAGAACCTGCATATCCTATGAAGATATACCGCATCGTAAGACATTATTTAGATCTTTTTGCGCAGACTTCGAAGAGAAGCCCACATATACTTAGACATACCTTTGCAACTCATTTGCTGAACAAAGGGGCTGATCTAAACGCCGTCAAAGACCTTCTAGGTCATGCCAACTTGGCTGCGACGCAGGTTTACACCCACAATTCCATGGAAAAACTCAAGGCTGTGTTTGAACAAGCACATCCGAAAGCGTAATATAAGTTTAACTATAAACAAATACCGTTATGAAACTTCAAATGCATTCTATCCATTTCGATGCCGATCAAAAGCTGACAGACTTCATTCAAAGAAAAGCAGATAAGCTAGACACCTTCTACGATCGCATTATTGACGGAGAAGTTTTTATGAGACTCGACAAGAATGAAAAAAACGCAAATAAGATCATCGAAATAAAACTGAATGTCCCGGGAAAACAACTTTTTGCAAAAAACCAAAGTGACTCCTTCGAAGCCGCCGCGGACGAAGCTGTCGAAGGATTGAGAAGACAGATTAAGAAATTCAAAGAGAAAGTCGTCTTAGCAAATCAATAATCCCCCAAAAACACATAAAAGGCCTTTCCAACATGGAAAGGCCTTCATTTTTTAGCATATTTGCAGTCCAAAGCTGACCAAATGAAAAATCCCTCCTTCTATCGAAAGCTGACGCTTAGTCTATTGACGATCATCGCTATTTTCAAACTTGTCTATTTTCATTTTTCAAATCACAGCATATTTACCGAAGAAGCACAGTATTGGCTTTGGTCAAAACACCTAGATTGGAATTATTACTCCAAACCTCTAATGATCGCTGTCTACAACTTTATGAGCACATCTGTTTTTGGAGATACTGAATTTGCGATCAAATTCAATGCTGTATTATTTAGCTTTCTTACAGCTTGGGTGGTTTTTGAATTTGCATTGACAATGTACCGAAAAGGTAAAATTGCATTTTGGGCGAGTATGATGTTGTCTGTGATGCCTTTTTTCCACCTTGGCTCTATTTTCCACACGACGGATTCATCTTTGTATTTTTTCTGGATCTTAGCTTTATTTTGGGTTTGGAAAGCATGGCAATCAGATAAGTTATCTTGGTGGATTCTCGCTGGTTTTGCAACTGTTTTTGGTATTCTTTCCAAAAACATCATGGTTTTGACATTACCGATTTTGGCACTCTACATTCTATTGACAGATCGCAAAAGATTCTTCACCAAAGGCCCTTGGGTATATGTGTTGGTTTCGTTCCTTTCTTTGATTCCGATTGTCATTTGGAACTTCCAAAATGACTTTGTGACCTTCAAACATGTAGGGACATTGGGAGGGGTAGAAGGTGAAAAAAGCAGCTTCAACATTACCCAATCATTCAAATACATTGGGGAATATGTCGGCGGTCAGTTAGGTTTCCTCTCACCGTTTTTCATCCCTATCCTCTGGGTAAGTTTAAAGAAAATAGAATTCAAAAAAGACCCACGAGCATTGTACCTGGTTCTACCGACTTTGGCAGTTTGGCTCTTGTTTCTCGTGATGTCAATTTTCAAAAATGTGAATGTTAACTGGCCTGCCTTTGGTATGCTGACACTTCCAATCATCATGGCGCATTACTTGGATAGCGCTTCGCAAACATGGAGGAAGTACGCTTTAGGTTCGAGTATTTTGACTGGCTTTGTGTTGATGATATTATTTTTCCCTGCGCCGTTTGATGCTGTCGGATTTAAGAAAATCCTAAAACCCTCAAAGGACCCAATGAATAGGCTTGCTGGATATAGACAAATGGGCGAACGAATAGACTTCCTTAAAGACAGCCTGAATTTAGAGAAATCATTTATATTCAGTGACAGTTACCACACGTCTTCCGAGATGGCATTTTATTCTCAAGGAAACCCTCAAACGTTCAATATAAATCTGGGAAGAAGAAAAAACCAATTTGACCTTTGGCCAGGAATCAGTCAGTTTGAGAAATATGGATTTGCAGGAATCTATATCACAAGGGAATCCGAAGTTCAAAATGCTGTCAAATCGGGATTTGAAAGCTTTATCTTGGAAGAGAAATTCTATACCATCTACCGAAAAGACACTGTCAAAACTTACATCATAGCTGTTTTTCAAAACCTCAATAAAATCAAAGAAATAGAAACGAGCGAATATTAATTGAATCCCTTTGTATTCAAGAACTTTTGCTTTCTAAATAGGTCTAGCAAAATAAAACTTCTTGCCGTATTTCATCTTTACTTCCTCAGCGTTTCCATTCCATAAGGCAGCAAACATTTCTGAAATATATTTTGCGTCCCAATTGAGCGCTGCCAATTGGATGTCAAAGTCATTTTGCGATAATTTATCCAAGTATTTTTCTTCTACTATAGCATAGTCAAAATCTACAACCTTTGTGTTAAATTCAGATTCTTCAATATCCACCATTCTGTAATTTGGACCAAGGCCAATCCTGATTTTACTCCCAGTATGCAAATGACCCAAATATGCTATTGAACTCCCTTTTTCTATATCCTGATCATTTGCATACACTTTAATCAATTGCCCTGCGTCAGGTAGCGAAATTTGGAAAGTAGAAATACTCGCACCAAAAAACAAAAGCAGCACACTCATGGAAATTAAAAAAGGCAATTTATCTTCAACTTTCCTTTGAGTAATCAAATAAACTATCAAGCCAGCAAAGATGATTACCTGAAGCCAAATCCAAATATTTGAAGGCAAGAGAGCATTGAAAAACAATCCTACTAACAGTACAATTACATTGAGAAACACGAAAAAAAACAAAGCAAACTTCATTGTTTTTATTTTTTCCAACAGGCCATTTTTCACCAAAAGCCAAGCTACCCAGATAGTCGTCAAGGGAACAACTGGAAGTAAATATCTTTCATAAAACTTGGTAACCAAAGCAGACATCAAAATGATTCCAATGACCCATAGAACCACAAATCCAGTGAAAGCCTTCTCTTCATGAAATAATTTTTTGAAATTTTCTTTGAATCCTCTAAGCCCAAACAGAAACCAAGGAACAAATAAAACTATCATCAAAAGGATCGCCAAAAAGAGGTTCTTCAAAACCAACAAATATCGGGATGCTACCCTCATGCCTACTTGATCTTCGACAAAAGAATCCAAATATTCAGCTCCATGAATCCAATACATTGCCACAAACCAATAAAATGCAACAAACAAACTTACTAACACTGCTGGTAAGTAGAATGCTTTTTGAACCCTTACTTTTTTCCAAGGATTCAAAACCAAAAACATCAAGCCTAAACTGCCCAAAGCTGCTGCAGGAAGGCCCTTTACTTCAAACGCAAAAGCCAACCCAAGAAACAAAAACCAACTGAATCGCTTGGGAGCATCATTTCCAAATCTTAAAAATCCAATAAAACCAATTGCACTCATCGCCATAAACATTCCTAGTAATACATCTGGAATTGACCGAGTAGAACTCAAAATCAAAACTGGATGAGAAGCCATAATCAAGGCGGAAAGCTTGGTAATTTTTTGATCGTCAAACATCAATTTCGCGCCATAATATACCAAACCGACTGTCAAAGCGCCTGCTATCAAAAAGAAAAACCTTGAAGCAAAAGGTGTTACACCAAACAATTCAAAACCCGCTAGCACAAACCAATAGGTAAGAATAGGCTTTTTGAACCTAAGCTCTTCGCTACCCAAATAAGTCGTATGGATATCACCAGTCTGCACCATCCTTACCGCTGCATCAGAATAGTACATTTCATCCGGATAATGCATGTGAAAACTCAATGCAAAAGGCCCCACCAACAAGGCGAAAGCCAACATGACAAACCAAATGGATAAATTTTTCAAAGCCTGTAGTTTCAATATTTAGCGACAAAGATAATATTTTCAATTTGCTTGCGAGACTTTCCTGAGCTTTAAGAGTCAAAATAAAACTAAAGAAATGCGTCAATTCAAAGCATTATTTGCTGTCTCTAAATTAAAACCGTATTTTTGACGAAATTAATTTTCCATGACCAAGCCATTAATTTCTGTTGTAATCACAGTTTACAACGAAGAAGAGAATATCAAGCCTCTCCTTGATGCAACTTATGATGCACTCAAAGAAATCGATTACGAAGTGATTTTGATAGAGGATGGATCTACTGACCAAACAGTATCTGAAGTAAAAAAATACGCGAATAATCGTACAAAGCTGATCATTTTCAATAAAAACTATGGCCAAACCACTGCTCTTGCTGCCGGAATTGACATGGCAGAAGGCGAGTATATTGCAACCATGGATGGTGATCTACAAAACGACCCAACTGATATTCCCGGGATGCTAAGGAAAGCTATCGATGAAGGTTGGGACGTGGTAGCTGGAAGAAGAGCCAACCGAAAAGATGGCTTCGTTCTACGAAAATTCCCTAGCAAAATCGCCAATTATATCATTCGCCAAAGTACAAAAGTGTATTTAAATGACTACGGATGTAGCTTGAGAGTCTATAGGGCAAATATCGCTCAAAACATGGGTCTGTACGGAGAATTGCACAGGTTCATACCTGTGCTTGCAAAGCAAGAAGGTGCTAGCATGACCGAAATAGATGTGAAGCATCACCCGAGGATTCATGGCACATCAAAATATGGATTGAGCAGGACTTTCAAAGTAATGGCTGATTTGATCCTGATGCTATTTTTCCAAAAGTATTTCCAAAGACCAATACATATATTCGGCACCTTGGGTTTGCTGTCACTTTTGATTGGATTTGTGATCAACTTCTATTTGTTGGTAGAAAAAATAATGGGTGGAGACATCTGGGGAAGACCAATTCTTTTGTTGGGATTCATTTTCCTTTTGGCTGGAATCCAATTGATCACAACAGGGATTATTGCTGAGATAATCATAAGGACTTATTTTGAGTCTCAGGACAAAAAAACTTACAAAATCAAATCGGTCTATCAGGGTGAATAAGAAAACACTGAAATTAGTACTCAAGCTAATCCTTACAGGGTTAGCTGTTTTTTTGGTTTTCAGAAAAATAGATACCGATCAGCTCTTACTTGTCCTTCAGTCTGCGAGTTGGCTCTGGCTATTCCCTGCATTTTTACTTTTTGTCCTAAGCAAAGTATTCACAGCACTCAGGCTCAATCTTTATTTCAGAAACATTGACTTGTACATTAGCGAAAAAAAGAATCTGATCTTGTATGCTATCGGAATGTTTTACAACCTATTCCTGCCAGGTGGCATTGGCGGTGATGGCTACAAGGTATATTTACTCAACAAGCATTTCAAAACCCCAATAAAATCACTCCTTCAAGCAGTATTATTGGACAGATTGGGCGGATTGGTTTCAATCATCCTACTCCTACTTGGACTTTTGTTGGTAGTAGATATTGATCTTACCATTATTCAGGAGATCCCTGTGTCCTTGATTGCCATCATTTTGATTCTGCTTACTCTTCCCTTATTTTATTTGATCACAAAATATCTATTTAGAAAATTCCTTCCCTCCTTCCTTCAAGCAAATGGTTTTTCCCTACTTGGACAAATCTCACAAATGATAGCTGCCTATTTTATTTTATTGGCTTTGGGAATTGACGAGAAAATCTTGGAGTATCAATTTATTTTTCTTCTTTCTTCCATCGTCGCCGTGCTTCCACTCACTATTGGTGGTGTTGGTGCTAGAGAATTGGTTTTTATTTATAGCCATGAATACATCGGAATTGACAAAAATGCCGCTGTAGCCTTCAGCTTAATCTTCTTTTTGATCTCAGCAATCGCCTCGCTAATTGGCTCAATTTTGAAAATCGACTTAGAAAAATCTGATAAAGACAAAAACAGCCTTTAAAAGTCAAATGAATAGATTATAGAGCTATCCAACATTGAAAATTTAAAATTGTATTTTAATTTTTCAATGTTGGATAGGATAGTAAGCATTGATTTTTTAAAATTAATATTTAAATTTGCAAGGATGATTTATAGAAGAATAGCGTTAGAACTAGAAGAATTACTTCAAGACTTTCCAGCCGTGTCTATCCTTGGACCACGGCAGGTAGGAAAAACTACGCTCGCTCAGGAAATCGCTATCAAGCTGGACAAAGAAGCTATTTATTTAGACTTAGAAAGTCCAAGTGACAGGAGTAAGCTAGCAGAACCTGAGCAATATTTCGACATTCACAAAGGCAAATTGATCATTTTGGATGAAATCCAGAGAGTGCCTGAGCTCTATCCAATACTTCGAGGAGTCATAGACAAAAGGAGAAAAGAAGGATACCGATATGGCCAATTCCTGATTTTGGGATCAGCTTCTCTTGAATTGATCAAGCAATCATCTGAATCATTGGCGGGAAGGATTGCCTATGAAGAACTCTTCGCCCTCAATCTTTTGGAAGTCCAAAAAGATGACAATTCATTGGAAAGATTGTGGCTAAGAGGTGGATTCCCCGATAGCTTCTTGGCAAGATCAAATTCAGCAAGCTTGAGATGGAGGAATAATTTCATTACTACCTATCTGGAAAGAGATATTCCACAAATAGCACAATTTATCCCGGCAAATAGACTTCGGAGACTTTGGACAATGCTTGCACATCTACAAGGAACCCAACTCAACATGAGTCAACTTGGTGGCAGCATGGATCTAAGCTCTCCTACTATCAAAAGCTACATTGAATTGCTGGAAGACTTGCTTCTCTTGAGAAGTATCAGACCTTGGTATAGTAATGTCGGCAAACGCTTGGTGAAAAGTCCCAAAGTATATATCAGAGATTCAGGCTTGGTTCATGCTTTATTGAATATAGGCGAAATGGACGAACTCCTTAGCCATCCTATCTTGGGATTAAGCTGGGAAGGATTTATCATTGAAAACATCCTATCCGTTTTACCAAAAGGAGCTGAGTATTGGCACTACAGGACATTTTCTGGAGCAGAAATCGACCTTGTCATCACTTATAAAACCAAGGTAATCGCTATTGAAATCAAAAGGACCATGAGTCCAAAGGTTTCTAAGGGATTTGTAATTTCTTGCGAGGATATCAAAGCAACTGACAGATACATTGTTTACAGTGGAAGCGAAAGTTACCCCATCAGCAATGATTCCACGGCCATTCCGCTTTTAAATTTCTTGGAAATTCTAGGTGAGCTATAAATGTCCACCTAGAACTCCCATGCCCCTTGTTCAGTATCCCTAAAGAACAATCTTTATACATACAGAACAATTATCACTGGCATTTAATGATTCACAAATCAAAAAACCATCTCTCCTACTTAGAAAAATCGATATCTAGGCTACTACAAACCCCTTACAAAATCCATAATTTCAAAAAATCCAATTATACCCAATCCCTGCCAATACTCCAATAACAATAATCAAAGGAGATGAAAGCTTTGTAAATTGGAGCAGAATATAAGTCCCAAAAATCGCAAGCACATTGAACAAATTAGAATCCAAAGGTTCAAAAAGCAAATATGCTGCAGCAATCAACATCCCGCAACTCACCGCATTCACCCCTTCCAAAGCAGCACGAACAGGCCTGTATTTTTTCAATTGATCCCAAAATCTAATCACAAAGAATATCAGAAAAGTACCGGGCAAAAAGATCCCCGCAGCAGCTATAAAACCTCCCGTCAATAACCCCACTACACCATATTCCCGCATAGAAAGGGCTCCAACATAAGAACTAATACTGAAAGTAGGCCCTGGCATCCCTTGAGATATGGCATAGCCAGTAAGAAACTCTTCAGAGGTAAGAAATTTTTTGAACTCTACAAACTCAGTAAAAAGATAGGGTACCAAAACTTGACCACCTCCAAAGATCAAACTTCCGTTTCTGTAGAAATTTTCAAAAAGCAAAATCGACTGGTTCTTTGTCAAGGCTCCCAAAACCGCAGCCAATACTAAAATCCCTCCCCAGAGGTAAAAGTTGGCCCAGGAAATCACCAACTCCCTATCCCCTTTTTGTTTTGGATGACTTTTATAATTCAATGAAGTCGTAAGCCCTCCTACTAAAAGCAAAATAGGAAACACATAGGGCGAATGATAAAAGAAAGAGATAAAGGCAGCCATCATCATCAATACAGTAGCCTCGGATGTTTTGACCATTTTAAAAATGGTTTTTTGGGCTGCGTATATAATAAAACCTATCGCCATGGGCTGTATAAATTTCGCAAAACTCAAAGCTCCTGGAGTATTTTCCTGTAAAAAATCTATCAAAAAAGCCGCGGCTATCATTAAAACCGTGGCTGGCAAAATCCAAACAAATAGAGATAAGTAAGCCAAATTGGGACCTCCAATTCTATAGCCTATTGCTGAAATCGTCTGAGTAGATGTTGGCCCTGGCAGGATTTGACAAAGCGCATTTAACTCCCACAAATCCTCTTCTGAAATATAATTTCTTTTCTTGACCATGGTATCCAATACCATGGCCAGAAAAGCTTGAGGCCCCCCAAAAGCAGTGACAGAAAGCAACAACACATCCTTGAGATAAAGATAATATTTTACTTTCTTTAAGGTCACAGCTTATTTCTTTAAGCCTAGTTCTCTCAAACGCTCATCCAGGAACTCCCCTGCTGTAGCATCTGTAAATTGCTTTGGGTTATTTTCATCAATACAACTTTCCAAACAAGTCAAATCCATTTCGGATCTAGGGTGCATAAAGAAAGGAATCGAAAACCTGCTGGAATTCATTTTCTCTCTCGGTGGATTTACAACTCTATGGATCGTTGATTTCAATTTCTTGTTTGTCAATCTTTCCAGCATATCTCCAACATTCACCACTACTTGATCAGGAAGCGCTGTGATCGGAATCCATTTACCATCCTTTCTCAAGACTTGCAATCCATCTGCACTTGCTCCCATCAATAATGTAATCAGATTAATATCTCCATGCTCAGCAGCTCTTACAGCATCTGCAGGAACTTCATCTGGGTTTTCGATAGGAAAATAATGAATTTGCCTCAAAATGGAATTCCCGTAAATGACCTTATCTTCAAAATAATCTTCCGGAAGCTCCAAATAAAGAGCAATTGCTCTGAGCATATTCTTTCCTGCCGCTTCCAAAGTCTTGTATGTCTCCAAGGCAATCTCCTTGAATTCGGGTAATTCCTCAGGCCATACATTTTCTGGGTATTCAGCTTTGATAGGATCAGAATCAGGGATATCTGATCGCTCTTGACCAACGTGGTAGAACTCTTTCAGATCACCTGTATTTCTACCTTTTGCATGCTCCTTTCCCTTGCCGGTATAACCTCTTTGATAACCAATTTCTGGTTTTTCATGTTTTGTCTTTACCTCATCAGGAAGTGCAAAATATCTTTTGATGATATCATAAAGCTTATCCTGCAACTCTTTATTCAATCCATGATTTTTGATAGCAGCAAAGCCTATATTGTTATAAGCCTGCCCCAATTTCTCAACAAAGGCTGCTTTTTTTTCTGCATTTCCAGAAGTGAAATCCGCCAAATCTAGCGATGGGATTTCGTCATATAAAATCTCAGTCATAAGGGTATAATTTACTTCGAAATATACGGTTTTTTAAGCTAAAATTAAATATCTTTAGTTCTCTAGCAACCAAACACTATGAAACATATATTCTTTTATGCACTTGCGTTCCTAATATGTACAATATTTTCCTGTGAATCTAGACGAGAAAAAAAAGAAGAGGTAAAGCATAAAATGCAAACTTCCGACTCCCTGGAAATTTTATCTCCGGAGATCAGTTTTTATTTTTACGAAGAAAAAAATGATTATCCAGATGCTATTCTGGAGATGTTTAGTCCTTTGGGCAATCAAGTTTTCAAGCCAGGTAAAATCCCCTTTGAATTTAATGTCAAAAACTATCCTTATGGCGAAGGCTTGAGCGGGTTCCAGTTGAAATTAATCCTGAATTCAAGTGATCCCGTAGGCTACAATATGCCGATTTTTCAAAAAGAGCTCAACGAGGGAACATACAGATCTATTGCTTATTTGGTAGATGGGGAAGGTTTGATGCTCAAAGAGTTCGGGAATTATGTTGACAGGGATTTTAGAGTTGGCGATACTAGGCCATTTCCTTATTCAGCAGAACCATACATAGCTGTCAATCTTCCCGCTGATAAGCAATCATATACATCTGAACAAGAAGTCACGATAGATTTTTTGGTTTTGGGAGGAGATCTGAAAAAGGACAAATTGAAGGTAATCATCGCGGTAGATGAGATAAATTATGAAGTCGAGCAAGTCACACCTGTCAGAATTGCCAACTTACCCAAAGGTGAGCACCTACTGACGATCAAATTGGTACACAAAGATGGAAAAGAATTAGACGGACCATTTTCGACAATTCGCAAAAGTGTAATAATTCAATAAAGAACATCCTTATCTTTGCAGCTATCAATAATCAGAATCAAAGACACATTTTATGTTACTTGTAAATACGATCAGAGACAACTTCGATGTTGTTTTGGAAGGTTTATCAAAAAGAAATTTCCAACAAGCTGAAATAACGCTACGCCAAGTCATCGAACTTGACAATAAAAGGAAAGAAACACAATCAGAAAGAGATAATTTACAAGCCGAATCCAACAATATTTCCAAAGAGATCGGGATGTTGATGCGTGAAGGAAAAAAAGAAGAAGCTGAAAAGATAAAATCTAGAACAGCAGAGATAAAGGCGCAAATAAAAACTCTTGAAGACAGCTTCAACACCATTGAAGAAGAACTTAAGCAACAACTATATACACTACCAAACATCCCCCATAGTTCTGTACCTGCCGGGAAATCAGCGGAAGACAATGAGATTGTCCTAGAACATGGCTCAATTCCGGAGTTGCCGGAATCAAAAATGGCACATTGGGATTTAATAAAAAAATACGATATCATCGATTTTGATTTGGGGGTAAAGATCGCCGGTGCAGGATTTCCAGTTTATAAAGGAAAAGGTGCTAGACTTCAGAGGGCATTGATTAATTTCTTCTTGGACGAAGCGATGAAAGCCGGATATACAGAAGTACAGCCACCCATTTTGGTCAATGAAGAATCAGGCTATGGAACAGGACAACTTCCTGACAAGGAAGGTCAGATGTACGAAGCTACTGCAGACAAACTTTTCCTTATTCCTACAGCAGAAGTTCCCATCACAAACCTTTATAGAGATGTGATTGTGAATGAACAAGATTTTCCAATCAAAAATGTCGGCTATACACCTTGCTTCAGAAGAGAGGCTGGTAGTTGGGGGGCCCATGTCAGAGGCTTGAATAGACTCCACCAATTCGACAAAGTTGAAATTGTGCAAGTCGTGCACCCTGATCAATCTTACGACACACTGGAGGACATGAGCAAATATGTACAAGGTTTACTTCAAAAGCTTGAGCTGCCTTACAGAGTTCTTAGGCTTTGTGGTGGTGATATGGGTTTCACATCTTCACTGACTTATGATATGGAAGTCTACTCTGCTGCTCAAGAAAGATGGCTTGAGGTAAGTTCTGTCAGTAATTTTGAAAACTTTCAGGCAAACCGTTTAAAGTTGAGGTTCAAGGGAAGTGATAAAAAGACACAGTTAGCACATACATTGAATGGCTCAGCTTTGGCTTTGCCAAGAATAGTAGCTTCAATTTTGGAAAACAATCAAACAGAAGATGGCATAAAAATGCCAAAAGTACTTGTGCCATACCTTGGTTTTGATAAAATATAATTTGCCTATTCGCAATCATGCCACTAATCAATTAAACGATTGTTTTTTGGCAAACTGATACTAACAGATATTGGATATTTATTAGTATTGGTTCGAAATCACAGGTTAATTCAGTTATTTAGATTCTACTGATATGAAAACGGATATATAAAATATCCGCAATAACAACAGTAATTTAAGAAGAGAGCTCTCTTTGATTCATTTCGATCCACCAAAGGCGGACAAGTTATTAATTGATATTAGATATTGATCTAAATCAAACATTAATACTAGAATTATAATCTACTGGAAAAGAAGCGTATACTCATAAAATCTGATTCTCCGCAGTGACACCAGAAAATGAATTTTCACTTGAAGATCATGCTGATAATCGTCGATGATTGACTGTCAACAGTAGCTGAATTCTATGCAAATGCCTAATTATGATGAATACTTTATTTTAAATGGGTGTTTTTTTGAAGCGGCTATACCTATGATGTAAATAGAATAAGAGCAGATTTAAATTCCAAAGACATAAAATCCTTAGAGAATGAGCCTTCATTTTCTAAGGATTTTTGCATTTGTGAAAAAAAATAATTCAACTGAGGTAAAATTTTAATAATTTTTCAGAAAAAAAATATATACCCTAATACCATCAAGATTATTGTTAAAAACAAAATATTATTCCGTATATATTGATTTATCAACTAATGTATATTTCACGATAACGTTTCCGAAAGAATTTTCACTTGATTATTATATTTTCATTAAAATGATCAAATCATTATATTTTTGACAATGATTAAATATTTTTATTGAATTATTTGTAATTTAATATCGACATACCTATGTTTGTACCATGATCTTTTAAAACGATCACCCCCAAAGTAGCTGGCCTCTATTTTATGTGCTCGAAGATATCGACACAAGAGGTTAATCCGAAATAAGTATTTCTTAACCCTATTAAATTATACTATTATGAGATTATTTACAGCAATGATCCTAGCATTGAGCATTTCATTTACAGCCTTTGCAGGAAACGAACAAACAGAAGGAACTGTCAAACTAAAAAAAGTACAAGACAGCAAAGTGCAATTGATTTATGGCATGGTTCCGACAGGAGCCGTTACAGTAAAAATCTACGATGATTACAATGCTTTGGTGCATTCAGATAGAATCCTATCAAAAAAGGAATTCTCTAAAGCTTATGATTTCTCAAGATTGAAGGATGGGAAATACCAGATTGGAGTTTACAATGGCAACGGAGAAGTTGAGCACATGGAATTCAATGTAGGAGACAAAAAAGTTGAGCCTGTAGTGTTTTCTAAGCTCGAAAAAGTACAGGGAAATAAATATAAACTACTTGTAAATTCACTTTTACCATCTAATATGTCCATTTTGATATATGAAAACAATCAATTGGTTCATGAAGAAGAACTAAAAGACACGAAAGGATTCCAAAAAACTTATATTTTCAACCACCCAATTGCTAACTCAAAAATCGAGTTCTTTGTAAGAACTGATGATGGATTTTCGAAGCTATTGGCTACGAAGTAACATACTAATTAACCATAAAAAATGGGTTTCTTTTTGCAAAGAAGCCCGTTTTTTATTTTCAAGGTGTTGGAAGTTATTATTTGAAATATTTCAAATTGATAACTTCTTTTTCGTTGAGGAATCTATATTTACCTCTTGGCAAATCTTTCTTATCCAAACCTGCATAGGTTACCCTATCCAATGCAACCACTTCATATCCAAAGTGAGCAAAGATCCTTCGGACGATTCTGTTTCTTCCAACATGGATTTCAAGACCTAAAATTGTCTTATCTTTTGAAAGTACTTGTAAATCGTTCACTTTGATGTCACCATCTTCCAAGGCAAAGCCTTCCAATATGGTTTCTTCATCTGCTTTGGTCAAAGGCTTATCCAGAGTAACTTGATAAATCTTTTTGATTTGATTTGAAGGATGAGACAGTTTAGCTGCCAACTCACCATCGTTTGTAAACAATAAAAGACCAGTTGTATTCCTATCTAATCTCCCTACAGGAAAGATTCTTTCTTTACATGCATTCCCTACCAACTCCATCACAGTCTTTCTCTCCATTGGATCGTCAGTTGTGGTGATAAAATCCTTTGGCTTATTCAGTAAAACATATACTGGTTTCTCTGGATTGATTGTTTTCCCTTTGTATGTAATTGTATCAGTTCTTTGGACTTTGTAGCCCATTTCCATGACAATTTCTCCATTTACCTTGACGTCTCCATTTTGAATCAATGTATCGGCTTCCCTCCTGGAACAAACACCAGAATTTGAGATATACTTATTGAGTCTGATCACATCATCATTTTGATTTTTGTTGAATTTCTTCTCAATTCTATCAAAATTGTAATCAGGTCTTGGCTCTGTCGGTGCTTCGTGAAATGATGGCTTTTGGGATTTCTTTCTCGCAGCCATTTTTTTCTCGATATCAGATTTTTTTACTGTTTCGAAAACCGGTCTTTCGTCTTTTCCACGACCTTTGTACACAGTCTTAAACTCCCCAGAATTCAATTTTGGATCTCCAGTTTTTGACCTACTGCTGGTTTTTCCATAAGAAGGACTATTTCTACCTTCCTGAGGCTTCGGAGTGTATTTCTTTTTTGGATGACCTTCTAGGCTAAATCCATCCGACTTTGTTGATTTAGATTTTGAAGATTCGCTATACGGTCTTTTAGAAGTTGCAGATTTCCTTTCTGTCAATTCTTCTGATTTTCTAAAAGGAGATTTTGATCTTCCTTCCGGTTTAGATTCATCTTTAGACCTTGATTTTCTAAAATCAGAATCTTTTGAAAAATCTTTTTTCCTGTCACTTCTACCTTCTTTGCTGTAAGGCTTGCTTGATTTAGAGTCTCTATTTGACCCTTGGTTTTTGTTATTTTCTCTTTTCATTTTCATGCAGCATCTCTGCTGTATTTTTGGTAAATCCCTTTACTGTCAGGCATATCTAAGTTCCTGAATTCAAAGGGGATGCAAATGTACGGATTATTTTTGATAAAATGATTCAACCGCAGCTCTCACCGAACCAAACTCCAACAATTTTGCTTTGGAATCATCTTCAGAAAGCCCTGTCGCTTCCATGATCATTTTAGTACCGCGCTTTACAAGCTTCTCATTAGACAACTGCATATCTACCATTTTATTACCTTTCACACGCCCAAGTTTGATCATTACAGTGGTAGAAATCATATTCAACACAAGCTTTTGGGCTGTTCCCGCTTTCATTCTCGTGCTTCCTGTGACAAATTCAGGTCCCACCACAACTTCAATTGGAAATTCCACTTCTGCTGCCAATGCCGTATTTAAATTGCACGTAATGCATGCAGTCAGCAATCCTTTTGATTTGGCACTTTTCACACCTCCAATAACATAAGGAGTGGTACCTGAAGCTGCTATGCCGATTACAGTATCTTGATCATTAAATCCAAAAGAGACTATATCTTCCCAGGCTTGCTCAGCATTATCTTCTGCATTTTCTACGGCTTTCCTGATAGCAGCATCACCACCTGCAATAATGCCAATCACCAAATCATGCGGAACCCCGTAGGTTGGTGGGCATTCAGAAGCATCCAAAATACCAAGCCTACCACTTGTACCTGCTCCTATGTAAAAAAGTCTCCCACCTTTTCGCATCCTCTGAACAATTTCTTCTACAAGTTTTTGGATTGAAGGCAAAATCTTTTCTATGACCAAAGCCACTTTTTGATCTTCTTTGTTGATGTTTTGAAGTAAGGTGATGACATCAAGCTTTTCCAAATCATCATAAAGCGAACTACTTTCTGTTGTATTCATGGTTTTCTCGATGATAGAGTGACAAGCCAGCTATCGGACTTTCCAAAATTAAATTCACTTGAATTCCTGCATCTGCAGCAGCACTTCTAAGTATATCACTATTGAAGAATGCTATGGATCCTACGAAATTGACTTGTTTTTCTTTATAATTTGCGTATTTCTTAATGTGCTTATTGAAAAAATCCTGAAATGAATCATAATACAACATATAACAATAAGGGTCATTTTTATGAGATGAAATAAATTTGCAGAAAGAAGCCATGTATCTATTTGGAAATGGCATCTTGTAGGTCTTAGCAATGATATCTTCATAATCAAGCTTAAGCTCTTCAGATACCAGTTTATTGATAGAATCCGGTAATTCCCCCTGAATAAAGTCTTGTAAAAATCTCTTTCCTACATAGGCACCTCCACCTTCATCACCAAAAATATAACCAGGTGAAGGCATTGAGTTCACAATATTATATCCATCATAATCACAGCTATTGGAGCCAGTACCCAAAATACAGGCAATTCCAGCTTGATTACCAAAAGTAGCTCGAGCTGCTGCCATCATATCATGATCTACATTTACATTTGCGCTAGTAAAAAAGGACTGAAGTACTATCCTAACTTGATCTTTTAATAAATCAGTGGAGCATCCTGCACCATAGTAAAACACTTCAGTAACATCATTTGCTATGCCTAGCAAAAAAGCTTCTTGAATAAGCTCAGCCATCTCTTGGCTAGTTTGGTAGGAAGGATTAAACCCAATACCTCTGTATTGCTCTATCTCCCCATCGTTTTTTATCAATCTCCAGTCTGTTTTACTGGATCCACTATCAGCTATTAAGATCATTCTATTCTTTCAAATGCCCTACGGTATCAAATTTAACAAATACTTTCTCGGTATGTGGGGCATCAACAAGCTCTTCTGTCAAGTCTTGACCCGCCCAATGTTCATAATGCTTTCCATTCTTCCACAACCTAGAGTTGGATACATCATAAATTATTCCTTTATAAGCTATCCATATTTCAGGCTTGTCTTGCCCATTTCTCAAAGCAAGTTGCTGCTTTGTGTAGATATTCATATCAAAACAGCTTTAACTGAGCATTAATCCACCTTTCAGGAATCTCTCCAGATTGTGCCATTTGATAATCTTTATAACTACATGGAATTATAGTAGTCCGTTCAAATTTCTCTTGGTCATTTTGTGGAATCTCCATCCACCATTTATCACTTCTTTTACTCTTGTAAAAGATAATCACAGATGGCTGAGCATCCAAAGAAACGGTGTATTTTATATAATCATTGCTCTTAAAACTCAGACTATCCTTTCTATCATAAAACCCTTCTATAAAGTACCAAATCATAGTAGCAATGATAGAGGCTGTTTTATTTCGACTATCATCATAATAAGGCTGATAGCCATAAATACCTATTGAGCTTAATTTTTCATTCATCCCTGCAAACCTGCAGATTTGGCAAGCTTCCTCTCCAGTAAGGCCAAAGGGTTGCGCATCAGCAGCACCGGGAGCATCAGCTGACAAGATAGCCGATACATCGAAGCTCATAAGATCTGCATTTCTAATCAAGGGCTCTATCTCTTTGAAATTTGCTCGTACATTTCCTAATCTAATATGATCAAAGTACAATTTCTCCATGACATTGATAAGGTCTTTGTCCACCAAAAAACTCTGATAAGCCAAATGAGAATAATTGAAAAGAAAATTGGGTTGGTGAAGGATAATATTTTGAGTGTGAGTTTGAAATGGTAGCGCATCTTCCTCCATATCTATTTTGGAGTCAACGGTAACTAAACTCACAAGCTTGTTCAATCCCTGATACGAAAGGTACTGTCCATAATCTAGGTCATGTGTACCTCCAATATATATAGGAAGAATTTGCTTTTTCAACAAAAACTCACCTACGGTTTTCAAGATATTGATAGACTCTTCGAGAGAATCTCCAGGGTGCAAATCACCTAGATCAACAATTTTATAGAGTGCTTCTCCCTTCTTAAGATGATATAATTTTTCCCTGATTTCTATTGCTGCTCTTTCGATGGTATCAGCATTTTTCATTCCTCTTTTTTCAGAAAGCCCAATGATGGCCAATTGCACCCCTTTGATGTCAGGAAATGTCTCTCCATGATAATGGATGAAATTGAAGAAAGAATTGTGGGCATATTTCTGTTGGGTGATAATTTCAGGAACAGGCTCAAAGAATGATTTTAGGTTCATAGGATTATGCAAAGTCTAACTCAAAAATAAGTAAAAAAATCAGAGTGAAATAAAAAAGTCCCGCTTATGCGGGACTGAATCTTTTTTTATCCTCCGAAATCATCAAATCTGATGTTCTCTTGAGGAACTCCCATATCATCTAGAAGCTTCAATACTGCAGCATTCATCAATGGAGGCCCACATAGATAAAATTCTATCTCGTCTGGCTCAGGATGATCCTTCAAGTAATTGTCATAAAGTACTTGGTGGATAAACCCTACGTAACCATCACCTTCTTTATCATCTAAGGATTTCTTTACCTGCCAATTATCTTCAGGCATAGGCTCAGACAATCCGATATGGAAATTAAAGTTAGGGAAATCCTTTTCTATATCTCTAAATTGAGGAGTGTAGAACAACTCTTTTTTCGATCTACCACCATACCAATAAGAAACCTTTCTGTCTGTTTTCTCAGTATGGAACAAGTGGAAAATGTGCGATCTCAATGGTGCCATACCAGCTCCACCACCAATATAAACCATTTCTCTATCGGTTGGATTGATATGGAATTCTCCATATGGTCCAGAGATTACTACTTTATCACCAGGCTTCTGAGAGAATACATATGAAGAACAAACACCTGGATTTACATCCATCCATTTGTTATTCGCTCTATCCCAAGGCGGAGTAGCAATTCTGATTGTCAACATTACAATGTTTCCTTCAGCAGGGTGGTTAGCCATGGAATATGCTCTGAAGAGTTCTTCGTCATTTTTCATAACCAAGTCCCAAAGACCAAACTTATCCCAGTCGCTTTGGTAAACATCCTGTGGGTGACCTAAGTCTGGATGAGGAGTAATGTCCATATCCTTGAAGTTCACTGTCACTACAGGAACGTCAATTTGGATATATCCACCGGATTCAAAATCCAAAATTTCTCCTTCTGGAAGTTTAACCTTAAACTCTTTGATAAAAGTAGAAACATTGTAATTGGAAATAACTTCGCATTCCCACTTTTTGATCCCGAAGATTTCTTCAGGGATTCTGATTTTCATGTCTTGTTTTACTTTCACTTGACATGAAAGTCTCACATTACTTTGCTTCTCAGCTCTACTCAAATGTCCTTCTTCGGTAGGAAGAACTTCTCCTCCTCCATCTTCAATGACACATTTACACATGGCACATGTACCACCACCACCACAAGCGGATGGCAAGAAGATTTTTTTATTTCCCAAAGTATTCAACAATGTCGAACCAGCAGAAGTAACGATAGGATTGCTTTCATCACCATTGACGATGATTTTCACATCTCCTGAATTCACCAGCTTGGATTGGGCAAACAAAAGGATAAAAACGAGTAGCAAAATAATCAGCGTAAATGCTACAATCGAAGTAATAATTACTGAACCCATTTAATAACGATTTTTACTTTTTATTTTTCAGTATTTAGTCCCTACTTAGGGAACACAAATATATTTATAAATAGATAAACTTGGCCAAAAGCTGTTTGATTTTTGACAATTTATCTGGTATTTAACTATAGCTATAACAGATTAACCGTTCAGTAGGTTTAGCAAAGTAGTCAATCTGTTTTTCAACTGCCTTCTATCGATGATGAAATCAAGAAAACCATGTTCCAAAACAAACTCTGAACTTTGAAATCCTTTTGGCAGATCCTTTCCGATAGTCTCCCTGATTACCCTTGGACCTGCGAAACCAATCAATGCTCCTGGTTCGGCAATATTAAAATCACCCAACATCGCATACGAGGCAGTGACTCCCCCAGTTGTAGGATCAGTCAATAATGATATATAAGGAATTCCTGCTTTATCTAACAATGCAAGCTTGGCAGATGTTTTAGCCATTTGCATCAAACTGAAACCCGCTTCCATCATTCTAGCGCCCCCAGACTTCGAAATCATCAAAAAAGGAATCTTTTCTTTCAATGAATAATCTATCGCCCTGGCAATTTTTTCACCAACGACTGAACCCATTGAACCTCCTATAAAGTTAAAATCCATACAGGAAATCACAAGATCCAAACCATTTATCTTTCCAACTGCTGATCTTACTGCATCATTCAGCTCTGTTTTGGAAATAGTTGCTTCAATTCTTGATGTGTAAGGTTTCGTATCTGTAAATTTCAAAGGGTCACCAGAAGTCAATTTTTCATCCAGCTCTTTGAATTTATTACCATCAAATAAAATCTCAAAATACTCTTTTGAACCAATTTTGACGTGATAATCATCATCAGGACATACATAAGAGTTATGCTTCAATTCACGGGTATGGATAATGTTACCTTTTGGGGTCTTGTACCACAGACCGTCGGGAGCATCTTTCTTTTCCTCTGTTGAGGTTTTAATTCCTTTATCTGTTCTCTTAAACCAAGCCATATTTTATTCTTATTAAAACCCCAAAGATAAAATTCAGGGACTACAAATTTATAGGTTATATCCATTAAATAAAATTAACATCCTATGTTCCTTCCAATTCAAAACATAAACAATTGTTTCACAGTATTTTAATAAACTTCTCAAGACCATAAACTTATTGGATATCTCTAAAAAAGCAGACAAAAATCTTCATTGATTAAGTAAACTGTTTGTAAATTGTTTATTAAGAGAGATATTCAAAGTCTAAACCATTGAAAAACCCAAAACATGAATTTAATCTCTTTGTTGAGCATATCAGCTGTCATCTTGATTGCGGCTTATTTTGTATATGGCAAATATGTTTATAATAAATTCAAGCTCAACGACAAAAGAACAGCTCCATCACATGAATTTTCTGATGGCGTAGATTATATCCCAAGCAAACCTATTGTGGTATTAGGGCATCATTTTGCTTCTATTGCAGGCGCAGGCCCTATCGTAGGACCGATTATCGCTTTGACCTTTGGTTGGATTCCGGCAGTAATCTGGATTTTGATTGGTGGGATCTTTTTTGGAGCTGTCCATGATTTGGGAAGCATGGCTGCGTCGCTTAGAAACCAAGGAAAATCTATTGGTGTGATTATTCAAAACACTATTGGCTATAAAGGGAAGCAGCTTTTTATTCTCTTTAGCTTCTCAACCTTGATCCTGATTATTGGTGTATTTGCAGATATCATTGCCAAAACCTTTGTCAGCAACCCTGGAGTAGCATCTGCTTCACTCTTTTTTATCATTTTAGCTATCGTTTTTGGTACTATCAATAAAATCATTGGGGATAAGAAAATAGCATTTATAGTGATTTCAGTGATCGGAATTGTATTGATGTACTATTTCGTCTATTTGGGCATGCAGATCCCGATAGCTTTGGATTATCAAATATGGATTTACATACTTTTGATCTATGCGTTTATCGCTTCGGTCGCACCTGTCTCCATGCTTTTGCAACCTAGAGATTACTTAAATAGCTTTTTGCTATATGGACTTATTCTCGCAGCTGTGATCGGAGTATTTATTGCTAACCCTACGATCGTCATGGACAACGAGGTACACATCAGCTCAGACAATCTTGGCTATATCTTTCCAGTATTATTCGTCACGATCGCCTGTGGAGCAATCAGTGGTTTTCATTCACTGGTTGCTTCCGGCACTACCTCCAAGCAGCTTGATAAGGAGAGTGATGCGAAATTAGTAGGTTTTGGAGGTATGCTAATTGAATCGTTTTTAGCGATCATTGCAGTAGCAGCAGTTATTGTATTGACTAGGTCAGAGTATTTAGAAAAAATAGAAACACTTGGGCCTGTTCCGCTATTTGCCAATGGTTTGGGCAATATTATTTCAAGTTTGGGGATCTCAGAAGACTTTGCTATTGGTTTTGTAGCACTCACGGTATCTGCATTTGCCTTGACGACTTTGGATACCTGTACGAGACTGGCAAGATTCACACTTCAGGAGTATTTTGAGGACATCAAAAGCCCTAAGGTTGCAAAAGTCGCTCAAAATAGATATCTGTCCACTTCGATCGTTGTCGTTTTAGCAGTTTTGCTTTTGGGTTCAGGAGGATTTAGCATTCTTTGGCCAATTTTTGGTTCTGCAAACCAATTGCTAGCAGCACTGGCATTATTGACTATTTCAGTTTGGTTAATGAAGCAAAAAACCAATGCCACATTTGTCCTGATCCCAATGTTCTTTATGTTCACTGTGACATTGACTTCCTTGGCATTGTTTGCTTGGAAAAATTATCAAGATCAGGTCTATGTACTAGCTGGAATTGCTATTGTGCTATTTCTACTTTCTTTTGCGCTTATTTATCTGGCAGTGAAAAGTATAAGGAAAGAGATGAACCTGAAAAACTAATCATTCATTATCGAAATTATTTGACATAATTATTCGAAACACAAAATCATTAAATGTCTCATCTGGAAGTCTATGCGAATCAATCAATAAGTCCAGCTCATCATCTGTCTTGTATGTTTTGAGAGCGTGAAGTGCATACTCTGGGCCGTGAAAATCAATAAGATACTTAATGAAATTTCCATAAAAAACATTCTTGAAATTAACAATTTCCTCAATTAAGAAACCCAACTGATCTTTGTTTTCAAAGCATATTTCGCGTGTTTCAAAATCATCCAATGCCATTTGGGTAGATGATTCTAGAGAGAAGCCCCCTTGTGCACCACCGAAATAGGTTGCAAAACCTTCATCCAAATACTTATTTGGGTTTGCGACGTTTGGGTTTCCATTACCAACAAACGAATGTACATACAAATGAGCTAATTCATGGGGATGATAAGCTGTACTAGTTCCTAAAAACAAAGACCAATCCGCTGGCCTACAAAATGAATTCTCTTGATATGCATCATACATATTAGAGCCATAATCATAGCCTAATGATGCAAAAAGTTCTTTAGAATTATTGAATACATAACAATCAAATTCAAGTTCAGGAATATCAAAAAATGCCGAAAGCTTCTTGCTGAATCTAATCATCTCGTTTATATCTTCTTGATTCAATTGATATGTGGAGTGATTAAAATACCGAATGTTACCATACCTCTCAGGATTGACTCTTATATAAGTATCGTAATAATTGAGGAAAATAAAGCCCATTTGTTTGGACGGTATTGCTGGAATATTAAGTATACTTTCAATATTAGTTCCGTTAAAAAAACCTAATTTAACAACTTTATACCCTCCTTGCTCAATCAGTGCCAAAACCTGAATTCTATTTGATTCTAAAACATTCTTATATAGCTCGAAATATGGGTAAACGCTCATAGAATCTGAATAGAACCAAGAATCCCTGTGATCATAATTATTATCATCAAATTGAGTTAAATAATTTTCAATACTATTAACCAACAAGCTATCTTCTCTACTCATTACAGAGTCCAAAGAATTATTTATTTCCAAAGCTATATTTTGTGCAAGTGATTCTTCAAGTATTCCCTTGTCTTCTGAACATGAAAAGATCAAAAACAAAGACAAGAGAAAGCTCCAAATATTTTTAAAAAAAGCTGTCATATATTTATAAAACAATCGTAGCATGAATTTTCATGTAATTCGAAATCAATCAAACCATCACTTATACTATTTTATTCTGTTTATGTTACTTTACGTTGATATCGGATTCACTTGAATTTGTCCACCAATCGCTTTTAAAACTTTCATTATCGTAGCAAATTGCGGTTTTGCTCCATCAGATAATGCTTTGTATAAACTCGGTCTGCTCATTCCAGTTTCTTCGGCAATTTTTGTCATTCCGATTGCTTTTGCAATATGCCCAATTGCATTAATCACATCAGCGTTGTCCCCCTCTTCTAACACTGTGTTAAGATATTCCGCAATCATTTCCTTACTGTCTAAATAATCCGCTATTTCAAATTTTGAAGTTCCCATTTTTAACTATTTAATTTTTCCCAAATCGCTTTTGCTTTTTTAATGTCATTTTGCTGAGTAGATTTATCTCCACCTAATAAGAGAATGATTATCTTTCCATTTTTTTCTTTAAAATATACACGATAACCTTTTGCGAAATTCACTTTCAACTCTCGAATCCCATCTCCAACTGGTTCACAATCACCAAAATGCTCATCATTCTCTAATTTCTGAATTCTAAACAAAATCTTCGATTTTGCTTTGAGGTCTCTTACCTTTCTTAACCATTTGTCAAATTCAGTCGTTTTCTCAATAAAAAACATAACGATTGTATCTAATTGGATACAAATTTAAATTATTTCTCTGGATAAATTCAATTTGTATTGATATTTATTGCGGTATCAATTATAATACACCATAACTCTGATGTAGAAGTAGATTTACACTGTAAATCAATCAATACTATTAAACACTCCTTTCACTTTCTTGGGAATCCTCCAAGCCAAATTCACATTGATAAAATAAATTTTGTAGATATTTTTCATGTCCTATTTACAAATTACTTTACCCTATCATTTTTGGCTTTTTCTACAGCATAACTCCCTACGTTTCTACCCTGCTCTATTCCCACTTCTGCATCAAATCGGTAATGGATTCCACCATAGACCCGAGACATCGCTGCTTCTTCGGCATATTTGTTAAACATACTTTGATCTTCAGGAAAGAAATAGGACAGGACTACAGCGCCCGCAGCCGAAAAAGTACTGTGCCCAGAAGTATAGGCTGGAAAATTGGGAGTACCCAAAATGGTCTTGAACCCAGGGATAGTCTGAATAGGTCTTGGATAATGATAGTAGTATTTTGCATCCCAACAACTGATTCCTGCATCTACAATAGCCGTATTCATATAAGCAAAAACCTTTGCAGAGCGAAGAGGGTTAAGCTTGTTTTTGACAATTGCTTCCTTTGCAAATTTATTCCAATGTCCCGGAGGTGTATAGGTACCGAGTCCATCTTGCCACCAATTTGCGATTTTTCTTTGCTCCACAGTCAGATTATTCGCAAACCTTTTTAGTTCCTCTGCATCCTTGTTGAATTGATCAGATCCAGGAGCTGGAGGTGGGCCAGGACGTACTTCTTCCACATTTGACACATTCCACATTTTGACTTTCCCAAACAAAGGGGTTAGTCCCACAGGCCTTTTTGGTGATTCCATATTTTCCCAGGCCCAACCAAACCTTTCAAAGGCAGCATTTTTGATAGAATCAGACACTGGTTTTGGAGTTTGTGCCTTTGACATTCCATCGGTAGAAGCTCGCTGAAGCGCGATTTTGGAGATTTCAGACCCAATCAATTCTCCTGCATCCAAGTCACTTTTGAAATTGATCCCAGCCTGAAGCATACTCCTAAGATGCTCTTGAAACAAGCCTTCCAAAAAATCTTTTTCCAAAGGAAACATGGCACTTAAGATATCTTTTGAAACTTTGGCAACCACTGCCCCATCGGAGGGAAATGAAGGTAGGTTGTTTTTGGAATAAGCCGGAATTATCCCCGAATCCTCTTGGTATGGTGAGTTTAGCTTAAATTTATATTTGCAATGCCAAGCAGCAACTAAGCCATCGAACTGGGCAACACTCAAATATGCCAATGCTCTGCTGGTATATGGAGGGTGTGCAAAAGGAAAAGCGGGAGGACCTTGTGGATTGGCTGGATTAGGCAATGTGTATGTTCCGTCTTCATTTGGCCCTGGAATTAGGTTATACTTCGCTGCCAACTCAAGCGCAATTTCATTCCATCTGATAATCGGATTGGACGTCCAGTATTCTACTGCTTTGGTTTCGTCCTTGGTCATCGAAGACATGAGCAACTTAATATCATCCAACTCTTGTGCCCTACCAGTTTGAGGAGCTTCTAGTGCTATTTCCTCTATATCACCCAAAAGAAATGTATTCATAAGACCACCATTTTCATCCAGTTCAGAAAAACTATAATCTTCAAATTCAAAATAAGATGGGGTCTCTTCGATGCACGAAATATTGCAAAATCCCACAGTAAGCAAAATTGCTATAGAGGTTATATATTTATTCATAATGATTTCACTTTTTAGTTAATTCCAATTGATAAGTCAGTCCCAATCCAAGAGAAGAGAATTGACCCATATTTCTCCCTCCTACTGCATAGTTGTAATAGGCGAGTACTCCTAGTCCTTGTCGGCCCTTGATGTAATATTGAGCCCATGCACCGACTTGGCTGACCTCCATCTTGTTGGTAGGTTGGGGTGCATTATAAGCCCTTATGTCGTCCCCGGAAAGGCAATTGAGCAATTGATAAGTGGCCTCTAGCCTCAATTGATTTTCCAAAAACCAGTAACCTATAGCTGCGTGAAAATTAAAAGCATCAGGCACGTTCATAAATTGAGAGTAAACACTTCCATTTTGGTAATAGTAATTCCGTTCAATCTCAGTTTGTCCTCTTTTGAGATATGCAATAGAGGATCGAAAGACCAGTCCATTATCCATTTTATATCCAGCAATAGCCCGCAAACCTAATTCAGGAGCTCCAAAACCTAAACTAAAAGGCATGTAGTCCGAAAGATAATTGCCGACAGGACGGCTATAATGTAAATTAGTAAGGAAGAGTAATCTACCACCGGTGATTCTTTTTTGAAGCCACTCTACTTTAGCAGAAACACTAAGATCCTGAATTCCAGATTGGCCAACCTGAGTTCCACCTGAGGCTTTTGTCGCGATATAAGGGAGGCTTGCTATAATATTAACTTTGCTTGTCAATCCCAATGCTATCATGGGCATGCCCATTTGTCTTGTCAAAGTTCCAATGTTTGCATTTTCTCTGAGTCTGGTTCCTTCCCAGTATTTATCCCAAGTGGAATGTTCATAAATCAGGGCTATACAAATCTCATTTTTACCCATCATTACTTCATCCCAGGGTGTTTGTGCATTGCTTTTGAATTGAACAAAAAATGACATAATCAATCCAAGGATTATTGGTAGTGATTTATTCATATTGATATTTTAATAAAGCTTTATAAATGTTTGAATTCTGAAAAATCAAATACGGATATACGGAACTTTGCCACTAACTAAAAAAAAGCCTGATTTAGCTTAGATCCGATATTAATTGATATTAGATACTCATGGATATTGAACATAAGCAAGCAATCAACCTTGGAATTAAAGCTACTGGCAAAGAAGCGTATAATCATAAAATCAAACCATGTCAGAATTGGAATCTTGGAGGCTGTCCAAAAAGCAAAACCAATTTCCCTAAGCTCAAATGATGCATTGAAATCAACTTACTAAACTCTCCTGCTCGTGTATTTGCGGAAATCTTGAATAATCAAGCCACAAAGGCACGGAAAAGCAAAGAGCTTTAAGCTGAAACTAACATTACTTGGGAATAAAATTTATGGAATCACTGATGGGACAGCCTTCAAGATTGATTAAAATCATACCTAAGTCTTTGATTCATATTTCCACCGAATCGGAAAAATCAATCAAAAAAAACCTAAGAATGAAAGTCTTACTTCATTTAGAAAATCAAAACACGCACTACATCAGCTATCAATCCATGTCCAACAAACCCCTTTGAAAAAACATAGATTTGATACACTAATACTGCAATACTGTTTTGTGAATAACTAAATGAAATAACCAAAATGAATGGCTTAAAAATCAAACAAGCTCTGGAGGAGGAGTGTGATTACTCAGATACAAATCATTATAAGTCGAAAAAATAAACCCTATGTATTTTCTTTCTTCTTCCAGCACCAATGGAACAACAAATTCTTGATTTGGTTTTGTGTAATCCTTGATGAAAATTTTGGACAGTAAAGAATTGCCGTTTTCAGAAGGTATTTCATCCGAAACCAATGAAGCTATCCATTTTTTCACAACCGAGTCCAGCTTGTTTTTGGCAGTATCTGGAACATAGATAACCCGCAAAGTATCATTGGCATACCTTTGCTTGACTGCCCGATAATTTTGTCCATCTTTCTCAAATGTAGTGTTGGTAGTCTGAAATTCGTCTTGGTCTGCCATGTATGGAACAGAAATAGGAATCTCCATGATCTCTTCCTCTATTTCATCTGTATCGAAAATCTTCTCTGTCCACAGAGATTCAAGTTGAAACGAAAATGTATAATAAAAACCATAGTAGCCGAAATGGTACAAAGCAAAAACGCTTAAAAGTAATATGGCTAAAATTTTTCTCAACTTTATTAGTTATTTGGGTCTTTAAAATTAGCAAAATTTAAGTGAAACAAAAGAAACTCAAATAATTTTATTTACAAACATCAAAAAGGCCAATATTAATAATGACAGACCATACACTTTCAACACTTTCAACCTATTAAACCTATCCAGAAACCAAAGTACCAAAACAGGCTTATAAAGTCCAAGAATTAAGGAAAGGATACTACCTATAGTTAGAATTTGTAATAAAAGGTGAATGGCATCTTTCATGTGTTTATAATTTGTTTTTCAGAGGTCATCCCGATTGGTCGGGACAGGCTATGGAATCTCGCATGGTTGATAATCATCCCAGTGTGTGACGTTCTTCGTCATGCTTGATTTCATATGATTTTAAACCAATTGTTATTTCTCCTAAACCTACTTTGATCTTCGGGAAAAACTAGAACATAAACAAAAAAAGGAACCTCCTTGCGGAAGTTCCTCTGATATGGTTAATAGTTATCCTATTTCTTACGCTTGATCTCTTGCATAGTGTAACCTTCGATGGTGTCATCTACTAAGATGTCATTAAACTTCTTGATTGAAATACCACATTCGTAGCCAGCTTTCACTTCAGATACATCGTCCTTGAATCTCTTCAATTGATCGATTTCTCCATCATGAACCACAATACCATCACGTATTACTCTTATCTTATTCTTACGAGTAATGAACCCATCAGTAACATAAGAACCAGCGACAGTACCAATTTTAGAGATTTTGAATATTTCTCTCACTTGGATATTACCAGTGATGATTTCTTCAAATTCTGGCTCAAGCATTCCCTCGATAGCATCTTTGATTTGATTGATCGCATCGTAGATGATAGAGTAATGTCTGATTTCGATTTCTTCCTGTTCGGCGATTTTCTTCGCATTCGGAGAAGGTCTTACCTGGAAACCGATGATGATCGCATCGGAAGCCGAAGCTAACAATACATCTGATTCAGAAATCTGACCAACACCCTTGTGTATGATATTGACAGACACTTCATCTTTCGATAGCTTCAACAAGGAATCGGAAAGTGCTTCTACTGAACCATCCACATCACCTTTGATAATGATATTGAGTTCCTTAAAGCTACCGATAGCCAATCTACGTCCAATTTCATCAAGTGTGATGTGTTTCTTGGTACGCATACTTTGCTCTCTTTGGATCTGCTCCCTTGAGTTGGCAATCTCTCTAGCCTCTCTCTCGGTATCATAAACTTTGAATGTATCACCAGCTTGTGGTGCTCCACTAAGTCCCAATACCTGAACAGGAGTAGAAGGTCCAGCTTCTTTCAGTTTTTTACCTTTATGGTCAAACATCGCCTTCACCTTACCATAATGCTGACCTGCAAGCATCACATCACCTACTTTAAGCGTACCAGCCTGAACCATCACTGTGGTCACATAACCTCTACCCTTATCTAAGGATGCTTCTACTACAGTACCTACCGCATTTTTGTCAGGATTCGCTGTCAGCTCAAGAACTTCAGCTTCAAGCAATACTTTTTCAAGTAGTTCGTCTATACCTGTACCTACTTTTGCAGAGATATCTTGGGACTGATATTTACCACCCCATTCTTCTACTAATAGGTTCATATTTGCCAATTGCTCCTTAATCTTGTTAGGATTTGCATTTGGTTTATCAATTTTGTTGATAGCAAAAATCATTGGAACACCAGCTACTTGCGCGTGGTTGATTGCTTCTTTGGTCTGAGGCATGATATCATCATCCGCAGCCACTACGATAATCGCAACATCAGTGATTTTCGCACCTCTAGCTCTCATCGCTGTAAATGCTTCGTGACCTGGTGTATCAAGGAAAGCGATTTTTTCACCAGTACTCGTCATTACGTCATAAGCTCCGATATGCTGGGTGATTCCACCTGCTTCATCATCAGTAACCTTTGCCCTTCTAATAAAATCAAGAAGGGAAGTCTTACCATGATCGACGTGACCCATTATCGTCACAATCGGTGCTCTAGTAACTAGATCCTCTGGATTATCTACTTCTACTATTGTATTTTCCTCTTCATCAGATTTGGTAAATTCAACTTCAAAGTCAAATTCATCAGCGATGATTGTAATTGCTTCAGCATCCAATCTTTGATTGATTGACACAAACATACCAAGAGACATACAAGTCGAAATAACTTGGTTTACCGAAACATCCATCAATGAAGCTAGGTCATTTGCAGAGATAAACTCAGTAACTTTAAGGATTTTGTTTTCTTCAAAGCCCTCCTCAGTATCTCTACTTCTCTCAGCTTTTTTGTCTCTTCTGTTTTTACCTTTTCCTCCACCAGACTTACCACCTTGCAATCTAGCAAGAGTTTGTTTGATTTGATCTTGGATTTCTTTTTGAGTAGGCTCAGCTTTTTGAACTCTTCCTCCAGCGTGTCCACCTTGTCCCGGTCTGCCACCTTGCCCAGGTCTTCCCTGAGGACTTCTTCTCTCTCTTTGGTTTGGTCCACCACCAGCTCTGTGCCCACCTTGTGGTTGTCCAGCTGGTTTATTTGCACCAGGAGTGTTTGCGCCTGGTTTGGCAGCATCCCCACCTGGAGTATTTTTATCTATTCTCTTACGAACTCTTTTTTTCTTGTCCTTATTCCTCTCATCAGAAGAGGCTACAGGCTTCCCTTTTTTCTTTGGACGATCTGTAGGCAATTCTATTTTACCCAATACAGTCAAACCTTTCAAAGAATCTGCTTTAGCAGCAATCACTTGCTGTGGCTCTGCCTCAACCTTTACAGTAGGAGGTGTTGGCTTTGGAGCTTCTTTTCTTGGTTCTTCTTTTTTCGGAGAAGAATCTTTTGAAAAAGGTTTTTGCGATTGTTGATGCGTAGAAACAGGTTTTTGTGATTTAGCGTTGTCTTGTTGCTGAGGCTTCACAGCCTGAGTTGGTTTTTCTACTTTAGCTTCAACCTTCGGAGCTTCCTCCTTTTTAGGTTCTGGCTTCACTTCTTGCTTTGGTTTTTCCTCAGCTTTAGGCTCCACTTTCGCCTCTACTTTTGGAGTAGGTGCTGGTGTAGGAGTTGGTGCTGGTGCTGGCTTTGGAGAAAGATCAATTTTTCCCAATACCTTTATCCCAGGTAATTTTGGCGCTTCTGCAGCAACTTTTGGCTCTTCCTTTTGTTCTTCTTTAGGCTTTTCGGGCGCAGGTGAAGGTGCAGGGGTTGGCGTTGGAGTTGGCTTCACAGCTTCCACTTTTTTCTCTTCTTTTACTGGCTCAGGCTTAGACTCTTCACGAGCTTCTGACTCCGCCTCTATAGTAAAAGTCTCATGATGACGTTTACCTATTGATAGGTGTGATGCCTCTTCCTTCTCTTGGGCAGAGGACTTAAATTCTTTGGCCAGCACACTAAATTGATCTATGCTGATCTTCGAATTTGGATTATTTTCGACTTCAACGCCCTTTTTAGCCATAGATTCCACAATCGTAGCTATTCCTACGTTGAGTTTTCTGGCGACTTGGCCAAGTCTCATCATTTTTTCTTCTGACATACGCTAAAAACCTCTTTCTAATTCTTTGGCAAATATAAGACCTATATTTGGGTAAATTGGTCTTTATTTATTGTTCAAATTCCTGTTTTAATATTTTGAAGATATCTTCAATAGTCTCTTCCTCAAGCTCGGTACGTCTCAAGAGGTCTTCTTTTGATAAGGAAAGTACACTTTTGGCAGTATCCAAACCTGTCTTTTTCAACTCATCAATCACCCAACTTTCGATTTCATCACCGAATTCGTCAAGAACCACATCTTCTTCATCTTCATATTCACTCAATTCTCTAAATACATCAATCTCGTATCCAACCAATCTACTTGCAAGACGGATATTGAATCCACCCTTACCGATAGCCATGGATACTTGATCTGGCTTCATAAAAACTGAGATCCTTTTCTTCTCATGATCCGCCTGGATCGAAGAAACTTTTGCCGGGCTCAAAGCTCGCGACACATATAAATCAAGATTATCGGTGAAATTAATCACATCGATATTCTCATTTTGCAACTCTCTAACTACTGCATGGATTCTGCTCCCCTTCATTCCGACACAAGCTCCTACTGGATCAATTCTGTCGTCATAAGATTCGACAGCCACTTTCGCTCTTTCTCCTGGTTCTCTGACGATCTTTTTGATTGTAATCAATCCGTCAAAAACTTCTGGAACTTCATTTTCAAACAATCTTTCCAAGAAAATTGGAGACGTTCTAGACAGAATGATTCTAGGATTACCATTTACCATCTCCACCTTGTGGACAATAGCTCTTGCAGAGTCTCCTTTTCTAAATCTATCTTTTGGAATCTGCTCGCCTTTAGGCAGGATAAGCTCATTTCCTTCTCCATCCATCAGCAAAACTTCCCTTCCGAGAATCTGATAAACTTCAGCAGAAATGATTTCTCCAACCAACTCTTCGTATTGATTGAATAGCAAATCTTTTTCAAGATCCTTGATCTTTTGGATCAAAGTCTGTCTTGCCATCATGACAGCCCTACGACCAAAATCTTCCAATTCAATTTTTTCGTACACCTCTTCGCCAACTTCAAAATCAGGCTCGATCTTTTGTGCATCTGTAAGGCTTATTTTGTCAAAATCCCAAATATCTTCAGAGTTGTCATCTACGATCTCTCTAATCCTTAATATTTCAAGATCACCTTTATCTGCATTGATTGTTACATCAAAATTCTCGTCGGTCTCGTACTTCTTGCGAATCATCGCTCTAAACACATCTTCGAGAATGCGAATCATCGTTGGTCGATCCACATTTTTTGATCTTGCAAATTCTGCAAATGATTCTATAAGAACTTTAGCATCCATTTTTTTTACTTAAAAGAGACTAGTACAATTGATTTCTTTATTTCTTCCAAAGGATATACAACTTCTTCTTCAGTAGCCTTTTTTCCTTTTTCTTTTTTGATCACCTTCAGTTTGATCTCTGAAGGATCCACCTGTAGAAGTTCCCCCTCAGTTTCCTTTCCATCAGTCAAGGTTACTTTGAGTTTTCTTCCAATATTTTTTACATATTGCCGTCTTGAATTGAGAGGATAATCCACACCTGGAGAAGAAACTTCAAGCACGTATGCATCTGCGAGCAATTCTTTGGCCTCTATCTCCTCACCAACTTGTCTACTTAAAAAGGCACAAGCATCAATACTAACACCTTTGTCAGCATCGATGAGGATTTTAAGTTGAGGTTTACTGCTGTTTTCGATAAGCTGAATGTCCACGATGAAATGTTCTTCATCAGGCAAATGCTTTTCTACAATTTCTTCAATAGTCTGTTTTAAACTCATATTACAATTTACCATAATGAAAGAGGGGACTGTCGTCCCCTCCATATATTCGGCTAATACGCTACAAATTTAACAAAATAATTCCCATAAAAAAAAGAGTGTTATTAAATCCTTTATTTTAAAGTATTTGAAAGCAATAAATCGAACCTTAAAATGTCCTTGAGTTTTTACAATTCATTTCTTGATTTGAGAAATCATTACCACTCAAATTATAAAGGGAAGCTTTCTGATCAAATCTTCCAAACGGGCTTTTACAACAAATAGTCTTTAGACATGACAAAACCGAAGCCCTCAGAAGTCTCAAGTAAAGGGATAAAAAAAAACTTTATTGAAAAATGAACCTTTGGTATGTGAATTGTTAAGTGCAGGCAAACCTCTTGAATTTGCATCAATAAAAACCCTCTTAGCTTGATTACAAAAGGCTGTTTATGTCAAAGTGCAACAATGTTTTAAAAAAAAAGAATATTATGATAAGAAATTGCAATTAAGATAATAATTTTGTCGTCCTGCGTTTCATGTTATGCATCTAGAATGCTAACTTTAACATATTCTCAAATATAAAATTCAACCAAAAAGACATAATGGGATTATTCGATTTTTTCTCCAGTGATATTGCTATAGATTTAGGTACTGCAAACACGCTGATCATACATAAGGACAAAATCGTTGTTGACGAACCTTCGATCATTGCTATTGACAGGACTACCAATAGGGTCTTGGCAGTAGGAAAGGATGCAATGAACATGCATGAAAAAACGCATGAAAACATAAAAACTATCCGCCCCCTCAAAGATGGTGTGATTGCTGATTTCTATGCTGCCGAGCAAATGATCCGAGGTTTGATCAAAATGATCCCTGGTCACAAAAAAGGAATGTTTCCTCAATCTCACAGAATGGTAATCTGCATTCCTTCAGGTATTACTGAAGTAGAAAAGAGAGCTGTGCGCGATTCTGCCGAGCACGCCGGGGCCAAGGAGGTTTATATGATATATGAACCTATCGCTGCGGCAATCGGTATTGGCATAGATATAGAAAAACCAATGGGATCGATGATTGTGGATATCGGAGGTGGTACTACAGAGATCGCTTTGATAGCTTTGTCAGGTATCGTAGCTGATCAATCTATCAGAGTAGCTGGTGATACTTTCACAAAGGATATTCTCGATTATATGAGAAGACAACACAATCTCTTAATCGGTGAAAGATCCGCTGAAAAAGTAAAAATAGCTATTGGTTCTGCATTGACAGAATTGGATGACGCGCCTGAAGATTATGAAATCAGAGGTAGAGACTTGATGACAGGTATCCCAAAAGTAATCAAGGTTTCTTATTCTGAGATTGCATTTGCACTTGACAAATCAGTATCAAAAATCGAAGAAGCTGTTTTGAAAGCATTGGAAATCGCCCCACCTGAGCTTTCTGCGGATATTTATGACAATGGCATTCATCTCACGGGAGGTGGTGCATTGCTAAAAGGTCTAGACAAAAGGTTGCATCAAAAAACAAAATTACCTATACATATTGCAGAAGATCCACTTAGAGCAGTGGTAAGAGGAACTGGAACCGCCTTGAAAAATATTTCCAATTTCAGAACCGTATTGATGACTTGATCACTGGATGCAGCGCATTTTACTATTTCTTTACAGTTTAAGAGCTTTTCTGTTATTTGTTTTTTTGGAGGCAATCGCCATTTGGCTGATTGTCTCCTTCAATTCCCAACAAGGTTCTGCTTTTTTCAATAGCTCCAACCAATTTAGCGGCAAGATTTTAGGGGTAAAAAACAATGTTTCAGAATATTTTACCCTTGCAGAAGTGAACAGAAGGCTGGTAGACACCAATGCAGAACTTTTGGCAGAGCTAGAAATGTACAAAAAGCCTGCTGACAGCACCTTCATACAGCTTGATAGTATCTTAACGGCTAAATTTGAGTTTAAAGGCGCGAAGGTAATTAACAATTCAATTAGGTTAAGCCAAAATCACCTCACTTTAAATAAAGGGGAAAACCAAGGGATCAAACCTGGAATGGGTGTATTCAATGGGCAAGGTGTAGTAGGAAGAGTAAAAGGTGTGTCAAAAAACTTCTCGACAGTTATTTCCTTACTTCATACAGACCTCTTGATTTCATCCAAAATAGAATCTACTGAAGTATTTGGCTCGATCAAATGGGATGGCAAAGATCCACAAAAAGCAAAAATGCTTTATATTCCACGCCATGTTAAAATTGAAGTAGGTGACAAGATTGTAACCTCAGGTTACAATGCTGTATTCCCTGAAGGTATAAACATAGGCATTGTCGCAGAGGTAAATCAAGGCTCTGACACAAACTATTTGGACGTGACAGTTTCTTTATCAACGGATTTCACAAAGGTCTCTTATGTTTACCTTGTGGAAAATGACATCGAGGAAGAATTGGATTCTTTATATTTAAATTCAGAAATCAACAATGAGCGGTAGTAGGATTTTTTATTTGATCGGTGGGTTTATTATCTACCTTTTGATACAAACACTTGTATTAAAAAACCTTGTGCTCTTCGGTGTTGGATTTTGCTTTTTATACATCATTTACCTCATCCTTTTGCCAATAGAAACCAAAACTATCCCAACACTACTTATTGCTTTTGGGATGGGCTTAATTGTGGATTTGTTTTATGACACCTTAGGGATTCATACAGCAAGTTTATTGATCATTGCATTTATCCGAAGGCCTTGGATAAAAATATTGACTCCTACAGGTGGCTATGATGACAACCTACAGCCCACAATATTAAACATGGGCTTTGGCTGGTTTATGACTTATAGTCTGCCACTTATTTTAATTTTTAACATTTCTTTCTTTTTTATTGAAAGTATGGGTACAGATTTGTTTATCCCTGTCGTTCAAAAAATAATTGCTAGTGCTATTTTTGTATTTGTAATGAGTAATATTGTTCAACTGTTATTTTACAGGAGAAGGAGAGGAATATAATGAACGAACAAAGACCGATTACCATCATCGTAGTTATTGTGTTGATAGGAGTCGTACTGTTGACAAAGCTATTTATGATACAAGTGTTAGACGACAGCTTTCTGAAGAGAGCTGAAAGAAACGCTGTACAAAGACTTGTGGATCATCCTTATCGTGGATTGGTATATGACCGTACTGGGAAAATAATGGTCTATAACAATCCGATTTTTGATTTAATGGTAATCCCAAAGGAATTTAATGTAAAAGACACAACGAGGTTTTGTGAAATCTTCAATATTGCCAAAGAAGATCTCATAGAAAAATATACTGCTGCCCGAAAGTATTCATCTGTAAAACCATCGATCCTTATCCCGCAGGTATCTACTACAGAATTTGCGAAAATCCAAGATTACCTGATCGATTACCCTGGGCTTTTTGTAACTACCCGTTCGGTGAGGTCCTACCCACAAGCAAGTGCTGCTAATGCATTGGGGTATATCGGAGAGATCAATGCAAGACAACTTGAAAGAGATACCGTGAGGTATTACAGACAAGGTGATTTTGTAGGACTGAGTGGCTTAGAAGGATTTTATGAAAAAGAACTTCGAGGTATAAAAGGAGTAAAGTACAAAATGGTCAATGTCCGGGGTGTGGACAAAGGATCATTCAAAGATGGTGATTATGACACTGCCTCTGTGGCAGGAAGAAACCTTACCTCCACCATTGACCTAGAGCTTCAGCTTTATGGTGAAAAATTGATGGAGGGAAAAGTAGGCTCTGTAGTCGCTATAGAGCCTAAGACAGGGGAGATATTAGCGATGATATCCGCACCAACTTATGACCCAAATCTTTTGGCAGGATCTAAGTTCGGATCAAACTATGGCGTTTTGAATAAAGACGAAAAAATGCCTTTGTTCAACAGGCCTATCATGGCAATGTATCCTCCAGGTTCTATTTTCAAAATTGTCCAATCACTGATAGGACTTCAAATGGGCGTATTGACTCCAAACACTACATATGCCTGCAACAGATCTTTGGTCGCTTGCCACAATCACCCATCCCCTGTGAATCTCTTTGGAGCAATCCGAAATTCTTGCAATCCTTACTATCACCAAGCTTATCGTGCCATGATAAATCAGGAGGTGTCTAGAAATACATTCAAGGACACGGAAATAGGGCTTGACAAATGGCGTGAGAGCGTTTTGCTATTTGGACTTGGAGGTCCACTTGGAATCGACATGTATAATGAAAAAGGTGGAAGTATTCCATCTAGCAGCTATTATGATAGAATCTATGGAGTGGGTAGATGGAAGTATTCTACGATCTATTCCCTTTCTATTGGGCAAGGAGAAATGATGGTAACTCCACTTCAAATGGCTAATCTTGCTGCTATTTTTGCAAATAAAGGATACTATTACCAACCACACCTGATCAAAGCAATAGACGGAGACCATACCAAGATCAAAGAGGAATTCAGGATAAGAAAAGAAGTGGGAGTCGATGCGCACCATTTTGACCTAATCCAAGACGCAATGGCAGAAGCTATCTATGGAACTGCTGCAAGGGCAGCTATTCCAGATATCACTATTGCAGGAAAAACAGGAACTGCACAAAACCCCCAAGGTGAGGACCACTCTGTTTTCGTCGCATTTGCACCAAAAGAAGATCCTAAAATAGCTATAGCTGTGTATGTAGAGAATGCTGGTTGGGGAGGAAGAGCAGCTGCCAGCACAGCTAGTTTGATGATTGAAAAATACATCAAAAGAGAAGTGAAGAGATTGGGTTTGGAAGAATATGTGATTGCTGGAAAATTCATGTGATTTGAGACAAGACGACTTATATATCAACAAAATTGACTGGGTAACCATTCTGATCTATGCCTCTTTGGTAATAATTGGATGGTTTAATATATATGCGGCAGTATTCGATGAACAAAATGCGAAAAGTATTTTTGATCTATCGATCAACTCCGGACAACAACTCGTTAGGATTGGAGCTGCCCTAATAATGATCCTGCTGATTATGGTTGCTGATTATCGGTTGTATGAAAACCTATCAATGATATTGTATGTGTTTTTCTTGATCCTTTTGGTTGTCACCCCATTTATAGGAAAAGAAGTGAATGGGCAAATACTTACGGTTGGATTTGGGTCTGTCAGGATTCAACCTTCTGAATTTGCTAAATTTGCTACCGCTTTGGCACTTGCAAAGTATATGGAAAGGCCAAGTTTTGATCTTAGCCAAGTCAAATACCAGCTCCAAGCTTTAGTTATCATTATGATTCCTATAGTCTTGATTATGCTACAACCAGATACTGGAACAGCAATGGTGTTTTTTGCTTTTTTCATTATGCTTTATAGAGAAGGAATGCCACAGAAATATTATGTGCTGGCATTGACAATCATTGCTATATCATTATTTGCTTTGGGTGTCGAAAACAATCTCTATTTGGTTTTTGCCATTGCTGCGGGAGTTGGCTTTTTGATATTTTTAGGGAAAAAGAAAATATCTAGAATCATTTCTTTTGTTGTCATAGGTTTGCTTATGATCGCTTATGTCTATAGCTTAGACTATGTGGTATCCAAATTACCACAACATCAGCAAAACAGGATAATGGTGCTTTTTAATCCCGATCTTGATCCATTGGGAGTTGGATGGAATGTAACCCAATCAAAAATCGCAATTGGATCTGGTGGCTTTCTAGGAAAAGGATACCTCGAAGGTACCCAGACGAAGTTTGATTTTGTGCCCGAGCAACATACTGATTTTATTTTTTGCACCTTAGGTGAGGAGTTTGGTTGGGCAGGAAGCTTTATTGTCATTTTACTTTTTTGTACCTTGTTAATTAGATTGGTAATTATGGCAGAAAGGCAAAAAACAAGGTTTTCAAGAGTTTATGGTTATTGTGTTATTTCTATATTGCTCTTCCACTTTATGGTCAATATTGCAATGACTATCGGGCTATTTCCAGTGATTGGAATACCACTTCCATTCTTTAGCTATGGAGGTTCCTCTCTATGGTCATTCACCATTCTCCTATTTATCTTCATCAAGCTAGATTCACATAGAATCCAGATGCTGGGGAGAATGAATTAAACATCATTTAATTTTGAATAATTTGTCACTGACAATATACATATCATTGGATCACTTTGTTAAGTATTTATCCTACTTTGTGATTTGAAAGTCTATCCATGAAGAATACGAAGTTTTTCACATAGGAGTACACAATGTCATTCTTTAAAAACACCTCGTATTAATCCCATTAGCCCTTGTGTCCTCCTATGTTGGTTAAAAAACATCCGATAGTTTGATCAAAAGTAATCATCAGGCAAAAAAATCTTACAACAATCCCCTAGCCTTTATCTCCAAATACTTGTTGATCGTATTGATGCTTAGTTCACTTGGCTTTGTCAGGATCGTCTGAATACCATGCCGATTGAGCTCTTTTGCCATCAGCTTTTTATCATGGAGAAATTTTTCGGCAACAGTTTTATTGAAAATATCAGATAACTTCTCAGTGGGTCTTTCTGCCAATTCTTCCAACAATGTGTTCTCAAACAAAACCACTACCAACAAATGCTTTTTGGCAATAGCCTTGAGGTAAGGAAGCTGTCTTTCCAAAGCAGAATGATGCTCAAAATTGGTAAACAAAATCAACATACTACGATGGTTGACTTTTTGCTTCAGCCAATTGTAAAGCAACCCATAATCTGTATCCAAAAACTTGGTATTCACATTGTAAAGCATTTCCATGATACTCATCAAATGGGTTTTGCGATTGATCGCAGGCAAGGATCTTTGCATCGTGTTTGAAAAGGTAATCAAGCCAGCTTTATCCCCTTTTTTGAGGGCGATATTAGAAAAAGCCAGGGTACTATTTACTGCATAATCAAGCAAGCTTAACCCGTCAAAAGGCATTTGCATTACCCTGCCAGTATCGATTACAGAATAAATAGGTTGAGATTTTTCATCTTGATATTGATTCATCATCAACGAAGCACTCTTGGCCGTAGCTTTCCAATTCACCCTTCTGATATCATCGCCTTGTACATACTCTTTGATTTGCTCAAACTCCATCGTATGTCCGATCCTCCTGATTTTCTTCAAACCCAGATCAAACTTTCTAACATTACTGGCCAAAAAATCATATTGTTGCATCTGAATAAAAGATGGATATACTTTTACCATCTGTCCTTTTTGGAAGCTATACCTTCTCTTGACCAAGCCGAGCATTGAACAGACATAAATGTGCAAATCACCAAAAAAATACTCTCCTCTTGTCTTTGGAAGTAGCTGGTATTGAAATTCCCTTTCTTCATCCTTCTCTACCGACTCTCCAAACCCAAAATCCCTTTTTTGGAATTGGACAGGGATTTCATCAAGAATGAAAGTTTTGATTTGCCTGCTGTAGTTATTCTTTATAGTGACATTTACAGAATTGAAATCACTGTTTGAGAATTTTTCTGGTAAGATCCGAGCTGCTTTTATACCCTCTTTCAACCTAAACAAAAAGATGAAATCAACAACAACTAAAAACCCTAGAATCCATAGACATACGAAACCCACAGGGTAAAAGATATCTACCCAATAGGAAGCCAGAAAGATAAAGGCTATACCAGCCAATAGCCAATAGAGTCTACGCTCAAAGAAAAGTTGTCGAAGTAACTGCATCAATTTATCTAGGGATTTCTACTGACTGAACTATGCCATCTATGACAGTTTCAGTTGTCATTCCTTCCATTTCGCGTTCTGGATTCAAAATAATCCTGTGCCCCAAAGCTGGCACCACCACTTTCTTAACATCTTCAGGAATTACAAAATCCCTTCCAGCTACGGCCGCAGATGCTTTTGAAGCATTCATGATCGCTAATGAAGCCCTTGGCGATCCTCCTAAATACAAGTTGGGGTGATTTCTTGTTTTCACCACAATCTGCGCTATGTACTTCAAGATTTTTTCTTCAATAGCGACTTCAGAAGTTAATTTTTGGAAGATTTTCAAAGACTCAGGATCCAAAATCGACTCTATTTGGTCGATTGCGACATCAGATCTTCTTGCATGGTGGCTTTTGAGGATATCAAACTCCTCTTCAAGGGAAGGGTAATCTAATTTGATTTTGAATAAAAACCTATCCAACTGAGCCTCTGGAAGGCTATATGTCCCCTCTTGTTCAATTGGGTTTTGCGTTGCCAACACCATAAAAGGTTCATCCATCGGATATGTATGTCCATCGATCGTTACTTGACGCTCTTCCATCACTTCAAAAAGTGCTGACTGCGTTTTGGCTGGAGCACGGTTGATTTCATCGATCAAAATAAGGTTTGAGAAAATAGGACCTTTCTTAAACTCAAACTCACCTTGCTTCATATTCAGGATAGAAGTCCCTAACACATCACTTGGCATGAGATCAGGTGTGAATTGAATCCTGCTGAATCCTACCTGCAATGTTTTCGAAAACAACTTAGACGTGATCGTCTTTGCAATTCCTGGCACACCTTCTATCAAAACATGCCCTTTTGCCAACATCGCTACCAAAAGTAGGTCAATCATCTCTTCCTGCCCTACAATTACTTTTTGAATTTCAGATTTGATTTTTCCTACAGCATTACACAAATCTTCCAAAGGCAAGCGACTTTTAAAATCCATTGAAGCATTGCTTTCTTCTGGACTTGATTCCCTATTTTCTTCCATTATTGTATGATTTAAATTCCTCTATCAATTTATTTACTTTCATCACATCTGCCTTTGATACATTTTCTTTGGAGTAAACAGATGCCAAGAAGTCAAAGATCTCTTTGCCTTTATCCTCAGGACAGTTAGCCCGAGTTGTCAAATCCTTGACATTTAAGTCATCGAAATTTTCAAACCTCACTCTAAAATTTGTCCTGCAATACTCCAAAAACAGATTGATCTGCTGCTTGGAAATCTCTGTGTAAGCTTCACGTTCCATATACATCGCAGATATAGTCTCAGAAAAAGCAACTGTCTGATTTTCCAAAGGAAGCACTATTGGGATACTTCTCTGTCTCCTTCTTCCTTCAAAGACAATCCAAAGAAAAAGCATGAATACAATTGTATAATAAGCGCTTTTCAATCTTGGGTTGGCGAGAAAAAGATATAAAGGAGAACTATAAATAGACTTCCCTACCTTTTGGTAATTGTCATAATAGAATTTCCCTTCATTTGGCAAATAAGCCAAAGCACCTTGAGTGTATCCTTTGTTTGCTGTGTCCAAAAGAAAATAATTCGAAAATGCCAATGGAAATGTATGAAGATAAACCAATCCATCACCAACCTTCACCACGACAAAATTTGGCTTAGGAGACGATTTTGATCCTTGGAATTTAGCCGTTCCTAAAACAGCTGTTTTGCTACTATCCAATTCTGAGAAATAATCCAGTGGTGTAGTTCTGTCAAACACAAATGGCTGCACAGCTTTTAGCCTCTTATCGGTAAAGTTCAGCTCCGCCCTTTCCTTCAGATTCGCTAGCTCCACTAATGGAGCCACCTTCAAATCCAAGGAATCCAATAAAGGAGCACTGAAATTTCGAGCAGAAACATACAAAGTATTGCCTCTCCTCACCCAATCCAGTATCTTTTCGATTTCAGATTTATCAGTTGAAAAAAATGAATTGAAACCGAAAAACACGCCATCTTCTGGTTCTTTATTCAACCATTCATAGGCAGACACATTGACTTCTTTGAACCTTTCTTCGGCTATTTTTTCAGACAATTGATCATAAATGACCTTTCCACCATATGGGATTTTATCCAACTTGAAGAAACTCTCACTCCAATCTATGGAAGACTTCATATTGACTTGCAGAAGCAATAAAACCAATATAATGAAGGCCAATAAGCCCATGAATATTTTTTGTGATTTTGGCATCATAACAGACGATCCAATTTATGAAATGCCCCTTCTGCCTTCTGAAAGGAAAGCTGATCTAAATCAAAGTCCCCGTACCAGATGTAATCATATATTTTGGTGATTTCTACAAATTGAACTTTCAGAGGCCCCACCGATAGCTCTTCAAAATAATCATGATTGGTTTTTTGAATTTTCCATTCAATTAAATCCTTTTCTATCAATTTTTTCAAAGTCAAAAGATAATAATAGCGAATTGCCAATCTGAAATCCCCTTTGGAAATCGCATCATTGATCAATTGTTGAATATCTTGATTTTGGATGATTTCTTCATCTGACCCAAATGCGACTTTGGAACCATTCAATTTATTTTCAGCCACTTTTCTATTCTCGTACTTTACAAAAAGCCAAATCATCAAAATCGAGAGACCCAGCAGAATCAAATATGGCAACGCTTGTATAAAAAAGCTCAAAAACTTCCCCGCTGTTTTATTTCCTATAACCCAACTCCACACCCTTCCGAGTAATTCATTGGCTTTTCGTTTGAGCTTTTGAAACCAATTCTCACCATCATTCAATTCAATGTATTGAAATTCCTTTTCACCAAGGTATCTATCCACATAATCATCTCCCAGATCAAAAGGCTGCAGTTGTTCTTTTTCAAAAACAAAATCCACAGCAAGACTATCCTGACTTGCCTGAGAAGTAAATATGGAAATAAAGAAAAGAATGAAAGTGAGTTTGTAAAGCATTTTAAGACCCCAGCTCTTCGATTTTTTGTCTGATTCCAGTATTGTTTTTCTCCTCATCCAAATCATAATAAACAATCGCCAGCGCAATCAGCATAATGATGGACAAAATATATGACGCTGCATTTCCCAAAGTAGCCAAAATCAAATAAATAAAATCATTTGGTGTTCCTAAAGCATTTACAGAAGATTGGGAAACTACAATAGCTGTTTTTATCATCAAATAAATAAAAGCTGGCATTGAAAAAGCAACTGAAATCAAACTAATGATAATCACAACAACAAGAATAGTCCCGAAAGTTACCCACCAGTAACCTTTGATCAATTCGAAACTTTGACTGATTGAAGACCCTACACTTGTATTTCTAAGAACCATCAAAGGAAATACAATTCCAAGTGGCACTAAAAAATAAATCCCGGGAATAACAAAGAAGACAAAACCAAACACCAGCATAAAATATGAGACAATGACTAGAAGAATCAGTCCTCCAAATTTCCCTTTTGCGTTGTCAATCACATTTGCTTCATTTACTAGCCCTTTGTTTACCTCGTATTCATTGATAAAGCTATACACAGTAGCTGCGCTGATGGCATAAAAAATCCCTCCAGCCAGGACCATAGCAAGTAATGCAAGTCCTATTTCTACTGCCACGGTAGCTGGTTCTGGGTTCATCAGTACATATTGATAATAAGCAGAAGCCAGAATTACCACCAAAAAAGGAATTCCGCATGTTTTTACCAAAACTGAATAAAGCTGCTTGACATTGTTTCGAGAAAAAGCAAATGTATCCGACAATATTGTCCCCAATTCCCGTCTTTTTCGCAAGGGTAGATAGTTTTCCATTAATTTGATTTTTTATGAATTTGAATAGGATAAATAACGTAATAAAAAAGTATTACGCCTAAAGAAATAATTATAATTGAAATATTAAACATGTCGGGTAAATCTGTGATTCGTGTGATAAAACCTTCCAGAAAGCCTGCAATTATAAAAAAAGGGATTGTGCTAATCAAAATCTTTAGACCTGCTTTAACTCCCCGCTTCAACGAAGTCAATCTTGAGTAAGTACCAGGAAAGAGGAGACTGTTTCCAAGTACAATTCCAGCACATCCCGCCACAATGATCACGGAAATCTCAATCGTGCCATGAACCCAAATGGTCCTTGCTGATTCCCAAAGCAATCCTTGGTCGTAAAAGAAATATTGAAATGACCCCAGCATGATCGCATTTTGCATCAATATGTAGAATGTCCCCACACCTAATAAAATCCCATAGGAGAATGCTGTGAGCGCCACCCTGATATTATTGATTGTAATTCCCAAAAACATGTCCATTTGCTGCATTTGTTTATACACAGCCATTGGATCTCCTTTTTCAATGTTGGCAAGCGTCATATTGACATAGGCGTCACCCATAATAGCCCTAACGAAAGCAGCATCTGTAGCCGCAGAATAAGCACCTATAATTGAAAATACCAAAAAGATCAAAAATGCAATCCCAAGTTGTGGTAAATACTGGTAAAACATGGCAGGAAATTCCTGTGTATAAAATTTTATGAATCTTCCTTTGGATTCTTTTTTTGTTTTGTAGATTTTTTGGTGAGATTTAGACGCCAATTGGTTTAGATAGATATGCGTTTGGCTATTTGGGTAAAAAGTCTGGGCATAACTCAAATGATCTGTAATCTCTACGTATAGATCTCCAAGCTCCAGCGGTGAGATAGGTGTATTGGATAATAGAGCATTTTCAAATTTTACCCATTTATCTTTATTTCGCTTAATAAAAGAAGCTTCTCGCATTCTATGTCATCAGTTTTACCAAAGAAAATAATAAATGAAGGAATTTCAAATAAAGACTGCCCAAAACATTAATATTCATCAAAACGCTGCAAATGTAGGTACCCGTATTTTAGCATATCTTCTAGATGGATGCTTTATAGTATTGTTTGTAATCTTGATGCTTTTTTTAGGATCAAAAGTAAAGGGTGAAGGCTCCTTTAATTATTTGTTTTTTGCAGTTTTGGGACTGCCCATTTTGCTTTACCATTTGCTTTTCGAATCATTGATGGATGGGCAATCACCCGGTAAAATGATTTTGCAAATCAGAGTTGTCAAACTTGATGGCTCGAAAGCAGGGCTGGGAGATTTCCTAATCAGATGGCTGTTGAGGATTTTGGACATCTCGGCCACTTCTGGGGGATTGGCTATTTTGAGTATCTTGATTAGTGGAAAAGGACAAAGAATTGGTGATCTGGCTGCTGGCACTACAGTAATTTCAGAAAAATTTGTCACCAATCTTCAAAACACACTTTTGGTAGAAATTCCTGAAGATTACATCCCAAAGTATCCTCAAGTATTGTCCCTTACCGATAAGCAAGTCCAAGACATCAAGCAAATCAAAAATGAAGCTTTGAAAAGTGGTGATTTTGGTTTGATTCAGAAATTGGCCAACAAAACTGCCCAGCTGCTTCAGATCACTTATGAAGAAAAATCAATGGCATTTTTGGATCAGGTGATCAAGGATTACAATTATTATAGTCAACGGGGATGAGGATGAAAGTTTACCACTTCAAATCAACAAACATTACAAGCATAAGCTAAACGACTCAAAGCTAAAGTATTGCTTAAATCCTTTAGCTCAAAAAACCCAACCCTTTTCTTAATCCATACTAACAAAAAATCCCAACCCAATCATCCTTTAGTACAGCATGATTAGGTTGGGATTGATTACTTTTGATTTACAGAATTACTTCTTGTATAGGTTATTGAACAGCATCTTGAAAGTTCCGTGTGATTGTGCTCTGTAGGTGATTTCTGGTGTGTAAACTACCAATTCACCTTTTCCAACCGGAGCAACAAAGCCGGTAATTCCATCTTCCAAGTATGATTCGCCCCAAGCCCATCCACTTTTCAATGGTGTCGCGGTATCAAACCAACTCAATGCTTGGATGCCTTGCAGTTTTGCCTCTTGCTTCAATTTAAAAACAGGGTTGTTATTAAACAAAACATAAGCATTCTCTTCCAATCCCCAATTGAGAGGCTGCTTGGTATCCACTCTTGTTTGCAATACACTTCCTGGTACATAATATTTTTCTCCAGGCAATGACTTCTCTGAACCATCTCTCTGAATCTCAACCAATGCATTTCTCACTGGCAATTCCAAATGGTAAGCAAGTATCGAACTAGAACCGATGGCAACAACCTTCCCGCCGTTTTCCATAAACTTCTTCAATTGCGGAATAGACTTGTCTGCTGAGATAGATCCAAGCATGTGGTGATATTCAGCAGGCGTATCCTCTTCTCTAGGCCCTCTGTATCCACCTGAGCTTTGAAGTCCAGGAATTCCTCCACTGATAAACAAGATCGCATCATATTTGGAATTGAGGTTCCCCTGATCGATTTCTTTTGCAAAGATCAATTGAAACTCAAAATTGTATTGTTCTAAAATCCACCTCACCCAACCACTTGGCATAGATCCTCCATAAGTGTCAAACAAAGCGATTCTAGCGGGTTTGATAGCCAATAGATCGGTTGGTTGTGATTTGGTAGATTTGATTTCCAAACCAAATTGCTTTCCATAATCTGCCAAGACTTTGTATCCATTTGAAGGAATGTAAAACGACCCTGAAGGCATCCCTTCTACGGCTGAAGTTGTTCTTGAAACTTTGATACCTTTTTTCAACAATTCATTTGCAACTGCAAAAGCATCATTGTGAACACTACTAATCAAGAAGCCATTTCTCGACTCAGAAAGAGGCAAAGCTTCTGGTGATTCCAATTCTCCATAAGCCAATGTCTCAAATGGACCATCAAACCCATCCAAGATTCTGTCAAATTCAACATCCATTTGATAAGCCAATGTCCAACCTGCAGCATCATATGGGCGAATCGGAGGTCCTCCAGGATACTGAAAATCATTTGGATAATCCTGAGGCTCAAACATGTCAATCACATGGGGTCTGAATGCCTGATCTGTCTTGACTACATAAGATCCCTTAGGGTAATTTTTCCCATTTACTGAAAACTGGCTTGTTGCTTTTTCTATACGAATACCAGTTTTGATAAGGGCATTGATGAATTTCACAGCAGTCGGGAAATCTTTCTGATTAGAAGGAATGATGAATCCGCGAGGGTCTCTCTTTTCCTTGGCTTGGTAAATGCTATCATAAAACACTGATGGTATCCCCCATCTTGATCCACCTTGGCTATTCTTTTGTGATTCAGCATAAGCAGTTTTGATAGCTTCTACTTTCTTTGGGAAAGGAGTCCAATAATCCTCGCTTCCTCTCTGAATGGAGCCTTTACCCATACTGTAAATATTGTACAAAAGATGGTCCTTGTTTCTAGCTGCATAATCCAATACCGCATAGTTCAGAGAAACAGAATAGTCAATTGATTGCTGGAACTTCCAAGTCTCCTGAGGGGTGACAGGGAATGGTGTGTTTGCATTAGGAATCAACCTGTCTGGCACCAAAGGGATTGATTCTGGATTTGGCCCACCTACGATTTCTGTCAGGATTCCGATGATATTATGGTAGTGCGTTGTAGTTCTCAGACCGCCATTGTACCAAGTGGAAAAAGTAGAACCATTCATTCTTGTAAATCCTGGTTTGTTTTCGGCATTCAGTCTGTTGTACATTGCTGCACCTACTGCGTCTATTCCTGTTACCATCATTGGGTCAAACACATAATTGAATGGATCTCTGTATGGAGGACCTGCCAAAACAGAACCTGCCGGCCCTCTCTGATGGTGATTGTACATGACTTGTGGAATCCATTCTACAAATAGTTGGTGTCCCATATTCACAGACTCTTTCATATTTTGGATATAGAAATCCCTGTTGTTGTCATGACCAATGTACTTTTGGTACAAAACGGGAAGGCCAGAAAGACTCCTTTTCTCAGGCACTTCATTTCTCATGTACCAATCCCCAATTTTTTGGTGTCCATCAGGATTCGCATGTACAAATAGGATCACTACATTGTCAAGAATCCTTTGGTTTTCTTTATCATCTCTGGTCAACACATTATATATGGTCTCTGTAAGTTGGTGAGTACCGACAGTCTCTGTCGAGTGCAAACCACCATCTATCCAAACTACAGCTTTCCCTTCTTCAGCCAAGTCACGTGCCTCAGCTTCGGTGAGGTTTTCTGCTCGAGCCATTTTGACTGAAATATCTTTGAAGCGGTCCAGGTTTTTGTGGTTTTCTGGAGAAGTCACGATCATCATCCACTGATCTCTTCCTTCTTCTGTCTTTCCAATAGAAACCAATTTCGCTCTGTCGGAAATTTCAGCTACTTTCTTGAAATAAGCCTCTGTTTGTGAATAAGTGGAAATATGGTAATCATCTCCCAATCCAAACCCAAAATGCTCCTTGGGGGTAGGGATAGTTTGGGCCATTGCAACTTGCAGGCCAATGACCATTAAAACCAGCAGGAACAATCCTAACTGACTTACTTTTTGTATTTGTTTTATCATAATTATGTTGGTTGAAGAATAGAATAGGTAGAATAAAGCAACCTATATAGACTCGGGAATTTGAAAGTGACCAAAAAGTAAGGATTTGTTTAGATCAAACAAAGACTAGTATTAGTAATGGTAGATTACTTGGATAAATAGAAAATTATGGACTTCGACCGCCCTACGGAAAAACAAAAAAGCCTCAAATGAATAATTTCATTTGAGGCTTTTGTAGAAAATGGAGAGGCTTAACCCCTTTGATCAAATTTTCTAAAGACAAGCTGAAGAAATTCCTCTACTGCTTCTGAATTTTTATCCCAATCAAGTTCCCCAACATATCTTTCATTGATCAATGTAATAGCAGACATAAAACTATCGCATTGATCAATAGATTTCAAAGCATGCTTCATCAAGTCTGGGTTTCCATCAAAAAGCTCCTTGGTAAACATAAACCTCTGATTGATCCCAACATTTTCAGAAAGTTCACCAACACTACCTTTCATCACACTGTACTGCTCAGATTCGAACTTTTCCCAAGCTTGAAGTGGATCTATCAACTTAGCAGCTGATGCTACTTTATATTGCGAAGGTATATTTGGTATAGACTCTTCCTCGAAGCGTTCTTCGTCTTTTTCTGGAGACTGGATAGTTTCTTGAATTTCTTCCACCAAGGAATTATCCACGTTTTCTGGCTCTACTACCTCCTGCTTCACAACTGCTTCAGCCATCAAATCTTCCTCAACGAGAGCCTCTTCCTTGGTCTGTGCACTTTCTTCTATGATAGGTCCTTCAGCCTTTTCCGCTACCTTTTCGAACAAGATATCCAAATCCAAATGGAAAATATTTTTTAATTCGGCAAGATAATCTTCAGGTCTAGTCAACTGATCTTTTTGCTGCTCGAAATTTAATCTCAAAGCTTGTTTATACGCATCAGCTGATTGACTTATTCCAGCCCTATCTATCAGGTTGGCAATTAGAGAATGATTCCACTTGTAGTATTTCTCATTTCCTTTGAGAAAATCATTCACACTCGATCCTGAGGATTTGTCTATTTCACCGCGAAAAAAAGAAAGAGGATCCAAAGCCAAAATCACCGAAAAAGCAACTGCTTCACCCAGAAGAGGCTCAAAATTCCCCCTATCGATTTTGATAGACCTAGAGAGCACATTCATGAATTCATTCAATGCCTGGTGAACTGAATTGTCTCTATAATCGAAAAAGGGATTGCTTTTCAATTTTTCTAACTCTACATGCCAAGCTTCAAAAAGGGATTTGATGACGAAGAAATTAACTTGCTTGCTGTCGGTCAACTTAAGGATTTCTGTCCCAGTCATATATTGTTTGGAAGAAAAATATTGGTCACAAACTTTTTTGGCGAATCCTAAAGCGTAGTTTTCTAAATATTTGCTGTTAATTTTGATACTCATATTTGGTATTTTACATTAAAGTGAAGCAGAAATCATGCTGAAAATAATCATCGAGAATCTTAATCACAAAGAAATAATCTCGTCTGAAAGTAATCGTAAAGTTATAGAATTAATTCATGAAAACTACATCGATTGGATGCATGCTTGCGGTAAAAAAGGAAGATGTACCACTTGTAAAATGATCATTGAGGAAGGTATTGAAAATTTGAGCCCATTGACAGATCGGGAAGAAATTTTCCGAGAAAATGAAAGATTAAAACTCAACGAAAGATTAACTTGCCAAGCAGAACTGAAATCTGGCACCCTTCGAATCCGAGTAGCCGAGCAAAATAAATTTCCTCACATGGACTATAGCGGGTGAAGCTTTGTGAGTTAGGTGGGGAGATTAAAGGATTGGAAGAACTTGTCCGCCGTGGCGGATTGGAAGATTAAAAGATTGGAAGATTGGTTGGAAGGTTCGAAGGTTGCAATGTTGGAAGGTTAGGTAGGTCTTGCAATATAGGTGTTCTTTAGACTTGGTACTTGGTTCTAAAAGATTGGAAGAACTTGTCCGCCGTGGCGGATTGGAAGATTAAAAGATTGGTTGGAAGGTTCGAAAGTTGTAATGTTGGAAGGTTAGGTATCCCCTCAAGTCGGTCTTTGTACATTGGACTTTGGACTTGGTACATTAAATTGGAAGGCAAAGTTAACCTGTAAAAAGTGAGTAGTCTTTTGTCTCAAATCTAATGTGTCATATCTCTAGTATCACCTCTCAAGTATCACCTCTCAAGTCTATAAAAAAAATTTAAAATACAAACATGTTTATAGAGCCATTTATCGGTGCCAAAAATAAAAAGGATAAAAAAGGTCACATCGAAGTGATCTGTGGATCGATGTTTTCCGGAAAAACTGAGGAATTGATTCGTCGTCTCAACAGGGCCTTGATAGCCAAACAAAAGGTTGAGATCTTCAAGCCATCTATAGATACGAGATACCATGACTTAGATGTGGTTTCGCACAATGAAAATGCAATTCGTTCTACTCCTGTAAATTTTGCGGATGATATTATACTTTTGGCAGGAGATTGTGATGTGGTGGGAATAGATGAGGTGCAGTTTTTTGACAATCAAATCATTAATGTCGCAAACACATTGGCAAACTCGGGTAAGCGCGTAATCCTTGCTGGACTCGACATGGATTTTGAAGGAAAAGCTTTTGAACCAATGCCGCAACTTCTTGCTATTGCAGAATATGTAACAAAAGTCCATGCAATCTGTATGAAGTGTGGGGATTTGGCATCCTATTCATTCAGACTTTCGGACACCAAAGAAAAAGTCGTACTTGGCGAAAAAGAAAGCTATGAAGCAAGATGTAGAAAGTGCTACTATGAAGATAAAAAAGTATGAGTATCCGTAATGTTGCACATTGGCTAAGAAGGGGGTTTTGTGTTGCGGATACTCGTCAACTGACGACAGCCTTAAGTCAACAGAACTTGAAATGAACTTCAAACAATATTATAAATCGCTACTGGTGTAAAAGATAATGCAGAAAAAAACGAGTGGGATAGTCATTTCCTATATTCGATATAAGGAAACTTCGATCATTGTCAAGATCTTCACTCGGGAGCTTGGACTGAAATCCTATATCATCAATGGTGTAAGAAGTAGCACAGGAAAATCAAAAATCGCACTCTACCAACCACTGACACAACTGGACTTAGTAGTCTATGACAAAGAAGGTGCAGGTCTCAACCGCATTTCTGAAGCAAAAATCCTTCACCCCTATCAATTGATCCCTTTTGATTTTATCCGATCCGGTGTTGCAATGTTTGTAGCTGAAGCTTTGGCAAAATCGATATATGAAAATTACCAAAACGACGCATTATACGACTTTCTGGAAGCAGCGATGATGCATTTGGATAGCAAAGACTGTAGATTATCACTCTTTCCAATTGTCTTTTTGTTGGAAATGTCATCCTATTTGGGTTTTTCGCCGAGTGATTCCGCATCTTTTTTTGATGAAATCATGCATGACATCAACTCACCTGCACAGCTTTTGGAAGAGAAAAAAGCGCTTGACATTCTATTTGAAAACTCATTTTATTGTAAAAAAAACATCCCCTCATCTGTTAGAAAAGGACTATTAGACCATTTTTTGATTTTTTATTCGCAACATTTGGAAGACAATGGCAGTTGGAAGTCTATAAAAGTATTGAGGCAATTGATCTCATAATTAAATAAGTCCATCAGGGAAAAGTTTGCGTATCTAGAATGTAAAGTGTAATATTGTGGCGTCACAGTATTTCAAAATCCTCTCCCCGTGGATTTTATACTATCCTGAATATATTTTTAATTCAGTTCAGTAATACTCAATACAAGTTTATCAATAAACATCTTTAGTAAATTAATCAACATCATAAGCTTTTTATGTATAACATAGAAGAATTAAGGATCAGACTTCTTTCTGAATTGAAAGAAATCGCAGAGGAGTTGGGAGTCAAAAATTTTAAGACACTCAAAAAAGACGATCTAGTATATGCAATTTTAGATCAACAAGCCATCACCCCAGAAAAGGCGCTCCCTAAGAAAAAGCCATCTACAGTAGAGCCTGAACAAAAACCGGCAGCTGAAAAGGAATCATCAAAAGCTCCAGTAGCAGAATCCCCAAAAGCCGAAGAAGCTAACAGCAAACCGAAGTTTAGAAGACAAAACGTAACGGAGCTTCCAAAAGAAGAATCCAAACCTGAGGAGAAACCTACTCCACGTCCAAAAGAAGCTCGCGAGCCGAAAAAAGACCAAAAGGAAAATGCTCCAGAGAAAAGAGAGCATCCAAAAAGAGAGCAAACTCCTAAGCCAAAAGCTGAAACTACTCCAGCTCCTGCTCCTACTCCGAATCCAGAACCAAAAAAACAAACTCCTACAGCAACCGCTGAAGATGAAAAACCAAAATTCATCAGGCCAAGGAAAAAGGTAATCGATGAAATTGAAACCCCTTCTACACCTGCTGCGGAAGTAGATCTTCCAAGAAGGAAAAACATCAAGGATATAGAAGAAGTACATATCCCAACTGCAGAAGTTGTTCCCAACAAGAGAAAAACTTATGTGAGCCCGAAGGAATTTGAAGGGATTATAGAAAACGAAGGAGTATTGGAAATCATGACAGAAGGCTACGGCTTTTTGAGATCACTGGATTACAACTACCTCGCTTCTCCAGATGATATTTACGTTTCTCCATCACAAATCAAACTTTTTGGTCTAAAAACTGGTGACCATATCAAAGGCACCATCAGACCTCCAAAAGAAGGGGAGAAATATTTTGCATTGCTAAAAGTCATTACTGTAAATGGTAAGACTACCGAAGAAATCAGAGACAGGATTCCTTTTGAATACCTTACTCCTCTTTTCCCGGAAGAAAGATTAAACCTAACCACTAGAGCGGACAATTATTCTACAAGGATTTTGGATCTTTTTGCTCCTATCGGTAAAGGCCAAAGAGGGATGATCGTGGCGCAGCCAAAAACAGGTAAAACTGTGCTTTTGCAACAAATCGCCAATGCAATCACCCAAAACCATCCTGAAGTTCATTTGATGATCCTATTGATCGACGAAAGACCAGAAGAGGTAACGGACATGGCTCGTTCGGTAAAAGCTGAGGTGATCTCCTCCACTTTTGATGAGCAAGCAGACAGACATGTAAAAGTTGCATCTATCGTTTTGGAAAAAGCCAAGAGAATGGTAGAATGTGGTCATGACGTGGTTATCCTATTAGACTCCATCACCAGATTGGCAAGAGCCTACAATACTGTAGTCCCTTCATCAGGAAAGATCCTCTCGGGTGGTGTTGATGCGAATGCATTGCACAAGCCAAAGAGATTCTTCGGTGCGGCGAGAAATGTAGAAAATGGTGGATCATTGACTATCATCGCTACAGCATTGGTAGAGACAGGTTCGAAAATGGATGAAGTAATCTTTGAAGAATTCAAAGGGACTGGCAATATGGAGCTAGCACTTGACAGAAAGCTTTCAAACAGAAGAATCTATCCTGCTATCGACGTACCTGGATCAGGAACAAGAAGAGAAGATCTATTGATGGACAAAGAGGAAATGCAGAGAGTTTGGATTCTCCGCAAGCTGATGTCCGACATGAACTCACAAGAAGCAATGGAATTCCTACTTCAAAGAATGCGTGGTACAAGAGACAACGCAGAGTTTTTGATCAGTATGAACGGATAAAAAGCCTCCTTTCAATCCTTTGATGCTGACATGAAGTCAGTCAAAGGGCATTGAAAAAGGATGATTTGTAGTTAAAATCACTGTTTGCCCAACAAATTAAAAGCTGAACTAAATAGAATATAAAACCCCTAGGCTTTACAGCTTAGGGGTTTATTTTTTAGAAGTGAATAAATACTTTTTTTTAATTCTAAATAATCTTTTTCGACACACAAAAATTTTTGCTTTTCACATACTCAAAATAGCTTTGTAAACTAACGATTTGTTTTATTGTATTGACTATAAGATATTTGAAATCAGTCAATTTATCACCCAAGATTAATCACCCCAAACCATAAGCTAAATTTGATTTTAAAATGGAAGCATCTGTCTTTACATATTCATGCTTTTCACATAACAGGTACGTCAAAATATTTGCTGTAGTATTATTTTTTATTGTATCACTGGGGACACAAGTAAGGGAAACGAAAGCAGAAGGATCAGGAGACTGGGGGACAGCAACAAACAGACAAAGTATGCTTTGGGTGCCAGCTAGTACTGGAGTTCAGGGCTATGGAACTAGGGGAAGCATGATGATCCCTTCTGGCGTAAATGGCTACAATCCTGGACACAGACTTTATGTTTATGTAAAGCAAGGTGAAACTGTTTTTTGGGGATTTAGAAGGGGTGGATCCACTGGAAACATAAGAGTCAAATGGTTTTATGACCCTACTTCAACAGGATTTTTTCCTGAAGGCACTTCGGTCACAAGAAGAGTCGAAAGAACATCAATCGATTATGATGCAAGCTCAGCTGGAGGTATTACAGGAAGACCTGAAAGTGGTTTGGCAGCAGAACAAGGCCCACGACAAGTGACAGGAAATGGGTATACTGGACATTCCTTCACAAACAATACTGGTGCCGACAGAGCATTTTGGGTTGAAATCAGCAATCTTGATAACTCAATAATTGCGGCTGGCTTTAACATTAATTTTTGGGACATAACTGTAGCTTCTGGTGTTTCGCCAACTTATACCGAACATAAAGGAAGGGTATATTGTAGATATTGGAGTGTATCAAATTCAAGAGCTAATATATCTGTCAATAATTTAACTATATTAAACAAAGGGCAAGCAGATGCATATTCCTTTCATGAAGACTTTGGCTTCTTTGTACCTATTGACAATACATACACGGTTAGTACTGACGATTACTTTGTCAAAAGAATAAAATTCCCTGGCTCTTCAGGTGGTTGGACAAATTTCTTTGCAAATCAAGATGGCCCAAGAAGTAACCTTTCTTATGAAGAAAACCGAAAGTCAATTGAAACACCTTCACAAAATAACTTTCAATACCCACTATTCATCAACGACCCTGACCCAAGCATTTGGCAGACAACCGCCCCTCCTACAGCTACACTTGATATTGTTTACAGCGAAAAAGCAGCTCCATCTACAGGAGGCGAAGCAAATGTGAACATCAGCATTGACCTGCCAGCTATAGTCGATATTCTCATTGATATCAATGGGAATGGGGAATTTGACAGCAATGAAGACGTAATTCTCTCTCAGATCTATGAAAGCCCTGGTAACTATACGATTTATTGGAATGGTGAAGATGCCAACGGAATAGAACTCCCCAGCGGAGGTGAAGTGAACTTCATTGCCTCAGTGGCTTTTTTCCCAGTACACTTCCCAATCTATGACCTAGAACAATGCTTAGGGATTTATGTAGATAATGTCAGGCCTGGCGATCCTGGGAGAGATTTTATTTTTTGGGATGATTCCTTGATTCCCCGCACAGGCTTCACTCCATCTGATAGCCCGCAATCAATAGAAGTGAATGTAACTGGAGTAGAAAGCCCCGATCATATCTGGTGGGCAACTGGAGATAATGGCTTCAGCAACAATAAAACTATTAATACATGGACAGCTTCTTTCTATAGAGTGGTCCGAAGATCCAGTGGATTCACTTTCCTATCCATCTCAGGCAATGTTTTCGAGGACCTGAATGCGCTACAAGACAATGCTGTAAATGGAACTGGCGTAAATATACCTGACTTTTATGCAGTATTAGTTAACGATCAAAATATTGTAGTAAGCTTTGCTACTATCCAATCTGATGGAACATATACCATAAATGATGTACCAAATGGCACATTTGACATATTTCTAACCACTGCAATCCCTACTCTAGGGGAACTTGCTCCAGAACAAATTCTACCACTATATTACGAAAGTACAGGAGAATTTATAGGTACGGGAGAAGGTAGCGACGGCACAGTAGATGGTTATCTCCGATCAATTGTCATCAATAACGCATCGCTCACGAATGCAAATTTTGGTATCAGACCAATTAATTATGACTTAGCTGCCATAAAGCTTGTCAAAGAAGAAGATATAAAACCGAAAATCGGAGATGAAATAACATTCATCATCACAGTAGAAAATCTGGAGTATAGTAGCATTGGAGAAGTTTTTCTTGATGAATTTATGCCTAGTGGATTTCAATATCTAAGACACAGCGTTTCCAAAGGCGCATTTGACAGTCAATCTATCCCGATGCGCTGGGATATCGGGGAACTTGAATACAGAGAAACTGCTACTCTAGAAATAACTGTTCTCATACTACAAATCATAGGTGCAAACATTTACAACAACACCGTCAGGGTATATAGTCAATCTGGAATTCCAGAAGACAATCTTGATAATAATGAATCAAGTATTGATACAGAACCTTTCATAAACCTACCTGTTGATTGGCTGTCATTTGAAGGGAAAATCACTGAAACTAATCAAGCTCTACTGAAGTGGTCCACCGCAAAAGAAAGAGACAGCGAAAAATTCATCATCCAAAGATCAAAAAATGCCAATTCATGGATCAATCTAGGATCTGTTGCAGCGCAAGGAGATACCGATGAGGTCAGCAGTTATGAATTCGTGGACGAACAGCCTATGGCTGGAAACAACTACTACAGACTCGAGCAGGTAGACTTTGATGGCAAAACCAATCTTTCGAAAGTCATCCGAGTAGATTTCAACCCAAGTTGGTCAGTAAAAGTCTATCCAAATCCCTTCACCGATGAAATCTTTATCCAAACCAAAAATCTCGGCGAAATCTATGTTTCAATGACGGATAATTATGGTAGAACAATTTTCAGCAACTCAAGTAATATGGAAAACTATTCATTCCGTCTTGACACCAAGAACTTACAAAATGGTCTATATTATCTCAAAATCAATCGAAACGGCGAAAACTATGTCTACAAGCTGAAAAAGTAAAACCCCACCAAAACACTCCTTTTTTAGCAATAAAAAGAAATAGGTGAAAGAAATTTCTTCACTCACCTATTTCTATATTTTATGAAGTTGATGAAAACATATTGTTCTTTACATTCCAATCATTGTCTTTAAATTCATTTGTATCATTAATTTGGCACAAAAGGCAAAGCTGACTTATGGACAATTATCCGAAGTTTACCATCATCACCCTTCTTGAAAACCCAAGTTTTGTCGACCATCACTTCTGCCCCGTCTTTGTCTGTCACCCAGACATTCCCCATCGTGATAGCAACTGAACCATAGATTTGGATTCCTTCATTTCCGTCACCCAAATTATCATATCTAGCTTTGACCCAAGGCTTCAATGCAAACCCATTATCTTGAGGATAATCTGAATCACCTCCTACAAAATACGCAAGAGCGCCCTTTTTGCTGGATCTGAATGTTTGGTCACCATAGGCCAAGGTTGGCTTGAAGAACACCTTCCCATGGTCATAGTTATAAGCCTCTGAAAGTACTTGCTCAGCAAAAGCTACGTAGTCGCCACCTTCTTCTTTCAACTGACCAATTTTCACTAGAGCATCACACCAAGCTTGCTGGGCGGCATTTACCTCTTCATAGGTAATTACTTCCTTTGCACCCTCCTCTACATACTCCAAACCCAGTTCATCAATTATCTTCTGAACATTTTCATTTTCTTCAGATTTAGTTTCTTGTACTTCTTTTTTAGGCTGATCACAGGAATTCAAAAACGCAACGATAGCCAACATTCCTAAAATTACTCTTTTTCCTAACATATAATTTTGAGATTTATTTAATGCCCTCTTTTGAATGGATGAAGGCTTCTCCTTTTATTGGTTTTTTCTTTTTATTGGAAGATTGTTAAAAACTACAAATTGTAACTGATTCCTTGAAAACAAATTATTGTTTACGTTTTGTCGCATCATTCCTACCTCCATTCTAATACTAGGGTTAAATTGATAACCAATTGCGCCATACAATCTGTTTCTATCAAACAACGCTGGATTATTTTCTACTTGGGTATTCATAAATATTTCATTGTACACTGAGAGATAATAGGTATTAGCTGTCATCGAGACATTATTCAATGGAATATTGATTCCAAGAAAATACCTAGCCCTAAGCCTGAAATCATTGTTGTCAAAAAACCGCTGTTCAAACCTATATCTATGTGTAAAGAACACCCTACCTACATGATGCCGGTTCAGAAACTGTTGCCAAGTTCTATGTTCTTGAAATATACCAGCATAATTCACATCTACAAACCCATCAAATTCCCCCAAAGGTCTAGTCCTGACAAAAGCATATCCTGCTGACACAAGATTGTTTCTATCTGAAATATATTTACCAACCCCTGTCCTTAAAAGAAGTTGCTCTGTATTCTCCAGGAAATTATAGTTTCTATATTGGATTTCATTGTGCCATACCCATTTGCCACTTCCAAAATCTTGATTCCCAAAATAGATTAACCAATTCCCAAGATCTGAGACTTGAGCCCTTGATAATGTAGGGGCTAGACTCAGAACCATAAACATTGCAAAAACAAACCTTTTTCCTTTGAACATAGAAGCTATATTTTAAAATGTCTTCATAGAGCAAAATTCCACGAAGACAATCAATAATGATTTAAGTTTAAAGCACTCCTCTGACTATTAAATCCATTAGGGAAACTTTGACACAAGCAAATAATATAGTCTTTTACAAAAATTTATGCTCGCTTGTGATCAAATTACAAACAATGTCTATGATCAGTACATTCGGCTATTTTTACAAAAGGTTTTAATCCAATTGAAAGTTGATCCTTATTTTTTCATTTTTCTTAAATGTAATTTAGATCGAATAAAAATTACAACGGAAAGGAAATTTTCGAAGTTTTACTTAAAAAAACAAACTGTACAAAATTGTGTATAACAATTGTATTTATAGAAATAAAAAGCAAATTTCAATCTATCGAGGTAGTGAAAACCCAACATGAATGTGAGATTTCATTTTTTTCTCTTCAATTCATGGCCTGAATCCAACAAAAAAAGTTTTTACGTATATCCTGTTGTAGTCCAAAAAATTTGAAAATCCGTGAGGCTAATCAACCTACCCAAAATTACGCAAAACAATGATTACAATACCATACAACTAGAAAGTAAATCCAAAATTAACATTGGATAAAATTTTGTTTGTAAATTTTCAGCGGTCAATACTCAAAACAAAATACATTTAAACAGATTTGAATATGTTTTTATTTTGTTTTAAAATAAAGTTTAATATAAATTTACAACAGCTTACCCACACCAATCACCCCTAATATCTATTGCCAAAACAAATTCGATTAACAAGTAGTATTTACCAATTAAAGTGTGAAAGATTAAAAGAAAAATCGGTGGTTTGAAAAAAAGAACTGCTGATTCGAATCACCCTCAAGCCTAAATCTTCTCCATACCTACACATTAACTTACTGTATGAATATAAAATTTTACCTAACATTTATTGCTGGGATATTGATATTGCATTTTTTTTCGGGAGAGGTTTTGGGGCAGACCTATACAACAAGTGGCTTGAGTACCAACTGGAATGATCCAGCTGCATGGGTTAAGACAAATCCTGAAAGTTGTGGGACTGAAAACCCTGCTGACATTCCACCTTTAGGACCTGTATATGCGGCTTGTGATATTAGAATAGTTATTAATCATCCAATAGGAAGGCCTGGAAATGCGAACATTGGTGGCGGAAATGTAAGGTCAATTACAATTAACGAAGGCGGAGAAGTACAGTTTGGAGGAAATTTAATTGTAAATAATGTTGGAGCTCCCACTTTCCTGTTCCAGATAAATGATGGAGGGCTACTTGAAGTTCAAGGAACATTAGGAATTCAAGCAGGAGCAACTTTTAATCTTGTCAATACAAATAATATATCACCTAAATCAACCGTAAAAGTAAATCGGCTAACTTTTATAAATTCTGGTTCAGGACAATCTGTGAACATAGGTGTAAATACAATTTTTATTGTAGAGGATCGAACTAGACTAGAAGGTGGTGGAGCATTAAACATACAAGGTGATTTTAAAACTAATGATTTAAATTCCGCCAATTCGGGAGGAAGCTCAGTAAATATTTCTGGTAATGGGACTTTAAATGCTACTGGCAATATACAAATAGATGGTTTCCCATTTAATTTAACTGGGAATGCAAGTTCAGTAGTTGGAGGAAATTTAAATATAACAAATAGTGGAAGTAGCGCACTAAATCTTGCCTCAGGTACGAACTTCATAGTATTAGGAAGAAACAGTTCTATAGCAAGTGGAAAAACCCCTAATAATGGCTGCTTTCAAACACCAGAAAATGGAAATACATGTAGTTCTTCCGCTTGCTTGACAGTAAATGAAGTTCTACTTTCAGATGGATCATTTACAAGAACTTTCACTTTTATCTGTAATACAGATTGGACTATCCCTGGCCCTAGCGATGGCGTTGAACCTGTAGATGAAGCAGAGATCCTTGTCGTAGCTGGCGGCGGAGGAGGAGGAAGAGGTTCTAGCGCTGGTGGAGGAGGCGCTGGAGGTCTTATATATGTTGTTTCTGAAACTCTGCCTTTTGGAACAAGCGTTCCTGTTATTGTTGGAACTGGAGGAGCTGGCTCTACAAATACAAATGCAAGAGGTCAGAGTGGCTTCAATTCCAGTTTTTTGACTTTTACAGCCATCGGTGGTGGTGGTGGTGGATCTAACGGAACACAAAGAAATGGTGCTGCTGGAGGATCTGGTGGGGGGGGGGCCCACTCTAGTGGAAGTGGAGGAACAGGAACACCAAGTGGAGGAAATAATGGAGGTGATGGAAACAACTCAGGCGGGAATTCTGCAGGAGGTGGTGGTGGCGGATTTACTGGAGCAGGCGGGTCGCCAGCGAACTCAGACGGAACACCAGGTGGTAATGGCGGAACGGGCCTACCAAATGAAACTTCAGGATCTTCAGTGATCTATGCAGGTGGAGGTGGTGCTACTGGATCTGGAGGTAACGGATCTGGCGGCTCAGGAGTTGGAGGAGATGCTAATGGTTCTGGCAATAACAGAAATGGAAGAAGTCCAGGATCCGGAGGAGGGGCCACTTCTTCCGGATCAAGCGGAAATGGTGCCAATGGTATTGTAATAATTAGACAATCTTTCAGACTCCTCCCAGTAGAATTCCTAGAAATTAACGCTACTTTCATTCCACAAAACCGAACCTCAACAATCTCTTGGGCGACGGGTAAAGAATGGGAAAACTCACATTTCGAAATTGAAAGAGCACTTGATAACGTAAAGTCTTTTGAGAAAATAGGGGAAGTGGAAGGTGTTGGCTACTCTGATGATGTGGAAAAGTATAGCTTTATAGATGAAAAACTTCCTCTTCTTGGTGTTATTGCATACTACAGGCTGAAGCAGGTGGATTTCTCTGGATCTTTTTCATACAGTGATGTGGTTGGAGTAAGAATCCCTCCTACGATTATCACCAAAGGAGTTTGGAGGGCATTTCCTAATCCTACCTCAGGGGAATCTTTCAATCTTGAATTGATAAACAATAGAGAATWCAACAACGAGGAACTAAGCATCMGACTTGTAACTTCTCTTGCCAACCACAAACCTATAGAAGGCAAAGATCTTAAAGAAATCTCTCTGAAAATTGCCGACCTTCTCAAAAAATCACCTAATGGAGTATATATCCTTGAAGTCAATTGGGGKCAAAAAATAGAATACATCAAAATCCTTAAAAAATAAAAACTTATCCATCAAAAATGACTTTATTGATACTGATGGAAAGTTGAAGTAATTACGAAAAAAATCAAGGGATAAAATACATTCAAAAACACAAAAAAAGATCGGGTTACAACTACCCGATCTTTTTTTTTAACTACTTAAAAAGCTATTCTTAATTCATTTCTTTTTCGATCATTTCATCAACCTTGGCTTTCACTTTTGGACTTTGKGTATAAGCCATATACATTTCCTRAAACTTTTCTTCAGAAAGATCGCTGTCCGTGATAGTCTTTTGGATTTCAGTTTGAAGTCCTTGTTGCATTTCCATTACTTTTTGACCGGCACTGTTAAAGTTTGCCATTTCGTCAGCTCCTGAAGCTACTTCAGTCAGTGTACCAGCTTGCTGTGCTTGTGCCAATTCTTGGAATCGTTCTACTTTAAGATCGTTGTCTTCTATGGCTTTTATCATATCTCCCTGAGATTTCTCTTGAAGCGGGATCAATACCAGATTGATTTTTACAAATTCCTCAAACTCTTGGTCTGAAAAATCCTCGTTTACTTGGGCTTGTGGCTGCATCATCTGCTGTGCAATGGCTCCAAACCCAATAAATAAGGTGAATATCAGCGAAAGCATCGAAGTCTTGGTCATTAATTTTGAATCATTCATAATTTTTAGGTTTTGTTTGATACATACCCAAAAGTACAAATTCCAAACCAAAAAAGATTTCTAATTATATTTTTTAAAGTTTATTAACAAAATCAAATAGGAAATATTATATTTTTGATGTGAAGTAAGAGATTTGAGATGAGCGATAGGAGATGTGACACGGTGTGGGTCACCTCGATCCCGAAAGCATTCGGGTGAGTGGTCGTGCCTTTTTTTTGAAAGTAAAATTGAACTTGGGGTATGAAATTCAGTACGAGATTTCTCCCTCTAGTCGAAATGACTTGGCTATAAAACTAGAAGGTAATTATAAAAAAACGTCATGTAAAATCAGGACGTGACATTGAGACACGAGACTACTTTCTTTTCAGCGATTAACTAAGCATTCCAATCTGATGAACAAAGACCACCAATATCACTAGGCCTACCTAACTTTCCAACCTTCCAACTTTGCAACCTTACAATTTTACAATTTTACAATCTTATAATCTTCAAATCTTACAATTTTACTTAGTTGTACCTAGTGCAAAAACCACCATTATCACTAGAGCTACCTAACTTTCCAACCTTCCAACTTTGCAACCTTCCAATCTTCAAATCTTACAATTTTCCAATCTTCAAATCTCTCAAAAATCCAACCATCTCTCCCCTACTCTTTTCTGCTCCCTTTAAGCGCCCATTTCATCAAAGGCCCGCTTGTCATACTTGTGATGATCGCCATGACAACGAGAGCCACAAAGAGTTTTTCATCGATCAGGCCATTTTCCAAAGCTATAAGCCCCAAGATAATTTCCATTGCACCTCTGGCATTCATCCCAAAACCTACTGCTAGGGACTCTTTGACATTGAACCCACCTTTGAATGCTCCATAGCCACTCCCTATGATTTTTCCAGCAAAAGAAATTGCCAAAATCGCTAAGGTGAGCAAAAGCTCGAAATTAGTAAAGAAGTTGATTTTCAAACCAATGGAGACAAAGAAAAGTGGCGCGAAGATGTTGTTTATAAACTGATGGACAATTTCTTTGGCTCTTTCTGACATGTGCTCGGAATCTCCTAAAGCTACTCCCAAAAGAAAAGCACCGAAAATCGAGTGGATTCCCAACCATTCTGTAAATGCCGCTGCCAAGAAACAGAATGCCATCGACAACGAAAGCACACCACCGGGCCAAGCAAGTTTCTTATTTACCCAAGGAAGGATTTTATTGATGATAATTTTCCCCAAAGTGAGCATAAAAAAGGTAAACAATAGCGTCACTCCAATGGTCTGAACAAGTGATAGTGAACTTCCTTTGCCCATAAAAGAAAGGATTACCGAAAATATCAACCAGCCAATAATATCATTGACCATGGCAGAAGCCACGATAAGCATCCCCATCTTTGTCTTGAAGAGATTCATATCCATCAAGATCCTGACGACGACAGGCAAGGCAGTAATAGACATAGCTGTCCCCATAAAGAGTGAGAACAGTAGCCTATCTCCATCTGCAAGCCCAAAGAAGGTAGAAAAATAATACGGAAAAATAAATCCCAATATGAAAGGAACTACTAAGCCCAGTAAACTGATACTCAATGCGGATTTCCCCTGTGACCAAACCAAATGAAGCTCTACTTCCAGACCAGCGATAAACAACAGAAGCACAACTGCTATTTGGACAAATCCATCCAAGGCCAAATTTGCACTTGGATTACTCATAAATAAATAATCAAAGGCACCCGGGAAGAATGTACCCAAAATGGTAGGTCCCAAAATAATCCCTGCGAGCAACTCCCCTACTACGGCAGGCTGCTTAAACTTTTGTGCTATTTCTGCAAACACCCTTGCCAACAATAGCATAGCTGCAAGCTGCAGAAATAGGTTGACTACATCCTGATGTGATAAACTTTCCATGTAGTCCTTATTTTTTTATAATTAACAAATTGCAAGGAAGATCACTAAGTATGTCTTCCAAATCATGTGGAAATAATCGATCAAAAAACCCAAGATTCCCCTCATCTCCCACAACGAGCAAATCTGCATTGAAATCTGTGGAGAATCTAGCCAATTCTACAGCCCACTTCCCACAGGTGATTTTGACGTTTACTCGTAAATCACCTTTATCGATTTGTTTTAGAATATTTTCCACATATTGCACTTCTTCCCCCACTAATTTCCTTCTTGTGCTAGCGATCTCTCCTTCACCACCTTCTCCTGCAGTAGCCATTTGAAATCCATACATTTTGATTTCATTGACTACATACACTTTTTTGGCATTATCAAGCTTGCACCATTGTATTCCTCTTTGAATAACATAGGGCGTTTGCTCTTGCTGTGTACCATTGATCACCACTTTCTCAAATGGCGTAGGCTTCAACATTGGCTCAATAAGGGTCAGTACTGAGCATTTTGATTTTCGGATGATTTTCCGTGCAATAGACCCCAAATAATAGTTAAAAAAACCTTCTGTCTTGAGTGCTCCAGCGACCAAAAGATCCACGCCTTCTTTGTCACAGGTTTGGATGATCTTCTTTGCTGGATTTCCAGATTCCCAAACAATTTTCGTTTTGTCCTTTTGGATCTGATGTTTATCCAACATAAAGCTGAGGTTTTGCTCCAAAGTAGCAGTCTTTTCTCCTACATGTATGAGTATCAGTTCAGAATCAAAAAGATCTTTCAATCGTTTTGATTCACAAATCAGTGCCTCCATAGTGGGTGAGAATGAAATGGCCAATGCTATCTTCTTAAACATAGGGGTAGATTTTTGGGAGAGTGAAAAATAGGTAAAAATACCTTTTAATCCTAAATATAGATGGATAGAAAGGGCAAAATAGCGTTAGCTACGAGATCCCAAAGCATCTTTTAAGTAAACCATATCACTAGTATCGTGCCAAGAAGAAAGCACAATTCTATGTATGGCAGGATCATGAACTGATGGATAAGAAAAAGAAGAGATAACGATTTTTTGATCTAGTAATCTGCGCACTGCGAGTTCATCATATATGCGAAATACTGGAAAATCCTTTTCACAGCTTTCCAACCCCAGGGCGCTTGAGATTGACTTGAAAAAACTGATATTATAAAGCAACTTCTGTTGATGCTTTTGATAAATATCCTGAGCATTCAAAAACGCCCAAAGGTAGGCAGGTGGGGGTGGTGAGGCACCACGAAATATAGCCTGCCCAGACAATGCTTGTAAGGTATTGCTATCACCCAGTACAATTCCAGCGGGAATCCCCAATGCTTTTCCCAAAGAACCAGAGATAAGTAATTGAACAGGCAGTTTTTTCCATTTCGAATATGTCCCAAAAATCCCTCGACCAACTATCCCAAAAGCATGACTGTCATCGATCAACAGGAAGTACTCATTTGTATTAGGAAGGGATTCAATCCAAGAAAAGTCATGGATCTTGGGCTTGAGAGCATCTACTGCATTAGCGAGAATAAGTATTTTTTTTCCAGTATGATTATTTGCAAAATCTTGACAAGCAGTGATCCACATTTTGGCATTTGGATAAATATGCTTCAAATATGACTTTGGGAGCACTGCAGGGTGTGTGTCCGGCGCGATAAAGATACTGTCAACTTGTTCCTCCAAAAAAGACGTGGTCGCATGTCCAGCCAAAAAACCACTACTGTAGACCAAGGCTTTATCAGCACCTGCTTCTTTTGCAAAGAAATTTTCGAAATCATCATAGACGCCAAGGCGTACATTATTGCCCCTACTAAGTCCATGACTGTTACCCAATTGCTGTAAACCAACATTAACTAAATAGCTGAACTCTTCTGACGCAGACATTCCCAAATAGGAAGTGCCACTAAAATAGAGACACTCGTGCCCATCAGCCCAGATGGTTCTGTTTAATTTATGATTTTGAAAAATTGGCTCCATAGATTAGGGGATGAAGATAGAAAATTGTAAGGATAAAAAACAATCAATTGATGGAGAAACAATTTCATAATTATGTCTGATAAATAACAAAAAAAAGGCGTCTCTTGCGAGACACCTTTTTTATTTATAATCATAATCTACGATTATTATGGTTGTGGAACCAAAATCTGATCGATTACGTGAATTGTTCCATTACCATCTGTATTGGATCTGATGATAGTTACATTTTGTCCGTTCAACAAAACTTGCTGATTTGCTCTTGTAACAGAGATATTTCTACCTGACAAGATTGTCTGAATCGCAGTAAATGAACCTTGTCTTATATCATTTGCTGAAACATTTGGATTAGCAATATGGAATCTTAGTACATTGGCCAAATTAGGAACATCTGCCGCTGAAGAAAAACCATTTGCAGCCAAGAAATTCACAAAAGCCTGATTTGTAGGAACAAAAACAGCTCTCTGATCTTGTGTTCTATTTCCAACCAAATTACCAAGAAGGTCATTTGCTTCTACTAATTCTAAGAAAATGCTCAAATCAGCTTGATCTGCGATTATGTTACTTAAAATTGGCCTTTCTGTAAGCCCAGTAGGCTCCAGCTCGAAATTCTCATCTACACAACCAGTGAAGGTCAAGATTCCAATCAAAAGGAGTAAAGAAATTCTATTTATGGATTTCATAATATTTTATTTTGAATTAGAAATTATTTGAAGATATACCTAACACCTAGCTGAGCATTCCAAGTTTGAGACAAAGCAATTAAAGACTGAGTTGTAGTGCTTGGATATACGTTAGCTTGACCTTGAACAGCATTGATAGTAAATCTAGCGTTACCGTTAGCATCAGGACCTGCATAGTTCATAACATTTCTTTGAATTACTTGATTAGAAACACCCCATGAATCAGAAATCATGTTTCCAAAGTTCATAATATCCAAGGAGAATTGAAGCTTATGCTTATTAACATCTTTAGCCAAATGGATATCTTGTTTTACACTGAAATCAAATCTATGCAACCAAGGAAGTACTGCTCCATTTCTTTCAGTAACTTGACCTCTTTTACTTCTCAAATAAGGATCTTGCTCAATATATTGATTTAAAATAGCCCATTGTTCAGCAGCTGTCTGAGTGATAACACCACCAGAAACTCTATCAACTAACTGAGAATCTTCAAAGCTTTCTGGTACATACATTAAACGTACACCACCACCATCACCAAAGTTACCAGAGTAAGTGTAGCTAAATCTACCTTGCTCTCCACCCGTATATAGCAATGAGAATTGTGTATTATTTAGTTCGTTCAGACCTTTTGTATTGAATGAAATCAAACCAACAACTCTATTTGGCTGATCAAATCTAGAGAAACCTCTTTCTGGATTGTTTCTGTCAGTTTGAATACCTGTCGGCCACAAAGAAGCAGCTTGTGATCCACCTTCAAGACCGAAGTCTGTTTTCTGACTTCTTGTATATGCTAAGCTTGTGTAGATTCCTTTACCCCAATCTTTCTGTAAAGTTAAAGTCAAAGAAGCATATCTACCATCATTGATATTTGTCAAATAAAATATTTCATTTATTCTTCTATTGTCTCCATAGGTAAGTCCTTGTGTATATGTAGGATATTCATTACCAGCTACATTAATCACATTTTCTGTACGATTGCTCAACAAGTTAGCAGAAAAAGGGCTATTATAATCTCGTGAGAACAAACCTTCAGCAGTGAAAATAAAGCCATTGCCAAAAGTATAATCAGCTGCGATGTTAGATCTCCAAGTTTGTGGCATTTTGAAGCTTGGATCAGTAATGTTGATAGAAGCAGTAATCTGTGGCTCTTGTTCTGATGGATCAGGTCTGTAGAAGTTAGGATCTGCTTGGAAACCTTGCCACTGACCTGGATCCCACTGATTTTGCAATCTACCTATACCACCTCTAGTCACACCATTAGCATTGATTTGATTTGACAAGTGAACGAATATTGGTCTACCTGTAAAAAGACCCGTTCCACCTCTTACTTGTAATGAATTATCACCTAAAGCATTCCAGTTGAATCCTAATCTTGGAGAAAACACAGGATTAACTTTAGGGAATACACTTACATCTGGAGATATCATTTGACCTGCTCTTCTTGGGTTTTCCAAAGAAAGACCTAAGTCTTCTAATCTTTCATTTCTAGGCGCATCCATTGGGTAGAAAGGTAAATCTACTCTAACACCAGCTGTCAATTTCAAATCGTTTGTTACTTGAAATTCATCCTGAACATAAAGACCTACTTGACCGAATTCTACTCGATCTGTTGGAAGAACATTTGGATTGTTTGCATCATAAGAGAATCCCACTGCAAAACCATCAGGAATCACAGCTGGATTTCTGTTGATAACACTTTCCACAAAAGAATCATAGGAATTGTATCTATACCAAGAATCCCAAGTTGGATTAAAAGCATTATCAAATGTCATGTACTCAAAGTTAACACCTGCAGTAAGCGTATGTCTTCCTACAAAATAACTAAAGTTGTTTGTAATGTTGAAAGTTTTGTTGTCTAGCAAGTTTCCTGTGGTAAACAATTCATTTCCAAGTGACATATAATAAAGTGGCGTTGTACCTTGGAATTCCAATATTTCGATCATTGGGAAAGTTTGCCCTCCAGGAATCCCTCTCTGTGTCAAAGAAGATGTATATCCGATGTTCAGAGAGTTTGCCATATTGTTACCAATAGTTGAATTCAACTCAGCAACAATTGAAGAAACTCTGTCTTCTGACGTGTAATTTGCATTAGCAAATGTTAGTGCTTCCACACCAAATCTATTGGTATTCGTAAATCTTTGATTTGCCGGTAAGCTTCTGATACTGTTTCCATTAATTCCAACATCTCTTAATTGCTGGAATCTGTTGTATCTCAAAACCAATTTATTTTTGTCATTGATATTATAATCAAAACGTATATTGAGCCTTGAGGCTTCATCTGCAAACGGTACATTTTCATAGGCACCAGTTTCATAACCGTACAATGTTCTCATTTGCTCTCTAACAAAATCAGCTCTGTCAGCAGGAACTCTTGAAACTGTTTGGTTATCTGGAAGTAAACCCTGAGCTGGTCTTGCAGCTAGTCTATTATCTCCTGGAAGCGCATTATTCTCAAACTCAGCACTTGCGAAGAAGAACAATTTATCCTTGATAATTGGACCACCAATCGCCAAACCATTGATAGTTTTCTTAGACTCAGAAAAAGGAACCTCTCTACCACCATTAAGCGTGATACCCTGAGTCCTGTCATTTGTAAACAAAGAATAAGCAGTACCTTTCCAAATATTACTACCAGATTTAGTGATTGCATTTACATTTGCTCCAGTAAATCCACTCTGACGAACATCGTATGGAGCAATATTTACTTGAACCTCTTCAATCGCATCAAAAGAAATAGGGTTACCTCCAGCAAACTGACTTGATCCAAGACCAAAGTTGTTGTTGTATAGGTTACCATCTATTGTATAATTGTTGTAACGCTGATCAGCACCTGCAAAACTAGTCCCGTTACTTTGAGGAGTTAACTTTGTCAAGTCATTAATGCTCCTGTTTACAGTAGGCATCGCATCAATTCTATCTCTGCTTAGAGAAGTAGCAGCACCAGTTCTGTCAGCATTGATAACATCACCTTGTCTACCCAAAACTTCTACTGCGCTAAGTTCCAAACCATCTGACAAATTAGCATTAATAGTAAAAGACTGCCCTAGAGACAAATTAATGCCTTCAAAAACTTGACTTTCGAAACCAATAAAACTAACTGTAACAGTATAAGGACCACCAACTCTAATGTTTGGCAATACAAACCTACCTTCATTGTTAGATACAGCTCCATACCTTGTACCTGATGGCGTATGAACAGCAACAATGTTCGCACCAGGCAAGGACTCACCCATGTCATCTGTCACAATCCCCTGCATACTTGCAGTAGTCACCCCTTGCGAAAATACGGTACTTGTGATCATCACAAGCACTATCGCCGCAAATAAATTCTTTAGTAATGATTGCCTCATAATTTTTTAGTTTTTGTGGAAAATTTAAAATTTCAAATTAAGGATTTACTTAGTTTTTCCGAGTACAAATGTATAGGACTTAGACAAGTATTTTTTTTTGTAATTGTTAAGTTTTAACAATATTTCACAATATTACTTAACAATTTCTTAACATTGAAAAAAGAAGGAAATTTTCTTTTTTACTGATTTTTTGTATTTCAAACGGTTTAAACCCAGTACAATCCCATTTATTTTGAAATTAAGTTTGTATGATGCTTTTTATGTTAAGTTTTCTTTATCGGAATGTTAACCGTTTTAGGAAAGTTTTGAATTTCAAAAATGAATAGCAATATTGAGTTTAGAATCCGATTCCCACCCAAATCATGAAGAATAAAAACATTTATTGGTTATACCTTTATCTAATAGTAGGCATTATTGATCTTGCAATGACTGCGCAAGGCAATACGGAAATGAGAATCTATTCAAAACCTCTGATCGTTATCCCACTTACCATTTATTTTTTCCAAATCAGCAAAAATCTATCAGGGACAATTCTTAGAAAGGCAATGATTGCTGCATTGCTTTTTTCTTGGATGGGCGATGCGCTTTTGATATTCCCCAAACTTTTCCTCTATGGACTTGGTGCTTTTTTGATGGTACACATTTGCTATGTCATTAGCTTCAAGCTGAGCCAAACAAAACCTTTTGAAATTGGCCAAGTAAATTTTATCAAACTATTTCTTTATAATCTACCCATATATCTTCCTGCTGTCATTGTTTACTATTTAGTAAATCCCAATTTGGGTGAGATGAAAATCCCCGTGATCATCTATATGTTAGTGATATTGACCATGGTGACTACAGCACGAGAGCGCTTCAAGAAAACAAACCCTGCCAGTTTTTGGCAAGTGTTTGTAGGAGCATTATTCTTTATGATTTCTGATGGGATTTTGGCTTTAAATATGTTTTTCAAATCCTTTCCCGAATCTGGGGTCTTAGTGATGGGCACCTATCTGCTTGCTCAATTATTAATTGTAATGGGAATAAGGGCTCACTATGTTGATTGAGAAGCTCTACTGATTTAAAAACATAAAAGCTTATCAAATAACCTCTTGTAGCAAAACCTCCTTTGTGGAGTTCAAACATATTTCTTTTCACTTATTTTTATTCAAAAAAAACAATTAATATTCAAAAACTTTTGAAGAAACTCAGACGTAACTAATTCTAAAATATTTTAATTCAATCTTAATTTTCAGATAAATGAAAAAATCAATTTTCTTTACAGCATTCTTCATTCTTTTATTGACTGCATCTTTTGCTCAATCTTCCATATGGAATACGGAAGGATTTACTAGAACAGAAGACATAATAATTATTGATGAATTGACAGAGTCCTCTGGAATGCAGAAAGGGGAACTTATTTTTTCAAAAGCGAAAGGTTTTATCTCTTTTTCGGCCATAAATTCAATCAACAATAGAGCTCTAGAAAAGCTCAAAACCGAAGCTTCGATTCGTGGAGCAAGCCATATTCATATAACCGACCAATCTATAGAAAATTCGGTTTTTTCAAAATCTTCTATGTACACAGCAAGGCTCTATAAAGAGAGCGTAATTGACCCAAATCAAGCTCGAACGATATTAGCTGGGAAAAGGCTTACTATAGGAATGGGGAAAAAATATTCAAGAAATGGCTGGAAATCTTCTTCGACTTTCCAAAGTACAGAAATTGACATAAATTCAAATGATCCAATTGAAGAGAAAAACGGAAGAATATATTTGAAGCAGAATAATAAAAATGTTTACGAGATAGTTGCAATAGACGAAAGTAAAATGTTGTTGTTCCAAGAAAGGAAAAAAGGGACAAAATTCTCACTTTTGGGAGTCTCGATCCAGTAAAACAAAAGAGGTGTGGCTTTACAGCCACTCCTCTTTTGTTATTTCAAATAAATTTTCAACCCTTTTTCAACTCCACCTGAATAGACAATTCTTTCAACTGCTCGTCGGCAATGGTGCTTGGGGAATCGATCATTACGTCTCTTCCTGAATTGTTCTTTGGGAACGCAATGTAATCCCTGATAGAATCCGATCCGCCAAAAATAGCGCAGAACCTGTCAAACCCGAATGCAATCCCTCCATGTGGTGGTGCTCCATATTCGAAAGCTTCCATCAAGAAGCCAAATTGCTTCTGTGCTTCTTCATCGGTAAAGCCAAGGTGCTTGAACATCAACTGTTGGGTAGGTCGGTCGTGAATTCTGATGGAGCCTCCACCGATTTCCACTCCGTTGATGACCAAGTCATATGCATTTGCTCGAACTGCCCCTGGATCTGTTTCCAACAATGGAATATCTTCTGTCTTTGGAGAGGTAAATGGATGGTGCATGGCATGGAATCTTTGGGTCTCTTCATCCCATTCCAAAAGTGGGAAATCAACAACCCAAAGTGGTTTGAAAACATTCCTATCTCTCAATCCCAAATCTTCTCCCATTTTCAAGCGAAGCTCTGACATTTGCTTTCTGGTAGACTTTGCATCGCCCGACAATACCAATATCAAATCACCAACTTTGGCATTTACTTTTTCTGCCCAAGCCTTCAAATCATCTTGGCTGTAAAACTTATCAACTGAAGATTTGTATGTCCCGTCATCATTGCATTTGACATAAACCAATCCCTTGGCTCCAATCTGAGGTCTTTTGACCCATTCTGTCAAGGCATCAATCTGTTTTCTGGTATATTCACCTGCACCAGTAGCACAGATGCCTACTACCAATTCTGCTTGGTCAAAAATCGCGAAGCCTTTCCCTTGTGCAACATCATTCAATTCAGCAAACTTCATGTCAAACCTCAAATCAGGTTTGTCATTACCATAATACTTCATTGCGTCAGCAAAAGTCATCCTTTCTACTTCTCCCAACTGAACCTCCTTAGCATTGGTAAATAAGTGTCTGACCAAACCTTCAAAGGTGTTTAGGATATCTTCTTGAGTTACGAATGACATTTCACAGTCTATCTGCGTAAACTCAGGCTGTCTGTCTGCTCTCAAGTCTTCATCTCTGAAGCATTTCACAATCTGAAAATACCTATCAAAACCACTTACCATTAATAATTGCTTGAAGGTCTGTGGAGATTGTGGCAAAGCATAAAATTCCCCTGGATTCACTCTAGATGGCACCACAAAGTCCCTTGCTCCTTCTGGAGTGGACTTGATCAATACTGGAGTCTCCACCTCGATGAAATCTTGTGCGTCCATGTATTTTCTGGTTTCCTGCATCATGCGATGCCTCAATTGTAATTTTTCACGAACTACATTTCTCCTTAGATCCAGATATCTGTATTTCATCCGTAGCTCATCCCCACCGTCTGTTTCATCTTCGATGATAAATGGCGGAACTTTCGCAGCGTTCAAAACTTCCAGTGTTTCTGCCTTTACTTCGATTGCTCCTGTTGGGATTTTATCATTTTTGGAAGTTCTCTCAATTACTTTACCACTTGCTTGAATCACAAATTCTCTTCCTAAGGAAGCTGCTTTATCCAAAAGTGCCTTGTCTGTCGATCCTTCTTCAAAAATCAGTTGGGTTACACCATATCTATCCCTAAGATCTACCCAAATGAGACCACCTTTATTTCTAACGCGCTGAACCCAGCCGGCAAGCGTAACTTCTGTATTGATATCTGTGAGACGTAACTCTCCACATGTATGAGATCTAAGCATGATTTAGATTGATTTAATTAAAGTGGACAAAGATAAACAAACTTTAGAAGTATGCTAAAAGCATTTTAGGAATATCAACTTTTCACCACCTTAGATCAGAATTTAATTTTGAATTTGACAGGATGATGGTGGTACTGGGGATTGGTGGATTAAAAGATTAGGAAATTAGCTGGAAAGCTGGAAGGTCGAGTTACCTTGGCGGTATGGATAGTTATAGCATGGTGTATACCTTGGCCGTGGCGGATGGAGAAAATTAAAAGATTGGTTCGTATAGCTATCGGGATGGAATATTGGTTGAAAAGTTATTAAGTTGAAAAGTTTAAAGGTAAAGACTCCTCCTAAAACTACGTTTCAGGATGGAGTTCAAGGCTGAAAAAGCTTATTCCGGTTTGTCGGGATTAGGTAGCCCCAGAATTAGAGATGTTTCTTTGTACATCGTGCTTTGTAAATGGCACTTTATACAATTCACTTTTTACTTTTTTATTGACAGTAGGAAGGCTACTTTCCCCTATCCTTTCATACAAACTTTCCGCCTTTCAAAAATCAGTAGGTCAGTACAACTAATGCAGATTCTTTAATCCGAGTATTTTTTGTAACATAGATGCGTCAAGTACATTTTCTTGGCAAAAGATCTAAACCTTAAAGACTTTATGAAGAATATTTATCTGTCGATGGTTGCAGGAGCAGGGATGCTTTTATCCCTAACTTCAACCACGCTGGCACAGGGAGATTACCCTACCCTTGGTCAGGTCAATCAAAGGCTACAAGCAATTTCAGGCAGTGGAAGCCCTGCTAAACTTACTTCCTTGACAAAAACAGAGGGAGGCAAGGACATCTGGGTTCTTAAAGTAGGAACTGGAGACTTAGACAATAAGCCTGCTATAGCAGTAGTAGGCGGCATTGAAGGATTCCATGTGTTGAGTGTGGAATTAGCAGTACAATTTGCCGAAAAACTGGTAAAAGAACACGCTGCGAAATTAGAGAAGACGACTTTTTATATTTTTCCTAACATGTCTCCTGATGCCTACGAGCAGTACCATGCTTCTCTCAAATACGAAAGAAGAGGGAATGCTGCAAAAATCGATCATGACCGTGATGGCATAGTAAGTGAAGATGGCTATGAAGACCTAAACAAAGATGGTCTAATCACCATGATGCGCGTAGAATCACCAATGGGTGATTACACTACACACGAAAAGGATGAACGCATCTTGGTAAAAGCAGATCGAGCCAAAGGAAAAAATGGCAGCTATATGCTATTCCCTGAAAGTAGAGATAAAGACAAAGACGGTTCATTTGGAGAAGACTTATCAGAAGGCATCGCTTTCAACAAGAGTTTGACATACAAATTCCCAATCTTTGAACCACTTGCTGGTGATTTTGCTGCTTCACAAGTAGAGACCAGACTGATGTTGGATTATTTGTTTGATCAGTGGAATATATTTGCATTTGTATCTTTCAGTCCATCAAACAACCTTTCTTCTCCATTGAAATACAATGCTGCAGATGCCAGAAAGAGGATTTTGACTTCTATGTTGGAAAAAGACGTAGCGATCAACAGCATGGTATCAGGGATATATAATGAAACTGTTTCCCAAAAAGCATTTAATCAAACAAACCAAGGTACAGATGGTGACTTTTTCCAGTGGGCATATTTCCATTTTGCTAGATTAAGCTTTAGTACTCCAGGATGGTGGGCTCCAGAGGTAAAAGATGCCGATGGCAAAAGCAACACCAATGCAGAGGCCAACTTCTTGGCTTGGGCAGAACAGGAAGGTATCAACGATGTATTTGTCCCATGGACAAGTGTAGAGCACCCAGATTTCCCTGGACAAAAAGTAGAAGTTGGAGGTATCAAACCGTTTGCCATGTACAATCCTCCATTCAGCAAAGTGAATGAAATCGCTGAAGAACATACTGCTTTTATCCTAAAACTCGCGGAATTACAGCCTAAACTTGAATTTCACAATGTGAAAACAGAAAAACTAGGTAATGGTCTTACAAGGATAACGGCAGATTTATTCAACAATTCACCATTACCTACACACTCACAACTAGGAGAAAGATCAAGATGGTTGAGAAAAGTAAGGGTTGATATATCTAAGGATGCCAAAGATTTGGTTGCCGGAGATAAAAAACAATTGATCAGAAGTATCGGTGCTTTCGAGAAAGCTAGTGTAAGCTGGATTGTAAAAGGAAGTGGAAATGTAGACATCAAAGCTGGTGCTGCACACACAGGCTTCGCTACTTTGAATGTAAAACTCTAATCACATCGAAAAATTCAAATTATGAAATTCAAAAACTGGATATATACAACGGCACTCAGCGCTGCGATGTGCTTTGGAGCTACACAAACTTCTGATGCACAGGTGGCAGCAGAACGATATTTTCGTGCCAACGGAACCCCGCACAATCCTAAAGTTCAAGTATCTTGGAACAGATACCACACCAATAAAGCTTTGTTGGAAATCATGCGTGACATGGTCGCCAAACATCCCAACCTAGTGAAATTGGAAAGTATTGGGAAGTCATACCAAGATAATGATATATGGGTACTTACCGTAACTGATTTCAAAGCTGGCAAAGCAGAGGACAAGCCGGCGATGTGGATAGATGGAAACATCCACTCAAATGAGATTCAGGGTACAGAATTTACACTTTACACTGCTTGGTACTTGATGGAAATGTATGGCGAGTTAGATTTTATCACAGAGTTGTTGAAAGACAAAACATTCTACTTTGCTCCTACTATCAATCCTGATGCACATGATTACTTTATGACTGGTCCAAATACCGGAAGTTCTCCAAGATCAGGGATGATGGTATTTGACAACAATGGTGATGGTGAATATGGAGAAGATCCAATGGATGATTTGGATGGGGATGGAAGTATCACTACCATGATCAGAAAATCTCCAACTGGAAACTTTATCAAAGACCCAATGGATCCAAGAAAATTGATCCGTGTTGGCATTGACGAAAAAGGAGAATATGAAATGCTCGGCCAAGAAGGTCTCGACAGAGATGGTGATGGAAGAGTAAATAGTGATGGGATTGGCTATTATGATCCTAACAGAGATTGGGGATGGAACTGGCAGCCTGATTACGTACAGAGTGGCGCATTGAGATATCCATTCTCAGTTCCTGAAAACCGTGCAGTAGTTGATTTTGTGATGAAGAGACCAAATATCGCTGCAGCACAATCTTACCACAACTATGGTGGAATGATCTTGAGAGGTCCTGGAGCTGAAGAAGATTTGGGCACTTACAATGCGAATGATGTAAGAATCTATGATGCTATTGCTAAAAAAGGTGAAGAGTTTATGCCAGGATACAGATACTTGGTAGTTTACAAAGATCTTTATTCTGTATTTGGTGGTCAGTTGGATTGGTTCTACGGTGGTAGAGGGATCTTCACTTACTCCAATGAATTGATGACTTCATACCTTTATTTCCACAAAAATGCGGGTAGAGGTAATCAAGACGAGCAAATGGATGTAGATAAGTATTTGACATTCGGTGATGCATTTGTGAAGTGGAAAGAATATGAACATCCACAATTCGGAACAGTTGAAATCGGTGGATTTAAGAAAAATTTCGGAAGGTTACATCCAGGTTTCTTGCTAGAGCAGGATGCGCATAGAAATGCAGCATTCTCCATTCTTCATGCTTACCATACACCAAAATTGAGTGTAATGGATGTAAAGGAAGTTGATTTGGGTGGTGGATTGAAAGAAGTAACTGCTACTATTTACAATGAAAGGTTGATCCCTACGCATTCAAGTCAGGATTTGAAATACAAAATCGAAAGACCTGATTATGTATCGATTTCAGGAGCTAAAGTAGTAGCCGGATTTACAGTTGAAAATGAAGACTTCAACAATGTGACCGAACAAAAAGTTAATCCTGAGAAAATTTCAGTAGCTAATATCCCTGGAATGGGAGCAGTGAAAGTAAGATGGATTGTCAGCGGAGGTGGAAACTACAGCATCACTGTGGATTCAGCCAAAGGTGGGAAAGCGAGTTGGAAGAAGTGATTTTTGGTCAACAGACGACAGTCAACGGAAAGTTGAGTTGATTGGTTATCAGTTATTGGTGATTAGTCAATTGATCGGTAATAGACTGAATTAATAAATATTGTAAAACCTCCTCTAGAAAAATTTAGGGGAGGTTTTTTTGTGTGAATGAGTTTCGAGAAACCATAAACAAATGGTTAAATGATTACAAAAAAAACTAGGAGTGAATCGCAGAGGGCGTTAGCCCTATCATCATCATAGAATTATCACATAACCTAATGGAAGAGGAGCGTAGCTCTGATATCTTCGTAGGACGAAGATTTTTTTTTTCCAGAAGGGGCTTTAGCCCTGACATCTTAATTTATTTCAATTTTAAAAAACATATTGACAGAGATCCTTCAATATTGTCGGTATTTACAAGTCACAACTTCCTCTCATCCCACAAAGCCTTTCATCGCCTGTAACAAATCTCTTTTGGTCATGTAGCCTCCTTTTCTCCAGAGGATTTTGCCTCTTTTGAAAAGAATATAATGTGGAATAGAGCGCACCCCAAACTGTTGCGCTGCTTGTGGATTTTTGTCAATATTGAGTTTGAACAGCTTGATTTTTCCATCCAATTCAGCAATCACTTCATCGAGCACGGGATTCATCGTCTGACAAGGCCCGCACCAATCCGCATAGAAATCCACCAAAATCGCTTCTTCACTTTTCTGAATTACTTCCTTGAATTTTTTCTTGGCCATAAACATGATTTCAGTTCTTTACAAAAGTATAAAGAATAGTTAATTAGGTTGAACGAGTTATCAGCTGAACTAGAGATTAGGTTATCTGAGGATTAGGCTATCTGAATTCTCTATAGAATGGAGATTTGTTATCAAGTGATTTGATGATTGGTTATATATGTGTCCAGTTTAACCCAAAGATAGTTTACAGTCCTGAAAATCGTTATCACTTTCTATTCTAGAGATTAGAGAAGTTTAACACTGTCTGTAATTGTCTGCCCCATTCCGGGTTAATTTGTCACATCCTAAAATTACTTGACACTTTTTTTATTGATTTCTATATATTCCCGCTAACCAATCAAATGCCCCTTCAGGGCAAACATTCAACTAAAATCTTTTAAGACATAGGCTCAGGACCCGAAGCTCGGATCATATGCCCCTTCAGGGCACTCTCTTTTACTTCTCGAATCTCTTGTCTTGAACCTTGTGTCTTGTTTCTTGAATCTTGTGTCTTATATATAAAACCTCATATTTCCCTCACCAGCTCTTTGATGATTAGAGACATCTTTGGTTCTGCAATGGCTGCTGCGGCAAGGACTTCAGCAATACTGATTTTTTTGACATTCCCTGGCGAACATAAATCTGTGATGGCAGAAATTGCGAATACTTTCATCTCCATCTGCCTAGCCACAATCACTTCAGGAATGGTGCTCATACCTACCGCATCAGCGCCGATAGTTCTTAGGTATACATATTCAGCTTTTGTCTCCAAATTCGGGCCCTGCACTCCGACATATACACCTTGATTGACTTCAACATTGTTGTCCTTAGCAATTTCAAGAGCTTTTTCGATCAACTTAGGGCAATATGGTTCGCTCATATCCGGGAACCTTACTCCAAAGCTATCTAAGTTTTTGCCTCTCAACGGATTCTCCGGAAAAAGATCTATATGGTCATTCAATATCATCAAGCCTCCTATCTTATAGTCAGGATGTAAACCACCTGCTGCATTTGATACAAATAAATTATTTACACCTAAAGCTTTCAGGACTCTCACAGGAAAAGTCACCTCCTTCATGGAATAACCCTCATAATAATGGAATCTCCCTTGCATTGCGACAACAGTTTTGCCAGACAATTCTCCAACAATCAACTTGCCGCTGTGGCTTTCTACAGTAGAAACAGGGAAAAATGGGATTTCTTCGTATGGGATCTCATGGATGACATCGATTTGTTTGATTAGTTGCCCCAGTCCAGTTCCCAGGATAACTCCAACATCAATTTTCTTATTAAAAATATTACTGATATGATCTTTAGCATGTTTTATTTGCTCCAAATAATCAATTTCTGGTTCTTGCCTCATAATTTTTAATTTTGGACTAAAATACGGAAATGATTTAAGTTTAGGATGATTATCGGATACTTTGATAGGAAAGAAACATGGAAAATTAATATTGAATCTGGCGAAACTAAATATCTACACAAATTGTAGTATCATCATAAAAAAAGGAAAACGACGAGATGATCAAAATTATAGTTGGCACGAATAGAAAAAATTCAATTTCAAAGAAGATAGCACTCATATACCAAAACGTACTTTTAGAACTTGGAGAACAAACAGAAGTTTTGGAATTGGAGCATTTACCGATAGATTTTTCATTTTCAGCTTTGTATGAAAACAACGGAAAAAATGTGTTGTATAATAAGTTTCACAGTAAAGTAATGGAAGGTGACAAGTTTGTATTTATAGTTCCGGAATACAATGGGTCTTTCCCGGGAGTTCTAAAATCATTCATTGATGGAATGACATATCCCAATTCGTTTAGGAACAAAAAATGTGCAATGGTAGGAATTTCATCTGGAATAGGCGGTGGTGGCATCGCTTTGAGCCACCTTACCGACATCTTTCATTACTTGGGTATGCATGTACTCGCCCTCAAACTTAAGTATGCTAAGATCGAGGACAATATGTCAGATAACCTGCTCACCAACAGGCTGTACATGGAATTGCTTCAAACCCAGGCTGAAATGTTGATTAAGTTTTAATACTTAATCAACATTGTCATGCAGAAATCTATTGTTTTTCAAGAACTCATTGTCATCAGTCAAATTGAACCTTGAAATGCTCCTTTCGGAACTATGCTGCACATCATTTAATTTCACTTGCTTTCTTACAAATGCAGGCGTTTCCAATTTATCTTTGAATTCCTCAGGATTCTGATTGAAACTCTTGATGCTTTTCAGCTTTTCAAAACGCTCATGTGCTCTTTGAATTGCTTTTTGCTTCAATTGCTCATAATAATCGTTGCCATAAGCATTTTCGTCAGCTGCAGATTTTTCTTCCACCGGTGCTTTGGCTGTAGGCTGCTCTTCGTCCTGCAAAGTATATACTTTCTTTTCAGAATCTGAATTATTAGCTTTTACAAACTGAAATTCACCTTCCGCATCTTGTTCTTGTATTTCAACTTGCTTAGGAGCTTCTACCCTTTTGATTTCTTGAGCTCTTGATGCTTCTGCTGTAGTTTTGCTCTCAGTGGCAGTTGGTACCAAAGGCTTATTGAAAGTAAAAGTAAAAGTCTGTCCTGATTCAGCTGGAGCATCTTCTTCTATTTTTGAAGTTTTTCCAGATTCCAAATGAATCAATTTTTTCACAGGCTGTTCAACCTCTTCAGTAACTTCAATAACCTTACTCACAACTTGAGCTTGGCTATTGTTTCCACTTGGTGTAGCCAAAGCAGTCAACCTGTCCATTTCAAATCCTGTAGCAATCACTGTAACCCTGATTGCTTTACCCAAATCAGTGTCAATACCTTGTCCAAAAATAACTTCTGCTTCTTCTCCAGCTCTTTCTTGGATATACTCAGTGATTTCACTCAATTCATCCATAGAAAGTTCTTCATCTTCCCCTGACATGATTGACAACAAGATTTTCTGAGCTCCTTTGATATCAACATTGTTCAACAACGGCGAAGCAATTGCTTTTTCAGCAGCTTTGATAGCTCTTCCTTCACCTTCTTCGGTAGCAGAACCCATCACAGCAGCACCTGCATCTTTCATTACTGTTTTGACATCTTCAAAATCCACGTTCACATCTTGATGAACAGTGATGATCTCTGCGATTGATTTAGCAGCAGTCGAAAGAATATTATCAGCTTTAGCAAATGCCGATCTGATAGCAAGATTGCCATAAATTTCTCTCAATTTATCATTGAGGATAACCAAGACAGTATCACAATTATCTCTCAAAGCTTCGATACCCGCTTGGGCTGAATTCATTTTTTTCTTTCCTTCGAAAATAAAAGGGGCTGTAACGATCCCAACAGTCAGGATATCCAAATCCTTGGCTATCTTGGCAATCACTGGTGCTGCACCTGTACCTGTACCACCACCCATACCAGCTGTGATAAATACCATTTTGGTATTGTCAGAGAGTAATTCCCTAATTTCTTCTTTGCTTTCTAAAGCTGCATTTCTACCCTTTTCAGGATTGGCACCTGCTCCAAGCCCTTCGGTCAAGTTTGCACCCAACTGAAGTCTCAAAGGCACAGGACTGCTTTTCAAAGCCTGAGCATCGGTATTGACTACCACAAACTCTACATCCTTGATACCTTGGTTATACATGTGGTTCACCGCATTAGAACCACCTCCTCCGACACCTATCACCTTGATGATAGATTTGTGATTTTTTGGAAGATCAAATTTGTAATCTTTCATGTTATCTGACATTTTAAAATTTATTTTGGTGAACTATATTTTTCAATTATTTATATCTGCTTCCAAATCTATCCCTACATTTAATCAGGCACCTAATTTGAATTCAGCTACTGTCGACGGTGATCTGTCGATGATTATCCGCTTGATCCAATTGTTTTATTTACCTTTTGGTGTCATTTCGGATAATCCTATTAATTATTTTTAAAGAACTTAAAGAAGGGGGAAATGAAAAACAAGATCTCTCAAATCCCCTCAATTCGATAAGCCCTAGTAATTTCCTCCTTCGTCTCCCACATCTCCACCAATAATATCTTTAATTCGGCTTCCGATTCTGGTAAACAATTTATCAGCGTTAAGTGGTAGTCTTTCTTGAGGCTTCACTTTTAGACCTTGCTTAATTTCTCCTCCTGATTCTAGATTTCTTTCGTTGTATGAAGTCTCTCTATCATCTAGTGATTTGAATCCTGCAAGCACCAGACCAACTGTGGTCGCATACATAGGACTTTTTACCTCTTCGATTTTACATTTACCCAAATGTTCATTTGGATAACCAATTCTAGTATCCAATCCAGTCATATATTCAAAGAGTTGCGCTACGCCTTGCAGCTGTGCACCACCACCTGTCAATACAATACCAGCAGCCAATTTTTTATAATGCCCACTTGCAACTAATTCATTTTGGACATATTCAATAATCTCTTCCATTCTTGCCTGAATGATCGCGGCTAGGTTTCTGATAGAAATCTCTTTCGGAGGTCTGTTTCTTAGACCTGGAATTGACACTATTTCATTTGGATTGGCTTCTTCGGCTATGGCTTTCCCAAATTTTGTCTTCAATAATTCTGCTTGATGGTGCAATACCATACAACCTTCTTTAATATCAGTCGTGATGATATTTCCTCCCAAAGGAATGACTGCTGTATGACGGATAATGTTATCGTAGAAAATGGCAATATCTGTAGTTCCTCCTCCAATATCTACCAAACAAACACCTGCTTCTTTGTCAATATCCCCCAATACAGAAAGTGAACTTGCCAATGGCTCCAATATCAAATCTTGCGAGATCAGATTGGCTCTTTTGACACATCTATTGATGTTGTTGATAGCTGTGGTCTGTGCAGTGATGATATGGAAATCGGCTTCCAATCTAGAACCTGACATCCCAACAGGATCTTTGATGCCATCTTCATAATCGACAGTATAATCTTGTGGCATGACATGGATGATCGAATTGCCTGGAGGCACAACGATGTTTTCCATATCATTGGAAAGTCCACGAACATCTTCAATCGTAATTTCATCCTGATTTTGACGTCTTATTGTCACTCCATGGTGAACGGTACTTTTAATATGCTGACCTGCGATCCCCACGATCACCTCCCCAATATTCACATCAGCCATATCAGCAGCGTCTTGGACAGCTTTCTGTATTGCATTTACGGTTTTGTCGATATTGGTCACGATCCCTCTGATGACTCCATCAGAGACAGCTTTGCCCATGCCAAGCACTTCCAGTTTCCCAAATTCATTCTTACGCCCAATGATTGCGCAGATTTTGGTGGTTCCGATATCCAGTCCTACGATTAAGTTGTCATTTTCCATAGCCATTCAATTATTCACAAATAATTTGATCCTTATATTTTACATTCACTCTACTGTATGTATTCCATCCTTTTGCCGGAAGGATTTCATCATAGAAAAGTGAGATTTTTTTAAACTTTTCTTCAATATCCTTAGCGTCTCCAAACTCGATCACTTGTTTTCCAACTTGTTGGTTGAGCTTGATATTACCTTTTCTATTTATTTCCAATCCCGTAATTTGGGCTTTCCAGAAATCATCTTTTTCTATGTACTTAATCAGATTCAACAAATCTGAATGCTCCTTGCTCAAATCTTCCAATTCCAGCAATCGCTCCGCATAGGCACCCTCCAAAGTCAAAACCCGCGTCGTGTAATTCGGAGAGGTCGGTAGTATAATTCCTTCAGTAGAAATATATCCATCTGCTGCCATCGGCCTAACGATTCTTGCCATTGGTTTATATTGATCGATTTCTATCCAAACATTTCCTTTCAGATCTCCAAAAACCTCCGCATTCTTGACAAATGGATGGTCTTCAACTTTATTTTCAATTCTGCTGAAATTCAGTTCATTCATCAAAATCCCAGCATTCAGAATCGGAAACTCCGTCTTTAACTTTTCCAATATTTCCTTTTCATCGACAAAATAAACATCAGCAATAGCATTTACTTTCACCTGAATATTTGTCATTGTCTTCTCAGAATTCTTCTTCTCAACGAACCCGATAAATACCACCAATACTATTAGAATGATGGTAAAGCTGATAGATTTTTTCATGTTAGACTTCATCTTGCATCCATTTAGCTATTGGTCCAACTAACCTATCAATATCACCTGCGCCAATCGTCACAAGTACCTCAGGCTTGCTTACATTGAGATAAGTCAATAAGCTTTCTTTTGTCTGCAAGGATTTCATTCCAGACCTGATATTTGCCAAGAGCATTCCCGCAGTCACCCCTTCTATCGGCTGCTCTCTTGCAGGATAGATATCCAACAAAACAACTTCATCGGCAAGCGACAAACTATCGGAAAAACCTTCCGCAAAATCCCTAGTCCTTGTAAAAAGATGTGGCTGAAATACAGCTGTCAATCTTTTTGTAGGATACATGGCTTTTACTGAATTCAAAAAAGCCCTGATCTCCTCAGGATGGTGCGCATAATCATCTATATAAACCCTATCTTCCTTTTGAACGTGGGTTTCAAATCTCCTTTTGACTCCTCTGAATGTCTTCAATCCTTCTCTAATAGCCTCTTTATCTATTCCAAGATCAAGTGCGATGGCTATTGCCGGTAGCACATTTTCGACATTGTGATATCCAGGCATTCTCAATTCCAAGTTTCTTATTTCCTCTGCTTCATTCACAAAATCAAAGCTGAAGTAACCTGGCAAAGCTTTTACATTTGAGGCATGAATTGCTCCTTTGTCGATTCCATATTTTGTCACAGATAGCGCTTTGTAATCTCCTTTGGCTAAGTTTTCAAAAGCCTTAGATTGGATATAAAGCTTTCCATTTGGAGCTATGAGATCAATGAAATCACTAAAACCTGCTTTCATTACCTGATCGTCACCATAGATATCTAAATGATCCGGGTCAACGCTTGTCAAAATAGCTACATTTGGATGCAAATGGAGAAACGAACGGTCAAACTCATCTGCTTCGACCACGACAGTTACGTCCTGCCCCGACTCGTCATGGAGAATTAGATTACTTTGATAGTTTTGTGTAATCCCACCCAAAAACGCTGCAATATTTTTTCCACCATGCTTCAGCAAATGCGCAACCATGGAAGATGTGGTAGTTTTGCCATGTGTACCCGCCACTGCCACCGTCGGAAGATCTGCCGTGATCATACCTAACACTGCCGCTCTTTTTCTCAATTCAAACCCTTCATTGATGAAGAAATTCAATTGCTCAGAATCTTTTGGCATAGCCGGAGTCCATACGATCAATGTCTTTTCTTTGAAGTCCTTCACTTGTGAAGGGATGTTTTCAATAGCATCTTCAAAAGAAATCTCCATGCCTTCCTCTTCCAACTTTTCGGTCAAAGGAGAAGGTGTCTTGTCATAGCCTGACACTTTGATCCCAAGATGGTTGAACCATCGAGCCAAAGCACTCATGCCGATACCACCGATACCTAGAAAATGGACGCTATGTAGATTTCTTACATTCATTTTATTATTCCTTCCAAAGCTTCAATGATTTCAATTGCTGCATTTGGCTTTGCCAATTTTATTATGTTTGAAGCCAATTTCTCAGCTCTATTTTCATCATTCATCACTGAATCTACAGTGGATTTTAACTTGCCTATAGCCTCTGAGTCTTTCAAAAGTATCGCAGCTTCTTGGCTGACATAGGCCATTGCATTTTTGGTCTGATGGTCTTCTGCCACATTTGGTGATGGGATAAATATCACCGGTTTTCCTACCAAGCTCAATTCTGAAACCGACAATGCACCAGCTCTCGAAACCACCACATCTGCAGCAGCATAAGCTAAATCCATCTCTCTGATAAATTCATTCACATGAATTTCATTGAGTCCAGATTCTTTAACTTTTGCATTCATTTCTTCAAAATAAAAGCGCCCACATTGCCACAAAACCTGATAACCGGACTCTTCTAAAACTTTCATATCCTGCAAGACTGCAAGATTGATAGTCCTTGCCCCCAAGCTGCCACCTAAAACCAAAAGCGTTTTTTTGTCCGCTTTTAACCCAAACCGTGCTTCAGCTGCTTTTCTTTTTCCATTCAACTCCATGATGTCTTTTCTCACAGGATTCCCCGTGTAAGTCAATCTATCTTCTGGAAAAAAAGCACCCATATTTGGGTATGCAACACATATTTTTTGAGCCCTCTTTGAAAGCAGTTTGTTTGTCAAACCTGCATAAGAGTTTTGCTCTTGAATCAATGTTGGAATTCCTTTATTTTGCGCAGCATAAAGCAATGGCCCACTTGCATATCCACCCACTCCCACTACTGCGTTTGGTTTGAAATCTCTGATTAGACTTTTAGCTTTTTTTAAACTTGCCAACAGTTTGAATGGAAAGCTCAAATTTGAAAGTGTCAAACTCCTTTGCAAGCCGGCTACTTTCAAGCCTTCGATTTTGTAACCTGCTTCAGGGACTTTTTGCATTTCCATCTTACCTTCAGCTCCAACAAATAGAAATTCTGTGTAAGGATGTTTTTCCTTCCAAGCATTGGCAATCGCTATCGCAGGGTAAATATGCCCTCCGGTACCACCACCGCTGATCATGATTCTATATGTATTTGACTTTTTGATATACTGTTTTTTTTATGCTGCCTGTAATGATTTTCTAGGTATATTTTTCCCTTCCGAAATTGGTTCTACAGAATCTTCATGATCTCCGCGGCTAACGCTGAGGATAATCCCCAAAGAAAATCCTGTGAAAATCAATGAAGTACCACCCATACTCAAAAGAGGAAGTGGCAAACCTGTAATTGGTCCAAGCCCAACGGCTACAGCCATATTGACCATCGCTTGAAGGACTAGGGCAAAACTCAAACCTGCAGAAAGCAATCCTCCAAAAGGTTTGGTCGAGGATGCTACTATTCGCATGCCTCGGTAGAGTAAAGCCAAATAGAGAAACAAAACTGTCGCTCCTCCTACAAGTCCATACTCTTCGATGATTATCGCAAAGATGAAATCCGAATAAGGATGTGGAAGTGAATTTCTTTGTTCTGAATTCCCTGGTCCTTTTCCCGTAATTCCACCTGTGGAAATTGCTATATATGATTGCTCTGCCTGATAAGGAATCTCTTCTCCAGAAACGAAATTTTCTATTCTAGAAAAGAAAGTACCACCTCTCTGTCCCAATAAAAGGGATGTAGTCAATGCCAAGCCTCCTATCAAAACCACCATGACTATAAATCTCATCGGAACCCTTCCGATAAACATGAGCAAAAGACATGTCATCAATAGCAAGACTGCGGTGGACATATTCGCCATTCCAATCAAACCACATACAATGGCTATGGCAATCATGATTGGCAAAAATGTATTTTGAAAATCCCTTATATTCTGTTGTTTTCTAGCCAAAAGACTCGCAAGGGTAGCTATCAAAGCAAGTTTCGCAACATCTGAAGGCTGAAATGCCTGATCGATCAAAGGTATTGTCAACCATCTATTTGCTTCGTTGATATTGGATCCAAAGAAATAAGTGAATATCAACAAGGGAATAGAAGCAACCAATAACAATCGACCTATCAACCCAAATGTCTTATAAGGAATTTTGTGGACTGCCCACATCACTGCAAAGCTGACTACAACCAAAAAGCCATGCTTGATGATGTAGCTTTCAGTATCTCCTCCTCTATATTTGTATGCAAGCGAACCTGTAGCTGAATATACTACCAGCATACTGATGATGGACAAAATGATCACGATCCCCCAAATGATTGGGTCGCCCTTCAAATTATCATCTACAAACTTTTTCGCTGCGTTCATCATAACACCCTTATTTTTTCAATGCCTTTACCGCAGATTTGAATTGATCTCCTCTGTCCTCATAATTTTTGAAAAGGTCAAAACTTGCGCATGCTGGCGACAGCAATACCACATCTCCCCTTTCACCATATTCCAATCCCCAAGCCACAGCTTGAGCGATATCTTCTGTTTCTTTAATCCTTTGGACTTTGCCAGCAAAAGCCGACTTCAATTTTTCATTGTCCACACCAAGGCAAATCAGCACTTTAACCTGATCTTCTACAACAGGAAACAATACCGAATAATCATTTCCCTTATCAACTCCCCCTGCTATCCAAACCAAAGGTTCTTCAAAACTCTCCAAAGCGAAAGCTGTAGCATCCACATTGGTGCCTTTGCTGTCATTGATAAAAGTCACCCCTTTGATCACTTCCACCAACTCCATTCTATGTGGTGCGTTTTGAAAGTCCTTCAAAGCAGATTTTATCTTCTCCTCTTTTATCCCAACTGCCACAGCGGCAAGTGTTGCAAACATCACATTTTGCATGTTGTGAACTCCTCGGAGGGAAATCTCAGTTGTATCAATTTTGAAGTTGCTTTGCTTGTAGTTAATTGCAATTTCTTTCCCATTGAAATGACCACCTTCTTTTGGAAGCTTGGAAGTAGAGATTGTAACCTTATCAGCAGCAATTGGCGACACAACAAAGCCATTGTGGATATTCAGGTCATCGGCATAATAAATAGCAAGGTCATTTCCCTTCATATTCTTGAACAAAGAAATTTTCGAAGCTATATAATTTTCCAACTTATAATCATACCTGTCCAAATGGTCAGGTGTGATATTTGTCAATACTGCAACAGCTGGCTTGAAATCCGCAAAGCCATCAATCTGAAAGCTGCTCACTTCAATTACCCACCAATCTTTATCTCCATTCACCAATTGCCCTGCCCAACTCTGGCCCACATTACCTGCAAGCCCTACATTGATTCCTGCACTTTTCAGCAAATGGTAAGTCAAAAGTGTAGTCGTTGTTTTTCCATTCGTTCCTGTGATTGCTATCACTTTCCCTTCAGAAAATCTAAAAGCAAACTCCAATTCATCGATTACCGGGATTCCCTTTTCAGCCACCAACTTCATGATCGGAGCTTTTGGTGGAATACCTGGGCTTTTGATAATCTCATCTGCACTCAGAATTTCTGATTCTGTATGCTTCCCCTCCTCAAAAGGAATTCCTGCATCAGTCAAAGCCGTTTTTCTGGCTGCACTTATTGCCGCCATATCAGATACCCATACGGCATAGCCCTTTTGCTTTGCGAGCAATGCTGCTCCCAAACCACTTTCTCCGGCTCCAAGTATGACTATCTTCTTCATTTTATCTCAATTTCAATGTTGCTAAAGTGATGATGGCAAGGAGGATTCCAAGAATCCAAAACCTTGTTACAATCTTCGCCTCATGAATATTTTTCTTTTGATAATGATGATGCAATGGAGACATCAAAAAGACTCTCCTTCCTTCACCATATTTTTTTTTCGTGTATTTAAAGTATGATACCTGAATAATCACAGAAGCATTTTCGATCACGAAAATCCCGCAAAGAATAGGTATCAATAGTTCTTTTCTCAAAGTCAAAGACAAAACTGCAATCACACCACCTAGCATTAAGCTGCCTGTATCTCCCATAAATACTTGTGCCGGATAGGCATTGTACCATAAGAACCCAACACATGCACCAACAAAAGCTGCGCAGAAAATCACAAGCTCACCTGAATTTGGAATAAAGAATACATTCAGGTATTGGGAAAATATGGCGTTGCCGGAAATGTAGGCGAAAATCGCTATCGTCAAGCCGATAATAGCCGAGGTTCCCGCTGCCAATCCATCAATCCCATCTGTGATATTTGCTCCATTTGACACTGCTGTCACGATGAAGATCACGATAAGAATATAGAAAATCGGTGTAGCCGCTTCTCCAAGAAACCCAAATATCCTTTCATAATTCAATTCGTTGTCCTTCATAAAAGGAATGGTTGTCTTCATGGTCTTCACATCTCTAAATGCAGGTGTTTCAACTACCCCTTCCTCTATCGAAACAGGGTTGGTAAATTCACGTACAACTACGCCTTCATGAAAGTAGAGTGTAGCTCCAACCACAATTCCGATCCCTACCTGACCAATAATTTTAAATCTCCCTTTAAGACCATCCTTATTTTTTCTAAAAACTTTGATGTAATCATCCAAAAAGCCAATTCCACCTAACCATACAGTAGTTGCCAATAGCAGGATAATGTAGATGTTGTTGATATTCGCAAAAAGAAGGGTAGGAATAATTATTCCAGCCATGATCATCAAGCCCCCCATAGTTGGTGTGCCTTTTTTCTCAGCCTGACCTTCGAGCCCCAAATCCCTTACAGCCTCACCAATCTGCTTATTTCTGATCCAACTGATGATATTCTGACCAAAAGTGATCGTGATAATCAAGGAAACAAGCGCTGCCATACCTGCTCTGAAAGAGATATAGCGGAACACTCCCGTCCCTGGGATATCCAATACTTGGTCGAAATATTCAAAAATGGGGTATAACATCTTTTACTTATTCAATAGGGTTATCAATTCCTTTACTATTTCACGATCATCAAAGGGATATTTTACTCCTTTGATTTCTTGGTAAGTTTCGTGTCCTTTGCCTGCTATCAAAATAATATCACCTTTATTGGCCATGATACCGGCAGTTTTGATTGCCTCTCTTCTATCTTCGATGATCATGGTCTTTTTGAAATCAACAGGATTTACTCCTGCTTCCATTTCTCTTAAGATTGCCATCGGTTCTTCATTTCTCGGATTGTCAGAAGTCAAAATGACCTTGTCACTCAGTTGTGTCGCGATCTTTGCCATGATAGGGCGTTTGGTTTTATCCCTATTACCTCCACAACCCACAACTGTAATGACTTGCTCTCCTCCAGATCTCACACCTTGAATCGTCTTCAGCACATTTTCTAATGCATCAGGTGTATGAGCATAATCCACTATAGCTGTAATTCCTGCGATTGAAATTTTATCAAACCTCCCTTGTGCCCCCTGAACTTTGGATAACTGCATCAATACTTCATCCTCATCTTCTCCCAAAAGCACCGCTGTAGCCATCACACCAAGTATATTATAAGCATTGAATTCACCGATCATCCTGAACCATACTTGCTTCCCGTTGATATCAAGCTCCAATCCTTCCAAAGCATTAGTAAGGATTTTTGCTTTAAAATCAGCTGGATATTTCAATCCAAAAGATTGACGGGTAGCTTTGGTATTCTGAAGCATCACCATCCCCCTTTTGTCATCTGCATTTATCAATGCAAATGAATCTTTTGGCAATTCATCAAAAAGCTTTTTCTTGGCTTTGATATACTCATCAAATGTCCCATGATAATCTAAGTGATCATGAGAAATATTGGTGAAAATTGCACCTGTCAACCTTACTCCTGAAGTTCTTTCTTGGACTATTGCATGAGAACTTGCCTCCATAAAACAGTGGGTACATCCTGCATCCACCATTTTTCTTAGCAAAGCTTGGATACTTAATGCGTCCGGCGTAGTATGCGTAGCAGGAATAATTTCATCGTTGATCTTATTCTCTACTGTTGACAAAAGCCCGACTACATAGCCCATTTCTACAAAAAGCTGATAAAGCAATGTAGCAGTGGTAGTTTTACCATTGGTTCCAGTAACTGCCACAATCTTCAATTTGCTAGAAGGATTTTCATAGTAATTAGCTGCCATGATTCCCAAGGCACTTGCAGAACTAATCACTTGAACATAAGTAATGTTAGCATCGACTTTTTCAGGCAACACTTCACAGACGATGACACTTGCACCTTTTTCCAAAGCGGTCTCAATGAAATCATGTCCATCGACGATTGTACCCGATATGGCAACAAAGACACTGTCCTTGACTACTTTCCGACTATCAAACACAATCTCACTGATCTCCCTATCCATATTCCCAATGGTGGAGTTCAGTGAAACTTTGTACAGTATGTCTTTTAAAATCCTCATTTAACCTAATACTAATTTTATCACAGCATTTTGCTGAAGTGAGCTGCCCGGAGTGACAGATTGATTTTTTACTCTTCCTTTCCCTTCGTACACCACTCTAAGTCCTTTGTTTTCCAAAACATACAATGCATCTCTTAAAGACAATCCACTTACATCAGGTACGGTTGGAGCTTCTACTTTATTCGATTTCCACTGAATAGACTTGTTGCTGACTGTGGACTTCACCCAATTCTCACCACCTTCATTGTTATAGTGATTGGAGATACCAAACTTGTTGCAAAGCATCTGTAGCTCTTCGAATTTTCCAGCTTGTATAAATGGAAACTCATCGTTTTTAAAATCAGCAAATTGGAATTTCGGTTGATTTTTCACATTGATCTGCAAGTCTTGGGCATAGATCTTATCTGCTATTTCTTTAAATACAGGTGCAGATACATCCCCACCATAAGCATTGAAGCCTTTTGGACTGTCAATAATTACTATTGCAGAATACTTGGGATTGTCTGCCGGAAAATATCCCGCAAATGATGTGTAATACCGTTGGGTATATCTTCCATCAATTAATTTTTGAGCGGTCCCTGTTTTTCCTGCAATTTTATAGTCATTGTTGTGAATGTTCTTCGCTGTACCATTATCCACCACTCCCTGAAGCAAGCCCTGAAGCTGTTTGATGGTTTTTTCCGAAGCGATACTTTTTCTCACCACCTCAGTCTCGAAGTTCTTCTCAATTTGATTTCCCCTTGCAATTGCCTGAACAATCATTGGTTTCACCATTTTCCCATCATTCGCTATCGCATTGTAAAGCATCAGTGTATGCATAGGAGTAAGCTTGGATTCATACCCAATGGACATCCAAGGAAGGGTAGTTCCGTACCAATATTTATCTCCCGGAGTTTTGAAATAAGGAGCGCCTTCACCTTTGAGTTGGAAACCAATTGGCTTATCCAAACCTGCTTTTTCTATATAGCTGACAAATTTCTTTGGTTGATGTCCAAAATTCTGTTCTACCAACTTTGAAATAGCCACATTGGAAGACTTTTCAAAAGCTTCTCTTATTGAAATGACACCATAGCCACCATTCTTGGCATCGCGCATGATTCGGTCATAGAATCTGAAAGTACCATTTCCTGTATCTATCGCTTCATCAAGATTTATCTTCCCCTCTTCCAAAAGTGCCAACATGGACAAAAGCTTGAAAGTAGATCCAGGCTCTGTCAAACCTTGATCTCCAATAGCAAAATTGTAATTCTCTCCATACCCTCTTCCACTACTGTTTTTCTGAAGATTTGAAATTGCTTTGATTTTACCTGTGGCAACTTCCATCACTATCACCGAACCAAACTGAGCGTCCTTACTGATCAATTGTCTCAGCAAAGCAGATTCTGCGACATCTTGAATGTTCACGTCCAAAGTGGTCCAAATATCAAAACCATCATCTGGTTTGATATCTTCGGCATCAAATACTGGCTTCCAACTTCCTCCAGCTATTCTTTGAAATAAGGCTTTTCCATTTTTCCCTTCCAAAAACTCATTGAAGCTATATTCTATCCCAGCACCGTACTTATCTTCATTGATATATCCTACAGTCCTATTTGCCAAATCATTGAAAGGTCGGTACCTTTTCTCTACTTTTTCGAAAATAACCCCACCTCTGTTCCTTCCATTTCTGAAAATCGGCCATTTGCTCATGGCCTGCATATCTTGATAGCCAATCTGCTTTCTATTGAGAATCAAATATCTTTTCCCATTGGCCCTAGCATCCTTGATGGCTCTTTTGTAAGAATCAGAAGATCTGTCTTTGTAATATGATGAAAGCAAATATGACAACGAGTCTATCCCTTGAGAAAACACATCCTCTTTGGCTACAGCAGGATCCATTACTACCCTGTAAAATGGCAAGCTAGTGGACAGCAAGCTTCCATCTGCGGCATAGATATTTCCTCGAGTGGCACTTACTTGCCTAAATTGAAAGTTAAGACTCTCGGATTTTGCCTGCCATTTCTCACCCTCCACAAACTGCAAATGGGCGATCCTGTAAAAGATCAGCCCAGCAAATAAGAACACCAAAATGAAGGCTATTCTTACTCTCAGTACTATGGAACGTTTTATATTCACTTTTTATATTTTATCTTAATAGGAGGTTCGTCAATTTCATATATGCCCAATGGCTGTATTTTTTTTGCAACTTCGGACTGTTTGCTGCTTAGCATATATTCAGCTTCCAGTGTTGTTACATCAGCACGAAGATCTTCTACTTCCTGCTGCATCCTTTCGATCTTTCGGATCATATTGTCTGCGCGGTGATTACTCCAGATATAGATCATAGCCAAAAATGCGGCAAAGAAAAATGGAGGGCCAAACTTCACAGGAATACCCTCTCCCAAAAATCCAGTCACGTTGAGCTTTTCTTCTATTAAAGTAAAAAGCGTTTTCTTTTTACCTCCCGGAGAAGCACTTTCCTTGATTTTCTTTTTGAAAGTATTCTGACTCATTTTTTATACTTTTTTTGCAATCCTTAACTTGGCACTTCTAGACCTATTGTTCAATTCCAATTCTTCTGCGGAAGCAGTCACTGCTTTTCTGGTAACTGGCTCAAGAGGCCTTATTAAATTGCCATAGAAATCTTTTTCTACTTCCCCTTGAAATTTTCCTTTTGCGATGAAATTCTTCACCAATCTATCTTCCAATGAATGGTAGCTCATCACAACTAACCTTCCTTCTGGCTTCAATACCTCTATGGTCTGTAGAAGCATTTCCTCCAAAGCACCCAGCTCGTCATTCACTTCAATTCGCAATGCCTGAAATACCTGTGCAAAATATTTGAATTCCCTGCCTCTTGGCGCAAACTTCTGAAGCAAAGCTTTGAAACCTTCGATGGTCACAAATGGCTCTGCCGCACGATGCGAGACAATTGCTTGAGCAAGTGTCTTTGCGTTTTTTATTTCTCCATAGATCCCAAATATCTTATGAAGCTTTCCTTCCTCGTAGGTATTGAGAACATCTTTGGCTGACATACTCATGGAAGAACTCATCCTCATGTCCAAATCACCTTCAAACCTTGTGGAGAAGCCTCTACTTGGCTCATCAATCTGATGCGAGGAAATCCCCAAATCAGCGATAATCCCATCTACTTGCGTCACTCCATAAAGACGGAGGTATTTTTTCAGATCCCTAAAATTTGCCGACACAAAAGTGAAATTTCCACTTTCAGGAATATTGGCTTCTGCATCTGAATCCTGATCAAAACCATACAGATGACCCTTATCTAATTTCTTCAAAATCTCCCGCGAATGTCCGCCACCACCAAAAGTCAGATCTACATAGACCCCATTTGGATTGATAGCCAAGCCTTCAATACATTCATGAAGCATTACAGGAATATGGTAGATTTGATTTGTCATAATTCTCCTAAAGTTGAATCCAACAAAGCCGACAACTCTTTTGGATCCATTTCAATCTCATTTTTGAAAGTATTCGGATTCCAAAGCTCAATGAATTTACCTATGGCTTGTATATAGACTTCTGAGTCAATTTTTGCATACTCTAAGAAGTTTTTCGGAATCAAAATCCTACCAGCACTATCCATTTCCAAAACGGCTAAGCTATTGAAAAATGCCCTTTTGATCTTTCGATGAAGTTCATTTCTGTCTGATAGCCCGTTGATTTGATTATATAGACTTTTGAACTCCTGATCTGTATAAAGAGCAAGGCAACCTTCATCGCCAAAACGCAGGTATAGCTCATTGCCGTTCGAGCTCGGAATTGCCGCCTTCAGTTTGGCAGGCAATGCGAGTCGACCCTTGGCATCGATCTTACATACATATTGACCATTGAACATCCCCATGAACTTATCTTGAGTTTACTTTAAATACAAAAGTAAGAAAAGCTTTTACACAATCCACCACTTCACCCCACTTTTCACCACTTTTTCTTAAAAGTATCTAAAAATTTCTACTATCACAATGATTTTACAAAAAATGAATCTTTTTTTAATTGAGGATCAAGGATTTGAGTATAAGGAAGACTGGGGCAAAAACGCTTTAATTATGTAAAATATGAGGGTTTTATTTAAAATCTTTTGTTTGAACATGTTTAGACGAGCAAATGTATAAAATGAGGGGGAGAATTGTGGGAGAAATTCCCACTACCCTGAAAAATTTGAGAAAAACCACCAAACTTTTCCCTAGTAAATAGATAGGCTTAATTCATTATTTAATCTATATTTGCACCTTAAATGCACATCTACCCATGAAAACAAGAGTTTTATTAGCTTCATTTTCCATTTTTTTACTGGCTGCCTGTAGTCAAAGCCAAAATTCAAAACATGAGCTTCAGGGAATGTGGCACGCCGAATTAGACATCAATCCCGACGTAATTCCCGTAGAATTGGAGCTTGAAAAAAGTGGGGAAAAGTGGGAGGCATATCTCATCAATGGAGAAGAAAAACTCAAACTTGATGATGTTTTGGTCAAAAATGATTCGATTTTTATTCCAATGGGTGTTTTCGATTCGGAAATAAAAGCATCAATAAAGAATGACAGCTTACTCCGAGGGGTATTTGTAAAAAACACATCTTCTGATTATGCTATTCCTTTTGAGGCGAAAAAAGGAGAATTTGAAAGATTTGAAGTTACCGAAAAGCCAAAGACTGATTTTTCGGGTAAATGGAAGACCATATTCCAAGATTCAAACGGAAAGACCTATGAAGCCATCGGGGAATTTGTGCAGAATGGAATTCAGATCCGAGGAACTTTTTTGACAGCTCTGGGAGATTATAGATTTCTTGCAGGCAATGTCAGTGGAGAGAAATTTTTTCTAAGTGCATTTGATGGAAGTCATGCGTTTTTTTTCACAGGAGATTTGTTGGAAGATGGCTCTATCCAGGGACGATTCAGAAGTGGGCCAAGATATCAGGAAACGTTTATCGCCGTGAGGGATGAGGATTTTGAATTGCCAGACGCCTATGAACTCACCTATCTGAAAGATGGGTACGAGGAATTGGATTTTAGCTTTCCTGACACAGAAGGGAACATCGTCAGTATCAAGGATGACAAATTCAAAAACAAGGTTGTCCTTGTCCAGTTATTTGGCACTTGGTGCCCCAACTGCATGGACGAGACGAAGTTTCTTGCTCCATGGTATGAGAAGAACAAAGATCGAGGGATAGAAATCATAGGCTTGGCCTTTGAGAGCAAGCCTGATTTTGACTATGCAAGTCAGCGTGTGAAGAAGTCCGCTGAAAAGCTAGGAGCAGGATATACATTCCTGATCGCAGGTGTAAGCAACAAAGAGAAAGCTGCCGAAGCATTACCAGCCTTGAGTAGTGTTGTGGCTTTTCCCACTTTGATCTATATAGGCAAAAATGGTAAAGTACGCCACATCCACACCGGCTTCAACGGCCCTGGGACAGGCGGACTTTACGACAGATGGATTGAAGAGCATGAAGAATTGGTGAGTGGGCTTTTGAGGGAAGAGTGATAAAACACACAACAAACCAACTAGGTGTAGTTTGCAACTACACTCTAAATATCTTGACTTCGTGGGTTCTTTTATTTGAAAGTGGAATTGCAAATTCTAGGGATATGAAAGTGTAGATACAATCTACACTTAGAGGCACACTCTTATTTTTTGAGATATCCTTAAAAGCAATGACTTACCGACTAGGTGTAGTTTGCAACTACACTCTAAATATCTTGACTTCGTGGGTTCTTTTATTTGAAAGTGGAATTGCAAATTCCATGGATAGATAAGCGTAGATGCAATCTACGCTTAGGGGACACTCCTGTTTTTTGAGAAACACTTAAAAATCAACTACCTACCGACTATGTGTAGTTTGATACTACACCCTAAATATTTTGACTGCTTGGGTTCTTATATTTGAAAGTGGAATTGCAAATTCCAGGGATAGATAAGCGTAGATGCAATCTACGCTTAGGGGTACAGGTTTATTCAAAATCACCAATAATCTAAATCAATCAATCCCTTTAACCCAGAATAATCCCTTGCGCTGGAGTATAAAAAGTCCTCGGGTTTTTCAACTATGGCAGCTCTAACAGGGTTTTCATGAATGTACTTCATTCTACTTTCTATCATGGCAACATTATACATTTCAACAGCATGGTTTTCGTGAGTCCAGAACTGAATATCATTATTCCTCTTATTAAACTTCCCGTGATATTCAAAAATCATTTGAAGCCACTCCTTTCTCCTTTCATCAGGGTTCTCTGAAATCATTTTTATCAATTTCTTACTTGTGAACTTTTTGAAATCCCTAACCCAATCTGACAACCTACCATCTTTTTGTTGAACCAACAAATGAATATGATTGCTCATAATTACATAACCAAATAGATACAACCCTTTAGATTTTCTACAATACGCTAAATTTTCTAAGATAAAATCCCTATACCTCTTTCTGGTAAAAACATCTGCCCATCCTACAACTTGGAATGTCAAAAAATAAGGCATTTCCTGATCTCTAATTTGAAAAGCACCACTCATAATTAAATATAATTCTCTTGGATTGGAATTGCAAATTCCAGGGATATGAAAGTGTAGATGCAATCTACACTTAGGGGCACACTCCTATTTTTTGAGAAATTCTTAAAAAGCAACGACTAACCCACTAGGTGTAGTTTGAAACTACACCTTAAATATTTTGGCTTCGTGGGTTATTCTATTTGAAAGGGGAATTACAAATTCCATGGATATGAAAGCGTAGATACAATTTACACTTAGAGGCACACCTTTTTTTGAGAAATCCTTAAAAAGCAACGACTAACCGACTAGGTGTAGTTTGAAACTACACCTCTAATATCTTAGCTAATGGGTTCTTTAATTTGAAAGTGGAATTGCAAATCACTTAGTTTTCAAAGCGGTATTCCCTCAATATTTGGGCTGTCATTTGTTAAATATCATCAAAAGAAAATGCGCCAAACACAAGTTCATCTTCATTCTGCTCATAAGCCTTCAAATCTACCAGATGATATTTATCTTCAAATATGAAGGATTGGTAACAAGTATAATGATCATCAAAAAAATCCCGTGAAGAAACGAAGTTGAATTCTAAATCAAACTTATAAACAGAGAACCTTGGCAAGGGAGCTTCTGAAATTGGCTGCAATACTTCAAGCAAAAATCCATCTTTCATCTCGAGGATCTTCCATACTTTTTGTTGAGCTTGGCTGTATCCTCTAAGTTCATAGATAGCGTCTTGGCTTACCCCTTCCAAATCTTCATATTTCAAATCTGTAGGTATTGGCCTTTGCCAATTTGGCAATTCAAGCTCTACTTTCTTTGTAATTTCCCCTTTCATATTCGATACTCTCAAAATATTTGAGTTTGCAAAGCCCGTGAGAAATCCATCATAATGATTAGAATAAATCCCAAATGGACAAACGATCATATGCCCTTCTCCCCAGAATTTCTCTACATTCTCTCTAGGTAATGGACCAAAAAAATGCGGGCTATAATCATCCATCTGATAATTTAACACACTATAATATTCCTTTTTTTGATCTCTACTCGGAAACATCGCAGGAAAGACATTCAAGTAAATTTTTTCTCCACTATCGTAAAAAAGCATATTACCATCTGAGTAATAAAAATTATCATAATCATCACCTCCACTAGGAAGATCAATAGTATGTAAAATCTCCCCATTTCTATCAAGCATGAAAACCAAATCCCCTTGATCAGACACAATAAAAAGCCTTTGGTCACCAACATACATATTTACCATGATGTAATCAGAAATAGAATTTGGCCCTTCATTAGGAATATTTTTCATAAACAAGTCCTTGCCAGACATGATGTCTATAAGTTTTACATCACCATTAATTGAATTAAAAGTAGCCAAAACAGGTCGTTCATCTAATTCGCCAATACTAAACTTCAAAGACAATAATCTTTCTTTTTCAGAAAGAGTAATCGTAATTGCACCCTCCTTTTCAAAGCGGGATTTTTCAACCTGAGATGAACAACTAAAGAAGAAAACAAAAAGTATTAGATAATAATATTTCATAGATAAAGATTTTAAAAGTTGGCTTTTCATCATACTGGAAAAAAGCCAACTTTTATGATAAATAAATTACAATGGTTGAATGGTTCCATTACACCTCGGATCCATTGTACCTAAGCCTCCTGAAACACAATGATCACCACCAAACATTTTAACGCAAACTCCAATATTGTCAGCATGACTAGAACTAACTGTACATTTCATTGAGCCACCCAGCTCGGGCATGGGATTGACCGAATCCCATGCAACAGACAAACCTGAAACAGCTAAAGTAAACCAAAATCCCAAACATAATCTTTAAACATTTCTCATAACACTTTTTGTTTTGGTTAAAATAAGATTTTAATCACTTTAAAAATGCGTCCACTAATAAAGTTGTTTACAAAAAAGAAAGAAAGAAAGAAAGAAGCAAATTTTTAGTTTGAAAAATAAGATAAAATTTTATTGCTGAATTTTAACCAAAGACTATTTATATAGACATATCATACTTAAAAAGTATATTTTGTATTTTCATACGCATTATTTACAGTTTCAACAAAGTTAAATTAGTTTCCAAAGCTTTGAAGCTTTTCTCGCATTTTTGGGGTTTTATTTAAATAATATCCCACATCCCGATGGGACTTTTGCGGTTGTGGGAGCGATTTTTGTCGGTAGGTTGAAACCTACCCTTAAGATGTCGGTCGTCCCGAGGGGACTATTTTTAGATTTGGATAGACAACATATTTCTCTGCGTCACTTCGCGTTCCTCTGCGGTTAATAAAGACGCAAAGAATAGAACAACATACTGAGGGGGAATTAAAAACAAGAAACCAAATTGATTTTTCAAAACTTGATGTTAATATCAGACTTTAATTTATAAACAAGCAGGATGATATCTTCTGCATCGGCTTCATATATTTTGGCCAATTCATTTTTGTATTGATCATTAGGGAAATTCTCTAAATCAATAATGGAATTCAGAAAATGATAATTAATGGGGTACACAAAATATCCTGGTGAATCAAAAATAGAAAAAGGTGCCTCTTTGAAGATCCCATCCATATCGTTTTCAAGTGTTTGAACCAAAATAGTTTTCTTAGTTTCCTTTTCAGCAATTACCATTTGAGTTTTATCACCTCCATGTAAGTCCATCAAAAGATACCCCCCTAAATCAACCAAACCATCACCTAAAATATAAGCATCCTGCTTTATCAATTCATCATAAATCTCTTGAAATGAATACGACCTTTTTCCATCTAAAACTAAAGATTTTCTTCCAAGATCTATATTAATCCTCTCAATTGATAGATCTTTATGAAAATGAAGAACGCTGTTCTCGAATAAATCTTTATAATAAAAACCCTCTCTTCCTTGGAAAAAATAATCTGACTTTCCGCCCTCAAATTCAAATTCACGAGCACCTTCTTTTGGGTATTTTAGGTAATGATAATTGATAAAATCATCTTCCAGAAAAATGAGTTTCTTGTCTTTATCATCTTGGACAAAATCATCAAGCACAATCCCATCATCTACCACAAACATATCCCCAACTGAAAAAAAGTCTTTTTGATAAAACTCTTTTTTGAATACACCATCTAATCCATAAATGAGGATTTTCTTGTTGATAGGGCAATAAAAGTACAAGTCCTCTTTGTTTTTAGACAACCTGACTCCTCTTTGATTTATGAATTCACTTGGACCATTTCCTTTGTTATTGATTTCGGTCAAAAAGTCCCCCGATTTGGAAAATATATGAATCATCTTGTTGACCGTCTGATCTAGTGCAATAATTTGATCTTCACTATAAATCAATTGATCTAGACGCCCAATTGGTGTAAGTGGTTTTAGTTGGACAATTTCAAATGAATCAAACAATTCGGAATACTTGATAGTAATCTCTTTATCGAAATCTACTTTAAAAACATTGGGATCATTGTTAGCAGTTTCTGTTTTACAGGAAACAAAAACTGCTAATAGGGAAAAATAAAAAATGGTTTTAGGCATTATTTTGATTTTCTAAATTGGAGAGGTTTTATTAAGAGGTAATTCCATTTTAATGTAGGAATTTTATTTAGCAAAACAGACCTGTTATTAAACTATATTACAAAGAAGTATGGTTTCCACACCTCCACCCAATGCTACCAACTTATTGCAATATCTTCTTTAAGCTTATAAATGAAAAGGACAGGGTTAGAATCGCTTTTTAAGTTTAAGGAACGAATATCTTCTAAATAAGGATTATTATCTTCTCTATCATATTCATAAAGAGCTTGCTGTACATCATAAGGTTGATACGCATAAGTCATGTATTCGTTGACAACAGGATATTTATATAAACTTCTCCTGTTTTTCATAACCATATCCATATCGTTTATAATTGCTTCAAGCACTATATTTTTTTTTGAACTTTTATTAAAATAAAATGTCCGGATATAAGGATCTCCACTATAAATAAAATCAACAAATAGATGATCACCAATTGCAACGAGATTTCCATTTAGAGCATTTAGGCTTCTCCCTTTTATCTCACGATAAAGATCGACCATTCGATAAGAATTCCCTTTTAAATAATCGAAATTTGAAGAATTAAACTGAAATAAATAAGTTGACTGGATTTTCGAATTGGAAATTTGAATTATTTTAGGATGAAACTTTTGTGTAAAACAAAGATTATCATATTTGCTGTTTTTGAAAATTGATGCTGCTCTACCATCTAAGACCTTAAATTCTAATTCTTTTTCCAAATCTATATAACCATTTACACTAAAATTTATCAAATCTCTCAATTCTAATTTCTTACTCCAATCTACCTGATTTCTCGACCACACATAAAAGTTATCGCCAGAAAAATCGATCGCATCAACTGAAAGATCCCTGTTGTCTAATTTTTTCAAGAATTTTCCATCAAGGTCATAAAAATAAATACTATAACTCATGCCATCTGTTACCAAGATCTCATCTCCATTTTGTGATAAAGATATGGTGCTAGGCGATGTAAATACCTGAGGACCATCATCAGCTATTATAGACTTTATACATCTCCCGTTCCTGTCAAAAAAATGAACTGCATTTGAAATCCTTCTATCTAATATCACAACTCTATTATGTAAGACAATAAGATCATCAATGTCACCTACTAGTACCCCATCATCCAATTGAACTATTTGTAAATCATAAAATATGTCAGAATATTTGATGGAATACGTTTCATTTAAATCAACCAGAATAAATTCATGCTCTTTTTTGTTATTGCAAGAGATTATCATAAATAACCAAAAAAAAACCAAAAAGCTATTTATAACTTTTTGGGGGGTTATACATAATACCATATTAGTAAGTACATTTTGGTTCTGGTTCAAAATCCATCATAGGGCAACAGCTTTGCAATATAGGTTCACAATCTTCCCAAGAAACTTCTCCTTGACCCCACTGCCCTGATCCACAAAATTTTGTCAAGACTACATAAGTATGATGCCCAACTTCATTTTGATTGCCATAACAAGATTCATAAATCGGTTCAACAGAATCCTGTCCGACTACATAATCTATGTTACCAAATATGAAATAACTGGATAAAAATAACCCAAATAAGAATAAACTTTTGTTTCTCATAACAATTTTTGTTTTGGTTAAAATAAGATTTTAATCACTTTAAAAATGAGTCCACTAATAAAGCTGTTTACAAGAAAGAAAGAAAGAAAGAAGCAAATTTTTAGTTTGAAAAATTTAAAAAATTTTAAGTTTATAAAAATAACAAAATGACAGTTATCTACATATTTAAACTATTTAAAGTGATATTTAATTTGTTTGTACTAGATGTGTTTAGTTTGAGAAAAATTGAAAGCCTTTGAGATTTTTCAATTTGATTGAGGGTTAGGCTTAAAGGCAGTGGGTGCTCTACGGTATTTATATCGATCGTCCCGATGGGACTTCGTGGTCGTCGTATTCGTCTAGGACGGTAGGTTGAAACCTACCGTTAATATGTTGACCGTCCCGATGGGACTAATAGAGGTTTGAACAGGTGATGTTTTCTTTGCTGTACTTTGTGCTCATCTGCGTAAAAAGAAAACCGCAGAGTAAGCAAAGCGGCGCAGAGATATACAAATCATTATGCCCAATATTCCCAACTAATTCTATCAAAAATTGAAGTGGAAATAAACGCTTAAACATTCCACTTAAACAAATACCACATTAAGATAAAAATATTAGCCTTGAATTTTGTCTTAGGGATTATTCAATAAATGCTTTGGGAAGTCAAATACTGCAATACCTGGGTTTTCGTCTCTGGTCACGCCATATATTTTCCCTAATTTTTCGTCAACAGCCAAACTTCTGATTCCTATATCTAGTGAAAATTTTGCGACTAATTTACCTGATGTAGTCATCATGTAAACGGTAAGTGCTTCTATTCCTGTTTGACTGATCTCAAGTTGACTGTAACCACTGTACAGCAAGAATAAAAAATTCTCCGTGATAGAAACGTCCCGATAACCGTAAATTTGATCAAACCTAAAACCCATTGAGGCATTTGATCCAGTTCCAGAAATATTTACCTCAGGCAATTCCATTCTAGGACCGTCAATAATATTGAAAGACTTTGAGTTATAATCAAAAATTTCAATTCTATCCCTGTATAAGCTAACTTTAACAAAGTAATCTTTTTTTGAATTAGTCTTTAATTCTCCCTTATTATAAGTTCCCAATAAATAATCGTCAAGTTCTTTATATTTAGCTATAGGCTCCCACTTTCCATGACCTTTCAAGAAATTTCCATGACTATCAAATTCAACTAATTTGTAGGGACTATCTGCCATCAAGCATAGAAAAGTGTTATTTCTAGTCAGGTAAACTTTGTAAGCCAAAATCATCGGCTCTGTTTGCCTGAATTCATTGATAGCCAATCTAGAGGTGTCTAAGAGTGAAAATTCAGATAGTTTCTTAGCTGTCACCGAATTGACCCAAAAAGTGTCTTCGGAATTCCCTGGATCAAATATGTGGGCATCTGTAATCTCTAGAGGGCCAAATCCTATGACTCCTTTCGAATTAACAATTTCATTTGTTTTCTTATCTATAATATATATCAGTGGTTGATCCTCTGGAATGATATCCTTTTCTTGTATAATTAGGTAAGAGTTCTTTTGGTCTATCTTCCATGGGTCTATAATCTCTTTATATTCAAGCTTAACACCTTTCAATTCAAATTCTGGATGTTTTTGATCAAAAATGGATTTTTGGTCTTTTTCAACACAACTGAGAAGACAAAACAATAAAATAATCAAAGAAATATTTTTCATAGTAAGTTAAATATAATAAAGGAGACAAGATTTGTCTCCATTTATTGGTTCTTAATGAATTTCAGGCTCAGCTACAGTACAAGTAGAAGCTACTCTGCTTTCATCATACTTAAACTCATATCCTTGCCTATCAACACATCCATTACCCGTTGGACAACAATTATGGTTACCAGGAAGAGGATCAACAGATTGAGCTGTCAAAAATGGATTGCTAAACATAAATGCTGATCCTACAAGAAATGCGAACATTAATGAGCTTTTTAATTTTTTCATCATAACAATTTTTGTTTTGGTTAAAATAAGATTTTAATCACTTTAAAAATGCGTCCACTAATAAAGCTGTTTACAAGAAAGAAAGAAGCAAATTTTTAGTTTGAATTTTCTGCAAAAAAGATTCAATACCAATAGCATTAACAATCAAAATCTTATGTTTAAAATCCAATTAAAGAAAGAACTTGCTTTGAGACCCCTTTTCATCGCCTAAATCATATGATTTAAATTGAGAACTTTCAAATTACTTAGATATAAAAGCTATTTGACAGCTACTTCAAACGCATCAAGACAGGAATTCAAAGGATCACCTTTGGAATGAACACATTCACAAAACTCAAAGCCTTCATCTTCAAATGCTGTGTTTTCAAATTGCATTTTGCATTGCTCAATGGTATTTCTTGGTCTTATTTCAAAAACATTGATTGTAATGACAAAGACCAAAACTATAGCAAGAAGGACCGCGCTAAAGAACTTTAAAGGAAACTTATTTTTATTTTGCTTTTTTGTCAAATCTAAAACAGTGATCTTAGGTGGTAAGAACAAATATTTCAATCGATCATAATTCCAACAAATCAAATACAGGTTTGCCAAAACCATCAAAGTTGAGGACATCAAAGACCCATCAAACCTAACAGCCCAAGATAGGATCCAAATATTCACAATAATTGAAAAGTACAAAAGTGCTCCTATTAACACTGTCCGATGATACAAGATTAACAGGGCTGCCAACACTTGAGCAACTCCAATAAATGTATAGTAATAACCTGTGTGATGAAGTGCTTCCAAATATGACCCCATGGGATGTACATCAGATAGTCCACTCGCAAATCGTTCACCCATAATTTTTACCATCCCGGCAATAAAAAAACCTATCGCCAAAGAGACCCTGCAAAAAACATAAAAATATTTGTGCCATCTATTTTCCTTTACAGTCAGATGCACATGATCAATTTTAGCCCAAAACTCCATATATTTTGATCAGATCCTCTATTCCTAATCCCAATGCCCGGTAATTGCAAAAGCCAGTACAGCACTCATCCATAGTAAAACGAAATATAATACTGTACTAAAGATAACTGCAATCAACTTCTTGGCACCCACTGAAAACCCATTTGGTAGAAAAACACGCCCCCGAAAGCTCCTCCTGCCGGGATAATGGTGAGTGGAAACAGCATCCATGTTTCAAACACATCTTCTTTGGTAAGAATGATTAATACCAAAACTGCGAATGGCAAGAAAGCTCCTAATAGTGCTGCCAGTAGGAGGTTTTTGGGTTTTATCCCTTTAGATAATTGGTGATTTTCCATGATTTATTCAAAGCGATTTGTTTTTCAAAGTAAATATTCAAATTTTTTTATTCTTTATTTTGGTTAATCAATTTTTCGATCAAAAAATGATATTTATTGAGATTATAAATTTTTGGAGTTCTAAACTTGAGTTTAATTATTCTCGTAAATTTGGATAAAAATTACAGAAAATTGTCAAAATTTTATACTTTAAAAATTAAATCTATAACAATGACTAAAAGGTTTTCGGTCTTTAAAATAATACTATTATTGATTTTTGGAATAATTTATTCAGACTGCTTTGCGACTCAAGAAAAAACTGACTGGGAAAAATTGAATTTAAATGGAAAAGTCAAAGCTATAAATGAAACCTCAACTGTCAAATATCCCAATGAAGAACCTAAAATTAGTACCTCAAAATATACTTTTAACATACAAGGAAGGCAGATGAGTTCTTGTTCTGATGGATACTCACATGAGAGCACTTATAATTCGGAAGGACAAATCAACGAGACTAAAGAGTATTTTCAAAATAGACTAGAAAAGAAAATCCTATATAGCTACTCCAGTGAGGGTAAAGAAATTGAAAAACGAACTTATACAAATCATTCATTTGCTACCATGGAAGAATGGGAAGAACATGAAGCCAAAAAATCAGCTCTTCCTCATGAAGGACTATATCTTCAAAACAAACTTGAAATCCATGAAGATGGAAATCAAATAATAACCGTGTACAAACAAAATGGTGAAATTGATTATGTGCAGAGTGAGACTTACCAAGAGTCAAAATTGGTTGAAGTCAAAGTGAAGTATCCTTTTTCAAACGCATTTGGTTATAAAAAAACATGGAAGCGTGACAAAAACAATAACCTTATCAAGTTTGAAAAATTCGTGGGCCCTGAAGAAAGATTGGAATTCATTTGGGAATATGATTATGATGAAAAAAATAGGATAATTAAAGAGACACACTTGCGGTACATGCCCAAAAGCTCTTCTTCAATTAATGAAAATGGACACCTAAATGAACTAATAAACGGATATTATTTGGCAATAGACCAATCCTTTATAAACACTTTTGAATATGACGCAAACGGAAGTCTTACTTCCAAAAAAGGTGAAAAATATAACGGTGAGTTATTACAAGAAATAACATATGAACTCACTTATGACGCTAACCAAAATCTGACCCAAGAAAACGTACATGATTCTAAAAAACCAAGCACTTTCAACTCCATAGAATATGACAAAAATGGAAATGAAATATTCTATAAGTCAGTCAATTCCAATGGAGACTTGATCTCAAAAGTCACAAGGAAATTTGATAGAAATTCAAATATGACAGAACGTGTCGTTTATGAATCCGATGGTAGCCGTAGCATAGACGAATCTTATGTTTTTGACACCAATGGGAATGTAAAAGAACATATTTTAAAAAAACCTCAAGAAAAAACAATTGAAATAAAGAGATATAATTATGATGATGTTGGCAATTGGATTAAAAATGAACTTAAATTCATTTCTTCAGAAAATGACGAGGTATTTCAACAAGTGATTAAAGAGCGTGAAATAACATTCTATGAGTGATTTTGAAAATCACAAGAATGTAGAACTTCAAATTCTCTGGATATGAAAGTGTAGATGCAATCTAAACTTAGGCCAACCCCTCCTTTTTTGAGAAAACCTAAAAAAAACGGCTATCCATCTAGGTGTGGTTTGTAACTACACCTTAAATATCTTGATTGCTTGGGTGTTATTATTTGAAAGTGGAATTGCAAATTTTAGGGATATGAAAACGTAGATGCAATCTACGTTTAGTAGGCATCAACTACATGATCTGAAAAAGTAAACTAAACACATTCCCTTGTACGAAATCCTTGTTGCTAAATGTGTAGGTGAGTGGAATCAATTTGACGCTGAATTTTTCTGAATGGATATAAGTCATGGAAGCACCAACCTCCAAACCGAATCTGTAAAAATTCACTGCTTGCGGAACCGGAGCCAATACGCCCGCATCAGTACCGGTAACCCAAACAAATGAAGGTCCTGCAAATGGGGTAAATCTAAATTTATTGAATGATAACAGGTCATAATTCAAATGCACCCCAACAGAAACTGAAGTATAAAACTCAGAAAAATTTTCATTGTATTGCTTATCGGTCAACCAACTCCCTTGCAGTGTCGGAGTCAATGACAATCTGCTGTCTTTCAAATATATCTGCCGCTGAACAATCGCTCCTATCCCTCTGTACTCTTCAAGTGCAGCTGAACTGAATTGGCTGATCACTCCGCCCCCACCTAGATAAACCTGAGCTTTGGATTCTTTTGAAATAACCGTAAATAAAATAAATAACATTACTATCTTAAAATACTTTCCCATTTCTTATCAACTAAATTATATCTGTTAAAGATATCTTGATAGATCAACTAATAAAAATAATTTTAAACTAATTTTTAGTTAAATTTTAAATAGATTAGTTTTTGAAAAAATCAAACACTGCCCAATCTTTCCTTAGTTTTGGCTCTGAATCTGTAAAGAATTCCATTCTCATTGCCAATTTTTCTAGTCTGATCGTGTGCAATCCAGGCTGAAGGTCTCCAATGTTGACATATGATTCATAAGCTTTTTGATTAGATCCTGCTTTGATGACATTTTTCCAAACAAGTTCACTATAAACCGAATCGTCAATACTGATTCTATAAAGATCTGTTGGTACCGAAAGACTATGCCATGAAAGGGTATCTAAAGTCATCTTAAAATCCCCATTCAGTTCTTTCAGGTAATTCAAATCTTCCCCATAATAGGCAATGTTCAATTTCAAGAAATCTCCTTCTATGGATTCAGAAGGAATCAAAATTCTTCCAAACCTTGAATCGGCATCCCTTTGATTCTCTATGTACCAAGATTTGTCGGGCCAGTCAACTTGCTCTTCGGTAAGGGAAACTTCATGAAAGAAAAGCGTAAAATCCCTAGTGTCATGGATTATAAAGGGAATTGTAACAAGAAAAATAAGCAACTGAACAAAATTAAACCTTAGGTTACCCAAATTACTCTGATAGACAGCTCCAAGTGTACTAAAGAGATTTTTGGCCTTGACATTTTTCTTAAGCTTACTTATGACTAGTCCATAAATTACAAAAAGTAAAATTGACACCATAAATAAGATATAAAACATGAAAAAACTTAGATCAAGGAGCTTATAAATTGTAATCAGAACGCCCAAATACAATGTGATTGGTATAAAAATAAATGCTAAATAGGTCGGTATACCAAAAAACAAACTGCAAATCCTTTCAAGCTTTAAAGTGTAATCTTTAAGATTTCCAAATTCAAAACCTTTGACATAAGAAGGCAGCCTTTCATTGATCACCCCTTCGGGAAATGCATAACTCACACCAAGCATTCCTGTCCAGACAAACCTAAGCGCCAGATGAGTTATCAAAAATATCTTGAATACATTAAGTAAAAAAGAAGAGTAAATCAACACCAAAAGTCCTCCGAGATAATTGACACCCCAATCTTGAATCATCTTTGCAGCAAATTCATATAGACTTTTTGGGAAAACAAGGATAAAAGCCAAGGCAAAGCCAGAAATAATGACTTCTGGGTTCCAGCTGTTTTTCTGCAACTTTCTAAACCAGCCTAATTCATTGGAATTTTCTTTCATGTGTTTATATTTTGTTTTTCAGAGGTCATCCCGATTGGTCGGGACAGGCTATGGAATCTCGCATGGTTGATAATCATCCCAGTGTGTGACGTTTTTCGTCATGCTTGATTTCATAAGATTAATTAGGGATAATGGATAGAAATTGATCAGAAAACACTCAGGCAAATTTCCCAACCAATTTAAAAAAAATATGATTATCCGCAATCATGCCACTAATCAATTAAACGATTGTTTTTTGGCAAACTGATACTAATAGATATTGGATATTTATTGATATTGGTTCGAAATCACAGGTTAATTCAATTATTTAGATTCTACTGGTATAAAAACGGATAATCATAAAAAAATATTTGTTTTGAGTAATTAAAAATATTGTAGGCTGAAATTTCACAGCATTTCACCAAAGCAATGTTCATAATTCCCTAATTCCAAAAATGAAAGGACTGGATTGAAATTATAACAAAAAAAGCTGAAGGCAGATATACTTACCTTCAGCTACTATTTATTCTTTCAATGCTTATGTGGGTATTTCTCTAATCTTACTTCTGAATTATAGAAGCACTGACGTAAAAGAAATTTTGCGCTCATTCTGTTTGAAAGATAAATCCTTGGCTTTTATTCAAAAGAATCTAAATCACCACCTCTATTCTTACTTTCTTCATATGCCTCCAATCTTTTTTTGTACACTTCTTTCATTCTTGGATTTGAAACCAATCTTTCTTTTACTTTTTTAAGTGTATCCAAATAAGCTTGGTTAGAGCCACCAAACATCATATCAATCATTTTTACTCGATCCTCCTTTTCAATTGAGATTTCTCTATCCAAAATGTCATTTTCTAACTCAATGATCATTTCTTCTATTGTCTTATCCTGAATTTCAATTTCTTTTTCAGGACTACAACTAAAAATCAATGCTGTTAATGCAAATAAACAAATCCTTTTCATAGTCAATAAATTAAAACAAGTAAATAATTTAACAAGCTTAAAAACACAAAGTAAAAAGCTGAAAACAAAAAAAGCAACAATCTTAAAACATCCAAAATAATAAGTACTTAATTACACTTCACCTATTTATTCATTGCTCTTTTATAGATTGCAAAAGACTTCAAAAACAAAGCATTTAAATAGTATCAAGACAGATTCTATTTTTTAAAAATAAAAATAGGTGTGCTAGAACGGCTACCTACTTCTTCCTTTCAATAGTATATCTTACCAATCCTTCCAGTGAAGTCTTGTATTCAGAATCTGGAAATTCATTGAGCAAAGCCAATGCTTCTTCAAAGTAAGTATTCATCACTTTATTGGCATAGTCTAATCCCCCTGACTTTTTCACAAAATCTATGACTTCATTGACTGCTTTTTTATCTTCGTTTTTATTGCGGATTAGATAGATGATTTTTTTCTTGTCAAGCCATGAAGCATTGTTCAAGGCATAGATCAGTGGAAGAGTCATTTTCTTCTCCTTGATATCAATTCCCACAGGTTTGCCGATTTCGTCTTCACCATAATCAAAAAGGTCATCTTTGATCTGAAAGGCCATCCCCACTTTCTCACCAAAATCACGCATTTTCTCGATAAACTCAGGATTTGCGCCTGAAGTAGCAGCACCGACAGCACAGCAAGAAGCAATCAAACTAGCGGTTTTCTGTCTGATGATTTTGTAATAGACTTCCTCTGTAATATCAAGTTTTCTGGCTTTTGCGATTTGGAGCAATTCTCCCTCCGACATTTCCCTTACGGCATGTGATACTATCCGGAGCAATTCGAAGTCTCCATTATCCACACTCAATAAAAGCCCTCGAGATAAGAGGTAATCTCCAACAAGTACAGCGATTTTGTTTTTCCAAAGGGCATTGATCGAAAAAAATCCTCTACGATAATTCGCATCATCCACTACATCATCATGCACAAGCGTGGCTGTATGCAACAATTCAATCAAGGCTGCTCCACGATAAGACGCTTCTGTAATCTGTCCGCTTACTCCAGCAGTCAGAAATACAAACATAGGTCGCATCTGCTTCCCTTTTCTTTTGACAATGTAACTAGTGATATGGTCGAGAAGTTTGACCTTACTTTTCATAAAGTCTCTAAACTTCTTCTCGAACTCCACCATTTCAGTGGCAATGGGCTGTTGTATTTGTTTGAGGTCAGGCTTCATAGCGCTTTGGTGCTGCAATAATACGACGGATTCCATGTTCGACAAAGCCGTTGGTTTAATAATTCAATAATGAAACTACTCAAAAGCAAAATCGTTTGATAAAAACCGACTTACTTTGTCTAAATTGACAAATTGTCAAATCTTATTTTTGTTATCTTTGTTTTTAATCTAAAACCTGAAGCCTTGACCGACGACTATATCAAACATAAATACGACCCCATTCTTCCTCAAAAGGATGAATGGCCTGTAGTCAAACTCAGCAAAAGCAGGAAAGAATTCGTGAAAAGTGTGGCTGAGGCCAGTAAGAAAAGAATTTTGGGACTTACTGGAGGAAATGTTGCTGTCCTCAAAGAAGAGTTGGAAACAACCTTATACAGGGAAAAACTACGAATCAAGCAAAACCCTTGGGCTGTAGATCCTGATGATGATTATGAATTTTGGAATAATGTCAAAGGTTCACTTTTGCAGCTAAGTGCTGATATTTCTACTCCTAAAATTGAGAAAAAAAAGAAGTATATCGCCATTTTGGACGAAATTACGATGCGCTATGCAGAAGAAATAGCAAGTAATTTCAAGCACACGCATTATAAGTTTACCCGAAGCATCATCACTTCAGGTTTTGCAAGGCTGCTGAATGCAGCGCGTGTCAAGGGTGTCAAAAGGCTCTTTAGCAATCAATATTCCCTCCAAGACAAAATTCAAATTATTGGTGAAACAGAGCAACTTAGGGACTTGGCATCCAAGGGAACGATTATTATGGTTCCAACCCACTTCTCCAATCTAGACAGTATCTTGATAGGTTGGATCATTTCTGTTTTGGGACTTCCTCCATTTATATATGGTGCAGGGTTGAACCTTTTCAATATCGACATCTTTGCCTATTTCATGAATTCTCTTGGCGCCTATAAAGTTGATAGAAGAAAAAAGAACCTTCCTTACCTAGAAACTTTAAAGACATATTCTTCCGAAGCAATACAGTTTGGTGTTCATAGTCTTTTCTTTCCTGGAGGCACAAGATCCAGAAGTGGAAAAATAGAATCCAAACTCAAGCTAGGACTACTAAGTACAGCTATAGAAGCACAAAGAGCCAATTATCAAAAAGGGATTAATGATATCAGTGGAAAGGTATTTATCGTTCCTGTGACCATCAACTATCATTTTGTGCTGGAAGCACCAAGTCTGATCAAAGAATACCTCAGCATAACTGGTCAAGAAAGATATTATGCCGAATCGGATGAGTTTTCCACTTCTTACAAAATTTCAAAATTCCTCTTCAAATTCTTTACAAAAGGATCTGATATTTCTGTATCAGTAGGAAAAGCAATGGATGTCTTGGGTCATTATGTTGACAAAGATGGAAATAGCATGGACAAGAATGGTAGGATCATCGAAACCCGAGACTATTTTATCAGCAATGGCGAGGTAAATCTAGATACTCAGCGGGAGGAAGAGTACACCAATAGGTTAGGAAATAGAATCGTTGAGGAGTTTCACATCATCAATAGGGTGTTTAGCTCTCATTTGGTTGCTTTCACAGCCTTCCAAATGATCAAAAAGCAGAATAAAAAACTTGACCTTTTCAATTTATTGAGACTTCCTGAAGAAGATATCGTATTGGTTTATGAGGAATTCAAAAAGGAAGTGCAGCGTGTACTCGATCAGATATTTGAATTGAAAGCTAACAACAAAATTCATGTAGCTCCTCATTTGAGAAGGGGAATAGATGAAATTATAAGCCACGGCTTAGACAATGTAGGAATGTATCATGCAAAACGACCTTTGGTGAAAAACAGCGAAGGAAATATCATCACAGAAGACATGAGTCTTTTGTATTTTTACCATAACAGACTAGACGGATATGACCTTGAAAAACTCTTCTGAAGAAAAAACAATAGGTGTAGTTGGTTTAGGTAGTTTCGGAACTGCTATAGCAAGAATGCTTGCAGAGAAAAATCCTGTAGTTGCCTATGCGCGAAGAGCTGAGCTTGTGGATGAAATCAACCAAAACCACAGCATTGACGGGCAGCCTGTCAGTAAAAATATCATTGCCACCCAAGATCCTGAAATGCTATGCAAATCATGTGAAATTCTATTCTTCATGGTTCCTTCTAGTGCATTTCAGGAGGTTGTTAGAGCTTTTTCTCCATATCTTTATCCTTACCATATCATCATTCATGGTACGAAGGGACTTTGCCTCAACCTGCCAAACGGAAAATCTCTTTCAGATATGAAAGTGATCAGTCGTGAAAACATCTTGACTATGAGCGAAGTGATTTTGAAAGAGACAGTTGTGGTAAGAGTAGGCTGTCTTGCTGGTCCAAATTTGGCAAAGGAACTTTCGAAAGGACAACCGGCAGCTACAGTAGTGGCTAGCAAATACAATGAAGTAATCCATCAAGGACAAAATCTACTCCGTTCGGACAAATTCCAAGTCTATGGAAACTCTGATATTATTGGTGTGGAGCTAAGTGGGGTTTTGAAAAACATCATTGCTATCGCTTCAGGTGCCTTGGCTGGCTTGGGTTTAGGTGAAAACGCCAAAGGCCTGCTGATCTCACGAGGAATGGTAGAATTGATCTATCTTGGCAATGCCTTGGGGGGGAGTTTGAAATCTTTTGTAGGATTGGCCGGAATCGGTGATCTAGTGACTACTTGTAATTCTACCTTATCGCGAAACTACACAGTGGGTTATAGACTTGCTCAAGGTGAAAGCCTTGAGACTATTCAAAACACCATGTCTGAAGTGGCAGAGGGTATCAATACAGTCAGGCTGATGAAAACCTTTGTAGAAGGAACAGGGATGCGGGCACCAATTACAGAAAATCTATACAAAGTATTGTTTGAGGATTTATTGATCGAAGATGCATTGCAGTATTTGATGAAGTATCCTTTTAGTGTAGATGTGGATTTTCTATAATTGATTTAGATAGTTTTTGCCGCAATGGACGCTAGGGTACGCGAAAGGTTTTTATTTTTTAAAAAAATAAAGCGGTTTTGGCAATGGGGAGAATAAAAAATATCATTTACAGCGGTTTAAATAAAAAAGTTTGCATCTTGAAATTAATCATAGTAGATTTTGCTCTTAACCTGAATTATTGAAAAATCAACGCAAGCTTAAGAGAGGAATCCAAAGGTGGGACCTCGTATTCTTAATCATCAATTCTGTCATCGGAGCTGGAATATTCGCTTTACCAGCTAAAGTTTTCGCCTTATCAGGCGTATATTCTATTCTAGCATTTTTGGTTTGTGCCTTTGTCATGATGATTTTGATATTGGTTTTTGCAGAAGTGAGTTCAAGGTTTGAGCAGACAGGTGGCCCTTACCTCTATGTCCACAAAGCCTTTGGGCCAGTTCCGGCATTTGTGATTGGATGGCTTTTGATGTTGACAAGACTATTTAGCTACGCCACCTTGATCAATCTGATGGTTTTATACCTTTCCTTTTTTTCAGACATTTTTAATAGACCTGAGATTAGAATAAGTTTGATCTTAGTGATCACAGGAATAATCACTTATTTCAATTGGATCGGAATAAAAAACACTGCAAAAGTCAGTAATATTCTGACAGTTGCAAAACTGTTCCCGCTTGCAATTTTTATAATCGTCGGTTTGTTTTTCGTAGATTTTACCAACCTCAAACCAGGCCCAGCTCCTAGCTTACAGGATTTCTCAGCAGCTTCTCTGCTTTTGATATTTGCATTTGGAGGATTTGAAGCTGGATTAGTAAATAGTGGTGAAATAGTCAATCCCAGAAAAAATTTGCCTTTCGGGCTAATTACAGCCGCGGCTGTAATTGCAGGATTTTATGTTTTGATCCAAATCGTTTCAATAGGAACTTTGCCTGATTTGGCCAGTTCTGATAAGCCGCTTGCAGATGCAGCAACTGGGTTTATGGGCTGGTGGGGTGGTATGTTCATCACTGTTGGAGCAGTTATCTCAATCATGGGAACACTAAACGTCCAAATATTGAGTGGTTCACGACTACCTTTTGCCTTGAGCGAAGAGGATCAATTGCCGAAAATTTTCGGAAAAATCCACCCAAAATTTGCCACACCTTATATTTCGCTAATTTTCTTTTCTGCACTTGTAGCTTTTGTAGCTATATTTTGGGGATTTATGAACTCCTTGGCGATATCGGTGATCTCTAGGCTAGCTCTCTATGGATTGGTTTGTGCATCACTGATCAAACTAAGAAAAAACCAACCCAACACTAATTCATTTTTCAAAATTCCTTATGGAAATCATTTCGCAATTTTGGGGATTTTGGCTACCATTTGGCTACTTTCAGGTACACAAACTGAAGAAATTATTGACATTTTAATCTGGACAGGATTCGGCCTTATTATTTATGTAATCCATAAATTGGGAAGTACAAAGAAAAAGTAACTCCAAAAATAATTCCCTATTAAACTTTATTTAACTCCTGTTTTTCCAGTTTTTAGGATTTCTTCTAGTATGGGTTACCGCCACAACAACAATCATTTTATTCAATTCTTCGATTACAAAACTAATCTGAAATGGAAACTTATCTACTAAAACATTTCTAATATCTCTATGTACTAGCTGGCAATGATATGGGTACTTTTGAATATAATTTACTTTCGATTTAAGTTGGTTATAAAATTTTCTCCCAAGTCCCTTCTTTTGCCCATCATACCATTTGATGACCTCATCAATATCTAACTTAGCAGGAGAAGTGAATTTAATCTTAAATACCATCACAACTAATCCAGCTCTTTAACAATATCTTCCCAATCAATCAATTCATTTGGATTTTGTTCATAAAACTCCAATCGCTCATCTAGAAAATCTTTGTGATCCTCGCTCAAGTCAACTTCATGTTTTTCTTTTAATAATTTCAATTCTTCTAATAAAGTGATATCATCTAGCTTGGTAAGCCAGTGAATTAAATCTATTTTTATAGCTTGAATATCCATAGTTCCTTTTGTTGGAGTTGAATTTAATCATTTTTTCTTTTACCATCATTCATTTTTTTCCAAAATATGCCTGATGATATTTTCTGCGTGAACAATTGAATTTTCTATAAAAAACTCCCTCGTATTCAATCCTCCACAGACCACTCCTGCCAAGTAAACCCCTGACACATTGGATTCTTGATTGGCTTGGTCATAGCAAGGTTGCTTTTTATCATCCAAACTCAATTCTACACCAAGCTGATCTAATAAAGAGAAGTTAGGGACATAGCCAGTCATTGCGAGTACAAAATCATTTTCTACCGTCACTTCTCCTTTTGGTGTGGTTACCAACACATCCTTTTCTCTGATTTCTTTGACAGTAGAATTTGGAAATGCTTTGATTGAACCTTCCTTGATCCTATTTTCTATATCAGGCTTCACCCAATACTTCACATTCTCATCTATTCCGTCATTTTTGAGTACCATTGTCACTTCTGCACCTTTTCTCCAAGTTTCCAAAGCCACGTCTACTGCAGAGTTTGCTCCTCCCACTACCAGCAATTTTTGACCAATATATGGCCAAGGCTCTCTGTAGTAATGGGAAACTTTTGGCAAATCTTCACCAGGCACATTCATCAGATTTGGTAAATCATAAAAGCCTGTTGCCATTACAATGTTTCTGGCGTGGTAAGTTGCTTTGGAAGTGGTGATTTCAAAAATATTATTCTTTTTCGAAAGGGTTTTTACTTGCTCATAAAGCTGGACTTTCAACTTCCAAGTTTGAGCAACTCTTCTATAATACTCCAAAGCTTCTGTTCGGGTAGGTTTATGTGAAACAGACATAAATGGAATCCATCCCATTTCCAATTTATCAGAAGTTGAGAAAAAAGTCATATTTAGTGGGTAATTGTATAAAGAGTTTGTCAAAACACCTTTTTCTACAATCGCATAAGATAGTCCAGCTTTTTCACATTCTATCCCACAGGCAAGTCCTATGGGGCCTCCACCTATTACAAAAACATCTAAAAATTCCATTTTCTTTTTATTGATTCTTTCTACTAACAGGAAATAAAAGAAATCTGTTCTCTATCTAATCCTTTACTTTGAATTTTACTAGGTTATCAATTTTAGCATCATTCAATTGATCAAAAGTCCGCTCCAACATTTCAACTTCACCTGTATGTTTCCAAAGCAGTACAGTGGTATTTACAGTTCCGTAATAATCATCTATCCTGATAAACTGCGCTGAGAGGTGCTTTTCTTGATAGAGGGTTGCTCCTGTGTCAGGCAGCAATTCTTCCGGATCCATTTTTCTAGAAGTTACAACTTGCATCAATTCCGATAAATCAATTAAATTTCTGTCTAGTTTTTCCTGCAACTGCCGCTTAGCCAAATTAACTTTTGTCCAAGGTGTGTCTAAAAGTGCATTACTCAAACCATAAAGTCCTGAACTCAACTCTTCGATTCCATCTTTGTAATTTGATAAATAAAATAGACCCTTTTGGTCCCCTACAATAAGGTTGAATCCTTCATAATGATGTTTTTCCAAGTCCAATGTTTTTAAATATTGATAAGGATCAACATCTGCTTCCAAAAAATTCTTGACCAAATTACCTCTGGTTTTTGGGTTTACTTTAGGATTCTTTAAATCTCTGTAATTCGTCAAGGTAGCAAATCTACCATTTGGATGCATTCCCATCCATGTCCCGCCTGCTTTGAGATCTTTGCCAGCATAAAAACCATGCTCCCACTTTGACAAACTAGAACTCGGTCTCTCAAAGAATTCATCTCTATTCGCCACAAGAATAAGCTTATATTCTGGGTGATTATTCCAATTAAAGGCTATCAAACACATAAGCGCAAAATATGAAAAAAGGTCGAAATTCATCGACCTTTTGAACTGATTATATTTATTTTGTGGCTGATAATTTAGGATAATCTGTAAATCCTTTTTCTCCTGGTGTATAGAAAGTATCAGTATCCCAATCGGCAAGTTCTGCACCTTTTTCAAACCTCTCCGCCAAATCTGGATTTGAGATAAATGGCTTACCATAAGCCACAGCATCTGCCAATCCCTCTAAAATAAATCTATTTCCTTTCTCCTGATCAAAATTAGCATTGATTATAAGAACCCCTTTATAAACAGGTCTATATCTGTGGGCAATCTCAGTGACAGCATGGGGAACATCTGACACATCATTGAATGGCTCCGAAAGATGAAGATAAGCCAATTTATAGTTATTCAATTTTTCGATAATGTAATCAAAAGTTGGTATTGTCTCCTCGTCCAATGTCATCCCAAAAATCCCATGTAGTGAAGGATTAAGCCTTAATCCAATCTTTTCTTCTGGCATCACCTCTTTGATAGCATCGATAACTTCAAAAAGGATTTTCGCTCTATTTTCTATACTTCCACCATATTCATCCGTTCGGACATTTGAAGTTCTACTGAAAAATTGATGCAAAAGATATCCATTTGAAGAATGAATTTCCACACCATCAAAACCTGCCTCCATAGCGTTTTTTGCTGCATTCTGAAAATCCAAAATAGTTTGTTTGATTTCAGGAATGGACATTTCTTTTGGCGTCACAGTTTCTTTGAAGCCCTTGGGCGTAAATGACTTTGAATCAGGATTAATCGCTGATGGTGCATGTGGCAGCTCACCATTGTGAAAGTCTGGATGTGAAATTCTTCCCACATGCCAAAGCTGCAAAAAGATTTTCCCTCCTTCTTCATGAACTGCTTTGGTCACTTTTTTCCATCCTTCTACTTGAGTTTTGGTATAAATCCCTGGAGTATTAATGTAACCCACAGCTTTGCTCGAAATTTGTGATCCTTCAGAAATAATTAATCCCGCGGAAGCTCTTTGTTTGTAATACTCCACGTGAATATCGGTAGGAGCTGTTTCAGGATTATCTGCTCTGCTCCTAGTCATGGGAGCCATGATGATTCTATTTTGTAATTCTAGATCTCTGATCTGTAATTTTTCTAAAAGAGGTTGCTTAGTCATGCTTTAAGTTGGTTTAATTTCTAATTCAATGTATATACAACTAATACGATGCCATGATCGTTCCAATATCATTTGGAATCATTCCAAAGTAGAGGCAACACTGACTCAATCAATAATTTAACTTTTATTACGAAAAAAATCGTAGTGAAAATTTGCAATACGATACCCATCGTATATATTTGTACGAAGCAAATCGTAGATCTGAAATAAATGACACCAAAACCAACAGAATCAGAATTGGAGATTTTGTCAATCATTTGGCAAAAAGGAAAAGTCACAGTCCGTGAGGTACATGAGAAATTAGCTGAAAGTAAAGATACTGGCTATACTACTACCCTGAAGACTATGCAAATCATGCATACAAAAGGTTTGCTTCATAGAGATGAAAAAAATCGAACCCACGTGTATTTTGCAGCTATTGGGGAGAAAGTGACCCAAAAGAGTTTGGTAGAAAATTTTGTTGCGACTGCCTTTGGTGGATCAGCAAAAAATCTCGTCATGCAGGCTTTAGGCCAAGGAAATACCTCAAAGGAGGAGTTAGATGAAATCCGTGCTTTTTTGGACCAAATAGAAAATGAAAAATAATGGAATGGATGAATGAAATCATACCAGCAAATTATCTCCATGCTATAGGCTGGATGCTTGTGCATTCACTTTGGCAAATAGCTGGACTGGGGCTATTCCTGTGGTTCACATTGGAAATCTACCAAAAGAAATCTGCAGCATTCAAATACAAAGCTAGCGTTTTTGTATTATTTCTACTGATTGTGAGCAGCATAGGAACGGCTTTATTTTACTTTGAGCCAGAAAAAGAATCAACAATTGCTTATGAATTAGTATATGAAGGTGAAAACAATCTTTTTCCGACTACAGTATATAGCAATAATTCGCATACACCTAGAACAAACTTTGAGGTGCTTTCAAGTCAAATAGAAAAAAGAATTCCTTTCTTGGTCAACCTTTGGTTTATTGGTGTAATACTTTTTATGATCAAGTTTGCCGGCTCATTGACTGAGCTTAGAAACTTGGGTCAAAAACCAAAAAAGGGTATTCCTGAAAGATGGCAGGTTGCGTTGACTGAATTTTCCAAAAAATTAAAAATTAAACATTCAGTAAAGATCTTTCAAAGCAATCATATAGACACACCTTTGACTTTTGGAGTTTTGAAGCCTGTGATATTGATTCCAGCAGGATTGGTTTTCCAACTCAGCCCTATGCAAATGGAAGCCATCATCGCGCATGAATTAGCTCATATCAAAAGACATGACTATCTGATCAATCTAATGCAATCAGCTATGGAAGTGATATTTTTCTATCATCCTGTTTTTTGGTATATCAATAAGATCATCAAGACTGAGCGAGAAAATGCCTGCGATGATACTGCTATTAACATTGGTGTAAATGCCAGGGATTTAGCAGAAGCACTTGTCCTCGTAGTACAACATGCCAAACAGACCCAGCCACTACTTGCTTTGGCAGCAGCAAAATCGAAAACACCGACATTGGACAGAATAAAAAGAATCATGGGAATTCATTCGTCCCAAAAACAAACTTCAACTTTAACGAGCTTAACCATGTTATCAACTCTTTTACTTAGCGTCTCTTTGATCCTTGGAGCAAATGCAGACAAATCAATAAATGAAGATTTAGAACTCATCTTAACAGAAATTCACTCTGAAATAGACTTAGGAGAGGATTTTTTGCTACAATTAGGCCAAAAATCCAATCCATTTACAAATGAACCTAATGATAAGGCAGATGATGTAAAACAAATAATAGAACTACCAGAAATAGGGCAAATCGAACCATCTTCTTCAACAAAAGACAATATTTCTGAACCATTAAATGAATCCAACACAAAGAAAAACCTCTTCGATTTCAAAGTAAATGGAGAAACAGTATACGTAGGATCCAATATAAAAGGCAGCGATTCTAAAATTCTTATCAAGCCTTTGAATAAAGATATTTTATCATATACAATGAAAATCGCTCCTTTGGAATTTGAAGGAATGGACTTTAGCGCTAAGCCTAATTTGGGGCTTTCTGATGCTACATCTTTGTCAAAGGTAAGCATAGATACCACCAAGAGCCTGAATTCAAATTCAGGCAAAATAAGAATCGGGTATGATGCCAATGTATTAGCCAACCAAAACATGGCGCTGACAAAAACTAGCACAAACATTAAGGCATACTCAGTCCATGACCTTTCAAGGATCAAAAAAACGACTTCTGTTGGATTTAACAGTAATCCAAACACATTGGTAAACATAAAAAAAGATACTACTGATTATTATAATAAAGTCATAGATAAAGCCATCTTGAAATTGAGCAATGCAGACACAGCTGAAGAAAAAGAAGCTGTACTTAAAGAACTGTCTACTATCACAAATAAAATGACAGCTTTGACGATGGCTAGCAAACAATTGATAAGTAACGCTAAAAACGATTCAATCTTTTCTTACTTCAAGACCCAAGCGGAACTATACAAGCTAAAAGCTGAGGAAATGAAGCCTATCATGGTAGAATATCAACAAAAGATGATTGAATGGCAAAAAGAACAAGGACCATTAATAAAAGAGTATCAAGAAAGAATGGAAGCTTATGAAAAAGAACTTCGCCCATTGATGGAAGAATACCAAGAAAAGATGAAATCGTTTCAGAAAGAACTACAGCCTTTGCTGAATGAGTATCAACAAAAAATGTTTGAATTACAAAAAGATTACACATTCAAAATGAAAGAACTACAGGAAAAGCAGGCCAAAGAAAACAACTAATCAATATAAAAACCCAAACAACCAAAGTGGGATAGTATTTCCAAAACCGATTTCAATGTTGTCTTTAAGGACGAATGCATCATCGGTTTTGGAAATCTGTTTTTTCCCTTTGTTTGGGCCACCGACTTCTATAGTATATTTTTGTTATATACAATTAACATTTTGTAAACATTATTGTTAATCATACTTAACAATAATTCCTAAAGGTCAGAAAAATCAAGGAGGTGTCAAATTCCAAAATTGGAGCAAGACCAAAATCATGTAATGAAGGTGTATTTCAGGTTGAACCCCATTAGCCTACCCCCTCTCTTAAACTCAATATTTTATACTTTCAATAGAAAGTCTCATTATTTGATCATTCAACTTTCTCAATATAAATCTTGCATAGTCTTCACTGGAACATCTTGCCTTTCCAAATCTTTCAAAGGTTTGATTTCAGCTTCTGCATAAGAAAACCCATTTTCATTCAAAGGCCACAAGAGAGGAGCGAGATTCTGAACCGCAGCTTTACAACCTTGCATTATAGCAGCTAAACTTCCTGTTTGTTTAGAAAGCTTTGCTTCATTTTCTATCTCAAAAGGCCCCTCAAAGCCTTTTTCATTCAAGATATTGACAAATGCTCTCCAATCCATCGAATCCCCTAGCCCAAACCCAGGAAGTGTAGCTTCGTAATGATGTCTGTCCCAATCATTGGTACTGTATGGAACACCAGCTTTTTGTGCCCATTCTGCTTTGACACGCTGCATAGGGTACATATTTCCCCAATATGGATCTGGAATATTACGTGTTGACTTTACGTGGATTCTGTGAAGACGAGACATATCTGTATGTTTTATAACCTCAACAGGATCTGTATTTTGCCATACATCATGGGAAGGATCGTAGATTTCTCCATGATTTCTACTCGGGATCATTTCATACATGATTTTTCTGGCAGCTAATACTCCGGTAAGATTGTTGAAAGTCGTAGAATACCCAGAAGACCGCCAACCTTCCATTGGGCAGTTTTCATACAGAACTGTCACTCCCAAGCTTTCTGCATATTTGATTATCGGAGTGAAAATCCTTTGATATTCTTCTAGATTCCTTTCAAAACCATTTTCTAAAATTCCAATTTCATGATTATAGCCCACAAAAGTTCCTACTTTGACATCATTTTCATCTCCTCCAAGCAGGTATGCCATTCGTATTAATTTCAAAAGGTGGTTTTGGTTTTTCAACTTTTCGGCCTCATCTCCTCCTATCAAATTATCGAATGCTCCCAATGACATCCTAAGCTTCGCATTGTTGAATTTTGTCAATATAGCTTTCGCATTTTCTTTATTGAAATTTTCGTAATCCATATGCGTAGCCACAAAATCATCTCGGGTACCATCTTTCCGAAAAACACAAACATCCAAACCTTGAACTCCAGTTTCATTTGCCTTTTCGATTACTTGATCCAAATTCAATTGATCTAAAGCTGAGGTCATCAGCCATATTTGATTATTCATAAAATATATTTATGCAGCTAAAATTCATTTAAAAACCAAGATAAGCATAGATTTCTAAATTTGTTTTTGAGTATGGAATACTGTTTGCACAATTTAAAAAACAATTCACCTGAAAAATGATTAGATTTGTATAGAAACCAACTTAAATATTATGAAATTAAAAAATAATTTAGCTTTTATTCTGAGTGCAGGATTATTCTACGGAATGGTCGCTTGTTCTGAACCAGCAGCAAATGTCGATAATTCTGAACCTAGTCCTTACACAATAGAATCAGAAAAACTTACATTCTCCCTAGACACTTTGTATACAGAGTTTGAAAATCCATGGGGAATGACATGGCTTCCAGACGGCAGAATGCTTGTCACTGAAAGAAAAGGAGAAATATTAATCTTCAAAGACGATAAATACACAGGCGAAAAACTCACAGGTGTACCTGCTGTGCACGAGGTTAATCAAGCAGGCCTATTGGATATTGCTATTCATCCAGATTATGAAAGTAATGGATGGATCTATCTTGCCTATGCAAAAGACATGGGAGATGGTGGAGTATTGACTATCTCTAGAGCAAAGCTTGATGGTAATGCTTTGGTTGATTTGGAGGAATTGATCGTCAATTTACCAGAATGGAAAGGTGGAAGACATTTCGGCACAAGAATCGTATTTGACAACGAGAATTATCTTTACTATTCCAATGGAGACAAAGGAAATAGACCGCAAAATGCACAAGAGCTTGACAATTCACATGGGAAGATTCACAGAATCCATGATGATGGGAGAATTCCAGAGGATAATCCATTTGTAAATACACCAGGAGCAGTGGCTTCTATTTGGACTTATGGAAACAGAAATCCTCAAGGAATAATTTTCGACAAAAAAAACAACAGACTTTGGTCAGTAGAGCATGGACCTAAAGGTGGTGATGAGTTGAACCTGATTGAAAAAGGTAAGAATTACGGTTGGCCTGAAGTGACTTTTGGTATCGATTATGATGGCACGACAATTACTGAAGAGACTGAAAAAGAAGGAATGGAACAACCTGTTACTTATTGGGATCCTTCTATCGCTACCTGCGGAATGACTCTAGTAACTTCTGACAAGTATCCTTCATGGAAAGGCAACATTCTAGTAGCTGCCCTTGCTGGCCAGCATATCGCAAGAGTAGAAATGAACGGTACAAGCTACGTGGGAGAAGAAAAACTATTGGATGGAATCGGTAGAGTAAGACAAGTATCCCAAAGTCCAGATGGCTATCTTTATGCTATAGTAGAAGCTACAGGCTTGATGGTAAAAATCATACCTCAGCAAGACTAATCAATTGAAATAAGACTATAAAAAGCGCTATTTGTATTCGAATAGCGCTTTTTTTATGCGTACCAAAACTCTAATGGATCTGGAATTTCAAACTCAAATCGAGTTTTCAGAATTTTATCTCCAGAAATTTTCTTCCACGGCTTTGCTCCCGAATTATCGTAAGACTTAGGTCCTTCAAACCCCATTTGGGATGCGTTTTTTTCATAGACTTCTTTCCTCGAAGGGTGTAAAGGAGTCACCCCATTGTAAGTATCATTCCACAATTCTTTTTCAATAATCCAAGAAATCAGTCTGACAGCATCATCACGATGAATATAATTGACCGGAGAAGTACCTTCTACATTTTCTTTTCCTGAAAAGTATTTTCCAGGAATCCTATCCACACCCAATAACCCTCCAAATCTCACTACTGTAAGGTCATATTGCTTGTCAGTCCAAAGAAGTTTCTCTGCATTAAAAAGTGCTAAATTCCCTGTGTTCTCTTTGGTTAAATTGTCCGATTCTTCTGCCGTCTGATTTTCGTCTGGATACACAGATGTAGCAGAGACATAGATTACTTTTGGAACCTTATGTTGGAGAATCATCTCCTTCAGAAACTTAATTTGCTCAGGATGAAAAGTAGGTTGGGCTGTTTTTGTTCTTGGGGGAATATTGACAATCAAAACATCCGTATCAAAAATTCTCTGATACCCATCCCCTTCTGGATAAGGTGAGAATTTCAAAACAGCATTATCATACCCTTCCTTGGTCAAAAGTTCAGATTTTTGAAAGGTGGTCGTAGTTCCCTTCACCTTCCATGATTTGGCTTTCAGAGCATCTGCAAGTGGCCTCCCCAACCAACCTAGGCCCACAATTGATATTTTCATTGGTGATTTTTTTTTAAAGTAAAAAACCCTCTTTTCAGGAGGGTTTGTGACTATTTATCCTTTTTTGGCATTGTCCCTAGGATGTAATCCCAAAGCGGAGAACTTACACCAAAGGCCACATCAGGATTTTTATAGTGATGCACTGCGTGATTTACCCAAAGGATTTTTAAGAAATTTTTCGGAGGCTGATAGGCATGAACTATATAGTGCACTCCTAAGTAAGCCGCATAACCAAATAGAAACCCTGGTAAAAAATAGAGTGCATAGCTACCCATTATAAATGAAAAAACAACATAAAATACAAGTGCATAAAAAGCACTCACGAATGGAGGCATCGCCAATCTATCTTTGTCTTTTGGATAATCATGGTGGACTCCATGTACTGTATATTGCAATTTATCCTTTACAGGTGTATCTGGCTCCATATGGAAGAAATGCTTATGCATCATATATTCCACAAAAGTAAATACAATTATACCTGCAATTAAAACAGGCAGACCCACCCCCAATCCAATATCGGTAGTAGTCATAGCATAGTAGAAAGAAACAACACTGATCACGACAAACAAAATTATAGGAATGCTTATATGTGTTCTGGATATTTTTTCTAATACTGGATTGCTAAACATCTGAGCAGAACCATTATTATCAGGCCTATCAAGCCTGCCTATTTTTTTCATTGTGGCACTCATTTTCTTATTATTTAAGTCTTGGCAAGATTATCATTAAGATTTTTATGAAGCTATACAAAGCTTATAATAACGGTGTAAATTTAAAGCTAATGGCTTAATAAACGAATAAAAATCTAAATTGTTGGGAAATATATCTTAGATTTTCATTATCAAGTCTTTAGACTTTCCTATGGTTTGGTTGTAAAAAGATACGTACAAAGGGAGAATATTTACCACATCAAACTCTTTGGCTCTTTGCAAAGCTCTGTCCTTGAAGCCTTGGAGATTTTCATCTTTCAAAATGTGTAGTGCGCGAGCGGTCATTGTAGTGACATCCCCTATTTTACATACAAAACCTGTCTCTCCATCTATATTCAGTTCTGGAATTCCCCCAGCGTCTGAAGAAAGAATAGGGACTTCGCAGGCCATTGCCTCCAATGCTGCTAATCCAAAACTTTCCTTTTCAGATGGCATCATAAATAAATCTGCTACCGATAGCACCTCTTCAACAGCCTCTAACTTCCCTAGGAACCTAACGTCATCGCAAGTGCCAAGCTCACGACACAATCGCTCCATTTTATCACGTTCAGGGCCATCGCCCACCAAGAGTAATTTGACAGGTATAATTTTGCGAACTTCGTAAAAAACACGAATCACGTCTTCTACTCTTTTTACTTTTCTGAAGTTGGATGTATGGACAATTAGCTTTTCGCCATTAGGACAGATCGCCAATTTGAAGTGTTCTTTCTTCTGCTTTTTGAATCTTTCCAGATCAATAAAATTTGGAATGACCTTGATTTCTCTTTTGACCGGAAAAAGGTCATAAGTAGCCTTCCTCAAATCTTCAGACACGGCAGTGACACCATCTGATTGATTGATACTGAAAGTCACTACTGGCTCATAACTAGGGTCTTTCCCTACCAGCGTGATATCTGTTCCATGCAGAGTAGTCACTACGGGAATATTGACACCCTCCTCTTTCAAAATCTGCTTGGCCATGTAGGCCGCAGAAGCATGAGGTATTGCATAATGAACGTGCAGCAGATCTAATTGCTCATACTTCACTACATTGACCATTTTACTTGCCAATGCCAGTTCATAAGGAGCATGCTCAAACAGCGGATAACTTTTAATATCCACTTCATGATAAAATAGATTAGCGCTAAAAAAATCTAGTCTTGTAGGCTGTCTGTAAGTAATAAAATGTATTTGGTGACCTTCCCTTGCCAGTGCTTTACCAAGTTCAGTCGCAACTACTCCGCTTCCTCCAAAAGTAGGATAACAGACAATGCCTATTTTCATATCAAATTATTATAAAATGGAAATCAATAGTATCATAACACGACAAGTAGTCCAGTTTGTTCAATTTTTCAAATTTTATTCACCACCTCTTATCGACAAATTATAATCCTGTCTCATCGACTTGTATATAACATCATGAATTTCAGTCCTAATCCCTTCTTTTAGCAAAATATTATTATTCGCACTAGGATTGACTCTGTTGGACAAAAACACATAAATCAGATCATTTTCTGGATCAGCCCAGACGGCTGTTCCAGTGAAGCCTGTATGTCCAAATGTCGATTTTGGAGCCAAAACCCCTGCACTTCCACCTTTCCCTCTCTCAGGGTCTGGCTTGTCCCATCCCCAACCTCTCCTGCTCTGGGTAGATTGTCGTTTGGTAAATTCCTTGATTGTTTTTTCATCCAACAAACTTACTCCTCCATACTTACCCCCATTTAGCATCAGTTGCATCATGATCGCCAAATCATTGGCAGTTCCAAATAACCCTGCATGCCCTGCTACTCCTCCATACATGGCAGCTCCCGGATCATGGACATATCCATGCACAATTCTCTTTCGGAAGGCAATGTCATCTTCAGTTGGAGCTATCAAATTGACATCTATTTTTTTTGTTGGATTAAATGTCAGGGTATTTATCCCCAATGGGGCATAAAAATTTTGCTCCAAAAACTCATCCATTGGCTGATTCATCACTCTTTCCACTACTGCTTGCATCAAGTACATGGTCAGATCTGAATATACATAACTATGCTTTCTTTTGTTTGGCTCCAGTTTCCTTAGATCAGATTTGATTGTCCAGTTCCAAATACTATCTCTTAGACTCTCTCTACCATACATGCTATTTGAAACGGGTACATTAAATTCCTCACTTTGCGTATCTCTGTAATACTCACTTTTCCAAGCACCCGCCGCGACAGTTTTGGCGTAATACGGGATAAATGCAACAAGTCCAGCTTCATGGGCCATGATATCTTTCAAAATCAAATCAGCTTTGTTTGTCCCTTTTAATTCTGGCAAATAAGTTGAAATCGGCTGATTCATATCGATAATATCTCTACTTGCCAAAAACATCACTGCTTGGGTTGTTGCCAAAACTTTGGTAATCGATGCCAAATCATAAACAGTCTTTGTATTTACAGGCTTGGTCTTACTATAATCATAATGCCCATAAGACTTCTCAAAAACTACTTGCCCGTTTTTTGCCACTAGCACAACTCCTCCCGGCATGGCTCTTCTACTGATGCCAGCTTCCATTATTTTATCGATGTCAGAAAGAATCACACTGCTCATGCCTTGATTTTCGGGGCGACTGTAAGACAACCTCCCCAAACCTTCAAGATATCCTCCACTTCCCAATGCAATTTGATCACTAACCGATACAGGCATCATTCCTCTCGCATCCCTTCCACCAAAAATTATCTCTGGCACCAAACTTTGGGTATATTCATTGTTTTCGAAAGTCAAAATATTGTGAGGAAGACCAATTAAGTTTTTGGATGCATACGCATTTCCAAAAAGGACAACAATAACGGATTTTTCTTTGCTTAGCTCTTTGATAAAATTGATATCTGAACTGTTTACACCAAAACCTCTTGATGGACTGTTTGTCATACCCATCAAACCTACAATCACAGTGTTGTGATCTTTCAATTTGGATTTCATATCTGCAAGCACTACGCTATTGGCACCTTTGCCCATAGTGAAATGATCGGCCTTGGCGTATTTATCTATTTTCTCTTGAAATACAACCCCATCTCCACCAATCGTCAAAGAGGCAATATTCAACAAATCCAAATTCCTTAAAGGCAAAAACTCGTTCTTGTTGGTCGTAACCGTAATTGAATTGGCATAAAGGTTTTCTACAAGCAATTCCGTTTCATTTTTGTTCAGCCGATTTATCAGGTTTTTAGTATCTATTTCTTTCACCTTATTGAGCCCAGCCCAATATTTTGCTTTCAAGACTTTGACTACCCGCTCATCTACATCTTCTCTGCTGATTTTACCATCGGCTATGGCTTGCATGATCAATTCTTTGGCCTTTGGTACATCTTGAGAATAAAGCAAAATATCATTCCCTGCCAACAATGCCAAAACATCCACTTCTCCAGGCTTATAATAGCTACTGACTCCTTTCATATTCAGTGCATCTGTGAATATCAGACCACTGAAGTTCATTTGATTTTTCAACAAATCTGTCACCACATATTTAGAAAGTGTCGTCGCTTTGTTTTTCTCGCTATCCAAACTAGGGATATGCAAGTGGGCCACCATCACACTCATCAGGTCCTCATCAATCAACTCACGATAAGGGTAGAGGTCTATATCTTTGATTCTATTTTCAGAATGCCTGATGACAGGCAATGAATAATGTGAGTCTGATTCAGTATCTCCATGTCCTGGGAAGTGCTTGGCATTTGCTAACACACCATAATCCTGAAGTCCTTTCATATAAGCCATAGACTTTTTGGCTACCATTTTCTTTTCTTCACCAAAGGCCCTATAGCCGATCACAGGATTATCAGGATTGGAATTCACATCTACGACTGGTGCAAAATTTATATGCATCCCCAATTCTTTGAACTGACGGGCAATTTCTTTTCCCATATCATAGATCAGTTTCTCATCAGGCAACGCTCCAAGAGTCATGGCTTTTGGAAAAGTGATTACAGAGTCAAGCCTCATATTGATTCCCCATTCAGCATCCATAGCTATGAAGAGTGGAGTTTCAGCTATCGATTGGTAATAATTTGTAAGATTCGCTTGCCTCACTGGCCCTCCCTGAAAGAAAATCAATCCTCCAAGATTTTGTTCTTTTATAAGTTTGGCGATTTCATCTCTATGTTTAGCATCACGATTGGAATATGCGGCTACCATAAAGAGCTGTCCAAGCCTTTGTTCGAAGGATTGGCTGTTGAAAACAGAGTCCACCCATGCCATTTGCTTCCTGTAATCTTTGGCCTTCAAAGGATCTTTTCTTTCTTTAAATGTAGCTACAGAATCTTTGCCTGTGCCCTTTGAATCCACCGAATTTACTTCCTCATTGCTAAAGAGGCTTGGAAAATCCCAACCCAAAACTCCATCTGCCTGAAAAATCATGGCAATTACCAAAAGTGCGCTCCAAACTTTTACCCTCATCCTGATGTTAAATTTTTATTGCTTAATATTTAAAATAACTTTGTATGGAATATACAATCAATTTTGCAAACATACATTAAATTGATGCTGGCTTTATATCAAAACTGATAAAATTCCGTATGTTTAGTTACAACGTGAAATAATACAAAAGAATCTAATCAAATATGAAATTCCCTTCGATCTTTAGAACAGCCAAGCCTATGGGCTTTGAGATAAAGCCTAGATATTATGATCCTGTGCGAGAAGAAATCGAACAAAGAACAGAGAGGATCAAAAGAAACCTTCAAGCAGAAGGAGTCATAAAATCTGATGGAGAAATGTCAGAGGAATTTATGCAAGATTATGGTTCAACAATAAGAGGGGCATTCACGCAAGGTGGCCCTATCAGTAAAAGAAAGACCTCTCCACTTCAATCAGCAGGTCTAATTAGGACAATAATTTTTGTTTTGTTGGTTGGTATTGTCTTTGGGTATTATTATTTGGGAGATGATATGACCGAAATATTGATGTATGTCGGAGGAGGGTCTGTTTTGCTTTGGGCATATTTCAGATTGAAAGGAAAAATCAAACAATGAACGATATTATTCAGCTACTTCCCGATGCGATTGCCAATCAGATTGCTGCAGGGGAAGTGGTTCAGCGACCAGCCTCTGCGCTGAAAGAAATGCTTGAAAATGCAGTAGATGCAGGAGCAACTCAAGTTCAAGTGGTTATCAAAGATGCCGGAAAGGCGCTTATGCAAGTCATCGACAATGGAAAAGGGATGACGCTCACTGATGCCCGCATGTGTTTCGAGAGACACGCAACTTCCAAAATCAGAAGCTCTGAGGATCTTTTTGCAATTCGTACTTTTGGTTTTAGAGGTGAAGCGATGGCTTCCATCGCAGCTGTGGCACAGGTGGAAATGAAAACCCGTCAACAGGACGAGGAGCTGGGCACATTGATTCAGATTGAAGGTTCAGAATTCAAAAAGCAAGAACCAATCTCCTGTCCACAAGGCACTTCTATAGCAGTGAAAAACCTCTTTTTCAATGTCCCTGCCCGAAGAAACTTTTTGAAATCCAATTCGGTAGAGATGAAACACCTCGTAGATGAGTTTCAACGAGTTGCCTTGTCCTATCCTGAAATTGGTTTTAGCTTTATGCAAAATGACATGGAGCTATTCAATTTGGCACCAGGCAAATTGAGTCAGAGAATTGTAGGGGTTTTTGGAAAAAACTATCAAGGTCAACTTGTCACTTGCCAAGAAGAGACGCCCCATCTCAATGTGAAAGGCTATGTTGGCAAACCTGAAAATGCAAAAAAGACAAGGGGAGAACAATACTTCTTTGTCAACAATAGATATATCAAAAGTAATTATTTGCACCATGCGGTAGCAAATGCTTATGATGGATTAATGCCGTCAGAAATGCAGCCCTTTTATGTGCTTTTCTTGGAAATAGATCCTTCACACATCGATATCAATGTACATCCCACAAAAACAGAGATAAAATTCGATGATGAAAGAACCGTGTATGCGGTAATTCGATCTGCGGTAAAACAGGCTTTGGGAGCACATAATGTGGTACCAACCTTGGATTTCAACATGGATGTCAATTTTACAGAAAATTGGAGAAATGATGAAACAAGAAAATCAGAAGTAGCTCAAGAAAACTCCTATAAGCCCGACAAGGTAAGCAGCGAGAATAGCTACAAGAATTTTCAAACGCCAAGTTTCAAAAAGCAAGATGTTTCAGGTTGGGAAAGACTGTTTGAAGGTGGGGAAAAAGTCATCCAAAAAGATTTTGAACAAAAATCAGCTTTGGACGACTCTAAAGATTTTCTTACATTTTCCTCCAAGGCAAACGATTCAGGCAAAAGCGATTCGATTTTCCCAGTCGAGCAGGAAAATACTGGTGCTACATTTCAAGTAGAACTGAGCTATATCATCGCCCAGATGTCTTCTGGACTTTTGATATTAGATCAACAGGCGACACATGAAAGGATCCTGTACGAACGATATTTAAAGCAACTGAACAATGCTGCTGGTCTTTCACAGCAATGTTTGTTTCCTCAACATATCCAACTAAGTCAAGCTGATTTTGCGTTGGTAATGGATATAAAGGACGAATTGAACAGCTTGGGTTTTGTGGTTGTGGAATTTGGTAAAGAAACTGTCTTGATACAGGGAGTTCCTGCTGACATTCAGGTGACAAATGAAAAAGCTTTGTTTGAGGGATTGTTGGAGCAGTTTAAACATTTTAAATCCGAGCTGTCCATCGACAATAGAGAGAATTTGGCACGATCGTTAGCCAAAAAATCTGCCACAAAAAAAGGGACAAGGCTTGACACCACTGAAATGGAAACCTTGGTTGGGCAGTTATTTGCATGCCAAAACCCAAATTATGGGCTTGGTGGGAACAAAACCTTTGTAAAACTTGATTTAAATAAAATACACGCTTTTTTTAATCGGTAAACTATGTTTAGAAACTTAACACCAGTTGTTAAAACCCTCTTGCTGTTCAATGTAGCAATGTTTGTAGTGGCTAGCTACATGATTCCTCAATTGGACTCCATATTTGCATTGTATTTTATCCAAAGCAGTCGCTTTATGCCGACTCAGTTTGTGACATACATGTTTATGCATGCCAATGGTTGGCATTTATTCAGCAACATGTTTGGATTATTTGTATTTGGACCCTTGCTTGAGCAATATTTGGGACCAAAAAAAATCCTGATCTTGTGGATGGTATGTGGAATTGGCAGTGGATTGCTCTATTCGGGATACAATGCATACAGAATTAATCAACTTGATAATACAATTGCTGCATTCTATGACAACCCAAGTCCTGATAAATTCAATGATTTTGTAAAAGATAACAGGCATCTTTTCAAGCCAGGTGTATTTGATTTTGTGGATGAATACAGTAGAAATCCAGAAAATAAAGAATTGATTCAAAGAGCAAAAGAGAATTTCATGGGAATACGTGACATTCAAATAAATATACCGATGGTGGGTGCTTCTGGGGCGCTTTTTGGGATTTTGATCGCATTTGCTATGTTTTTCCCAAACACAGAGCTACTTTTATTGTTTCCTCCTATGCCGGTGAAAGCCAAATACTTGATCCTATTTTATGGTTTATATACCATATATAATGTGATCATCAATAACCCTACTGATAATGTAGCGCATTTTGCACATTTGAGTGGCCTGATTATTGGGGCAGGTTTAGTATATTATTGGAAGAAAAACAGAACAGATTTTTATTAAATAAGTAAGACTATGTACGGAGGATTTTGGGATAACTTAAGAAATGCATTCAAGCATAACAACAATAGTCTTTATAAACTTATTGCTATCAACTTATTAGCCTTTGCTGGGATTTTGGTACTTAGGATTGTCTTGAGTTTTTCAGGAGCTTCTGGTCTATACAAGACTCTTTTGGGTTATTTGATGATGCCAGCAGATCTTGCAGTATTTATCACACAACCTTGGTCTATTTTCACTTACATGTTTTTACATGAGGGGATCTTTCATATCGTATTCAATATGCTATTTTTGTATTGGTTTGGCATACTAGTAAACGAATACCTCGGCAGTAAAAAATTAGCTAGTCTCTATATTCTAGGGGGATTGGCAGGAGCGGGGTTTTATGTATTGATGTATAATATCTCTCCTTTGTTTACCGATGTGGTCTCCGCATCCAAGATGCTAGGTGCTAGTGCTGGAGTATATGCCATCGTAGTAGGTGCTGCCACACTTTCACCAAACACAACGTTCAGACTACTCCTACTCGGAGATGTAAAAATAAAATATATCGCCATCTTTTATGTAGTTATTGCTTTTGCAAATTCTGCTGGGAGTAATGCAGGAGGAGAGCTTGCTCATTTGGGAGGAGCAGCGATGGGATTCTTGTACATTACCCAATTAAGAAATGGATCAGATTGGGGAAAACCATTACAATCCATTTGGGAGTTTTTTAAATCGGTTTTTTCATCAAAAAGAAAAATCAAAGTTACTTATCGAAAAAAATCTTATACGCCAAAAGAGGAGACCAAGAGTCGCTATGATTCCAACCCATCTACTGCCAAATATTCATATAAATCGGACGCTACCCAAGAGGAAATAGATGAAATTTTAGATAAAATTGCTGAAAAAGGGTACGAGGCACTTAGCAAAGAAGAAAAGAGAAAACTTTTTGAGTTTAGTAAAAAATAATTTAAGGCCTCTGCTATATTGAATTGGTGATTTTTGCAAAACAAAATAGCAGAGGTTAACATTTTAGTGTATTAATTCAATCTCAAAACCGCTCCTACCCTCAATACAGGCCATCGTGTGTTTTGGCTTTGCATTTTGAACTCAGTAATAAACCCGAATTGTTCGGAAGCTTTTATAAATGCTCCGGCACCAAAATTTGCACCAGCCCTAGTTTGATTTACACCAGGGTTGCCGGGCTGTAAGTTGATCCAATAATTACTATAACCCGCCAAAATATAGACTTGAGATACGCCTTCAGTCAAGTAATATTTCAAATCAGCATTAAGATTAAAGGAGTTTCCAACTTGTGGAAACCAAACAGTAAAAGTCGGAGCAAAAGAAAACTTATCAGCAAAGAAGTATTCAGCACCAACAAAAGTCCCAACTTCCTTGATGGTAAGTCTATAGTCCCCACCTGCCATCAGTCTCACTTCACCTTGTTCTTGAGCAAAAAGACCTGCTGCAAAAAAAGAAAAGCTCAATACAATTAATAGTTTTTTCATCAAAATAAAATTTACATCCTCAATAAAACCAATTTCAACTGGGAAATTACAAGGCTTTATCGAGGATGCAAAATATGATGCTTGAATAATTTACTATAAAATAGTTTCAAATCTAGCCAATCTTCCCTGTTTGTCCATTCCTTCAATGACTACTAGGTGTTTTGTTGCGACATCAGAGTTGTAGTATTTTATTTCAGCCTTGCCTGATTCTCCAATCGAAAATCTTGGATTCCAATATATCGTTGATCTTTTATCGGAAATAGAATTTTCGACTGTTTTAGTTTCATAGTTTGGATGATAGAATTCTTTGGCCACTGAATACCCCGACACCTTAGAAACAAGATTCCCTACTGATACACCAAGTATACCGTCACCCGTTTTGGTATAGACAGCAATGGCTCCATTTGATCCTTGCGAACCGAAAATTGAAGTACTAGCCGGATCCTTAAACACATCTATTGCCGCAACATCACGAGGATTTACTTGCATCAATATACTTGCATCTACTGGCATGTTATCCAACAAAAACAATGGTTCGGTACCTGCATTGATTGTACCTACACCCCTTATCAGCACTGTCGCAGAAGTGCCTGATATTGACACTTGAACACCTGCAACACGACCTTGAATCATTTGGAAAATATTGGTAAATGCATCAGAACCTAAAATATTATCTGGCTTGATGACTACATCACCTTGACCGTATGTCCTTCGCTGTTCAAGAGTCTCCTCTTCCATGGTCTTCGCTTCGATTTCGACTCCTTCCAATTCAATCATCATTTCCTCTTCAAACAAGCGATTCATCATCTGTCTAGCCGCAAAGGACTCTAGAAGGTTTTTTGGAGCATTAAGTTTCGAAAATGCCTTAGCCTCAATCTTGTCAAAATACTTATCTTGTTGCAATATTTCGATATCTACATACTCCCTCACGCGTTCATCTTTTGCAGTGATTGTCATTTCTTTATCTTCAAAGAATTCAATGTTAGGGAGTAAAAACTTTCCGTTTTCAGTAAATGGAGTAGAGATAATCTCTTCTCCATCACCAATCATCGCTGTTACTTCCCCGCCTCTTAAACCCTTCTTGGATTTGGTTTTTTCTTTGACAACACCCTCAATCGAGATACCCCTCTCAATTAATCTATCCGCCTTTGGGAATTTCTCAGAAACAACGTCTTGCCAATGCAATCGCCTCCATCCATTTGTCATCATTACCAAATCAAGCGCTTGAAGCGTCTCTTCTTTTTTGTCTTTGAAATAATAGCTAGGTTGATATACTGACCCTTTTAGATCTGAAGTAAGAAGTAAATTTGAAATTATGGTATTATCCAAGTCTTGATTTGAAGAAACTTGATCCAAATCTGTAATGCTCACAGAAAACTCTCCTGACATGGGCACATTTTCCATCATCGAAATCACCTCGAGTTCCACAAGAGATTTATTAGATAATGTTGGCTTTTTAGTAATCCCTAAGTCGATCGTTGTATTATCAGCATCATGAAAAACCAACCTTTCTAAAAGAGGAATACCTGATTCATTCAAAATCGTGATATGATTGATCCCCGACAAAATATTCCCTTTGGGTATTCTAACACCCCAAATCCCATTAGTTAATTCCCCATTGACCATGTAATTTATCATTCCTCTCGTATGACTCACTATTGTCAAACCTTCATCTTGATAATTACCTTGTACGAAAACAGTAATGTAAGCCAATTCTAGTTTGTTGATGACTGTGACAACCAATCCTTTATCCTCCACTTTGGGAAGATCTATGGTTTTAGAATCGTTTGGCTCCTGATCGAAGACCTTAACCTGATAATTCACCCCTGATTCAGGAGTAAGTTCAAACAAGCCCATTCCTCCAAAAAAAGATTTGAATTTAGTCGGCTCAGCAAGGCCAATTACTTCACCTTCAATATCCACAGGACTGCCATCAGGATATATACCCTTAAAAGCTATATTACTTTTATATCCACTAACCAAATGCCCACCCTCAGGAAAAAACTGAATGTCTGCTAGTTGAAACACGTAAGGTATCTTGATTTTTTTGCTCACCTCATATTCCCCATTTTCTAAATATGCAAGCTCGACCCATTGAGAAGAAAATGGCCTAAATGGCAAATTAAAGGAGTATGAAACTTGGCCTTGAGCATTTAATATCACTTCCTTTTCCGAGAGCTGCTCACCTTCTGCAAATACTTTCATCAAAATCGTCTCTCCTGCCAATGGATTTTCTTTCAAATCCAAAACATCAAGCTTGACCGAATATTTGACCTGCTCGCCAGAAACAATTTTTTCCTCAAAAGTCAAACTGGGGAAAAACACAGCATTTGAACCATCGTAGATTTCAATGTTTTGGTGATAAAAATACTCTGCACCGAAATTCTCCATCCAAGCTGTATATGCCTTGATACTATAAACCCCTTCGTTGCCAAAATCAGGGAGCTTAAAATCACCATTGCCAAATCCATCTTCAATGAACACCTTCTTCTGCATTACCAACTTCCCTTCTCCGTCAAAAAGATCAACATATAAAGTCTTACTCAGAGGACTCGGCACTTGTACTCCTCCTGCTGTGACATATGCACTAAACCATATATCTTCACCTAATGTATATGCTTTTTTGTCTAAGTGTAAATGAACTTTTTCTACAGGAAACTCTGATTGTAGATTGCTAAAATAATCTAGTATCTTCTGAGTCAATGGGTCGTTTTTCTGAAATGACCAAAAAGAAAAACTTACAATAAATATCAAAAACAGTGGTAATTGAGTGCGTAAAACTTTTTTCATTCTTAAAATATTATCTAGTTAGTTGACCAATATTAGGCACAGTGACTTAAGCAACCAAATCTTTTTAAGAAAAATTATGATTTATTTGAATGATTTAGTTCAGAGAAAACAAAACATGAATTTTATATAACATGGATATACGGAACTTTGCAATTAACAATAGAAAAAACTGATATCGCTTAGATCCGATTTTGATTGATATCAGATCCCCCATAGCGAAAAAGTTATTCATAGATATTGATTATCAGTGAGTAACTGAATTTAAAAGTGAGCAATGCTGTTCAAATGAACGTATAATAAGTGAAAATATTGATAGAAAGATTTTTAAAATCAAATTCAACCTTCCAATTCCCCAACCTCATTTTTGTTTGCCAGCTGACCACAAGCAGCATCTATATCTTGACCTCTTGATTTTCTGACTTTTGCTATGATCCCTTGGTTTTCGAGTATTCTCACATACATTTCTACAGCTTCTTTTGAAGCTTGTCTAAACTCCCCTTCATCGATTGGGTTGTATTGAATAATGTTTACTTTGGACGGGATGATTTTACAAAATTTAGCTAGTGCCCTCGCATGCTTTTCATCATCATTGATCCCTTCCCAGATTACATATTCATAGGTAACTTTTCGTTTGGTTTTTTCATACCAATATTTCAAAGATTCAGCAAGATCTTCGATTGGATTTACATTGTTGATTGGCATCAACCTACTTCTTGTCTCATTGATAGCTGAATGAAGAGATATTGCAAGATTGAATCTTACACCATCATCAGCCATTTTTTTGATCATTTTTGGAATGCCGACAGTAGAAAGTGTAATTCTTCGTGGTGCCATTCCAAGACCTTCTGGCGAGGTAATCTTATCTATTGCTTCTATCACATTGTTGTAATTCAACAATGGCTCTCCCATTCCCATAAAAACGATATTGGTAAGTGGTCGGTCAAAATAAGCCTCAGCCTCATCTTTGATAGCCACTACTTGATCATAAATCTCGTCTGGGTTAAGATTCCGCATCCTTTTCAGCCTAGCTGTTGCACAAAAATTACAATCCAAGCTGCAGCCTACCTGAGAAGAAACACAAGCAGTAATTCTTTTGGAGGTAGGAATAAGGACAGATTCCACAATTTTATTATCGTAAAGCTTCACGGCATTTTTGATCGTACCATCGGATGAATGCTGCATCAAATCGACCAAAATATGGTTGATAGCAAAATGCTCCTTCAACATCTCCCTAGTTTCCTTGGAAATGTTAGTCATTTCATCAAAATTCTTGAGGGATTTGTGCCATAGCCACTCATAAACCTGCTTGGCACGAAACTTTTTATCCCCCTTGCTGACAAAAAACTCCTCTAATTGAGAAAGTGTCAATTTTCTGATATCTTGTTTTGTCCTGCCGTCCATGGCGCAAAGGTAAGAAAATTAGTTTTGCCTAAAGCCAGTAATCTCAAAATCTTAACATTAGATTAAATGTCTATTATTTTATAATTTTAACCGAAATCTAAATCGAAAGCTTTATCAAAAAACGAATTCTTCCAATACTATATAATTTCAAGCTTACTTTTTCCAAATTTAAACTTAGACTTGGAATCAAACTTGGCCTTGTAAAATCCATTATGATCATGCCTTACAAAGGTTTTGGCAATGAAAATGAAGTTTTTTTAGTCGGTAGGGTTTTGCGTGATCGTGGCATTGGTTTTTCAACGATCGAAGATAGTCGATTCAGGAATTTTCGTAAAATGTACAAGCGATTCATGACTTGGGAAATTCCAAATGTCACTATAAAGGCAACACTCGATGGGCAAGAATGGCTAGCAACCACAGATGATGAAGGGTATTTTGAATTTGAAATCAAAAACCATTCATTTCCCAAAACTGACAACTCTTGGCAAAAAGTAAAACTTGAATTGCTCGATAAAATAATTCCAAACCAAGGAATAGTCCAATCCACTGCTCTGGTATTTATCCCCACCAAACTGGTCGAGTACGGCGTAATTTCAGATATTGATGACACCATCGTTCCGACTGGTGCTACACGGATATGGGAAATGCTAAAGACTACATTCTTTGGCAATGCGCATTCGAGGATTCCATTTGAGGGAGTTTCCGCTTTTTATCAAGCACTGGAAAAAGGTACTGATGGTAAGGAAAACAACCCTATGTTCTATGTTTCGAGTAGTCCATGGAATCTTTACGATTTTCTTTTGGAGCTTATGGATATTCATCAAATACCAAAAGGTCCTTTGATGCTTCGGGATCTTGGGCTATCTCGTGAACAGTTCATTTCGGGAAGCCACTTTGACCACAAGCTCACTCAAGTAGAGAAGATTTTTAGACTAATGCCTGATATTCCATTTATTTTAATTGGTGATTCGGGACAACATGATGCAGAGATCTATCTACAAGTCATCAAAGATTTTCCAGGAAGGGTAAAGATGATCTATATCAGGGATGTAGCCGAAAATACGCAAGATAAAATCAAACAAATAACCTCAGAAATAAGAGCATTGGGAGTTGAGCTATTGCTGGTTTCTGACACCATCGTTGCTGCAAAAGATGCTTTAAGCAGAGGATGGATTCGTCAGGAAGATGTGTTGGAAATCATCAAAGAGAAAAGGAAATCTGAGGACTCTTAATCAAGGATTACATTTAGCATTCCCTCTTTGGTAGCCCAGAAACCCAACCAACCAAAATTCCATTCTTGCAAATTTATACCTAAAAGACCATCAGAGGACTTTCCATTAAACACTCTCAATGCTTGCCCTTCCAAATACCAAGTCAATGGAGAACCCGAAGTCAAAATTTCGGGAGAAGCCATTATATCATTTTCCTCCAAAAATATAGCTTGATTCTCCCCAGCGATGGTTAACCCACCATCTTTATCAATCAAAACTGCCGTCCTTTCATCTACTGCAATTGCTCTTACACTTTGATTTTCTCCGACTTGAGATTTAAGCCTAGCCATGAATGCCACCAACCTGCCTTCTCTGCTACGTTCGGAAAAATGCTGATCTGTGATGGTGTTTTTCAATAATGGATGATTGATCAAACTTGATTTTCTCACAGTAAGTCTTTCATCAAATGGATTTGCCAATGCTTCAGCACTGATGATACTGCCATTTTCTCCAGTATACACAAACTCTCCCATGATCGCACAGCCTGCACTTGTACCTCCTATCGGGATCTTTTTTTCATGAATCAGATATTGAAGTGCTTCTTCCACTTTCGTATCTTCCCAAAATCTCAAATAGTTAGACTGATCACCACCGGCAATAAAGACTGCCTCCGCATTTTTCAAAGTCTCAAACACTCTTTCATCATTGGCTGCATTTCTGGAATCGATTCTAAGTGTCTCCACAGAATTCACATTACCCAAGCTATTGATGTATGAATTGTAAGCAGATCCTCCTGTCACTCGAATTACTACAAAATCACCTCCACCTGACTTTTCTATCATCCAACGGAATGCCTGATCCACATCCGTACTCCCTCCCATCAGCACTACGCCTGTCTCTGAAACTACTTTACTGTCTTCTTGACTTCCTATTTTCCCCAAAGAATAGGGATTTCTATCTTCATTTGGCGAGGGTGGCGGAGTAATTCCCGATTCCGAGCAAGCGGAAATGTGCACGATAATCGCAAAAAACAAAAGAATATTTAAAACTAAACGCTTCATAGCTCTCAATAAATTTAAATGTACTAACAAATTCAAAGTTACAATATCCAATAAAAAATCAGAACAGTCAATAAAGCAGTAATTCCCATCAAAGCTGTAAGCACCGTATAGCTTAATAAAGCTTCCTTGACTGTCAAACCTGTAAATTCTTTTACAATCCAAAAATAACTGTCATTGGCGTGCGAAACTGTCATCGCACCAGCGCCTATTGCTGAAATACAAAGAGCTGTATAAACTTGATTTTCCAACATCCCTGAAGGGATAACACTCAACGCGATAGAAGCTGCGATAATCATGGCAGAAGTGCTAGATCCTTGTGCTGTTTTGAGAAATGCTGCCAGCCCAAAGCAACCCAATAACCATACAACTCCTGAATCAGAATTGAAGTTGAACTCTTGAAAAATCAGATTTAAATTTAACAGCTTCAAAATCGCACCAAAACCAGCACCTGCACCTGTCAAAACCAAAATAGGCCCAGCAATCTTAATTCCTTCCGTAAATGAAATTGAAAACAAGTTGGATCCAGAAATAGGCTGTTTTAATGTCATAAAACCAACCAAAAGCCCTGCTCCAATAGCAACTAATGGGTTACCACAAATAAGAAAAAAAGATCTCACTAATTCATTTGGAAAAAAAACTGTCAAGTTCCCAATTGTAATCATTATCAATGGAATAGCAATAACCATAACTGACCAAAAAACAGATACTTTTACTTTCAGATTTTGTTCTTGAGGCTCAAAATCCTCTTGATATGATTCCGGGAATTTTTTCTTGAATTTACCGGCCCACCAAGCAGTGACCAGAATGACAGGTATTGCTATTGCCAAACCAACCAAAAGAACCAACCCAAGGTTTTGCTCCATCTCAAAGATTCCAGAGACAGCCAAAGGGCCTGGAGTGGGTGGAATCAAAATATGAGACATATACAATCCTCCAGCTAAGGACAAGCTAAATGTCAGTGGAGACAATTCTGAAGCTTTTGCCAAACTCTTTCCGATAGGATTCAATAAAATAAATCCTGAATCACAAAAAACAGGAACCCCAACTACTGAACCCATGAAACTTGTGCTTAGAGAGGGGAATTTCTTCCCTACACTATTCCAAAGTGAATGCGCAATGACAACTGCAGCATTGCTCTTTTCAAGTAATACCCCAAACACACTTCCCAAGACTATAATTAACCCTACTTGGCCTATCAATCCTCCAAATCCTTTCCCAAACTCATCCAAAGACAGGAGAAAGTCCATTCCTGAGGCTAATCCTACCCAGATGGAAGCCACTATCAGCGCTATTAAAGGGTGGATTTTAAATTTTGAAGTGCTGATAATTATCCATAAAACTGCAAGAAAAATGTGAATTAGAATTTGCATAGACTTAAAGTAAAGCCAATTATATTAAAAAAACAAAAGCAAAAACCAACTAAATGAATATTAGAACTGCTAATCATCCACTATTGAAAATTCAAGTAAAGAGTAATACTTTTTCGTCGTAATGACTGGATTTGATTAGCATAAAAGGGATTTGTGGCCTCTTCTCTATACATATCCAACATACCATGGGAAAATCTCACTTCCGGAGAAAACTTAAAGTATTTGAAATACATATCAAAACCAACGCCCATATCTATTGTAAAATCTCTACCTAATGTTGCTATTTCCTCAATATCTGCTTCTTCTTGATTTTTGGTTCTGAACATAGCAGATCCTCCAGCGGTGAAAAACATTCTTGAATTATTAAATCTTTGAGCCTTATACTTAAATAGAAGAGGGAACTCCACCATAGTAGCTTCATTGATTACAGTGTAGGAATCTAAAATTTGAAGGTTAGAATCGGGACCAACTTGAATAAGAGAAGGATCGATATCATAAAGTGCATTTATTTCGGTGCGGAATTCATAGAACCCAACTTTTGGGGTAAATATCAGGTTCAACTGATCGTGAAGTCTAAAATTTGCCAAAAAACCTAGAGAAAAGCCTTGTGTATATACGGGAACAATACTTTTTAAATTCGTCTCTAATCTGTCAGTAAGAAAATCTTCTGAGTATTTGAGACGCCAATAGTTATTGTGTCCACTGAGAAAAAAACCATAAGAAAGCAACTTATCATCTTGGCCAGCTTTACTTATCTCTCCAAAACGAGCCTGTGAAAATACAGATATGATACTGAAGGAGAAAATAAATGCCGTAAGAATTATTTTTCTCCTATATAAATCGAGCTTATACCGAAAGTCAAAGGTCTGCATTTTGTGTTTTTAAAACCAACATTTTCCAATACGTTTAGAAAATCTACTCCATCAGGGAAAGCTTGTACAGATTCAGGCAAATAAGTGTAAGCTGAATTGTCCTTGGATACAAGTTTGCCTATTTGAGGCAGGATATATTTGAAATAAAAATTGTATCCTTGCTTCATTGGGAATCTTTTTGGCTTAGAAAATTCTACAATTACTGTTTTTCCTCCAGGCCTCAAAACCCTATACATATCTGCCAAACCTTTTTCAAGATTCTCAAAGTTTCTGACACCAAAAGAAACGATGACCGCATCAAATTTATTATCTTCAAAAAGTAACTTTTCGGAATCTCCCATCTGCATGTCAATGATATGATCAAGCTTTCGCTTTTTCATCTTCTTTTTGCCTTCTTCAAGCATACCAGCAGATATATCCACTCCAATAATTTTATCAGGATTGAGTGCCAACGCTTCGATGGCAAAATCACCAGTGCCTGTAGCGATATCCAAAATCAACTTTGGCTGATCGGCACGAAGCATCTTGATAGCTTTCTTCCTCCAAACGATATCGATACCCAAGCTTAGTAAGTGATTCAGAAAATCATACTTCTTACTGATGTTGTTGAACATCTCTGCCACTTGCTCTTTTTTTCCTGAGTCTTTCTCTTTGTATGGTACTACTGACATGTACTTTTTTTAAATGGTCCTGCAATATTACTAAGTAAACCTGAGCAATCGAAAATTGTTGAACATTAATCCCTAAACTTATTTAGAATTAATGCTGAGAGTATAGGCAAAAAGGAAGTATCATGGACAAAACAAAAAAATTGTCAGGAAAGAATTACCTTTGTACAAAATACATAAGATATGATCAAAAACGCAACCTTTTTAATAAGCAACACAGACCATACCAAATGTCCACCTCCCGATAAGGCTGAGTTTGCATTCATAGGCAGGTCCAATGTAGGCAAAAGCTCGTTGATCAATATGTTAGCCAATAATAAGAATCTAGCAAAAACTTCCGGAAGACCAGGTAAGACACAACTGATCAACCACTTTGGTGTTGACAACAAATGGTACATGGTCGATCTTCCCGGCTATGGCTTTGCCAAAGTAAGCAAAAGTCTCAAAGCAGACTGGGAAGGAATGATCAAGGATTACTTGGTGAATAGAGATAATCTAGTTGCATTGTTTGTTTTAATAGACAGCAGACTGGAACCACAAAAAATCGACCTTGAATTTATTACATGGTGTGGAGAAAGCAACATTCCCATTGTCCTACTTTTTACAAAAGCTGATAAACAATCTAGACCTAAAACTCAATCTACAGTAGCTAAATTCCTGAAAGCTTCCAAAGCAATCTTTGAAGAAGCCCCATTATATTTTGTAACTTCTGCAGAATCTGGTGATGGAAAAGCTGAAGTAGTGAATTTTATAGAAGAACAGGTGGAAGAATACAATAACCAAGAAAACTAAACTTGGGCTTTTGAAGCTATGTTCTATATTTGCAACCTTATTTACAAAAAGACATCATGAAATTTAACGAAATAGCAACAGTATCAGGCAAAGCAGGCCTTTATAAGATCCTTAAACCTACGAGAAGTGGTGTGATTTTGGAATCTATGGACGAAAAGAAAGGGAAATTGGTAGTTGGTGCCAATCAAAGAGTTTCCGTTTTGAGCGAAATCTCAATATATACCATGACTGAAGAGGGAGCTACAGCCCTTGAAGACATCATGATCAAAATCGAAAGTGAATTCAAAGGTGACCTTGGATTGGATAGTACTGCAGATGCTGATGAATTAAAAGCATTTTTGAAGCATGTACTTCCTGAATTTGATGAAGATAAGGTATATCCATCCGACATCAAAAAATTGATAAGTTGGTATAAAATCATAAGAAATTATGCTCCAGAAGTACTCGAGGAGAAAAACGAGGAGGAGACTATCGAAGAATCTGAAGAAAAAGAATCATAATTTCCATTGAGTAGAATGATGCTCCGCACTTCTATTCAAAACCTCTTTTATACAAAAAAAACTCGCTTCAGTTATTTTTGAAGCGAGTTTTTTATTTCTAAAATATACATTTATGGACAAAGGATTTATACAAGAAACTTTTCAATTGATTGATAAAGATTTTAATCTACAAACCAGAGAGCAAGTTGAACTTGAGGATCAGCTTTTTGAATTGTTAACTCCAATCCTACGACAAATGCTAAATAGAGATTTTGAAAGGTTGCTACAAATTTGCTATAGAATAGACTTAGATGAACATAAACTAAAGCAAATCCTTAATGAATCAAATCCAGAACAAATGGCTGAAGAACTTGCCGAAGCGATCATAAAACGGCAAATGAAGAAAATTGAAATCAGAAGAAAGTATTCTCAATTATAACTTAGAAGTCAATTTTTCTTTTGCCAAAAAGCTCATAGCTTCTTCTACCATCACTTTTGAACCTATATATAATGGAGTCCTCTGATGAAGAGAAGTAGGTTGGATATCCAATATTCTGTTCACTCCATCTGTAGCTAATGAGCCCGCCTGCTCAGCAATAAACGCCAGAGCATTTGCCTCATACAATAATCTAAGTTTTCCTTGCGGATTTTTGTTGTTTGATGGATAAATATAAATTCCACCTTTTAAAAGGTTCCGATGAAAATCAGCTACAAGACTACCTATATATCTGGCACTGTATTCCCTTTCTTTACAAACTTTAAGGTAATTTTTTAATCCTTGGTCAAACTGATTGTATCCGCCTTCGTTGATGCTATAAACCTTTCCATCTTCTGGGCCAATCATATCAGGATGTGATAGAAAAAACTCCCCAAGGGATTGCTCATATGTAAATCCATTTACACCACATCCAGTTGTATATACCAACATAGTGGATGATCCATAAAGAACATAGCCTGCAGCAACCTGCTTGTTTCCAGGCTGCATGATATCTTCCAATTGAATTGGACTACCAATTGGGGTAACCCTCCTGTAGATTGAGAAAATTGTCCCTATAGATATATTGACATCAATGTTTGAAGAGCCATCCAGGGGATCAATAGCTACTACATATTTGCCTGAGCTATTTTGTAGATCGATGACTTCATCATCTTCTTCGGACACCACAGCACATACTTCACCTCCTTTGGTCAATGCTCTCGTAAACCGAATGTTAGCTATCACGTCAAGCTTTTGCTGTTCTTCACCTTGCACATTAGTTTGACCAAATGCTCCTCCAATATTTGAAAGTCCAGCACGATTCGTCTCTCTATTTACTATCTTTGTAGCTAATGCAATATCTCTCAGAAGTTGCGACAACTCGCCTGAGGCATATGTGAAGTCGTCTTGCTTCTTTTTAATAAATCTGTCTAAAGTCTCCCCTACCGAGTAGGCCAAGGAAGATTGATTGTGAATGTAGGGCTTAATTTTCATTTCTTCGAAAAGTACTATTTGAATAATTTTAACACTTGAAATTACAACTTAAATCCTGATGTCAAAAGTAATTGTATTCAAATTTGGAGGTGCATCAGTAAAAGATGCTGATTCAATCAAAAACCTATTCAGAATTTTATTCAAACGATTGCAAAACCCTACAATAATTGTGGTTTCTGCCATGGGAAAAAGCACAAACGCTTTGGAAGCAATCTTAAACCTAAAAACTCTAAAAAAGGACTATTCTTCAAATATTCATATTTTCGAAGATTTCCACTTAAGCATCTGCCGTGATCTTTTCCCAGAAAACCACCCTATTTTTTCTGAATTAAACCAACAATTTGATTTACTAAAAAACACATTAAATCAAGATTTGATTGAGGAAGATTATGATGAATATTATGACCAAGTAATCTGCTTTGGAGAACTAATCTCTTCATTAATTATTCAAACTTACCTAAGTTTTAGAGGAATCAATTGCACTTGGCAAGATGTAAGAAACTGTATATTAACAAATAGTGACTTTAGATTTGCAAAAGTCGATTGGGAGAATACCAATCAAAATTGTGAAAAAATTCTTAAACCTATTTTGGAAAATCAGAATATTGTGACTCAGGGTTTCATAGGAAGAGATAAGCAGGGCAAAACGACCACACTAGGTAGGGAAGGCTCGGATTTTACTGCATCTATCCTCGCCTCATCTTTGAAAGCAAAAGAAGTTACCATATGGAAAGATGTAGAAGGAGTCTTAAATGCTGATCCAAAAATCTTTGAAAACACAATCAAATTTGAAGAGCTTGATTACAAAGAGGCTGCTGAATTAACTTATTACGGAGCTTCTGTAATTCACCCAAAAACCATTAAACCTTTGGCTAATTCAAACATACCTTTATTTGTTAAGTCATTTTTGAATCCAAATGGAAGTGGAACTATCATTCATAATGTTTCAAAAATCAACCAAACTCCTTGTTTGGTACTGAAAACAGACCAAATTTTAGTGAGTTTTAGAGTTAATGATTTCACATTTATAAATGAATCTCATATACGCCTTATATATACTGTTCTCGAAAAACTAAAGTTAAAAGTAAATCTCCTTCAAACATCTGCAATTAGTATTACTATCGTGATTGACGAACAAAAATTCAAACTTGATAAGTTAATCTATGAATTGGACAGTGATTTTTCGATTAGATACAACAATAAACTAAATCTTCTAACAATCAAGAACCACAATCCTCTTTTAGTAAAGGAAATAACTAATGAAAAAGAAATTATGTTGGAACAATTGACTAGAAACACCTTCCAAATGGTATACAAACCATCATATTAAAAGTTTGTCTACCACTCTTTTAATTCCAATAAAATAACCTTTTCCAAACAGCAGTAAATGTACCAAAAGTGGATATAAATTATAGATATCTTTTCTTTCTTCAAAACCACTTTCCATGGGAAAGACAGAATTATAGGAATCGTAAAATTCCCTATCAAAACCTCCAAACAACAAGCTAAAAGCAATATCCATTTCCCTATGCCCAAAATAAACAGCAGGATCAATCAATGTAGGCTCCCCTAATGAATCAATTATCACATTTCCCGACCAAAGATCTCCATGCAAAAGTGAGGGCCTCTCCTTCGGAAATATATCTTGGAGCTTGGGGTATATTAGTCTGAATTTTTCAAAAAACTCTCTGTCAATAAGTCCATTATAAAAAGCTTCCCCAATCAAAGGCTCCAATCTTTGTTCTATAAAAAATGAGACCCAAGAATCATTCATAGCATTGCTTTGTATTAGAGAAGAAATATAGTTTGAATTGTTCAGTCCAAATTTTGATTGCGAGTGCATATGCAACTGAGCCACGCCAACACCCAGTTTCTCCCAATATTTAGGCGTTCTTGATCTTGAATCTACCCAATCCATCAACAAAAAATTATTTTCATCTACATGTCCAAAATTGATTACGGTCGGAATCGACAAAGGACAACAATCTGAAAGCATCCTTAGACCTTCAGCCTCCATCTCAAAAAAATTTTTGTCTGTTTCAAAATTAAGTTTCAAAAAAAAATGCCCTCTATCAGTTTTGAGCTTAACACCTTGATTTACACCTCCAACAGAAATCAATTGATTTTCTAAAATCAAAACATCACTCCCAAAGCTCAAAAAAAGAATTTTCTCGAAAAGGGTTTTTGAATCAAACATAGGTTTTATGCTCTTCCTTCAAAAACTTTAAAAAGTAGTTGATAGCATCATCCAATATATCATACACATCTTCAAAAGCATCCATCCCACCATAATAAGGGTCTGGAACCTCCATTTGACTTGGGTTTGGTTGAAATTCCCTAATCAAATATACCTGATCATGATTTAGATTACTACTTACTATTAATCTTTCAATATTAGTTTTGTTAGCAGCATCCATAGCTATGAGATAATCAAATTCTCTGATGTCTACCCTATTTATCTGTCTTCCTCTATGATTTATCTTGATCCCTTTATCAGCTGCACACTGAATTGTTCTCTCGTCTGGCAACTCACCGATATGGTAATCAGACGTTCCGCAGCTATCACTGTGAAAGTAATTTGATAGTCCGCTTTCTTTTACTTTTTGGTTGAAAATTGCTTCAGCAAGGGGTGACCTACATATATTTCCTAGACAAACGAATAAAACTTTAACCATTGGGTGCTTAAATCAATACCTGAAATCCAAAATAGAGGTACAAGATAAATAAATTTTAAATAGGATTTCAAACTCTCTGCTCACAAATAAAGAATTTATTAAAAATATCAAAAAATTTTATTTGGCACACATAGAAATCTATGCAATAAATATCAATATAAAACTCATAAACGGAATGATTTGAATTACAATACTCAAATCCCTCAAAATTAACCAAATATGATTTTGTGGTAATTTTGAATTATTTGCAATAATAATTACTTTTGTGTAACAAAAACGAAAAAATTTTGGTTATAAGTTATCGATAATCAAATAGTAATTGAAAAGTTTGACTCAAGATTTGAAAGTATTGCTGAAATGCAATATTGAATGTATAAATCTGGAGAAAAAATCAACATAGCATCACAATAAAAATCATAAAATTATGTCATTAGTAGGAAAAAAAGCACCAATATTTAGTGCTCCAGCAGTAATCAATGGTGAAGAAATAGTTGAAGGATTCTCTTTGGAGCAATTCATTGGCAACAAAGAAGTAATTCTATTCTTTTATCCAAAAGATTTCACATTTGTATGCCCGACTGAGATTTTAGCATTTCAGGAAAAGCTAGCAGAATTCGAAAAAAGAGGAGTTGCAGTAGTAGCAGCATCTACTGATACCGAGGAATCGCATTTAGCGTGGTTAAACACACCAAAAGAACAAGGTGGAATCATGGGAGTAACATATCCTATCGTGGCTGATACTGCAAAAACAATCGCTCATAATTTTGGTGTATTGGCAGGTGAGTGGAATTACAATGAAGAAGGAGAATTGACTTTCGAAGGAATTCCGGTAGCATATAGAGGTACATTCTTGATCGACAAAAACGGTGTCGTAAGACAAGAAACAATCAATGACCTTCCTTTGGGAAGAAGCATCGACGAAACATTGAGACTAGTTGATGCACTTCAGCATGTTGAGAAATTCGGTGAAGTTTGTCCTGCAAACTGGGAAGAAGGAAAAGAAGCAATGACAGCGACTAAAGAAGGTGTTTCTGCTTATTTAACTAACAATTAATCCTTTCCTGAAGGTTAGTCAAAAGAAGCCTCAATCATTCTTTGATTGAGGCTTCTTCATTTAAAAATAATTTATTTTATTTAGCCTCTGATTCAATAAAAAATTACAAAAGTTCATTAAACCAAACTTTAACTATATTTTTGCATCATGAATTTAATTTATAATTTTTCCATGCGATTATTTTATGTGATCGTGAGCCTTTTCAAAAACAGCAGTCCCAAAATCAAACTTTTTGTAGAGGGTAGAAAAAACGTTTTTAACGAACTTCAAAACTTTAAAAACAATAATAAACAAGAAACTGCTTGGTTTCATGTTGCATCGTTAGGAGAATTTGAACAAGCAAAACCTGTCATCAGCCAACTTAAAAAAGCAAAACCTGAGATATTGGTGGTTACTAGTTTTTTCAGTCCTTCTGGGTATGAAAATGCAAAGAAGAAGGCAAATGAAAATATTGACCTAATCATATATTTACCTATTGACACCAAAAAGAATGCGAAGGATTTCATAGAAATATTAAGTCCATCTATGGCATTTTTTGTGAAGTATGACTTATGGGCAAACTACATATTGGAAGCAAAAAGGAAAAAGGTGGCATTGTATCTTTTTTCTGCTTCTATGCGTGAAGACCAAGTATATTTTCAACCATTTGGAGGTTTTTTTAGAAGAATTTTGAAATCTTTTGATTACATATTTACACAAAATGAAAAAAGCATAGACCTTCTCCATCAAATTGGGATGCAGAACTGCACTCTTACAGGAGACACCAGATTTGATAGAGTATCCAAAATCAGTGAGTCACCAAAAGAGTTCTCAGATGTAAAAGAATTTGTCGGAGACGCCAAAACCATAGTCATCGGCTCTGCATGGAAAGAAGATATGGACATGCTAATTCCATTTATAAATCAATCAGAGGGATATCGATTCATTATTGCACCTCACGAGATCAGTGATAGTATTATCGATGAATGGGCAAGCTCCATAGAAAAGAAGTCTGTGAAATATTCAAATCTGAACCAAGATAAGGACGCAGTAGTATTGTTCATTGACAATGTGGGTATGCTTTCATCTTTGTATCAATTTTCTTATATTGCTTACGTGGGTGGAGCTTTTGGAAAAGGCCTTCACAACATTCTTGAACCTTTGGCATTTGGCATACCTGTAGTATTTGGAAAAGTAAGGAAACCAAAAAGATTCCCCGAAGCAAAAATAAGCATTGAATATGGCGCTAGTTGTTCAGTTGTCAATTATGAAGAGTTAAAAACCATATTTGAAGAGTTGGAAAACCCTGCATTATATAGCCAAGCATGTGCAGCAGCAGTAAAGCTTGTAAAGGAAAATCAAGGGAGTTCCAAAAAAATAATTGCCCAAGTATTGGGTACTAAATAATCATTAAATGCACGGCAGGGTAATCAAATCCACTGGAAGCTGGTATCTCGTACAAACTGAAGCTGGGCTTGTCAAATCTCGTCTCAGAGGAAAATTCAAGCAGGATAACCTCAAACTAACGAACCCCATTGCTGTGGGCGATTATGTCACAGTTGCCAAAGAAGAAGGACAACCTACTTGGACCATAGATGAAATTCTCCCAAGAGAAAATTATATCATCAGAAAATCAACAAGAAAAAGCCACTTTTCACACATCATCGCATCAAACATTGACCAAGCTTTTTTGATCATTACTTTAAAAAACCCTCGGACTTCACTTGGTTTTATTGATAGATTCTTGGTGAGTACAGAGAGCTTTCGAATTCCAGCGACCATTATTGTCAACAAAATGGATTTGGAATACAAAAGCAAGGACATGGATTACCTTCAAGATATCCACGATATATACGAATACCTTGGATATGATGTATTAGAGATTTCTGCTTTGAGCGAGTCTGATCTCAAAGATCAATTTTTACCCTTGCTCCAAGGAAAAACAACCCTACTTTCCGGACATTCGGGAGTGGGCAAATCCACTTTGTTGAACAAAATCATTCCTGAAGCGGATCAGTTTACACAAGAAATCTCAAAATTCAGCTCCAAAGGGGTACACACGACCACATTTGCAGAAATGTTTGATATCGAAGGTGGTTATTTGATTGATACTCCCGGGATCAAAGAATTTGGGATTTTGGATGTCAGTGATTATGAACTGTCACATTATTTTCCAGAAATGCGAAAGTATCTCGGCCAATGCAAATACAACAATTGTAAACACATCAACGAGCCAGGCTGTACAGTATTGAAAAAGCTGGAAGAAGGCCACATCCACCCCTATCGCTATGACAGCTATATCAATATCCTCAACGAAGAAGATGATCACCGCTAAAATATGTGATATAAATATCACTACTGATCATAAAATAATTTGAATCCAAAATCATTTGCCGTAATTTTCCTCTTTAGAAAATTGAATCCAATCAAATGAGCAACACTAAATCAATGGTATTGAATCATCGTCAGATCCAGCAAAAAATCACCAGGATGGCATACGAGATTTATGAAAGAAATGCTTCAGAAAACGAGGTTGTTTTTGCAGGTATTTCTGGAATGGGAAAAATATTCGCTGATTTGTTAGCTGATAAGTTGAAAAAGATTTCACCAATATCAGTAGACTCTATAGAAGTGGTTGTAGATAAAAAGACCATCGTACAAGGGGACGTTTCTTTATCACAAAATACTGCTTTGGATAACAAATGCCTTATACTGGTAGATGATGTGCTCAATACAGGAAAGACACTTGCTTATGCACTAAAGCCATTCTTAGAGATACCTATCAAAAAAATGGAACTTGCTGTATTGGTAAATAGAAGCCATAAGCTTTTCCCCGTTTCTCCAGACTATACTGGCTTAGAACTCTCTACTACCCTTAACGAACACATTACTGTCAATCTGGAATCCGAAGACTATTCTGTCCATCTACACTAAACCCTTTATGTCCGTACACCAATCTTCAAATATCAAAAGAATCACCACGCACACTCTGCAAGAAATGAAATCACGTGGCGAGAAAATATCCATGCTCACGGCTTATGATTTTTCAATGGCAGCCATTGTAGATGGTGCAGGAATAGACATTATCCTTGTTGGAGATTCCGCTTCAAATGTCATGGCCGGTCATGAAACCACATTGCCCATCACAATGGATCAGATGATTTACCACGCAAGTTCTGTAGTAAGAGGTGTAAAAAGGGCATTTGTAGTTGTAGATATTCCATTCGGTTCTTATCAGGGAAATAGCTCTGAAGCACTCCGCTCAGCTATCCGAATCATGAAAGAGTCAGGAGCACACGCAGTGAAAGTCGAAGGTGGTTCAGAAATCAAAGAATCTATAACAAGGATTTTGAGCGCGGGAGTCCCTGTGATGGGGCATTTAGGCTTGACACCTCAATCGATATACAAATTCGGCACTTACACCGTCAGGGCCAAAGAAGAAGAGGAAGCCAATAAGCTGCTCGAAGATGCCAAAATACTGGAAGAGACAGGGTGCTTTGCGCTAGTTCTTGAAAAAATCCCAGCCAAACTAGCAAAGAAAGTCGCAGAAACAGTCAGCATTCCTGTAATCGGCATTGGTGCAGGAGGAGATGTAGATGGACAGGTATTGGTCGTTCATGACATGCTAGGCATCACACAGGAGTTCAAACCAAGATTCCTGAGACAATATGCCGACTTACAAAATATCATGACAAAAGCTGTTCAAGATTATATCAGCGATGTCAAGTCCAAAGATTTCCCAAATGAAAGCGAGAGCTACTGATTTAAAAATTATATTCTTTTTTTAAAACAAATTTTATTAATTTATATTGCCTATGCACATCTATAAGCAATATAATAATGAAAAACTTCACACATGTCACGAAGGTTTTGTTTCTATTTTTCGTCCTAATATGCTTCAAAGGAAATGGGCAAAATCAAGCCATCTTAGATAGCCTTGACAAAGTCATCAAAAACACTACCGTAGATAGCATCAGAGCAGAAGCTTTGATGGATTTGGCTTGGCAAAAGATGTATTCTGACAATCCAGCTTCTCTTGCCTTAGCCCATCAGGGCATTAGAGAACTCGAAAAAGTCAACAACCTAAGAATCATTGGATATGCCTATACGGTGATGGGAGTGGTACATTGGGTAGGTGCTTCTTATGATTCTGCCTCCTATTATTTGAACAAATCTGCCGAAGCATATCTTGAAAAAGGAGACCTGAGAGGAGTATCTGCGGTATATAACAACCTCTCCATGGTCTATCAAAACAAAAGTGACTATACCAAAGCACTTATGTTTGCTACAAATGCATTGGAAACATCCGAGAAAATTGGTGATGATAAGATGATTGGCAACTCACTATTCTCGGTAGGAAACATACACTACTTACTCAAAGACAATCCAAAAGCCCTGAAATACTACCAAAAAGCTTTGTCCAAAAAAAATAAAGCAAATGACCAACATAATCTTCAAAAGTTGTATTTAAATCTCGGATCCACTTTTCATAATTTAAAAGAACTTGACTCTGCTACTTATTATTATTCACAATGCGTGTTACTGTCAGAAAACCTCGGTGATTTCAAGGCACTTGCGATAGCCTCCACAAATCTAGGTAACTTAGCGATGGACCAAAGTAAACCTAAGCTAGCACTTGATCACTATAACAAATCACAGACGATCTATCATTCCAAATTAAAAAATGATTATGACTTCAGCGTCTTGCTTCATTCTATGGCCAAAGCACAATTGCAGTTAGGGAATCATGTCTTAGCAGAAGAATTTGGAAGAAAATCTTTGACTTTGTCTGAAAAACTCAATGACAATACAAGACTATTGTCAGCCCACTCGGTTCTTGCTGATGTGTTCCAAGAAAAAGGTGACTTCAAAAATGCATTCCTATCCTACAAACAAGCTCAAGCTTACAAGGATAGCATCTTCAACATTGAAAAATCCACCGCAATCGCGGACATAGAAACCAAATATGAAACGGAGAAAAAAGAAGCTCAAATAGTGCTTCAGGCAGCTGAGTTAGCTCAACAAAAAGCTAGTATTCAAAGAAATTTAATCCTTATTTTTTCCTTGTTGATTATTCTTTTCCTAGCATCTGTACTTTTCATCCTGAACCAAAATAGACAGAAAAAAGCTAGAAAACTGCTTCTTCAAGAAAAAGAAATTGAAATCAAGGAAGCTTATATCAATGCTGTACTTGAATCTCAAGAAAATGAAAGAAAGCGTTTTGCGCAGGACTTACATGACGGATTTGGACAATTGATCTCTGCATTGAGACTTAATATTTCAAATCTGAATAATGATTCAAAAAACCTCGAAGATAGAACTGACATTGTGGATAAAAGTGAATTGATCCTCAAAGAAATGCATACTGAAATCCGTAACATTGCCTTCAACCTCATGCCTGCCACCCTGATACAATATGGACTCAAAGAAGCAGTCAATGAATTTGCTCATCGCATCAATAGTACTGGAAAAATTCAAATCATAGTTGATACACAGGAGATGTCTACTAGGCTAAAAGAAATTCAAGAAATCTCACTTTATCGTGTTATCCAAGAGTGGGTCAATAATGTAATCAAATACGCAAATGCCCACAAAATAACAATACAGTTTGTCCAACATGATAGCGAACTCAATTTATTAATTGAGGATGATGGAGCAGGCTTTGATGTCAATAGTCTTCACAATAGCTCAGGAAATGGCTGGAGAAATATTCAATCAAGGCTTAAAAGAATCAATGCAGATTTTGAAATAGATAGTCATCCAGATAGAAAAGGAAGTAGCTTGATTATCGATCTTCCGATAGATAAGCTCACTATTGCCAAAGAAGCCGGCATAATGGTATAATATACCCACTACTACGGATTTTCTCACGTTGAGATAGCTAGTAACTTGCAGGCATGTTTGCAATGTTGCGTCAGTTTCTGAAACTTAAAATAAAAACTCAGACCATGAAAATATTTCTGGTGGACGACCACGCTATCCTTTTGGATGGAATCAAAAGTATACTCGAAAGAGAACCCGCTCTTAAAGTTATCGGTGAAGCCAATACCGCAGAAATTGCCTTAGAATTCATCAAACAGAATGAAGTTGAGTTGTTGATCACAGACTTTAATTTACCTGAAATGGATGGGCTAGCCTTGGTGAGGCTGGTAAAAAAAATTAGCCCAAAAACTAAAATTATCATGCTTAGCATGCATGATGAAGTACACTTGGTCAAAGAAATCCTCAAAGAAGGGATAGATGGATATATTCTCAAAAACGACAGCCACAAAGAATTGCTATCAGCCATAACTGCTGTCAATGCTGGAAAAATTTACCTAAGTAATGATATCAATAAAATCATCATCAATAGCTTACAATTCCCAGATGAAGAACGAATGCTCACTGATAGAGAAAGGGAAATACTCAAGCTCATTGCCAAGGAGTTTTCCAACCGGGATATCGCAGATCAACTTTTCATCTCAGAACGTACAGTAGAGACCCATAGAAAAAATATTTTCCGTAAGACCAAGACAAACTCCCTCGTAGGCTTAATTAAGTTCGCTTACGCAAATAATTTAATCTGATATCCCTACTTCTTAAATCGAAACCCTGCTTTCAGCTCAATCCGCTGTCCTCTAAAAGGATCATCTCCTCGATTGAAAAAAGTGACGTACTCCAAGCCTACAAATACCTTAGAATTGGTGCGCAACTCCAGCATAGTATTGGAAATCAAAGGGGCAGGATATACACCAAAACCGTCTCCATCTGCCAAATATTGACCATAAGCTAGACTACTTTCAAAATGAACTACCATTGCACCAGGCAATAAATAATCCACCATCACTACTGGTCCTATACCAGCATAGAAACCGTGTGGATTATAATACACATCAGGGGCAAGACTATAATCCAAGTAATAATCTCCAATATGCCCTCCAACTGCAACGGCTAGTTCATCGTTAATCTTGACATTCTTGGCGATATTCCACCAGCCTATGAAATTATGAATCCAAGTTGCATTAGGCCTGTATTTGTAGTAAGGCATCTCTCCTGTAAACACCAGCTGAATTCCAGAACCTATAAAATCCCCCGGCAACTTGTTCCTATATGACCAGCTCCATGCCCCTGCTGACAGATTCATTTTTACAAAATCAAATTCAGGAAAAAAGTATGTAGTCCCCAATTGGTTTGATTTATCTGCTGGATTGGTGAGGTTAAGATACTTGTAAGATATCCCCATGGTCCTTATGCCATTATACTTCACATTATCCCAGTTTGTCGATTGTGCAAATCCAACTAGGGCTGGAAAGGTAATAATGATCGAAATTAGAAGTTTCTTCATAGCAAATTGAGAATTGGTTTAAAAAGAAAAGCCAAGGCGCTCACCTTGGCTCCGGTCAGTAAATGGATTACTTCCCTTTGGCCCCAACGACCAAGGCTTTGGCAAACTCCTTTGAGTATTGGGTAAAAAGGTCTTTAGAGGCAGCGATATAATCTTCTTTGGAAATCTCTATGATTCTTGGATCGAAATCTACACTAGGTACACTAATCGCAAAAAACTTCTTGAATAGACTGGCGGCTTTTTCCTTATCTGAGTAAATGTTGGCATTATACTCCTTGCCTGAAATAAACTCTGAGTTAAGACTAGCAGGGGCTGAGTTTGGCCCTCCCTTCGGAGTTATAAAATCCATTGTATTGTAAGTTATTCGCATCTTTGGAAGTATTTTCATCTCCGCTGTCGTGGTTTTACCTTTGACTCCTGCGTCTAATTTCACATCTAATTCCACCGTAGAAAAATCTATTGTCAGATTTTGCAATATCATTCCCGCGTTTGTTTCAGCATGGATTTTCTTCAACATGCCATAAAAAGCTGGCCCTCCACCTTTCATCACTGATTTTTCGTCAAACATAAACAAAGTGTTCTCTGGGTATACTTTGATGGTACCAAACCCTACATCACTTGGGTCTGCTTTGCTTTGCTTTCTGTCAGTTTTATCAGAATACTTGTCTTTAATTTTTTGATAACTATCAAGTTTATCTACATCCTCCATCGGCAAAACTTTGAATCCAGCTTTCGCAATTTCATCCTCTAGAATCTTATGAAAGTCATTGGCTAATGACTGAAAATCTGCAAGCTCCATTCCAGCATCCAAAATAGTAGTCACCCTTGCTGAGCTAGACTGTCTTCCACCATATTGCCCACCCTTACTATGAGCAGCCATGTTATTGGCAAAAGCACTGAGTTTTGACTCTTTCTCCACCTCTTTGGTTTCTACATAAGTTTCAAACCCAATTTGCATTTGGGGTATATAAAAGGAGTCTTGATTTTTCAATGACTTGTTGTAGAAACCTTTCGTTCCAAAGCCATTGAACATTTCTTGAGCTAATAGCGATCCAGCTGTTAATGTCAGTATCGCAGCGGATAAGATGATCTTTTTCATGATTGAATTGGTTTTCGTTGGGACTAAAATCTATACCCAAAGCTCCGAAAACACCCTCCATCAAAACATACCCTATTTATTGTAATTTTATATACCCACTAGCACGGACAAACCTAAAAATCAGGGCCTAACTACCACTCTACGGCTATGACTCTGTCCATTCTCCAATTGAAATCGCAAAATATAAATCCCAGGAGCCAACTGATCAAACTGTAACTCAAGGACCGAATTTACTCTAACCTCCAGATCTTCACGTAAGATTTGACCAAGGCTACTAATGATACTAAGGCTAGCATTTTGGTTTGTCAACACGCTGATTGGGCCATTGCTCGGATTTGGATAAATCTTCACCAAAAACTTCTCTCCATCAGAACCTCCTTCTGTATCCATAGACTTCAAATATTGAATCCCTCCAGCAGTATTTCCTATAATTAAATCATATTGAGCAGTAAACGGACTTTCAACATGGCTTATCCAAGTATTTCTACCAAACTTGGTTTCCAATAAGCTATCATTGATCTGAATGCCAACAACTTCTCGAATATCACTATTCATAAAATCTACCAAGAAAAATAACATCCCTCTTTGATCAATGGCATAAAGGCTTGGTGATTGGTTGGGAATCACATGAACATTGAGATTCCTTGCTGCTGGACTATCCTGAAAACCTAAGAAATTTCTCTCCAACAATGTCAATTGAGGAGAATTTGAGAAATTCACTTCAAAAAGCACCAACTCCCCTGTCTGCCTTGCCATCAATAAATAGTCTCTATTTTGGTACGAAAAAAACTCAAAATGATCCAAAGGTCTGCCGGTAATCCCTGGGATTGACACCTCATTCAAATCTTGAAACCTATTGCTTGATGACCAGAATAGTTTCTTCTGAAGGGACAAATTTACGGTATCAGTGCCTGCAAGCCAGTAGCTAGTTCGATTTTGAGCATTTACATATTCGATATATTGAAGATCAGTCAAACCCAGACTTGGTAATTCCAGATAATTCTCATCTAAAATCTCCCAAGAATCCAAGGACGTGTTTATAGTGATTGCCCTTCCCACAACCCTGTTCCCAATCAAAGAATTTGCTGTCAAAATTAGTGTGCCTTCATTTTGGTTTCCTTTGAAAAAAGGGTGTGTGTTCTCTCCAAAATCCAATATTTGGTTTTGAAGAAATGGTGATTGCTCTCCTCCAGATAGTGGAATTGAGAAAATATTTTGAGCATAGTCAGCTCTAAATGGTCCGGCAATTGAAGAAGAGTTCGTACTGACTACCAAATTATCCTGAAAAATCTGTGCTGCATGAAAAATCGGAAACTGCGGCAAATCTCCAATACCTGACAATGAAGTGGAAAACTCGTCAAAAATCGGAATCGCATTTGTTCCCCTATTTGGGAGAAAATACAAAACATCACATTCATCTTGACCCATCAAAAGATCAAATATCCCATCTCCATCAAAATCTGCATATAGAATAGAATGTCCCCCGGCATGTTCAATTCTTTTATTTTCATTATCCAGCACTCTCCCCATAGGAAAACCCGCACAAGTCACCCCAAAACTAAAACTCCCACAATCACAAAACTCAAAACCACCCCATCTAGCTTCAGGGAATGCAAAACCATCTATATCAGGCACCCCTTTTCTTTCTACAGAGGTATTTTTATAGAACTCCAAAAAATCTCCCGATGCAAAGTTGAAAGTAGCTATATCCAAATCCCCATCTCCATCTACATCCATGATCAATGGAATATCCAAGTTGTTGGCTTGCAAATTGGAATTATTGTCTAGTCTTAGGAAATTTTGCGCCAGCTCCCAAGTTGGAACCCCCGCACTTGCAGGGCTCACATTTCTATAAGCTCTAATCCCAAAAGGACTGCTTGTAAACAGATCCTTTTTCCCGTCACCATCAAAATCTGCCAAAACCAAGAAGCCATTGACATCAGAAGGGAAAAAATATGACATCTCAGGAAGATGAATATATGAATTTCCTGAAATTTTGAATACAGATATTTGCCTTGCATTGATATCCCAAATCACCAATTCCTCTATGCCATCACCATCCACATCCATTGTCTGAATCTGGGCAGCATTCATGCCTCCCGCAAAAGGAATACTCAAATTCTCCCCACCCTGCGATACCGCAATGTTTTGGTGATAGCGAAAAGCCGTTTGAGCGAAGCTTAAGCTTGAAATTAGGAGAAGAAAAAAAGTAAAATACTTGATCATGGATATAAATAACGACAGAATTTTGATAAAGATGTTTCGAATATCTTAATTTTAAACTTTAATTGTAAAAAATAAATAATGAACACCGAACTTCTCTACAAACACTTCCTACAATCCACAGGAGTCAGTACTGACACTAGAAAAATTGGTCTGGGGAATATATTTTTTGCGCTCAAAGGCCCAAATTTCAATGCCAATTCTTTTGCTGCCCAAGCCTTGGAAATTGGAGCATCATTGGTTGTTGTGGATGAAAAAGAAGTTATTCCTGAAAATGGCGAGCAGTATTTCTTGGTAAATGATGTACTGTCAGCACTTCAAAAATTGGCAAATCATCATAGAAGACAGTTGCAGATTCCCATCATTGGGCTGACAGGAAGTAATGGAAAAACTACTTCAAAGGAATTACTCCATGCTGTATTGAATCAAAAATTCAAGACTTCAGCTACGATTGGCAACCTCAACAACCATATTGGTGTACCATTGACTTTGCTGGCTATAGGAAGTGATATAGAGATCGCCATTGTAGAAATGGGTGCCAATAAGCAGGGTGATATCAAAGAGCTTTGTGATATTGCGGAGCCAACACATGGTTTTATCACGAATATTGGCAGGGCACATTTGGAAGGAATGGGCGGCGTTGAAGGTGTATTGAAAACAAAAACGGAGCTTTTCCAACATCTTAGGGAAAATAAGGGAACAGTCTTTATTAATTCCCATGACCCAATTTTGTCGAACATGGCCAAAAGATTCGACAAACCGATTCTATATCCAGCCAATGGAGATTTTTGTGAAGTTGAGTTTGTGGATGCCAACCCTTTTGTAAGATTCAAAGTTGAAGGAATTGAAGAAACACATCTCAGCTCTATGATCGGCGCCTATAACTTTGGAAATATAGCGACAGCAATTACTCTAGGGAAGTTTTTTGGTGTTTCTATAGAAAAAGCTGTTCAGGCTATCGTGGATTACAAACCATCCAATATGCGTTCACAGTTATTGGAAAAGAGAAGCAACCTGATCATCCTTGATGCCTACAACGCCAATCCATCAAGTATGGAAGTGGCCATCAAGACTTTTGGGGAGATGACAGGAAAAAAACATAAAATGATCATCTTAGGTGATATGTATGAACTTGGTGACAGCACTGAAGCAGAACACCAGAAACTTGGAGAATTGGTCGCCGAATATGACTTTGACAAAATCTGTTTTGCAGGAAAACATACACAAGCGGCTTTGGCCAAGGCGCCAATGAAAGCATTGTATTTCCCCGATCCTTTTTCATTCAGAAACTGGTTACAGGACTCTAAGCTAGAAGACCATCTGATTTTGATCAAAGGAAGTAGAGGGATGAAGTTGGAAGGATTAGTGGATTTTATATAATACAAATGATGATATTAGACCACCTTGTTCCGTGTCCACTCAGAACAACTCTGTATAAAACAACACCTTGTCCTGTGTCCCCACAGAACAATCCTGTTTAAACAATTAGCCATCTTAGAGATTTTAGCATTTCCCTTAGTCTGTGTCCCACAAACAAATTTATCTAAAATGGACAATTCTGATACAGCTTCTGAGTTTTAGATCAAAAAAAGAGATTAATCCGTTGTTAACGTTAACAATCTTAAAGATTCGTAGTTTTTAACTAACCTTCAAAAGTAAAAAAATGCCTACACCATACCTCGATTTTCTGAAAGACTTATCTGCAAACAACTCCAAAGAATGGATGGATGCTAACCGTGACCAATATCTTAGCATAAAAGAAGCTTTTCTGGGAGATGTGGCAGTACTTCTAGAAGGGGTTACAGCTTGGGAACCTGCATTAGCTGCATTCAAACCAAAAGATTGTGTTTTCAGACAGAACAGAGACATTCGCTTTTCTGCAAACAAAGCCCCATATAAAACCAATTTTGCAGCATACTTTTCTACAGGAGGAAAAAAATCCAATGGCCCCGGATATTACTTGCATATCCAGCCTGGAGAAAGTTTTATAGCTGGAGGAATCTGGATGCCACCAGCTGACATACTAAAAAAAATCCGTCAGGAGATTGATTACTCTGGACAAGAATTGTTGAATATCTTAAATGAAAAAACTTTCAAGAATCATTTTTCAGGTATCGAAGGCGAACAGCTCAAAACCAGTCCAAGAGATTACGATGCTGAGCATCCATTTATCGATTTGCTGAGATACAAAAGCTTTATTGTTTCCACTCCATTGGCTGACAAGGACATTCTTTCAGGAGACTTCAAAGCCAAAACCTTAGAATCCTTTCGCCTAATGAAACCCTTCCATGATTTCCTCCACAAAGCAGCAGATGAATCTGAAAGTGGGGAAGGGTTGATATAAAAAGAACATCTCTCAAGCAGAGATCTCTTCTTGAGGGATGTTTGTTGTTTTGTTTTTTCACCTCTGAATATAATACTTAGCTTTCACTTTAACCCTTCCTGTACTAGATACAACCGGAACTACCTCCAGTTCAAAACGATTAAAATAAAAATCGCTTTCATGAAGGGTTACTTTTTCAGTATTGGAATCAATTTTCTTACCATTCATTTCTACCTCACCTGATATTTCACAGAAAGCAATAACCTGAATCTTATACACTGTCTCGTCCTCTTTTATATCAACATCTAGGCTATACGCTTTTTCTGCTTTCAAACCATCCAATTCACTTTTTCTTGAAACCAAAGGAAGACAAGCTGTGACCAAGAAAAAGAATAAGAGAATGTAGGTAATTATTGTTGGATTTTTCATTCTTAGAAAAAACATTGTCTATCAAATCAATCCCTTAATTCCTCATATCAAACCCCCAATTCAATTTTTGTCTTAGTGTATCAAAGAAATGGTAATCATGAAATTTGACAAGATTGGCTGCAAAGCTTGCTTTTTTGACTTTCAATTCGTCAGTAGCGTCGATGGTAGTTGATCTAGAATCCAGAGATACGAGAAATTTCTCACCTCGTCCTTCTATTTTGAAGCACATTTCACTTTCATCAGAAATTATTATAGGTCTGACATTCAAATTGTGGGGACTGACCGGCGTAATCACAAAATTTCTTGCACCCGGCGTAATCAAAGGGCCTCCACAACTCAAAGAATATCCTGTAGAACCTGTGGGAGTGGCTACAATCAGACCATCAGCCCAATAACTATTCAGGTACTGTCCATCAATATAAGTATGGATTGTGATCATAGAGGATGTATCTCTTTTATGAATAGTGAACTCATTCAAGCCGAAATTCATCCCGTTAAAAATCTGTTTCTCAGTATTTACACATACTAAAGCTCTTTTCTCTACAGAGAACTCCCCAGCTATCAATTGCTCAATTGCCGCATTTATATTTTGTTTGGCTACAGTCGCCAGAAAGCCCAATCTTCCTGAATTGATCCCAACTATCGGTATTTCATGATCACCCACCAAGCAAACTGTATCCAATAGGGTGCCATCTCCACCTACTGATAAAACAAAATCCATTTGTTTTACGAGAGCCTTTGGATTTAAAGGCTCATAACCATCTATTTTTAGATTATTTTTTTTGAGAGATCGCGAAAATGCTTCTGTAAAAAAAATCCTTATATCATGGGATTTCAAACTAGCAATCAATTGCTCTATATGTGGTACAAATTCTTTGGGAAATCCTATCCCATGAATTGCGATATTCATTTATTGTTATTTTTAAATGTCCAAAAATCTAAGTAGATTCCCTATGCGATCTTGTTCTCTATCGGGCTCATTTTCTTCCTGATAATGATCGATTATTCTGTACCCAAAGCGCTCTAATGTAGCTTTAATGTGTCTTAATTCAATTTTATCCAATTTTAAAGTTACTTTGATTTTACTATCATCAAGTGGATCAACAGAAATAAAGCTGGACAGTATTTTTGCATTTTCAGATTCGATTACACGGGCAATTTCATACATGCTATAGTCTGTCATAAACATGGAAAGAACCACTACGGCTCCTTGAGATTGAATGGAAAAGCTATCGGCAAATGCTGCTATTGCATCCTCCATTGTGATGACCCCAAGATATTTTAAATCTCTATTTAATACAGCAACCATACTTGAGTGATGCTCAGATGCTACTCTTAAGACATCATAAATATGCTTATCTTGATAAACAAAACATGCCAAAGACTCTATTTCCATTTTACCAACCTCTAGATTGGGCTCATTAAGAGTATATATCAAATCATCTGTAACTAGACCTTTAAACTGGCCATCGTCAACTACGGGCAGGACATTAATACGTATTTCCTCCATCCAAGCCAATGCCTTCTTGGTACTATCAGTCACTTTCAGAGGAGGTATTAGGTTATTGATAAAGTCGTATGCCTGCATGTTCTAAAGATATTAAATTCAACTCAAATAATAAAACTACAAATAGACATAAGAGGTTCGGAAAAAGAAAGGAAATGTGGAGGATCGCAAAAAAGAGATGTGAGATACAAGGCAGGTATTATGAGATTTGAGTTTGCTGGTTGGAGAGAATAGAGAGGGATACTATACATAGCTGTACAATAAAGGATCCAGGAATTCTTGATTTAATACAGCTATTCAAATCAATGTTAGCTATTGGGGTCATCGGAAGAATTTTTAATATCAAATTATGTACACACCCATAAGAAAAAACATGTCTCAAAAAACAATGAAATAAAGTATCAACTACTTTCAGTACTTGTTAGAGAATCAAAAGGCAAGCCCTCAAAAGGCTCCTTATCCAAGTATGAGGCCATAAACAGATATCTAAAAATAATTCAGTTGAACATTTTATCATGACCCGCATGTCCCTACATCGGAAGGCAATTGAACACAATAGATGAGACAGTTCTGAATACTAAGTTACCATATGCCTATTTTAAGCTTCTAATTGCTATAAACTATTTACCCAATTTTTGATTAGCTCCAGCCCAAACTCTGTCAAATGCGCTTCAGGATGATATTGAATTCCGACGATTGGTAACATCCGGTGTGATATGGCCATGATTTCTCCTCGATCAGTTTCCAATAATTTTTGAAAGGACAAAGGAAGCTCCTCTAATATCAAGGAATGATACCTAGTCACATTAAACGTATTTGGGAGATTAAGTAAGACTGAGTGATCAGAGACCTTTCTCACCTTATACACTTTGCCATGGACAGGAGTATTACTTTTTACTAGCTTTGCTCCAAAAAACTCTCCAATTGCCTGATGCCCCAAACAAACACCCAAAATCGGCAGCTTATCATGGTAGTACTCCAAAACAGCCATCAAATTTCCTGCACGGGAAGGAGTTTCAGGACCTGGAGAAAGAACCACTCCTTGAAAAACTTCAAGCTTCAAGCTTTCTACATCCACATCATTTCTGACGATTTTCAACTCTTTGCCTGTTTGACGAAGATAGTCAGCTAAAATATGTGAAAAAGAATCGAAGTTATCAATCAGCAGCAGCATCCCTAGCGGTATTTACTAGTGTCTGAATCGATTCCACCGCTTGGTTGATAATCGGTGTATACGCATCCACCAAATTAATCATAAATGGAGCTATTGGCTGCAAATAGGGATATATATTTGATTTGTTGATCATTGTCTGTGAGACTTCAAACTCAAAAGAATTGGCTACCCAGAGTAAAAGACTCAAAAGAAACCCCGTCTTCAAAGTCCCCAGAACAGAGCCTGCTACACTGTCCAAAGAACCCAAAATTGTGAGATCCATTGTTTTTTTTACCAAAAACGCCAAACTCCTGATTCCAATAATCACAATCAAAAAAATTATCAAGAATGAGACAAAGGGCAACATAAAAGTCAAATTCTCAATCCTACTTGCCAATATATCTGCACCCCAATCCATCAGATGAAACGCCAAAACAATGGCTACAAAAAAAGCCACTATAGATATCACACCAATAAACAATCCTTGCCTGTACCCACTATAGGCACCTATGGCTAAGATTATAAATATGATGACATCTAAAGTGGCCAAGTTATTTAAGATAATAATGATTTGACTTTCACGGAAATAGCCTTACCGTCAGCTTTACCAGCCAAAGCTTTAGATGCCAAACCCATTACTTTACCCATGTCTTTCGGACCTTCGGCACCAGCTTCTGCTATTATTTTTTTGAGCTCAACCTCAAGTTCCTCTTCTGTGAGTTGCTTTGGAAGAAACTCAGAGATAATTTCCAATTCAGCCAACTCTACTGCCAAAAGGTCTTCTCTTCCCTGCTCTTTGTAAATATCAGCAGAATCTCTACGCTGCTTTGCTGCTTTGGTCAACAACTTCATTTCGTCATCTTCTGAGAGGCTCTCTGCAGCTCCACCTTTGGTTTCTTCTAACATGATCAAGGATTTGATCGCCCTCAAAGCGCGTAATCTGTCCTTGTCTTTAGCCAACATGGCTTTTTTTATTTCACTTTCTACACTTAGCTTTAAACTCATTCCCTTGTTGTTTGTGTTATACGTGTAAATTTGTCACAAAATTATCTTTTAATTTAGGAAAATGACCAAGTTAAGCGTAAATATTAATAAAATCGCCACTTTGAGAAATGCAAGAGGGGCAAATAATCCGAATGTGGTTCAAGTTGCACTAGATGCTGAAAGGTTTGGAGCACAAGGGATAACAGTCCACCCAAGGCCCGATGAAAGGCATATTCGGTATCAAGATGTCCTAGATCTGAGTGAGGTGGTCACCACTGAGTTCAATATTGAAGGTTATCCTGATAAGCGATTTATGGAACTGATCAAATTGGTAAAACCTGCCCAAGCAACTCTGGTTCCTGATCCACCTAATGCTATCACTTCCAATTCTGGTTGGGATACAATCACTCATCTTGAGTATTTAAAAGACATTGTAGCAGAGCTTCATGCTTCAGGCACTAGAGTTTCTATATTTATCAACCCAGAAAGTAAATTTTTCGAACCTGCAAAAAAAACTGGTACTGATCGAGTAGAATTATACACAGAACCCTTTGCTGTAAATTTCTCAAAGGACAAACATGCCGCAGTAAAACCGTATATTGAGGTTTCCAAACTCGCTCACCAACTTGGACTAGGCTTGAATGCAGGGCACGACTTAGATTTGCACAACCTAAAGTTTTTGAAAGAGAGTATCCCTTTTCTTGACGAAGTCTCTATTGGACATGCTTTGGTTTGTGATGCTTTGTATTATGGCTTGGAAAATACCATCCAAATGTACAGAAGGCAATTGGAGGTTTAAATGATATTAAATTGATATTTGAATATCTACAAGAATGCAAATTCGATAGGGAGAGTCTTTCTAACTTTCAGATTCTTGTCAACAAATTGTCTGCCTTGTCGGGTCAAAATCAGACGCCTAAAATCATCAAACGAAATTTAGGAAAGTAAATAGGTAAATATTTTATAAAAAATACTATGAAACTCAACTTTAAAAAAACAGGCTCAGGAGAGCCTTTGATAATACTACATGGGCTTTTTGGTTCTGCTGATAACTGGTTTAGTATTGCTAAAGAGTTGGAAAAACACTATACGCTCTACCTAGTAGATCAGCGAAACCACGGCGATTCTCCTCATAGCGATGAATGGAATTACAAAGTCATGGCAAAAGACCTAAACGAGCTGATGGAAGATGAAAAAATCGAATCGACCAACTTGATGGGCCATTCCATGGGAGGAAAGACTGTGATGAACTTTGCGCTTCAATACCCAGAAAAAGTCAAAAAATTGATCGTGGCAGATATTGCCCCTAGGCACTACCCTGTTCATCATCAGAGTATTTTGGAGGGATTGACATCAGTGAAGCTGCAAGAAATCAAGTCCAGGAAAGAAGCAGATGATCAACTTGCAAAACATATATCAGAGGCCGGCATCAGACAGTTTTTGCTAAAGAGTCTCGGAAGAGATAAGGATGGTAATTTTATTTGGAAAATAAACCTACCTGTAATCAATGATCAAATTGAGAATGTAGGTGAGGCTTTAGATTATGACACCAATTTTGAAAACCCTACACTATTTATGGGTGGAGCCAATTCTAAATACATTCAAGAGAAAGACAAAGAGGACATTGATAAGTATTTCCCTAACAACCATTTGATCTATATCAAAAATGCCGGACACTGGCTTCACGCCGAGCAACCGCAAGCAGTTGTGGAAACTGTCAAGGCGTTTTTGAAATAAGAAACATTGGAAATAATCGATAGCAACTTTAAACCTTGCACCCAAAAGCCAAATGAACATAAGTTTAAAAAATCATAGAATCCTCGTAACAGGAGCTTCCAGAGGAATAGGAAGAGCTATTGCAGAACAACTTTCAGCCTCAGGGGCAGAAGTATTGATCCATTTCAACAAAAACCTAGAGGAGGCAACATCTTTACAGAATAGCTTGAAGAACGCGTCACATCTGGTACCCTGTGACCTTTCGGACCTAAACTCAGTCAAAGGGTGGATTCCTGATTTGATAAAAGCTTATGGACCAATAGACGCTATTGTCAACAATGCAGGTATAGCGATTTCTATAGCTGACGACAAAGAAATCGACGAATGGACAGATACCTGGCTCAAAACCATGGATGTAAACATCAATGCGCTTGCAATCATTAGCAAGGAGTTTGTAGAACACGCTCGAAAAAGGAAAAATGGAAGGATTATAAACATTTCTTCTCGTGCAGCATTCAGAGGTGACACCCCCGATTACTTAGCTTATGCCGCATCGAAGGCGGCAATCGTCAGCTATACAAAATCAATCGCAAGGTATTATGGTAAAGAGGGAATCAAAGCCTTTGTAATCGCTCCGGGATTTACCCGAACGGATATGGCTCAGGACTTTATGGACCAATATGGGGAATCTTACGCACTCGATGACATCGCTCTTACAGAACTTACAGAACCAAAGGATATCGCACCTATGGTTACTTTGCTTTGCTCAGGCTTGGCAGACCATGCTACTGGTTGCACTATTGACATCAATGCGGGGTCTTATGTACATTGATGATAATTTTCGAGTTTTATTCAGATTTTACTAACCCTAGCCCCTATTCTCTGGTTATAAAATTTGCAATAAGCCATTATCATGTCCAAAAGTGATTCTCTTACCCCAGAAATGATCAAAATCCTGAAAATTTTCGGATTGGGATCCATTCTGTTCGTATTGATGCTTTCATTTTTCAATGAAAAGAGAGCCAATAACTCTGGTAAAGAAGATTCCATCCTAAGCATTACGGATGCTGAAAGAATATATTTTAAGAATGTCAGGGGACTTTACTATGACATTGAAGGTAGGGATGATGCAAAAATGACTGTTTACAGGTTTGGAAAAAGACTAATCGAGTCTGAATCTCCTTTGATCAACCTCGCTATCCTTATCAATCGAGTCAAAGACGAAGCTTACATTTATGTAGAGCCATCTTGGGACACAAACTATTTTAAATTGAGAATCACTTTAGATGATGAAGTAAATACTTTTGATTTTAAAAGTGGTGATAAGCTGTCACACTTTGAATTTGTAAACAGAATCTATCCTTTTTTGAGAGAAAATGCGTATTTTGAAGTCTGGAAAGATGATAAATGGATTCCTATTCTTGAAAATGAAAAAGAAATAGACGCACTAAAAACCCCCATATCTGACTTCTACAGATTAATCAACAACCCAAAATAATCAATGGATCTCAAAAAAACCGATAATTTATGGAGGTTTTTGGTTATCAAAAATAACCTAAAATTAGAACAACAAGTCTCCCGAGATGTAAGCTATCGCATTCATAAAGGAGAACAAGCACTGACCCATACATTCAACCCCAAATTCTCACAAAATTCTTCTTTGTCTATTCGTGACAAAGGCTATCAAGAAAACCTCCTACACAAGCATCACCAAACATCAAAGAAAAGATTTGGGATACGTCAAAAAGCAATCTCACCAGTTTCTACAAATATTTTTTTCCCAAAGGAGCTCCTCAAGTTAAGCTTGAAATATGACCTAGAAATACAACAGGATCGGCTTGGCCATTACAATGTCACCATCAGCCCTTTCTATCCAAAAAACATTTACGACATCCTAAATACCGTCAACCTGATGAGCAGGACGCTCTGGGTGAAGAATTTTTTTGCAGAGGGGATCAGGAATTGAAGGAATGAGGTTAAGAAGGTTGGAATGTTGTAAGGTTGTAAAGTTAGGGTGTTGAGTTTCTTTTCTTCTAAACAGTTTTGGGATTGATTTTTTGGGAGTTCAACCTTCCCTACTGAGTTCTCTATACAGGAGGGGCTCTTCAGCTTTGGTTGAACTTTGCATACACTCACATCTCACGTCTCTTTTTTCTCGTTTCTTGTCCCCCCGCTCCCAACTTTTTTCCTATTGAAGATCCGATTAATTGAGAATTGTAGATCCCGGAATGGCCACTAAAAACATAGGCTGTAACACATGCTACTCCTATAAAAATTCCTGATTCCGCACCAAAAAGCTCTATCCCCATCAGTGTGCATGCCAAAGGCGTATTTGTAGCGCCTGAAAATACTGACACAAATCCCATTCCTGCCAACAATGCTACTGGCAATGGAATCAAATAGGCAAGTGCATTGCCGAGAGTTGCTCCGGTATAGAATAACGGTGTCACTTCTCCCCCCTTAAACCCAGCCCCAAGGGTCAACGAAGTCATCCCTATTTTTGCCAAAAAATCATACCAAGGCAAATCCTCGGAAAAAGCATTTACAATGGTTGGAACGCCTAAGCCAATATATTTGGTAGTACCCATTGCGAAGACGATAAGGGCCACCATTACACCTCCAATGACTGGCCTCAAGGGAGGGTAAGATATATATTTTTTGAAGACTTCTGACCAAAAGTGTGTTGCCTTGGCAAACAGCCTTCCTGCTAGTCCGAAGCAAATCCCTGCTGGGATAATAAGCATTAAATTGATCAAATCTACTTTGGGTACAAATGGGATTTCATATTCTGTATGATGGACTTGCCAAAACTCTGCGCAGGCATAATGCGCCACAAAGGCTGCAATAAACGCTGGCAATATCGATTCATAGCGCACTCTCCCAATTACCAACCACTCCAAAGCAAAGACAGCACCTGCCAGAGGTGTACCGAAAACTGAGGAAAACCCTGCTGCTACTCCAATCGTGATGATGATTCTTCGGTCTTCCTTGGTTAATTTAAACCATTTGGTAAATTGGTCAGCGATCGCTCCTCCCATCTGAACTGCCGTACCTTCCCTGCCTGCTGATCCCCCAAAGAGATGTGTTGCCAAGGTTCCGAACAATACCAAAGGTGCCATCCGAAGTGGAATAGTTTTCTGAGGATTGTAAAACTCCTCCAAAAGCTGATTATTGCCTTTTACTACATCTTGACCATATTGATGATAAGCCCAGCCAATCAGTAATCCCCCCAAAGGAAGAAGCGCAATGATCCACATGTTGTCTTCCCTATATTCAGTCACCCAATGAAGCGAAACCAAAAAACCTGCAGATGCAGACCCAGCCAATAACCCAATCAAACTTGCCAAAACAAGCCATTTGGCAGTAAATTGGATACTAGGGAAAAACTCTTGTCTTGTAAACTCTTTGATTTTCAATTGTGCCATAACCTGCTCCAACATAAGCTAATAATGAATACTTCTGAAGAAATAAATTCAACAAAAGTGAAATAAATAAAGTTGAAGTAGGAGTCATCAGCACCAAAAACGGGCGGTTGAAGGTGGAACCCCATCACCTAAGTGTTACAAAAATAGAAAAGAATGCTTCTAAAGCTAAATTAGAGAAGGCTTTTTTTCCGTGGTAGAAATGGTTAACTTCTAATTCTTAAACAAAGTAGCTTATAATTGATTCTAAATAGTAAGCACTTAAGAAAACAAAAAGTCATGAAAAACATATTAATAACTGGAGGATCGGGTTTGGTAGGAAAGCGAATTACAGCACACCTTGAAACAAAAGGATACAAAGTCGCCTGGCTTAGCAGATCCCCAGACAAATACGAACAAAAGTCATTTTTTTGGGATTTGGACTCGATGAAAATCGATGAAAATGCCATAACATGGGCTGATGCAATTATACACCTTGCAGGAGAAGGGGTGGCAGATAGCCGATGGACAGCCAAACGGAAGCAGGCAATCCTCCACAGCCGAACTCACTCCACCCAAATCCTCTCCGATGCAATCTCCAAAGCAGAGAAAAAGCCAAAAACCTTCGTAGCTGCCAGTGCTGTTGGCTATTATGGTTTTGATACAGGAGACAATTTGATCACAGAAAACAGTCCGAAAGGCAATGATTTTTTGTCACAAGTGGTGACTGCTTGGGAAAACGAAAGTGAACGAATGGAAGGCCTTGGTTTGAGAACTGTTATGCTGAGAATAGGAATTGTGCTTGATAAATCTGGCGGGGCATTGAAAGAAATGATGAAGCCTCCAGTTGCAGCACCACTGGGCTCTGGTGAGCAATGGATGAGCTGGATACAAATTGAGGATTTGGCAAGGATGTTTGTCTTCGCTGTAGAAAATGAAACCTTGTCGGGAGTTTTCAATGCCGTTGGCCCACAACCATCTACCAACAAAACAGTAACAGAAAATGCTGCAAAGAAAATTGATAAAATGTTTGTTAGTATAGGAGTACCTGGTTTTTTGTTAAAAATAGTGCTGGGAGAAATGGCTCAAATGGTTTTGGGAGGAAATAAAGTCAGTTCCAAAAAAATAGAAGCCGCAGGATTTAAATTCCGCTACCCTACACTAGAAGAAGCACTTGAAAAAACGTTTTTAAAGGGAGGGTCAAGAGACTGAAATATTGAACCTGTTTATTTGAGGAGAGAGGCGAGAAGCAAGACAAAGACTTGATTGAGATATGATATTTGAGACAAGAGATAAGATTCGAGAAGCAGTGACAGAGACTAGGTCACCTCGATCCCGAAAGCATTCAGGAGAAGCTTGTCCCGCAGAATTGCGGGGAGGTCTCGCCCCATTTTGAAACTGGAAAGTTAAATTGAAGTTGGGGTGTGAAATTCAGTATGAGATTTCTCCCCGTAATTCTACGGGGCAGGCTCCTTTAGTCGAAATGCCTTGCTTATAAAACGAGAGGATAAGTATAAAAAAAGTGTTAAATAATTTCAGGACGCGACAGCCCTGAAAAGCCTGTCTCGCATCCTTATCGGGAGGATTTTGACATTAGCATAGGGTTATAACCCTATGCTTGGATAAAAAGACATGTTCATTTCTGCCCTGATGGGGCAATTGAATGGTCGTCGGAATTTAAGAAAATTCAGGATGCGACAAAAAGAAAAGAGTATCATCTATTTTCAGGACGTGACAGGAAATATAGAGAAATTAATAGAAAAGGATCAACTATTTCAGGACGTGAAACTGCTAGATTCCCTATTTCAACTAGTACCTTTTCTACCAAAAAGGAACCAAAGTATAGTCCCAAGTAAAGGCAAAAACAGCACTACCAAAATCCAAACAATTTTATCACTTCCTGTACCAAATCTTCTTGTCAATACGTCATATATAGTATATGCGTAAATCAATAAACCTATTATTCCTAATCCAAACATAGCTTTTAATTAAATCTGTTAAAATTTTTACTCTTTTGATTGGGAGCAATTATCCAATAAATAATAGTGCCTATTGGATTTGTAAATATGACAATCAAAATCCAAATCAATTTCATATTCGGATCTTTAAAATTAGATCTAACTATATCAATTATAGTGACAACCCAAAAAATAAAGAACACAAAGGCTAGAAAACCAAATATCAAAAGGCCGGCCCCGCCTACACCTCCAATTATCAATAAATTCATCTAAATCTAAGTTTTTGTTTGCGTGCTAAATGACTGTAAATAAACGGAGCTGCTGGATTTAGGAAAATCAAAAGCAACACCCAAAGTATCTTTACTGAATTATCCTTAAATTCGGATCTTAATAAGTCTACGATACACCACAGCCATAAAATGGCATAAAGTGCAAACGCCAAGAAGATTGCATTTGGCACTATTAAATTCATTGAACTAGGAGTGACATATTCCATGTTTGAATATTTAAGCTTAATTTCTAAAGAATCGAATCTACTAAAAATAGTTTAAAAACAACAACCAACTTTTATTTTAAAATGAAAAAAATTAAAAAAACCATACAAAAAGCTGGAATCGCTATTATCTTATTTTTTATTTCTATCATAGGCTATTCTCAAATAGACCTTTCATATTACATGCCTGACAACCATTTATATGACCCTGATATTCCTACTCCTAAGGATGTCTTGGGATTTGAGGTAGGTGAATGGCATGCATCTTATGACCAAGTTGTAATGTATATGAATGCGCTTGCAGCTGCATCAGATAGAGTGACAATAGAAGTAATCGGCAGAACTTATGAAATGAGGCCACAGCTGACTTTGACGATTACGAGCCCTTCAAACCATTCCAAAATTGAGGAAATCAAGTCTGAAAGAAAAAAGTTGAGACTTCCAAATGCAAACCTGGAAACCAAAGATATGCCTGTAGTAGTATATGCAGGTTACTCAGTACATGGAAATGAAGCATCGGCCGTCAACGCTTCTTTACTAGCAGCCTATCATTTTGCTGCATCAAATGAGGTGGCGCCTGATTTGGAAAACATGATCATCTTAATCGACCCATCCCTCAATCCCGATGGTGTAAATAGATTTGCATCTTGGGTCAATTCAAACAAAAGCTATACACCAAATGGCGATCCAGCTAATAGAGAACTCAATGAACCATGGCCAAGAAGTCGTACAAACCACTATTGGTTTGACCTCAATAGAGATTGGCTACCTGTACAACATCCGGAATCAAGAAACAGGGTTGCTGTCATTCAAGAATGGTTACCAAACATTCAATTGGATTTTCACGAAATGGGAACAAATAGCACCTATTTTTTCCAACCTGGTGTACCAAGCAGAAGCCATCCACTGACTCCGAAAAGGAATTTTGAACTCACGGAAAAAATCAGTAGATATCATGCGCATTCCTTGGATAGTATAGGTTCGCTCTATTATAGCAAGGAAGATTTTGATGATTTTAATTATGGCAAAGGCTCGACTTACCCAGATGTACAAGGCTCTATAGGCATTTTATTTGAGCAAGCCTCTTCACGTGGTCATTTGCAAGAAAGTATCTATGGCCCTTTGAAATTCGAATTTACAATTAAGAACCAATTCAACACTACCCTATCCTCAATAAAAGCAGCCAAAGAGCTTAGGGAAGAATTGAATGCTTACTTGAGGGACTTTTACAAAGAGGCAAAAACAGAATCAGATCTTGATACCGATAAAGCTTTCATTTTTGGAACTCAAGAAGACGCAGGAAGAGGATACCATTTAGCCGACCTAGTCCTTCAACATGATATAGATCTATACAGTTTGATGGAAGATATCACCGTAAATGGTGTGGAATTCAAAAAAGAAAAGGCCTATATCGTCCCCTTGAATCAACCACAGTATAGGTTGATCAAAGGGATTTTCGAAGAAAGGACTGTGTTTCAAGACAGCCTATTTTATGATGTCTCTGCCTGGACTATGCCAATGGCTTTCAACATGAAATACATGGCATTGAGTAGTCGTATCCTCAATTTGGCAAGTGTAGAACAAGTCACCAAATCCCACAAACTTAGGGAGGGAAATGTAAATGGAGAAGCTGGCGCAAAAACTTATGCTTTTGAGTGGGGTGAGTACTATGCTCCAAAAGCTGCTTATCAATTATTGAAAAAAGGCTATCTCGTAAGGGTGAGTCATGCAGAACTTGAGACAAATGACGGCATCAAATTCAAAAGAGGAAGTATCTTTGTCGATAAAGGTCAAAGCAAGGCGAATGACAAAAAGTTCTACGAAGACCTTCTATCTGCCGCAAAATCAACAGGAGTGGAAATCTACTCCATCAATAGTAGCAATACAAAAGGAATCAACCTCGGATCTCCTAGCATAGATGTGCTTGACACGCCAAACGTGGCACTCTTAGTGGATGGAGGTGTTTCCAGTAGTGAAGCTGGAGAAATATGGCATTTGCTGGATCAAAGGTTTGAGATCCCCGTTACTTTATTGCCTTTACAAAGGTTCAATACGACTGATATAAATAGATATAACACCATCCTAGCGCCAAATGGAAGCTACAATGATTTGGGGAAAGAAGGTACTGAGAAATTGAAAAGTTGGGTAAATGCAGGAGGGACTTTGATAGCTCAAGGCACTTCACTTGCTTGGCTCGACCAAAATGGCATTGGTTCATTCAAATTCAAAACTGAAACAATTCAGGAATCTGAAAACCAAAAACCCTATGCTGACTTCAACAATGCAACTGGCGCTAGAGTTACAGGCGGTGCAATTTTCAATGTTCGCTTAGACAACACACATCCAATTGGATACGGATACGAAACACCTGATCTTTATAGTTTTAGAAGTGGGAATCAATTTTTGATTCCTTCTGAGAACCCTTATGCCAACCCGATGATCTATACATCAGAACCATTGGCAAGTGGGTATGTTCATCCATTCAACTTAGATCAAATCAGAGAATCTGCCACTATTAGCATATCAACCGTAGGCAGAGGCAAGGTTATTGGATTTGTTGACAACCCAAACTTTCGGGCATTTTGGTTTGGCACCAACAAGCTTTATTTGAATGCTATATTCTTTGGGAAAACAATCAAAGCAGGCACTGGAAGATGATATGGTTTAAACAGTGGCTCTTTGGATAATAGGATTCAATTTTGTAGCTAAAATTTCATCTATGTTTTTTAGGAATCATATCTTAACTGATTTCCAATAAAAATCACAACTATAAAAATCCAAAAAAAAGTGGCTGTCATAAATTATAACAGCCACTTTTTTGAATGGTGGAGAATACCGGATTCGAACCGGTGGCCTCTACACTGCCAGTGTAGCGCTCTAGCCAACTGAGCTAATTCCCCATTGATTGGAGTGCAAATATAGAAAGGCTTTTCAATACACCAAAGGAAATATCTACTCGGCAGAATATTTTATCCTCGTCAGGATACTTCTTCCTAAAGTAACTTCATCTGTATATTCTAATTCACCCCCAACAGGGATTCCTCTTGAGATAGTACTTACGTTGACACCTAGTTCTTTGAGTTTTCGGGTGATAAAAAATGCCGTGGTATCCCCTTCCATGGTTGCAGGCAATGCCAAGATTACCTCCTGCACTTTTTCACCATCTTTGGGGTTTTCAATTCTTCTTAGAAGTGACTCTATTTTCAATTCGTCCGGCCCTATTCCTTGAATAGGAGAAATGACGCCTCCCAATACATGGTATAGCCCATTATATTGGGATGTGTTTTCTATTGCCAATACATCAGGGATCTCTTCTACCAGGCAGATTATCCTCCGATCTCTTCTTTGGCTTGTACAAATACTGCATTCTATTGCGTCAGAAACATTGTGGCAAGTCTCACAGTATTTTATTTCTGACCTCAGCTTCATGATAGAAGTCGACAAGGATTCTGTAACCGATTCTTTTTGCTTTAGCAAATGTAATGCAAGCCTCAATGCAGTTTTCTTTCCAATACCTGGAAGTCGGCTGATCTCATTGACAGCATCTTCTATTAACTTTGAGGGAAAATTCACTAACCTGGAATTTAAAGAATGGCTGCTTGTATACCTGCATCAAGGATTGCTTGACACATAGGTTTTAATTTTTCTTTGCTGCCTTTTTTGACTGCACATTTTCCTTTATAATGGATAATCAGCGTACATTGCTCTGCCTGTTCTGTGGTATGCTGGCAAACTTTCACCAAAATCTTGGTAACATGTTCGAAGGTATTGAAATCATCGTTGAATACAACAAGGTCACTCTCCTCAATATCTATCAAATCCTCGAGCAGAATTTCGACCTCGTCTAACTCCGGATGTGCTTGTGTTTGTTGATTCATTTTGCAAATTTAATTATTATAGACAATTTAGCATACTAATTACCTAGATTCTCTATGGATTCAAATTTAGTTCTTATCGTCATAACATCATACTTTGGGCTGTTGTTTTTGATATCATGGTTTACTTCAAGAAACATTTCACAAGATACCTTTTTCACAGGAGACAGACAATCTCCTTGGTTTCTGGTAGCTTTTGGGATGATAGGAGCTTCTCTTTCTGGTGTTACATTCATTTCTGTCCCTGGAGAAGTTGGCAATAGCAACTTTTATTATTTTCAGGTCGTCATGGGTTACACCCTGGGCTACTTTGTGATTGCCAAAGTATTACTACCTCTTTATTACAGACTTAACTTGGTTTCCATTTACGCCTATCTTGAAGACAGGTTTGGGTTTTGGTCCTATAAATCTGGTGCATTTTTCTTTATTCTTTCCCGTACTTTAGGATCTTCAATAAGAGTATTCTTGGTCGCAGGTGTACTTCAATTGATATTATTCGACCGTTGGGAAATTCCATTTTGGGTTTCTGTCTTGATCACAGTTTCTCTCATTTGGCTTTATACGCATCGAGGTGGAATCAAAACAGTGGTGTGGACTGATACTTTACAAACGTTCTTTATGCTGGCTGCAGTATTGACAAGCATCTATCTTATAGGCAAGGACTTGGGTATCGGTACCATTTCGGATTACGTTGGCGTCATTGCCACTGACTCCAGATCAGAAATATTTAATTGGAATTGGCAATCTGGCCAAAATTTCTTCAAGCAATTTGTTTCGGGGGCATTCATCACGATCGTAATGACTGGGCTAGACCAAGACATGATGCAGAAAAACTTGACTTGTAAGAATATAGGAGATGCACAGAAGAATATGCTTTGGTTTACAATAATTTTGGTAATTGTAAACTTGTTGTTTCTTTCACTTGGCATTCTACTATATCTATACGCTGAAACGAATGGGATAGCGATTCCATCCAGAACGGATGATTTATACCCATTTTTGGCGACAACAGAATTTACAGCTTTTGCAGGAATTGTATTTGTACTTGGCATCACGGCTGCGGCCTATTCCAGTGCTGATTCCACATTGACGGCGCTTACCACTTCGTTCTGCTACGATTTCTTGGAAATTGAAAAAAGATACCCAAAAGCGCAGCAAGTAAACTTAAGAAAGAAAGTGCATTTGGGGTTTACAATCCTGATGTTTCTCGTAATCATCATGTTTCGTTGGATCAATGACCAAAGCGTAATCAACGCAGTTTTCACCATCGCAGGATACACTTATGGCCCTTTACTTGGGTTGTACACTTTTGGTTTATTTACCAAACACCAAGTAAAGGACAATTATGTGCCATTTGTTGCAATATTTGCTCCTATCATAACATTCATCATCAGCCAAAATTCAGAAACCCTTTTGTGGGGTTACAAATTTGGCTTTGAAGCACTAATACTCAATGGAATGTTAATGTTTGTGGGTTTATATCTGATTAGAAAAAGTTAATCAGATCTCCTGCTTAGCTAACAAGTCGTTGATTTTTTTCAGCTTATTGATGTTACTTTCCAACGTGTTGCTGGAACCATCCAAATCTACTAGAATAGATACAGAACCACTGTTTTTTCTTGGATTCTCCGAAAAAGAAGATACAGATGGAGTAACAGAAATCAATTCCTGAACATCTACTTCATATAAATTGGCAAGCTTGATAGCATCTTCCATTTTGAGATTAGATCTACCTTGCTCATATCTTGAATATGCAGTATAATCTCTTTTCCCTAAATACTCAGCGATATACTCCTGAGTATAACCTCTTAAAACCCTGTGTTTTCTGAGGTTCTCTGCGATGTGACTTTTTAATTCAGTTTCCATACTTATTTATTATTTATGGTACTTTTTGCAAAAAGCATACTCAATTATTAAAAACTGTAAAAAAATGTTGAAAAAAAATTAATTTTATATTTAATTTTCAACAAAACGGTCTTTTTTACTTATAAAAGGCATTTTGATGGATCCCAAAAAATTTTGTCAAAATCAAGAATTTTGTCACTTTCTAGTAAAATCCCTTCTTTTTCTAGTAAGTCTTGCATTTGATGGGGATTTTGGAAGTGATGTTTCCCCGTCAAAACCCCATTTCTGTTGACTACCCTATGTGCCGGTATATCATTTTGTGAATGGGAAGCATTCATTGCATACCCTACCATTCTAGCTCCGCTTTTTAAGCCTAGATAATTTGCAATGGCTCCATAAGAAGTGACTCTACCATAAGGAATCAACCTTACGACCTGATAAACCTGGTCAAAATAATTTTCACTTTTTGATTTCATCTATATATAACAATAAGGCTTCCTTAATGATCCTTTCGATCTTCTGTTCATCAGAAAGCTTCGAATAAACTTTGATTTCAAACTTCTTGCAGTCTTTCAAGAGATCTGATAAATTTACTGAGAGATTCAGCTCAGCGACATCCTCAACTTTATCCAACAAATAAGAAGAGATTGCATCCTCGATTTCATTTGTAGTGATGATAGTTGCCAAAGGGACTTCAAAGAATACTTGAACTTTCTTTTTTAACGGGTTTTGGTTGACAACTTGGGCAGACAAAACCAAGTTATTTGGAATAATGATCAGATCATCATTTTCATTTTTCAAAACCAAGTTAAGAAGTGTGATATCTGAGATTGTCCCAATATTATCTCCTATTTTAATTTTATCACCCAAAGAAAATTGATCAGTAAACATGATAATCAAGCCATTGATCATATTTGTCACATATTCTTTGCTCAAAATTGCAATTGCAGCTGCAACTATAGTAAGGCTAGTCAAAAACTCCAGTGGATTGATTGCAAAAAGGAACATGATTGCAATAATGAATACAATTGCATTGAGGATATTTGAAATCCAGGTAATACCCAAAAGGAAATTACCATGGACTCTATCCTCTTTGATTCTTCGCATGTAAAACCTAGCCGTTAACATTCTCGCAAGAGAAATTATTAAGTTGGATCCCAGCAAAAAAAGTAAGGAGGTAAATAATTGATTGATGAAGTAACTATCTAAAACTAAAGTCTGAAAGATGGGAATCAAAATCAGCAAAAGCAGAAAAATGGCTAATTTGATTAAAAACACCCTTCGCTTTTTATTTTCTATGACTTGGGCAGCTGATTTTTTTAAATTCATAAGGCTTTCGAGAAATTTACCTTTAATTTTAGATTATAATGCAAACATAATAATAAACTAGATATATGGATCGGAATATAATCATTACCGGAGGAGCCGGAAATCTTGGAAGTGCAGTTATTGAAAAATTCAAAAGAGAAGGGTATAAAATTATAGCAACGGTTCTGCCTGGTTCGGGTGACGAAATCGAAGAAGCGGATGATGTATATGAAGTCGATGTGACAGATGAAAAATCAGCATCTGAATTTGCCAAGGAATATATCATGCAATACGGAGAAGTTGAAGCCATTATCTTATTGGTCGGTGGATACGGTGGCGGAAATATTGAAAACACTTCTACAGATGACATCAATAAGATGATAAAATTGAATTTTTTCTCAACTTTCAACTTGGTGAAAAATTTCCTGCCTATGATGAAAAAAGCGAACACAGGTAATTTTCTATTTGTAGGAGCACGACCTGCACTTCAGCCAGAAGACGGCAAAGAAGTTGTGGCATACGCTTTGAGTAAAGGAATGGTGGTCAATCTTGCAGATTTTGTGGCAGAAGAATCAAAGGGAACAAAAATCAGATCACATATTTTTGTGCCGAGCATCATCGATACGCCTGAAAACAGAGAGTCCATGCCAGATGCTGACTTCACAGAATGGGTTCACCCATCTGAGATTGCGGAAGCGATGCATTATGCTGTGAACAACCCTGATCTGCGAAATATGACCTTTAAACTATACGGAGGTGTATAATATAAACAATCATGAAAAAACTAAAAGTATTATTTGTCTTTCTTTTCTCGATCTCAACTATCATTTCCCATGCACAAACCAATAAGGAAACTCGGGATTTAAGGGATTTTTCAAGTATTAAAGTTGCCAATTCCATTGAGGCCGAATTAGTAAAAGGTGATAAAAACTCCATATCTATAGTCGCTTCAGGAGTGGAATTGGATAAAGTGGAGACGAATGTGTCAGATGATGCACTTGAGGTAAAGCTCGGAAGAGGGAACTTTAGATCAAGCTCTGTAAAAGTTACCATTACTTATATAGATATTGACGAAGTTCAAGCCTCGACTAGTTCAAAGATTTTTGTGAAAAATGAATTATCAGGAAACCAAGTCTATCTATATGCAGCTTCCAATGCATACATAGAAGCTTCTGTTGAGGCTACAAACCTATTTATAGAAGCCAACACCAATTCAAAAATAGCTGTAAAAGGCTCCAGCGAAAACTTCGACCTGAAGGCATATACAAATGCTACAGTGGATGCTGCAAAGCTTACCGTTACGCATTCGGAGGTATTGGCCAATACTGCAGCCAAAGCTGAATTTAAGGTCACAGAATCCATCAAAGGCTCTGCTGCTACCGGCGCAAAAATCACCTACACAGGTGATCCTAAGTTGATAGATGTCAAAACAAACACTGGTGGAGACATCAAAAAGAAATGAAAAAATCAATCATCATTTTATCATTGATATTTTCTCAGATTTTCTTTGCAAATGCACAGTCTGAAGAAAATGAGGTAGAAAAAGTCATTGCTTCTCTTTTTGAAGGAATGAAAACAAAAAATCAAGATCTTTTGGAAAATGCTTTCTTAAAAGATGCGATTATGCAAACAACCATCGATGGACCAAATGGTGCGACTGTAGGCAGCAATTCTGTCCAAGATTTTATAAATAGAATTGCCACAACGCCAGATAATACCATCCTGGATGAGCGAATTCTCGAATATCAAATAAAAATTGATGGAAAAATGGCTTCTGCATGGACTCCGTATGAATTCTATGTCAATGAAGGATTTAGCCATTGTGGTGTCAACTCTTTCCAATTGATCAAAACATCAGCGGGTTGGAAAATCACATATATTATTGACACCAGACACAAAGTAGGGTGCAAATGAAAAAAGAGGATGTTGCATATGTCTTCTAGACAAACAAGTTGAATGGTTACCTATTTTATCAGGTAGCCATTTTTTTTCTTCACCTCAAAATTGATATTTACTTTTTTCATTCTCATTTTTACTATTCTTATATTCAGAATCATAACAATGCAAAAAACGATCATTGATATATTAAAAAGTCTACCTCTAGACGAGCCTCACATATTTAGGAAGGAAGATTTTGAAGGATGGCAAGCCAATGCTAACTATTCAAAGTTGGTTGTGTTGGAAGGAGCAGGTCGCAATATTAGCTTTGCATCGGGAAATGATTACCCCATTGAGGTAGTTCATCGCAATCATACAGCTGAATTTTGCGGGTATAAGGAGAGTTTTTTACAATTAGGCACTGACCTAATAGCAATGACCTTGCGTCAAGAGAAAGTACTGGAAATTGAATTATCCCATCCCAAGTCGGGCATAAAAAAACTATTCGTGTATCTTGATGCGAACAAACCTATTGATTATTTTGGCTTGAAGTATCAGTATTCAATAGCAATGGAGTCATTTCGATACTTCACAAGAGCCGTTGAAAGACACCCTTTCTATGATTTGCAGGACAGCCACCGACCGGGTATCTATTACGCTTGGGAAAATCAACACGAGCGCTACCAACAAAACACACCTGCTGATTATGTAGTAATTACAGCAACTACTGAGGGCTTGTTATCCTTGGCTGAAATGCTTTTAAACTTTGTTAGAACTGAGAACAACACTGATGAAATCAACCTAGAGACTGCACTGTATGGAGGCTATTCTGGCGCATTATTGGGGAGTATTGAAAGCAGGTTTTGGCTGCCAGGCAGCCCTTTCTTCTATAATGATAATCTAGACGATTTTAATCCTTAAATAATGAAAAAAATGTTTTTATCAACATTTGTGCTTGTCTTGTTAGTAACTGGATTTTTTATTTATCAGCTCAATAAGCACAAAGTACAAAACTCGATGTGGGAGAAATGGAACTTTCCTTATCTCGACCAGATCAATGATTCACGCACTTTCGAAGTTTCAGGATATGAATTTATCAAAATAACCGATAAAGATTTAGGGTTGAAAAACAGAATGTCAATATACCCAAGTGAAAATTGGAACAATAAAGAGACGAGTGATGACCCACATTTCTGGACACAGGAATCAAGGGTGTTTTACAATAAGGACAAAGCGCTATTTGCTGTAGAAGTGCAGTATCAGGCAGTTTGGATATTATTTAATACGAAGGGTGAGATTATAGAGGATATTGCGGAAGAAGACTATCCAAATGGCAATTATCAATCTTGGGTAATGGTCAATAATCTGGGTAATTATTACCGGTTTGCTAACCAAAATACTGATATCGATGTTGTTTTTTTTGCAAAGCAACGCTACAACTGGTCACGACATAATCCACTGGCGAATATTGGCAGCCCCACCGGCGGACACGGGAGCTATTGGTGGTGGTTTGGTAATGCCTTTATGAAAATACCCTTAGAAAAAGAAGCATTCGTATTTAAAACAGATGGGCAAATGGTAGGCTACACCTCAGACACTCCGGACTATAAAGTGATGATCGATTTATACAAAATCCCCAAGGAATATACCAATGGGAAAGAGGCTGTGTTAATCTATCAAGGGAAGTCTTTTGAAAATATGAATGATGGCCTTTTTATGATAAGAGAAAAAGATTAATATGATTATTAGCAATGACTCCAAAAGGTTAATTTGAAATGGAATGATGCGGATAATCGTTATTTACGCAAGGCCTGTGCGCCTAGGCGCAGCAGCACACAAGGGTTATCGGTAGATTAGTTTTTAGTCATCAATTGACATAAAATATATCAATGTATTTGGCTATTGGTAAAAAAACGGATACTCATAGAGTATAACATGGCCAATATGTTATTTACATGAATTTATAAAGGCTTACGATTTTAAGCCATAGGCCATTCATAAGGGATGTTGACCATACTGGAGAGCTGCTCTGATAGAAGTAAGTCATAACCTTTACAGTCAATACTTGAATATTGATTTTTCACACATCAAAACGACAATTATGATTTAAACAAAAAAGCTACCTGAGAATTCAGGTAGCCATGTGTTTTAAAAAAGACTTATGAAACAGCCTTTTTTCATTGAATCTACTATTCCAAATTTCCCGAAAGAAGAATTTTGGAAAAACCCTTTCATCATTTCGCTTGCGGAACAAAACTCATCAGCTCCTTTGCACCATCAAACAGCGTCAATTTATCTTTGGCAACTTTCATGTTTTTAGCTTGAGAAAGCAATGAGACAAACTGATTTTCACCATTTCCGTCTCCGCATGCCTTTTTGGTCATAGCCCCTGGATCCAAATTCAATGCTGTACCATCCAACTTAAAGTTTCCTGAAAAATTATTACATCCAGCAAAACCTGACAGTTTGCCTCCATCCATAAAATTCAAAAATGGAAGTCCAGCCGTAAATTTACTAGCATCTAAACCTCCACCCAAAATAGAGGACAATACCCAGTTATTTCCTGTTAGCATACTAAGAGGATTCATCTTGCTGATCGAATCGCACGACGAAAATGATAAGAAGACAAGAAGGAGCAATACATTCGATAATTTTTTCATAGTTAAATAATTTAAATGGTCATTTTTATTAATGGATTTAGTTAAATTGATTTTGACTTTTTGATCAGCTATTTTGAGGCCAACTTGTAAATTCATTGAAGGATTTAAAGCATTAGGCTAAAACATTGGTAATTTGAAGTTGATAAAATAAAGTAGATAGCACTAATTTAATAAAATTCTAAAATAAATCAGTCTTTTTTAAATTTTCCATTATTCACAACTTGAATATAATTTATAATAAGAGTATCCACAATGTTGCACGTTAGGTAAGAAGGAGCTTTGTAAGTTGCGGATACTCGTCAGCCTCAAGAGTTCACAGTCAACAGAACCACAAATCGTTCATCCAACAATCTATTTTTGGCTACGTGCAAGAAAGCGAATAGTCATAATTTATTATAGACTTTTCGAAAAATAGAAAAATTATCATAATCAAGTCTCAAAATGATTTATTTTAGAACAATCTTTAAAATATAATTAACAAAACCAAATTTAAATCTGAAATAGGCAGTTACAATACGTAATAAAAGCAATGAAAAATTAATAAATCCTTAACAGATGAAGTGTTAATTTAAAAAAACAACAAATTTATTTTTGGTTTTTGAAAAAATGTAACTAGAATTGTGTCATCAAAAAATAACTCATGCAATTCTCGGCAAAAAACATATCCAAAACAGTAATTTCAGTAGTTTATACTGAGGGTGACTGCATTTTTGGCATGAGCACATCTACTTTTACGACTACCACCATTACGGGTTAATCCCGTGATCCCTTATACATATAGCCCTTTCTATCAAGGTCCGATTTATTGGACTTTACTATCATATTATATTATTCATCATAAAGCAATCAATTTTTATGAAAATCTTAAAATTCGGAGGATCCTCAGTCGCAAATCAAGAGAATATCAAAAAGGTATTTGATATCATTAGAAAAAGTCAATCAGAAGGAAATATAGCTGTAGTTTTCTCAGCATTTGGAGGCGTGACGGAAGTTTTGCTCAATAGTGCTGCTGCTGCAAAAAATGGTGATAAATCTTATACAGAAGATATTAAAGTACTGGAAGATCGTCACATAGAATTGGTGAGACAGCTTTTCCCGATTCATTTGCAATCCCCTGTACTCACTTATGTCAAAGTCCGTTTCAATGAATTGGAAGACCTTTTTCACGGAATATTTTTAATAAAAGAATGTTCCCCTCGTACCTTGGATTATGTGGCAAGTTTTGGAGAAAGATTATCAGCATTCGTATTGGCAGAAGCACTCAAAGTAGAAGGCTTCAACTCGAAGTATCTAGATGCAAGGGATGTCATCCGTACCAATGATAGATTTGGAAATGCCAAAGTTGATTTTCCTGCTACCAATGATTTGATCCTTGACTATTTCCATAACAATAACACTATCCAAATCATAACTGGATTTGTAGCATCTACTTCCAAAGGTGAAACCACGACTTTGGGAAGAAGTGGCTCTGATTACACCGCTTCTATCTTTGCCTCTGCCCTACATGCTGAAAGTTTGGAGATTTGGACAGATGTATCTGGAGTAATGACTTCTGATCCAAGGTTGGTATATACTGCATTCACTATTCCTCAATTGAGTTACAGTGAAGCGATGGAGCTGTCGCATTTTGGAGCCAAGGTGATTTTCCCTTCTACCATGATGCCTGCGATGAAAAAAGGGATTCCGATCTATATCAAAAACACTTTTGAACCTTCAAATCCTGGCACTTTGATCAATGGTGATGCTCCTTCGGGCAAGTTGATCAAGGGGATTTCTTCCATGTCTGACATATCCCTACTCAATATCCAAGGTGCAGGCATATTGGATGTGATAGATGTCAACAGAAGGATATTTACCGCTTTGGCAAGTGTGAACATCAATGTGATCTTGATCTCTCAGGCATCATCAGAGCAGATTACCTGTCTGGCAATCAGATCATTTGAAGTAACCTTGGCCAAAGAAGCAATAGAAAAGGAATTTTTCCATGAAATCAGAAATGGAGAAATCGATGTGGTCCATGTGATCTCTGACTTGGCAATCGTAGCCGTGGTGGGAGAAAATATGAAACAAAATCCAGGAGCAAGTGGAAGGATGTTCCAAGCTTTGGGAAGAAACAACGTGAACGTTTATGCTATTGCACAAGGAAGTTCTGAGTTGAATATTTCTGCTGTGGTGTCAAAATCCGATTTGCAAAAAGCACTCAATGCATTGCACGAAGCATTTTTCCTATCTGACAATAAAGTACTACACGTATTCTTGGTTGGTGTAGGTCTGATCGGTCAGGCATTGACCAAAATGATCGCAACTCAGCAGCAAAAGCTCCAAAAAGAAAACCTACTTGACATACAAATTCACGGAATTGCCAATTCCAGGTTTATGGCATTCAATGAAGATGGATTCGATTTGAAAAATTGTCCCCTTCCTGAGAATGCTGATGGAGCTATGGAAATGGATTTGGATAAATTCATTACCCAAATGGAATCCATGAACTTCTCCAATTCAGTTTTTGTGGACTGTACTGCCAGCCAAGATGTGGCGGATTTCTATGAGAGAGTCTTGGAAGCAAAAGTGGCTATAGTCACACCTAACAAAAAGGCAAATTCAAGTTCATTGGAAAAATACAAGAATCTCAAGAAACTGGCCGGAAAAAGAAGTGTGAAGTTTCTTTATGAAACCAATGTAGCTGCCGGACTTCCAGTCATCAACACACTACAAGATCTCATGCTAAGTGGTGATAAAGTGATCAAAATTGAGGCTGTATTGAGTGGATCGATGAATTATATTTTCAGTGAATTGGAAAAAGGTGCTCCATTCAGCGAGGTGGTGAAGCTTGCAAAAGAGAAAGGATACACAGAACCAGATCCAAGAGACGACTTGAGCGGAATGGATGTTGCCAGAAAAATATTGATCTTGGGAAGAGAAGCCGAGCAGGATTTGCATTTTGAAGACATCAGCATACAGAGTATGGTGCCAGAGGACTGTGTTGAAGCTAAATCTGTCGATGAATTCTTCCAAAAGCTTCAAGGTCATGATGGCGAATTTGCGCAGCTTCTTGCCGAAGCAGCAGAAAGAGGTGAAAAACTCCGCTTCATGGCAACCCTTGAAAATGGAAAAGCTAAAGTTGGCTTGAAATCACTGGATAATTCGCATCCATTCAGCACATTGAAGGGAAGTGATAATATGATTCTTTTCACAACTGAAAGGTACCATGATTTCCCAATGATCATCAGAGGTCCTGGAGCAGGTGCGGATGTGACTGCGGCAGGTGTATTTGCAGATGTTATCCGACTAGGAAATTATACAAGATCATGAAAAAATCGATAAGGGCATTTGCCCCAGCAACCGTCGCCAATGTTTCATGTGGTTTCGACATCTTAGGTTTCGCTATAGATGAATTGGGAGATCAGGTGGAAGTTTCCCTGTGTGAGACTCCCGGTCTTAGGGTAGTCAATATCGAAGGAGATGGAGGAAGATTGCCTTATGAAGCAGACAAGAATACATGCACTGTAGCAATCCAAGCCATGTTGGATCAGTTGGATTATAAAAAAGGTATGGAAATATCTTTGTACAAAGGTCTTCCTCTTGGTTCTGGAATGGGCTCTTCGGCAGCCAGTGCAGCTGCAGCGCTTGTAGCCGCCAATGCACTCTTGGGTTATCCATTTGACAAAAAGCAACTGGTAGATTTTGCTGTCAAGGCAGAGCTAATCGCATGCGGGGCAGCACATGCTGACAATGTCGCACCTTCCTTGCTTGGAGGATTTGTATTGATCAGGGATTACGAACCACTCGATGTCATCAAACTACCTGTTCCCAGTGGGCTTTATTGTACCCTTTTGCATCCCCATCTCGAACTCAACACATCTGATTCAAGATCTGTATTGAGAAAACAGATTTCCCTCAAAGACTCTACAATCCAGTCTGGAAATATCGCAGGTTTGATCGCAGGTTTGTTCCAAAAAGATTTCGATCTGATCAGCAGATCGCTTAAGGATGTCATTGCAGAACCAACAAGGGCACTTTTGATCCCAGGTTTTTATGAATTGAGAGATGCCATCAAATCTGTCGGAGCATTGGGTTCAGGAATCTCAGGCTCAGGCCCAACGATTTTTGTCCTGTCACCCTCCAAAAAGATCGCTACAGCAGTAGGTACAAAAGGCAGCGAAGTATTCAAAAAAATAGGACTCGATGTGGATGTTTACATTTCTGAAGTCAATGACAGAGGCGCCTACGTAATTTGATACATCATAAAAAATCTGATTTTACAAAATCATGTCAATATTCAAAGCATTAACTCCAGTTTAATCCATTTCGATCCACCAGAGGCGGACAAGTTATTTATTGATACATGACACTTGTTGATATTAAACAAAAACTATAATTAACACTTGTAATTCAGGGTGGAACAAATACTGAAATTACTGGCGAAAAAGCATATATCCATAATAAAATCATCACAATGAATTTTTACAGTACAAATAACCCAGAGCATAGAGTAAGCCTCAAGGAAGCTGTGATCAAAGGTCTTGCACCCGATCAAGGGCTTTATATGCCAGAAAAAATCCCTACACTCCCTCAGGATTTTTTTGATAAGTTACCAGACCTTAGCTTTCAGGAAATTGGCTATGAAGTTATCACAGCATTGTTTGGTGAGGATTTGTCTGTGGAGCAGATCAAAGAACTTGTTGACCACACTTTGACCTTTGATGCTCCATTGGTGAAAATTGAGGAGGGAGTCTATACTTTGGAATTATTTCATGGCCCAACATTGGCGTTCAAAGATTTTGGGGCGAGGTTTTGCTCAAAATTGATGTCGATTTTGATGGAAGACGAAGACAGGCAAGTAAGAGTGCTTGTGGCCACTTCAGGTGATACAGGCAGTGCTGTCGCCAATGGTTTCTACAAAGTACCCGGGGTAGAAGTCATCATTCTCTATCCTAAGGGGAAAGTAAGTGAACTACAAGAAAAGCAGTTTACCACGCTCGGAGAAAACATCTCAACTTTGGAAGTCGATGGTGTATTTGATGATTGTCAAAAAATGGTCAAAGAGGCATTTTTGGATAAGGAACTGAATGAAAAAATGCTCTTGACTTCGGCCAACTCTATCAATATAGCAAGATGGATTCCACAGTGCCTGTATTATTTCTATGCTTATTCCAGACTTCCGAAAACTGACAAAAAGCTGGCAATATCTGTTCCTAGCGGGAATTTCGGGAATCTTGGAGCGGGAATTTTGGCTGAGAGAATGGGCTTGCCTATTGACACTTTCATCGCTTCCACAAATGTAAACAGGGTCGTTCCCAATTATTTGGCAGGAAACCCATTTACTTCGGAGTCCTCACTACAAACTATCAGTAATAGCATGGACGTAGGTAATCCCAGCAATTTCTACAGACTACTGGCATTGTTTGGCAATGATGAGGCACTTTTCAGGCAAAAGGTAAAGGGTTTTTACTTTGATGATCAAGATACTATCAATGGAATGAAAAATGTCAAACAAAACAGCAACTACATCATGGATCCGCATGGTGCAGTGGGATATTTGGGTTTAAGAAATTTCCGAAACATCTCTCCAGACGAATATGTGGGGATTTTCTTGGAAACCGCACATCCTGGCAAATTCAGAAATGTAGTAGAAGAAGTCTTGGAACTAAAGCTTGAACTCCCAGAAAGACTTGCAAAGTTTATGGAAGGCGAAAAGAAAACTACAGCATTGAAAAATGATTATCAGGAGTTTAAGAAGTATCTCTGTAATTAGTTTTTCGTAAAATAAATAGGCTATCCTGATTTGGATAGCCTATTTTATTCTAAAGCAAGGCAATTAAAACCCAAATTCATAACCTGCCTGCAAAGTTGTATAAGAACCGCCAAATCTATGACGAGCCGCAAAATATTCATTTTCAAATGAAATAGAAGTATATTCAATCTTGGAAATTGGATCACTCAAAGCATGACTGTAAGAAAATGCAGCCAAAAACTTATGTCTTCCAAACTTCTTAAATACTGATATTTCTGGCCGAAGATGCAACAATATTTTTTGGTCGGAAAAAGAATATGCCACCTCATGCCCACGAAGATAAGAATCAATCAAATCCCCATTTTCATTTCTGCTAATATAGCCTGCCAAGAAAATCCCATCAGCATCCAAAACATGTATATCTGAATATTGGTGTGCGAGATTGCTATTGATACCAGCAGATAAAATCAGACCAAATCCACTGTTTCCAAAATCTACATGATAATCCAAACTGGACATTGCTTGTGGCTGAACTCCGGAAAACCCTGTAGTTCGTAAATCTGAATTAAACTCATGCGCTGACTTATATCCTAGAATCCCTGTTCCTAACCTGACACTCCAACTTGGTCGAATAAAATATCTTCCATACAGTATAAAGTTAACTCCACCAGCTCCCCTGGCGTCAAAACCTACCAATTGATTTGGAACATTTAGAGTTTCGGGTATCAAAACAGATCTACCGCCCTGTAATCCTATAGAAAACTTGCTTTGGGCATTGATTTGTAATGTGATTACAAATACTAGAAATAAGAAAACAATTAATTTTTTATTCATAATCCTAAAGGTTGATTTTTTACAAAAAAATAGAAAATAAATGACATTTTTCAAATGAAAACTACTTGCATTTACTCAAACTTTAATTTTTGTATTTGATTATCCCCAATCATGCCACTAATCAATTAAACGATTGTTTTTTGGCAAACTGATACTAATAGATATTGGATATTTATTGATATTGGTTCGAAATCACAGGTTAATTCAATTATTTAGATTCTACTGGTATGAAAACGGATATACATAAAAAGGAAAAATCAAATTTAGATTTTTCCTTTACATAATTCTAAAGAAAGCTGGACTTAAAACATGGATAAGCTTTAGTTTAAATATTTTTTACTCTCTAAGGTTCTATGATTATAAAATTTTTTAACCTTAAATCATCTAACCCAGAATTAATTTAACACCTCTGAATGTGTTTTTGTATCAGAAGTCTGGACTTTTCTTCTTGGATTTGGTTTTTTCTTTTTCATTTTGTTGATCCAAATCAGCGTCCCGGTGACAGGTAAGCTAGTGGCTATCAGACAAGCAATAAAATACAACAATTTTGAAAATTGCCCATAAACATCACCTAGATGTAGCGCTTTGATCGAACTGGAAACCCTCTCGTTGAAAGGTTTGTCTCTAAAGATATCCTTCTCTATGACTTCCAAGTTGGCAGAATTCAAAACAACTTTGTCACCAGCAGATGGTGCAAAAAAACCTGTCCTTCCTTTTTGGATATTCACTGGATCTCCAGCTTTTTGTGGCAAATTTACTCTGTAATTCCCCTCATACTGTAAGTGATGGTCAACCACTGCTATGTAATCCATAATAGAATGAATTGGCACATTGACTTCTTCTTGGGTCAAATCTCCCTGTTTTTCATCATCGACTCCCCTTTTTTGACCTTCTCTTCCTTGCCCTCTTTCAGCATTAGGAGCAGGTCTTTCTTGATAAGTGCCCAATGATTTTTGCAATGCTTCCCTATACCATGGAAATGACCAAAATGGGCCTGTGACACCCATAAAAAAAAGAATGATAATCGAATAAAAAGCCAAGGTATTGTGCAAATCATGGTTTGTCCGCTTCCAGCTTTTCCCAAATTTGACTTTCAATCCTTGTCGCCAATTTTTGATTCTTTGGGGAAACCAGATGATCATTCCCGTAATCACCCCTATAGTGAACAAAATCGTACATGCACCTGTAATATAACTCCCCAGAGTCCTGTTTGGCAATTCCCCAATCAATGGTTCCTCGATTTTGTCCAACAACAACCATCTGTGAAGACTAAACATATATCCCATGAATTCTGCCACCTGATTGGGCTCATCACTTTTGCCCAAGATTTGACCAGTGTAGGGATTTACAAAATAAGTTACTCCAAACCTACTATTGCCGCCTTCTGGCCTTGTATTTACTTGAAATGGTCGACTTGCAGATTTTTCAATGCTAATTCCTGTAATAGGTGCATCTGTCTCAGCTTTGACAAGTTCAATAACCTTGTCAGGACTGAGCTTTCTTGTATCCTGCGGCACTTCAACTTTATACAGATGTGATGCTCCCATCTCCCTGATTTCCGTATTATATACATAAATAGTCCCTGTCAGGCAAACTACAAGAATTACCAACCCACTAATCAAGCCTGCCCATAAATGGACATCATTGAAGAATTTTCTGGTTTTCTGCCAGAGACCTTTTGTTTGATTTGTATTTGCCATATTAGAGTATTTATATGTTTCCTTTTTACTATTTGATAATATTTCCTAGTCTTAGAACTTGGACAAACTTTATCCTTTGATCTGTGAGTGCGGCTCTCTACAACTATCTTGGTAGAATGTTCAATGTTAAGCGTTAAAAGCACGTCACGTTTAACGTGTTAACGCTTAACACTTTTTTATTTAGGCCACAGGTTAAAATGGTTATTAGTCGATTAGTTGTTAGTGCACCAATTGACTTAAAACATATCAATTTGTTTGGCTACTGATAAGTAAGCGGATATAATCATTCTTTATAAATGGATATACAAACCGAAAACCCAATCAACTACACTTTTGACAGTTGACTCTTTCCTTACGGCATCCACCATATTTTTGCAGTCAGCATTTCGTCATTTCCTTGGGCTACGACCTCTTCGTTGTTTGTTCCTCTTTCTGTTTCTGGGTACATCAATCTCAAAGGTCTTCCGGTCACGCCACTAGCGGCTGTTCTTGGATAATTTGGAATGCCCAACCTTCTGTAATCATTCCATGCTTCTATGCTGCTGACACTGTTTAGAGCCAACCATTTCTGTTCTATGATTCTTTCCAGACGATTTGGAGCTGAAGTGATCGCCACCGATTCTTGATCTAGATAGCTGCTCAATGCGGCTACTGGGACTTTAGTGTAAGAAAATGACTGTGCAATAGCCTGATTGTAAAGCAACGCTACATCTTGGGAAACCCAACCTCTGTGTGCCGCTTCTGCTTGCAAAAACAAACTTTCAAAATCACTCAAAATCACACTGGATTGATTCAGTGCATGAAAAATACCAGTCGCTTGACCTCCATTTTCATTTGGCCCCCTAAATGCCGATGTTGCATTCCTTTCAAAGTCCGGATTTCCTGCATCTGAATTTCCAAACACCACACCTTTGTAACTTCCACCCACGGCTACATACAATCGCTCCAACCTTGGATCATTTTTACTTTCCAGTTGACTTAGCAAGTAATTTGTAGGACGAATATTCTGGTAGTTGGCAGTAGTATTTCCCTGAACATCCCTATAGTAGGATGCCCAAAACGGATTCATTTTCCCATTGGAATTCAGATATCCCGGATTGACAGCGGCAGTTTCACCTGCTGACAAAAACCCACTTCCTTCAGCACTTATTTTTTGAATTTCTGAAGTAATATAACCTGCATCAGCTTTTTCGCTTTGCCTAATCAAAGCCCTTAGCTTCAAGGTATTTCCAAATTTTGCCCAAAGCACTTTGTCACCATTGAACAATACATCTCCGTGATTTTGGGGAATTACTCCAGAAGCTTTCACATCGTCAATCCCAGCTGAGATCAAATCGATAGATTTCTGATAGACAACATTTCCCGGTTCGTACTTGGGGTTGATTACATCACTTCCCTGCGCAGCATCGTCAAAAGGGATATTGTTATACATATCTACCAATCTCAAAAACAGCATTCCTTGCATTATTTTCGAAGTACCGGCATAAAACAATTGCCCATTCTCTTCGGCTTCTTCCTGAATCAATCTGAAGTAAAGGATGTTGTTGAAGCCATTTTCCCAAACAGGAATACCTTCTCTTTGACTTCTGATATTTTGGCCATTGTAGGTTTTCAAATCAAAAAACTGATTGATTCCTTCATTGTTCGTCCCCCAATAACCTCCCCAGAATGAACCTATTTGATTTAGTTGGAGTGTTTCTTGGTTGGCGACTGACACCAATGCCCCAGGCAGCTTAGCGCTCAGTGGAAGATTGTCACCAATTGGGCTGTTGGGATTGCTATTCACGTCCAGAAATTCGTCGCAAGAATACAGGGCAAATAGTGAAAGTGCAAAAAGGGTATTTAAAATATATCTTTTCATTTTTGAATTCGATTGGAGATTTATAATATTAGAAAGAAGCATTCACAGTGAAGCCAATTGTTCGCATCGGAGGAACTTGCCTAAAACTGTAATACCCATCTGTGTTGTTGTATAAATACTCTGGGTCACCGATATTATTACTTGAATGAGTTATGATAAATAAATTCGTAGCAACCACTCCTACGGAAGCTTCGCGGAAAATTTTCTGACCCTGCAAAAGTGTTGCTGGAACTGTATAGCTAAGGCTCAATTCACGAAGTTTGAAGAAATCAGCTTTTGCAGCAGTATTACTTTGAACAGCGCCTTGTCTCGTCCAAAATTCCTTTCCTCCACCTGATGTGGTCAGACTTGTGTTTTCTACAAACACTCCTGGTGAAGTTTCTATCACTGAATTTGGCCATACGAAAGCTTCCCTTCCATAAGCTGCTGTGATTGGGTGTGTTCCGAATTCATACATCGGTGGAATTGTCTCAGAGTAGAACCATCCTCCCATTCTCCAATCAAACTGTGCCGCTAGGGAAAAACCTTTGTAATCTATCCTAGAGTTGATCCCCATCATGTAAGGAGGAACCATCGGACCTAACTTCACATTATCCGGTGCTACTAATGGATCACCTGTTTCGGCATCTACCACTACCCTTCCGTCAGGAGTTCTTTGGTAGTCACTCACCCACAGCATTGGGAATTGATCACCGACAAAAGCATAAGATTGTCTGAAATTCTGACGAAACTCAGCACCTCCATAAAGTTCCCGAACCACATTGTTGGTATAGGTGAAATTGAAACCTAGATTGAAATTCCAATCCATGGTCCTCACCACATCCCCACTTACACTCAATTCAACAATATTATTCGTCATTCTACCTGAATTAACCAACATGGCATTATATCCTGTAGCCCTGGAGATGTTGGCATTTGAAATCTGACCGTCTGCATCAGAATATACATAAGCACCGTCCACGTACAATCTATGGTTGAACATTCCCAATTGGAATCCTGCTTCAAAGGAAGTCACAAACTCAGGTTGGATATTTGGATTAGGATTGGTCAGGCCAGGTAAGAATCCTATTGAATTTCCAAAAGGGAAACCATTACTTTGGCTATAGGCATTGTTCAATTGGTAAGGAGAAAGTGTTACGTTTCCAGTCTTATTCCATGAAGTGTAGATCTTTGCAAATGATAATTTCCTAATCTGTCTCAATGCCGGGATCGCTTCAGAAGCTACCAAAGATGCACTTACCCCTGGATAGAAGTAAGACCTGTTTTCCTTGCTTAATGTAGAGATCCAATCATTTCGACCTGTAAATGTCACAAACAAGAGATCCTTGTATCCAGCAACATATTCACCATACACAGCAAGTGATCTTTGCTCAGTAATACCAGATCCACCGCCTAACTCACCTTGCCTACTGTCTGGATTGATGATGTCAGTGTAAAGCAAGTTACTGGCCGATACATTTTGGGTTTTTCTATAATCAGTTCTGATATTCTGTCCAAGGAGCAATCTATTGCTGAAGTCACCAAAATCTTTCTTCAAGCTAATGATCAAGTCAGAATTCAACCTTCTATAAAAGAGACTTTGATCACTTACTGATCCAGGTGTATTTCTTGTACCTTCTGCTTGATATTTATTGGTGAAATTCCGCACTTCATCTGTGGAAGAATACATCCCCACTCGGTACAAAACATCCATCCAAGGAGCTACCGCATAATTCAGTTCAATCTTTCCGTTTAGGATTTGCTGATTATTTTGGTTTCTCATATTATCAATCAAAAAATATGGATTTCTTAGCCAGCTACCATTGGGTATAAAGTAGTTATTGGGGTTCCCTGGAGAATTGAGATCCTCCCAGTTTCTGATCAAATCATAATCGAAATTTGCCGGAAATCTATACGAGCTGATCCAAGGTCCATCGGGGGTAACATCTTTTTTGTTGTTGATAAAATTGATATTGTAGGAAGTTTTCAGTTTTCCGAAATCTCTAGATCCATTGAATCTCAAATTGACTCTATTGTTTTTATCTTCAGGAATTATCCCTGTTTGGGTTACGTATTGGGCAGAAAGAAAATAGGTGCTTACATCATCTCCACCAGAAAAAGAGACATCATTCTGGACATTGACACCAGTTTGGAATAAGTTCAGTCTATTGTCCCTAGATGGGGCAGCATAAGTTAGCATAGGCTGAGTTCCGTCAGGCAAGGGATTTCCAAATGGTCTAGAAGTACCATCAAATGCCGGCCCCCATGACTCGAAAGTTGTTGGACTATAGACACCATTGTTTCCTTGTCCATACAAGGTCTGCGCTTCAGGAAGAAAATAGACATTTGAGAATGTCGTGGTATTACTAATCCTCACGATACCCTCACCTTTTCTTCCTCTCTTTGTTGTGATCATCAAGGCACCATTTACACCTTCAGAACCATATAGAGCAGCAGCATTTGCACCTTTGAGGACAGTGATGCTTTCTATGTCATTGGGATTCAATCTGCTGATATCCGGAATAGGAACACCATCTACAACATAAATTGGTTCATTAGGATTTCTTCCATCTATTCCCGAAGATCTTTGCAAAGACCTATTTCCCCTCAATACAACTTGAGCTGCAGGATCTACTTTACTGTCATACATATTGATCCTCAGACCAGCCACTTTACTTGACAAACCAAACAAAGGGTTCACAGTCTTGCCTTGATTCAAATTCTCAGAATCCACAATTTGGGCAGAACTGCCCAATTCCTTTGCTGGTCTGGAAAATCCCAATGCAGCAGTAACTTCCACTTGCGACAATTCCGTTATATTCTCTTTGAGATATATTGTCACATTCTGTTCATCTTCGGAAGCCAAGATCTCCTGAGATTTGAACCCTACAAATTTGATCAGCAAGATATCTCCAACTTCTGCATACATCCTGAACCTTCCCTCAGCGTCAGTAACGGCTGTGGCAGGGCTGTCCTTTACTTGGATTGTAGCTCCAGGAAGCGATTCTCTGGAATAACTATCCAACACCTGTCCATTCACATGGATTCTTTGTGCCAAGATTTCATTCGAAATCAACATAAGAATCAGAAGAGTTACGAGCTTAAAGCAACTTGTTTTTAATGTATGTAAATTTTTCTTCATCGATTTATTTAGATTAAGTCTAAAAAAGAATTAATTTTGTGATGCAAAAGTAAATGATGAATTACTTGATTAATGACCCTTAAGGGAATTAAAATGACGAAAGAGGGAGAAAAAGAAACAAAGCAATTTGAACGACTTTTAGATAAAATTGATCCAAAAGGTCAGGATATGAGCGATTATTGGCAAGTCTCTACCGATACTTCATCGAGCAAACTTCTTTTTAAGGAAATAGAAGAAGAAGGTATAACTGGTCAGGAATTTTTGTCCGAGAAAATATATTATTGCTATGCCAAAAGCATAACAAATAGGCAAAACACTATAATTATAAAAACACGACCTGATTATATACAGGTTAATTTTTGTCTGAAGGGCAAATTAAGGTACAACTTGAGGGAAAGCAATAAAACCATCTACCAAATCAATCCACTCACTGCCAATTTTATTTATTATAAATGTGATGAAATTGCCATTGAAAATGAATCTGCGGATGGTTTTGAGGTTTTGGTTTTCAATATTCATTTAGGTTTTTTGGAAAAAAACTTTCCTGATTTCTATTTGAGGATTGGTGATTTCATAAAAAAAATCAAACATGGCCAAGGTGAGTCACTTTCTCCAAATAACATTTCGATAAGCACCACTTTGCGGACCATGATCCAAGACTTTACCTCAAAGAGATACTCAGGCTGTTTTTTGAGTCATTATGTAGAGTTGAAAACCTTGGAATTCGTCATCTTATTGATGAATGAATTTGACAACATCCAGATATCCGAAAAATCTCCATTGAGTGAAACTGATCTAGAAAAAATGAACTTGGCAAAAGAAATCTTAATCCAAAGAATGTCTAATCCCCCAAGCCTGAAAGACTTGGCGAACATGGTAGGGACGAATGAATTTGATCTTAAGAAAAAATTCAAAGAAGCTTTTGGTATGACTGCTTTTGCACTTTTGCAAGATTATAAAATGGAGCTGGCACGAAAAAAACTCATGGAAACTGACCTGAAAATTGTAGAAATCGCCGAGGAATTGGGATATAGTCATGCGACCCATTTCACATCAGCTTTCAAAAAAGCCTTCGGGGTATTGCCAAAGGATGTGAAAAAATGAAACAATAGAAAATTTATTAAAAAAAAGTCTCTCAGATTTCTCCGAGAGACTTTTTGAATTATATGAATACTATTGAATGAATTTCCTCTTGATTTTCGCAAGATTTAATTACCATAACCTTCATTCTGAACTAAGTTAGGATTTGCGTCCATTTCTCGTTGAGGAATAGGAAATACTAGCCTAGGGTCATTGAATTGAAAAGTTACACTATTTGGTGTACCGGCATTTTCAGTAACAGATCCACGCGTTCTTCTTACGTCATGAATTGCATGACCTTCATGTGCAAGTTCGAGTTTTCTTTCATTCAAAATATCAGGTATCGAAACAGTCAACAAAGCAGGTAAACTGACTCTAGCTCTGATCCTGTTAACATCTTCCAACGGAGTTGCACCAATAGCTGTTCCTTCTCTAAGGTTTGCTTCTGCTCTTGTCAAGTACAATTCAGCGAGTCTAAACACCTTAACATTTCTGAATTGATCTCTCCATTTGGAAGTTCTCTCTTCTCCAGCAGAGAAGAAAAACTGCAACAACCTATCATCATCCTGATTGTAAAGGTCAATATGCCTTTGCATGATGGCTACATCTCCACCTCTAGCCCCAAATTCAGGCAATGAATAGAACAAAAACATGTCATTTGCAGGGTCTTGAGTATTTACCTGAATTGTGAACAAATCTTCGTTGGAATCATTTTCTGTATTGAAAGCATTTAAGAATACTGGGATAAGACTTTTCCCGTTTGCTGTGGCGGCAGTAATTGCTCTATTTGCAGCATCTCTTGCATCTGCAAAACGCTCCATTTGCAGATATACTCTCGAAAGCTGGGCAGCCACAACGTAGTTCCTTGCCAAGAAGCTATTCACAGCAGGAACCAAAGATTCGGAACGATTTAAATCTGAAAGGATCTGCTGATAAACTTCCCCAATGGTGTTTCTACTTACAAAATTCTCTTCAGTAACTGCTCTTGTTGGTGTCAAAACCAAAGGAACACCCAATCCCGAGGTTCCAGCTGTGTAAGGCTGAGCGTACAATTTTATCAATTCGAAATACATCGAACCTCTGATAAACAAAGCCTCACCTTCTACCCTTCCTCGATCAGCTTCATTTACTACATCCAATGAAGCAAGCACATTATTGGCAACATTGATTGCCCTATAAGCTGCAGCCCAAGTCCCCTCTACAAAAGAATTTGTAACAAAAATCTGTTTGTTAAACATTTCCCTTGGCTGATTGAAGGTTCCTTCCCAACGGACTTCACTATTCGCACCCAACATTTCTGCATATAACTGAACCCTTCCCCCATAAAGAAAAGTACTCCTGATCTCTGAGTATGCACCAAGCAAAGTACTTTTTACATTGGCATCATTACTCAAAGCTAAGTTTTGGTCTATACTCTGTCTTGGCACTTGATTCAGTTGATCATCGCAACCACTGAATATTGCCAAAGAGCAAATCAATCCTGTAATTATATATTTTTTCATGATCTTATCTTAGTTAAAATCCTACATTAATACCGAGAGAGAAGGTTTTAGCCTGTGGAGCAGAGTAAAAATCATTCCCTTGGAAAATATTACCACTCAAACCATCTGTGCTTACCTCTGGATCCCATCCTCTGTAGTTTGTGAAAGTCAACAAGTTTTGTCCAGTGAAGAAAATTCTAGCTGAACTCAACTTAAACTTAGTCAACTGATCTGATGGGATACTATACCCAAGAGTCAAAGTCCTTAATCTTAAATAACTTCCATCTGACAAATACCTACTTGAAGCATTACAACCATTACATTCTCCTAACCTAGCCTGAGGTATATTTGTAAGGTCTCCAGGATTTTGCCATCTTCCCATTTGGTCTCTTGTAGAATTGTCAAACCAATCTCCATTGGCTGCGAAGAACCCTCCACCACCGTCGTAAATGTCATTTCCAAAGACACCCTGGAATAAAATACTCAAGTCAAAGTTTTTGAACTTGATGTTATTTGTAATACCACCAAAGAACTTTGGATTAGGGTCTCCAACAAAAGTCCTTTCTGCATCATTAAAACTGCTTGTAGTTTCTGTCCTATCAGCATTTGTATAATATAATGCATCACCATTTTGAGGATCTACTCCTGCATAAGCAGGCCCATAGAATACACCGATTGGTTGACCCACAAAAACCGCATTCAAAAATCTTGATGACGATGATGGTATAGAAGTTTGTCCAGGCGCTAATTCTTTAACCTCGTTAATATTTCTTGCAAAATTCACCGATGTATTCCAAGAGAAATTCTGCTTGGAAACATTGACTGAATTTAGGACAATTTCGAAACCATAGTTTACCATTCGTCCGATATTCTGTCTCTGCACATTGAAACCAGTAGTTGCTGGAACCGGAACGTTCAGTAGCAAGTCTGTTGTGTTTTTGTTATAATAATCTAACTCACCCGTAATTCTGTCATTGAACAATGCAAATTCAACCCCAAAATTCAATTGGGCTGTTTTCTCCCAAGTTAAGTTAGGATTAGGGATTTGAGTTGGTCTCAAACCTGGAATCAAAGCGTAGGAAGAAGTACCAAATAGGCCAAGGTGATCGAAATTGCCTATTTCCGCATTTCCTGTAAGACCATAAGAACCTCTTACTTTCAATAAGCTTAGTTTATCGTTTCCTTTGAGGAAGCCTTCTTCAGAAACAATCCATCCCAAAGAAGCTGCTGGGAAGAAACCGTATCTACTATTTTCTCCAAATCTTGAAGATCCGTCTATCCTAGCACTTAATGTAGCAAGATATTTATTTGCATATTTATAATTTATTCTTGAAAAATAGGACAAGAAAGTGAAGTTGGTAATGGAAGACTCACCACCTGTAATCTCAGCTGCTGATGCCAAAGTCCTCAACTGATCGAGTGGAAACTCCTGCCCTTCTACAAAAGTGAAGTACCTATCAGATTTTTGGAAAGACATCCCTGCAACTGCCTCAAAATTATGTTTTTCAGCAAATATTTTATTATAAGTAAAATAATTGTTCGTGTTGTAGTTGAAAACCCTAACCCATCTTGACCTTGCAAAACCATTTGTGGAAAGTCCCAAATTAGTTTGAGAGCCGAAGAACTGCTCTTCGTTTTGATTGAATACATCGACACCAAATTCTGATCTAAATTTAAGGTCGTTTGTCAACTTATATTCACCAAAGATGTTAGATATATTTCTAAAAGAAGTATTCAACCACTCAGCATTTTCCGAATCAATTAGGTTATTATAATAAGTAGCAGTAGGCCTATCATATAATTGTCCATTTAGATCCCTAATTGGAGTAATTGGCGCTAATGCAACTAATTGTATCGGATTGTTGAACTGATTGTCATCGGAAAGTCTATTGTTTTGGGTTCTACTCAATCCAAAATTAGCTCCAATAGTAAATCTTTTAGAAACAGTGTGGTCAAGATTCAATCTACCTGAAATTCTTTGAAAATCATTTCGAATCAAGATACCTGTCTGATCATCATATGCACCGCTAAAGAAGAATCTCGTTTTTTCATCACCACCTGATGCAGAGAAATTAACATTTGTGGTTCCAGCATCTGGGTTAAAAGCTTGCTTTTGCCAATCTGTATCTGTTTCTCCATTTCTCCAATCAGACCAGCCAGAATACCTATCCAATCTCGACTCTACAAAGGCAAGATCTCCAACATTTTCACCAGCTTCTCTCATCAACTCTACAAATTCTTGTGCATTCAAAAACTCACGAAGTCTAGTAGGAGATGAAATACCCCTTTGAATTCCTACATTAAACTTTGTTTTCCCTTTTGCACCTGATTTAGTAGTAATCAATACAACACCATTGGCACCACGCGCACCATAGATTGCTGCTGATGAGGCGTCTTTCAAAACTTCAAATGACTCAATATCATTGAAATTAATATCTGCTAATGGGTTATAAAGTCCAATACCACCGGACGTAGTCATTGGTATTCCGTCAATTACATACAATGGATCATTTCCACCAGAAATAGATGTAGTACCTCTGACTCTAATTTTAACACCTTCACCAAGTTTTCCACTTGAAGACTCTACAAATACACCGGCCATTCTACCTTGTAGAGCTTCTTGGAAGTTTGGTACTGGAATAGTGGCTAATGCCTCACCTTTTACTGAAGCGACATTTCCAGTCAAATCACCTTTGGTGGTACTACCATAACCTACTACCACTACTTCTCCCAAAACTTTTGCATCCGGAGCAAGGGTCAAATTAATTATTGAGTTGTTCCCAACTGCTAATTCTTGGGAAACAAAACCTACAAATGAAAACACCAATGTTTCATTTGCATCTGCTTGGATAGCATATCTACCATCCAAATCTGAAATTGCACCTCGGGTAGTTCCTTTGACGATGACATTGACCCCTGGTAGCGGTTCATTGTCCTCACCGGAAATAATCGTCCCCGAAATCTGTCGCTGTTGCGCCGAAACTTCAAAACTGAAGGCCAACGTAAAGAGCGCAATTACAAAGAGTAAAGCTTTTCTCATAAGGTTTTTAGTTTAGTTGAACCGTAAATATTACGGAATTCAACCAAATATCAAAATAATCTAATTATAGCTTAGTTATATGTTAATTAACATTGAAAAATGATATAATCCTTTTTAATATCATTATCTGAAAATAATCCTTATAAATCCGAAACACTGTACCATTTATTATGCATATAAATTTTTTAACGGTATTTTACCTATTTAATAGGTTATTTAAGGCAATTATTTGGTTTGTTGTATCATAAAAAACCTATCTTTCTGTTTTTTACGTTTTTTTATCATATTTTGGTATTTTATATTGTCCATCTCTTAAATATTATTTTTTACTTTTGTCAAAAAAAAAGATATATATTTCAATTTTAGAAATTTATATATAAAATTTTTTAGAAAAAGATAATTGTAGAGAACATAAATTTAAATTATGTAATTAGCATTAGACTTGATCAAAAAATAAAATTTTATCTTTTAAAAAAATAGCTTCACTTAGTTCTTTTGCGATGAAATTAAAAGATTAATTTTCAAAGGTAAACCCCTACAGATGTCACCGAAAAACACAAAAAGTAAGATTCCCAAAAATATTATATTTTCATACATCTGCCATAAAGAATTATTAGTATTCCCATCACAAGCGTAACTATTTTTTGTAGAAATATTTAATCAATATGGATATACGACACCTTGCCTGTGACGCTAAAAGAACCTGATTTAGCTAAGCTCGAATATTGAATGAAATAAGATCCTGCAAGTGAAATTGTTATTCTTAGATAATGAATATAAGCGAGCATTCAACCTTGAAATTGAACCTCCTGGCGAAGATGCATATAATCAACTTACCAAATACACAACAGCCTATATTCAAAAACTTTATGAATCAAAAGAAAAAGGGAAAGTTAAAAGAAATAAATCCTTTTAACTTTCCCTTAATTAAGGTTAGATATACAACTTTTTAATTGAAATATATCTTTCAATTAGCTTAAAATAAAATTGCTAATTGAATCTAAAACTTAATAACCTGGATTCTGTTCAAGCAATTGATTTACCTCAATTTCTTGTAACGGAATTGGCCAAATCACTCTGAATTGTTCATTCGCTGGAAATAACGTTCCAACCAATCCATATCTCTGCAGGTCTGTATATCTATGACCTTCAAATGCGAACTCAAGCCTTCTTTGCTGAAGGATTTCTGTCAAAGCAGCTGCATTGGTAGGTAAGTCCAAGAGAAGAAGACTTGGAAGACCAGCTCTGCTTCTAATCATATTGATATCATCAATAATCTGTACATTAGTCAATACGCCAGTTCCAGCCGCCCTAGCATTTGCTTCAGCTCTTATAAGGTACATTTCAGCAAGTCTGATCAATGGAACATTATCATCATTGGTGGCAGATCTGAAGTACTTTACTACTCTCAGTCTACTACTTGCTGACAATACAGAAGCTGCAAACCTAGAGTCGCCACTATTTCCTGATGCTTGGAAGAGATTAAAGAAGTCTGTTCTAAGGTAAAACTTCTGTCCACCCGTAGCTGGATCAGAAGATATCGCCAACAGACTTTGATCTCCATCTACATTTGTGAAGTTCAATTCCAAAATCATTTCATTGTTACCTTTGATCCTAAAGATATCACTGTAAGCTGACTGCAATGCATATGTACCAGAACTGATAACTTCTGAGGCTTTTTGCGCTGCTAATGCATTATTACCTTGCTGCAAATATACACGAGCAAGTAGCGCTGTAGCAGCAAATCTTCTCGCTCTAAATGGTGCATTTGCAGTGTTTCCAAGATTAGTCTCTGCAAAAGTAAGGTCATCAATTATGAATTGATATACCTCCTGAACAGATGCTCGTGGAGAAAAGTCCAGACTTTCAGTATCTGCAATAAAATCTGAAATCAAAGGTACTCCACCAAATACTCTAAGCATATCAAAATACACATAAGATCTCATAAACCTCGCCTCTGCAATGATTGCTAATCTCTGTGCATCGGAAATATTTTCTATATCTGGTGCTGAGAAGATTACAAAGTTTGCATTTCTAATCACAGAATACATTGTTTGCCAAGTACTTCTGATCTGAAGATTGGAAGGATTTATCCTTCTAGAGCTCACTTCTTGATCAGTGGTAAATGTGCCTGCATGTGCAAGGTTGTCTGTATATGCATCTTGATAATACAAGTACCTCAGTCCATAATAATTGGTGCTCTGCATCGCATCATAAATACCTGCCAAAGCTAATTGCGCGTTTCTGTTGGTGGTTATTGCACCTTCAACTTCAATCTGATTGACTGGTTCTTGCTCCAAAGTATCACAAGAAACTCCAATAAATAAAAGGAGTACAACCAGGTAATTATATATATTATATCTTTTCATATTGATCAAAATCCTATGTTAACACCGAATGTATAAGTTCTAGGCTGTGGGAAAGTGTAGAAATCTACACCAATCGTTGTATTTGAAGTACCAGAGAAGTTTACTTCAGGGTCAAATCCAGAGTAGTTAGTGAACGTCAATAGGTTTTGGGCTTGTGCATAGAACCTAACACTTCTTAACTTCACTCTCTCCAATACATCCGCAGGAAGTCTATAACCGATCACAAGGTTTTTAACCCTTAGGTACGATCCATCCTCTATAAATCTTGTTGTATTTGATTGATTGTTTCTATTTGCAGACACATCATAAGCAGCTCTTGGCATAGATCCATTTCCAGGCTGCTCCTCTGATCTCCATCTTCCTTCTACTGTCGCTTTGTTGTTGTCATCGAAGAAATTAGCAAACATACCTTCTTGGAATGATCCTGCTGCATTCCAAATATCATTTCCATAAGAAAACTGCATGAATATTTGAGCATCAAAACCTTTGTAACTGATACTATTGGTAAATCCTCCGAAAAATTTCGGCTGGGCATTTCCTATTACCGTAAAGTCATCATCAGTAATTATCCCATCTCCGTTGATATCTCTATAGTTCATATCTCCAGCTCTAATTCCAAATTCCTGTCTTGACTCTGGAACATCCGCTTGGGTAGCAAAAACTCCGTCAGATATAAATCCATAGAAAGTACCTATAGGCTGACCTTCTCTCAAGACGATAGAATTACCTCCAAACCCATAAAATACATCTTCACCATTGTACAGTTCAAGAATTTTATTTCTATTGAAAGTCAAATTAAGGTCTGTTCTCCAATTCAATCCATTCGGTCTGTCGATATTAACTGTGGACACAGTAAATTCCCAACCTTTGTTCTCTACAGATCCTACGTTTGATTGGAAAGAGCCATAACCATTTTGAGTAGGAATAGGTCTTGCAAAAAGCAAATCAGTAGTCTTTTTGTAATAATAGTCAGCTACCAAAGTCAAACGACCATTGAATAACCCAACATCCAATCCAATATCAGTCTGAGCAGTGTTTTCCCACTTCAAATCAGGATTACCCAGCTGAACAGGTACGATAGAAGGTGAACCCAAATAGTTTCCTGATCCTACTAGGCCTCTCCAAGAAAAGTTACCAATCTCTTGATTACCTGTCAAACCAAAGCTACCTCTAATTTTCAAGTCTGAGAATACATCCAAGTCTTGCATAAAAGCCTCCTCATTGATTCTCCAGCCTGCTGAAACCGATGGGAAATATCCCCATCTATTGTTAGGACCAAATCTTGAAGATGCATCTGCCCTAAATGAAGAACTGAATAAGTACCTTTCCTTGTAGTTGTAATTAACTCGACCAAAGTATGACTCTAATCCCCAACCAACAAAATTGTTGGAACCTTCATTTACCAATGCAGCTGCTCCAATATATCTAAATCTATCTCCTGGAAACTGAATTCCTCTTACAAATGAAGATGATATCAAGTTTTCCTCTCTGTTGTGACCTACTACAAAATTTAAGCTATGACCACCGTCAAACACTTTTGAATAGTCCACAAATGCTTCAGCTACCCATTTGATAGGATTGAAAGTAGAGAAAGAACCAGATCCTCCTTCTGCCGCAGAAGAACTTCCTGGGAAATTATCGGGTGTATATCTTCTTTCTGAGAAATTCAAGATATCAGCACCTACCCTCACATTAAGGTTTAAACCCTCCATCAATTTATACTTTGCAAGAGCATTTGTGAAAATACGTATTGACTGATTTTCGTCATCATTCTCCGTACCTTCTGCTACTGGATTTGAGTAAAAAAACTGAGGTCTCGTGTACGCACCATTGTCTTCAAAAACTGGCCATAAAGGTGATGCTGCCAAAGCATTTGCAAATGGTCCATTCAAAGTATTATCAGACACAATCCTTGTTTGGACCGCCCTACTGATACCGGAATTGAAGGAGATGTCCATTCTCTCATTGATTTTGTGATCAAGATTGAATCTTGTTGACATCCTTGAATAACTGGAGTTAATGACCGTTCCTTGCTGATCAAAATAATTACCAGAAAGGTAATATTTAGTCCTTTCGTTTCCACCACTTACACTCAACTCGTAGTTTTGAATAGGTGCAGATCTTGTCACTTGGTTTACCCAATTCGTATTTACATCTTCACCATAAGGGATACCACCATAATAAAAATCCAAGATTTCCTCATCAGTAATATCCTCAGCAGGTACACCGAAGAAGTCTTCTGCAAATGCATCTTTCATCAATCCCAAATAACCATTTCTATCTAGGAAATTTGGTTTTCTCCAAAGCTCTTGGGTACCTCCGTAAACGTTCAAATTAACCTGCGTTTTTTGATCTGAACCTCTTTTTGTCGTGATCAAAACAACACCATTTGCTGCTCTTGAACCGTAAATTGCAGCAGCTGCAGCATCTTTCAATACTTCCATAGATTCAATATCACTCGGATTCAAATCAGCCAAAGCACTTGAAGATTGTCCTCCAAAGCCTAACTGGGAAGGATCACCTGTTGTCATTGGAACGCCATCGATCACAAATAGAGGTTGATTAGATGCCGAGATAGAAGATGAACCTCGAATCCTTACAGAAATACCTGCTCCTGGAGTACCTGCATTTTGAGTGATTTGCACTCCTGCTATCCTTCCTTGAAGCGCTTGATCTACACCTAGCGCTGGAACATCCCTGATTACTGATGCACTAAGCTGTCCTACAGAACCTGTCAACTCCTTTTTTTCTACACTACCATAACCTACCACTACAACTTCGCTTAGCGTTTTGGAGTCTAATTGTAAGGTTACATCAATCGATGACCTATTACCAACTGCCACTTCTTGTGCTATGAAACCAACAAATGAATAAACCAAAACCTCATTGGCTGCAGCTTGAATACTATAATTGCCATCAATATCAGTTATAGCACCTCGTGTTGTTCCTTTTATTCGGATGTTTACTCCAGGAAGTGGTAAATTATCCTCAGCAGATATTACCACACCCGTCACTTGCCGCTGTTGCGCCCAGACCTCTCCATCTAGAGACAAGACGAAAAGCGAGATAATTAATAGTAAAGCTTTTCTCATAAAGTAATTAGTTAAATTAATTGGTAAATTTTATATTATTCAAACTTAAATCAAAGCAGAATGTTAAAACAAGTTAAACAATTTTTGTTATTTTAACTTTTAATAGTATAATTTTTAATGTTTCTGCTGAAAACAGATATTAAAACTTAACATATAAAAACTATAAAAGCAGAATAAGGATTATACTATTAATATTTTTACAAAATATTACATCAACCAAAAATGTAATTATATATATTTTATACTTTAAGCTGTTCTGTCAAAATCAAAATAAAAAATAGTTTTTCAGATTTTTTTTAATTTTAAAACAACAAATTGCTGATTAACATATTTATATGCCATTTCCAGCTCAAAAAACTCAATAAACTGTGAAAATCAATAGTTCTGATATGCTACACATAAAATGATGATGACCAATCTAAAGTTTCAATAATTATACTTACAAGAAAAAATCCATGGAAATACTCCCATGGATTTTTTACCTATTTTCTATTTGTTATGATTTAGAATGTAAATCTAATCGACAAAGCCACTTCATCTCCCCAAAAGCCAGTGTAACCTGTAAGATTGAAGGCTGGTTTATAATCCAAAGACAAGTTGACTGGTGCCCCTTCAAACTTATAATCAAGTCCTATGATACCATCAATACCTACTACTGTATAGCTTCTGTTTTGGTCTCCCCAAGGTTGATTTCCTCTGTTGGCATTCCAAGTCCCAATATGAGCACCACCTCCATAAAACCAACTCAGACCTCTTACTTCGCTGATATCATTATGGATTTCATATAGACCAGTCACCAAAAGACCTCTCCATCTTGTATGAAGAATACCTTCCAAAGCAGCCTTATCACTGATAAAGTGCTTTACTGTGAGTCCATTTCCTACACCAGCTCTCAAACCTATGCCAGTGTTATAGCCTTGAGCTAAGGTTTCATTTCTGATTGCCATGAAGGCAAATAGCACCAAAGTGTAAAGAATCTTTTTCATTTTTAATAATTTTAATTGTTTAAATAAATAAAATAGTCAGAATAAAAACACCTCTGTGGGCGTGATACAAATATCTAAGGGAATATCGTGCCATTCTGTTGGAATCAGGTCTTCTGGAGGAAAAAAACTTGCTCCAATTTTCAAAACTTCTGATTTCAAACCATTTAAAAATCTATCGTAATATCCTTTCCCATATCCCAGACGATTGCCATTTTTGTCATAAGCCAATAAGGGAATCAAAACTGCTTGAATATTCTCTTCTGACACTTTTTCCCTGTTTAAAGGAACAGGAATACCATATCTATCAATTTCAAACTTACTTAAATCTCGCAAAATTACTGTTTCCATCAATTCCGTAGAACTGTTGAGTACTGATGTATATAGTGTATATCCACTTTTATCCAACTTTTCAAGAAACGGAAAAGTATTGACTTCTTTCAGATGCTTAATGGGTAGAAAGATATGAATGTGTTGGATTTCTTCCCGACTATTTAGATAATGTATTAAATTTTCCCCAATCTTAAAAGAAAGTAATTCCAAATCATCTTCTGAAAGCTGTTGCCTTTTGGATTTATGAAGTTTTCTGATTTCCTCTTTTGTCATCTTTGGGCTTTAATATCATAAATGAAAAATCCAATGGGTCAAATGCCTCTATCAGCATCTCAATAAAGCTTTCTTCCTCGAGGTAAAATTTCATAAAATTTTCCACTCGCTCTTGTGGGCTCCCTCCAGGCAAGATAAAATCCCTGATCGTGTCCATTCTCTTGATTTGGATTTCGAGCCTTTTTTCCTCAGCCTTTCTAACTTTCCCCGAAAGGTGATCCATGATTTTCGAAATCCTGACTTTGGCAGATGCATAAGCACTTTCTAGGGTAGCATCTACTTCTTTGGCTTTCACAGCCGATCTGTCTATCACTTCTTCAAGCTTCTCCTTTTCTTGATTTAAGAAAATATCCAAACTGGAATGTTTCGCTACAAACTCTTTCTTCCATGCGATATAGTCCACAAAAAGCTCTGAATCTTTCAATGCCAATTGATCTTGCTTTTGGGCTGTCAAACTATCCAGAATCAAGGCGAAATTTCTAGGCATCACCGCTGGAAACTGAACCCCAAAATAATCAAAGACTCCTTTGAGTTGCAGCCAATATACCACTTCTGCAGGACCACCGATATATGCAATATTTGGCAATATCATCTCTTGATACAACGGCCTCAACACCACATTGGGACTAAAACGCTCTGGATTTGACTGAATCAAAGCTTTGATTTCCGATGTCTCGAACTTCAGCTCGGACTCTAAAACATGGTAAAAATCTCCGGATTTTTCGATTCTTTCCCTAAGACCATTTTCCATATAGAAAAAATTAATCTCACGGGGAAAAATCTGACTTTTGTAACCTAATGCTTCCAACTTATCAGTCTGCTCTTGAGCTTTTTTATTTGGAATATTGTCAAGTATATCCTTTTCAATCACTGGAATAAAAATCTTCTTGAACGCAGGATCATTCGCATCCACTACGACTAAGCCCTTTTCTCCAAACAAATGATGAACATACTTCCTTACAGCCTCAGAAAGTGTCTTGGATTTGGAATAAGCCTCCACAAAAAACTCTGGTGCAAACTCAACTGATTTAAGGAATTCTTTAAATGAATCATCCAAGAAAAAATCACCAACTGCTCCTTTTTGATTTGTATTCCATTGGTATTTTTTTCCTTCAAGCTTAAAGTAATTGATCTCTTCAAAATCATGATCCTCAGTTGCCATCCAGTACACAGGTACAAAGTTGTTTTCAGGATATTGTTTTGCTAGTTTTTTGGCCAAATTGATCGTAGAGACGATTTTATAGATAAAATAAAGTGGGCCGGTGAATAAATTCAACTGATGACCGGTGGTAACTGTAAAGGTATTTTTCTCTCCCAAGAGCTTCAGTTGCTGCTCAAAATCTTCGCTAAGAGAAAAATCAGCATATTGCTTTTGAAGTGTAGTTACCAAAACATCCCTGTTTTCTCGGGGCATTCTTTTTTCTTCAATGAGCCTTCCAAAATTTTCCAATCTCGGAAAATGACTGTAAAATTCAGCTAAAGCTGGTTTTTCGTCAAGGTAATCTAAAAATAACTGAGAAAATTGGCCTGTACAGGCGGGGTCCACTTGTGACTTGATCATGGAAATATCGGGTTCAATAAGATGATTACGGATACAAGATCAATAAACTTGTTGATAAACCATAAAGTTCGCAAAATTTTGTCAATTACAAGAATGGTCTAATTCGAATGAAAAAGAGAACAGGTGGACGGGAGATATGAGATGGATGCTAGAAGCTTCCAGGTTTTTTGAATCCTCGAAGATTAACATTAAAAAATGTCCCAATATTTCTGGTATCTAAGAATCAAGATACAATTGAATAATATCAAAAATTATGTAAGTCTGACGAAAGCATCAACTTTACCTTTGCTTCAACTTAAAGTTTCAATAAAATGAAAAAAGAAATCCCTGTAGAGGGCATGAGCTGTGCTGCATGCGCTATTTCTGTAGAAAACACATTAAGGAATTCACCCGGTGTGAAAAATGCTTCTGTGAATTATGCAAATCATGCCGCTACGATAGAGTGGGAAGAGCAGACCATTTCATTGAATGAACTTCAGAAAAAAATCCAAGCCACAGGTTACGATTTATTAATTGAAGAAATTGAACAAGCCGAATTAGAAGAAAAAGCTAAAGATGCCTTCAAAAAACTAAAGCTTAAAACGATATTTGCGGGGATTTTAGCCTTACCTGTATTTGTAATAGGCATGTTCTGGATGGATATGCCATATGGAAATTACATTATGTGGGTATTCACGACCCCTATTCTATTTGTTTTTGGGAATCAATTCTTCAAAAATGCATGGAAGCAAACAAAAAATCTCAGTGCGAATATGGATACTCTAGTCGCAATAAGTACTGGAATTGCATATTTGTACAGTAGCTTCAACACATTTTTTCCTACATTTTTGGAAGCTAAAGGGCTTGAGCCCCATGTATATTTTGAGGCGGCAGCAGTGATCTTGTTTTTTATTCTTTTGGGAAAAACCTTAGAAGCAGGTGCAAAAGCCGGGACTGGTGAAGCGCTGAAAAAGTTAATGGGATTGCAACCAACTGATCTTATTGTTTTGCAAAACGGTAAGGAGCTAACCAAAAAAACTATCGATGTACAACTTGGTGAGTTGATACTGATCAAACCTGGGCAAAAAATCCCACTGGATGGAAAAACCGTTGAAGGTGAGTCTTATGTAAACGAAAATATGTTGACAGGTGAACCCATTCCAGTATTGAAATCCATTCAATCAAAAGTGTTTGCAGGAACAATAAATCAAGCTGGAAGTTTTGTTTTTGAAGTAGAAAAAATCAGTAAAAACACCCTATTGTCCCAAATAATTGATCGTGTCAAAGCTGCACAAGGCTCCAAAGCGCCTGTCCAAAAACTTGTTGATAAAGTTGCTGCTGTTTTTGTACCAGTAGTTCTTCTTATTGGACTTTTGACAATGTTAGTCTGGGGATTTAGCGGTGTTGATGAAGCTTGGCTGCGAGGAATTATGGCAATGATAACAGTATTTGTCATTGCTTGCCCCTGTGCTTTGGGATTGGCAACACCAACCGCAATCATCACAGCCATAGGCAAAGGCGCTGATATGGGAATATTGATCAAAGATGCCGAAAGTCTTGAAAAAGGAATTAAAATAGATACTATAATTCTCGATAAAACGGGTACAATTACAGAAGGAAAACCAAAAGTATCCCATTTTATCACATCAGAAGACTGTACTGAATTAGATAGAAAGGCTATTTTTTCTCTTGAAAAAAAGAGTGAGCACCCGTTGGCAAATGCTATTGCGGCCTATTTATCTCAAGAAAATCTGGAAATAAAAAGTTTCAAAAGTATCACTGGACACGGGGTGCAAGGAATTATTGAGGGGGATATTTATAGAGTAGGAAACTTAAAATGGATCAAATCAGAAGGAGTAACTTCCAACACAGAACTTAAAAACAAAGCTGAAAAGGCTCTTGAAGAAGGATTTATAATAGTATTTGCATCAAAAAATGATCATCTGATAGGATTTTTCATGATTGGAGACCTTGTGAAGGAGACTTCAAAGGAAGCGATTACCAACTTAAAACATATGGGCATAGAAGTTCATATGCTGACCGGGGATCAGGAAAAAACGGCATGGTTGATTGCCAAAAGTGTCGATATTGAGCATTATAAATCAGAAATGCTACCGCAGGATAAAGCTGAATACATCAAAACCCTTCAATCAAAAGGGAAAAAGGTAGGTATGGTTGGCGATGGAATCAATGACAGTGAAGCATTGAGTATTGCAGATTTGAGTATCGCGATGGGGCATGGCACCGACATTGCCATGGACATTGCAGAGATTACTTTGGTTCACTCAGACCTGAATGACATCCCAAAATCGCTAAAATTGACAAAAAAATCAATCAAAATAATTCATCAAAATCTATTCTGGGCATTCATTTATAACATCATCGGAATTCCTGTGGCTGCAGGCTTGTTGTATCCTATGTTTGGGTTTCTACTGAATCCAATGATCGCGGGAGCAGCGATGGCCCTTTCATCTGTATCGGTGGTAACAAATAGCTTGAGGTTGAGAAAGTAAAATTCAACAGTCAAGGATCAACGATCCACAAAACTGGAATTGGTGGTTAGTTGAATAGTTGATTGGTGAATGATACTAATGACGAGTGATTTACACCGTAAGGTTTCGGATTCTTTGCGACTGTGGTGAGGAAGTGCTTGTCATTTCCTCTCTGTATAAGCTGATATTAACAAACTGTTTGACAATAAGGAAAAAATATAAAGACATGAAAACACAACAATTTAAGACCAATGTAAAATGCGGAGCCTGCGTGGCTGCAATAACTCCTGAAATGGAAAAAATAGAAAATACTACGTGGAAAGTTGATTTGGCACATCCTGATAGGATCCTGACAGTCGAAGGAGTTTTTTCATCACTAGATGTATTTACTGCCCTTGAAAAATCCGGCTACAAAGCGGAAAAGATTTGATCAAACAATTTTCAGGCAAATAGCTTTATTTTATTAGCTTTGCCCAAAACAAAAATATGATTAGCTACCAACAATTCACGCTTGACAATGGTCTTCAAGTACTAGTCCACGAGGATCACAGTACCAAAATCGCCGTAGTCAATATATTGTATAAAGTTGGCTCAAGAAACGAGATTGAAGGAAAAACAGGATTGGCCCATTATTTTGAGCACTTGATGTTTGGTAGTTCTAAACACGTACCTGTATTCGATAGTGCACTTGAGAAAGTAGGGGGATCATGCAATGCCTTCACGAATACAGATATTACCAACTACTACATCACTTTGCCAGCTGTAAATATTGAAACAGCCTTCTGGCTGGAATCTGACAGAATGTTGCATTTGAGCCTGAGTGATAAAACAATCGAAACCCAGAGAAAGGTAGTCATAGAAGAATTCAAGCAGCGGTATCTCAATCAGCCATATGGAGATGTATTTCACCATATTAGAGACATGGCATATGACAGACATCCATACCAATGGCCCACTATAGGTAAGGAAATAGAGGATATTGTTAATTACAAGAAGGAACATGTCGAAGAATTCTATTTCACTCATTACAGGCCTGACAATGCCATCATGGTGGTAGCCGGCAATGTCACACTTGAGCAAGTAAAGCAACTTTCAGAAAAATGGTTTGCCCCTATACCTTCTGGCCAAATCCCAAAGAAAACAATCACAGAAGAGTTACCTCAAATCCATAAGAAAACTAAGGTAATTGAAGCAGATGTCCCTACGGATGCATTATATAAAGTGTACCACATGCCAGGCAGATTACACGATGGTTATCTGGAAGCTGATTTGATCACAGACATTCTTGGTTTTGGGAGGTCTTCAACTCTTGAGCAAAGTCTTGTCAAAAACGGAAGTATCTTTGCATCAGTTGGAGGCTATATACTTGGAACTGTAGATCCAGGACTTATGGTTTTTTCTGGGAAAATGGAAAAGGGACAAAGTGCCGAAGATGCAGAAAAAGCATTGGACGAAGTAATTGAGAATTTCAAAAGGAATTCTATTTCAGATAGCATTTTGGTCAAAGTTAAAAATCAGGCTGAAGCGATGAAAACTTATGAATCTATTCAACTATTGAACAGAGCCATGAGCTTGGCATACCATGCCCACCTTGGCAATCCTGATTATCATCAATTAGAATACGAAAAGAAAACGAAAATCCCTTCTGATCAAATATTAAAATGGGCAAATACAATCTTGAAAGAGGAAAATTCTTCTGTCTTGTATTATAAAAGTAAGGCTTCTAGTTAAGATATTGGGAAGTGGTTATGTGTTGTTAGGTTATTGAGGGAACTAGGAAGGAGAAAGGGTGATGGAGGAAGGTAGAAGGTGTCATTTCCTGACAAAGAAATAAGGATATGCCCTGTAAGGGCAACTGACACTAACATTGGGTTTCAACCCAATGCAATGGTAAATGTCTGATTCACTTTTGCCCTGACGGGGCAAATGAATAGCTTATAAGAATATAGAAAAACACTTGAAAATATTATTTAATAAATGGGAAAAATAAGAGTAGGCTTCGGCTATGATGTTCACCAATTGAAAGAAGGATATGATTTTTGGTTGGGAGGAATACAGATTCCATTTGAAAAAGGCGCAGTAGGCCATTCTGATGCAGATGTGCTAATTCATGTAATCTGCGATGCATTGCTTGGTGCTGCCAACATGCGGGATATCGGATTTCATTTTTCTGACACAGATCCTCAATACAAAGGTATTGATAGTAAAATCTTACTAAAGGACGTCATGCTGCTGCTAAAAGACAAAGGATATGTAATTGGGAATATTGACTCCACTATATGCCTTCAACTTCCAAAAATAAATCCACACATTCCTGAGATGAAAAAATGCCTTGCAGAAGTAATGGGAATAGATGAAGATGATATTTCCATCAAAGCTACAACTACAGAGAAATTGGGATTTGTAGGTAGACAGGAAGGGATATCGGCTTATTGCGCAGTACTTATAGAGAAAAAATGACATGAAAAGAGAGATAAAAATCATTACGACTGAGGATGGCTCAAATTCATTGTTTCTACCAGAATTGAACGAATCATATCATTCTTTTCATGGAGCTTACAGAGAATCTGTTCATGTATTTATGCTTTATGGCTTAGAATCATGGTTTATGCATAATCAAAACTTGCAGCCTATAAGGGTCTTTGAAGTTGGATTTGGTACAGGATTGAATGCTTGGCTGACGCTTGTATGGGCAGAGCAAAACAAAACCTCTATTTTGTATCACACAATAGAACCTTTCCCAATTGAAGAAAGTATCTATAGCCAATTGAATTATACCAAGATCGATGAGACGATTATGCATTACGAGCCATTTTTTCAAATTATCCATAAAGAACCTTGGAATGAAGGAGGAGTAGTCACGGAATATTTCAATATGAAAAAAGATGTGGTTAGCTTAGAAGATGCGCAGCTATATCCTATCGATGTGGTTTTTTATGATGCTTTTGCTCCAAACAAGCAGCCTGAATTATGGACAAAAGATATCCTTGCCAAAGTAGTGGAAGCCATGAATCCTGGGGGTATTTTTGTAACCTACTCTGCTAAAGGACAACTCAAAAGGGATCTGGAAGAACTTGGAATGATAGTAGAAACACTTCCAGGTCCTCCTGGAAAAAAAGAAATGACTCGGGCGATCAAACAGAACACGTAATTAAAACCACTTTCTTAACACCCTCCTTTTCGCCACCCATTTGAGACTCCCTACGCCTTCTACAAAAACATGAAACAGAGGTGGTTTCATGTTTACCTAATTCAGATCGCATTAGATAAAATATGTAGCTTGCCGTTTGGATAATTTTTCTAATACTTGTCATATATTCTCTATTTTTAGACACTAAGACATAAGTATGAAGCAAAAGCTACTAGATCAAATCATCAAAGAACTGCATCGTGAGGCCTATCTCTGGTCTCGGCAGTGCTGTGGTTTTGATGATGAACTAGCAAAAGATGTGCTTCAACATGTATACCTCAAAATATGGGAAGAAAAAGCCAAATACAATGCCGAATCAAAAGTCAAGACCTGGCTGTTTTCGGTAATTAGGTTTACAGCAATCGAATGGTTGAAAAAAAACAAGAAATTGGTCCCTCTCCATGAAGATTATGATTTGGTGGAAGAAGAAAAAATACCTGAGGCAGCATCGCACGAGGAATTGATCCAATTACTTCCTGAGCGACAAAAAGAGATTCTGCTGTTGGTCTTTTACCATCAACTGACCTTGGAAAAAGCAGCTGACATAATGGAAGTGAGCTTGGGTACAGCACGGACACACTATGACAGAGGAAAGAAAAAACTCAAGGAACTTATCCTAAAAAAACAAGTCTATGAAGCTACAAGATGATATGAATGACAAGGAGCTCGAAATGTTTTTTTCTGAGCTAAGAAATGAGAATAATAAGTTAACCATACCCGAATATCCAAAAAAACCATCTTCCAATTTCCGGAAACTGATACCAATTGGCATTGCAGCATCACTACTATTGGGGATTTTTGTTTGGAATCAAACGAAAGAAGAAACACCACTTTATCAGGACTTGATCATCATTTCACTGATAGAAGGGGAAGACAATGAACAAAGATTTGTCATAGAGCAAGCATCCTCCATGGATGTCTGGGAATCCCCCACGGCATCATTACTTAATGAATTCTAAACCAATTATCACATTATGAAACAATTACTCACAATTTATCTACTACTCCTGACAGGTTTTGTACAAGGTCAGGATTTATTTCAAGGCTCACTTTTTCCTGCTGAATTGATCATGAAAAACAGGGACAAAATATCCTTGACAGACCAACAAGCTGATAAAATCAAAGCCATCCACGGAAAGAATGCCGGTGAATTCAGTACACTGAGATGGGACTTAGATGCAGAGAATGAAAAGCTCAAGAAAATGCTTCAAGAACCAAAAATAAATACTGAAGCAGCTCAGAAGCAGATGGACAAGGTCCTTAATTTGGAAAACCAACTCAAAAAGAAGCAGTTTACTAATCTTTTGGCAATAAGAAATGAACTGAATGAAAAGCAAACAACGGAGTTATCGCAACTAGGAAAAAATACTACATTTAATTGGACAACAAGCGAAAGGGTTCAAGGAACTTCTTCACCAAACGTGGTTTCTGTCTTTAGTACAAAAGGATCAACTTCAGCCACTACTTTAGATGGTGAGAAAAAAGCAAGTGTTGTCCTAAGAGGAACGAGTAACCTATCGGGAGAAAATAAACCACTTTTTATTGTCAAAAAGGACGGCAAAGAAACCGAGGTGAAGGACATGAATGATATGAATCCAACTGATATTGAAAGCATCACAGTATTAAAAGATGCTACGGCTACATTTCAATATGGTGCACGAGGTTCAAATGGAGTAGTTATCATTACATTGAAAAAAGATTCAGATTTCAAATTTGAATAATAGATACTTCCTCTTTGAAAAAACCTTGGTCTTTTCAAAGAGGAAGATATTTTTCACTGTTAAAGCAAAAAAGAATCAATTCCAACAATCACATGGTCTAGATTGGGTTTCCCCGAATTTTTCATAAACCTCATCTAAGCGATCTTGTTTTTCATCATAGGATATCCTGCTGTTTTTTTGAATTGCCAAGACCTGCTTTTTCAAGTTTTCGATTTCCGATTTTTTCTTGGTGTAGCAATTTAAATTACATTGAGCCTCGGCTCTTCTTCGTGAAGCCTCCTCCCCACTACTATTACGGAGTTCACTGAGGGCTGTATTTGCACCCAATATGTGATTCTCCATAGTTGCAATCATCATATCATAAACCTCAATGGTAAAATCAGGACTATCATATCCTTGTCCCAGTGAAAGGATTTCATTGCTTTCCATAAACTGTGACCAATTTTCACTATTCTGTTTTTCGACCATCGTATTGTAGCCGCTTGGATCACCATTGGCAAATGGATTTCCTCCCAACTGCTCTGTAAGGTAAGTATTGAAACCCTTGTAGCCTCTGGAGTCGAAGGAAAAGTTGATGTTTTCATAACCTGTCATCAAGATCAAAGAGTTGGAATTTCTCATCCCAACAATCAGGTATGTATTTCCCTTGCCATCATACACGTAGCCAAGCCCTGAATAGCCAAGGACCTGTTTTGGACTTTCACCTGCAAATTTCACATCCGGTGATTTGGCCAGCCAGATCCCTACTTTTTTTCCTTCCAGAAAAACCACATATTCTTCACATTCCAAACCCAAAAAATCAACCTTCGTTTTTCGTCCAGATTTTTTAGCGAATTCAAAGAAATTTCGTCCATCAAAATCCGCTTTCCCATCATCATCCCCGCCCATATTCATAATAGTATAAAATGCCCCTTCCCGATTCTTGATGTAGGCAGCGAATCTTTCATTATGAGGATCAAAAACCTGGTGTATTTGACCATCCATTTTTTCTTTACTCATCATTTCCAAAGCTTTATTATCTTTGATTGACAAGCCATCATCTGTGCTATGATAAAAGTAGCTTCTTGCAAGTTCACTCGGCGCCATATAGATCAAGTAGCTTATTTTCTTATCAAACTGCATAATTGAAGGAGGAGGCAAGTCGTAATCTTTTGGTGTTTTTGATTTTACATTTTCACCAGGATTGTTTGAAGACACTGGTTTCGAAGGAGTTCCTAAACCAGACCCTTCGGAGCTGTCATTACCCACAGCCCCTTGAAAATGACAAGGAAAACTGAAAATCCTCAATAATTCATTGTCCTGGAATTTCCCTGACAATTGATCGTCATCACAGTCTCCACTATCGGAATCACTTTTTTCGGAATTTCCCAGACTTGTCTGTACCATTTTTTCAGAAGCATCTAGTGTTGCCCTGATTACTTTTCTTTGTTGGGCATAGGAAGATGTAGCCAGCAAGAGGCTACACCACAATATTCCCAAAGTAGTTGTTGAAATCTTATTTAAGTTCATAATATTCTTCCTTTAAATGACTCCTTCCTTTCTACTGGTTTACTTCCATTATTGTAATCCGTAGTGGATTTGATATGAGCTGTATATCTATCAGCGGACTTGATATGCATCCAGAAGATCTCGTAAGCAATTGTAGCTTTACCCATATTTTGTGAAACAACCATTTTATACCTAGATCTTCCATCCGAGTTATCAAAATTCACAGGAACCTGACTCCAAATATGTTCAGATATCGCATTGGATCCTTGTACAGATAGGATAGTCTTACCTTCTATAAGCACGAATTTTGGATAGATCCCATCTGATTTGATGTTGATAAACTCTAGGTTTTGCCCACATAATCCATTCATGCCAATGATATATACCAAGATTAGAGTAAGGATTGCACTTTTCATTGGAGTTAAAGTTTATCTTTGACAATCATCTTGGCAATATCGATAGCTGTTTGCCTATTTTCACTTTGCTCATCGCTGATATCTGCTAAGATTGAGAAGGATAGGCCATTATATAGAACTTTGAGGCTTTTGTCATCTTCCATCCAAACTGCTTTTTCTCCTACTCCCTCTACCCATTCCCTGCTATTCTTCCCCGCCATGAAACCTTCCGCCATTTCTTTGGCAAGTTTGGCAGCTTCGGGATCTAAATCTCCTTTGTTGATGCGTTCATCCAAGGCTTTTCGGGCGTTGGAAATATCCTCATCTGTGATTTCACGATACAAATTTGTGAAATTCTCCAAAGTCATCGTAGTGAGCCAGCTTAGCTGTACCACATCCGGTTTATCTGTTTCTATCTTAGTGAACCCTAGATCTGTGACATGCATTCTCCCCTTTTCCCAACTATAGGATACATAGTGGGTTTTTGGATCTTCCAATACTTGGCTGTAATTTTTCGTTGCTTCGCTAGCTTCATAGCCAGTACATTTTGAAGCCATCTCCAATGTCAACAACTCATCCAATCTTCCATTAAATTTTTCCACATTTTGGATCCCCAGTTTTGCCGTCGTTTCGGCAATTTTTTCGGAAGCGACTATTGCCTCTGAGGACACCTTATCCCCAGCGCAGTTTTCGGCAGCCAAGAGAATAAATGCTAAGGAACTATATATAATTAGTCTCATAGTTTTTCAATTGTAAAGGTGATATAAACCTTATCCCCATCTCTATCGTGGGTAAAAAAGTAAGTTCTATTTGGAACTAGGTCTTTGATGAAAACCTCTAGATTAGTTGGCTTGTAGGCAACAGTGCTTAATGTCTGCTTTTCCATTATAAACCCTGAAATGATTATTTGGAGGTTTTCATTGCCAAGATTGTTGCTTACATCAAATTCGATCGTACGGTTTATAGCATGTCTACCTGCATACATAGGTCCATTCTGAAGAGACTTCAGAGGAGAGCTTTGATTGATCCTAAGCAGGTTTGAATTGCTAAGACTCCAGATTCTTTTACTTTGATTATTTCTGGCTCGGATCTCCACTCTTGAACCATTGTTTGGCTTTGAAAACATTTGCACATCGGCTTGACCAAAAATATCCACATTGGGATAAAAAACCCCCGACTTGATGTCAGTATATATACCCTGAATTCTGACTCTGTATCTTCCTGCCAATGAAGGAGAAGAGCTCGCCAATGCAGGCATATTCACATTGGATTTGGTAAATTTTGTTCCATTCCACGATCCTTCATTCAGCATTGCTCCCCAACCCCAAATGCCTGTAAAATCATTTCCTGTGATAGTAAATTCAAAAGAACCTACTCTTCCTCCTTGGACAAATTTACCACGTAGCTTTCTATCAGAAGGATTATAGGTACCCTCTATTCTATTACCATTTCCATAAGTGCCCGTGACTTCATTGCCAATTTGCTCTAAAAATATCGGATCAAAATTAGTATTCCATCTTCCAGACCAAACAGCAGTACGAATTCTTCCCAGTGTCTGAATATTCACCCGGTTTCCATCCCATTTATCCTGAGGTCTTGTGCTATTTCTATTATCTGTATTGGTACCAAAAAAACCTTTGAAGGAAAAGTTTTCAGATTGCCTGGACCCCATTAAAACAAATGATCTATCAAAGAAGAACTTCCCTTTCCAACTGCCATTATGGAAATCTCCTCGGTATTCTCTTCCTCCGTTGTCCATTTCGCCGACAACAGTCCCATCACCTTTGTAATCGCCATAGACTACGAACTTCCCATTAGGCCATGATTCTTCTATCAGTCTAAGCTCTCCATAGGTTGAATTGTGCGTGCCCGCCCAAATTTGAGCATAGGATTCCTGTGATCCCAACCAGCCTAGGGTCAGAATCAGCAATATCAGTGTCTTTTTCATGATTTTTTAATTATAGCTTGATGAACTCTACTCTTCTATTTTGTGCTTTTCCTGCGGAAGTATTATTTGGAGCTACAGGCTCAGACTGACCCTTTCCGTCGGTTTCGAGTCTTGAAGCCGCTATCCCAAAGTCATTGACAAGTGCAGTCTTCACAGCAGCAGCCCTCCTCTTTGATAAATCTAAATTTAGGCTTTCCGAGCCGTCACTATCCGTATGGCCTATGATCTGCACATTGACACCTGCATTTTGCTGAAGCGTCTCTGCAATCTCCTTCAATACCCCATAGGATGAATTCTTCAGCACATCAGAATTGACATCAAACGTGATACTATTGGTAACAAACTTACCCTCAGTGATGAGCTTACTTCTTGTATCAGGTTCTCCAGCAGCAATCTTGAGATCGGCAAAAAATAGATCTCCAGACCAATAATTAGTTCCAAATAGCAAAGAATAATCAACACCATCAGAAAATGCCCTAGGAAGATCGTATATTTTTTCATCATCTATGTATACCCTTAACCTCGGACCTTGTCTCCACATCGAGACGCGATATTCGGCCAGATAATCCCCTGATTTACCTCCTTGGTTTCTAAGCTCAGTACCTGTTTTACTTTTTGCAAAATAAGAGTATTGAATCCCCTCTGGAAGAGGGTGGATATCTACCAAAACCTGTGTTTCGGCACTCCAATGTATATCATAAGCCATTCTATCAGGCATTGTTTCGACGAATATCGTCTTCATTCCACCCATGCTGTTAGAAAAATCTTCGCTCACTGTGATGCTAAATTCCAAAGTGAAATTTACAGGTAACTTATTGATAAAATCAGGAACAAACACACCAGACTTGGCCGGAAGTAGCCAATTCATATCACTACCTTCAAACCTCACAATTTCTCCCCCGGAATCAGTATTCCAATCAACAGGGAAATCTCCCATGGCAACATTTTCAAAATTTTCATAGGCAATTACTTTTTCTCCTGATACAAAATCAAACTTGGAATTTATATTTCTTTGTTGATTCCCACGAACCGGAAGCTCTACTTGCTGCTGCTGCTGTGAATTTTCTGAAGAACTTACTTCATAATCCTCATCAGCTTGAGTTTCCTGACGGCTGTTCTTTTTATCTCTCTTTCTGAAAATACTTCCAATTCCTTCTTCTATTTTATTGAGTGCCTTATCTACACCCTGCTCAGATTTTGATTCAGCGCGTTGAGTAGTTTGGTCTTTGCTACGCTGAATGACACGCTGCCCTACATTGTTTTGAGCCGCCAATTCTTCATGAAAAGCAAGAAGAATAAGAATTATTAAAATTTTTTTCATCTCTCGTATGGTTTTGGTGATTTTTAATTTTATACTTAGTGCAAAAACCAACATTTGGTAAACCCAACAAAAAAAAAAAAATTGAGGGTTTACCAAGACAAATTCCTTACACTAAAGGAGTAGATGTGAAAGAATTATTGGACAGGTTACAAAATGGTGATCAATCTGCACTCGAGGAAGTGTATGTTGACTATCGTGATCCTTTTTTAGATTTTCTAAAAAAGTATAAGTTGGATAGGAATCTTGCTGAGGATATCTATCAGGATGCTGTATTGGCATTATTTGAGAATGCTGTCAAAGGAAAACTCAAGGACATCAAGAGCAGCATCAAGACTTATCTTTTTGCAATTGGAAAATACATGGTCTACAAAAAGTTGGCTGGCAATAAAAAAGACTCATTGCTATTCGCAGAATTGCCAGATGAGTTGGAGTGGGATAATTTGGAGTCTGAACAAACCAATACTATGCTTATCAAACTACAAACTTACCTAGGTCAGTTGGGGGAGAAATGTCAGGAGATAATCAGGATGAGCTATTTCGAAGAAAAATCGGCAGAAGAAATAGTCAATCTACTTGGATATCCAAACAAAGAAACACTGAAAAGCCAAAAATCCAGATGTATCCAACATCTAAAGAAAAAATTTGAGGTCTATGAGAAATAATATGGAAGAGCTATTTGAAAAATACTTGAACAATAAGCTCAGTGAAGGAGAAAAGCATGATTTTGAAAATAGACTTGCTGAGGAGCCTGAATTGAAGTCAGAACTTGAGTTTAGGTATCAAATAAAAATTGCAGTTACCTTGAACGAGAGAAAAAGACTCAAGGAGATTTTACAAAAAAAATCTCTTGAAGTCAGAAAACCAAGATTTGAGATTTGGAAAGTAGCGGCAGCTATCGTGACACTTCTGTCACTGACATTGACGGGATATTGGCTATTGAATCAAAACTCACAAAAAAGTGACTTTTATGTAACTTATTACGAGACTTTTCCAAACTTGGAAATGCCATCAATACGAGGTGGAAATACAGACAATAATTTGTCAGAGGCTTATCTTGCCTACGAAAATGAAGAATACCAGATTGCCAAAAATCTTTTATTAGCAGACTTTGAAGAATCTGGAAGTCTGGTAAGCAAATTTTACGCAGCCATGGCAGCATTGGAACTCAACGAGTATACTGTCGCATACAATCTTCTTGATAGTATTGGAGACAATATCCCAAGCATTTACCAAAACCCAAGAGATTATTATCTGGCACTACTTCTTTTACAAAAAAATAAAGTTGAACGAGCGAGGGTTAAATTGGAAAAAGTAGCAAACTCTGAGCACATCCTTGCTGGCAGGGCCAAACAATTACTTATGGAGATTTCTTAACTTCCACCTTCTGTAAAGCCAAAAAAACGCAACTATCAAAATCACCATTAAAAAAATCACCAAATAATAATTGTAGCCGATTGGTGTATTCATCACTTCGGAAGTGTCACCGTTTAGGACAAATCCGGCCCAAAAATAGGGATGCATTTTAAGGGAGTTTTTATTAATGAAATCATTCTTGGCCATCCTGAGTGCTTCATCTTTAGAATGTCCATGTTTGAGATAAGTATAGAAATATTCCATTAATATACTGGTCTCTTTGTCTGAAACTGGCCAAAGGCTATATATAGATGCGCCTACTCCAGCATAAGTCAATGCTCTCCCTAGCCCCATCAATCCAATACCTGGCTCCAGACTGCCCACCCCAGTATTGCAAGCGCTAAGCACAACCAAGTCAGCTGGGAAATTCAAGTTATAAAGTTCATGAAAAAACAATTTCTCCTCATTCGAAAAAACTAATGCGGAATTTTCAAAAGAAAAATCCGCTTGCTCGGCATGCAATGCTAGATGATGTATTTTGAATTTTGTCATATTTGAAATAAAAGAGCTCTTGGTAGCTTCAGAATCAAGAAATTCTATTCCACCAAATATGCTACTCACACGCGAAGCTTCCTTTTTATTGTTTTTGATACTGGTATATCTACTCCCCTCGTAAGAAGGAGCATAGCTTGCCAAAAATTTCCTGTAGAATGAGCTCTTCTTTTTTGCCCTATATTCAAAAAGCTGTAAGGAATAGGCATAACTTACCGAATTAGTCTCAATAAGGAATTTCCCATCAGAATCCACCAAAGCTTCAAATGGAATATAACTCAATTCAGCATGAGGGATGATTACCAACTTTCCCCTCCCAATTTCTAAATCTGACGGGAGTAATTTGTTGAAAAGTACTTTTGCTTCATTTACAAAATCTAATCTAGGGTCTGATAATTTATCTTTGAAAGCAAAGACTTCCTTCTGAATATCATCTCTCTTTCCGAGATCAAACAACTGAATCGTAGTTTCATTTATATTTAGAAGAAAAACTTTCTGAGGCGTTAAATAATATTTCAGTATTTGCTCGCTGGATTTCAGCATTTCCTGAATACGAATCAACTCAAAATTTAGGGATTCGCTTGTAAATTCATTCAAAGATTTTTCTTGGATTTGATTATCAATACTATCCAATAGTAATCTATACCTGATCAAATCTGGACTTTCATGAATTCCAGACTCTTCCAAAGTCTTAATAGCCAAAACCATTTCATTCTTCTTGTTTATCAACTCAAATGAACCACTTAGATTTTGAACATTTTTACTCAAAAACTCTTTGATATATTGTTGGGATTCGTTCTTTTCTATCTGATTTACACCAGTATGCAGCCCCTCAATGTTGACATTTGTTTTAGAAGTAAGGATTTTCAGCAATCCTTCAGAGATTTGACCTTGTTTGGAAGCTAAACTTGGATTGTAGGCGCCTTTGAGATAAAATACTCCGAAGGTATTTGAAGCAAGGATGTACAAATTAAAGGCTGCCTGAATCAAAGAATCATCATTTTCAAGTAGCGCCATCTCATAAATAATATTCGCAGATTTGATCAGTACATCAATATAACCTAAGTTGTTTTTACCTTGAAGAGAATTTATATCCAAGAGCCCTACTTCTGAAAATTCAACCACATTCCCTGTCCATATACTATATATTTCTGAAACCATTTTTTTTGATTCATCAATTTCCCCTATCCGAAAAAGCAACTCAGCTTTAATAACAGTTAAAATTAATTCACTTGTACCAATTTTAACGTTGTCAAAAAATTTGAGCGCATTGTTACAGTGAAACAAAGAAGATTGCCATTGTTTATCATCATAATATACAATTGATTTATTTGCCTCCATTTTCATCTCAAAAAAATCTCTTGCGCCAAATGAGGACATTTCATCATAGTAAGATAAGGCAAGGTCATATTGGCCTTTAGTTTTATACATGAAACCGATGTTTTCCAAAGAGGCCAAAAAATATGAGTCTAATCTTGTCAACTTGCTTTCTTTTACGGATGGGTAAAGTAACTTCATTTCTTTCCATCTCTGCGTTGCCGCTGCTTCTTCAAGACTAGCAGAAAGAAAAGTCACTTGGATAAACAAAAAGCGAACCTCAAATTCCAGCAAATCCAACCTGTCATCAATGAGATTTTCTTTTGCATATTCAGCATATTGAGCAAACTTATCCATATAAAACCTTCCTCTCTTCAAGTCGCCATACTGGATAAAGGCATCTCGCAGATTATTGAAAATGGTCAACATATTCCAGTAATCATCAGAATAGTTATTGGACCACAGCTCGTAGGCTTTTTCATAGTGATAAATACATTGATTGGAATAGCCTGCCCAATCATATGCAAAAGCAAGGTTGTTGTGACATAAAGCCAATAAATTCAAATCCGCTGCAGGAAATTCCCCAAGCATTTCTACTGCATAATTTAAATATTCGGAAGCTTTGAGATAATTACCAAATTGCGAATAGATATCACCAAGATCATTTAACAATTGAGCTTTCTCATTTGAGATCTCATCATTAGGAAACTTTTGAAGAGAATCCAAAGCCAATTCTAAGGCTCTTTCATAATCTCCTGCATCGTAAAAAAATATATAACCTTTATTGGTTTCCTCTTCTTTCTGAAATGCAAACAAATTAAATGTGACTAAAAATAAACTAATTAAAAAGCATTTACCTCCAATAAAAACAAAATCCAAAAACACGGTCTTTTTCTTGGTATACATTTTAACTTAAGTTCAGAAACCAGTTAAAAGTAACAAAAAAGATTAAAAAATGATGTTTTTCCCAATCTATTTGCTGCAGAAATCCCCCAACCTGACTTACCCCAGCAGCATCTCCTCTATCATCACCGCTACACCATCTTCTTTATTGCTTAAAGTCACTCGATCTGAAATTGCTTTGACTTCTTCGCGGGCATTACCTACTGCCACACCAAGACCTACTGCTTCAAGCATTTCTATGTCGTTATAGTTATCTCCAAAGGCCATCACTTCATCCATCCTAATTTGATATTTTCTTTCAAGAAGCAATTCTAGGGCTGATGCTTTGGAAATCGACTTGGGTGCAATTTCTATATAGGTATCCTTCGACCGATAAAGGTGTAGATCAGACCCCATATGTTGCTCCGCATTTTGGAAGAAAAAATCGATCTCTTCTGCCGGCCCCATACACATTACTTTATGGGCACCTTTGTTCCTACCTCTCCAAAGCGCCAAGACCTGATCCAAAGGTTGGAGTGTGGGGTCAACTTTTGTATTCCTAGCTTCACGCTGAGCCCAATAGTCAAATTCTGGCTCATACCAATCCTCGGCTTGATACAGGCTCACATGAACTTGTGTTCCTTTGGCGATTTTCACCAATGCCTCACAGTGGTCCAATGAAATAGACACGTCATCAAGTACCTCTTTTGGTTTATCATGAATGACAAATCCGCCATTGTAACAAATTAGTGGCTCGCCCAATCTGCCCATATCCCTTTGCAAATGCCGCATGGCATCTGGCATTCTAGAGGATGCAAGAATTATTGGAAAGTCTTCAGGCAATCTGGAAATCGCCTGAAGTAATCTTGGGGAAAGAACTCTGTCCCCGTTCAATAGTGTACCGTCTATATCGGTACAGATCGCCTTGATTTGCATTATTCTATAGGAAAGTCTTTGAAATTTTCGAAAAATCCAGAAATAGCTCCAAAACCAATAAAGAGGAAAAATAAAGTAAAAAGCGAAAACCAAACTGCTACCCATAGCAATTTTGCTTTGGCCCAATTGGATTTGTTGGGGTTTCCATTTTTGTCGAGTGCCCACACGATCAGCATGATAAATCCAATCAATGGCAATCTTGCAATAAATACTGTCAAAAACCAATCACTTGTGTTGACCGGGGGATGTTGAAATTCTTGGTTAAAGTTCATAAGGTTGTTGTTTGGTGGAAATTTGTGTTTGTTATAGATTGGGATCCAGAAAATCCTTTATCTCAAATTGGTATTCATTGATTGCGACATTCTCCATGTTCATGGGGTCTGTTTGTACAAAATAAATGATGATATTTTGGTAATCAGAAACTTTCGAAAACCCTTCTACGTAAAGCGCTGCACATTCTCTGGCTACACTTTCTTGATTTCTCACAAAAGCTTCTGATTTTCCATTATATAACCTAATTTCTATCAGTCCAGAGGATTCACCATTAACTGTTTCTTTTTTGACATTGACTTCAGAACTCTCAAATTCACCAAGAGCCAAGATTTCGCTAGATGGAAAAAAACCTTCCCCCATCATTTTATTCATTCCCCAAACAAATCTCTTGAGGGCTAACTCTGAATCGCAAGAGGCATGCAATACAGTAAAAAGCAATAAGTAAAGGATGGAAATTCTTTTCATTTTGCAGCTACAGCTTCTATTTCTATCAATAAATCTGGATTTGCCAAAGCATATACAGCTATCGTACTTCTGGCTACTTTATTTGGATTATCTTCATTATTGAAATATTCTCCATAAGCCTTGAACCATGCATCCCAATCAACTACACCTTCTTTGTTTGGTGCGAGATAAACTCTTAGAAAAAATACATCTTTCAGATCAAATCCTCCTTCATTCAAAGTAGCCTGAATTTTATCTAAGATGCTGATACTTTGCTGATAGGTATTTCCATAACGTTCATAATTACCAACTGCCGCATCTGGATTGATTGGGTCAGCTACCAACCCTGAAGTGTAAAAATATGCCTTATCACCTGGGATTTTGACTCCTTTCAGAATACTTGCTTCAGGCCTATCAAATCTGGTAACGTCTTCCTTTTTTTTATTGGAAGAAACCCCAACTGCCCTATCTTCAATTTGCAAACTACATGACACAACCAAAAGGACGCTGAAAAGGGTACAAATCAAAGATATTTTTCTCATTTAAATAAATGTTGATTCTGTTTGTGCCAAAGGTTTTGGCACAAACAGTTTAGAATTATGAAGATTTATTGTCTTTAACCTTTTTTTCTACTCTCAAGATAAAATCGCTCAATACATTCATATAATTGATAAATGCATCATAAGGAGAATCATAAGGGCTAAAATATGCATGGATATCTCCGTCTGAGAAAAACTTGGTACACATATAGTAGAAGTGATCCGATGTCTGTAAGTATATCCAATCCCTCTGAATCTCTTCATCATCAATTCCTTTAACTTTATCAGCCAATTCGTATAGCTTCCCAAACGCTTCATCCTGAAGATCATTACCCAACCATGCGGTCAAATCCCGCTCTTCATCCGCCCATGAAATCGGAGTAGGTACGTGAATGGAAGAAACTATTTTGGCATTTCTTGCAACTTCTGATGTGGTAGAAAACCCAAAATCACTTCCTCTGAAAACCGCTTCCGGCAAAGCTCTCATAAACTCAAAAATCCCTGAATCTGCCCATTGATGCTCTCCGAATGTTTCATAATCCATAAATAAATTCAGAGTTTCTTCTTCTTTTGGTATTGCATTGATCCATTTGACAAACTTATCAGTGGTCAAAGGATAATCTGGCCACGATTTGTTACTAAATCTAAAGGCTATATCATCACTCAATTGGAAGTTTTTCAACAGAACTTTTAACTCTGGATTGATTGAATTTTTATAAACAAAATTCGGACTTTTCCAGCCTAAGATATGCTTTGCACCTTCGGTGAGTATGCCTTCATATCCAAGTTCTGCTACAGTTGCCCCAATAGTATCTGAATATATTAATTCTGTGTTTCTGAAAATTTTTGGCTCATATCCATTGAAATGCTTTTTGATTTTTTCTTGATGGATTTTCACTAGTCTTACAAACTCATCTTTGTTTTTTAATGCACTTAGAGAGTGTCCATCAGTCTCATTCAATAGTTCTACATGCCCTGTGGCAACGAGCTTCTTGAAACTTTCCAAAACATCCGGCGCATAAGCTTCAAACTGATCCAAGCATACGCCTGAGATTGAAAAACTAACTTTGAAAGCCCCGTTATAATGATTAATTAAATCCAAAAGCAGCGCATTCATTGGCAGGTAACACTTTTGTGCTACTTTTCTCATGATGCTCTTATTGCTATAGTCATCCCAGTAATAATGGTCATCTCCAATATCAAAAAAACGATAAGGCTTGATCCTTAATGGTTGGTGTACTTGAAAGTAAAAACAGATAGTTCTCATGGCTATTCTTTTGTTATTTTATCGTAAACAGTTACTAGTTTGGCGGCGACATGCTCCCACTTGAGGTTTTTTAGTTCCTCACTTCCTAATTCTTTAAACATTTTGGAAATACTAGGATAGTGTAAAAGAGCAAAAACTGCATCAGCCATTGCATCCACATCCCAAAAATCAATTTTCACGGCATTTTGTAAAACTTCAGCAACCCCCGATTGCTTAGAAATAATTACAGGAGTATTGTGCCTTACGGCCTCAAGTGGTGCTATTCCAAACGGTTCGGAGACAGATGGCATCACATACACATCAGACATGGCATACATATCATCTACATCTTGACCTTTTAGAAATCCTGTAAAATGAAACCGAGTACCCATTCCAAGCTCAGCTACGCGATCAATCATTCTATTGAGTAGATCACCATTCCCTGCCATCACAAACCTTACATTAGGATCCCTATCAATGACTTTTTTGGCTGCTTCCACAAAATATTCTGGCCCTTTTTGGAAAGTAATTCTTCCCAAGAAAGTAACAATTTTCTCTGGCACTTTCTTTTTGACTTTGGATTCTATGATACTTGCATCCAATACTGCATTGTGCAACACACTTACCTTATCTGGATGAACCCCATACTTATTGATAACAATATTACGGGTCAAATGACTAACAGCTACCACATGATCCGCTGCATGAAGTCCAGCATATTCAATGTCAAAAACAGGCTTGTTGACTGACTCTCCAGATCTATCAAACTCAGTAGCATGTATGTGCGCAACCAAAGGTTTTCCACTAATTTGCTTTGCTGCTATTCCTGCAGGATATGCCAACCAGTCATGTGCATGAATCACATCATGGTCTTTTGATTTGGCGATTTGGGCTGCTACTAGAGCATATCGGGAAACCTCCTTCATCAAATCCTTTCCATATTTCCCACTGAACTCAAACTTATTGCTAAAAACACTTTCATCTACATCCACGCGGTCATGCAAGGCATAGTCAGTATATTTTTTGAATTCTTCTGGACCAAGATAGGGCACCAAAAAGCTACCCACTTCAAGATAGGTGAGGTTTTTCCAAATCTTTTTGAATTTTTTTTCTTTATAATCTATCGTCACATCGCTGGCATTGACAAAATCTGCCAAAGGCTCTTCATCTCCCCAGAGCTTCGGGACGACAAAAATGATATCTTGGTTATGATGAACCAACCCTTTGACAAGTCCATAGCAGGCAGTACCAAGACCCCCAGAAATATGTGGCGGGAATTCCCACCCAAACATTAAAACCTTCATAAAAATAATTTATACTTGTTTCACTAGATACATCATTCTCAATAATTCTCCAATACTCCATGCTTGTGAAATAGCGCCTTTTGGTCTATGTGGAGGATCTCCATCATAAATCTCAGCTATAGTTCCCACACCGTATTGCGCCATAACCTCATCAAAACCCTTGATGATCTTCTCGATAAAATTCTTCCCAGATTTGCCATGTAATCTCAAATAGCCTTCGGCAAAATGACCTAACAACCAAGGCCAAACAGTTCCGTTGTGATAGGCGACATCTCTTGTAAATTGATTCCCAAAATAATATCCTTTATATGCTGGATCATCTGGAGAAAGTGATCTAAGACCTTTTGGAGTCAACAACTTTGACTTTACAATCTCCAAGACTCTGTCCATTTGACCTTCCTCTAAAGGGCTATATGGCAATGATGTCGCAAAAAGCATATTTGGTCTGATTGACCAATCTTTGAAATTGCCATCTACATAATCTGCAAGATAACCTTTCTTCTCATCCCAAAAAACATCAACAAAGGTAGCTTTGACCTTTTCTGCTAAATCTGAAATTTCTTTATCACCTGTCAATTCATTATAAAAACACAAGGCGTTATACCATAATGCATTAATTTCCACTGGACATCCGATTCTTGGAGTAACAGGTCCATCTGAATTTACAGCATCCATCCAAGTAAGCGCAATCCCTTCTTCTCCTCCATACATCAAGCCATTTTCTTGCATGTGTATATTGTAGTCAGTTCCCGAACGGTATCCATCGATGATGCCTTTCATTTTTTCGAGATACTTCTTTTTGATAGTTTTGGTATCTCCTGTGAAGTTTTGATACTGCTGCAGTGACCAGAAGAACCAAAGAGGAGCGTCCATCGAATTCATGTTTCGCATCACTCCACTTCCTACATTAGGAAATAGCGGGCCATGCAAATCTGCAACCATCGTATCCATTATTTCTAAGAAAGTCTCCTTGTTGCCATCTGCCAAGGTCAAGCCCGGAGTAGCTACAAATGTATCTCTACCCCACCAGCCAAACCATGGGTAACCTGCGATAACATGTGTTTTGCCATCTCTCTTTTGGATAAATTGACCAGCTGAATTTTTAAGACAGTTTTCAAAATTATTTCTGGGAATTCTTCTTGCCAACTCTTTTTCAAAAGCCCTCTGCCTTGTGCTTGGATCCGCTTCAGTCAAGCCAGCAGAAAAAATAACCGATTCCCCCTTTTCAATATCAAATTCAAAATAGCCTGGAACAAATAAATCCTCCTGATAATCATAACCTCGCTCTCTTTCAAGGATATATTCAATATTATTATACCAGTTAGGATTTGAAACAAACTGATTCTTTTTTGACAATTGTAAAAATAAAGGGTTGTACTCTGGGTAAAGTTGAAAACTTGCACCGTTTGGGACTTTTTGAAAATCCCTATTCAAATTTTCATTTTCTTTTGAAAGATTATGATACCCTCTGAACGCCAAAAAAGGACTAATTCTAATTTTTGTAGGAGAATGTGCATCCAAGAGCGTATATCTTATCATCACACGATCTCGGTTTGTATCCAAAATCAATTCTTTTTGAAGCGAAACTCCTCCTACCCTGTATGTTAATTTAGGAATAGGTTCAGAATCAAAATCTTCAAGATACTTGTGTCCTCTTGGAGAATAATTCCCTGGGTATTTGTTGATCCCTAGATTAAAACTTGCCCCTCTTTGAATAACCGTCTCGTGAACAGTGGATAAAAGCACATGTAGCTGTGTGTCAATTTGTGGTTGAGGAGAGACCAACAACCCATGATACTTCCTTGTATTACAACCTATGATCGACGTAGATGTATATGAACCACCTCTATTGGTTCTAATAATTTCGCGATCTAGTGAATAGTTAAGGTTTATTAATTGGGTTTTGTCAAAATGTATGTAACTCATTTGGTTAAAAGTTTGGAGATTTCCATAAAAATAGTTTTTACTATCCAAAAGAAAAACAATTAGGCAAAAAATAAAGGTTATGTTTCCATAACCTTTTAAATTATTCTCTATTTAAGAGCTTACACTTTCTTTTTGTAATTCTTCGAAATTTTTGATAGATTCTTCAAATTTCTCTATGTAGCGCTGGATAAACTTGATGTTCAGAGGCTGCACTTTCGGAAATTTTGGCGAAGCTTTGTATAATGTAAACATTGCCGTATAGTTAAAATTCTAAATTTATTTTTTTGTCCTAACAAAATTAATGCCACATGAATTATTAAATGAAAAAAACCCCTCTAATCGAGGGGCTTAAGGGTGGAAGACCGGGTTCGAACCGGCGACCTCTGGATCCACAAACCAGCGCTCTAACCAGCTGAGCTACAACCACCATATATTTGCTCTAACCAGATCATTTACCTGATTGGACTGCAAAAGTAGTATTTCGGATTTTTCAAAGCAAATAATTTCTAATTATTTTCTAGAAAATTTTAACCTCTCCCCTTTTTTATCTTCATTGAATGTCCCATTATCGTACGCTAAATGTCCTGAAACGACCGTGTGCGTAACTTTAGACTTAAATGTATGTCCTTCAAAAGGTGACCATCCACATTTAGACAATACATTTTCCTTACTTACTTCCCACGGACTATCCAAATCCACCATCACTAAATCTGCATGATATCCAGGCCTTATAAATCCACGCTTTTCAATTTCAAAAAGAATTGCAACATTGTGACTTGTTTTTTGGGCAATCTCTTCCAATCTAATCTTACGATCATGATACATGTCCAACAGTGCAACCAAATTATGCTGCGCCAAAGGCCCTCCAGAAGGTGCTTTCATGTATTTTTCATTTTTCTCTTCCAAAGTATGTGGCGCATGATCTGTAGCTATCACATCAATGTTTCCTCTCAAAACCCCTTCCAAAATACCTTCTCTATCTTCAGCTGATTTGATGGCAGGATTCCATTTGATAAAATTGCCTTTTTCTTCATAATCCTCATCCGAAAACCAAAGATGATGAACACAAGCCTCAGCAGTGATCCTTTTTTCTTCCAAAGGTAAATTCTCGTCAAACAATTCAACTTCTCTAGCAGTGCTAATATGAAGGACATGCAGTTTGGATCCATGCTGCCTTGCCAAATCAACCACTCGCTTCGATGCGTCGTAACATGCTTCTGCAGTCCTTATTTTGGGATGATATGAAGAAGGGATATCTTCACCAAATTCAGCTTTGTACTTCTCAAGGTTTTCTTTGATGATATCATCATTTTCGCTATGCGTAGCGATCAGCAATTTGCACTCTGAAAAAATTCGCTTTAAGCTTTCCTGATTGTCCACTAGCATATTTCCGGTAGAGGACCCTTGAAACACCTTGATTCCACAGACATTTTCTGGATCAACTTTCAGAATTTCTTCAATGTTGTCATTGGTAGCCCCCAGATAAAAAGAATAGTTGGCAAGAGATTTTGCGGAAGCAATCTTATATTTATCCTCGAGAAGTTCAATAGTTGTTGCTTGTGGAACAGTATTTGGCATTTCCATGTAAGAAGTAATACCGCCTGCCACAGCTGACTTACTCTCTGTGTAAATATCCGCCTTATGTGTCAATCCCGGTTCTCTAAAATGAACTTGATCATCAATAAGCCCTGGGAAAATATACTTTCCAGTCCCATCTATTTTGATATCCGCGTCAAATTCTGAAAGATCATTTCCGATATTATAAAATAAGCCGTCCTTGATAAGGATATCAAGGGGGGTAATCTTACCTTCATTTACTATATTTGCACCGGTGATCAAAATACTTTTCATGGAATTTTATTTTAATGTGAAAGGTTATAAACAACTGTAATTGACAAAAGGAAAAAGCCAATTACTTAAATCAACCAAAAAAACTTTATTTGAGTTTAGTTCCAAGCCTTTTTCCTATTCTTCAAAAATAAACAATCATGTCCGATAGCACCCAATCTTTTGAAAATTTTAAATTAAATAAACAGCTTTTGGAAGCAGTCAAAGAAGCGGGCTATACCAAACCTACTCCTATTCAAGAAAAAGCAATCCCTCTTGCTTTGGCTGGGCATGATGTCTTGGGTATTGCTCAAACTGGAACTGGCAAAACCGCAGCTTATGTGCTCCCTGTTCTTTTCAAGGCTAAGTATGCTCAAGGGCAAAATCCTCGTGTCTTGATTTTAGCTCCGACAAGAGAATTGTGTATGCAAATTGAAGAGGCTGTGATCGATTTCGGTAAATTTACCGATTTGAGATATGTTTGTCTTTTTGGTGGACTAGGTCCAAAAACACAGATCGAAAAACTTAAAGCCGGTGTGGATATCATCATCTCCACACCAGGAAGATTTATGGATCTGTATAAAAAAGGTGAAATATTCGTCCGTGAAATCAAAACCATGGTGATGGATGAAGCCGACAAAATGCTTGATATGGGATTTACGCCTCAAATCAGAGCTATTTTAGAAGTAATTCCTACGAAAAGACAAAACCTTCTTTTCTCTGCTACTTTTAGTGAAAAAGTAGAGCGACTTTCTACAGAATTTTTGGAATTTCCTGAAAGGGTTGAAATCTCCGCACAGGCTACAACAGCTGAGACCATTCATCAGATTAAATATTTGGTTCCAAATATCAAAACCAAAACCAACATTCTAGAACATATTCTAGCAGACGAAAATGTAAAGCGAGTGATCGTTTTCACCAAATCGAGAAAAAATGCAGAGTCTGTTTATACTTACCTAAGCAGAAAAAATCTAGGAGAAATCCGTGTGATCCACGCTAACAAAGGACAAAACACTCGTATCAACTCAATGGAGGATTTTAAAGCTGGAGATGTACGAATTCTAGTAGCAACTGACGTAGCAGCAAGGGGTCTAGACATCACCATGGTAAGCCATGTCATCAATTTTGATGTGCCATTGATTTATGAAGATTATGTTCACCGTATCGGAAGAACAGGTCGTGCTGAGCAAGATGGTGCAGCCATTACTTTTGTCAATCCTGCGGAAATCTATCATTTCGAAAGGATTGAAGAAATCATTCGAATGACAGTTACAGAAGCCAACATTCCTGATGAGGTTTCCATCACGCCAACTCCTTTTATAGAAAAACAAATCTATGATCGGGAGATTGACGGGCAAAAACGAAAGGAAAACCCTGATTTCAAAGGGGGATTCCACGAGAAAAAAGCGATCCCAAGGCCCAATCCAAACAAACCAAAAGAAAAGCGTGGCAACAAAAACTCCAAAGCCAAGCGCAACAGAAATCAGATGAAAACCCAAGGGAAGTGGAAGAAGAAGGGAGGGTAAGGGATTAGAAGATTAGAAAATTGAAAAATTGGAAGATTAGGGGATTGGAAGACTTTGTTGGAAGGTTGCAATGTTGGAAAGTTGGAAAGTTGGAAAGTTGGCTTCCGCGGGAAGAGATAGGGGTTGATTGAGTTATTGGGGATTGGTTAATAAACTTGTGAGTCATATCGACCGTTAGGGAGATATCTCAAATTGTAAGATTAAAGATTGGAAGATTTGGGGGAGGTTATATTGGAAGGTTGCAATGTTGAAAAGTTGGAAAGTTGGCTTCCGCGTGAAGAGATAGGGGTTGATTGAGTTATTGGGGATTGGTTAATAAGTTACTTGTGAGTCATATCGACCGTTAGGGAGATATCTCAAATTGTAAGATTAAAGATTGGAAGTTTTTTTTTGGGGGGGGGGTATGTTGGAAGGTTGCAATGTTGAAAAGTTGGATTGCGCGTGAAAAGATAGGATTGTTCAAAGATTAGAAAATTGAAAAATTGGAAGATTAGGGGGACGGGAAGGTTGGAAGAATATATTGGAAAAACTTGCATACCTAATTGACTTAATAATCTAATTGACCAATCACTAATCAACAAATAACTTCTCTAATTTCTCGGTGGATTGATCATGATGTGGGCACGATGAGTTCCTGGATCCATGATCCATGGCATGGATGGCCCTGAAGGACGAAGTGGCAATCCTGTACTTTCGGAAGTAGCCCAAGGGATGTAAACCACATATCTGAGATAGGAATCTTTTACTTCTCCTGTTTTCGGATTGTAATCAGCTTCATCGGCTGTCAGTACAAAAAGAGTTACACCATCTTTTGGCATCTTCAATTTGCCAGATTTTGTTTCTTCCTCTCTAATATCGAAAATTTCCTTTGCATTTTTCCCTTCTTTTTTAAGCTGTCTTCCTCGCTCCATAAAAACATCCAGATCCTTATGATAACATGAAGCATTAAATCCAGAACTTGTCGGATCATCAGCCAAACAGATCAGCTCATTGCTCCCCTTTCTTAAAACTACAAATTCACCTTTTTCACCATATCCATACACCATCGCGCCTTCTTTCATTTCTTCTGGAGCAGCAAGCAAGGCTGTTTTGATTTGGATTTCTTTGCTGGGGATTTCCTGTGCATTCACAAATGATATGAAAAGTAAAAAAAAGACAAAAGTCGGTAGATACTTCATAGCTTTATCGAGTTTAGGGTTTTCTTAAAGTTAGGGAAAAATCAGTGAAAAGGGAAATAGGGATATTCGTGATTTCTCGGAAAGGTGAATAAAGGGGCAAAGTTCGCCATTGAATCTTATATCTTGCGTATTGTATTTCTGTCGCGTCCTGAAATTAATTGACACTTTTTTTTGATGTTTCTTTATTCTCTTCAGCTATTCAATTGCCACGTCAGGGCATATTCTCATTTCTTTGTCAAGACACTAATGTCGCACATCTTATTTCTTTTGTCTCTTGTCTCACATCTCATATCTATAAACAAAAAAAACCTGCCAGATTTAAATCCAGCAGGCTTTAGCATTAAAACCTTCGAGGTTTTGGAAACCTCAAAGGTTTGTGTTCAAATCTAAAATCTGAACTTTTAAATCTAAGACTCATCTTTTACCCTTCCTCAATTCCTCCTTCATCCTTTCTTACCTGTCTCCTCTTGTATTCGTGCCATCTACAGGAGTTCTTTCTTCTCTGTTGGCCAAATCCCAAGATGTGTGGAAGATGAGTTTTGCTCTTTTGGTCATCAGTGGAAACTCGATTTTGTCAACAGTGTCAGTATGCTGATGGTAATCATCATGGACACCATTGAAGAAGAAAATCACTGGAATGTTGTGCTTGGCAAAGTTGTAATGATCCGATCTGTAATAGAATCTGTTTGGATCATCTTCAGCATCATATCTGTAATCAAGTTTCAAACCTGTATAGGTAATGTTGTTGTATTCATTGATCACTTTCAAATGGGAAGAAAGCATCTCTGAACCGATTACATACACATAATCTTGGTCTTCAGCATCTTGATACTCATAATCAATCCTACCGACCATATCAATGTTGATGTTGTTCACCGTATTTTCCAATGGAAAAATTGGGTTATTCGAGTAGTATTCAGAACCCAAAAGTCCTTTTTCTTCACCTGTTACATTTAGGAAAAGGATGCTTCTTCTTGGCTTGATGCCATCTTTTGCTGCTGCTGCAAAAGCTTCTGCTATCTGCATGACAGAGACAGTTCCAGAACCATCATCATCAGCACCATTGTTGATTCTTCCTTGGCTATCGATACCTGTATGGTCATAGTGTGAAGAAATCACCAAAACTTCATCCTTCTTGTCAGTACCTTCCAAATAGCCCATTACGTTTTCCGTTGGTACCAATTTGGTGGATTTTTTAATTAGGTAAGAAGCTTTTTGAGCCTTGATTGATTCAGGATTGTTTTTGGCAGCTTCTTTCAAAATCTCCACAGGAGTATTAAAAAGCGAAGACATTTTATCAGAACTCACCAAGAAAATCGGCTCTTGCTTGGATGGCTGCTCAAAACCGAGTCTCCCACGTCCACTTAGGGACTTGTATCTGTTTGCCAATCTATCAAAATTCGCCTGACCTTCCATAGTCACGATGACAATACCGGCAGCACCAGCATCCATGACATCCCTCACTACTGTTTGCGCACGCTCACCAATTGCCCAAAGACCTACGATTTTTCCTTTCACATCTACCTTTGCAAGGTTCTCTTCAGATGCAAGACCAAGAAAGACCAAATCCGCTTTTGCGGCTTTTTTCATGTCACCATCTCCGATGAAAACAAAATCTTCATTGTTGACAAGTTTTTGCTTTCCTACAATCAAATTGACATCAGAAAAAGATACAGATGCCAGGTTAAATTTTTGGAGATAGTCACCTTTGACAGGCCCTACCAGACCTAGTTCTTTATAAAAATTTGATAAATATTCCGCTGCCATCTTTTGCCCTTTCTCTCCAGTATCTCTTCCTTCTAGCTCATCAGACGCCAAATATGTTAATTTCTCTTCCAAACCCTCTGCGGTAATAAGTTCCGCGTATTTCAATTGTGTAAGGTCTTGTGCATTTGCCTGCCAGACAAGGCACATTGACAGCATTCCTGCTATCCAATAGTTTCTCTTCATAAGTAATATCTAATGGTTTTTCTATTCTAAGGGATAAACTTAGCAAATTATTCTTAATAGAATAAAACCGTTTATCAATTTGAACTGTTACGAAGGTATAAATCTTGAACTTATCAAATTGATATCCTGCAATAATTTATACCTTTGCAGTACCAAAAATCAATGAGGATATAACCCCAAAAAATTCCCTTTACATTATTGATTATGAAGATTAATCTTTCCCCTACTACAAAGTTTGAAAATAGGCACAATGGCCCTTCTCAGGAAGATGTGAACATGATGCTTGAAAAAATTGGTGCTGCTTCGATTGAAGAATTGATAGACCAGACCATACCAAAATCAATTCAATTGACTAAGCCTTTGGACTTGCCAAGTGCGAAATCTGAAGCAGCTTTCCTCAAGGAGTTCAAGACTTTGGCATCCAAGAACAAAATCTTCAAATCATTTATTGGTTTGGGATATTATGATACTATCGTACCCGGTGTGATTTTGAGGAATGTTCTTGAAAACCCAGGATGGTACACAGCATATACGCCATATCAAGCAGAAATTGCTCAGGGTAGACTAGAAGCTTTGATCAACTATCAGACCATGGTGATGGATCTAACAGGAATGGAAATGGCCAATGCATCCCTTTTGGATGAAGCAACTGCTGCTGCTGAAGCAATGACCATGCTTTATGCTTCCAAGCCAAGAGAAAAGAAAAATGCACATAAGTTTTTCGTTGATGAGAAAGTATTTCCACAGACTAGAGATTTGTTAATAACTCGATCTATTCCAGTTGGGATAGAATTGGTAATAGCTCCTTTGGCTGAATTAGATTTGACTGATGCGGCGATTTTTGGTGTTTTGCTTCAATATCCAAATATGGATGGTGAAGCAATCGATCACGCTGCTCTCGTAGAAACTGCCAAAGAAAACAATATCCTAACAGCCTTTGCCACAGATTTGTTGAGCTTAACCTTACTGACACCTCCGGGAGAAATGGGCGCTGATGTAGTAGTAGGCACTAGCCAAAGACTTGGAGTTCCTATGGGTTTTGGTGGCCCTCATGCTGCATTTTTCGCTACCAAAGAAACATACAAAAGACAAGTTCCAGGGAGAATCATCGGCGTCTCACAAGACAGAGATGGAAACAAGGCCTATAGAATGGCTTTGCAAACTCGTGAGCAACATATCAAAAGAGAAAAAGCAACTTCCAATATCTGTACAGCGCAAGTATTGCTTGCTGTGATGGCTGGAATGTATTCTGTCTATCACGGGCCAAAAGGCTTGAAAGAAATCGCCGCTAGAACACACGGATTGGCAAGTTTGACAGCCAAAGCATTGAAAACAATGGGCTTTGAGCAAGAAAACTACAACTTTTTTGACACAATAAAAATCAAAGTTGATGCCGTACAGAAATCCAAAATTCAGGCTTTTGCCCTATCATCTGAAATGAACTTCAGATATGAAGATGGAGCAATATTTCTTTCTTTTGACGAACCAAAAACACTGGAAGATGTGAAAGCGGTGGTAGGGGTTTTTGCAAAATCAACCAACCACAAAGCTGAAATAAATTGGGATGAATTGATCAATGGATTGGAATTGAATCTTCCTGAAGGTTTGGCCAGAACTTCTGATTATTTGACTCACCCAGTTTTCAATCAGTTCCACTCGGAGCACGAAATGCTCAGATATATCAAGCGTTTGGAAAACAAGGATCTTTCATTGGTACATTCCATGATTTCTTTGGGTTCATGCACCATGAAGCTCAATGCTACTACAGAAATGATTCCTGTAACATGGCCTGAATTCGGTCAATTGCATCCATTCTGTCCGCAAGATCAGGCAGCCGGATATTATGAATTGTTCCAGAACTTGAGAAATTGGTTGACAGAAATCACCGGTTTCGCAGACACTTCATTACAGCCAAATTCTGGCGCACAAGGGGAATATGCTGGCCTGATGGTTATCAGAGCATATCATATGAGCAGAGGAGATCACCACAGGAATATCGCTATCATCCCAACTTCAGCCCATGGAACCAACCCTGCGTCTGCAGTGATGGCAGGTATGAAAGTGGTATTGGTGAAATGTGATGAAAAAGGGAACATTGACATCGATGATCTAAAGGAAAAAGCCGAAAAACATAGCAATGAATTGGCTGCTTTGATGGTGACTTACCCTTCCACGCATGGGGTTTTTGAAGAAGCTATTCAGGAGATCTGCCAAATCATCCATGACCATGGTGGACAAGTATATATGGATGGCGCCAACATGAATGCACAAGTGGGCTTGACTAGCCCGGGAAGTATCGGTGCTGATGTTTGTCACTTGAACCTCCACAAGACTTTCTGTATCCCTCACGGTGGTGGTGGACCTGGTATGGGGCCGATTTCTGTAGCTGAGCAACTAGTACCTTTCCTTCCTGGAAATCCACTAGTACAGACTGGTGGAACCCAAGCAATCAATGCTATTTCGGCTGCTCCATTTGGAAGTGCGAGTATCTTGCCTATCTCTTATGCTTATATCGCAATGATGGGTGGTGATGGACTGACGAATGCTACCAAGATGGCTATATTGAACGCCAATTATATCAAAACAAAGCTTGAAGAACATTATCCGATCCTTTACACTGGAATCGGAGGAAGAGCAGCACACGAAATGATCTTGGACTGCAGAGCTTTCAAAGAAGTGGGAATTGAAGTTGAGGATATCGCTAAGCGATTGATGGATTATGGTTTCCACGCCCCAACAGTATCATTCCCGGTAGCCGGAACACTGATGATCGAGCCAACAGAATCAGAAACAGTATCAGAATTGGACAGGTTCTGTGATGCCATGATCGCTATCAGAGCAGAGATTCAAGAAGTATATGATGGAGTTGCGGATAAGGAAAATAACGTTCTCAAAAATGCTCCACATACAGCAAGCTTAGCACTGGCTGATAACTGGGATCTTCCATATACAAGAGAAAAAGCAGTCTATCCACTACCTTATGTCAAAGGAAACAAATTCTGGCCAACTGTCAGAAGGATTGACTCGGCTTATGGAGATAGAAATCTAATCTGTAGTTGTATTCCAGTAGAGGAATATGCATCGGAAGTCGAAGGATAAAAACAAAAAATCCCCTATCGTAAATGATAGGGGATTTTTTGTTTTAAGTGGGTTTGGGAGAATGTTATCAGGTAACTCAACCTTTGAGGTCTTTTTTAGACCTCAAAGGTTTTATATCCAATTAATTGGCATGAGTAAGTTATTGGTGGATGGGTGACAACGATGTGATTTTTGGGCCTTTTTGTTCGACCCCTTTGGGGTCGGGAGAGGGGATTCTGGTCACTTTGTCCATGGGTTTCACCCATGGTTATTGAGAGGTTTAACCCTTTAAGGGTCGGTTTTTTGAATGTACCTGGGGGAATGATGGATATTATTGCTATAGAGTGATATTTAATAAGAAATCCTTCAAGGTTTTATGCGATTGCGATTTTAGAAATAGTATTTCCTGAAAAACCTGAAAGGTTGGAATCTTTTTGTCGAGAGGTTTGACCCTTTTAGGATCGCAAAAACAAAGTGATCAATTTTGAATTGGTTTTTATGGGTGTCAAAAAAATCTAAAACACATTATTGCAATTGATTGATATGTATATCCGCTTTTACACTAGTAGCCATTAATAATATTACTTGAAGTTGATTTCAATTACCTGAGATCGGATTACTTTAGGCTGTTGATAATTATTCGCTAATTATAAATTATATGTTTACCTACTGGAGTCATTGCGGGTAATCATAATGATTATTTCAATCAAAAAACCTTCCAGGTTCCATACGGTTGCGTGTTATAAAAACTGAAAGTATTAAAACCTTGAATGACTGAAACACCTAGTAGATTGATTTATAGACAACTAAAAATACACGAATAATATCTCTATAATTCAATAATCGGTTATTTTAAATAATATAAAGCTACAGTGACACCACCTTCATTAATATGGTTTGACACATCTTCAGGTATTTTCCCTTTACCCCAATCTACAAGATAAAGTTCATACTCTAGAATAGTAGCAACAAATTTATTTCCACCTGAGAAATAAGGAAAATTAACATTGAGGTGATTAAAGTTCCATGGTTTAATATGGATTTCATTAAACACTCCACTAAGCTGATCATACAAAAACAACACTTTGTTATCACCTGAATAACCTTGAGCGAAAACAATGTCACCCACTAATATTGGGGGAGAATTTAAGTATTTAAAATTTTTTGTCGAACGCATTTCAGCCAAAGCACCATAATCATTCTTATACGACTCAAATTCATTCGGATTTTCTAAAATTAAATTTATCTTTTTAAGAGGATTCCCCTCTAAATCAAATTGCAAAGCAAAATCCGTGACAGGCTTGTGATAATAAATATACTTATCAAATTTAGTAAATAGACCAGTATGAAACTTAACATCCATGAACCCTTCAGGATATTTTTCAAACTTGGCTAAGACATTAAACTCCTTGTCAGTTTTAATAACCTGATAACCATTTATATCAGAAAATTCGCTTTCTATTACTAACCCAAACAGAAAACCATTTTTTAGAGCAACAAAACTATCAGCCCTGAACTCAAATTTTTTAACTTCTAACAACGCCCAATCAGTAGAGTAAACAAACAAGCGCTTCCTCTGCCTATCTAAAAGTATAACTTGACCATCTGATGTAACATCAAAGTCTCCTAACCTTCTATACTCGTCTGGTCCATCCCCAATTTCCCCAAGTCTCGATATAAACTTCCCATTCAAATCAAAAACATAAACATGATTCAACCCTGTCAAATCAAGTACAAAAATAAAATTTTCAGAAATAATCAGCTTATCTACTTGTGTGAAAAAATAATCACCAGATTGATCCAAATTTATATATTCAGGCAAGTTTACAACATCTCTAATATCAAGATCTCCTTTACCAAAATAAAAACTTGTATTGGATTCGTCAAAATATGTCTTATTTGATCTATTGCATGATAAAAAAGCTAATGAAACTAATACAAAACAAAGTACTTTCATATAATAATGTATAAGATAATGAATAAATGAAAAATAAGGGATGAGTATATATCATCCCCTATCAATTTTAAAGTTTTTAATTTTTAAAAACAATCCGTTTCTGTACATGGGTTGGCATTTTCACTCATACAAAGTTTCTTGTCTCCAGTAAACCACCAGTTACAATCTACGATTTTAGCTAGACCTGTATTAGAACCAGAGCCTGGAGCTGGTTCAACTGTAGCTTGACCTGAAGAGGAAAAACTGATAGAACAAAACATAAGTGGTGCTCCCGAAAAAAGGATTTGAATAATTTTGTTTTTCATTACATTTTAATTTAGTTGAAGGTAAGATTAAATGGCTTTAAAAATGACTTCACTTATAAAGTTATTTAAAGAAAGAAAGAAAGAAAGAAGCAAATGTTTAGTTGAAAAATTAAAAAAAAAGGCTCAAAAAAAAACCTCTGATTGCTCAGAGGTTTTAAGATTTTTAAAATTGTCGGTTAATTAACCTTCAACTGTTTCTTCTACGTTTTCTTCAACAACTTCTAAAGAATCTTCAGTAGCTTCAACAGAATCTTCGATAACTTCTTCAGTCTCTTCGATTACTACTTCTACTTCGTTCTCTTCAGAAACTTCTTTGTTTCCACAAGATGCAGTGAATAACATTCCTGCTACAGCGAATAATGCAAATACTTTTTTCATTTTTGTTTGTTTCTTAAATTAAGCACACAAAGGTAACACCGTTTATGTAATTGTCAAGTTATTTACAATAATTTATTTTATTTCTTTTTGTAAGTAATTTTGATCGGAACTCCCTCAAAATCAAAGTTTTCCCTTAGCCTATTTTCAAGATACCTAGTATAAGGATTCTTGATATATTGTGGCAAGTTACAGAAGAATGCAAATACTGGATTTTTGGTAGGTAATTGCGTTACATATTTGATTTTGATATACTTACCTTTCCAAGCTGGCGGTGGGTATTTTTCAATCTCAGCAAGCATGACATCATTGATTTTTGAAGTAGTCACCTTTCTGGTTTTGTTCTCATATACTTTTACTGCCAACTCTATGGCTTGGAATATCCTTTGCTTAGTCAGCACTGAAGTAAAGATCATTGGAATCCAACGGTTTTCTCCAAGTTTTTCAAGCATATCTTTCTTGATGGTATCCATGGTCTTATGGTCTTTATCCACCAAATCCCACTTATTCACCATGATCATGATACCTTTGTTGTTTTTGATCCCCAACGAGATCAAGTTCATATCTTGCGCTTCAAATCCTCTTTCTGCATCAATCATCACGATGATCACATCAGATTCCTCCAATGTTCTCAAAGAACGCATTACAGAATAAAACTCAATGTCTTCTTTTACTTTAGCTTTTTTGCGGATCCCTGCTGTATCAGTGATGATGAAATCCTGACCATAAAGCTTGTATCTTGTATTGATCGCATCCCTAGTGGTACCTGCTTCATCTGTAACGATGGATCTTTCGGTTCCAAGAAGTGCGTTTAGGAAAGATGATTTTCCGACATTTGGTCTTCCAAGAATAGAAATCTTAGGAATCCCTTCGTCTGGATCTTGGATACCGCTATCTGGAAAGTGACTGATCACTTCATCCAACAAATCACCGGTCCCGCTACCCGAAACTGCTGCAATTGGATAAATGTCATTTTCACCAAGTCCCAAAGCATAAAACTCTGAAGCATTCAATTCTTTCTCTTGCGTATCAGCCTTGTTGGCTACGATGTAGATAGGCTTTTTGGATGATCTAAGCACATGTGCAAATTCCTTGTCCAAGTCAGTCAATCCATCATGACAATCTACCACAAAAAGAATCACATTGGCTTCTTCAAGAGCCAAGGTAACTTGTTTCCTAATCTCAGATTCGAACACGTCATCAGAACCGATCACGTATCCACCTGTATCGATTACAGAAAAATACTTTCCTCCCCACTGTGCATGACCATAATGCCTGTCACGAGTTACCCCTGAGACATTATCCTCGATGGCTTTTCTTTCCTCAACCAGGCGGTTGAAAAACGTAGATTTCCCTACATTAGGTCTCCCTACAATTGCTACTATATTTGACATTGTCTTATTTCTTATTGGTCGTAACCAAATTTCTTCAACTTATTTTTGTTCTTTCTCCAGTCATCTTCTACCTTGACATAAGTCTCAAGGAAGATTTTTTTTCCAAAGAAATTTTCCATTTCCGCCCTAGCCTGAATCCCTACTCGTTTCAAGGCTTTTCCACCTTCTCCGATAATGATCCCCTTTTGGCTATTGCGCTCTACATAGATAATGGCACGTACTCGGATAATATTTTCTTCTTCATAAAAATCCTCAATAGCTACTTCTGTGCTATAAGGAATTTCTTTTTTATAATTGATGAAAATCTTTTCGCGTACGATTTCAGAAGCGAAAAATCGCTCCGGCTTGTCTGTCAGTTCCGCTTTATCATAAAATGGCGGATGAACTGGAAGACGGTCTAGAATTTCTTGGAGAATTCGCTCGGTGTTGAAGCTTTCGGTAGCAGAAATCGGAATGACGGTCTCTGATTTGATGCGCTGTGTCCAATATGCTGTCACCTCTTCAAGCTGCCCTTCTTTAGAAAGGTCCACTTTGTTGATGATCAGAAGCACAGGGACGCCTGACTGGTTGATCTTTTCAATTACGTCTTCTATTTCTTCATCAGTTTCGAATAGATCGGTTACGAAAAGTATCACATCTGCATCCTCCAATGACATATGGACAAAACTCATCATATTCTTGTGAAGCTCGTATTTTGGCTTCAGCATTCCCGGAGTATCCGAGAAAACAATCTGATAGTCATCATCATTGATCAAGCCCATAATCCTATGACGGGTGGTCTGGGCCTTGGAGGAGATAATCGAAAGTCTTTCACCTATAAGCACATTCATCAAGGTTGATTTGCCAACATTGGGTTTACCAATGATATTGACAAAGCCTGCTTTGTGTGTGTTTTCGGTCATGACAATAATTTTGCACAAAGGTACTTGATTTTTTCCGAGTGATAATACATTTGGAGAAATAAACCAAAGAAAGTTTGGAATTAAGTAGTTTTTAACAACTGAATAGCTTTCAACTTTCTATCAAAAATCTACAGATTCAAACTTAGCAAAATCACAATTTCATGCTTCATAGCCCAGTATAACTGCTAAAAAAGGTTAGCTCTATGCGTCCCGAAATGATAGTACACTTCAATCAGTTTCATATAAAGCACATTATTTGATCAAACTGTCTTTAGGTAAATTTTTCAACTTCTTATTTCCTATATGAAAATCGACAATAGTCTGATATACGGTAGGCACAGACTCTTGTAACCTATCAAAAGTATCATCAGAAATATTTTTTCTTGAAAAAGGGACTATTTTGACATATTCCTGAATATCTCCAGCACTTCTCCCATATTTGTAATCATAGGTAAAATTTTGATTTCCTTCTGTTACTACATTTGTATTTTGGATGTTTGGAACACTTATATAAAACTCACTGTCTGAGACTTGCCCATTAGGATTCAATAGGTCATTTTCATTCAGAAATTGAAATAGCTCTTCTGCAACATTCAATGCGGGATCTACAATTTCAATGTTGGAGCTTATTAGATGTTTATACCTATAACCATCTTCATCTTGATATTCATAGAGTTCCTTTATCACGGCTTTCATTTCTTTTTCAAGATATGGATAATGTGTACATCCCAGAAGTACTACTTTGAGTGGTTTGGGATCTTTGCTAGCCTTGATTTTTTCCATCATGCTGACAAGATGATAACGTACGTAGTTTTCAGTACTATTGATCTGCAACACATCACAATCTTCGATGCTATTGCTAT